>CBDCVY010000013.1:0-1887500 GCA_965223245.1 Nitrospinaceae bacterium | reverse complement strand
ACGCGGCGTTGCTGCGTCAGGCTTTCGCCCATTGCGCAAAATTCCCCACTGCTGCCTCCCGTAGGAGTCTGGACCGTGTCTCAGTTCCAGTGTGGCCGATCACCCTCTCAGGCCGGCTAACCATAGTCGCCTTGGTGAGCTTTTATCTCACCAACAAGCTAATGGTCCGCGAACTCATCCCCAAGCAGAAGTTGAGGTTCCTTTTACCGCATTCCATACGAAATGTGGTCTTATCCGGTATTAGCTTAACTTTCGTCAAGTTATTCCGGACTTGAAGGCAGATTATTCACGTGTTACTCACCCTTGCGCCACTTTACTTGTTCCCCGAAGGAAACTTTCTCGTTCGACTTGCATGTGTTAGGCACGCCGCCAGCGTTCGTTCTGAGCCAGGATCAAACTCTCCAGTTATTATATAAATGGATCTATTTGATCAAAGTACTGTAATTAACGTTGGCACCCGCAAAATAATTTGGCACCTTATTCTATTTTCAAAGAGCTGTAAAAAAGCAGATAAATATATAGATTGTCTAAAGTGATGTCAACTAATAAACTTTAGAAAAATTTAACTTTATCAATTGAAAGGTATTGGATAGGTTGTTACCCAAAGTTTGGGTTTTGTCCAAAGAATGAATATAGTGATTTTGTTTGGGTTTAGCAAGATTTTTTTTAATTTTTTTTGTTTTCTCAATAATGTGGGTAAATTTTACCAGTTAACCCGTAAATATCACATTATTTAAATCAAGCCTAAACTAGTCGAGGGGCCTTTAATAGTAATTCCAATTTTATCGCAAAACGCCTGCCTTATTAGAAAGCCTTTTGAGGTTTCCCTCAAAAGGCTTTAATGCAAATACAAAAATATAAACTATTTCCCTAACGCATCATTAACTGCGTCACCTGCCTTGTCTACCGTTTCATCTATTTTTTCGCCTGCTTTTTCCGCTGGACCTTTTTCGCAACCTGTAAATATAGCTACGGAGATTATAAGGACAAAAATGGCTAACAGTGTTTTTAGGTGTTTCATGTTCCCTCCCGAAGAAAGATTGTAAGAAAAATATTTAACTGTTTGGGGAATTCTAACACGTCTTAGGTACGGACTGGAATTGAAATTCTTTCCAAAGCTCAGAAATATATAGTCTGATTTTGCCTGTTTATTATTGAAACTCATTCTCAAATTTAAGTTTGTAGTTTGTGTTATTTGGTTTTGAGTTGTGATTATATTAAATATTTTGAATTTGGCTTACTTAGATAAATAAATTTTCCATAGAGTTGCAGATACTTTGGGCTGTCAATATTTTAACAATAATTTTCAATCAAAATTTGTTACATATTACTTGCATGGCAAAAGGGGCTGTGGGATGATCCCTTTGAAAATACCCTGAATAGGATAATTAATCTTACCTTTAATAATGAATGCGTATGTTTTCGGGAGGAGGCATTTATGAAAAAAATAATTGAGTGTTCCGGTTTATTACTTTTAGGGATAATTTTTTTTAGTACTACCGTAAGCGCGGTAACCAGCCAATTCACCGCAGTGGAGGATAGTTACATAAGTGAAACCAATCCAAATTCAAATTTTGGAACAGAAACTGTTTTATTGGCAGATGGAAATGATGGGTCAGGAGGAGAGATTGCAGCATTGATTAAGTGGGATGTGTCATCCATTCCTGCAGGGTCAACTGTGACTTCGGCCTCAATCACTTTGAATTTATTTGATGCAAGTAGTGGTGCTTACAATATTATTCGCCAAAACACTTCATGGAGTGAAGGAACAGTAGACTGGAGTGATTTGTCGGGTTCCGCTACTATTCGTGGTGTAATCCCGGCATTTGCTTTAGGGCAAACCACGATCAATTTGACTCCTGCAGGAGTGAATTTAGTTCAAGGTTGGGTTGATGGCGGATTTGCTAATAATGGAGTTACCATCCGGACCGCCGGAACCACTAATGGTATTGATATGAATTCCAGAGAGGGGACTTTTTCTCCAATGTTGGAGGTGATCTATACGAGTGGAGAGCCTACTTTGGAATCGCTACAAGCTGAAATTGATGCTCTAAAGACTTTGTTAGCTGGAGTGGTTCGTAATGGAAACGATCTTCACTTTACAGGAATGAACGTTCATGTGGAAAGTGGATCAGGGGCCACCAATGGAGATACAGGCAGTGGCCCAACGATAAATGGACTAGGGAACCTTATCGTCGGTTATGATGAGGATACAGTTTTATTTCCTCCTGATAAAACAGGTTCTCATAATCTTATTGTGGGTAGTGGGCACAATTACAACAGTTATGGTGGCTTTGCCGCAGGTGCTGATAATCAGCTTTTAGCAATTCACGCGAGTGCTTGTGGAGGTCAGCGTCATACTGTTACTGGTCGTTGGGGGAGTGTCTCTGGGGGCTGGTTTAATACTGCAAGCGGAGAAAAATCGAGTGTCAGTGGAGGTCATTTGAATGAAGCTTCCAATTTTTATTCCTCCGTCAGTGGTGGGCAGGCCAACACGGCTGGTGGTCAATCTTCAAGTATAAGTGGCGGTTGGACCAATCAAAATACAGGTTTTGCCTCAAGTATTTCCGGAGGAAGGGAAGGGACTGCCAGTGGTTTTTACTCGAGTATTACTGGAGGTGAAGATAACACTGCCAGTGGAAGTAGATCGGTGGTGAGTGGAGGACTCAATAGAACTTCCGCCGGTATTTATGACTGGAGAGCTGGGACTCTTTTTGAAACACAATAAATGAACTTGCTAAGATGAAAGAAAGATTTTTTTGCGGAGGAAGGGCTTGCCCTTTCTCCGTTTTTTTGTTTTGGTTTGTTGTCAATTAGTTGAAACCGATTAACCAATCATTTGGTAAGTTGTGCTTCTCCATCTCGAATCGATTTTAATGTGTAAAGGTAATGATAAAGACCTTTCTTTTCCATCAAAGATTCGTGGGTGCCGGTTTCAGCGATCTTTCCTCGATCCATTACAATGATTTTGTCTGCGTTGTGAATAGTGGATAATCGGTGCGCAATAACAAAAGAAGTTTTTCCTTCCATTAATCGTTCTAATGCTTCTTGAATTAGTTTTTCCGATTCATTATCAAGAGAAGAAGTGGCTTCATCCAGAATTAGGATGTGAGGATTTTTGAGTATGGCGCGTGCAATGGCGATCCGCTGTCTTTGTCCTGCAGATAAACGGATTCCTTTTTCTCCTACAATTGTTTGGTAGCCTTCCGGACATTCTTCTATAAAGCTGTGGGCATTTGCCGCTTTGGCGGCATTGACTATTTCCTCATGCGAAGAATCGGGTTTTGCGTAACGGATATTTTCCTCGATGGTTCCTCCAAAGAGTAAAGTCTCCTGTGGAACCAATCCGATTTGTTGACAATAACTGGAAAGCTGGACATCTTTTATGTTTAAACCATCCACCAAGATGTCTCCCTTTGTTGGATCGTAGAATCGGTGCAACAACTGAACAAACGTTGTTTTCCCGGCGCCGCTGGGTCCGACCAAAGCTACCATCTCACCCGGGTCTGCAGTAAAGTTGATCCCTTTTAATACGGGTTGATCTTCTCGGTAGTGAAATTCTAAGTTTTTAATTTCTACTTTTCCTTTAATGGTTGGTAAGGATTTAGCATTGGTTTTGTCTTGAATTTCGGGCTCCGTGTCGAGAATTTCAAATATGCGTTCGGAAGCACCCAGTCCTTCTTGAATTCGCGTGTATAACCGAGCGAAGCTTCCCATAGGGCCGGCAATTATTGTTGCGTAAAGAATAAAGGCGATCAGGTCTCCTGGGCTGATGCTCCCCTGGATAACTTCTTTGCCACCATACCAAAGCAGAACCAGGGCTGTAGAGAAGGAAATAAAACCAATGGTGGGTCCGAAGAAAGCAGAAATTTTCACTCGTTTTTTGGCGGTTTCAAAGCTTTCTTCAACAGCGTCGGAAAAACGATTAATCTCCAGCTTTTGGCGAACAAAAGATTTAACAACCTGAATGCCACTTACGTTTTCTTCCAAAACAGTAGTACAAACGGCAAGCTTGTCTTGAATTTCTTTGGATAAGTTTTTTAACTTTTTTCCTAAAACTTTAGCAAATAAAACCAGGATGGGGGCTAGCACCAATATCATAAATGTGAGTCGCCAGTTCATGTATATGATGATAACTATACCGCCAAAAAGACGAATCGATTGTTGAAGAACGGTTGCCGGCAAGTCAGTGATTACCCCTTCTACCGTTGAGACGTCATTGGTCATGCGTGAAACAATTTCTCCGGTTCGTCGTTTTACAAAAAAACTTAAAGATAGTTTATGCAAATGTTCAAAAATCATTTTTCGAAAATCGGTAATGACTCGTTTTTCTGTTACATCATATAAATAGTTGTGTGCCGTGGAAAATATCATTTGCAAAAGAAAGACAAATCCAATCATCCATGCCATTCGGTTTAGTAAGTCTAAGTTTTTTTGAACCATGACTACATCTACCAATTCTTTTACAAATAAGGGAACGATTAAATTTGTAACCGAGGCAAGAACTAATAATAAGCTTCCATAGAGAAGAGGTATTTTGTAGGGAGTTAATAATTGGAAAATGCGTTTTAAATTTTTCATATGTTGAGAGCGGATAAAAATTAAGCTAATTGCATTGAGATTAAAGTGTATTTATCTGATATGAATTTGTATATGGATCGGACATTTATAACATAGGACCCAATATTTTCTAAGTTTAAAGAAGTATTGGTAGAAAGTCTTAAGTAAGTTTTGGTGGGTTCGATTTTTAGGAAGAGTTGTCCGGGGAGTGGGTTGCTCCCCGGATTTGGCGGTCATTTATTTGTGCAATGGATTATTTCTTAATCCATCTATTTTAGTCATCATTTTTATCGTCGTCGTCATCATCGTCATTGTCGTCATCATCGTCATCTTTATTCTTACGACCTTTATTCCTTCTTCCTTTTCCCTTTCCTTTTTTCTTACCTTTTCGAAATTCTTTTCTCATTTTTTTGTTTTCTTTTTTGACAGCTTTCATGGAATCCTTTTTTTCCTTGCGACAAGACTTTATCTCATCTTTTGAACTGGCAGAACTTACACAGGATTTAAAGCTAGAGAGAATGGAAATCTTTTTATCAGTATGTTTTAAAATTTGATCTTTTACATGATTAACATTTTTTTCTTTATTGTCTTCATCATCAGCTATAGCTATTCCTTGAAGTAGAAATATTGTCAAAAAAATTAACATAATTTTCTTCATCAAATTAGTCTCCTTTTTGCTCTTGAATAATCTTTATTTTTTGTGCTTAGACACCTATTTTCAGGTAAAAGTTATTTTGGGTCAATTTTTTTAAAATAATTAGATTTAGATGTTTTGAGAATAAATAATAATTAATTTTGAGCAGTGAGTTTAGGAAATGTATGAAGAAAATATTTGCATTCAAAATTCCCCTATTTCTTTTAAAAACTTTATAATTACTTTTCATCGGCTTGAAACTTAAATCTATTTTTAATTTTTGTTGTGGTGCGTTCATTTTTTAAACAATTGAAGGTTATATTTGCTGATATCAAGATTCAGCACACGGTGTTTGCGTTGCCATTTGCAATTATGAGTGCGTTTTTGGCTGCAGAAGGTTTACCTGATTGGGATAAATTGGGATGGATTGTAGTTTGTATGTTTTTTGCACGAAATAGCGCTATGGCATTTAACCGCTTAGTTGATGCGCGAATAGACTCCAGGAATCCACGGACTAAAAGCCGGGCATTACCCGCAGGGAAGATCGGGCAGACGCAATACATAGTTTTTTTAGTTATATCTTCAGCTATTTTTATTTATGCGAGTGGAATGTTAAATCGTTTGGCATTTTTACTTTCTCCCCTGGCACTAGCAATCGTATTTTTTTATTCACTGACCAAACGTTTTACACCGTATTCTCATTTTTTCTTAGGTTTAGCTTTATCGGTTGCGCCCGTAGGGGCTTGGGTTGCCATAAAAGAAGAAATTTCCTTAATTTCTTTAATTTTGGGAGCGGCAGTTATTTTTTGGCTGATTGGTTTTGATATTATATATTCTTGCCTGGATTTTGAATCTGATAAAAAAAATAACCTTTTCTCCATTCCTCAAAGCTTTGGTGTTGATCGCGCTTTACTCATTGCCTTGATGGCACATGGGTTGATGGTTGTTTTTTTACTTATTCTTCTAGTTCATCCTGTTTTGGAAATGGGATACTTGTTTGGTGTGTTGGCTGTTGGAGGGTTATTATGGTACGAACATTCGTTGGTAAGTAGCAAAGATTTCTCTAAAGTAAATTTGGCCTTTTTTAATGTTAATGGGATAATTAGCATATTATTAATGTCCGTAGTCATTGTTGACTGCATTTGGATTTAACTGAAAAGGAGACTGTCTATGAAACGACAAAAGCCTAAAGGAAAGAAAATTGTTATTCAAAAAGAAGATCCTATTGCCCAATCACTAAGCAGCGGGCAGTATCGATTGCAGGTTAAACCCTCCATAAAGGTTTATAACCGAGCAAAAAATAAGCGGATCGAACGCGTATTGCTGAATGGCTGGAAGGACCCCAAGAGCCCATTGACTTTAAGTGAATGGTTTCCTGGGGTTCTTCTCGCCAGGCAGGTTGCTTAATTCATATCACTGATATATATTTATTTCCTAATTCAGTAGTAAAGATGATTCCTCTATTGGATGCGATTTTAAGGGGTTTCTTTTTTAAGATAGAATCAGGTATAATCCTTCTTTTCAAAATTTCGGGTAAAGGTTCTTATGCTTTTCGAATATTTAGATGAACGATTAAATCCTATTGCTGAAAAGGTCCAAAGCGGAGACAGGCTTTCTTTTGAGGATGGTATTGTATTATTCCAAACATCTGATCTTTTGGGAGTGGGTCATTTAGCTAATATTGTTCGAGAACGGTTGAATGGAAATAATGCGTTTTTTATTCATAACCGTCACATCAATCCGACTAATATTTGTCTTCATAGTTGCCAATTTTGCGCATTTGGAACTAAGGAAGAGCGGCCCGATGCTTATGAAAAAACGCTGGATGAAATTTTTAAAGATGCTGAATCTTATGAAAGAGGTAAGGTCAGTGAGTTTCATATTGTAGGTGGGTTACATCCCGATTTACCTTATTCGTACTATTACGATATGGTAAAGGGATTAAAAGAACGATTCCCGGAAGTTCATATCCAGGCTTTTACTGCAGTTGAATTAGATTACTTAGCTCAACTGGCCAATATGTCCTTAAAAGATACATTGTTGGATTTAAAAGAAGCTGGTCTTGGGTCTATTCCCGGAGGTGGAGCCGAAATTTTTGCTAAACGAGTTAGACGAAAAATTTGTAATGAAAAGATTACCGGTGAGCGGTGGTTAGAAGTTCATGAAACCGTACATTCGACTGGACTTAAAAGTAATGCCACCATGTTGTATGGTCATTTAGAAACGGTTGAAGAACGTGTTGATCATTTAATTCGGTTAAGGGAGTTACAAGATAAGACTCGTGGTTTTGTAACGTTTATTCCCCTGGCTTTTCATCCCGATAATACCCCACTGGACTTTATTCATCCTACTACGGGTCAAATGGATATCCGGGCACTGGCGGTATCTCGCTTAATGTTGGATAATTTCCCTCATATAAAGGCGTTCTGGATTATGATTTCTCAGAATATTGCGCAAATGTCCTTAGGTTTCGGCTCGGATGATATGGATGGAACTGTTGTTGAGGAAAAAATTATTCACGCAGCGGGAGCAACAACAGATCAAATATTTAGAAAGAATCGCATTGTTGAAATGATTCAAGAAGCGGGTCGGATTCCCCTCCAAAGAGATACCTTGTACGAGCAACCTCAACTTGCTGTTGCTTAACTAAACCATTCCTCTTAATTTTTTACCCTTATTTTTGGCTTTTCTTGATTGAACGCATTTATTTTCTCTTGACTCTTTTACAGTGAGAGTTTAATTACTGTTAATATAGGGTTTTAAATTCCGATAACGTTAAGGACATTAAATTTAATGTCTTAAGAGGTTATTAAAAATCATAAATCTTTCCAGTTTTAAAAGGAAACAGAAACATGGCTTACGAATCCAAAAAAGTTTTGGTAGTTGACGACTCCTCTGTGATGCGTCAAATAATAAAAAACAATCTAAAGCAGCTGGGGTTTGATCATGGGAATATCACTGATGCCGAAGATGGTCAAATGGGATTAAAGAAATTAGGTGAAGGTGGAATTGATTTAGTGATTTCAGATTGGAATATGCCTAAAATGACTGGAATAGAATTTTTAAAAGCTGTGCGCGTTGATGGTGGATTAAAAGGTACTCCATTTTTGATGGTAACCTCAGAAGCAGACAAAGAAAAAATTATGGAAGCGGTGCAAGCCGGAGTAAATCAATACATTGTAAAACCATTTAATGCAAATCAGTTAGAGGATAAAATTAAGCAAATTTTTCCTTAATTCAATCATTGCTCGCGTCATTGGTCAAATAATTCCATCCTAAAGCTTTCAATAATCGAATTTAATAGTTAGGAACTCGAAGCATTTTGGATGAGTGATTTGCAACTCCAGAAAAGTTGCGAATTCTCTTTTAATTCAAAGGGTTTAGGGAGTTTTTTTCTTGACTTATTACTCAAAACCCTTTCTATTTAAAATATAAGCTCCAAAATCCGAAATGAAATACTTTATTTTTAGATAGTCAACTTGGGCTATAATTTGAAAATTGATTCCGAAGGTTAAAAGAATGGGATTTGATTTTAATTTTTTAAAATTGTCCCAAATATTTTTATAGAGGACAGCTATGACCACATTTCAATCTACTGAAAAAGCAATTTCTGACCAGCTCTGCACAATAGTTAAAAATTCAGTGGTATCTGTTTTTAATACTATTTTTGGTTCAGAGCCAAGTTGTATGGAAGACTCTGAAGATTCCAAAAAGTACGGAGAGGGTGTTGTAGGAATTATTTCTTATATGGGCGATATTAATTGGATGATGATGCTCACAATGCCTCGAAAATCGGCAGAGGCTTTAACATTAAAGTTTACCGGCTTTGAGGTTCCCTATGAAAGCAATGATATGGGAGATGTGGTTGGGGAACTGGCTAATGTGCTTGCTGGAGATTTGGTCGCGCGATTAGGAAATGAAGGGATAAAAGTTGCTATGTCCTTGCCCACCATTATGCGTGGTCATGATGTAGAGCCATTACTTCCTCAGGATATGCCTACCCGTCAAATGATCTTCGAATTACCCGAAGGTGCAATCCATCTCAAAATAGCTGGTTCAAAATCTGGTGATCATGGAAGGAAGCCGGGGGCTTAAAGCGATATGGTTTTTGTTCTGTGTTAGGAGGTGAGGGAAGTTAGTCGTCCTTTTCTACTCCTTTGATTTATTTCATCTCCTATTTGGTTCAGGGGTAAAGTTTTATCTGCTAAATTAGCGCGGGCAACAAACCCGGGCATTCCCCATACCACGCTAGAAGCCTCATCTTGAACAATTACTTGTCCCCCTTTATCCTTTACTTCATCGCAACCCACTAAACCATCTTGTCCCATTCCAGTTAATATAACAGCCAGAGTCTTATTTCCAAAAAGTTGAACGACCGATCGGAATAAAACATCTACTGCAGGTCGGCAAGAGTTTTCTGGTGGGTCTTGATTGGTTACTATCTTCAATTGATTGTTTTCTCTTTTTAAAACCATATGGTAATTGCCGGGTGCAATATAAGCTTTTCCCGCCTTTACAATCATTCCATCACTTGCTTCTAGGACTTCAATGTTTGATTTTGATGAAAGTCGTTCTGCAAGTAACTTTGTAAAATAAGGGGGCATGTGTTGGACCATAACTATTGGAACTGGGAAATCTGCAGGGAACGTTGGAAAAAGTTCAGCAAGTGCATTTGGGCCTCCAGTGGACACACCGATTGTGACGATATCAATTTTTGAGGGAGGCACAGAAATATTGGATGCTTTTGAAGATGAGGAACCCTTTGAGGTCGATTTGGGTTGAAAAGGTTTAGAAGTAGGTATGGTTGAAGGTGTTTTCAAACCTACTTTTTGTCCACAGAGTGTTTTTATTTTTGGGATGAGTTCTGTTCGAATCCTTTCCATGGCGATTGCGACGCTACCGACATTAGCGGGTTTGGTTACATAATCTGTCGCTCCCAAAGACAAGGCTTCTAATGTTGTGGAGGCTCCACGTTCCGTTAAAGTACTAAACATGATTACTGGTAGGGATGGGTATTCGGCTCTAATGTTCTTTAGGGTTTCAATGCCATCCATTTCCGGCATTTCTACATCCAATGTGACTAAATCCGGATTAATCTGTGGAATGCGTTGTAAAGCTATTTTCCCATTGGCTGCCACACCGGATACCTCTATATCTGGGTCGTTCATAAGGGTATCGGATACTATTTTTCTAACTACCACAGCATCATCTACGACTAATACTTTTATTTTTCTCATTGTATTGGAGACTCTGGAAAGGATTTATTAATTAACTTCCCAATTTTGAATGATTTTACTAAGCAATATCCCAAAAGGATTTTTTTAATTGAGAGCTAAATTATTATGAAAGCATAAAATATACTTCTTCTATTTTTACAGGTTAAAGGATGTTTATCGTTTTTGCCACTTTAAATGGCTGTCTAATTAAACTGCTCTTGAATTGAAAAATATTTAAAAAACTTCAACAAAGACTGAGGAAACTTTAAAAATAGTCCGATATTTATTTATAGTTCAAAACCTTTATTCAAATAATTAATATTATGATTGCTTGTAAAATCTGCACTAAATCTTCTTTTTTATTTTATAAAGAAAATCGCGAGTTTTATAAATGCTCCGACTGTTCATTCATTTTTTCTGAGTGCAAACTTGAGAGAGAAGAAGAAAATACTCACTATAAAGACCAATGGGGAACAAGCGATCCTTCAGGTTGGAAGAGTAAAGCCGATGTGCTTTTGAAGCTTGCCTCCAACTATAATAATGCGAACTCAATTTTAGATTTTGGATCGGGTTCCGGAGAATTAACCCAGGAATTGCAAAGGAGAGGATTGGATGTGACTCCTCTCGAGCCTATGATTCATGGATTTTTAAAGGATCAAAAATACAACAAGAAATTTGATGTTGTTTTTGGTTATGAAGTGATTGAACATATCCCAAACCTTTTTCAAGAATTGAGTGAAATTGAAAAAGTACTTACAAAAGATGGAATAATGGTTTTTTCTACATTGTTAACTAACCCATTTGTAAATACTCCTGAGGAGATCAATTCTTTTAAAGCTTGGTGGTATAAAGACGATCCTACCCATGTGAACTTCTTTTGTAACAACTCTTTGTCCAAATTGGCAGATAAAAGAAACTACAATATTGATATATATGCCAATATGTTTTTTGTTATTCAATTAAATAACTAAATATTTCCTTCCCAATTTTTTTCCTTTCAAACCTACAAGTCTCCTTAAAAGTGAAATATTTTTGATGCATTATTAGTCACTATGGATCTCAGTTGAATAAAAATGAAGCAAAACTGTCGTCCTAAAATCAAATTAAATCCTAACAATCAAAGTTTTTACATCTAAGAATTTGGTTAATTAAGGATTTTCATTCCAATTTTAAATCTTGGAATGGATATTGCTTTGTAGACTGTTTTATTGTTTTTCATGGAAATTAGAAATGAATTCTATTGAAATTATTAAAACCGAGAAAGATCCTTTGCAGATTATTCACGAGCTTGAATCATTTGCGAAAGAGGGTTGGGAATCAATAAGTGAAGAGGATGTTCATAGGTTGAAGTGGTATGGGTTGTTTTTACGAAAACCAACCCCTGGATATTTTATGCTAAGGGTAAGGATTCCTAATGGATTTACCAATTCTCAGCAAATTAAAATGGTTGCTCATATTGCTAAGCAATATGGCAATGGCACAATTGATATTACTACAAGGCAGCAAGTTCAAATTAGAGGATTGAAGATCGAAAGCATGCCAGCTGTTTATGATTTGTTGGATATGGTTGGATTGAACTCCATGCAAACTGGTATGGATAACGTTAGAAATATAATGGGGTGTCCTGTTTCTGGGTTGGCTCCCAAAGAACTAGTGAATGTTTTTCCAATTTTGGATAAATTAAATGACTATATTCTTAAGAACCCACAATATACAAATTTGCCGAGAAAACTAAATATTGCTTTAAGTGGGTGTCCCGAAAATTGCTTGCATTTAGAAACTCAGGACCTTGCCTTTATTCCTGCCTTTAAAGAATCAGAGGATAAAAAAATAGTTGGCTTTAACGTTAGAGTGGGTGGGAAATTAGGATCTGGAGGATATCGAATAGCTTCTTGCCTGGATATTTTTTTAAAACCAGAAGAATTGATTGATGTATGTTTAGAAATTATTGCCATTTATAACGAATTCGGGAATCGAGAGGTAAGAACTCAAAATCGTTTGTCGTTTTTGGTTGAAGACTGGGGAGAAAAATATTTTCGATCTGTTTTAATTGATCGTTTGGGTTACTCATTAGAAACAGCAGGAACAGATGCCCGTGAAAAGGAAGTCAATGAGCACATTGGGATATTTAGGCAAAAACAAAAATCTCTGAACTATGTAGGACTTAAAGTATTAGTAGGTCGAATTAACTTTGACGAGTTACGTGAATTAGCTTTCTTGGCTGAGAAATATGGAAACGGAGAGATAAGAATTTCTCCAGCTCAAACTCTAATAATTCCTAATGTTTCAGATGATTTTCTAGGAGACCTTGTCAAAGAACCTTTACTCAAAAAATTATTATATGCCCCTTCTTCAATAATGAAAAACTTAGTGAGTTGTGTGGGAATCGATTATTGTGGATTAGCAACTATCGAAACCAAAGAACGTGCAGTGGAAGTTGCCAGAAAACTAGAAGGAACTTTGGAAAATGTAGAACCCCTGTCTATGCATTGGTCAGGGTGTTCAGCAGGCTGCGGCAATCATTTGGTCGCCGATATTGGATTATTAGGAAAGAGAGTGAAAATTGGTAAAGAAATTGTTGATGCAGTTGATATTTTTGTGGGGGGAAGATCCGGGCCTTATCCAAAAGAATCGATAAAAATAATGGAAAATGTCCCATGTAGCGGATTGCCCCATGTTCTCGAATCCATAGTTCCTTATCATGCAAGAAAAAAGATCCATCCAATAGTTAAAAAACGAAAAGCGAAAAAGCATAATAAACCTGAAGCTTGTATCAAACCCATGGCTCCCTTGATAGAAAAATAATGGCAATTAACTTCAACTCATTACATTGAGGAAATTATGTTTTTGCAAGAAACTCAGAAAATGTCTGAATTAGCTTATAAAAAGGTTCAACTAATGAAAGAAACTCCAGTGGGTTATTTTTTTCTTTCTATGCTGGCAGGAGCTTATGTAGGATTTGGAATTGTCCTTATTTTTTCCATTGGAGGTCCTGTCCAAAGTTTTGGTCAGGGAATTTTTTCTAAAGTAATTATGGGAGCCAGTTTTGGAATTGCTTTAAGCCTTGTAGTATTTGCTGGTTCCGAATTGTTTACAGGTAATAATTTGGTAGGTCTTATGGGCAGGTTAAATGGAACCATAACAAGAAATGAATTATTAACATTGTCATTGGTCTGTTTTTTCGGAAATCTAGCCGGATCATTTTTGTTGGCAGAATTTGTTGTCCAGGCGAATAGCTTTGTGGATGCATCTAAGGACTTAATTCTTAAATATAGTTATTCAAAAATGAATGCAGAATACAATGAGCTATTTTTCCGAGGCATATTATGTAATTGGTTGGTGTGTCTGGCGATTTGGGTATGTGGGAGGACTCAAAGTGATGTTGCCAAATTGATTTTAATTTTTTGGTGTCTGTTTGCCTTTATTGCTAGCGGATTTGAGCATTGTGTGGCTAATATGACACTTCTAAGTATTGGACTGTTGTTACCTCATGGCGCAGAAATTTCCATTAGCGGAATGGGATTTAATTTGTTTTGGGTTACTCTTGGAAATATGGTGGGAGGAATGGTTTTTGTTAGTATTCCCTATTGGTTTACCCAAAAGAAAGTTGCATAAGTTTAATTGTGACTTGATCATAAGGAATAGCAATGCATTTTAGTTTTCCTCAAATTATTTCGATAAATGTAGTATGGCTATTCTAAATATTGATCTCAAGCTTCCGAAAAATGAAAATGGTTTGCCTTGGGCTTCATACAATCGTGTCAAAGCCAAAAACTCTCCGTTCATTCTTCAGCAAAAAATAAACTGTCCTTATTGTTCCAAAAACTCATTTAAGACACTTATCTCATATTCAGACTTCCAGTTTTTCGAAGATAGAAACGGAAAAAATCGTATTACCCATCAGGTGGTTGTCTGCAAAATTTGTGGTTTGGTCTATTCCAATCCTTGGTTTACTGAAAAGGGAATAACCTATTTATTTGAAAAAGCAGGAAAAAGTTACGGGCATTGTGATCCTTATGAACGAGTGAACTGGGTAAATGAAAACTTACCCAATACCAAAAGTGTGGTCGACATTGGATGTGGAGAGGGTCAGTTTCTCGGAAAATTTCCAGGGAATATAAAATGCGGTGGGGTGGAAGTTGATAAAGGAATGATCGATAAGGCGAAAGTTTTATTGCCACATATACAGTTTTGGGAAAATGATTTTGAGTTGGCTGTGAAAACTCTGAACCCGGACCTTGTGACGTTGTTCCATGTTTTGGAACATATTTCTCATCCATTATCTTTTTTAAAAAAACTTCATGGTCTGATGAGCAAGGATAGCCATTTGGTGGTTGAAGTGCCTACTATAGATAGAGCAGTAGAAACCCAGGGTGAGGATTTATGTGGCTTTTTTTCAATTTCCCATCTAGTTCACTTCAGCAAAAAATCTTTAAAAAGGATGTTGTTGAGAGCGGGTTGGGAAATTATTAAGCAGTATGATCATGCTGGAAATGGGTATCGGGTAGTGGCTAAGCCAAGTTCAATAAAAAATAAATTCCCTACCTCAGATGAAATTGATAATGAAAATAAAATTATTGATAACTATTTAAACGTATGGAAGAAAAGTATCCAAAAGGTTAAACGTAAAGTTTCCGATTTATCCATAGATAAAAAGATATTTATTTGGGGTGCGGGACACCACACAGAGTACCTTTCTTTATTAACCAACTTATTTCAAAAGGGAAGACAATATTTGATATTGGATAAAGATGAATTGAAACAAAGTGCTGCCATTCATGGGATACCAGTTTTGCTTCCTGATGAAATTCACTTTTCCTCCATGGAACCGAATGAATATTTTGTTTTAATTTCTTCATTTGCTTGGAGATATCAAATAAAAGAAGAATTGATTAAAAAAGGAGTTTCTGAAAATTCCATAGTCATGCTTTATCCATAGCGCAAAATTCAATTATGAAAATTTGTCTTACCATGAATTCTTCTCCTTGGTCTGAAGGAAGAGGGGGAGGGAATATTGCAGTTCACCACCACGCAACCGAACTGACCAAGCTGGGTCATGATGTTTTGGTGTTATATTCTAAGGACCCCAAAAAAAATATTGAAGCTGATGTGAACTATCGCGTTAAATGGGTTCGTCATTTTAATTGGGCGACGCTAAACTTAAATATATTCTCCTTTCGGTTTGTCTTGAACCGTTTATTAAATCATGAGCAATTCGATATTATCCATGGCAATGCTGAAGAGTCCTGTCTATTCCGTTCCCTTGTATCTAAGTACCAAATACCCTATGTTTATACCTCCCATTCAAACATAATTCCAAATACTGGAATTCTATTAGGTTTGAGTAGGCCTTTTCATTTTTTGAAGCGTGTAAATTGTTATCTCCAGCGGCACTCAGCTAGAATTGCAGATAGGATTATTACTTTTAGCGAATTTTCGAAAAAATTAGTAGTCCGTGGTTTAGGAGAAAATATTACAGAGAAAATTGATACCATTTCTCCTGGAATTGATAGTAGTTGGTTTCAAGTAAAACGATGCCCCTCTTCAAAAAAGGAAATTCTTCTTTGGGGAAGAATGGAAGATCAAAAGGGAATAATCGAACTTTTAAAAGCGTTATCCATCGTTAGAGAAGACATTTCAGATTTTCGGTTGAGGTTAGTGGGTGAAGGAAGTTTGGCTGAAAAATATATAGATGAGTCTAGAAAATTGGGCCTAAAGAATCATGTTCAATTTTTAGGTTGGAAAAGCCCTAGGCAAATTCAGGAATTATCTGCTGAATGTCGTGTGGGTGTTTTTCCTTCCAAAATAGAAAGCTTTGGTTTGGCCATTGCTGAGGCTTTAGCCTCAGGTTTGCCTGTGATAGCTAACAAGGTAGGTGCGATTCCGGAGTTTCTGGAAGACGGGGTTACCGGAACCCTAGTGAAACCCGGGGATATTCCTTCGTTGGCCGATTCGATAAAAAATGTCTTAAACCATCAAGACAAGTATGAAAAGATGGGGCAAAGAGCGAAAGATGAAATGTTAAAAAGGTTTTCCTGGAGTGAATCGACAAAAAGAATAGTCCAGGTATACAAAAATGTTATTGAATATAACTCATTTAAAAACAAAGAATGAAACAAACTAGTGAGATGGTATGATTGAGAATCTAGTTTTGTTGTGATATATCATTATTTAAACGTTAGAAAATACTTCGAACTTTTTTTGGTTTAACTGAACTTCATGTCTTCCATCGAAAAAAAACCTAAAGCTAGATCTGATTCTGAAGATATTGTTGAAAGTGAAAAAAAATCAGATCAATTGATTCCGCCCAATGATAAAAAGGATATAAGGGATTTATTGAAAAGCTCCAAAAGAAGGGGTTTGGCCTCAAAGGGACAACAAGGAATCATTGACTTCGACCTTCCCCGAAAAAAATAATCAAATTTAATTTATATGGAGAAGTTATGTTAGATCTTTCCAAACAAGATCTGAGTGGAAAAGAGTTAATAGGTCAAGATTGGAAAGGTTGCAATCTCCAGGAATCAGATTTGAGTGAATCCGATTTAACCGAAGCAAACCTTAAAGAAGCCAATTTGTATCGCGCCAATTTGTATAGAGTAAGGCTTCGGGAATCAAATTTGGAAGGAGCAAATTTTTCTGAGGCGGAATTGACAGAAGCAAATGTCAGTGATGCGCATTTATTGGGTGCTAATCTTTCGAATGCTGATTTAGAGGGGGCCGACTTTAGACGTTCCGATCTTTCCGGGGTTAATTTGGAGGGTTCCAATCTTACGGGTGTTTATATGAGTGAAGCTTGTTTGCAAAATGCTAATTTAATCGAAGCTGATTTTAAAGCAGCTGATTTAAGAAACTCAGACTTTTCGCACGCTCAAGTGAAGCGCTCTGAGTTTCAATATTCAAAATTAGAGGGGATAAACTTCAGTCAAGCTGATCTTAGCGAGGTGGACTTTACAGGAGCAGATTTATCCAATTCAAACTTTAGTGGGGCTAACCTGGAGGATGTTGATTTCCAAGAAGCAGATTTGAGCGGAGCCGATTTGTCAAAAGCGTTGAACCTGACCTGCCCGCAAGTAGAGGTAGCTATTTTTGAAAAAACGACAACCTTGTTTCCAGAGTACATTTGTATTACTTGGATTTCTGACACAGAATATGAATGTGATTGTCCTGCCAATTAACTCAATAACTCTCTCAAAATATTATTTGTCCTTTACTTCGGTTTGGTTGTGAACCCGGATCTTTCCATTGCGCCCCATTTTGCAGGCATATTAAAGAAATATTCACAACTTCCAAGAATTCGCCACCATACCTGAAAGGGGCGGTAAATAAAAACCTCGATAAATGGTAATAATGAAAGAATGATTACATCCTGCAACCGTGGGTAACGGCGAAGTGAAAACTCTTCAAAAAGGATGGTTCCCAGAGAAAGAAAAATATTTAAAACGATTCCTCCAATAAAAAATAAAAGTAGAAGGGTAGGGTTTATTAAATCTAAATACCAGGAAGTAAGTAATAAGATCACCCCAAAAAATTCGATAAAGCAACCCAGTCCTTCGATAAACAAGAAGAATGGGAAAACGAACCAACCAATCACACCATATTTAAAATTGAATAAAATTTCTTTGTTTCCAAATAAGCTTTCCATTAAGCCTCGTTGCCATCTTTTTCTCTGTCTTTTTAAAATTTTTAAAGTTTCAGGGGCTTCTGTCCAACAAACAGGTTCCGGTACAAATGCCACTTTATAGGGAATATTGTTTTTTGTTAATTCGCGATGGAGTCTTACCACCAATTCCATATCCTCTCCAATTATTCCCTCTTTGTAACCTCCCACTTGAATGACGGCCTCTTTTTTAAATAATCCAAAAGCTCCGGATATTATTATCAAACCATCAATTGCAGAAAATGCTACCCGTCCTGAAAGAAATGCTCGCAAATATTCCAAAATTTGAAACTTGCCAATCAGACTTTTAGGTAATCGAACTTGGGTTATATAACCATTTTTAACAGTGCAACCATTTGAAATACGAACGGTCCCTCCAGCTGCGACCGTGGTTGGATCTTCGATGAAAGGTCGTATTAATCTTAGTAATACATCTGGTTCAAGCAGAGAGTCAGCATCGATTGCACAAAATAAGGGAAATTTGGATACATTGATTCCTGCGTTAATAGCGTCAGACTTGCTGCCTCCATTCACTTTATCAACCAGAATTAGTTTTGGATAGTCTGGGCTTGTATAAATCCCCAAAATTTCTGAGCAAGTGACCCGATGCCTTACAACATTTTCGGAGGGGGTAAAATTAAACCTGTCTGCTAATTTTTTGAGGGTCTGATCACTTGAACCGTCATTAACAATGATAATCTCATATAATGGATATTGAATTTGTAATAAAGACTCTACATTGTCTACGATGGTGGCCTCTTCATTATAGGCAGGAACAACAATAGAAATTGGTTTAAAAAAGGGTGAATGAAATATCCTTTTAAACTTTACCAACTGGATTTCTTTTAAATGTTTGCGAATTGCTTTGAAGGCTAATACAAGCATTGTTAAATAAGTTCCGTTAACCACAAAAAGGTAAACAACCGTAATGTGGTTTATGAACGAAATAAAACTTAACAGTATATTATGATAAAAACTATCCATGGAAACTGTGGAGAATTTGGTTGATCATGTCCTTTGCGTATGGATCCTGGGTCTCTTCGTATTTTTTTTGTAAGAATGTTTTTCCTGTTTCTCCAACCTTAATTATTCCAATGGTGGCATGATTCCTACACCACCAATCCCTGTCTTCCAGCAAAGGTTCTAAAAAACAAATGTTCTCCTCATCCTCAAAGTTCCCTAAAGCTTTTGCAGCTTGGGATCGTATGATAGGGTTCTCCTCCTTTAAGCAACTTTTTAAAATTGGAATGGCCTCAATTGACATAATGTTTCCAAGGGCTTTTACCAAACGAATTTTTTCTTCTGTTTCTTTTGAATTTTTTAGTAGTTTAATAAGAAATGGAGCCGCATTAAGAGTTTTAAAATAGCCAAAAAAATCGATTATCATATAACGTGTCAAAGGTAACTTTTCGTATAAGCTGGTCAAGTCAATTAACTCACTTGTTACTAAACTTCCATGACCTAAAATAATCTCGGCAAATTGCTCTTCACTAAAATTTTTGTGGCTTAGCAAATACTTTAATGTTTCATAGGTGCTTTCTTTATCCTCTAAATTCAGTATCGAAGCTGCTGCAGAATATGCCAACATATTATTTTCGCTTCTTACCGCTTGTTGTAATGTTTGCAAAGCTTCCTTCGCTTTTACTTGTCCTAATCGATAGGCTGCCATGGCGCATCGCCAATTGTTTTCGTCAGTTTGTAGAATTTCTAATTCTCTCTGTACCAATCCGGCTTTTCTGAAAATTTGACAGATTATTTTCCAGTTTTGTCCCTTAATTGTTTCCAGGTAGTAAATTAAAAATTCTGAAAAGAATTCCCGCTCTGCGTCATTGTCGTTGACCATAATGAGGATCTCATATAGAGCAACCTTTTCTTCAAGAATAAGAAATAATTTTTCGCTCCATTTGTCAAAAAGGCGCTTTCTTTTTTTTTCAATAAAATTTCTATGTCCTCGAGCGATAAGGATGTAAACGTTAAGAAGAATAGCCAAAATTCCTATTGTCCCCAGAATAAAAACCGGGAAGCCTATCAGGAATTTTTCTTTTTGAATCATTTCAATTACGAAATCCAATTTCTTTTCAACTAACTCGTAAAGAAAAATGAGCAAATCGTAACTTGTATTTTCTATTGTTGTTGGGAGAGAAATATTGGAAAGAAACAAGATATTTGGTTTGTTGTTTGGGGGAAAATTTAAAAAGAAAAGGTTTTCTATTTTAAGTCCTGTCATTTTAGCGTGGTAAATTGGACTCTGTTAGTTTTTGCTATTTAAGAGTTCTTTGGTATTTGATGTTGGGTTCGGAGTAGCAGTTTGTTTACTCTTAAAATGAGTTCTTCAGGGCTAAAAGGTTTGGTTAAATAATCCTCAGCACCTAATTTAAGGCCAGTTAGCACATTATTGTCTTGAGCTAATGAAGATAGAATAATTACAGGAATAGTACTAAGTTCTGTATCTTCTTTGAGAGTTTTTAAAACTTGGATTCCATCTGGATACGGAATCATTAGGTCCAAAAGGATAAGGTCGGGATGATTTTCTCTTGATAATTCTAATGCCTCCTCTCCATCTTTTGCATGAAGGGGGGTGTGTCCCGATTTTCGAAGTTTAAACTCTAATAATTTCCAGACAGGATTTTCATCTTCAACGACAATAATTTTAGCCATTTAGTTTTTCGGATTTAGTGTTTATGGACTTGCAATAGTGTGAAAACTATCTAATTAGGTTAACATAAAAAGTAATTTTATCTGAAAAATATGAAATTGGAGTTTGTTGAAGTTCGATAATCATCTGAGTAAGTATTCAATTTGGGATATTGGTCTAAGAAAACTTATAAGTTGCCTATTTTATTATCAAGTAAATCACCGGGGCAGGGCAAGAAATTTTGAGTTAAAAATTTGTTTTATCCCTTATACTATTTAAAAGTAAGGGTTATAAAATAGGAATGAAACTTCATTTAACCCAACGATTAAAGCCAAAAAAGTTACTAATAATTGAATGAAAAACATTTTTTCTATAAAAATAAGTAATTATTTTTATTATATTGTTCAACTTCTATTAGTTCTTTTATTTCTTACCTTTGATTTATCAGTGGAATTAGGTGTTGCCGCTGGTACTCCTTATGTATTTTTAGTTTTATTCTCTTTAAGCTCAGGAAGAAAAGATCATATTCTAGTGGCTGCTGGTATAGGCTCCTTTTTTATTTGGTTAGGGTATTATTTGTCCCCTCCTGGCGGTGAAGACTGGAAGATTATATTCAATCGAACATTGAGTTTTTTTGTAGTTTGGGCCACGGCCATTTTATGCTGGCTTTATCAGAAGGGATTAGAGAAAAGTAAGCGAAATGCCTTGCGCCTCGAAAACGAAGCTCGGGTCCAGGCAATTTTGAACCACTCGGATGATGGAATTATCACTACAAACTCAATGGGAATTATTGAAAGCTTTAATCCTGCTGCGGAAAGAATGTTTGGATATTCCAGTGGAGAAGCCTTGGGAAAGAATGTGAAAATTATTGTTCCAGAACCTTGGCACTCGGAACATGATGAATATATTAAAAAATATTGGGAAATTGGAAGTTCCAAAATCATTGGAATTGGAAGGGAAGTGGTTGGCTTAAAAAAAAATGGACGAACATTTCCTTTGGATTTGTCAGTAAGCCAAATAGATTTTGGAGATGAGATTCATTTTTGTGGAATTACGCGAGATCTTTCAGAAAGGAAATTATTTGAGAGAAATTTGAAAACCCTACATGAAAGAAATAGACAGATTTTAGAATCGGCTGGTGAGGGAATTTATGGAGTCGATTTAAATGGAAACACAACTTTTGTGAATTCTTCTGCCTTAAAAATGTTGGGTTATAAAATTGAAGAAATGCTGGACGCTCCTCAGCATAAAATGATCCACCACACAAAAGCAGATGGAGAACCGTACCCAATAGAGGAATGTCCCATTTTTGCATCTTTTAAGGATGGAAAAGTACATAGAGAAGATGAAGAAGTATTTTGGAGAAAAGATGGGACAAGTTTTCCTGTGGAATATATTAGTAATCCAATTGTTGAAAATGGTGTTATTAAGGGCGCAGTTGTGACATTTAAGGATATTACCGTACGGAAAAATATGGAATTGGAACTGCATAATAGAAAAATAGAATTGGAAGAAAAAAATAAATTGTTGGAAAAACTTTCTTACCATGACCCTTTAACAGGAATTCCTAATCGCCGATTGTTTGAAGAAGTTTTAATACGAGAATGGGCTAGGTGTGAACGGGTGAAACTTCCCATTTCCGTGATTGTAATGGACATTGATTTTTTTAAACAGTTTAATGATTCTTATGGACACCCTGCAGGTGATCGATGTTTAAAAATAGTCGCTAACAAAATACAATCGATGTTGAAACGGCCAGGAGATATTGTAGCTCGAATCGGTGGAGAGGAGTTTGCAGTTATACTTCCAATGACAGGATTGAAAGGAGCTGCTATTGTTGCGCAACGGTTTTGTGATGCGGTAAGAGCGTTGAAAATTACAGTCAAACTAGGTGTTTCCCAAAAAAATATAACTATTAGTTTGGGAGTAGCCTCTCAGACGCCTAAGGCTGGGATTGTTCAATCTCTTATAAAAAATGCAGATAATGCTTTATACCAAGCAAAGAATTCAGGTCGGGACCGAGTTTGTATTTATGAGGAAAAAGTTTTGGAGGAAAAATCTATCAGTATTAACTCCTGATATTTTGCAGACTTTCTAGCCAATAATTTAATGATTTCTGAAAAATGAAATAAAAAAATGCTTGAGCTAATTTTTTTTTGGTTAATTTCCCATTTACAATTAAACCAAATTCATTGATTCTGTTATGGCTCAATAGTATTCAAAGTTTTGTCCCTAAATCAAATGGTTGAAGATTGGCTTTTCACTTAGTTGTTAATCCTATTGAAATAAAAGAGATGACAAGAGTGTCATAAATAGTTGATTTACTGTTTTGGTTCACATAGATAGGAGTAAAGCATGGTTGGGGTTTTTAAAAATTTAAGTATTGGTAAGAAAATTGCCTTTGGTTTTGGCTCTATTGGAGTCATTTTCCTTTTAACAACCTCAATTACAATGTCTCAGACCAATCCAGATTCGTCATTGTACAGTTGGCTTTGGGTATTGCTTATTGCTGGTTTATCGATTGGCACTCTATTAGGAATTTTTGTGGCCCGTTCCATATGCCAACCCATTAAGTTGCTAACAGATACCTCCATTCAATTGGCGAATGGGAATTTAAATCAGCAAACAATAAGCTATAACTCACGAGATGAACTTGGAGTCTTGGCTGATAACTTTAATCAAATGGTTTCAACTTTTAGGCTTTTCGTGAAACAAGCAAAAGATATTGAGGATGGAAATTTAAATACGAAAGAAATGTTTGAGCGAATGAATAAAGGAATGGATTTCGATTCTGCGGCTGATTTTGTTGAGAAGGAATATCAGGTAACGCATGGTGAGTTGGCCGATGCATTTGATAATCTAACAAAGGAAACCAGAAAGCTAACTGCTCAAGCGATTGCAATTGCCAATGATGATCTTGGAAACAGTATTCTAAAAGAAAAAATGCCAGGTGAACTGGGCGAAGCGTTTTACAAGCTAAATGAAAAAATGATTTGGTTTTCCAGGCAAGCAGAAATTATTTCAAAAAATGATTTGAGTAATAATGCGTTGATAGACAATAGTCAGGGCTCTTTAGGGGGATCTTTTTCCAACATGGTAAAAAACTTAAGAAGCCTGATTACCAATATGGCTCGAGTGAATTCGATGATGGAAAATGCTCCTGTTAATGTTATGTGTGCCGACTTGGATTTTAATATTCAATATATGAATGCAGCTTCCAAAAATACTCTAAAAACTTTGGAGAAATTTCTTCCTTTGAAAGTTAATGAAATCATTGGCCAGAGTATTGATGTATTTCATCAAAAGCCTGCCCATCAGAGGAAAATTCTTTCTGATCCCAAAAATTTACCTCATAAAGCTCAAATAAAAGTGGGTCCTGAAGTATTGGATCTTTTAGTTTCGCCGATATACGATGATAATAGAAATTATTTAGGTCCTATGATGACCTGGGAAATTGTAACTAAAAAGTTAGAAATGCAACAGAGGGAAAAAAATATAACGAAAGAGATGCAAAAAATCATTCAAGAGGTAACAGATAAAGCGACAATTTTAGCCAGTTCTTCTGAGGAGTTGTCTTCTGTGAGTCAAAAATTGGCAGGCAATGCGGAAGAGACCTCCACGCAAGCTGGAATAGTTTCTACATCTTCAGATGAGGTGAATTCGAATGTTGAGATTGTGGCTACTGGGACGGAAGAAATGAGTGCAAGCATTAAAGAAATTGCGAAAAGTTCAAGTGAAGCGGCAAGAATTTCTAGATCTGCTGTGGAAATCGCACAGAAAACAAATTCAACTGTGTCTCAACTAGGAGAAAGTTCTCAGGAAATAGGGCAAGTGATTAAAGTAATTACCTCAATTGCTGAGCAGACAAATTTGCTAGCCCTTAATGCCACAATTGAAGCCGCCAGAGCGGGGGAGGCAGGAAAGGGCTTTGCGGTAGTTGCTAATGAAGTAAAAGAATTAGCAAACCAAACTGCAAAAGCTACTGAAGAAATTAGTTTAAAAATTGAGGCTATTCAATCGGACACCCAACAATCCGTAGCTGCCATCCATGAAATTTCTGATGTGATAAATCAAATAAATGATATTTCAAATAATATTGCTAGTGCAGTAGAAGAGCAAACAGCCACAACAAATGAAATGAGTCGTAATGTTACTGACGCAGCTCGTGGGTCTCGGGAAATTGCTCAGAATATTGCCGGTGTTTCGAATGCCGCTCAAAGTACAACCCAAGCGGCTAATGATTCTCAGAAAGCGGCAATGGAGTTGTCAGATCTTTCTGCAGAGCTTCAAGCAATTGTCAATCAATCAAAAAATTGGAATCATAAATAAAGTATTCTAGATGAGTAAAGAATATGTGACTGATTAAATTGAAACTTTCTTTTCAAAATAAACCACTTCAAAAAATTAATTTAACCTTATGAAGGAATAAAGAAGAAAGCATAGGTTTAGAAAATTATTTGGAAAATACTTTTTTTAGTACATCCGTTACTCTTGCCGCTGGATCAGTTCGAATTTTTTCTTCTTCTCGACCAATCATATAAAACATCCCTTTTAAAGCATTATCGGTAACATAATTGTTGAGATCAAAAGATTGAGATGTCGCAAATGGAATAGAATTAAACTTCTCCATCATAGTATTGTAAGCTTGTGTTCCTCCAACTTGGTTTAAACTCGATGTGATAATGGGTTTAAAAGAATCAAATATTTTTTGAGAGGTTTTGGTTTTTAAATAATCGGTTGCTGCAGTATTCGATCCATTTAAAATCCCTTTAGCGTCTTCAAAAGACATTTGTTTGATAGCATTTAAAAAATGCTCTTTTGCCTGAGGGGCTGCCTTTTCAGCCGCTTGATTCATGCTTTGAATAAAGCTGTCTACCTGTTTTTGATAACCTATTTTAGAAAGCATGTCGGCAACATTTTGAATTTTTTCTGGCATTAGAATTTTTACCGCCTCGTTTGATAAATAACCTTCATTTTTGGAGAGTAACGAAACGGCATTATCTGAACCTATCGAAAGAGCTTCCTTCAATCCTTTAATTGTTGTATCTAGCGTAAGCTGCCCTCCAGTAATAGGATTGTTTTTGAATCCACCTAAAAAATCATCCAATAGACCTGCTTGGCTTGGATGGATAAAAGAAAACCATATTAAAAATGCAAAAATGTATATTTTTTTCATTCGATTAATCCGAGCAAAGATTTATATAAACTTAATTTGATATAGAGTTTACACAATTTAATCTTAACAGGGTCCTTAATGTCAAGAAATGGATGTTAATAAAGGAAAGAAACAGGCCATTTCAATTTGCTTTTTAATTAACAATAATTATTTGAGCTTAATTTGCTATTCATAGGATTTGATAATTAGTGAAAGGGCGTTCCAAAAAGAGATTTATTTTTTAATAGAATTCATTTCGCTAAAAGGATAAAATCTCTTTCGCTCAAGTTTTGATTTCCATTACAAGATGATTTGTTTTTTAGGGGGGGGGATAGGAATGTTCTATTTAAAATACTTAAGATTTGGAACAATTATAATTTTTCTTCTTTGTGGATTTTTATCAGGGAATGTCCAAGCTGATTGCCAGAAACCTTCTGGGATTACACCATTTTCTCCTAGTGAGTATTATCAAACGGCCATGGGAAAGACTGGCTCTGAATTAAAATCAGCTCTTAACGTAATAATTAAAGGTCATACACGGCATTCCTATAAATGTGTATGGAAGATTTTAGAAGAGTCCGATGAAGATCCTAATAATAGAAATAATGTTATTTTAATTTATACGGGTAGAAGCTTGGCTAAAAGTAAAAAAGTTAGAAGTAGTGGAGGTAATAATAACTGGAATCGTGAGCATGTTTGGGCAAAGTCACATGGGTTTAAGAGAAAGGACCAATCTGCCCATACAGACGCACATCATTTGAGACCTTCCGATAAAACAGTCAACAGCGACAGAGGAAATATGGACTTTGGTTCAGGCGGACGCAAGCATCATGAGTGTAAACATTGCCGATTTACCTCCAATACTTGGGAACCGCCAGATACTGTGAAGGGAGATGTTGCAAGAATGATGTTCTATATGGCAACTAGATATGAGGGATCAGATCAATCAAAGACCCCTGACTTGGAGATTGTAGAGGGTATCACGCATATAGGATCTACCCGGTTTGGCCGTCTTTGCGATTTGTATAATTGGAATAAAGAAGACCCTGTGGATGATTTTGAAAAACGCAGAAACGAGGTAATCTATTCCTGGCAGGGAAATCGCAATCCGTATATTGACCATCCTGAGTTTGCTAAAACCATTTGGGGAAGTCAGTGCCAGGATGATGATCAGGATCCACCTCCCATAACTCCCCCAACCTCAGAAGAAAAACTGCAAGCCATCATTAATATATTAGAAGAGAAAAATATTTTGACAGAAGACGATATCCTCGATGAAGTTCAGAAAATGCGTGAATAAAAGAACTTTTGTTATTAGATTTTATGGAAGTTTGAAAGTTTAATAATGCAGACAAAGAGAACCGATTATTTATTTTATAATTTAGATTGATTTTGTAAAAATAATTTTTGTCTTTATGGCTGGGTTCCAACCTGGAACCCATATAAATATAGAATACATTCCCCAAACAATTCCTTTCTAATCCGCAAAAATCAACTATTTCTGGCTCTGCTAACTCCTGGCGTTTTTGCTCAGGAATATCGGGAGAGTTGAAGAACAAAAAAAACAAAGGTTTATGTTATTTTTACGTTGAAAGTTGTGGTTAATCAATTTACTCTGAGGGCATAGTTTGTCATTTGATGCTCTTTTCTATCCATTTATGACCAATGGTACCTAAATAAGATGCCAATCAATTAGGTGCTATCAAATTGGATTTACTGTTACTGCGAACTTTATATTGTGATGGATTAAGCAGAGATATAATTTTTAATAATCGCGGTTGAGGAGGCTATTTAAAAGTGAATTGGAATATTCGAAATAAAACTATTTTTATTTTATTAATGGCCGGTTTGGTCCCTATGGCGGTTTTAACCTTTATTTCATTAAGTAATGTTAAAAAAGAACTTCTTGATTTAAATAAAAACCGACTGACATCCTTGAGAGAAGAAAAAAAGCTTCAAATAGAGCATTATTTTAAGCAAATAGAAGGGCAAATTCGGACTTTATCCGAAAATTCCATGGTGATTGATGCCATGAGAGAATTCACCCGAGACTTTTCTTCAATCACGGTGGAACCCGGTATTAATTATGGAAAAACAGAAAGTGACAAACTCAACGAACGATATGTTTATCAACAAACAAATACTCCAGGTGCGCCTGCAGATGCCATTTCCGAGTGGTTTCCAAAAAATAAAGCCTCTCAAATATTGCAGTCAAAATACATTTCCGAAAATTCAAATCCTATTGGTTCAAAACATCTTTTAGACGAGTCTTCAGATGGATCCTTATATAGCCGGACTCATAAAAGGTATCATCCTAAATTAAGGTCATTCTTAGAAGAATTTGGCTACTATGATATTTTCTTAGTGGATGCCAAAACGGGCAATATTGTGTATAGTGTGTTTAAAGAAGTTGACTATGCAACTAATCTTTTATCAGGACCCTACAGAAATACAGGAATTGGAAGGGTTTTTAAGCAAGCTCTTGAAGTAGAAAATAATTCGGTAGTAATGGATGACTTTTCTCCTTATGCACCTTCTTACAATGCTGCAGCTGCTTTCATTGCCTCACCCATTTTTGAAAACGATGAACGGATAGGGGTATTAATTTTTCAAGCCCCCGTGGACCGAATTGATGCGGTGATGTCGAGTAATAAATCCTGGAAAAAAGTGGGGTTAGGGAACTCTGGTGAAGTTTATTTAGTTGGAAAGGATTATAAGCTCAGAAATAATTCTCGGTTTTTTATTGAACAGCCCAATGAATACTTTAAAACCCTAGAGGAAACAGGGGTTGAAAGTTCTATATTAGAAAAATCTAAAAGTCTCAGTACTTCTATAGGGATGAATGAAGTTCGTACTAATGGAACAGAGAGAGCTTTATCAGGTGAAACAGGGTTTGATGTTATTAGTGACTATCGTGGAGTTCCTGTTTTAAGTGCTTTTGGGTCAGTTGAAGCCATTGGCAATCGGTGGGGGATTCTGGCGGAGATTGATAAAGAAGAAGCTTTCTCTACGTTAAATAGTATTCAGGAAATGACAATGTGGATTGGATTAGGAGCCTTAGCAATTGTTGTTATTATCGCTTTTGTACTTGGTAATAAAGTTTCCGCACCAATAGTCCAGATTTCAAGATCAATTGACGATTTAAGTAAAGGTCAATTAAGTCAGGATGAAATTAGGGTTCAATTAAATGATGAAATTGGTTCTATGGGGAAATCCTTTAATCATTTAATTTCTACATTTAAAAATTATATTTCTCAATCCCAAATGATTTTGGAGGGAAATATAAGCATGAGTAACTTTGATGTGGAAGGGGATTTCAGAACATCTTTGGAAAATATGTTGTCTCAGGCCAAAGAAAAAATTGAGAATGAAAGAAAAATAAAAGAACAAGAAGAACAGCGTAGAGCACAAGATAAGCAAAACGAAGAACGCGAAAGAAAACTTGCAGCTGAGAAAGCAGAAAAAGAAAAAGAGCAAATTGATAGAGAAAGAAGACAGGCTGATGAACTAAGCCAAAAGGTAAATGAAATGTTAGAAGTTGTTGAGTCTGCAAGTCATGGCGATTTAACTCGACAGGTTTCTGTGAAAGGTGAAGATCCCATTGGTCAGTTGGGAGAGGGATTAGCAAAACTAATAAATGACTTTAGGGAAAGTATGACAGACATTAGCGAGACATCCCAAACTTTGGCCAGTTCATCTGAAGAGCTTGCATCCATTAGTCAGCAAATGGGGACCAGTGCTCAGGAAACTTCCCTGCAATCTGATGTAGTATCAAAAACATCGGGCCAGGTAGGAGAAAATGTTAATACAGTTGCTACAGGAGCAGAAGAAATGTCTGCAAGTATTAAAGAAATTTCGAAGAACTCCACAGAAGCAGCCAAGGTTGCAGGAAATGCGGTGGCTTTAGCAGAAAAGACTAATTCTACCGTGAGTAAACTGGGACAAAGCTCTGAAGAAATTGGTCAAGTAATAAAAGTAATTACTTCCATTGCAGAGCAAACTAATTTGCTGGCTCTTAACGCTACCATTGAAGCGGCCCGTGCCGGTGAGGCTGGAAAAGGGTTTGCTGTTGTTGCGAATGAAGTTAAAGAATTAGCAAATCAAACAGCTAGTGCTACAGAAGAAATTAGTCAAAAAATTGAAGCAATTCAAATGGATGCCAAAAGTTCAATTGATGTCATCGAAGAAATTTCAGAAGTTATCAATACGATTAATGATATTTCTAATACCATTGCAAGCGCTGTTGAAGAACAGTCTGTGACAACAAATGAAATGAGCCGAAATGTTTCTGAAGCAGCAAGAGGAACTAACGAAATTAATGAAAATATTTCTAGTGTGGCTGATGCAGCTCAAGTAACCTCGAGTGGAGCGGTTGATACTGAAAAGTCGGCTAAAGAGTTAGCGTCTATTGCTGCACAATTACAAGGGATGGTCGGTAAGTTTAAGTTCTGAGCAATAAATTGTAAATGATTGCGGGCCTTATCCAATTAGATTGTATTTGGCGGAAATAAAAAACTTCATACGTGAATACATTTTTAGCCGTAAAATAATAATTTGTTCTGAGGCCTTAAATCATTACATGCACACCTTCCAGGGAATTTAATTGGTTTAAAACTGCGAGGCTCCCTAGATTAGGTGATTTTGCTTTGCCGCTGGTTTTAAACCATCAATAGATTTCCCTAAAAATAAAAAAATAATCTACATTTACTTTGAAACTTACTATTTGTGACAAAAAAAGTCGTTTTCATCCCCCAAATTTGTCCCTTCTTGTTTAATAAATTTTTATTAACATTTTCTTTGATTTTCTTTCTTAATGTTATTTGTGTTTGTCACTCAAAAAATAAGCTTTGAAAATTTGTGACTAATCGAATTTGAAGAAGACAAAAAAGTCCCTTTAGAGATTAAGGTCTACTTCTTGCTAATAAATGCAGGAAATCAAAAAAACTGTAGAGAAAATGATACATACCCTTAAACTATTTAATATGAATATAAAAGGTTGGAGCCAAACGGCTTGGTTTGAGAAAGTAAAAAATGATCGCGGAATGACTTTAGTGGAATTAATTGTGGTCATGATTATAGTCGGTTTGCTTATTGCAGTTGCAATTCCAAATTTTTCAGCGTGGAGAAAGAATTATCAAATTCGTGCTGAGTCGGAACGTGTTTATATGGATTTAATATTGGCGCGGTCAACTGCAATTAAAAATAATAATGACGTGATTGTAACTTTTAATGAAGCTAATGATAGTTACACCATATTGGACGACACCAACAACAACGGTTCCGCAGACAGTGGAGAAAGTTTGAAAACGGTAAGCCTTGAGAATTTAGTAGAATTTGGCTTTTACGGGTCGTCTATTCAAGATATGGAAAATAATACGGTCAATCAAAGTGTGTCTATGGGACCTAGTGATATTGTAGTTTTTAACGAAAAAGGTCAGGCAAATATCAGCGGTTCTTTGTACTTAATACATAAAGATGATGCAAGTACTACAAACGATCAGTTGCGCGGAATAAGTGTTGTTCAAGGAACAGGTGCAGCAGAGCTTTGGAAATATAACAGTAGTATGTCACCTATTCCTTGGGAATAGAATTGAGGGATGAAAAAGATGCAATTATTAAGTAAAAATAATTTGAAAATAAGAAAAGAATCAGGATTTACATTAATAGAAGTTTTGATTTCTCTTGTTGTATTAGTCGTGGGTATTATGGGTTTGCTTTCTTCCTATAATTCCGTAAATCACCATCAAAGAAACTCAGATGATAATACTGAAGCTACTATGTTGGCATCTGATCAGTTGGAGTTGATTAAAAGAACGGCGACCAATGAACCTTTAGGTGGGGCTCATGGATTCGCTTATTTTGTTGATGACCAAAATGGTTTTCTATCTAGTTATAGTGCTCCAGATGATTTTACGAGAACAAAAACTGAAGCTCTTAATGGTTTTAGTAGGAAAACGACCGTTACAATATTTCCTCCCTCAGCACAATCCAGAGAGGATTTTACTCAGCCAAATACGATTCACATGGTAGATGTAAATGTGGAAGTATCGTGGGTAAATAACCAAGGTCACAATAAAAAAATTGAGATTGGTACTGCTCTGCAAAGGAGGCAGTTTGTACAATGAGAATCAATAATGTTCACTTGCATAAATGTTTGAATAAAATTCGAAAAGAAACCGGTAGCACGCTGATTGTAGTTCTAGTTCTCCTTGCCACTATGGTGGCCTTAGCTATGGGGGCCATAAAATTGACCCAACTAAACTTAGAGTCTTCTAATGCTCATAATAAGGGTAAGCGCTCCTTTTATGCTGCAGAAGTAGGTTTGGATGCTGCTGTTAACGATATTATTTCTGATTTTGAAAACCTTAGTGTTTATACCACTACTGCTAATGATGGAGGAAGTCCTGGAATTACAATTCCAAATTACCGCGGATATGATGTTTATTATAATGTAACGAATCCTCTAGATCGATTTTTATACCAAACTGTATTAGGGAAAGGAACCATCTATCACTATGCACATACTTTTGACATACAAGCAGAATCTGATTCTTTAACAGGAAAGGCTAAAGAGACTCTAAGAGAACGAATTCGAATTTTAGAAACCCCTTTAGTTCAATATTTCGCCTTTTATGCAGGTGACGGTGACCTGGCTGATTTGGAACTTTACCCTGGAGCTAGTATGAATATTTGGGGTCGAATGCACGCTAATAGAGACATGTATATTGTGGGCCGAGGCAATGATATCAATATAATGAATTACGACCTCAATGGAAATTTTTCTCCTCACTTTATGTCTATGGGAGGAGAATTTCGTGGAAAACAAAAATCTGGAAACACATATTCAAGAACAGATACTTTTGTGAAAAAGACTAACTCACTTAACATTTCCTCTGACCCAAGTACTGATTCTGAATTCAGACAATTGCCTTTAAGTATTAATTCCGGGAATGAAGATACAGAGGAACCCAATTTCAATGGTTTTGTAAATGTGAATGAAAATAAATATTCCGCACCTTCGCAAACGCAGTTTTTTAGAAATGGATTTTATGAGCAAAGGGCTGAGGATCCACAAAACCCTCGAATAGATTCCATGAAAATTGTAGGTACGGGCGGGGCTATTGAAATTTGGGTTTCAAGACCCTCTCTTCTAAATGTAACCGCAGATGTTCTAGCAGGAAGTTTATTAAATTCGGGTGGCACTCTAAGTCCCGCACCGGTTAGAGAAACGGCAGGAACTACCACTCTCTATGATACAAGAGAGGGTAAATATGTAGACTTTACGGATATTGATTTGCATCGACTTGGGCAGTGGTACAAAGATTATCTGGATAGTCAGGGTCTTAACTGGGCAGGTGATGGTATGTTGATTTACACTTCAAGGTCACCGACTGCTCCAATACCTTTTGCAAATAATGGTACTAGACGCGAAGCGATTCGTTTACTTAGCTTAGGTGGTTCTCCAGCAAAAGTTTGGGTGAATACAACAGTTGCTACTGACAACCCTATTTATATACAGGGTGACTTCAATACCGACACAACCCGAGGTGTTGCTTTAGTCAGTGATGCGACAAATATTTTATCAACCAGTTTTACATCTAAAAATGATTCCGTGACGTATCCTAAAGCAGGAAACACAACTGTCAATGCAGCTTTTTTTTCCGGAATCAAACCCAATTCGGTAGGTGCGACCCGGGTAGGGGGTGGGTTACACAATTATCCTAGAATGCATGAAAATTGGGGAAATGATCGAACTCTTACCATTTCAGGAAGTTTTATTAGTTTGTGGGAAAGTGCTCAAGCAACGGGTGACTGGTGTCACGGCTCATCATCAAACTGTTATTTAAGACCAGTACGAAACTTTGGATGGGATGTACGGTTCCAGGATCCAAATTTTTGGCCGCCGTTTATTCCCTCAATTTTTAGTGTTGAAAGGGTTGGATTCATTGAATAATAAAAATCTAATGAGAAAAATAATGATTAGTTTAATTAATAAAAAAGTACTTAAGACTAACGAAAGTGGATTTACATTTATTGAGTTGTTAGTGGCGGCGGTTATGTCAGTTCTGGTTTTGGGATTATTAGCCCATATGTTTCGATCCCAACAGAAGTCATTCACGACGCAAAATGAGTTGAACAAAATGCAGGCTAATGGGCGTGCGGGTACAGAATTTTTAGCCCGATCAGTTCAGAACGCCGGATTTAATGTAATTCGAGGAACCCGCTTTTTATCTGCTTCTGACCATTATTTTACAGCGGTATATGATGAAAATAATGACAACGTAATTCAAAATAATGAAGTTATTACTTATACAATTGCCAATGTATATGATGGGTCTGATGATGATAACTTTTCCTTTAAAGCATTTTTTGATGTCGATGGAGATGGTGCCGTGGAGAATGGTGAAAACCCTACTGTTACCATCAAGATGACTACCGCAGAGACACCTTTTAATCTATATAAAGTAACTCCTACTTCTGATGGATCTGATATTACTCGAAGTTTGGTCGCACGGGATATCGACAATATGTTGATACGTTATTATGATCGTTATGGCAAACTCCTACCTCAAGGAATTGATGCTGATGACGACGGTGTCCCCGATAGTGGCAACTGGACTTATACTCTTCCCGCTACAGAACTCAACAATATCAGAAAAGTGGAAATCGATGTTTTAGGTCGATCACGAAATGAGGACCCAAGGGATGGGTTTTATGATTCAGGAACATATCCACAGGGTAGCCTGGCCGCTGTTGTTAGTGGTGGAACCTCTTATAGTGATCATTATCATCGTGAGACATTTACTGCTCAATCATCTCCTAGAAACTTGGTCATGGCACCTTGGGGAAATGTAGATGTGCAAGCGAATCCTGAGACGGTGAGTTGTCCCGGAACTTCATCCGTGACAGTTACTTTATTAGATGTAAATGGGGAACCGATTGATGGAGAACCGGTAAATTTTACCGCAACGGGAAGTGGGGTCACATTAAGCCCGACCTCCGGTACCTCGGACACCCATGGTCAAGCAACAACCACTGTGTCTTATGACTATGCTTATCCATTTGTAACTTCTACTGTATCAGGTAGTGCGTTTGTTGATGATGGTAATGGAAATAAAAACCCAATTTACAATGCGGTTCCGGTAGGGTTTGCATTTGGAGGTCAAGGGTTTATTGACCATTTTGACGGGTCTCTTTTACAACCCTGGGCTCCTTTGGTTCCAGGTGGATCAAATTTTGTAGTCGATACTGAAATGTTTAAATCTTCTCAAGCAGGCCCTTCAGTTCATGTGGGATCTATTAATGGTTGTTCTAATTGGCAAAACTATGTTGTTCAAACCAATTTCAAAACTAATGCTACTATGCCCAATAATGAATATGCTGGGATAATTTTAAGAAGTGTAGATCAAAATAATTATTTCTGGGTACGGATTGCGCGATTGGGTGGATACGAACTACAAATTGGAAAAAGAGAGGCTGGGGCTGATACAGTATTAGCAACAGATTCGACTATTTCTTTTAATGATTTTGAAGACTATACGATTAAAGTTCAGGTTAAAGGAAATGAAATAAAATCTAAATATTGGGAGCCGGCTGACCCCGCGGATCCGGCAGCAGATGAGCCAAATGCCTGGGGAATTGAGGTCACGGATAATACCTTCAATAATGGTAAATTTGGATTAGAAGCTTCGCACGATATTTTCTTATTTGATGATGTAGTGGTGGAAAATGCAGAAAAAGATATTTAAGGCTTTAGTTAAATAAAATTTTTTTGAGTAGGCTTTCGGAATTAGCCCGAAAGCCTATTTTTTTTTAATTAAAACCCATCTTTAATCTCATAAAAAAGTTATTTTAAAAAAATTCTCAATTCTAAGATTTCTATTTTAATTTGAATTGATTTTTTTTAGGAGAAGGCCTAACCTATAGTCATCAACTAAAATTTATAGGTGCGGATCAAGGCAGTCTTACCTCCTCCAATAAGGTCAAGGCAAACATTTATGTGGCCTTGGTCCGCATTTTTTAGCTTCAAGTTTTCTTCCAAAGTAAGCTGCTGTTTTGTAGTAAATTTCCCATCCCAGGGTCTCTTTCAATTTAATAACTTTAGAAAACTCTGTAAAGCGAATCGGGTATGCTCTTCAAATGTAATTATTTTTGAGAAAATGTTTTACTTGGGAGGACTTAGAAGGGCTCATCCATGAGCCCTATCGGTCCTTTTTCAAGAGGCCACTCAACGGCGACCATGATGTCGGTGGCCGTTTCCCCGACGTCCGTTGTTGGGTAATGCAAAACCTCGGTTTCGATCACCACGGAAGCGATCACGTTTAAAAAAGTGATGTTGACGGTGCATTCTCCTTTCATTTCGTAATTTCCACCTCAGCCGTTTTTCATGAAAACTTGGCCGATAATAGGAATGATTATGTCGTCGTGGAATAATTACCTGTGCAGGAGGATAATAAGGCTGTCCTCCAAAAAATGATGAAAACCCCACAAACCCATTCGAAATTGAGAATCCAAATCCAGGAGTTACCACAACTCCTGCTCGAGGATGAGCCTCACTCTGAGAATGCGTCATAAGTAATATTAGGGAAGCAAATAGAATTGTTGTTAGTTTCTTCATGGCTGGTCCTCCTTATTATTTATAACTGAAACCGCCGTTAGTTCTTTTACTAATTCTAGTATTAACAATATATATATTTATAAAAATAATGTCAAATTTATTTATAAAATTATAAATAAAAATATTTTAATAATTAACATTATGTTATATAATGGTTTAAGAGTTTTTAGTTTTGAGATCCGGGTTGTTCATTAAAAAATTTTAATAAACTTAAGGGAAATGGAGGGTATATTTTTGGTCAGTGAGAGTGAAAAATTAAAGTATAACGGCAATCAAAGACGGGAATATCTCAATATGATCGATATTATTGGTCAAAATTGGTTAGGAGTATTTGAAGGAAACAGTGAGTTTTACCAAACTTCATATTGGGATTTATTTTCACGGTTGTGGAGAACCGTTGGGCCAGTTAGAAAAATGGATGCATCTCGATTTATGGTTAACCTTAAAAGTGCACAAACGGCAGGTAAGTATGTTGAAACTGCATTGCACCATGGTTATTTAATCGAGAAAGAAAACCCAAAAGATGCACGTTCTCGCCTTATTGAACTTTCTCCGGATATGCGTCATCGACTAGATTTATTTTTCGATCAGGCAGTGGATGAAGTAATTAATTCTCAAAAGAAGATTATATCTGAGACTTAGAAAAGAGGGAATTGCTGGAAGGAAGGCAAAATTACTTGATTAAATAAAGCTCTTCATAAAGTTAGGTGCATCTAGCCCTTCATTAAAAATCAGGTCTAAAATGCTAACTTGGTGCTCAAAAGGAGGGTAAAGTTGTTTGTATTCAGGATAACCCGTGTAATCCATCCAGCCTACCTGGATTTTTTCTTGGTTAAATAGAGATTCATCGATGTAAGACTTAGCAGCCGGACCTGAAAGATAATGTGTTGCTTTTAGGGATTTGCAAATTGATATAAGCTTTTCATTCTTGCCTTCAGGAAGATCAAACTCATCAGACCACCAAATTCGAGTTTTAATCCCCAAAATTTCTTTGATGGTCTCAAGAAATATATAATTCACATCACTTAAATACATTTCCTTTCGATTCAAAAATAAGTATTCAAAAGCGTCTTTAAAATCGTTAAAAAACTTGGATTGACTGTAGCTATGTCGAATGGTCTCCCAATGAGAAATAGGCCACTTGGGGTCTGAAATTTTAGTGTCTTTAATTTTTTGTGTGTATTTGCCCTTCACCTCTACAGGAATTGTCAGCCAATGCAAACCGTCTGGGGTTTTAATTTGATTACGATTTCTCCAATCCCTTTTAGTAAATTGTGCGTCATCAAATAACACAAACTCATCAACCATGTGGATGACATCAAAATAGCCTTTCCAGGGAATGTAATTGGATTGAATAATAGCAACAGTTTTAGTACGGATTTTTGCCTCTATAGGAAATTTCGTAGGATTGTGTAGATTATTACTGGCTTAGAGTTTGTCTTTCAATGGCTTGGGCAGAAGGTTTCTTCTATAAATATTCACTCATAGAAAGTATTAATTTCGGAATCATATAATTTTGTGGGTAACATTTCCAGTAATTTTTTATCCGAATGAATGTTGTCTAGATTAAAACCAATGATTAAGGATACCAATAAGAAAGCTCTTATTGCAATGTAAATGTTTAGAATATATTGATGAGTACAAAAAAGTTTAAGTATCCTTATCCCATTGTTAAGATTTTTATAAAATTTTGCCACTATGAAATGATTGTGCACTTTTGTGCAAACATTAGTTTAATAAAATTCACAATTTCGGGGGTATTTATATACCTCAGAATAAATGAGTTTCATTTTGAAGTATTTTTGTCTCAACGAAAGCAACTAAACTTTGGGCTTCTAAACCAAAAACTATGCCTCATTTAGGGTATGGTAAGCGAATTGCAATGTAAAGCTGCATTGGGAGGATTACAAAAATTATTTTGCGTTAGAAGGATGAATTATGAAGACCCGACTTAAAATAAATAAAATAATTAAGGTACAAATTTTAATTACTCTAATGTTTTTCATTTTCTTGGGAACTCAAGGCATTGCCCAAACAACGGATTATTTTGTAAACGTTAAAGACTTTGGCGCAAAAGGTGATGGAATTACGGATGATACAGCAGCAATTCAGGCAGCTGTGGATTCTTTATATGTGAATAAACTTGGCGGTGGTACTGTTTATTTTCCTCCAGGGAAATACAGAGTCGTTGGGCAACCCGGATCCGGGGATACGTTTCAAGGCCGGGTGATGAAAAATGGTATTTATCTACGAAATGAAAATGACACTTTCAATAGACCAACGGATGTGACGAATGGACGTAATAATAGAGTTACACTTCGAGGAGCCGGAAAATCTTCCGTAATACAGGGTGACTCAGATGACTTAATTATTATTCGTGTTTCTGCTGGCTATGCAACTATTAAAGACCTTACAATAAATGGTGGGGTCAATTATGGAGAATTGAATACCGGTGTTGTGGGAATAGGGATGGTTCCCGACGACATGCAAGAGGAAAGTCATACTTCAAAAATTGCATATAACCTGATTGAGAATGTTCATATTGGAAATACTCAAGAGGGCATTTTGATGATGTGTGGCCCGGGAGCCTCAACAAGCGCTTGTTATTGGAATTCATTTACCAATATTTCTTTAAGCTATATGGTACGCGGTATTTACTTGGCAAGTGGTGTTTACCATTCTCCAAGTGTTAATAGGAACCATTTTGAAAACATTAATATGAGTTATATGAATGTCGGTTTCCATATTGAAAGTGGTGATACTAATACTTGTGTTCATTGTTCCATGACTGACATTATTTTAAAAGAAACCCCTTATGCAGGAAATACTCCACGTGAAATTCCGACTGCGATTGTGATTGACGCAACGGACAAATGGGAGTTTTGGGGAAATGCGAATAATCGCTTTTATAGTGTTGCTTTAGAGGGGAACCCCAGGGATATTGATAATGCCGCAACTCGAACTGAGTTCTATGGATTAGAAGGCGGAGCCAAAGATAATAGTTTGTGGACCTCACCTCCAGCTGTAATGACTGGGGGAAATGGCAATTTCTTTAAGGTTCCAGGGATTTATGTTGGAAATAAAACCATGGATATCCATCCAAGAGTTGCTCTGGGTGCTGATTCATCCAGTAGAGGTTTTCTCCCTCCACGTATGACAACGGGTCAAAGGGACGCTATGGGTTCTGTTCCAGAAGGTTTAATGATTTATAATACCTCGACACACACTTTGAATGTATTTAGTGGTGGAAGTTGGAAGAATTTAAGCTCCTCATAGAATTACAAAGAAGGTATATTTCTTTAAAGCGTATTCATGAAAGATTTATTGAATAGAAGGATTAATCATGGTTAGGGCAAATAAAATAAAAATAATTAGCTTTTTAGCGGCAATGGTTTTTCTTCTTGTTTCCGTACCAGCATTTGCTGGAGCGGGCGGCCTGAAGGGAAAGAATATAAAAAATGGTGGGGGGGAACCAGATACTCAATCCCCAGTGATAACTGCTCCTGGAGATAAATTAAAGGAAGCAGTGGGCAAAATTACCCCTGTGAACCTTGGGCAACCTGTTTTTACTGATAATGTTGGTGTTGTTTCCATTACTAACGATGCTCCTTCAAAATTTCCACTTGGCTCAACTATGGTTACATGGACGGCAAAAGATGCAGCTGGAAATATTGGTACCGATACTCAATTGGTAGTTGTTCAAGATACCACTCCACCAGTTGTAAATGCCCCTGAAGACATTGTAGTTACAATTGAATCTGAAGAAACTCCAGTTGATATTGGTTTGGCCACAGCTTCTGATAAAGTTAAATTAATTTCTTTAACCAATAATGCCCCTGCTTTGTTTCCTTTGGGAACTACTACCGTTGTTTGGACGGCGACTGATTCTTCCGGAAACAGTTCAACGGATACTCAACTGATTACCGTAAAGAATAATAGTGAGCCTGAGTATGACACAGTTCCTCCAGTAGTCACTGCACCCTCCGATAAAACGATGGAGGCAAGCGGAAAATTAAATACAGTTGATATAGGACAGGCTTATGCTAAAGATAATGTTGGTATCGCATCATTGATCAATAATGCTCCTTCCCAATTTCCAGTAGGGTCAACAAATGTTACCTGGATAGCGACCGATACCTCAGGGAATACTGGAAGTGATACTCAGACCATAAAAATTCAAGATACTACTTCTCCAGTGGTGACAGCACCTGAAAATATTTCTATTACAACAGAAGAAAATAGTATTGCCGTTAATATTGGACAGGCGACTGCTACCGATCAAGTAGAGGTGGTCTCAATCACCAATAATGCACCAGCGCAATTTTCAGTTGGTTCAACCACTGTGACTTGGATGGCAACAGACTCTTCAGGAAATACGAGTTCCGATCAACAGATAATTACGGTAACAAAAAATGAAGATACCATCCCTCCAGTGGTTACGGCACCTTCGGATAAAACAATGGAAGCGACAGCAAAGTTGAATACAGTGAATATTGGTCAAGCTTCTGCGTCAGATAATGTTGCCGTTGCATCTTTGACTAATAATGCACCTTCACAGTTTCCGGTTGGATCTACGTTGGTCACCTGGACTGCGACGGATACTTCGGGTAATACATCAACTGATACACAGAAAATTAATGTTCAGGATACGACTCCACCTGTGATTACTGCGCCGGCAGATATTTCGAAGTCTACTGAAGGAGATGATTTAAGCGTTAATATTGGAATGGCTACGGCTACAGATAAAGTAGAAGTGGTTTCAATCATCAATAATGCACCAGCGGTATTCCCAATTGGGGCCACCACCGTAACCTGGACGGCAACTGACTCTTCCGGGAATACAAGTTCCGATCAACAAATAATTACGGTAACCAAAACTGAAGATACGATTCCCCCAGTGGTTACGGCACCTTCGGATAAAACAATGGAAGCGACTGCAAAGTTGAATACAGTGAATATTGGTCAAGCTTCTGCGTCAGATAATGTTGCCGTTGCGTCTTTGACTAATAATGCACCTTCACAGTTTCCGGTTGGATCTACGTTGGTCACCTGGACTGCGACGGATACCTCTGGTAATACGTCAAATGATACACAGAAAATTAATGTTCAGGATACGACTCCACCTGTGATTACTGCTCCGGCAGATATTTCGAAGACTACCGAAGGAGATGATATTTCCATTAATATTGGACAGGCGACTGCTACCGATCAAGTAGAGGTGGTTTCAATTACTAATAATGCACCAGCGCAATTTTCAGTTGGTTCAACCACTGTGACTTGGACGGCCACAGACTCTTCCGGAAATAAGAGTTTTGACCAACAAGTAATTACGGTAACCAAAACTGAAGATACGATTCCTCCAGTGGTTACGGCACCTTCGGATAAAACAATGGAAGCGACAGCAAAGTTGAATACAGTGAATATTGGTCAAGCTTCTGCGTCAGATAATGTTGCCGTTGCATCTTTGACTAATAATGCACCTTCACAGTTTCCGGTTGGATCTACGTTGGTCACCTGGACTGCGACGGATACTTCGGGTAATACATCAACTGATACACAGAAAATTAATGTTCAGGATACGACTCCACCTGTGATTACTGTTCCTGCTGAAATTACTGTGAATAGTGACGAGACTGAAACAGCTGTAAATATTGGGCAAGCTACAGCAACCGATGCCGTTGAAGTTCAATCAGTAAGCAATGATGCTCCCTCTTTATTTCCGGTTGGTGTTACTACAGTTACTTGGTCCGCTGTAGATACATCAGGAAATGTAAGTACGGATACTCAAAAAATTACAGTAGTGCAAAATCAATCTACTAATTTAGTTATGAGTTTTAAAGATGGTGCTTTTCCAAATTCAACTTATAAAGGAACCAAAGATGCTTGTATTCGAAAAACCTCTCCACAGGGAAATTATGGAACTTTGAGTGATTTGCTTGTCGATGAAGTTGATTTAGATCCTGTTAACGGAAAGTTTGGCCCGGTTTCGTCTTTATTAGCATGGGATATTTCAAACGTTCCCTCAAAGGCATTAGTAAAATCTGTTTCAATAAAGCTTGATATTTTTAATCAAAGTGTAGGCGAGTATTGGTTATATCAAGTGAAGACTCCCTGGACCGAAGCCGATGCAAGTTGGGAAAGTATCATTCAAAATGGATCGGTGGGAACTGAGATCTTGGGAGTTATCGCTCCCAATTCAGGTTTAGGTTACACGCTCAATTTAAATACAGTGGGTATTCAGGTTGTCCAGGATTGGATTAGTGGAAGTTCTTCCAATAATGGATTTTTAATTAAATCTAGCGGTACCAACGATGGGATTGATTTTAGATCCAGGGAAGCAAACTCAGGTAACCGTCCCCAACTCAAAATTGAATATATACTCCCTGAATCCTCTGGGGATGATACTCTGCCCCCAGTAGTTTCGGCACCTTCTGATATGGTTGTGGAAGCCACAGGTCAACTCAGCCAAATAGATATCGGCACTGCAAGTGCAACTGACGATATAGCTGTTGCTTCTATTACAAATAATTCACCTCCAGAGTTCCCCTTGGGTACTACGGATGTGATGTGGACGGCAACAGATACATCAGGTAATATTGGAACTGATATGCAGAAGATCACAGTTCAAGATACGACTCCCCCTCTAATAAATGCCCCTGTAAATGTTAGTGTGACTACTCTTAGTTCTGAAGCTAGTGTGAATTTAGGTAATCCTTCAGTAACTGATAACGTAGAAGTAAATAATATTACCAATAATGCCCCTGCTATGTTTCCTTTGGGGACGACTGCGGTTACGTGGACTGCGACAGACCACGTGGGGAACTCTAGTAATGATACGCAAATGGTCACGGTGGTTCAAGAAAATGTCAGTTCTTCCAGCGACTATTTTGTGAATGTGAAAGATTTTGGTGCCAAAGGAGATGGTAGTAATGATGATACTTCAGCTATTCAGGCGGCGGTGGATTCATTATATGAAAATAATTTTGGTGGTGGAACCGTGTTTTTCCCTCCAGGTCAATATTTAATTAAGGGAGCAACCGGTTCAGGTGATACTTATGAAGGACGAGTAATGAAGAATGGAATTTTTCTTAGAGGAGAAAATGATTCCAGCAATCAACCTTCAGAAGTGAATAGAAATAATAGAATCACGTTACGAGGTTCTGGCAGAGCTACCGTGTTAAAAGGCGGCTCCAAAGATTTAGTGATCATTCGAATGTCAACCAGTTATGTTTCAGTTAAGGACTTAACTATTCACGGAGGAGTGGATTATAGAGATTGGAGCAATGGAGTAATTGGAATTGGAATGGTTCCTGAGCATATGCAGGATACAAATAACCCTGTTCAAATTATTAATAATACCATTGAAAACGTCCACATTGGAAATGTAAGAGAGGGCATTTTGATGATGTGTGGCCCGGGAGCCAGCGTTTGTAAGAACAATTCTTTTGCCAGTGTCTCATTCAGGTTGATGACCCGTGGTACTTATTTGGCAAGTGGAGTGGAAGGATCTCCGGGTTTTGATAATAATCATTTTGAAAATATCACTATGAACTTTATGAATGTTGGATTACATATTGAAAGCGGTCGAAATAATACCTGCATTCATTGTTCAATTAACGATATTTTTCTTCAGGAATCTCCTTATAACGGAAATGTACCCAGAAAGTATTCCACTGCGATTATTATTGATTCTACTGACAAATGGGGGCTGTGGTCAAATGCACAAAACCGATTTTACAATCTTCCGTTTGAGGGCAACATAAGGGATATGGAGAATTCAAACTCAGAGTCTGAGTTTTATGGTTTTCATACCTCCTACGCAGCGTCTACAAATATTTGGAATGCACCTGCCAAAGTATTAATGGGCACTAACGGTAATTTCTTTTCTGAAGAAGGTTTAAAGATTGGAAGCGATATGACCCCATTGCACCCTAAAGTTATATTGGGAGTCGATTCAACCGATCAGGGATTTCTTCCGCCGAGGATGTATCGAGGCCAAAGAGACTTGATGGATAATCTCATTGAAGGTTTGGTGATTTATAATATCAATACTGATAAGCTTAATTTCTTCGATGGGACTGAGTGGAAGGAAATTGATCAATATTAAAATTTTGGTCATAGCATAAGAAATTATTTAGACGGACTTTTGGAATGAGAACGTTTTTCAAAAGTCCGTCTTTCTTATTTTGAGCTCATGGAATTATTAGCAGATTGAATATAATTGATAGGTGAAAACTGATAGACAAAAAGAGCTATTTCTCTGAAGGAATTTTTTCCGTTTCTAGGTTTTTAAAGTATTCGTAAACTTTTTCCATTAAAATGGGCTTGCCTATGAAGTCGGAGCAACCTAAGCCAAAAAACTTTTCTCTCTCATTGTTTAAAACGGAAGCCGAGACAATAACAATTTTAAATCGATTTCTTCCATAGATTTTATTAATCTCTGCAACAGCTTCACTACCGTTCATTACCGGCATTTGATTATCCATGAATATGACGTCGGGAGGATCTTCTGAAATCATTCCTAGAGCTTCTTTTCCATGTTGGGCTTCTTTAACAGAAATCCCCATCCAACGAATCATTTGGCAAAGAGCCTCGCGGTTTTCTTTTACATCATCAACAACCAGGGCTTTTAGGTGATGACTATTTTCTAATGGTTTAACCTTGGACTCCAAATTTTTTTCATTTGTATCCGGAGATTTAGCATCGGGCAGTTGAATTTTAAATGAAAAACAGGTTCCTTTTCCTTCTGTAGACTTAACCTCCAGCTTACCCCCCAAAAGTTCAACCTGTTTAAACGAAATGGCCAAACCTAAACCGGTACCTCCTTTGTCTAATCCAAGTTGGTTTTGTTTAAAGGGTTTAAAAATTTCCGTTATGCTGTTCTGAGGAATTCCTGGACCTGTATCGCTTACCTTAAACAAATAAAATTCCGATTCCTTGGATACTTCTAAAAGGATCGAACCCGATTCAGTAAACTTAATGGCATTGCCAATCAAATTTATTAAGATTTGCCGGATTTTACCTTCATCTCCAACTACATCCTTTTGAAGTATTTGTGGTGAATTACACATCCACTTTAGCCCCTTATCTTGACACCGGAGTTTGAATATTTTGGAAATTCCGTTAATAAGTTCATCTAAAGAAAATTCTTTATTGTTCACTTCCATACAACCCGCTTCAATTTTTGATATATCCAAAATATCATTAATCAGGCTTAGTAAATGGCGACCACTCATTAATATATTTTCAACATGATCTCTTTGCTTTTGGTTTATATTTGTTGCTAACTGGAGCAACTGAGAAAAACCTAAAATTGCATTAAGTGGGGTTCGAATTTCATGGCTCATGCTGGCTAAAAATAAACTTTTAGCATGATTGGCCGATTCTGCCTCTAATTGAGCTTTTTCTAAATCTGAAGTTCTTTCCCTTACTCTTTTTTCTAAAAGATTATGGGAGTTTTTTAATTCCATGTCCGCTGATTGAATTTTGGTGATCATGTCATTAAATTGATCAACTAAAAAACCAATTTCATCATCCTGCTTTTTATCTGCCCTTAAGGAGTAGCTTTTTTTCTTAGACACTGACTGCATGGTGGATGCCAATTCCATTACTGGTTGCGCAACGGAATCCTGTAATTTGGATGAGTACTGGAAAGCAATAATAATCGAAAGTAAAATAATGGTTAATACAATTCCCCCATAAATCAATAGTCGTTCATACATTTGACTTAAATCCGAGGAAATCAATAAAGTGCCTAATCTTGCGTCTTCAAATTTGATAGGGTAAAAAACCCATAATTGTCCTTCTTTAAAATATTCCCCGTCACTCCAAGGTTCTTGGGGCAAAGAAAGTTTGTTGGATGGAGAGGAAAAACTAGCAAAAACTTGATTGTCTTTGTTGTAAATCACAGCAGATTGAATATTAGGCTCTGCTCTTAAAGTATTAAGTAGTTCTTTTGCGCCTTTATTATCGTGGAATTCTAGCGGGCCTGCACTATTTATGCTGATTAATTTTGCAATGCTTAAAATTTGTTTGGTTGCCGTTGAACGAAATACAAGAAATTCATAACTTGAAAATCCGATGCAAGCGATTAAAACTAAAATTCCACTAGAAAAAATTATCGCGCGATGGATTCTATCTTTAATTGAATTTTTTGCTTTAATGGCCATTTAGTTCAAAAGTGTACTGAATGAGGGGACTTTAATTTAAAATAAATAACTATATTTACATTAATGTAAAAATAAAATTAAGTTTTAAATATGATCTTGATTAATAAATCGTGAAATTCTATCCCCAAATAATTAAAGAGCAGGGAATGTTTTTTTGTTAATAAGATTTTTGAAGGGCTAGAATACAAGATCTAAAATTGATTAAACTCTAAAATCCTATCTATATAGTCTAATGCAAAATTTTTAATTTTTACAAGTTTCCCAATAAAATTATTAATTAGGAAAATTTTTTGAGGTTTATCCTTTTGCAGATAAAATTGACATTGGTTTATTCGTGTAATTTGTCTTAAGGACTCTAAACAAAGTTCTTTGGATTTCCTTTGATGTTTGTAAGTTGTCTTTTGGAAGAAAATTAGCCTTGGGACTATAGGTTACTTCCAACTTACAATTTTACATAGGGTTGTGGCGCCTCATGTCGGATTCAATTTTGATGTGATCAAAATATTTTTTGATTTTTATTATTGCAATCTCAATTAAGTTCAATATTTACTTATATAGGTGTTTGGTTTAAAAGTGTTAGGCTCTGCTTTAAGGAAAGTCCTTTTTGGTGATTGTAAGCAATATCGTTAATCTGATAATGCTTGGATTTGTTTTTATTAATTCACTTTATTAACTTATTTGAAAACAATAATAGAGGGAAAGCTTTAGGGATAAATTTTAACAGTTGAGGAAATTATGGAAAATTTGAAGATTAAATTGTTTTTCGAGTCTTAAAAGAGTTGTTATAATCCCTTTTTTGGATTTGTTGCTTACAGGTGTAACTTGTAGAAAATCAAATATTTTGTGGGGGAAAATTTATGGCATTGTCATTGGATAGTGGGAGTGGAAATATTGTTTCGGGAGGAGACGGGTCTGACGGTGATTTAATTCTGAAAAGCACCAATGGTCAGAATCGAGTCAACCTCGATGCTGGAGGAAGTAAAATTTGGTTAGGTGGCAATGGTGAACCTGGAGACTTTATTATTTTCCCGGATAGTGGAGACAATGGGACCTTATCTCAGTCCAGTATTCGTTTAAGAGGAGCTGATGGTAGTATCACCGCCGGAGGTTCGGGCGCTAATGGAAAAATTCTCCTTAAGGCGGATGGTGGCCAAAATCGAATACGACTAGATTCAGAAGGGGGAAATGTTTGGTTAGGAGGTAATGGAAAAGATGGTGATTTGATTTTATTTTCGAGTAGTGGGGATAATACTACTTTATCTCATGCCACAATACATTTAAACGGAGACTCGGGAGATATTGTTTTGCAAAACGCAGATTGTGCTGAAGACTTTACCATAGAAGAGGATCCCACAGTTGAACCAGGAACTGTTATGGTAATCAATGATAGCGGTACACTAAGTAAAAGCAAGAAGGAGTATGATAAATGTGTAGCTGGAATCATAGCAGGGGCTGGAAGTTTAAAGCCAGGAATAATTCTTGGTCGAAGTGCTTCAAAGGAAAATCAGTGGCCTATTGCGTTGATGGGGCGAGTCTATTGTAAAGTGGATGCTGAATTTGGTGCCATTGAACGTGGAGACCTTCTTACCACCTCAGGTAACCCGGGTTACGCTATGAAAGCCACCGATTCTGTGAGGGCGTTTGGATCTGTAATCGGCAAAGCTCTAAACAGTTTGAAAAAGGGTAGAGATTTGGTCCAAGTGTTAGTTTCTCTCCAATAATGGGAATTTATGGCTACGTATAGTGTTAAATCCATTGCTAAGAATTGTTTGGGGAAAAATATCTCCGTCTCCATTAGAAAAGATATTCTTACAGTTTTTGGTAATGACAACCCTCAATCCCGCTCACTTAAAAGGCGACTTCAATTAATACAAAGCAAGCCTTTTGTTCGCATTGCTTTAGTTACCATAATCGGCGCAAATCCACGATTGCAAAGGAATCTTGATAATGCCAATCTTGTCCTGCAACAAGAATGTAACGTCTGGGTTTATGTTGTAGGCAGTGTCCGAGAAGATAGGCCCAATCTTCTATTTCTTGACCAAAATAGTTGTCCGCTCGGTGTTCAAAACTTTCCCACAGATGAAGAAAATGAACTTTTCAGTTTAGGAAGAAACCTGGGCGCTGATATTGTTGGTTATTATATTCAAGATGGACCTGTTTTTCAGGGATGTTCGTCTTTTCCGGCTGGGCGTAGAGGGTTTTGGGTCGATGATAGTGCTGGCCCATGGATTTTTGCTCATGAACTTGTTCATGTCGTGGGTTTTAACGCTCATGTGAGTGATCCAAATAATTTGATGTTTCCCAATCCTGGTGCCAATCCACCTCCCAATTTAACGGAGTTTCAGTGCAACCGTATTTTAGGAGATCAAGGGATTGAAAGTTGTTAAATTTCCATTGGTTGTGAAAATTAAGGGAGATAATGATGTCCATTGAGGTTGCTGATGAATTTAACATAAGCTTGAACTCAGGATGTTCGCATAGCTTAGAACGTATTTTGGATAAAAAACGGCCACAGGATTTTAATGAATTGCAAAGGATTGTTTCTGAAACCCCTAAGTGTAAAGATAAGAATAAGCTTAAAAGGGCCATTCACTTATTGGGTCATTGGGGCAATACTTTAGCTGTTCCTGCCTTAAGAACAAATTTAAACGAATTTGATGAAAGCGAAACTGCCGTTGTTATTGATGCTTTGGGAAGATTGGGTACTGAGGATTGTTTGATCAGTATTTTGGATTACTCCCATCATGCTTCACCCCATGTTAGAAAGTTTGTAGTTCGCGCGCTTGCACGAATTCATGATCCCAGGGCTTATCAAAAACTGGAGGAAATTGCCGCCAGTGACCCTACGGATTGGGTGCGAGCTTGTGCGAAAAAATTACTTAATGACGACTTGAAAAAAAGTTGAAAAATTCTCTCCTTATACTATCTTACTTTTCCAACGCATCTAAAACTTTGTCGACTGTATTAAAGTTATATTGATAAGTGACTACTTAGTATTAAAAGTATAATTTTTGATTTTAAAAAAAATAGCATGATGGTAGCCTGATTACTTTTAGTGGTTAACAGGTTGTTCTTGTGTTTTATAGGATTGCAATTATAGTATTCGTTTTTCCATTTGTTTTGTTGAGTTTCGCTTGTTCGGCCCATGATTATCATGAAAGAGATGAATCTGTGCAATACTCGCAAAAGTTGTTAATTGATAGAAATGTGTGCTCTACTATTGCTGGTGGTCATGGGCAAACTACTTATAGTGATTGCATGGAGCAAAGAGGTTGGGGGTGGAATGGGCTTGGCTGGCTTTTTCGGTTTCGTTATGATGCGGAACTAAATGATGGTCCAAAATTCATTCCTATTAATGAAATAGTCGAGCGTAGACAATTGTTTGGGGAATAATGTGCATTTCAAAACCTTCCCACCCAGAGAGCTGTCAGGGTATAGCAATCGCTGTTTTGTTCGACTTTGCCTCTGACAATATAAGGGCCTCGATTGTAAAGAAGATGACCAAACTGTTTATATATTTTAGGGAATAATACCACTTCAAAACTTGCAGTCAGGTCTTCCAACGTCATGAATTTCATCAATTCATGCTTTCGCGTCCAAGTACGTTTCGCAGTGATCAGCCATCCCATCAATGTGATTAATTTTCCTGAGTTTTTAGAGATGTTTTGTCCCGGAGTGATGGGGAAAATCGATCTATTCCATGTTTTGTTTTTGAATATATTTTTGTCGAATTGAAGCGTGCTATTTATTTTTTCAGTTTGATTCGAACGTTGTACTCCATAAAGTTCCAGCAAGTGTGAGGAAACAGTAAGATCTAGAATTTCTAACTCTGCCCAGAGTTTGTCCTGTTGGTTATAGTTTGGTAAGCATGGAATTTCATCTTGGGAAGCTTGTGATAGTCGTGGATTGAAACCCGGCAAATAGGTTGAAGAGTCACTTTTTTCTGCTGTCGTATTTATACGATTCAAGAGCATCAATTGCCAAAACATATTAGGACGTGAATTCTCTAAAGAATCAAATGCTCCACAATAGATCAATCCTTCTGCTTCACTTTGACTAATGGTTGCCCTAGACCAAAAATCTTTAAAAGAAAAAAAGGAAGCTATCTTCCGTTGTTCCAGTATTGAGTCAATGGAACCGTGGTTGAGGCCTTTCACCTGCATCAGTCCAATACGAACCCCACTGGCTTGTCCCTTTTCGTCAATGCAAGCTGTAAAAGCATAGCTACTCTGATTAATATCCGGAGGTAGAATTGTGAGGCCCATCCGACGCGCTTCTTCTACGTAAGCACAAGTATCATAAAATCCCCCTTGATTCGATAGCACTGCAGCCATGAACTCTGCGGGATAGTGTGCCTTGAGCCATGCAGTTTGGTAAGACACCAAGGCAAACGATGCGCTATGTGCTTTGCAGAATGCATAACCTGCAAAACTTTCAATTTGTCGCCAAATTTCGAAAGCAACTGTTTTTGAAACTCTGTTTTCAATGGCTCCACTCATAAATTTTTCTTTATAGTTATCCATTGCTTCCCAGTTACGCTTTTTGCTCATGCACTTTCTAAGGCTATCCGCTTCGCTGAGGCTCATTCCTGCAATAGCATTAGCTACTTTGATGACATCTTCCTGGTAAATCATCACTCCAAATGTTTCATTTAATACAGATTCTAATTTGGGATGGAGATAAGTAGTCTCTTCTTTCCCGTTGTGACGATTAACAAAGGCACGCATCATGCCACTATCTGAAACTCCAGGGCGAATGATGGAGCTTGCTGCAGTGAGCATCTCAAAAGTTTCAACCCGAAGTTGTTGTAAAAGATTTTTCATCCCTGGAGATTCAATATAAAAACAACCCATGGTTTTCCCCTCACGCACTAGTGTTTTAGCTTTAGGGTCTTCAATGGGATCGAATTTATGAAAATCGATGGTTTCCCCATAGCAATTTTGAACGTCCTGAATAACATCGGCAATAACTGCGAGCCCTTTCTGGGATAAAAGGTCTATTTTGAGAAGTCCCATATCTTCGACGGGATACATATCGTATTGTGTGACAGCAAAACCTTTCGGCGTTTTTTGCAATGGAATTTGAGCTGTAATTGGGAATGGACTGATGACAATGCCTCCACAATGGATTGAGATATGTCTGGGAAACCCGTCGATCCGTTGACTCATTGAAATGATTGAGAGAAATGTTTCTTCGTTGATGGGAAGGTTTTTGCACTCGGGAACAGTTTGGCGCACTTTATCTAATTCTGTGATGTTTGAAAAGTGGGGGAGTGTTTTAGTGAATGAATCAATGTCTTCGCTGGAAGCTCCAAGGGCTTTGCCGACTTCTCTTATAAGGGATCTACTTCTGAAGTGGACATGAGTCGAAATTAAAGCTACTTTATCGTGACCATATTTATTAAAAACATAATCAATCATTTCATCACGACGGTTCCATGGAAAGTCGAGATCAATATCCGGATAGTCAGTTCTTTCGGGATTGAGGAAGCGTTCGAAGTAAAGATTGTATTTAATCGGATCGACTTGAGTGATACTCAGGCATTGGCAGACTAAACTATTTGCAGCGGAGCCGCGGCCTACCGTTGGGATGTTGCGCTCACCAGCTTCTCGAACAATATCCCATACGATCAAAAAATAAGGTGCGAGACCAAGTGCATCAATCATTTGTAATTCATTTTTTAACCGATCTTGAATAGCAGGTGTCCATTTTGAATAAATTTTCTTTGCCCCTGAGTGAGATAGTTTTTTTAGATAAGAAGAGTGAGTTTCGCCATGCGGGACATCAAACTTTGGTAGACAAATCTTGCCGATATTGAAATCAACGTGACACTGTTTAGCGATGTATTCCGTGTTATAAATCGCTTTGGGTAGATAGCGAAATAGATGCCTCATTTCTTTCTTGGATTTCATCCATGCATCTTTGGAAGAGACGGCTCCTTTGGGTAAAGTATTTATCGTAGTGTTAGTTCGTATTGCGGAGAGTAATCGGTGCACTTCCCAGTCGTTTTTTTTAATAAAGAAAACACGATTGGTAGCTACGTAGGATAGGTCCTTTTTTTCGCAAAAAGTGACTAGCTGAGGATCGATATATCCTTTGTGCGTTGTTAATTCGGCGTAAAGATTTTTTTGTCCCCGACTTTTTAGAGCACTTTGTAGTAAATTCTGATCTGGTGAAAGAATGATGACGTGATTACTGCAATTTTTTAATGTGTCGATTAATGAGAAATTTTTCTTCAAATGGCGGTCTGTAATTACCCGGCAAATCTCTCCAAACCCTTCGAGATCTTTGGCTAATAGCACAGCACGCTGATCTCCTATGAATGGAGTTTCAGGGAAACTTTCGATTTCAGTTCCAAAGATTGGGTGAATCCCGACTTTCTTAGCTGCCTGGTAAAAGTGGACTGCTCCGTACAAACCATTGATATCTGTAATGGCCAGGGCAGGGCTTCCCATTTTCTTAGCTGCTCGAACTAAGTCATCAATAGAATCAGCGCCTGTTGTGAATGAATAATGACTATGGCAATTGAGGTGAATAAACATAGACGAATAAAAAACGAAAATTAATAGCCGCAGTATCCATCTTTACAGAAAAAGAGTCAAGGAAGTTTTTGACGGTACTGAAAAGGATTGGTTAGTGGAGGAGCTAAAAGGGAAGTTAGAGTTACAAAAAAAACTCCTACTCTCTTTTTATTAAGAGAGTAGGAGAATAGAATAAATTAATTCAAGCTACCTAAAATTGTGTTAAATGTTGAACTCGTACGCATGGCAGTAGCCACTTTTTCAGGATCAGGATGGTAGTAACCGCCGATATCTTTAGCCTGACCTTTAGAAGCATTCATTTCATCAAAAATAGTATCTAATTTTGCTTCCATCTCTTGAGCAATAGGACCAAACTTATCTTTGAGACCTTGGTCATCATTTTGTGCAGCAAGCTCTTGTGCCCAATAAAGCGCTAAATACACATGAGTCCCAGCATTATCCAACTGACCTAATTCACGTCCGGGAGATTTTTTATTTTCCATTAATTTGCCGGAGGCACGATCCAATGTGTCAGCAAGAACTTGAGCTTTGGCATTTCCATTGGCTCTTGCAAAGTGTGCTAAAGACTCAGAAAGTGCTAAAAATTCTCCAAGAGATTCCCATCGTAAATGACCTTCTTTCACAAACTGTTGAACGTGCTTAGGAGCGGATCCTCCTGCACCAGTTTCAAAAAGGCCACCGCCTTTAATAAGAGGAACGATGGATAACATTTTAGCACTCGTCCCTAATTCAAGAATTGGGAAGAGATCGGTCAAATAATCCCGAAGAACGTTACCGGTAGCGGAAATGGTATCTTTACCTTCTTTGGCCCGTTGTAAAGAATGTTTCATGGCATCTAAGGGAGCCATAATTTGAATGTCCAATCCATTTGTGTCATGATCTTTCAAATACTCATTTACTTTGGTAATTAATTGAGCATCATGAGCTCGGTCTTTATTTAACCAGAAAACTACCGGGGTTGATGATGCCCTGGAACGGTTCACTGCTAGCTTAACCCAGTCTTGAATTGGAATGTCTTTAACAATACAACTTCGGAAAATATCACCTTCTTCAACATTGAGTTCATGTAAAGCTTGACCATCACCACCGATAACTCGAATAGTTCCATTGCTGGGGGCTTGGAAGGTTTTGTCATGTGATCCATATTCCTCGGCTTTCTGCGCCATGAGGCCCACATTAGGAACGGTACCCATGGTTGTAGGATCAAATTCACCATTTTCCCGACAAAAATCGATAGCTGCTTGATAAATTCCTGCATAACTACTGTCCGGGATTATGGCTAAGGTGTCGTGCTCTTTACCATCCGGTCCCCACATTTTACCGGAGTTTCGAATAGCCGCAGCCATAGATGCATCGATAATGATGTCACTGGGAACGTGCAAGTTGGTGATTCCTTTATCAGAGTCCACCATGGCAAGATCTGGACCACGATCAAGGCAGGCTTGGATATCAGCTTTTATTTCTTCCTGCTGAGCTTCCGGAAGACTTTTAATTTTTGCATAAACATCACCAAGTCCATTATTTGCATTAACACCGAGTTCTTTGAAGACTTTTTCATGTTTATTGAAAACATCTTCAAAATAAACGGTTACTCCATGACCAAAGATTATTGGATCAGAAACTTTCATCATGGTTGCTTTCATATGTAAGGACAATAAGATTCCTTTTTCTTTAGCTTCCGCAATAGCGTCTTTAATTAACTGACGTAAGGCTTTGCGGCTCATAAAAGTGGCATCTAAAACATCCCCTTTGTCCAAAGGTAATTTATCTTTTAGCACGGTAGTATTACCGGACCCATCCACAAACTCAATTCTTCCGTTACCTGCAGATTGTTCTGTAATGGTGGTGGATTTTTCATTATTGCGAAAATCATTGCTCTCCATGTTGGCAACATTAGTTTTCGAGTCTTTAGACCATTTGCCCATTTTGTGGGGATTGCTCTTTGCGTAATTTTTTACAGAAGTTGCTGCACGACGATCCGAGTTGCCTTGTCTCAAAACAGGATTCACCGCACTTCCTTTGACCTTGTCAAATTTGGCTTTTATTTCTTTTTCTTCATCAGTTTTTGGGTCTTCAGGATAATCAGGAATGTTATAACCTTGAGATTGCAACTCGGCTACTGCAGCCTGAATTTGAGGAATCGAAGCACTGATATTAGGTAATTTGATAATATTGGCCTCTGGTTTTAAAACAATCTCCCCAAGAAGAGCTAAGTCATCAGGCTGCTTTTGCTCATCTGTAAGCCTTTCCGGAAATTGGGAAATAATTCGGCCGGCAAGTGAGATATCTTTAGTGCCGACATCTATATCTGCTACTTTGGTGAAAGATTGTATGATTGGAAGAAAGGAACCGCTTGCAAGCTCAGGGGCTTCGTCAACTTTCGTGTAGATAATATCTGGTAATTCTGACATGGTTTATATCCTATAGAAAATTGCTGAATGGGTTGATAATTTTTGGAATGCTAATACTTAAAAAAAAACCCAAAACTGTCAACAGTTTTTTGAGACTTTTTTTAAAAATATTGGCTTCCAACCGAATTTTTTTGTTTTTATTAATTGGATCAATTCAAAAGACTTACAACTACCGGGTTGTAAGCCCTGATTACTATGGTACGCCCGAGAGGATTCGAACCTCCGACCTACGGAACCGGAATCCGGCACTCTATCCAGCTGAGCTACGGGCGCAAAATATATTTCTTATCCAAAATTACTAAGTAAATGATCTATAAATTGAATGGTTTGTTTTCCTTATTAAGGTACTTTGTTGAGATCCTTAAATTCCTTCTTCCGCTTCTGGAGCAGCATGTTCAACTCCTTGATCTTTCTCTTTCCGTCCAAACTCGCGAATAATGTCCAATCGCCACCGCCACCACTGAATTTCCGCTTTCAATTCTTCGGAAGCATCCTCTGGGAGGATAAATTTCAACACTTTATCGGTTCCTACTTTTACTTCAACGTTTTCAGGGATTTGAAGTCCAAATTCATTCATTATTGTTACTGGATCTCCAACTAGGCGGTTTTTAAATTCCTCACTTGTGACGGCTTGAGTGGCAACTTGTTTCCACTTTTCATCCATAACTTCTTTTTGCTTTCTTTTCATCACAAATACCTTCTTAGTATTGCTGGCAAAGCAGCTATTTCACTTTTTGAGAATTCACAAGCTTATATGAGAGATGACGGGAAGGCAATGCAAAATTTGAATAAATAGACAGTCTTTAAGAGGTTTGGAGTAATTTGAATACTGATTGAAGAGCGTCATCCAACTTTTCAGGTTGGGTTCCTCCTGCTTGAGCCATATCAGGACGACCACCACCACTTCCACCAACGATTTTGGATATTTCCTTTAAAATATTTCCTGCGTGGAAACGGTCAGTGAGGTCTTTGGTCACACCAGCGGCTAACATAACTTTTCCATTGCTAGTGGCTCCAGCCACGATAATCCCAGACTTGATTTGATTTTTTGCATTGTCAATAAAAGACCGTAAAGACTTAGCATCCACTCCCTCTAACTTTTTGACAAGGACGGAAACATCTCCCAACTTTTGAACTTCATCCTGGATTCCGGAAGAAGCCCCTTTCCCACTAATAAGTTTCTCTTTAAGAGTAGTTATTTCTTTTTCAAGAGCTTTATTTTTGTCTAAAACGCGCTGGAGCCGACCTAATTCTTCATCGGGTTGAGCTTTGAGAAGAGTGCGGATGCCTGCCATACTTTTAAACTCTTGTTGAATTCGGTCATAAGCCGCTGGACCGGTTAAGGCTTCAATTCGACGAACTCCGGAAGCTATTCCACCCTCATGTGTAATTTTAAAAAAACCAATGGTGCCGGTTGCAGAAACATGGGTTCCGCCGCAAAGTTCTTTACTAAACCCGGGAACGGAAACTACTCGAACCTTATCCCCATACTTTTCCCCAAATAAAGCAACAGCTCCATTTTTTAATGCCTCCTCTATCTCCATTTCCTGTGAATCTACTCGAATATTTTCGCGAATCTTCTCATTTACCAGAGTCTCAATACGTTCCCTCTCCCAATCAGTCAAAGGAGTAAAATGGGTATAATCGAACCGCAAACGATCCGAAGCAACCAAAGAACCCGCTTGTTTCACATGAGGACCAAGCACTTCCTTAAGGGCCGCATGTAATAGATGAGTCGCTGAATGATTAAGAGCAGTGGAATTTCGTTTTTGCCCGTTAACTTCTAAGGTTAAGGAATCTGAAACCCTAAGATTGCCCTGAATAATTTTTGCCTTATGTAAAATTAAATTTGGTAAGGGTTTTTTTGTATCCAGAATTTCTATTTGGGTTCGATCATTAAATGCCAAGCCACTATCGCCTAATTGACCTCCAGATTCTCCATAAAAAGGAGTTTGGTTGGTAATTAAATCAACTTCTTCCCCTGGCTCCGCGGTATTAATTAAATCCTGGTCTTTTAAAATAGCTAAGACAATTCCCTGATCGTGAGTGTCTTTGTAACCCGTGAATTGAGTATGGCCATGTTTTTGTTCAATTTCACTAAAAACAGGAGCGATTTTAGATTCCCCAGACCCTTTCCAGGAAGCCATGGCTTTTTCCTTTTGCTCTTGCATAGCTTCATTGAAGCCCTCCATATCAATTGATAAATGGAGATCTTTTGCAGTTTCTTCAACTAAGTCCACCGGAAAACCATAAGTGTCATATAGCTTAAAAACTTCATTCCCCGGAATTGTGTTTTTATTTTCCTTTTGCAGTCGATCAATAATTTCATCCAATCTTTGGGTGCCAACCGTTAAGGTTGTATTAAAACTTTCTTCCTCATTAACAACTACTTTTTGAATGAAATCATGATTGCTATTTAATTCCGGGTAAACCCCCTTAAATTTATCAATGACATCCTCTGTGATATGGTGAAAAAAAGGATTTTTTTGTTCCAATAATTTCCCATGCCGCAAGGCTCGCCGTAATATACGACGCAAGACATACCCTCGCCCTTCATTCGACGGAAGGACTCCATCACCTATTAAAAATGTTACTGCTCTTGCATGGTCCGCAATAACTCGAAGAGAAACATCAGTGTCGGAATTTTTACTATGTGATTTCCCGGTAATCTCGCTAACATGCTCTATAAGACCCATCATAATATCGGAGTCATAATTACTTGGTTTTTGCTGAAGCACGGCCGTTAATCTTTCCAATCCCATACCGGTGTCAATACAAGGTTTAGGAAGAGGACTCATGGATCCCGCGTCGTCTCTATCAAATTGCATAAAAACTAAATTCCAAATTTCCAAATAACGGTCACAATCACAACCCACTGCACAAGTGCTTTTCCCACATCCGAGAGCTTCTCCCTGATCAATATAAATTTCTGAGCAAGGGCCACAGGGACCGGTGTTTCCCATAGCCCAGAAATTGTCCTTTTCACCTAATCGAATGATACGGTCAGAAGATAAGTGGATATCGTTTTTCCAGATTTCAAATGCCTCATCATCGTCCTTGTATATGGAAGCATAAAGTTTGTTTGTGGGGAGTTGGACTACTTCAGTTAGATATTCCCAGGCATATTGAATGGCTTCCTTTTTAAAATAATCCCCGAAGGAAAAATTTCCTAACATTTCAAAAAATGTGTGATGACGCGCAGTACGCCCCACTTGTTCCAAATCATTATGTTTCCCTCCAGCTCGCACACACTTTTGTACAGAAACAGCTCGGTGGTATTCTCTGTTTTCCTGTCCAAGAAATACATTTTTAAATTGGACCATTCCCGCATTAGTGAAAAGCAGAGTGGGGTCATTTTGAGGAACTAGAGAAGCACTGGAAATGACACAATGGTTTTTCTGCTCAAAATAATCTAAAAAGGATTGTCTGATTTCATTTCCGGTCATATCGGTTAGATATCGAAAAATTATTTAAGATTCAATGAAAACAGGATATTTAAATCCAGAAACCCCAGTTTGTCAATTAGTCAAATGAATAATCAAATTTCTTCAGGCAATTCCGGACTTTAAAATGTCATGGAGGTGAATGATGCCATCTGGCTTTTTATTGCCATTAGATACTATGAGGCTGGTGATGGAAAATTCTTCCATAATTTGGAGGGCCTTTGTGGCTAATTGGTCGGAAGAAATGGTTCTGGGGTTTTTTGACATGATTTGTTTTGCCTGTAATTTAGAAAAATCCTTTTTCGTTTCCAATAAACGGCGTAAATCCCCGTCAGTTATGATTCCTCTAATTTGCTGATTTTTATTGACCACTATCGTTGTTCCCAACCGTTTCGTCGTCATTTCAGTAAGCAAAGCACTGATATCTGCGCTTTCTGAAATTATTGGAATTTGATTTCCAGTATGCATAACGTCTTCTACAAGTGTAAATAATTTCCGCCCAAGACTTCCACCCGGATGGTTCATTGCAAAATCCTCAGGTCTCACACCTCTTTTTTCCATTAAAGCCAAAACAAGCGCATCCCCCATTGCTAGAGTGGCCGTTGTGCTAGCTGTAGGAACCAGATTCATGTAACAGGCTTCTTCCTTGGTAGCTATATCCAATACATAATGAGCCCGTCGAGCTAAAGTCGACTTTAAATTTCCTGTCATTGCCACAAACGTACACTTAAATCGATTGATTGCGGGTAGAAGTTTTAATATTTCCTCAGTTTCTCCACTATTGGATATGGCTAAAATAATGTCATTTTTTGAGATGATTCCCAAATCTCCGTGGCTGGCTTCTCCTGCATGTAAGAATATGGAAGGCAACCCAATGCTGGAAAACGTAGCAGAGATTTTTTGGCCAATGAGCCCGGACTTGCCTATACCTGTTATCACTAGGTGTCCTTGGCAATTATCTAAAGCGTGGACCACATCAACAAATGCCTGATCCAACCGCTTAATCAAATGAGTAACTGCTTCGGCCTCGATTTTGAGAGAACGTTTCGCGGCTTGTAAAATTCTTTTATTTTGATCAATCAGTTTTTTAGAGGAGGGTTTTAGTTGAGGCATAAATTTTAAATGAATTAAGTCGTGTTAAATATCGATTTTATAGTAAAGTAGACCTTCAATAAAGTAAAATCATCTAGGAACATGAGTAAAAAATCCAAACTATATTTGATAGACGGGTCCTCTTATATCTTCCGTGCCTTTTTTGGAATCCGCCAATTTTTGTCGAATTCTAAGGGATTGCCCACTAATGCCCTTTACGGTTTTACAAACATGCTCATGAAGGTAGTTCGAGACGAAAAACCTGACTATTTAGCCATGGTTTTCGATAGTAAGGCAAAAACTTTTCGGCATCAAATATACCCCCAGTATAAGGCGAATCGAGAAGTTCCTCCGGAAGATTTAGCCCAACAATTTCCTTATTTTGAACCTTTGGTCGATGCCTTTGACATTGTAAGTCTAAGGGAAGATGGATTTGAGGCTGATGACATTATTGGAACCCTGTCCTTAATTGGAAAAAAAGAAGGATTGGATGTGGTGATTGTCAGTGGTGATAAAGACATGATGCAACTGATTGACGATCAAACATGCGTGCTGGATACAATGAAAAACAAACAGATTGGTCCTGAAGAAGTGATTGATAAATTTGGTGTCCCACCTGAAAAAGTAATTGAGGTGATGGGATTGATGGGAGACTCAAGTGATCATATTCCGGGAGTAAAAGGCGTGGGGCCGAAAACAGCTAAAGATTTAATTCAAAAATATGATTCAATTCAAAACCTTTATGATCACATTGATGAGATTGAAAAGAAAAAGTTGAAAGAAAAACTCACTCAAGATCGCGAAAATGCTTTTTTAAGCCGGGAATTGGTCACTATTAAAACCGATATGGATCTTAAAGTGAATATTGAAAACCTTAAGAGAAAAGAACCTAACCCGGATAAACTGCGTAAAATTTTTTCGGATTTAGAGTTTAATTCCTTATTAAATGATCTTGGCTCAACTGATAATAAGCAACTTTCCCAGAAAATAGACAGGCCGTCTTTTGAATGTGTGTTAGACAATAAAGCTTTGGATCGATGGATTAAAAAACTTAAAAAATCCGGAGAATTTGCGCTGGACTTGGAGACAACCAGCAAACATCCTGTTAAGGCACAAATGGTGGGTATTTCGTTTTCAAGTAAAGATCATGAAGCCTGTTACGTTCCTGTAGATCATAGATATATGGGTGTGCCTAAACAACTGGATAAAAAAGAAACACTAAAAAAACTTCAGTCGATTTTAGAGGATGGAAAATTAAAAAAATACGGCCACAACATTAAATATGACCTTATCGTTTTGGAGAAGGAAGGGATTTACTTAAAGGGAATCGAGTTTGATTCTATGTTAGCGTCTTATGTTATTGATCCCGGAAAACGCAATCATGGTATGGATGACTTGGCATTACAGTATTTAGGTCGCCAAACAATTTCTTACAGCGAGGTTGCCGGGAAAGGGGCTAAGGAAATTGGTTTTGATGAGGTGGAGATTGAAAGGGCGACAGATTATGCTGCGGAGGATTCTGAAATTACCTGGCTTCTGACAAAAAAGTTCCAGAAAATGTTAGATAAAGAATCTTCCGAGCTTTATCACACAATAGAACTTCCCCTTATTCAAGTGTTGGCGGAAATGGAAAAAACAGGAGTGTTGTTAGACAAAAAACACTTAGCGAAGTTATCCCAGAAAATCGATAAAAAATTAAAAAAATTAGAAGATGAGATTTATCTTCTTGCTGGTGCGCCTTTTAATATAAATTCACCGAAACAGTTGGGAGTGGTTTTATTTGAAGACTTAAAACTGCCTGCTCTTAAGAAAACCAAAACAGGGTATTCAACGGATGTAAGTGTGCTGGAAGAGTTATCGACTCAACATGAACTTCCGGAGAAGGTATTGAATTTTCGGCAAATGTCTAAATTGAAATCTACCTATGTTGATTCGCTGCCTAATGAAATCAACCCAACAACCGGACGTGTTCATACGTCTTATAATCAAACTGTTGCTGCCACAGGGCGGTTGAGCAGTAGTGATCCTAATTTGCAAAATATTCCTATTCGAACCGACTTGGGAAAAGAAATTCGTAAAGCATTTATTGCCTCCCCCGATTGTCTGTTGTTGTCAGCAGACTATTCCCAAATTGAGTTAAGGTTATTGGCGCATCTTTCTGAAGATCCTGCGTTAATTAAAGCCTTTCAAAAAGATGAAGACATCCATTCCAGAACTGCGGCAGAAATTTTTGGAACAGGGCTTAATTCAGTGGATGAAGAACATCGTAGAATGGCTAAGGCGGTAAACTTTGGTATTGTCTATGGGTTGAGCGCTTTTGGATTGTCCAGACAATTAAAAATATCTCCGAAGGAAGCGAAAATTTTTATCGATCAATATTTTCAGCTTTATAAAAACGTAAAGAAATTTATGGAAAACACAATAGATTCGGCAAAAAAGGATGGCTATACCTTGACGATGATGGGTCGCAAAAGGTATTTGCCGGATATCAATAGTAAGAACCGGATGGTTCGAGAAGCGGCGGAAAGAGTTGCAATCAATTCGCCGGTTCAGGGGAGTGCAGCCGATATTATTAAATTGGCTATGATTCGACTATTCAATCAACTTCAAAAAAAGAAATTGCAATCTAAGATGATATTGCAAGTACATGATGAACTGGTTTTTGATGTTGTTGAATCAGAAAAATCGGGACTTGGTAAGCTTGTTAAAAAAGAGATGGAGAAAGTTGTAAATCTGAAGGTGCCTCTTAAAATTTCAATGGACTGGGGAAGTAATTGGAATGAGGCTCATTAAAAAAATACCTCTTGTTGTCAGTACAAAAAATAAAAAATGACTGCGGGAATTGATGCTCCTAATAACGCTGCACTAATCGTTTTCAATATAAAATTGGATACACCATAATTGTCTTCTATGCCTAAGGGTTTTTGGGGGAAAGTATAGGCTGGTTTTTCTTTTAGCATGAAAGTATTCCTTTGAAAATATGTTAAATGGATAGAATTCCCTTAAATTAATCTTCGACACACTTAACCAAAACTTTAGCCCGATATTTTAAGTATTTTCATTTAATTAAGGAATTGTCCTTAAATTAAATCAAATGGAATTTAAGTAGAGAGAAAGTCCTCAATAATGCTTCTTATTAGCCTATTTAGAGGGGTGGTAAAAAGATTATATAAAGATAAAATAGAAAAATGAACCGACGACGATTTTTAAAATCTATTTTAGGTTTGTCATTAATTTCAGGGTTAGGTGTAAGTAAGGGTTGGAGCAATACTTTTCAAAGTCAAATTTGCTTAGAAACGGTACCTATAACTTTAAATAGACTACCAGGAGCGTTTAAGAGGTTTAAAATAGCCCTTCTCAGTGACTTACATTCCTCGCCTATAGTCAGTTATGAACATTTATCTCATGCAGCCCGTTTAGCCCGAAATGAAAATCCCGATTTGGTCGTATTAACCGGTGATTTTATTGGTCACACCTTAAGAACTTCTAGAAACCAAATACATGAATTTGAAACCAAATTTTTAGATAATTTGGTAAATGCCTTGTCCGTATTAAAACCAAAACTTGGTATTTATGCAGTGTTAGGCAATCATGATTTTTGGAGTGGGCCAGACGTCACCAATGCTCTTGTAAAAACCTTTGAAGAAAAATTAAAAGTGCAATGGCTTCGTAATCAACACACTCAATTAAACCTAGGTGACGATTTTATAACGTTATTGGGAGTGGATGACTTGTGGCAGAGAAGCTTTTCTCTAAAAAGAGCCATGAAAGGAGTCGACCCTAAATCAACAAAAATTCTTTTAAGCCATAACCCGGAAGTCAATTATAGAATTACCCCTGAATATAATATTGATTTAGTCCTCTCGGGCCATACCCATGGTGGTCAAATATCTTTTCCCTTTATCGGTCCCCCCTTTCACCCTGGAATACGTGATCAAAAGTACTTGCGAGGCCTTGTGCACGATGAAAATCGGAAAACGTATATTACTCGTGGGGTAGGTCATTTAATAGTTCCGATTCGATTTAATTGTCCTCCGGAGGTGACAATGCTTACCTTGTTGTGATATGCTCTGGCCAACATTGAGGGACAGAAAAATGAAAAAAAGCATTGTTTCGATAGGTAAGTTTGTAGCCATTTTTTATTTGATAGGGATTGGTGTTTTTGCAAATGATGCATTTGCAAAATCTACCCGTTTATCTAAAGGTTCTGCGTTCAAAAGCAAACCTGCCATAATAAAAGCGGATAATATCCCACTGGGTGAAGTATTAAGAAGTATAGAAGCGCAAAGTGGTATTAAAATAAAATTTCCCAATGAATTAGATGAGTTTTTAGTTACGGCTGATATCGAGTCTGATAACTGGTCTAAAGCTCTATCGGAACTGTTGCGGGATTACAATAAGATCGAAATTTGGAAATCAAGAGGATCTCTTGCTTCTGTTAATATTTTAGGAAACACAGAAAATTTTGAAATCCCGGCATTTGAAACCCAAGCCAAACTGCAACCCCCTAAAAACACCCCCGCCAAAAAAGACCCTTTGGGATTTGATCTTTCCGTAGAAGATTTGAAAGAGCTTTCCCAAGGCAAATTTAGAAGTCCTCTACCGGGTGACTTATTCAACAATCCTAAATATAAAAAGATTCTTCAAAGGTCTGGTATTCGTAAAGCTGAAGATTTAAGTAATGTAAATAAGGCGATGCGTGTGCGTAGAGAAGCTCGCAAGCAGCTTAGGATTCTAAATAGGAAAAACCAGGACCCGGATGATTAAATTTAATTCCTAACCTATAAGTTAAGCCATTCCTACGTTTTATATTCTAGGAGCGTTTCTAAACTTTTTTACTTTCTACAATTTATTTTAGCCTTTCAAAAGTTATCCCAACCCCGCCTTTTTCAAGCTATTAGTTTCGTAAAATCACTTCTATCGGTAAAGTTAAGTTAAAAAAATCAATGACTTAGTTGACATTGAATAATCCGGCAATTACTCTGAAATTGTCCACTTTAGACAAAAAAAAGTGCTCCGGTTTTGCCATTTAAGGTAAGTTCTAAATCTTCCTGGAATTTTTGAGCGAACAACTTACTGAACATCGGACTATTGTGAAACACTTTTAGAAAAAAATTGTATTTGAATCGCCCTAGTAATTTAAATTACAAAAATATGCCAATTAAGGCTCTTTTTGACAAAAGGAGTGGTTTGCCTTTTTGCCTTCAATTGGGATGTAAACCTGCTTTTGTGGGAGTGTGGGGATTTTTGGTTTTTCTAATCTTACTTCCACATAAAGTATTAGCCCTCCCTCAAGACGGAACGATTAAGGGTGGTTCCGCCGCAATTTCACAGCCCAATCAAGACAAGTTGGTGATTCAACAGTCAACCCCAAAAGCTATCATCGATTGGCGAAGTTTCAGTATAAACAGTAATGAACATGTCGATTTTCAACTGCCTTCTTCCAATGGAATCACCCTGAACCGTGTAACAGGTTCTGAACGATCAGGCATTTTTGGGAAGCTCTCCTCCAATGGCAATTTAATGCTGATTAATCCTAACGGCATATTATTTGGTCAGGGATCACAGATTGATGTTAATGGTTTGGTAGCGACAACTTTAGATATCGACAATAAAGATTTTATGTCGGGCAACTATTTTTTCAAAGGCACCTCTCCCGACTTGGGTTACGTGATTAACCAGGGAAATATTACTGTTGCTGAAGGTGGATTAGCCGCGTTTGTGGCTCCCGGGGTAGAAAACTCAGGAATAATCACGGCGCGACTTGGAAAAGTGAACCTTGCTTCCGGAACAGAATTTACTTTGGATTTTTATGGAGACAAGCTGGTCAATCTCAGTGTGGATAGTCAGGTATTGGAGCAAGTGGTAGGTCCTGATGGCAGTCCACTGACTTCATTAGTCAGTAACAGTGGCACATTGAGTGCCGAAGGTGGGCAGGTGGTGATGGAAGTGAATGCTGCCAAGAATGTGGTGGACCATGTGATTAACAGTTCGGGGGTGGTGGAAGCTAAAACGGCTTCTGTAGTTAATGGAGAAATTATTCTGGAGGGCGGAGAAGGGGCCATCAATATTGCCGGGACATTAGATGCCTCCGGGGATCAGTCAGGAGAAACTGGGGGCAACATTTCTCTGTCGGGATCTGCAATAACAGTTGATAAGGGAAGTCTCCTGGCAACAAGTAAAGACTCCAAAGGAGGCTCAATTGATTTAAGGGGAACCAGTTGGGTAAGTGTTGGTGGAGAAGTAAATGTAAGTGGAAATTCTGGAGGTCAAATTTCTATTAATTCTGGTGGGTTATCGATTGCTTCTTCAATCAAAGCTTTAGGAATCTCAGGAAAAGGTGGAGATGTTGTTCTAAATACAAAGACTAAATCCTGGGAAAACAGCAGTGCTTCCATTGATGTTTCGGGAGCCGAGGGAGGGAAGATCACCCACATAGCAGAACAACAGATCACTACTTCAGCCAAATACAAAGCGATTGGAACCGAAGGAGAGGGTGGGCACATTGATGTAACGGCTCCGGCTTTAAAGTTTTTATCGGGTGAAATCGATGCTTCGGGAGAAATGGGAGGTGGCACCATTCGCTTAGGTGGAGAATATCAAGGCGGAAAGAATTTGGAAATAGATGAGTTACCTAATGCGCAAATTCTTGCAATGACTGACGCGACGCAAATACGAGCTGATACTTTAGGCAACCATGGCGATGGTGGAACCATCATTACCTGGTCTGATCGTGGAGGACCGGTATTAGGTCAATACTTTGCGCAACCCGGATGGCTCAGTGGTATTGGAGGTTTTGTTGAGGTTTCTTCAGGTGATACCTTAACTTTTGGAGGTGCCGCTTTAACTGGACGAGGAAACCGCTTAGGCACCTTCCTTCTTGATCCGAAAAATATCATCATCTCTGATACCAACAACTTTGACCAAAGCGTCATCATCATTGGTAATGGATACGATTCATTGAATATTGGGAGTCAATCTCTTGATGTAAATGATCAATTTGGACTTGCGGTTTCTCTAGATGGAAATCAACTGGCCGTTGGAGCTCGCTTTGATGATGGGTCGGGGAATATTGAGTCAGGCTCCGGCGCTGTCTATCTTTATAGTTTTAATGATAGTTCTTTTTCAGGAGGACAATTGGAAGCCATCATAGGTGATGGTTATACCGGGGGAAAAAATATCAATTTGAATTTGGATACAAATGATAATTTTGGTGATGCTGTTTCGTTAGATGGAACAAGTCTTGCCGTTGGAGCCGCTTCAGACGATGGTCAGGGTAATTCCGAAAGTGGATCGGGAGCTGTTTATTTCTATACATTTACGGATTCCCTTTTTAGCAATAACGGTTCCGCCACCGACGGGACAGGAGCCCTCCAAGGAATAGTGGGGGAAGGTTATAACACCCGAGCCAAGGATATAGACATTTCTTCTCAATTAGATACAGGTGATTCTTTTGGAACCAGTGTTTCCCTGGACGGGACTCACCTTGTGATTGGATCTTTAAATGATGATGGGTTTGCCAATCTTGAATCAGTCGGAGCCGCATATGCATTTACCTTTACAGATTCCGTCTTTAGTGGTGGCTCCCTGTCCGCCATTATTGGCGAAGGTTACACCGGGGGCAATAACTTCGATATCAACCTTGATCCTTCGGATGGTTTTGGGCGTTCCATTGATTTGGATGGAACTCGTCTGGCCATTGGTGCTTCCGGAGATGATGGTTTGGCCAGTCCTGGTACCAATGCAGGTACCAACGAGGGTGCCGTTTATTTGTTTACCTTTACGGGCGATTTTACTGGTATCACACAGCAGGCAGTTATTGGTGAAGGTAAAACTGGGGGTAAAAACATTGATGCGAGCACTCTGCTTGATAATAATGCGGGCCTGGGTGATTTTTTTGGTAGATCTCTTTCATTAAATGGGAATAATCTGGCAGTGGGAGCAAATAGCGATTATGGACAAGCCAATGATTGTCCTGCTTGTGGAGCCGTCTATCTATATCAATTTACAGACTCCACTTTCAGCAATAACGGATCGGCTACCGATGGAACGGGGGCACTGCAGGGTATAATAGGAGACGGTTATAATACTCGCCCTAAAGACATTAACCTAACACTAGACTCAAGCGACACCTTTGGAAGGTCCATCTCCCTGGATGGGACTCGTCTTGCGGTAGGCTCTTCCCAAGATGATGGCCCTAGTAACGGTCTAGCCGATTCTGGTGCAGTATTTTTCTACACTTTCACAGACTCCGCGTTCTCCGGCGGCACCCTTCAAGGAGCCCTAGGTTCCGGTTATTCAATCGGAAAAAACCTTGATCAAAGTTTGGATTCTTCGGATGAATTTGGAATTGCTGTTTCACTTGATGGAACTCAACTTGCTGTGGGATCTTTCGATGATGATGGTTTCGGAAATTCAGGGTCTGGTAGAGGGGCAGTGTATCTTTATAGCTTCACAGACTCAGCCTTTTCCGGCGGCACTTTGGAGGCAACCGTAGGTGATGGTTATACCGGAGGAAAAAACATCAATCTCAGTTTGGATGATTTTGATAGTTTCGGTAGCGCCGTTTCACTGGATGGTAATCGATTAGCTGCTGGAGCTTTTCAGGATGAAGGATTTGGGAATGGAGTTTCAACCTCCGGCGCAGTCTATCTCTTTAGTTTTACCGATTCTGTTTTTTCAAGCGGTACTTTAGAAGCAACCATTGGAGACGGTTACACCGGTGGAAAGAATATTAACCAAAATTTGGATACCGGAGATTTTTTTGGTCGTTCGGTTTCATTAGATGGAAACCGGTTAGCGGTAAGTGCCGTTTTTGATCAGGGTTCTGGAAATGCAATTCCGGCTGGTGCAGGAGCAGTTTACCTATACAGTTTCACCGACTCTGTTTTTTCAGGTGGTATTTTAGAAGCCACCATTGGTAGTGGATACACTGTAGGTAAGAACTTCAATCAATCTCTGGATTCAGGAGATATTTTTGGCCACCAGATTTCATTAGACGGGAATGCCCTGGCCGTTGGGGCATCAAGTGATGATGGGTTTAGTAATGGATTGAGTGGTTCGGGTGCTGTGTATCTGTATAGTTTTACCGACAGTGTTTTTAACGGTGGGGCTTTGGAAGCTACTATCGGTAGTGGCTATACGGGAGGTAAAAATATAAATCAATCACTGGGTGGAGGAGATGGGTTTGGGCACGGAGTTTCTCTGGACAGCAACAGGCTCGCAGTGGGATCTTATTTTGATGATGGATCGGGAAATGTAGAGGGAAATTCCGGCGCCGTATATTTATATACATTTACCGATTCAACCTTTTCAGGAGGAAATTTAGAGGCAATAATTGGTGACAGTTACTCCGGTGGAAAGAATATAAATCAAAACCTGGACGGGAATGACGAATTTGGCCGCTCGGTATCTTTGGATGGACTGCGACTGGCAGTAGGGGCTACTGGGGACGATGGTTCCGACAATACGTGTACCACTTGTGGAGCTGTATATTTATATCAATTTGGAGATTTAAGTTTTAACCGTTCCTCGGATTCGGTTTCAGACGCGGTATTTGCGACGCGAGCGAGTGAAGATATAACTTTGTCGTCTTCTACCTTAGCGACACTTTTGAGTACTCCGCAGAATGTGACGCTGCAGGCGAATAATGATATTACAGTAGATAGTGCCATCACTGTTAACAATGGTGTCGGCGATGGTGGAAATTTAACCATGCAGGCGGGTCGCAGTATTCTGATCAACCAAAATATCACGACGGATAATGGGAACCTGAACCTGACCGCCAATGAAACATTAGCGAATGGAGTAGTAGATGCCCAACGTGATGCGGGTAACGCAGAAATCACCATGGCCGTTGGAACCACTCTGGATGCGGGTACGGGTGATATCAATATCACAATCGCCGACGGAACCGGTAAAACCAACACAGCCAGCGGTGACATTACTTTAGAAACGATTACCTCAAGTAGTACATTAACTGTTGAAAACAGCGGGCCCACAGCTGGAAGTGATATTATTTTTAATCAAGCCCTCACGGGTTTAACCGGACTCACCATTACTCAAAGTGACGCGACTACGTTTAATAGTACAGTCAACTCAACCACGATCACACTCACCGATACAGATAACGCGATCACATTTACCGATGCCGTGACTGCAACAACTTTGAGCACCGCGGCTCAAGGCTATTCGGTGCTGTTTAATAATGGAGGAACGATTACCAGTGACACGACATTTTTAAATACCGGAGGAGTGACGTTTGGAGATAACGACGGAGATATCATAACATTTACCGGTGGACTGGATACGACAGCAGGAACCACGACGGCCCGTGGAACAGTGAACACCACGGATACCCAAATGGATATCGGAGCGTTAACTCTTGCGGGTACGACTACTTTGGATTCGGGAACGGCTTCTACCAGTGACATGAACATTGGAGCCATCACTGGAGCGGGTAATAATTTAACTCTGGATTCGGGGCCGGATAATGCATCGGATATCAACATTGCTTCAGTATCTAATGTGGGAACGCTGACGATCAGAGATAGTGGGGATACATTTTTTTCAGGAACCACCAATGCAACCACGGTGACAGTCACCGACACCACCGGTGCCATCAGTTTCATGGGTCCGACGACGCTCACCAATCTGGTGACTACTGCTCAGCCCTATTTTGTCGGGTTCTATGATGACAGTACGGTGACTAGTGACACGACTTTCCTCAATACAGGGGGAGTGGAATTACTGGACGATGATACCAAAACACTTACTTTCACCGGAGGACTGGATACGACTGCGGGAGTGACCTCTTCAGCAGGGACGATTAACACGACCAATACCCAAATAGATATTGGCGCACTCTCACTGACGGGAGACACGATCTTCGATTCCGGTAATGGAGCGGCCAGTATCATTAACATTGGTGCGGTTACCGGATTTACCAATCAATTGACTTTAAACTCGGGAACCAATACAGCAGCGGATGTAACGGTGGCCTCGATTTCCAATTTAGGCAACCTTGCCATTACTGCGGGTGGAGACATTGCTCAGGGAGGAGCGTTTGATGTTAATGGGACTTCCAATTTAACGGTAACTGCAACGGATACGATCACCTTAACCAATGCGGGAAACGATTTTACCGGAGCAATGACATTAAATTCCGGGACAGGAACGATACAGTTGGTCGACTCTACAGCGACGGATTTTGCAACTTCTAATATCGGGGGAAATCTTGTTGTTAATTCATCTGGACCCATTACTGATAGTGGTGTTTTAACTGTAGGTGGGACTTCAAGTTTTACCAATAGCTTGGCCAATCAATCGATCACATTGGACACGGCAACGAATGCTCTTTCCGGGGTCATCAACTTTAGCACCACCGGAACTGGTGATGTGACTCTGGATAATGGAACAACTGCAACTAATTTGGGGACGGTGAGCGTCGGCGGGAATCTGTCCGTCACTGCAGGCAATGTAATAACCGATAGTGGTGTTTTGACGGTGGGGGGAACTTCCAGTTTTACAACGGATGTCGCGAACCAGTCCATTACCCTGGACACCCCGACCAATGCTTTGACAGGTGCAGTGACTTTTAACACATCCGGAACCGGTGGAGTGACTTTAGATAATGGCACCACAGCAGTAGATCTGGCAACGTCGAGTGTGGGTCAGAATCTGACAATAACAACAGGTGGTGCTATTACAGATAGTGGAGCTTTGACGGTAGGTGGGACTTCGAGTTTCACTACAGACTTGGCGAATCAGTCGATCACTTTGGACAGTGCAACGAATGCACTGTCTGGTGCTGTGAGTTTCACCACTTCAGGAACCGGGGATGCTAGTTTAACCAACAATACTTCAACCACACTCGCGGCTTCTACGGTGGGTGACATATTAACGGTGAATGCAACTGGGGGAGGATCAACATTAACCGTAAATGGCGGAGCCGTGAATGCGACCAGTATATTATTGACGGCGGATAACGATATTACTCTCGATAGTGGAACCGTATTGACGGCCAGTGGTTCAGGAAACAGTTTAACCATAGCAACGACCAATAATGGAGATTTTATCAATAATGCCGGAGCAGGGGCGTTATCTGCATCTTCAGGCCGGTGGTTGATTTATTCATCAGATCCGGCAACCACGACCTTAGGCGGTTTGGTTCCTGATAAAAAGAGATACAACACGACGTATCCCACCATTCCTGGCAACTTTTTAGCAACCGACAATGGAGTGCTTTACAGCATTGCTCCAACTTTAACGATTACCGCTGATAACCAAGCTAGAACTTATGGGGATAGTAATCCTGCATTAACTTTCAGTTCCTCCGGCTATATCGATGGAGACACTGCGGGAACAGCGCTAACTGGAGGTCTAACCACAACGGCAACTTCAACAAGTAATGTCGGTGCGTATCCTATTACACAGGGAACGTTGGCGGATTTGTTAGGTTACACCATCAGTTTTACCAATGGCACCTTAACGGTGAATACGCGTGCGATCACTCTTACCGCAGATGCAGGACAGATGAAAGTGTATGGCAACAGTGATCCTGCGTTGACGCAGACGATTACTGCAGGAACATTAGTGGGTGGAGATAGTTTAACCGGCAGTCAGGCCAGAGCCGCAGGAGAGAATGTAGGAACGTATGCGATCAACCAAGGAACTCTTGCTGTAAGCGATGGCAATGGGGGAGCGAACTATACGATCACTTACGTTGGGGACAACTTCACCATCACACCACGAGGCATTACGATTACCGCCGATGCGGGACAGACAAAAGTGTATGGCAACAGTGATCCTGCTTTGACGCAAACGATTACTGCAGGAACGTTAGTGGGTGGAGATACGTTGACCGGTAGTCAAGCAAGAGCTGCTGGTGAAAATGTGGGAACGTATGCGATCAACCAGGGAACATTGACCGTAAGCGATGGTAATGGGGGAGCGAACTACATAGTTACTTATGTCGGAGATAATTTCACCGTCACACCTCGTGGAATCACCATTACCGCCGACGCAGGACAAAGTAAAGTCTTCGGTAGTAGTGATCCAGCATTAACGCAAACGATCACAACGGGTTCATTGGCAGCTGGTGATACATTAACCGGCAGTCAAGCTCGAGCAGCGGGTGAAGATGTAGGTACCTATGCTATCAACCAGGGAACATTAACCGTGAGTGACGGTAATGGGGGCGCGAACTACACCGTTACTTATGTAGGTGATAATTTTACCATTACGCCCAACGGGATCACCATCACCGCAGATGCCGGGCAAGGTAAAGTTTATGGAAATAGCGATCCTACGTTAACACATATGATTACTTCCGGATCGTTATCGGGTGGTGATACGTTGACAGGGTCCTTATCCAGAGCCTCTGGAGAAAATACCGGGACTTATGCAATAAACCAAGGAACATTGACGGTAAATGATGGTAACGGTGGTGCGAATTACACAATTACTTATGTCGGAGACAATTTCACCATCACACCTCGTGGTATCACCATTACCGCAGATGCAGGACAAACGAAAGTGTATGGCAACAGTGATCCTGCTTTGACGCAAACGATCACTGCTGGAACGTTAGTGGGTGGAGATAGTTTAACAGGAAGTCAATCAAGAGCTGCTGGTGAAAATGTGGGGACGTATGCGATTAATCAGGGAACCTTGGCAGTTTCGGATGGTAACGGTGGTGCTAACTATTCTATTACTTACGTGGGAGATAATTTTGCGATCACTCCACGTGGTATTACGATTACAGCAAATTCTGGTCAGAGTAAAGTGATTGGAGATCCAGATCCTTTGCTGACCTTTAGTGTTTCAGTTGGTTCTTTGGCAGGCGGGGATAGCTTTTTAGGAAGTCAAGTTCGAGCACCGGGTGAAACTTTAGGTAGTTATCCGATTTCTCAAGGCACTCTCGCTATAAATGACGGGAATGGCGGAGCTAATTATAGCCTTGTTTATGTAGGGAATAATTTCTTAATTATTACCCCTAGTAATCCCCCTCAACCTGAAATCCCTATTACTCGTACCATTAATGTGGTTGACAATATTGATGAGATACCTACAAAGGAATCAACTACCCATACTCCCAGTATTATTAACACCTTTTACAATCCTTTTGAGGCCAATCAAACCTTAATAATGGAACAACTAACAGATTTGAGTTTGGAAGAACTCATGGAAGTTGAGATTGGAACTCCAATTCTATTTGCCAAGCTTTTTGAGTTTTTGGAAACCAGAAAACTGGCAAAGGACACATTTTTGCCTTATTGGATGAGTTCATTAGTGGATATGAAACTTGAGATTTTAACAGATAAACAGATAAGAGATTCCGGATCTTATTTTAGAAGATATTTGGTTTATGAAAATGAATCTGAGGAAATAGAGATGGAATGTATGGTGGTTTCTTCAGGAACGAATAGTGGAGATAGAATATGTTCCAAGGAATATGGCGAAAATTAAAAAAATATGAAGTTTTGGATGAAAAATAAAAAGATAATGTTAACCTAAACTAGTATGTATTTACTATATTAGTAAATGCATTTGTTCTTGTTTCTTCATTGAACATTAATTTTTAATGACAAAAAAAATATTTCATAGTTTTGTTTTGGTAATGGCTTTGCTTTGGCTAAATACGGCCGGGGCTGATAACCAATTAAGCCGAAACCCATTGGCTTACCAAGTTAAGGCTGCATTCATGGTAAAGTTTTTTTCTTTTATGGAGTGGCCCGATGATCGGTTTCCAGATAGCGATGTGACTCGAATTGCGGTTTATGGGGAAAGTCCTGTAATTAAAGCATTGAAATCTCTTCCGAGAAAAAAATACAATAACCGAAAATTGGTTGTAAAGAAAATAAACTCCTTAAAGGAAATGAAATGTTGTCATATGCTCTTTTTAAGTTCTGAAAAAGAATCAGAGTTTCCAAAGATATTAAAAGCCTTGAAGGGTTCTAATGTGCTCACTGTAAGTGACACTCCTAATTTTGGGACTTCTGGGGGTATTGTCAATTTTTATATTGAAGGCAAAAAAGTACACTTTGAAATTAATTATAAACAATCGAGAGAAGAAAAGATTTATATTAGTTCAAAAGTATTGAAACTAGCTAAGATTGTTCAAACAAAATAGATTAGTCCATGTTGAGAAACTTAAAATGAAACGATTGGCTCTGATAACAACCTACTTCTATTTACTGATGACCTGGGTTCCTATATCTTTTGTGTTTGCCATTGAAGGAGGAGTGCCTCCGGGAATGACATTAATTCCTTCAGGAGAATTCATGATGGGATCCGTGAAAAATGAAGGTTATTTAGAATGTAAGAAATACTATAAAGTATGTCGAAGAGATTGGTACGTTGATGAAAATCCTCAGCATTTGGTAAATATAGATGCTTTTTTTCTTGATAAATATGAAGTGTCTCAAACAGATTATGAAAAAGTGATGGGGAACAATCCCTCTCATTTTAGTGGTAAGAATTTACCTGTTGAATCCGTTACTTGGGAAAATGCAAATGAATATTGTAAAAAAGTTGGTAAGCGACTTCCAACGGAAGCCGAATGGGAAAAAGCAGCCAAAGCAGGGAAGGGATTCAAATTTTCTTGGGGTATGGAATTTGAGTCTTTAAAAGGGAACTTTTGTGATACCAACTGCAAAAACAATTGGAAATTAACTCAATTTGATGATGAAAATAAAAATACATCTCCCATAGGTAGTTTTCCTTCCAATGATTACGGATTGTATGATATGTCGGGAAATGTCTGGGAGTGGGTTTCCGATTGGTATGACGTTGATTATTATAAACGTGCCCCGAGAAATAATCCTCAAGGACCCAGACAGGGCAAAGAAAAAATTCTTAGAGGTGGCTCATGGTTGGGCGAACCCAGTACTCTTAGAACCAGTTTTCGATTTAGACTCCTCCCTGAAAATAAAAATTTCCATATAGGGTTCCGCTGCGCAAAATAAACTGAACTCCTCACTCTGCACTTTCAATTGGAATAAAACAATTCGCCCATTTAATGAAATTGGGTGATTCCTTAAGAGGATACTCCTTTATTGCTTATTCATATTATTTAAATAGAAAAAGTAAAATGGCAATTAAGTGCGGATGAACGGCATTAGTTAGAACCCAACAGGGCAATGACCGTCGCCAGAATCTTGCTCTCCACTAGGAGTGCGCTTAGACGGAAAAAGTTCGAACCAAACCAATGGGGCATTGTGCGTCGTCAGCAAGTTCGCCCCACGCGGAGTGGTGCCCCCGAGAGGATTCGAACCTCCGACCTACGGATTAGGAATCCGCCGCTCTATCCTACTGAGCTACGGGGGCATTTGTTTGAAAACATTTATAGCTAGCGCGATGTCTTAACTGACTTTTTCTAATATATATAATCATTCCGATTTATTAAAGAGATTACTTACTAAAGTAATTAAATAATTTTTATATATTAGTTCAGTAGGAAATATCTTATTTCTCCGGCGAATACACTTGATTCCTCAAAGTTTTTCAATGAGGATGAACCATTCGATTATGAACAAAGAACTATTCAATCATTAACCAACCCGTGGACTTTCAGTCCGGCGTAATAAAACCATACTTATTTTTCTCTTCCCTTTTTTTATTATGTCAAGAGCTGATCAAAAACTCTTGAATTTGGTTTAAATATATTTAGTAAGTCCTACCTTTAATCCCACAATTCAAATAAATTGACTTTTGTGTCTAAGGCCTTAGTCTATTTAAATGCAAAAGTTTACATGAAATTGGCGGCGATATTAAGCTTATAAATGGTTAAAAAATCATTTCTTTGCTCGTTGGACTTGTTTAATAAAAAAGTTTACAAAAGTTAAATGAAATTTTTTAAAACTCTAAATTTTAAAATAATTATAAGTTTTATTATCGTCTCATTTTTACCATTGGGAACATTATATTATTTTACCTATGAAAATAGCCGGGTGGCTTTGGAAAAAAGCATTGGCACAAAATTTCAAACGAAAGCTACCCAATCTATGGAAGACCTTTTTCTAATGATAAGAGAAGCGCGGCGTGATTTAGAAAATTGGGCTTCAAATAAAACACTCCAAAAAATAGCTTTGCAAGATGACCATCCTTCTTTGCAAAATTTCATGAAACAATTGAAGAAAAGAGAATCTCCTTATTGGGTGATTTCTGTAATGCAACCAGGAGGTAAAATCCTTGCTTCAACAAACTCAAAGCTTAGAAATGTTAATGTATCCAAGGAAGAGTGGTATCACGCGGGAGTTAAAGCGAAGGATTTTTTAGCTCAAGATTTGAAGTTTTTTAGAAAAGCGGGTGGTTTAGTGCTAACACTTTCGCTGCCTATTTATTGGGATGAAGACAGTAGAAAGGTGTTGGGTCATCTTTTTCTTCATTGCAATTGGAAAGCTTTATTAGACAATATTAATTCTATTAAAATTGGTGGCATAGAGCAGAATCAATCCCAGTACGCCATTTTAATAAATAGTAACGGAGAGATAATTGCGGCTCCTGAATTTATTTTAAAGTTTAAAACTAACCAAAATTTCTTAAGCATTTGGGATTATAAATTTCCGAAACAAAGCTTTAATGCCACCAAACAAGCTCAAAACGGTAGTAGGGGATTTTTAATAGAGAAAGATTCTTTTGGTAGGGAATTTTTGATTGGATTTGCAGGTTCAGCTTATAAGGGGATATTAAGTAGCTTTAATTGGTCGGTATTAGTAATGCAAGAGACCCGAAAGGCGTTTGCTCCGACAATAGAATTAAAAGAAAAATTTTATCAGTTTGGCTTTTTGGTAGTTGTATTAACAATAATTCTCGCGGTAGCGATATCCACTCAAATCCGGAGTCCTATATCAAAGTTAATCAGTGCTGCAAAGGATATTTCCAAAGGGCAACTTCCCGCTGCAATTGAAATAAAGTCAGACGATGAACTCGGAACTCTTGCCAAAGCCTTTAATCAAATGATCCATGATTTAAAAGCTACTCAAGAAAGTTTAATCGATTCAAAAGTAATTGCAGAAAATGCAAATAATGCTAAATCAGATTTTCTTGCTAAAATGAGCCATGAACTGAGGACTCCGTTAAATGCTATATTAGGATTTGCCCAAGTTTTAAAAATGCCCACTGGAAACCCTCTCAATGATGGCCAATCCCAGAATTTAGATTTCATTATTAAGGGTGGAAACCATTTACTTGAATTAATTAATGAAATTTTAGATCTATCAAAAATCGAATCAGGAAAACTACAACTTTCTATTGAAAATGTGAGTATTGGCCCTTTTTTGGAAGAAACTTTGGATCTGGCGAAACCATTGGGAGAAAAGTATGGAGTCGTTATTAAAAATGAAATTAATTCTTCTGGTGAAGACTTTATTGTTGCAGATTATTTTAGGCTAAGGCAGGTAGTTTTAAATCTTTTGTCAAATGCCATTAAATATAATAAACCCAATGGAACTGTTTCTCTGGGCTATAAAGTGTTGGAATCAGAGTTTATCCAAGTATATGTAAAAGATACGGGTTTGGGAATATCAGATAAAGATAAAAAATCAATTTTTGAGCCATTTAATCGATTAAGTAATCAAAATTCATCAATTGAGGGAACTGGGATTGGATTAACGATTTCAAAAAATCTAATTGAAGCTATGTCTGGTTCTATATATTTCTCGACAACTCTTGGAAAGGGAACTACATTTTACATAGATTTGCCAAAGGGAAATGATAAAGAATTTCCCAAGCTTATCCAACCCCAAATAAAAATTGCAGAGAAAGTTGAAAAAGAGTTAGATGAAATTTTAATATTGTATATCGAAGATAATCCCATTAATTTGAAATTAGTTAAAGAAATAATTGGTCACAACTACCCTAAAATAAAGTTGATTTCAGCTCCGGAAGCCATATCGGGAATTGAGTTAGCTATGAGTCGACAACCCGATCTTATTTTGTTAGATATCAATCTACCAGAAATGGATGGTATAACAGCTTTTAAGGTTTTAAAAAGCAAACCTGAGACCGCTTTGATTCCAATTTGGGCGATTAGTGCGAATGCAATGAAAAAGGATATTCAAAGGGCTAGGGATTTAGGGTTTGAAAATTATATCGTTAAACCACTTGATATCCCCGAGTTTATTGAAAACATAGATGGATTTTTAAATCATTTTTCAGCCAATAAGGATCGGGAAAAACATCCTTTAAATATTTAACATATTTTACAATTTCTATCTTTAACTACCTAAACAATTTGGCTCTTGACGCACCAAGTCTAGTTATAGGTAATAGAAATTTGAGGTTTGTTGGAAGATGCTTCTTTTGAGTTAAAAATTGTATTATCAGTTGTTCCTCCGCTACGAACGGCAATTCCGTTATTGGTTATAGACCCATTAATCCAACCCTGAACTAAATTAATTCCTGCAGCATTAAGAGTAATGACATTTGTTCCTGCCGTAGGAGTAAAGGATCCTAGAATGCCGGTTCCAATGTTGGTGGAAAGCGGTGAAAAAGTAAACCAATTCGCTGTATTCTCTGACCAGGAAGTCAGCGTTTGGAAAAGATTATAGGTTCCCGAGCTGGTATTCGTCACATTGAAAGAAATCGTCACGGATTGCACGGTTGCCGTGCTAGGAATAGACGACACATTCCAGGCAAGAACCGCGAAGATCTCATCGTTGAATGTTTGAGGAGGACTTAATTGATCTGCATCCGCTTCCAGAGTGGTCATAAGTCCATTGACATCGAAAGGCTGAAATTCTCGAATAAAAGTGTCTTTAGAACTTGTTAGATTCACTGTAGTGGAGCCACCAGACTGCACTGTAACGCTTTGTGTGTCTGTACCGGTGTTGCCGGCCGTATCGGTGGCACTCCAAGTTACAATAGTGGTTCCTATCGGAAATGTTCCCGGTGCATTGTTTGTCGGAGTGATCGATCCATCTACTAAATCACTGGCGGTTCCGGTTCCCAGGTTAGGTGTTGTGTCTGTAGTGGTAATATCCGCTGGTGCGGTTACCGTTGGCGCTGTGGTATCCGTAATGGTTACTGATTGAGTATCAGTTCCAGTATTGCCAGCTGTATCTGTGGCACTCCAGGTGACTGTTGTGGTCCCCACAGGGAATCCACCGGATGGTGCATTATTAGTTGGAGTTATAGGACCATCGACATTATCCACTGCAGTGCCGGTGCCTAAAGAAACGCTAGTGGTCGGCCCTGTGGCTTCGGTTGTAATATCAGCCGGAGCCGTTACTACGGGAGGTGTTGTATCTGTTGATGTCGGATCCGTAATGGTGACGGATTGGTTATCGGTCCCGGTATTGCCGGAACTGTCCGTAGCACTCCAAGTCACAATGGTTGTACCTAATGGGAAGACTCCCGGGGCATTATTCGTTGGGGTTAACGGTCCATCAACATTATCAACTGCGGTTCCGGTTCCCAGGTTTGGCGTTGTGTCTGTGGTTGTAATATCCGCAGGTGCAGTTACTACTGGAGGGATTGTGTCTCCACCTGATCCACCTGAAGTAGAATAAATAACTCTGAGTTTGGGTCTATTGGTAGCGGCTTCACTGGAGTTAGCACCTAGCCCATTATTACTGCCACCAGTTTTGAGAACCAAACCGTTATTAGGAATGCTTCCATCCACCCAGCCCTGAACCAGACTGAGTCCCTGCGCTGTTAAGTTGACCTCGGTTTCATCGAAGGAAAATCCAGGTACCGTAGCAATGATATCCGTGCCTACATTCGCAGACCCACCACCGAAACTGTTCCAGGTGACAGTGCCTTCCGTCCAGGGAGTAAGAGCTTCGTAGAAATGATAATCCCCGGAACTGGCGTCGAAGAAATCCATTGTAATACTAGCAGACTGTACAGTTGCATTTGAAGGAATGCTTGATATATCCCAGGATATCACCGATATCAGTTCTCCAAACAAACCGTTACCTGGGTCTGACGCCACTCCATCCGATAAGAGCTGTATATTATTGCCTTCATTTTGATTAGGCGATGTTTGTCGCAAGAAACTGTCATTTGTTCCAGAATAAGCCGGTGTTGGTAGAACTCCATTTTGGAAACTCATGTCTCCTGATCCACCCCCTGATACTGTATACGTGATTGTGATTTTGGGTCTGTTAGTCGCGGCTTCGCTGGAATTTGCTCCTAAACCATTGTTACTTCCTGCAGTTTTAAAGGCTAACCCGTTGTTTGGGATACTTCCATCAATCCAACCCTGTAATAAACTTAAACCCTGAGCAGTCAAGTTTACTTCTGTTTCATCAAAAGAAAAGGGGGGAATAGTTGCAATGATATCTGAACCGACATTTGAGGTGCCACCACCAAAACTATTCCAGGTGACCGTTCCTTCGGTCCAAGGTGTAAGTGCTTCATAAAAGTGGTAGGCTCCAGAACTAGCGTCAAAGAAATCCATCATAATACTCGCCGATTGAACAGTGGCGTTGCTGGGAATTGAAGACAGATCCCAGGCCACTACCGTCATGACTTCTCCAAACAAACCGTTTCCAGGATCGGAAGCTACACCATCAGAAAGCAGTTGAGTATTATTACCTTCGTTTTGGTTGGGAGAAGTTTCTCTTAAATAGCTGTCTTGAGTTCCGGAATAACTAGCATCTGGTTCTACCCCATTTTGAAAACTAACTGTTACTGAACCGCCAGTTGCTTCTTCTATAGTGACTGTTTGGGTGTCAGTTCCAGTGTTTCCTGAACTATCCGTAGCACTCCAGGTTACTATGGTAACACCCAGCGGGAAAACAGCGGGCGCATCGTTTGTGGGCACTAAAGGGCCATCTACATTATCTATTGCTGTACCAGTTCCCAAATCGGGTGTCGTATCTGTTGTAGTAATGTCAGGAGGGGCGGTTACTACAGGGGGTGTTGTGTCTCCACCGGTTGAAATAGTGTAGGAAACCGTAAGTTTTGGACGATTGGCGGCATTTGCTGCCTCACTTGAGTGAACGCCCATCCCATTAGTACTACCGGCAATTTTAATCAACAAACCATTATTTATCTTGCTGCCATTGACCCAAGCTTGTACTAAATTTATGCCGGTTTGATTTAAGTTTACAATGTTTTCATTTAGTGTAAATGGAGGTATAGCCCCTAATATTGTTGTTCCATATGCAGATGGTTCTGCAGCAACATTCCATGTCACCGTATCTTCTGTCCAAGGAATTTTGACTTCATATAAATTGTTATCCACCGGAGAATCATTAAATACGTTAAAAGAAACGGTTACTGAGTTTATCACTGCATTTTGGGGAATAGCAGAGACATCCCATTTGATAACTGATTCTAGTTCTCCAGAAAGAGTATTTTCTGGATCTCCGGATAGCCCATCGGACCAAAGTTCTGCATTAGAACCTTTATTTTGGTTTGGCGAGGTTTGTCTAATAAAAGCGTCTTGAGTTCCCAAATAAAATGCACTTGGTTCTACCTGATTTTGAAAGCTAATGGTATTAGATTGAATTGATTCTGGAACTTTTACCGTTACTTTTTGTGTGTCCGTTCCAGTATTGCCGGCAGCATCGGTTGCAGTCCAAGTGACTATAGTAGTTCCTAAAGGAAACCCACCCGCTGGTGCGTCATTACTGGTTGAAGGGGTTCCGTTGTCATCAACTGCTACTGCAGTGCCCAAACTTACCGAAGTTTGATCTCCGGTAGAATCTACAGTAACATCCGGTGGGGCTATGATAGACGGCGAAATGCTATCTCCTCCCGTTGGGACGGTGTAAGTGATAGATAGTCGAGGTCGATTATTGGTTTGCCTTTGACGACCTCGAACTGCATTCCACCATTCTCCGCTAGGGGGAATAAACCCAGGCCCTGCATTTCTTAGCGCTAACCCATAATTTGGAGTAGTTCCATCAACCCAGCCTTGAATGATGTTAATTCCATCTGGATTCAAGGGCACCGGGTTCACTCCAAATTTTTCAGGAGGCATCGTTCCTAATATATCGGTCCCAATATTGGTGTCGCCGCCATAACTATTCCATGTGACAGATATTTCATCCCAGGGAGTTAGTAGCTGTCGTAAAAAATAAGGAGTTTCACTTCTATTAAATGGATCCCAATAAAAGGTAGCTGATTGCACGGTGGCATTAGAGGGAATGGATGAGATGTCCCAAGAAACCATGATAATTGCTTCACCTTCGATAGCATCTTCGAATTGACCGTGTGCAATTAGATTTTTTTTATCACCATAATTTGTGTCTGGTAATCCTTCAAAGATATAAGTATCTCGGGTTCCATCATAACTTTTTCCGGGATAATATCCATCTTGAAAATGCGCAGAATAAACGGGTGGATCAATAAATTCAGGAGTAAAACTATATTGGATACCAGGGGCTGATATGGATGTATTCGTTTCATAATCTTCAACATTGGTTACAGTAAGGTTGTAAGTAGTCGAATTACTCAATGTGGATGTAAGTAGTCTCACAGTTCTATAATCTTCTAATAAAGTTGCCGCGGTAACTGTTACTCCGTTATCCAAAGAATAATTAGTTTCATTTTCGGCGCTTGTTTTTTCTAAGGGTTCAGAGAATTGCACCTCTAAAGTTAATGGATGATTTGCGCTTACGTTAAATATTTCCGGGGCAACATTATTGTTACCATGAGTGATGGTAAATTGATCCGCGATATCTCCAAATCCATCTAAAAATATGGCTTCCAATCGATTGTCATAAACATCAATGATCATTGAACCTAAGGTGTTTAAAGAGAATTGCATTGCAGGATGGTTAAGAGGCCCCGCAGTTTCTTCGAAACTTCGGTCTAAGGGAGTTTCATTAGTTTGAAGAATTCCAGAACTGCCAACAACGGCATAAACCGTTCCACTATTTGCGGTAGGTTGACCGCCAGCTAAAGGTTTGTTGTAAGGACCATTAGCGGTGGGTAATGGATTTGACTTTCCATTACCTCCATTTAATTGATTGGTTCCTGGATTAAAAGTTCCTGAGCTTCCGTAATGACCATCAATTAGAAAAGATCTTTCATAAGCATGGCTATGGGATGACAACACTAAATCTGCTCCAGCTGTCTCTAATATAGGAAGTGCATTCGCTCTAACATTTGTAGCTATTGTACTAGGATCCGAATCATTAGAGCCTTTTGAATATGGAGAATGATGGAAATATGCAATCACCCATTCTTTAGTGTTGGTGTTCAGATCGCTTTGTAACCAAGTAAGCATTGGGCTACCGGGTGATAAACTTGTTTCCGCTGTATCTAATACTACAAAATGAATGTTGCTATAATCATAAGAATAATATGCCTCTGTTCCGGAGGGAGATCCTCCTAATTCAGCATTTGTTGGAAGATTGAAAATTGAAAAATACCATCCTGTTTGTGTAGAAGAATCTGCAAAAACTCCGTCTCGATCACCAAAGGTTGGCCATGCAGCAACATTCTTTAAAAAATCCGGATACATAAAGAAAACTGCATCACCGTATTCACGGTTGTCTCCATTAATATAAGCATTGTCTCCTAACATAATCCATACATCAGGATCGCGAGATTTAGTATAGTTTTGCATCGATTCTAAGACTAACAATGCTTGGGTGCTTTTCGTTCCCGAGTCTCCGATTGCCCATATCCGAGTGGGTTTTACCGTCCCTGAGTTTGGGAATGTCATAAAAGTTCCATTTGCGGATTCCTCTGAAGAGGGAGTGGTTGAGGTGCCTACGGCATAATAGTAGCGGGTGTTGGCGGTTAACCCGGACAGTGTTAGTTCATATTCATGAAAATCATTACATTCGACAGAAGAACCACAAACATTTCTGACCTTAAAGGTAGTGTCTGTATTGGAGGAAGTTAAACTCCCTGAAGAGGTTCCATAGTGGATGGTATTATTTGCTGTGTCATCAGTGAATACCCACCACTTAATAGAAACACTAGTTTGAGTCAATTTTTGTATGTAAGGACCCCGGTCAACTAACTGAGGAAGGTCCAAGGCTTGCGCATATACATTATTGCTAAATATAAAGATAAAAAAAATAGCTATCCAGGAATGTATTTTCATTTTAGTTTGTCCAGCGATCATAACTACCCTCAAACCGCAAAAATTTTTAATAGCAAATAATTACCCCATTTTTGGATAATAAATACCCTATAAGGATGAGGAAATATAGCAACTTTTCAAATTTTATCCAAGAGTTAAATTTGTTGGTCTGGGCCAATTTTCTATTCAGATATAACTTTTCTATTTAGATCAAATGAAAAGGGTTGTAATTTCGGATGTTAAAATTTACAGCCTTTTTGAAGTGTTCGAAAAAAACTTTGAAAAATTTTTAACTTTTTTGAATTTCGCGGAGGGTATGGCTAATTTTTGTTGGGTTATGCGATAGAAAATCAAACTCATTGGAAAATTTTTGCAAACCAAATAATGTGTTGAGCCATAAATAACTTGGCAATTTTCAAGGTCTTTAAAATTTTTGAGAGTTACACTTATTATTGGGTGGAGTTTAATTTGAAGGGTTAAGTTTTTTTTCAATGAATGATCATTTAAATTGTTAGAAGTGAAAAGTAAACCTTAAATTCATTCTTGTACAAGTTTAACGGGTCTTAATCCAGTCCACCAATCCTTGACAGGGACAATCCAAGGTTCTTTACCGTTAGCAAAGAACCATGAGTCTATTGCATATTCTATGCCTGTTTTTTTTTCTACAACCACTGCAGTATTATGCGGCCATTCCCAATCCACAAAATATCCACGTCTTTCAGGTTCGCCTACATTATGCCAATGAAATACGCCTTCTCTTTCCATAAAATGGAGGTAAAGAGATGTATTAACCGTTTCATCGATGCAGTCCATTTGAAATGCATCTTTCTTGTAAAAGCCGGCTTCAGCAACATCTGTTTGAGTTCCAACGGCTTCTCCAGTAATGGTCTCCATCATGGCAATTGCTTTGGCAATTTGCTGTCTTTCTTCCCGTGCGTTTTTGGCAGGAGGTTTAAAGTTATCTAAAACTTGAGCCCATTGAGCAGGGGCTAAGGAAGTTCTAGTTTTATGGTGGCACCCGTAACCGTGGCAGACTTCAAAGCTTTTGGGAGTGGATTCTAAATCTGCAAGCCATTTTAGGGGGAGAGGTTTTGTATAGCAACCGAATTGAAAATAACTAATGAAAAGAAAAAACGCCGCTCCGAAAATAGAGCGGCGGGAAAAGTTATTTTTATAGAACATCTTCTTATCAAATAAAGAGTTAATTAAACCGGTATTGAATTCCTGCCCAAAACTCATTTTGCCATCCACTATCTGCGCGAGCATTATAATTGAAATTCAACGATGATTGTCCCTGTACAGCAATGCTGGGTTGGTAAATTGCATTATATCCACCATAATAATAAATATTCTCATATTCAGGAAACCAAAAACCCGCTTGAACACCGACTACAGGTGCAACGCGGTATTTGTCTTCTTCAAAAACCTCTGCGTTTCCACCACCACCTGATTCATCAGTAAATAACCTAAGTTCCGTATGGGTGGCTTGAACACCGGCAAGGAGATCAATTTCCGCCCATTTATATTGGACTACGGGAACGCCCACTTGAATTCGAAAGTAATAGGAATCTTCAAGTTCTAAGAAAGTATCTTGTTGATTCCCTGGTGGGTGTTTATCACCCCCTGCACCACTGTCTGACCCATCAGGATTCCATGCAAACCCCAAACGGAAATAAACAGGTAAATCTTCCGGTTGGATATCTACATCCAAACCTACCCCTAGATAATTTTGTCCAATATTACCCATAATTGGACTGTTTGAAAAAGCAGAACTATAAACGTCCGCTAAGGGCCGGTCAAATGTGAAATTTCCCCTTAAACCAAGTCTGATGATTGTTTCTGTAGGAATAGGAGCATTGTAATTATTAAAATTGTTGAAAAAGTTTGGAGTACCGGAAAAACCGTTTGCAGACAATGTAGGATTGACTATGATTTTTTTAATCGTATCCATTTGGCTTACTTGGATTTTTCTTAAAACCTGATCACCTGATCGAACCGTATAATTCCCGGGTTTTAAACCTTTCCAGGTCCATTGAGAATTTTTGTGGTTTCTAATGTTTTCTTCAACGGCTTGGCCATCTTCAGAATAAATTGAAATTGATTCCATGGGTAATGGCTCGTTTCCATTGGCTACAATGATCTCAACAGTAGCTGAAGCAAAGACTGTAGAAATCCCACTTGTTAATCCCAATAAGAATGTTAAGGCAATGATAAAAGTGTACCGACTATAAAGAATCATTTTTTTCCCCTCATAAAAATCTTCATAAATTAATTCGTTGGAGCTTTATTGAAAAAACAAAAAGGTTGGATTTTATTACTTGTGAAAATGGTACTTGTTTGAAAATGAATGATCATTGTTTTGGACCAAGCATTCCAATTGAAATCTTTATATAAGAAATTTGCTATGAAGTCAAAGTTTGATGTTGAAATTTCGAACTTTAGATATAAATTTGTGAAGAAGTATAGAAAGTAGTTTTTAGAATTGTAAAAAGCTCTGGTAAAAGTGGCTAAGGAGTGAAAAATATATTACCTTTCTTAGTTAAGGGTTCTTACTTAAAAAGTAAATAACAAAGTAGTCTTTTAAGGGGGTAATATTGAGGCCCTCTTGGACTAAACCTGGAATGAGAGGACTTGGAGGAAATGACAAAATACTTATTTATAATTCAACGTGTTAATTTTAAATAATCCCTGACAATCCCAAAGAAAGCGCAACTAAGAAGAAAAATAAAATAAATAAATCAAAAGTTGAAGACATGAATAAGCCCTTTAAAAAAAATTGTATATTTGTTAAGTCCCTAATTAATAAATTTCGGACCGATTATCCAAATTGTTTCCACAGTCTAATTGAACCCCGGAATCTTCATAGAGGACCATGCATCTTTGAGATTCTCCAGTCACCGGGTCAGTTTTAACAATCATTCCTTTATCTACTTTTATATATTGAAATTTATTAGCAATAGGTAATAAACCGATTATGAAAATTGCTCCAATGAAAAATACATAATTTACTTTATTCATTAGTTTCGTCCCTCATAAATCTAATGCAGCCGAATCTTAGGCTGGTATAGCTTTACGGTGTTAATGTTATAGGAGCAATGTTAATGAAGCATAAAAAAATACTAAAGGTAGGATAGATGGAAAGTTACCATGTAAACCGACTGGGTTCAAGAGCCAAACAGAGGAAAATGAATTTTGCTTTTTACTTTTCTATTTTACAATGAGTTTGATTTAATGAAATATTAAATTATTTCTCTATAGCTCAAGGTTAATACCAATAAAAAATTTATAAATCGATTGCTTTTGACATAATGGGTACCTCATTTAGATTTAGCTCCTTTCCATTTTTTAAAAAAGAAAGGCTTTGAGTGTGTCTTTAATAAACTGATAATACGCTGATTGTGTTAATAGTAACTGGTAAAACAGCGTTCTTCTAATTAAGGAAAATAAAAATTGAAAACTTAATTAAAGTTAGCGATCTCTGATTGAGGTTTTGTGAAAATCTTTGATTTACTTTGTCAGGGTATATGTAATCGTTTCCCATAATCAAAAAATTAGTTCTGTGTTTATGGGTCGATTTTACAAGGAAAAATTGCTTTTAGAGCATCTAAGGTTATAACTATTGGTTTTTTATGCCACCTTTCTTTAAAGGTTGCTAACCACTTGGGATAAAGGCTCTCACCATGATTTTGGTCTTTTTTACTTTCTGGGACACAAATCTCGTCTTTTGTTGAAGGGTCTTTTTTTATTTGTCTAACAGTGTCTGCCACCCCTTGTAAATAAGCTCTACATATAGATTCGTCAAATAGAACAGTGTCTCCAGTGCAAAACCTGACTATATCCATCCCATTCCACGGTTGACCTGCCCAAACGACATTGGATGTAGTAAATATAGAGACTAAAACAAAAAATATAATATTTCTTTTTCTCATTATTGAATTACCTTTCAGAAATGATAGGAACCAAGATTTGAATAAGCTTCGATTTAATAAGAGAGACTTTACTTTGGTTAATGACCGTGATCAAATAAAAAAACGTTATTGATTTAAAGAAAAATTATGGCCAATCAAAAATTAATATTAAAAGAAAACGTGAGTGGGAACTTTTTTGTTGATTCTACTTGTATTGATTGTGATGCCTGCAGACGTTTTGCACCTTCTACTTTTGGAGATACGGGAGAATTTGCATTTATTCGGAAGCAACCTGCAAATGAACTAGAGATTTTGGAGGCTAAAAGAGCTTTGCTTTCTTGTCCTGTGGGTTCGATTGGGACTATTGATTCAGTCGATTTAACTTCAGCAAAAAACTCTTTACCATTTAAGTTAATTGATAATATTTATTTAAACGGATTTAATTCAAGAGACTCATTTGGTGGAGACAGTTACTTTGTGAAGTCTGAAAAAGGAAACTGGCTTATTGATTCTCCAAGGTTTCAAAAGCATTTAGTACAAAAATTTAAAGAAATGGGTGGATTGAAATTTATCTTTTTGTCGCATCAAGATGATGTAGCGGATGCTCAACTTTATGCCAAACACTTTGGTGCAAAACGCATTATTCATGAGTTTGATTCAGGTGCACAATTAGATGCAGAAATTATTATTAAAGGTGAAATGGATACAGTTTTTGATCATGCAAAAATCATCTTTACACCAGGCCATACAAGGGGACACCAGGTGCTTTTGTGGAAAAATAAATACCTTTTTACAGGCGATCATTTTGCGTGGCTCCGACAATTAAACCAATTTGGTTCTTTTCGAGATGCTTGTTGGTATTCTTGGGAAACTCAAATTAAGTCTGTGGATAAATTAAAGAAATTGGATAAAGTTGAATGGATTTTCCCGGGTCATGGTAGAAGAGGAAGGGTAGGGGATAGCAGTTTCTCAAAAATAATTGAAAAAGCTGTAGCCTGGATGAAAACTGTTTAGCTACTATTAGTTGTTTTTAAATATTGATTCAAAAGATCGGAATCTAAAATTTTTTTATTTCCCTGGGCAAAATGTTTGGCAAGTTTGAAGTGTTTTAATGCACGCTTTTTTTCTCCTCGGTTATGAAGGACTAATGCTAAATTGAAATGAATTTCCCCGGCAGTGCGATCTGCCGTTTTAGCTTGATTAAAATTAATTAAAGCCTCAAATGAATCTCCTTTATTAAAAAAATCTATTCCTCTATCATTATACATTTTAGCAGAAGGTTCGGCCGCCTGCGGGAGGGTCAATGGGCGTTCACTGTTGGACTCGCAACCCATCAAAATTAAAAGTATGATAACTGTACAGTATCTCAATAGAAGTAAAAAAATTGTTTGAAATAAATGATCAAATATATAAAAAGTGTAGCTCTTGAAATATTTTAGATTGAATAATACCAAAGTTTTATTTTTCATACTACCTAAGGAAACATGAAGGATTTTCGATATTTTAAATTAGCTCTTATAAGTATTGGTTTTTGGTTTTGTGGAATTCCTTATGGTTACGCAGGGGAGCCCAATTTGTCTGAATGGAAGTCTCCTTCCACAGAGATTGAATTTATTAAAATCCCGGGGGGTTGTTTTCTTATGGGAGATAATGAGGGTTATGAATATGAAAAACCGGAGCATGAAGTTTGTGTTCATGATTTTTATTTAGGAAAATTTGAGGTAACTCAAGAGCAATGGCTGAAGCTGATGTCCGAAAATCCCTCCAAGTTTGTTGGGGAGAAGAATCCGGTCAATCGAATTTCATGGTTGGATGCTGTTGAGTATATTAAAAGGCTAAACAAATTAGAATCTACCGATCTCTATCGATTGCCAACCGAGGCAGAATGGGAATATGCTGCACGAGCAGGGTCCAAAACAAGATATTTCTGGGGGGATGAAATAAATAATGACTATGTTTGGTATTATGGATCTGCAAATTTCACAATGCATCCTGTAGGAACTAAATTACCAAATGCATGGGGCCTCTATGACATGGTTGGTAATGTTTGGGAATGGGTTAGTGATTGGTATGATTTTCACTATTATAAGAAAAGCCCTCGAAATAACCCCTTAGGTCCTAAAAAAAGCAAATTTAAAACTCGGCGTGGTGGGTCAATTGCCAACCTGATAAGCTATGTTCGATCTGCATCTCGATATAGAGATAAAGTAGATAAACGGCATTATATCTTAGGTTTTCGAATAGCCCGTTCAATTCCTCACCAATAGATTAGAAAAAAACTTTCTTTTGCTTTACAATATTATCTTAGTTATGAATACAGAAATTATCGAAAAAAAGAAAATTCTCGTCGTTGAGGATGACGAAAAGTTATTGCGGATCATTCGTTTTCATTTAAATCAAATGGGTTTTAATGACATTATTGATGCAGAAAACGGTGATGATGCGTTAAAAACTTTGCATGCAAACAGGTTTGATCTAATTATTACCGATTGGCATATGCCGGGTATGGACGGATTAGATTTTTTTAATGCATTAAAGAATGATGAGAGTTTAAATAGCATTCCGGTGCTGATGATTACAGGAGAAGCCCAAAGAGAAAAAATGGTCCAAGCTTTGAATAATGGAATAAAACATTATCTAGTTAAACCGTTTGATGGTAAAGATCTAAAAAAAGAAATAGAGGTTTTGCTTGATATAAAAATGCAAAATTAAGAGAATGACATTTTCTTTAAATTAAGATTGTCTAAGAAAATTTATCGCGATTAAGAATAAAACTCCCAACCAACTCTAACAATAAAACCCCGCCAAATGTTGCCACTATAGTAGAACCCGTAGGTAAGTCGAGCTTATAGGAAAGCCAAAGGCCCAATAGACTAGAAAAAATCGAAACAAGAACGCCAATCATTTTCTACATGGTCAAGGTCAAATTCATGGTTATGAAGGAAAGGTGAAAAGGTCGAAGAAATTCCCATAAACATAATGAAAATGGAAACCAAAAGGGTTCGCTTCTTGTATTGGCCTGACTGTGCGAAAAAAGATTCATTGAAAATCCCAAAGTTATTTTGCTTAATTCGATGCAGGAATTAACAAATGGTTTTAAAAATTTCAATATAAATTATTTTTTTTAGGCGATCAAAATAAAATAGCCCCTTTCCAAAATGGAAGGGGGCTATTAACTAGGGTCCTTGGCAGGAAAAAAATGACTATTGGAGGAACAACTCAAAGTTTAAATATTAGTCCTCTGAGTAAAAAGAATCATCATATTCCATATCCGGAAATTGAGCTTTTAGATTTTTGCCTTTTCTATTAGATATTTGGATATTTTTATTCGCAGAATTATAAAATTTATCCCAGTATTGTCGGCTTAACAACTTTGATGAAACTTCTTTTCGGAATTTTCCTTTGCGGCTAAATATTTTTACTGGATAGAACATATCATCCTCCCTGAATGGCATTTTTTAATTGTTGGATGGGTTCCTTAAACTGAGAGTTGTAGTCCTGGAAATAATTTATTTTGGAGCAGGCCTCTTCTGGTTGACCCATTGTCTAAAGAGATAATAAGAAATTAGAATTAAAAACCGGTTAATTAAAGATTAAAATTTCTTAATTTTTCTTGAAAAGGTAATAAGATCAGGGAGATATATTGTAAAGGTATTCCCTAAATTTTGATTATTGGGGTAAAACAATTTGAAGGGAAAAAGCCATTTAACTTATTATAAAATAAAGAGTTTTTTCGTTTTTTGGGAGAAAATTTTTTTGAGGATGAAAACTTGAAAAACTGAGTTGAATTATTTTATTTTTAACAAAAAATTGATAATATTGAGAATGCATATCATTACTATTTAATATGAGGTGGTTGTGCCTGATTTCATAAAAACAAAAAATATTGATTTAAAAATGAAGATTCTAGCCAATCCTTTGGACTTAAATCAATCTTTAAGTATAAGAAATGGATTTAGTATTAAAAAGAAACCTTGTGTTTCAAATCAAATATTAATAGCAATTCAAAAGTATTTAAATTTAAATGATGGGAAAAATTTTATTTGTAACTGAATAAAATGAAGCTGATGCGCCATCAATATTAGAAATATTTTGAGTTTTGTTATTGCTCGTTAATTTGCTGGAGTTGGAAGCGTTAATCAATTCAATTAATTTGGTAAAGTTTCCTTAGTATTTTCCTGCCTAATTAGTTTTTCCTTTAAATTAATATAATCTCAATTAACACTTGGTAAAATAATTGTGACTGTTGTTCCTTTGCCGGGTTGGCTTTTTATGTCTATTTCTCCACGATGGCTCTTTAAAATTCTTGAAGACATGGTTAAACCTAATCCTTGTTGCTTCATGGCTCCCTTAGTTGTAAAAAACGGATCAAAAATTGAATTTTTTATTTCAGGTGGAATTCCACAACCATTGTCTTGAATATAAATTTTTACTTTTGAGTCCTCACGCTCAGTTGCGATTAATATTTTACCGCTGGTTTTAGAAATCGCTTCAAGAGCATTTTGTAATACATGACTTATCACTTGCTGTAATTGATAAGATGCACCCTTGACTTGAGGGGGGTCTTTAACAAATTTTTTCTCTAATTCAACAGATTGACCTTTAATCGCAGAAGTTTTTTCGTCCAATGAATTTTCTAAAATCTGATGGAGATTTAAGGATTTGATTTCATCTTGGGGTAAACTCTGGAAACTTTTTATCTTTTCTACTAACTCAGAAATTCGATTGCATTCGTTTATTGACAATTGAATGAGGCCCTGGTGAATTTCTTCCATAGGGACTAATTCTATTACCTGGTTAAGTAAAGTTTTTATTCCCTGAATGGGTTGGTTTATTTGATTTGATAACGAATTTGCCAATTGATTTGCTGCTTCTAATTTTTCTTGCCGAATGATTTTAGATTGACTGTTTTTGAATTCTATTGCCTGCTTTTCCATCAACTGTTCCATGTCTTTTTGAACACGCTCAACTTTTTCTTGTAACTGATTTTTGAGAGTTGTGTCAGTCCAAATAGAACAAGTGGAAAATAAAATCCCCGAGGAATTTCGAATTGGAAAATGAATGGTTGAATATGTGTGCATTCCATCATTATGAAGTATGGTTTCTTCAGATTGAACCACGGATCCTGTCTCCAACACCCGTTGATCATTTTGTTTGATTTTATTGGCTAAAGTTTCGGGTAAAACTTCATTTTCAGTTTTTCCAATTACTTTCTCATTTGAAACTTTAAACAAAGCTTCAAATTGATTATTTACCATAGTATATTTGCCCTCAGTATCTTTTTGGTAAATAATTGCGTTGGAGTGATTTAAGATATCCTGAAGGTGATCATTGGACTCTCGAATTTGTCCTTCCATTTGAGTCTGGTTAGATATATCTCTTATGATTTTTAAATATACTTTTTGATCGCGAAGAGGAAAAGTGACGGTTGATGTTTGGGCTGGAAATACAGTCCCATCTTTTTTCTTATAATAATTTAAAGGTTGCTTGAATATTTGACCAAAGTTTGCGGTGTTACCATTTTCTGCTGGGTCAGAATTTTGGGTATCAGTAGATATATCCTTGATAGTCAAACCAAGTAAGTTTTCCTTTGAAAACCCAAATAATTGGAAAGCTGCGCTATTGGCATCTAAAATAGTTTGCTTTGTCGCGTCCATAATCATTACGGCATCTGACTCTGCCTCCATCATATATTTAAGTTTCTCCATGGTTTCAGAGAGGGAAACTTCAAGTTCTTTACGTTTTCTTATATCATGAACTACCCCAACAAATAATCGACGGTAGCCTTGATGTAGCTCTCGAACGGCAATTTCTACAGGAAAACAATACCCATCCTTATGCTTAGCAACAAACTCTTTTCCAGGGCCATTTACTAAATTTGATTTCCCAGTGGAAAGATAGTTGTGGATATAATTTTTATGTTCTTTGGAATAAGGGTCAGGCATTAAAGTACTAACATTTTGTCCGACTAAGTCATTGGAAGAATATCCAAAAATTTTCTCTGCAGCTTCATTAAAAGATTGAATGATCCCGGTTTCATCTATTGTAATGTATCCATCTACTGCCTTTTCAACAATATTCTGGAAAGTCAGTTCTTTTTCTTTTAAATCCTTAATTTTATCGTTCAACGAAGTGATGTCTTGACCCAAAGCATAAATTCTTGTGGTGGATTGATCACTGCTTACGCCCTTAATTAGAGTCCACTTAAAGTATCTTTTTTGTGAATTATTCGAATTCAATTCACATTCAAATTCAGCGGTGGAATTAGTTTCTAAACTATGGATGATGGTCTCGGGTTTAATGGCTTGAGATGAGTTATTAAAAATTGTTTCAAAAAATTCTTTTTGAAGTGTATGCTCTTTTTCCCAATTGAAAGTTGTTTGTGAATAGGAGTTATAGTCCAGTATTTTGTAATTTTCCGAAAGCGTGACATAACTTAACGCTAGTTTTGATAATGTTGAGAGGTAATGATCATTTAACTTTTTAACTGGATTATTTTTAATTTCAGAAGATATTTCATGGATATAGCCTATTATATGGTCCAATTGCCCTGCTGAATTTTTGATAGCCGTTAAGCGAATATCTCCGAAAACTGTTTGATCAAGTGAATTTTTAAAAGAAATTTCATTTTGAAAAGAAGGGCATTTTTCAAAAATAGCTTTTAACTCTTCTTGTGTAGGGATAGTGCTATTTCCTTTTAGAATATAAGAGAAATTGTTTCCAATTGCTTGTTCAGGAGTGAAGCCAGTTATGGCTTCTGCACCTTGGTTCCAAGTGACTATTTGACCAACAGAATTCAAAGTGAATACGGCCAGATTAATTTGGTCCAATTGATTTGCTATTTTTTTGAGTTGAGATATATTTTGATCTTTTGAATTCAATGAACGGTTTTTGTCTTCAATGGTTTTCTTTTGGCCCTCAATGAACTCAGACTTTTCATCTATGATGCGAGTTTTCTCCTCAATTTGTTGTTTTAATTGTTGAGTAGTAAAGCCTAGGTTTTGGTTTTCTTGTTGAATTAGTTTTAAGGAATTATTTGCTTCATTTATTTGTTTGGTTTTTAATTGGAGGTCCTCATTTAAGACCTGAATCTGCTGGAGTTGTTCTTCCATTTGCCTGCTCTTTTGAGTGGAAGCTTCTTTCTCATTTCTAACTTGATTCAATTCTTTGTTGAGTTTTTCTAGCTCATCCATTTTAGCTTGTAAGGAATTTTCTAAAGCAAATTTATCTTTCTCTAATTGTTCTAATAAAATATTATCTTTGCTAAGATTTTCCTTTTCGATATTCAAATTGTCAATTTGCTGACTCTTATTTTTAACCTCGTTATTTAGGTTTTGAATTGCTTGGTCTTTAATTTTTATTTCAGAGTTGAGTTTTTCATTTATGCTTTCTATGGAAGTAATTTGATCAACTTTTTCTCTCTTGTCGGCTAGTTGTTTTTGAAGATCTTGAATTTGGTTGTTTAAGTTTTCATTTTCCATTTTTATCTTAGAAATTAATTCTTTGGAATCCTTAAACTCCTTATTCTGGACTTTTAAACCCTTTATTATATTGCCTTGTTCTTCAATAATGCGTTGAGATTCATCAAAGGAATTTTTAATTTTTCTGAGCTCATTTATTTCTAGCTCAAGTTCTGATTGAGTTTTATTCAGTGAACTAAATTCTTCCTCTTTTTGGCTGACTAAGCTTGCATGATCGGATAATTTAGCACTAAGTTTTGCTTTATCTGATTTCTCCTGGTTGATTTCTTCAGTAAGGGTCTGAATAGAAAGCCTGGATTCCTCAAGACTCTTTTCTTGCTCATGAATAGTATTTTTTAAGTTCTGAAGCTCTGTTTCTGAGGTCTTTAATTTAAACTGCATATCAGAAAACCGACCGTCAACATTCGTCGTGTCTTTTAATTTCTTTTCAAGCTCTGCTTTCTTTTCTTTTGTTTCTGCCAACTCTATTTTTATCGCATCTATTTCTTTTGAAGTTTCTTCTGCCTCTTGGGAGGGTTTTGACCGCTCTAATTCTAATTCACTTTCTAATTTTGCTTTTGCTTCCAAAGCTATCTCAAGCTCTTTTTTGACCATTTTTATTTCTGGTGCAGGTATTGTGTTTTTCGACGCTACTTCATTTGAGTCCTTTTCGGTGCTAAGGATTTTGCTTAAGGCTCTCGACATTACTTTTAATAAGGCAACTTCTTCGTTATCCCATGGTTTCTCTTCAGAGGTTTTTTCAAAACCTAAATAGCCAAATGGTTTGCCTTTATAAGTTAAAGGAATAGAAATTAAAGATTTGATTCCCTGACTACTAAGAACATCCTTCTCAACATTAGCCTTGGAGGGAAAGTCATTTAAGCTAGGAATATGAATAATTTCATTGTTTAGTAATTTTGTTTTAAACCAAGGGAATGTGTCCAAATCTATTTTTTCTTCGGGGTTGGCCGATAGTCCTGGATCATCCTCAATCCACAAGTGAGAATTGGACATTGTAGCGTTGTCTTTTGAAAATAAGAATATAAATCCTTGATTAGATCGTGTAAGTGTACCAAATGTTTTTAAAGCGGCATTAATTCTTTTATTTATTTCATCTTCGTTTCTGAAGAAGTTTGTTGGAATGCTGATCAGGGTTTTTTCCAATTCAAACCAAAATTTAAACCTTGCTTTAGTTCGGGCACTCTTTAATACTTCTTTATGGTATTTTTTCTTATTTTGTTTAATTACTTCATTTAATTTTATTAGTTTTTTATTGTCGACATTATGGTTACTGGGAGCTGGAATAGATTTTGTTTTCTGAGACGCTAACTGTCCTGAAATGATTGAATAGTTAATCTTTCCTGATTGGTCGTAAATGGTAGACGTTTGGAAATTGACAGAAACTTCTTTTGAATTCTTTTTAAGAACTGGGCAATGGAAACTACCAAGCAACTTTGTTTTATCGTTCGAGATTTTTGTGAAATTATTTAATGTTGTTTCTTGAGAGGGTTCAGGGATTAGAGTTTTGATCCAATTTTTGCCAATTAAATCACTATCGGAGTAACCCAATTCACTCAAAGTTTTAGAGTTTGTTTGAGTAATTTTGTTTAAGTTGTCCACTACAAAGCAAAGAGAAGATTCGGCGCTAAATATAGCCTTTGTGAAATCCTGTTCTTTTTTAAGTGAATCCTGAATTGTACCTAAGTCCTTTAAGCTGGCTAATAACTTTCTAAATGGGAAGATAAGTGAAATTCCAACAGTGGTTAAACAAACGGCGATTACACTCCAATGCTCTAATGTAGTTTTTGAGAAATTAAAATTGAATACAGAATTTAATAACCAACTTTCAATAAAAAATTCCCAAACGGTTAATAAAACAAACGTAACAAGTATAATGAGACCTAAAGAGATATACGTCTGGTCTTTATTGTTTTTCATTCAAATTTTCCTTTTCAATGTCTGTTTTTTAACAAAAAAGCATTTTGGTGCAAAAACAATCTTTGTGTAAAGTGGACTCCGGAAAAGACTTTTTGAATCTTTTTTGGGAAATCAACTTTATTGCCAGCTATTTATTTAAGAGCCTATAAGGGCTTGAAAAAAATATTAGCTGATTTATTCGTTGTGTTTAGATGAAATTAGTATAGAAGATAAGGTCTTTAAAAGCAACTTGTTACAGGGGGAATCGGCATTTGAATTAAATATTGTTTTGAGTTTATAAATGCAAAAATAAAAACTCCAAAGTGTAAATGTAAATTTGTTCTAAAATTTATTGTCGGAAATTCTAGTTGGTAAAGTTTGCAAATTTTGAAATTAATCAATATTGATTGGGATGTTGAGTTTTTGGAACCAAGACCTTAATCTAATATAGGGGCAGGTTGTTAAAAGGGAAAATATGCCATTAATTTCAAAAAAATCTTCTGATAATTCAGATAATAAGGAAAAAGCAGAGGTTTTAAATCCGGGTTTGGGTAACTCATCCCCTAAAAAAGATGAGAGTCAAGAAAAAGAAATAGAGTTCCAAGTTGAAGAAAAAAATGAAGGACAGGAAGAACGTAAATCTAAATCCGATGAAATTAGGAAAAAAAGTGGTGGGAGAAGAATATCTGACCGTATCAAGCCTATATTAGCTCAAATTGTTTCTATAGTATCCTCTGAAAGTATAAATGAAGCTTTCTTTAATTTGTCAGATGAATTAAAAGAATTTTTTGATTGTGAAAGTTTAGTTATTTATTCAGTTGATAATAAAAACAAACAATTATTCTCTAGAAATTTAATTAATGAAGAAATTGAAGAGAAAAGACTTCCTTTAATTGAGTCAAATTTACCAGGATATTCCTTTCTTAATGACATATCTTTGGTAATTAATGATGCTTATGATCCTGATGACTTAAATCGTTATCACGGCCTTTCTCATGATCCTGAATGGGATTCAAAGCTGGGAATCAAGACTAAAACTGCACTTGTGGTTCCTATTCATTTTGAAAATTCGGTAATAGGTGCTCTAGAAATAATTAACAAAATTGATGGGGCTTTCTTTTCCGAACAATTTGTGAAATTAGCAAAAGAGTTTTCAATGCATCTAGGAACTTCGCTGGGAAAACTAGAGCTGGAAGAGAAAAAAGAAAAAATCCAGAATTTAAGTTTGATAATTCAAAAAGCTACTACTTTAGAAGACATTCTCTTTTCTACACAACAACCATTGGAAGAATTATTTAGTGCCGATTTCGTTGCAATTTATTCTATTGATAATAACAAGAATGAGGTGTTTACAAAGGTTAATGCGTCCGAAGGCTTGAATGAGTACAGGTATCCAATTTCACCTGATAATATTCCAGGATGGTCGGCATTAGAGAAGAGAATGATTAATGTAAGTGATGCATATTCTCAAGAAGAATTGAGTCAATTTCATCCGGATTTAAAGTTTGAAGGAGGAATCGATACTAACGTAAAAGAAAAAACAAAGGCTATGTTGTGCTGTCCCATGATTCATGAGAACAAGCTTTATGGAATTCTTCAAATTTCCAGAAGGCGATCCTCTGAGCCCTTTGATAGTAATCACGAGAAAAGTATTATTTCAATTGGGCAAATGCTGGCAATCGCTTTTTTTAATAATTCCAGATTTTTAAAAAATAAGCCAACAAAGTTTAGTTTTTTAGTAAGTAATGGATTGATTGCTCCGGAAGAATTACAAAAAGCAATATCGACAGCGCGAAGGGAAAGGGTTGATGTCGAACGGATTTTAATTGATTCCTATAATCTTAATCGTGAGGACTTAGGGCGTTCTCTTGAGTACTTTTATGGTATTCCTTACTTTGGTTACAACTCAGATACGCTTCTTCCCAAAAGGATTTTCTCAGGACTCAATAAAAAGCATTTAATTAAAAACCATTGGGTTCCAATTCAAAATGAAGAGCGCTTCGTTGTAATATTGGTAGATGATCCTTCGGATATGGACAAAATTCGAAGTATCAAAATGATTTTCCCGAAAAAAGAAATTCAGTTTCGTGTCGGCCTTAAAATCGATATTTTGGATTTTCTGTTGGGAACTTCCGGTGAAAGTATTGAGGAGAGTATTGAGCCAGAGCCAACAGATGATGAAAATGTATCCTCTCTCTTGCAGTCATTGATGAGCGAAGATGATAACGTCGGGGTCGTAGAAGATGAGGATGAAGAAGAAAGTTCCATTACTGAAAAAGATAGTTCGATTGTCCGATTGGTTAACAAAATAATTACCGATGCTTACGATTTGGGAGCCTCCGATATTCATGTTGAGCCAGGTGTTGGTAAGGCAGAATTGTTAGTTAGATATCGTAAGGAAGGTGAATGTGATGTTGTTGAAAAAATACCCTCCATGTATAAGCAGGCTTTTATTTCGAGATTGAAAATTATGTCAAAATTGGATATTGCTGAAAGAAGGTTGCCTCAGGATGGTAAGATTAAAATGAAATATGGATCAAAGACCATAGAGTTGCGCGTAGCTACTTGTCCGACTGTTGGGGGTAATGAGGATGTTGTTATGCGTATCTTGGCTGCCAGCAAACCTATCTCTCTTGATCAAATGAGGTTTACCGAAAGAAACGAAAAGTTGCTAAAGGAATGTATAGTTAAGCCTTATGGTTTGGTTTTGGTGGTAGGTCCTACCGGATCAGGAAAAACTACGACATTGCATTCTGCTTTGGGGTATATCAATACACCAAAAAAGAAAATATTAACCGCAGAAGATCCGGTAGAAATTACTCAAGCTGGCTTAAGACAAGTGCAAGTTCATGGAAAAATAGGATTGGATTTTGCTCGTGCGATGAGATCATTTTTGCGTTGTGATCCAGATGTGATTATGGTGGGTGAAATGCGTGATATAGAAACCTGCTCAATAGGATTAGAGGCATCACTTACAGGACACCTGGTTTTTAGTACTCTGCATACAAACTCTGCTCCTGAAACTGTTGTCCGGTTGATTGATATGGGAATGGATCCAATTAATTTTGCGGATGCATTAATTTTAGTTCTAGCGCAACGATTAGTCCGAACATTGTGCTCCAAATGTAAAGAAGAGTATCATCCTGATAAAAGTGAGTTCGACTTTTTGGTAGAACAATATGGCGAGAAATATTTTTCCAGAACCGGAATAGAATATAATTCAAATTTGAAGTTGATGAAACCGGTGGGTTGTTCCAAATGCGGTAACACTGGCTATTCGGGTCGTCTCGGTTTGCATGAATTATTGGAAGGAACACCTGATATGAAACGACTCATTATGCAAAAATCTTTGGTCGAGGTAATTCGGGATCAAGCTATGGATGAGGGGATGACAACCTTGAAGCAAGATGGAATCCTAAAAGTTTTTAATGGATTTTGTGATTACAATCAAGTTGCTGCGGTTTGTATGGTTTAAAATGGTGGGAAGAATAAAAAAATATGAAAAATATTAGTGTTTCAGATTTATGTGAAGGAATGGTTTTATCTAAAGATGCGGTTGATATTCGAGGAAGGGTTATTTTATCTGCCGGTAATTTTATTAAGGATAAGCATAAAAACATTTTTAAAAGCTGGGGGATTAGTAAGGTTTGTGTTGAGGGAGACAATAAAGAGGAGAGAGGGAAAAAAACTACCGATCAAATAGATCCTCAAATAAGCAAAGTAGTCGAAAAGGAAATCAAGGAATTGTATAAATTTACTGACAAAAGACATCCGGCAATTAAAGAGTTATTTGATCTGTCCATGGAAAGAAAAGTTGAGAAGTTAATGGAAAATGACCAATAAATTATTTTCTAGCCCGAAAGAAATAATTCAATGTTCGGGAGAAATGGCCACTCTTCCTTCAATATACCAAAAAGTAAATGATGCGGTTGAAAATCCGGAAACATCATTTTCTTCCATTGCAAAGATAATAAGTGGTGACCCAGGTTTATCTGGAAGATTACTGCAAATAGTTAATAGTTCTTTCTATGGATTAAAAAATCAAGTAGAGACCATTACACATGCAATTACAATTATTGGGTCAGCACAATTAAGAGATTTGGTGCTGGCGACTACCATTTTAGAGAAATTTAAGGGATTTCCTGAATCCACATTAAACATGAAAATGTTTTGGATTCATAGTTTGGCATGTGGATTGGCTGCAAGAATTATTGCTACCTTAAGAAGGCAACCCAATACAGAAAAATTTTACGTGCTAGGGATTCTTCATGATCTGGGAAGGCTGGTGATGTTAACTGCTATTGAAAAAGAAATGAAGGAGGTATTCCAATTTGCGATGGAAGAAGATATTTTATTGCACAATGCGGAAGAAGAAATCTTAGGTTTTAACCATTCGGATGTAGGTGGTGAATTAATTAATTCGTGGGAGCTTTCAAACTCTTTTTGTGTTGCAGTAACCAACTATCACGATCCAAGTAAGGGGAAATCATTTGAGATAGAGACAGCCATTTTGCACTTTTCTGATATTTTAGTCCATGCCATTGAAGTTGGTTCCTCTGGAGAATTACGTGTTCCACCTTTGAATGGAAAAGCGTGGGAAAAAATTGGTTTACCTTCTAATACTCTCCCCGGAATTGTAAGTTTACTTGAGGTTCAAATTCAAGATTCTATGCAAATGTTTCTGAGATAGAAAAATGAAAGAAAAAATCATTAAACCTATTTGGAAAAACAAAGAAAATGTTCGTATAGAATATTTAGAGAGTTTAGCAAGGTGGTATTTGTATAGCTTTGAAATTTTGGTCTCGCTAGAAGAGCAATACCATGATGAGAACTCGGAAAGAAATCCTCTTAAAATTTTAAGGAAGTCAAGTGATCATGTAAAAAAAATAATTAACTTTGAAAGCGTTGCATATTATCTGGTTAATGAAAATTCCCATGAGTTTGTGTTAACTCATGTTGATCCGGAATCTAATAAAGAGGTTATAGAAGATTTAGTAAGTCAGCATATTGTAGATGGCAAATTTGCCTGGGCTATAAATCAAAATGCACCAATTTTGTCCAAGTCTATTGATGGAAAAAAGAGTTTTGTTTTTCATGTGTTGGCAACTAAGCGTAGAATTCGAGGTATGTTTGTTGGTGTAATCAAAAATCAAAAAAATAGTATTGAAGAAAGAGTAAAGTATCCTTTATCGATCATTTTGCAAAATACGGCAAATGCCATAGAAAGTATAGAGCTGTACAAACTATTAGAATTGGAGAATAAGAACCTAGAGAAAAAAATAAACTCTCGAACTAAGGAACTTGAGATCAGTTTGAGAAAAGTGGAAGAGGAAGTGGCCTACAGGAAAATTGCTGAAGAATCACTTTGGTTTGCAAAAGAGTCTGCGGAATCCGCTACACGTTTAAAAAATGAATTTCTTGCAAACATGTCCCATGAACTGAGGACTCCTTTAAATTCTATTTTAGGATATAGCGAGATGTTGCAAGCAGAAGCTCAAAAATTAAACCGAAACGATTTGATTCAGGATTTAAAAACTATTGACTCGGCTGGTAAACATTTATTGAGTTTGATTAATGATGTTTTAGATATGGCTAAGTTTCAATCGGGTCGTTTAAAATTAGAAATTGAGACTTTTTCAATATCAAATCTCATAAATGAGATTGTTTCTACTCTCAGCCCCATAGCTCAAAAAAATGGTAATACATTAAGTTTTAATGGAAAAGATGAACTTGGCAGAATTTCATCGGACATCACGAGAGTTAGGCAAATTTTATTAAACGTTGTGGGTAATGCATGCAAATTTACTCATGATGGAGAAATTATAATTAATGCTTATTGGGAAGGTGAAGAGAAAGACTCAAAGCTAATAATAGCCATTTCGGATACAGGAATTGGAATGTCACCTAAATTAACAAAGAGAGTTTTTGAAGAGTTTTATCAGGGCCGAAAAACAAAGGATAAAAAAGATGGTGGCACTGGTTTAGGGCTTTCTATTAGTAGGCAATTGGTAGTTTTGCTTGGAGGCGATATTAATGTTGATAGCGAGTTAGGAAAGGGATCTGTTTTTACTATTTCTTTGCCTAAGGATTATAGTAAAGTTGAAAACTGTAAAGAAAAACTAACCCAGCCAAAAAAAGAAGTTAATAGAATTGAGCCTAACTATGGAAAAATGGGGAGTCGCGAGCAAATAAATTTTGAGGAGGAAAATGGCCAATTAAGCAAAAAGTCTACAGTGAAAACTTTTAAACCAGTTTTATTTATAAAAGGTAATTTAGAATCATATTCAGATTTAAAATCTTTTCTATTTAAACAAGGATATTATCCCATATTTGCATTAAACCCAGAGGAAGCCATTCTAAAAACGATGAATATTAAGCCTTTTTTCATTGTTTTGGATTTGAAAAATAGTGTTTCCTGCTCATCTGATAATTTAAACGAATTAGTAATTCATCCTAATTTAAAAGATGTTCCCGTTTATATCTTTACTGATTCGGATTATTTAAAAACTGATACTACAGCTCCACAGATCCAATTTTTTAAAGGAAACTTAGATATCGGGAAAATGCGAGAAATAATTAAAAACCTTAAAAAAGTAAGTTTGAAATCTCCGATATTGTTGGTGGAAAAAGATCCTATTAATCAGGCAATGTTAGATAGGATATTTAAAAATGAAGGATGGAAAGTAGTTCTAAAGTCAAATGGGAAAAGAGCTTTAGATTATATGGAAAAGAAAAAACCTTCTTTGATAATGACCGATATGTCCATGGAAGAAATGAGTGGTGTCGAGTTTATTACCAAGATAAGAAAAAATAAGAGTTTAAACAAAATACCCTTAATCGTTTTTACCGCTAAAGAGATAACCGGTGAAGAATTTAATTCAATAAAGAGTTCCGTGCAAAGATTCATTTATAAAGGGAATTGCACAAGGGACGAGTTAGTGAATGGTGTTATGGAAGAGGTTATAGGGTAAACAACTAATTAAAATACAGGTATAGTTTTATTCATTATTGGAAGGTGAAGTGATTAAAGGATGTTTGTAATAAAAAATGCTTTTGTTGCTGGTTCTTAAGGAATATCGGTCTTTAGGTGTGGCAGGTTTTCTTAAAGGCAATAACTTGAATTTCCAACTTACAGTTTTTCCTCCTTGGTGAGGCCCTCCTTCGATTAAGATTCCCCCCTGATTGGGGTTATTTACCAGCAATGATGAGCGGGGCTCCCCTTCCTTGTATTGATAAATCCAACCATAAATATTGCTTATCGTTAGGTTGGTATTGTTTCTAATTTTAAAAATTATGTGTTTTCGATCTTTTGTTAATTCAAAGTCCGGAAAATATGAAATGTATCCTAAATTGATTAATTTTTGTTCGCCATCATTTTTTTTTGCCCCAATTTTTAAGGGTAAAAATAATAGGACAAAAGAAACGATAAACACTTTAACTAAATATTTAGATTGAAGACAGAAGTATTTCATATTCATTAATTAGAATAAAAGTAAAATTATTTTTTTAAATATATAACAACTCCCTTACACTTATTAATATAAAGGATAAATTGGGAAATTTGAATTTTTATGAATGAAGTTGCGGTAACCGAAAACAAAAATCAGGAATCTGCTCCAGAAACTAAAGCGAAGGTAGATAAAAAGGCAACGGCCAATAAAGAAAAGCCAACTGAAAATATTAGACCTAAAGTTCTTGTCGTTGACGATGAAAAGAAAATACTAATTGTTGCACGAAAAATTTTTACCTCTGCAGGATTTGAAGTCATTATGTGTGAGCATCCTGAAGAAGCTTTAGAGGTGATTACCAATCAAGGGCCTATTCCTGTGATTTTATCAGACAATCGTCTTCCCATTATGCGAGGAACTGAACTCCTTGAAAAAGTAAAACTTCTTTCTCCAAATACAGTTCGTATTCTAACCACAGCTTTCTATGATAAACAACTGATTGAAGATATAGTAAATAAAGCAGAAGTTTTTAGGTTTCTAAAGAAACCAATTGATTTTAAACAGGCAGTTGATTTAGTGCAGCAAAGCGTTGAGCAATATGGACTCAATGTAATTAACGAAAACCTGAAAGGGGATATTAGTAAAGCTGACATAAAATATAAAAAACTTGAAGAAGAAAAAGAGTCTATTTTTTCTAAGCTAGGCAATCAAAAAAAGTTTTCTAAGATGTTAGTCGGTATTATGGTATTAGTGGTTTGTGTTTCGGTGGGGTTCACCTATTTTTTAAATTTTGCACATGAATCTCAATTAGAAGAAACCAAAAAAGTTTTTGGAGATTGGGTTTTGTATGAAGATGGCACGGCTCTCGATAGTGTGCATGATTTAATGTGGATGACCAAGGATTTTAGAAAATTTGAACGTCGCAATCCAAAATCCTGGGACGAGGCCTTGAAGTGGGTCGATAAAATAAATAAAAGTAGATTCGCTGGATATAATGATTGGAGAGTTCCGACAATTAAAGAATACCAGCAAACTTTTGACCCGGATCGCACAAAATTGGCTTTTGATAAAAATAAGGATTATCCGGTAGGGTATCCCAAAGTCTTTGCAGATGGAGGAGGATATGGTTTTTGGTCAAGTGAACAAGTTGGAGAATCTTCTGCTCGGTATTTTTTCTTTATTGGAGGTTATGAAAAAACAGTGAAGAAGAATTACAATAGTCCTACTATGAGCGTACGCTTGGTACGTCCTGCAAAATAATTTTGACCTGGTTGGTTTTATTTAAGTTATTTTCTTTTTGAATTTCGTTTAAAATCAACTCAGAGAGTTGACCATTTTCTACAAAGTGCTTTACCTTTAAAATGGCCGATGCGGTAAAATCTTTTTTTTGAAACAGCTTTCCCCTGGCAGTTAAGGATTTAGTTGGATATCGTTTATGTTCCCATTGATTTAGTATATTTATCATCATTTCGGTACCTAATATTATTGTTTTTCCCATCAAAGTTTGTTCGTCATCGTGAATTTCAAGTGCAATTGTTTTTTCACTCAAAATAATCCCACCGTCGATTGTTTCATTCACATAGTGAATACTTGCACCTAAACATTCTATACGGCCATCATGAATAGGCCAAAAGTTAGAAGAAGAACCCCTATAATACTGAGGTAATCCAACATGCAAGTTTATGATTTGATTCGGATACTTTTCTATAAGAGTAGGACCAATTAAACTGCCTCCAAAAATGGCAATCACATCCGGGTTTATTTCCTCAATCTGTTTAAATGTTTGGTTTGAATTAATTTGCCCACTAGGAATTAAAAACCTGGTGGGATTGTTTTGAGGAGCATTTTTAAGTTTATGGGAAAACCATTTTTTTTCATAATTTGCGCGACGCATGAAAAACCATTCCCAGGCAGCTTTTTCTTCATTGGATAGCTGTGGAGGATCAGGGTAGATTGTATTTTCAATAAATACGGCAGAAAGAGGAAAATGGGAATTCAACTGACTTATAAAGAATTGGTGTCTTAAATCAGGGCCTGTTATTATGGCAATTTTAGGGAAATAAATATCTTTCAAAATAGCTACCTTAAATATTTTTTTTAAAAATTATTATAAACCTTAATTCCAATCAAATAAAAATACTTTTGAATATAGATGATTGGGTATTCCTTCCAAGTCAATTAAATTAAGGGCCTACCATTGCTGAATATCATTTGGATTTTATTTTTTGTTCTGGGTTTTGTTTTTGCCTGTTTGAATTATTTTGCCTATGGAAAGGGTGATATTTTTACACAAATCATCGATTCCATATTCGAAATGTCAAAAGTTTCATTTGAGATTTCTTTGGGGTTGGTTGGAATTATGGCCTTTTGGATGGGAATCTTTAAGATTGGTGAAAGAGGTGGAATGCTTCTTTTGATTCAAAAAGCTTTTAATCCTCTTTTAATAAAATTATTTCCGGATATACCTAAGGACCACCCAGCCTTTGCGGCTATTGTCATGAACATGGCCGCCAATTTTTTGGGATTGGATAACGCGGCGACTCCAGTAGGTTTAAAGGCGATGCAAGAATTGCAGTCGATAAATCCACGAAAAGATGAAGCGAGTAATTCCCAAATATTATTTTTAGTTCTAAATACTTCTTCTCTCACTTTATTTCCTGTCACAATTTTTGCCTATCGAGCGCAACAGGGGGCCATAAACCCTACCGATGTTTTCATTCCAATTTTATTAGCCACCTTTTCTTCAACAATGGTTGGTTTGCTAACGGTAAGTATTTTTCAAAATGTAAATTTACGGGACCGAATCGTTTTGATTTATTTGGTAGGGCTTTCATTTTTTATTGTAAGTATTATTTTAATGCTCTCTCAAAAAAGCCAGGTCGAGGTTCAGCAAATTTCGAGTCAATTGAGTAATTTCTTATTGTTGCTGGCTATTGTCAGTTTTATTTCTATTGCGGCATGGAAAAAGGTGGATGTTTACGACTCCTTTATTAAAGGAGCCAAACAGGGCTTATGGGTTGCTATAAAAATTGTACCTTATTTAATTGCTATTTTAGTTGCCATAGGAGTTTTTCGTGCAAGCGGAGCTCTTGAATTTTTTCTGGAATTTGTTCGTATAATTGCTTCAAGTTTGGGGATGGATGTACGTTTTGTAGACGCAGTTCCAACTGCCCTCATGAAACCTTTAAGTGGAAGTGGTTCAAGAGGTTTAATGATTGAAACCATGCAGAACTTTGGAGCGGACTCCTTTGCCGGTCGCTTAGCATCCGTTTTTCAAGGGAGTACTGAAACGACTTTTTATGTATTGGCTCTATATTTAGGTTCCGTGGGAGTTCGCTATTCAAGACATGCTCTATTTTGTGGGCTAATGGCAGATTTTGCAGGAATAATTGTTTCTATATTGGTTTGTTATTTATTCTTCGGATAAATATTAATTGGGTTTTAATTAATCCGAATCCATATCAGAATTGGTGTGGTTTAATTTTTCAAAAAATATCTCGACAAATTCTTGAAGGTGATTTTCATTTTTTGCGGTCAATACGTTATCGGAAAAATAAATGGGTTCATCCAAGGGTTGAACTGCGATTTGATCTAATTCTTGAATTACTCTTTCATCATCAGGAGCGGCGCAGACTTCAGAAATGAGCCCCGCTTTGACCAGAACAACAACTCCCATTTCAATACTCCCTATAATACTACCTGCCCGGAAATGATCCGTTAATATTTGCGGCAGGATTTCATCTTTCCAAAGCGATTTAGGTGCACCTTTTCCTCCCAAAACTATAATGCCATTATATTTTCCATAAATTCCAGTTTGTTTGTTCCAATCAATGATCATCCCGTGAGGAAGATAGGAAGTTTTGGACACCCCTCTGCTTTCTTTACCACTTTTGGAAAGGACTACCACTTTACAGTTTTGGGATTCCAGTAATTTAAGCAATGGAAATAGTTGGTCCTCATCGAATTGGTTATTTGGAATTATGACTAGAATGTTAAATATCATTAGTTAGGGAAGAGATTTTAATTAACTTTCCGATGGGAAATTTTGCTGCCAGGCTTCGAAACCGCCAATTAAACTGTGAACATCTTTGAATCCGCTTTCCATAAAGTACTGAGCGGCTCCTTGGCTTGAAATTCCATGGTAACAACAAACGACTAAAGTTTTATCTTTATCGGCGGAATTAATATAATTTTCTGCATTGTCTTGATTAAGGTTGACTGCGCTTGGAATATGGGCCATTGAATATGAAGCTGTATCTCTAATATCAACTATATTAGCGGACCCACTATCCAATAATTCTTTTGCTTTATTTACATCGATTTGACTGACTGAGGACATCGCGCTCTCCTATAAATTAATCTATCATTTATTAGATGATAAAATTGTATTCAGGTTTTTATATTTATGATTAAAAAAACTCATAGAGAATATATAAAATTTGTTAATATATATCCTCATCAAAATCAAGGGCCTGTATGTCCATTTTTACAGATTGCTGAAAGGGGTAATTTCCATGGCAAATTTGGAGCAATTAGATTTATTGAAAAAAAACTCTGAAGAGTGGAACTCTTGGAGAGAAAATAATCCTGATGAAAAAATTGATCTTTCGGAAGCGGATCTCAGAGGGATTAAGTTGATAAAAGCAAACTTAAAAGGTGCCAATCTGAAGAATGCTAAACTCCAATTTTCTAATTTGAGTGGCGCTTTAATGGACGGAGCCGACTTAGAAAAAGCTCGTTTACAAGAGGCTAATTTGAATGGGGCGCAATTGAACAACGCTAATCTCAAGAATTGTAATTTGATGGAGTCTAGTATAGATAATGCAAATCTTGAAAATGCGGACATACAAGGTTCCCAGTTCAATGAAGATGTTATGTTTGTAAAAACTAACTTAAAGGGTGCAAATTTAACTAATGCTTCCGGATTAAGTCTTATGCAAATCCAAATGGCTATAATTGATAAAAGTACAAAGCTTCCGGAATATTTAAGCGATGATATGGAAGATGAAGATTTTTTGAACAGTATGTTGTAAAAAATTTATCAATTAGTCGTAAAGTGTTTTATAAGGGGGATATTTAAGCAGGTTGCCAGCCGGACATCACGCATCTTTGGGCCACCAGAGGAATAAAACTGTGAACATCGTTTGAGATGAGTGTCATGAATTCCTCGGCTAGTTTAGGGTCTTCAAAGCACTCATAAACATCATCCAAAAAACCACTCCTTAATAATGGATGTTCTAAAAATTCTCGGCCTGGCCCGGTAGCTACCTCCAACGGCCAATCTTCCACCACGACCTTTTCAAGGCTAAGTTCGTTCATCCATTGCTTCACTTGAGAAGCGGAAGGTCGTTCATCAATATACTCTTCCAACTTCTTTCTTTCTCTGGTTAGATTTTGTTTATCCATTTCTTCTCGAACTCGGTTCCATAAGGAATCAAACGTTCCTAATGAGGGAAACGTTAATACCAATTGACCTTTGGGTTTTAAAAATTGAATCAAATTTTCCAGTGCCTCTTTTCGATTGGGGCGGAAAAACATAAAAGAAAGGTTCCCTGTAATTCTATCAACCTGGGGTAGGGTAGGAGGTAAGAATCGCATGTCACCCACTTCAAAATTGAGCCAGGGAAACTGGTTTCCCTTAAGAGTCCTAGCGCGTAACACTTGCCGTTGGTGAATGTCAATGCCCAGAACCATTCCCTTGGATCCAACTCGGTCAGCTATATAGAATGAAGGGATTCCACCTCCTGCAGCTATATCTAAAACTGAAGCACCTTCAAAAAGATCAAGATGATGCAATAAAGCTTGCGCAAACGGAGTCGACCATGGATCGCTTGAAGGAAGCCATTTATGGGAAATATATTTTTTTTCTGAAGACATAAATAATTTACCGAACCTAACGAATAAATAACCGGTTTTTAAGGATATTTTGAAGACTCTTATTTCTTCATGGAAATGACTGTATTCTCACCTTTTAAATTAATCTTCAATAGAAAAATTTTAGAGAGGGTTTCTAATTTTTTTGGGTATGTACTTTTATAAAAAAGTATATATTGCCTGTTTTTAAGGCTTCCAGTTATTGCTTTATACAAGGAAACTTATTATATTTTGAGAAAATTAAAGAACAATTTCTATTTACATCCCAATCAAATTTAGAAAATGCGAATAATCCAGTTCTTGACAATAATATTACCAAATTTTGGGCGAGTTCAATTATACATAACACGGATTCTGTTGGTTTTTTGAAAGAGAATAATCAACGAAAGAATTATGAAGATTTAAAGAAATTTGATGAAGGAGATGAACCGTTATCAGGAATTAAGCTTTGGCCGGGGGGTAATAATGTCCAAACAGATGAAGAGGGGTTGATGTATATCACCGGTTTGTCTCACAGTAAGGAAAGTTCTGTGACGGTAGACGGGAAAAGTTTGGAAGATCCTTATTGGAAATTTAATCAGGAAGGGTTCAATGTGGTGTCGCGGCCCGGAGCACCAGCGGTGTTGGATTTTCCTGTGGTGTTGACGGATGAAATCGATGGCATGGTGTATTTGCAGGGTGAAGATGCATCCAAGGCTGTTTCTAATGTTCAACTTCAATTAGTCAACTCGGAAGGACTAGTTATTCAGGAAGTGAAAACCGCTTACGATGGATTTTATTTGTTCACTCTGGTCCCTCCGGGAAAATATTATTTGCGTATAGCTCCCAGCCAGTTGAAGCGATTAAAGCTTAAACCGATCCCGAAAAAACTTATCGTTATGGAAAGCAAAGACAATATCATCAGCAATTTTGATATCACTCTGGAAAAACTTCCTTAAAAATTTGATAAGCGGTTGAGGCTTAACCCTGTAAAGCCCGTGAAGGAAATTGTATTTCTAAATCATTTTTATCAGCTTTACGGTCCGCAGGTATTGAGGATTTTAGATTTCACGATTTACGACATAACTTTTACTCTGGGTTGGTTCAAGCGGGTGCGGGGTTGAAAGTGGTTTGAGATTTGATGAGCCACTTAGATACTAAGGGAACTTGGAAATACGCTTACTAGGCACATGAACAATAGTGCAGTCCCATTGAGCAAATGGAAAAGGATAGAGAGGGTAGAAAAAATTCTAACTTTTTCTAATTCGCGAATATCATATTAGACTAAGTGTTTGAAAAGAATCGGGGCGAGAGGATTTGAACCTCCGACCCCTGCAACCCCATTGCAGTGCGCTATCCAGGCTGCGCTACGCCCCGACCTTTAATTATGTTCTCAAATAAAAATTTTGGGAGGATATAATGAACATTAATAAATATACCATTTATTAACTTAAAATACTGATTATCAAAATAGATGATCGCGGCCTTGAAGTCAATTGAAGTTATTAGATTGAGGACTTTAGAATTAAGAAAAAACGTTTGGGTGGAGGTTTAAATATTGAAAAGATTATACAGAAATTGTGAATTGTTTAAATATTTAAGATTTAGGGATTGTAACCGTGAATGAATAGTTTAGGTGGACCCAAGAGGGTCCACCTAAGGATAAGATTACTTATTACGACCTTTTCCGCCTCCTTTGCCACCACCATCACCGCCGGATCCAGAACCTCCACCATTTTGATAGGATGCGGTTTCTGAACTGGTTGAAGTATGATTGGCTCTGTCAGTTGCGGTCACCCAATAATCATTGGTGCCTGATTTAGAAAAGTCTCGATCTTGATAGACAGTGTTGGCAGTGTCACCAATCCAAGTCCCATTTCTGAAAATGCTGTAATATTGAATGCCGGTTCCCGCATTTCCATCAGCCGCGGATTGCCAATTTAATTCCAGCATTTTCTTTCCTTTTGCAGCCACTGATAAATTAGTCGGTGCGTTTGGTGGAGTGGTATCTACTTGGATTGAAGCAGAACCTGATCCATGGTGCCAGTGATCTGTGGTGTCGGCAGCAGAAGTTTCTACAGAAAAGGTGAAATTATCATCCATTACATTTCCTATTTGAACGTTCAAAGAGGTGGAAGATGATTTGCCAGGTAGAAGTTGCATTGCAGTGTTTTCAAAATCGAATAAAATTGCCGCCGAGATTGGGTTATTATTAGAGTCGAGTAATTCTCCTTCTCGCAATATAAAATCTGTACCCGTACATCCTTGACTATCATTATTCGTTAGGGTTACGGTGTAAGCCGGGTTTACCCATACACCGCTTCCATCGCCTAAATCTGAAACTAGTTGAGTAGTTGGACCTACTGAAACGGTAGGTGCATTTCGGACACAATTATCAAAAGAAATGTCGATTGTCACAGCATTGGTATCATTACTCATTTGGGTGACGGTGATTCCATTGATAGTATCGACAAACTGATTGTTGGTGTCACTATTTAAAACAGCTAACTCATAAGACCATTGTCCGGACTCCTTTCCACGGTGAATGGAAACCCCAGTTGTATATTTACTAGCCATGCCAGAATCTAAACCAGTTCGTTGACGATAAGAAAGGTAATAAGTTTCAGACGTATCCGCCTTATCAATTTTTAGGATTTGAGGGTGAGTTGTTGTACTTGGATCAGTACCCAAAGGAGCTAAAGTATAAGTTCCATTGGATAAAACATTTACAACACTTCCAGCTAAAATTGCGTCTTTATACCATCCAATTTGATCAGCATGAACGCTATTAAATTTTCTTTTACTACAGCAATATCCCATAAGATCAGAGGTGTCACCGTATTCTTTATCCATGGTTCCATCATTTCCCAAGTCAGTAGCAGCGTGGTGAAACCCCAAGTTGTGACCCACTTCATGGGCAAATGCAATAGAATCGTTTTTAGTACTCCAGGATCTTAAAGTGGAATTTGTGCCATAAGTGCCTAATTGCCCCAAAGCCAGCCAACTACAACCGGAAATGGAACTAGGGGGTAAAAGATAAACCTTATGTTGAAATTGACCGAGATTAATTCCTGCATTTGTTGCTGCAGTATCTGCGGCGCTTGCGAATGTGTAGTAAGGACAGTTTTCAGTAAATGGAATTTCAACTAGAATCACATTATTTTGCTGATCTCCCGGAAAAGACAATTGTCCAAAAGAAGCCTCTAAGTACAAATTATCCATGGAATTACTTGCGGAAAACATGGTCGACTCCACTTCAGCAACAGTATTCGCGTCATAGTAATTTGGGGAAGTGGACATATTTACTACCATAACTATTGCATTTTTTGACTGACCAGCACCTTGAATAGTATTTTCATGCAATTCTGTGGATGGTTCAGTTTGGGGTTCTTCAGTTAATTCCGCAACTTGGAATTTTTTACCCATAGCTCGACCACGGGCTTTAATTTTTTGTTCAGGTTTTAAGCCTTTTGGGGGTCTATTAGGAAAATCCAATTCCAGCCATTCTTTGGTTTGTTTTTCTTCTATAAAGTAAACAAAACGTGATTTTCCACGTTCAAACTCGTCAACATGTAATATGACAACTTTACCTTCTATTGTCGCTTCATTTCCCATTTCAGATTCTTGTGCTTGAGCTAATGGAATTGAAAGCAATAAGTTTAACGCCATCATTACTAGTAAGAGGAGAAAGAAATTTTTTCGAATTCGAGGAATTTTACAACTAGTTATTTTTTTCAATTTTTTCATTTTCAAGTTCCCAGGTCTTTTGGTTGCCATTCACTTTAAAAGTGTATAGATAAAAATCTAATAAATAAAAATTTACTATAAATGTAAATTTATAATGCATGTTTCAGCAATTTGAGTGCCAAGTTGAAGGGGAGATTAGCCAAAAAAAGTTAGTAAAGGTAAGGCGACTGTTATCAATTACACTTTTTAAAGATCGGAAAAAATAAATTTAAAAAAAAGAAAACTTTTATTGTGTTTTGTATAGAAAATTGGGCTTGGTTATAAAATTTTATAAAAACCAGTTTTATATTCTCACTGCGAAAAAAGCATGTATAAAGTGAGGATTTTTAAATAGTTTTGTATCCAAGTTAGTTTAAATTTGAGTTCCTGATTTCTAGATTTTATTTAATCAATAATTCTTTGAAGTTTGAATGTTTTTGAAAATGCGGAAATTGTAATCTTTGTAATAAAAAAGAGCATAAGGAATCTGAAAATCGCTAGATCGAATTTATTTAAAATCTAATTATTCGAAGTTTGGAAAGGTATTCGATTTTTGTTGATGAACTTTGGGTCTGTGGTAAAATTCAAGCTCAAAAATCAAATAACGAAAAATATTGTTTTTAAAAAGGTTAAAGGGATTGCAATGAATGTAATTAAAGTTCGTGGACAAGCAGCTTTTAAATCCGAAAAAATGAATAAAGTAGGGCTTTTTGATTCTGATCGCTTTTTTTGTGATCTCTATTGCTTACAACCCGGACAAGCACAAAAAGTCCATGCACATGAAGGCTCTGACAAGATATACTATGTCCTCGAAGGCAAAGGCAAGGTTACCGTGGGCTCCGAAGAGAGTGAGTTGCAATCCGACGAAATTACCATGGCTCCTTCAGGAGAGGTTCATGGGGTGGTCAATCATACTCAGGAACCCTTGGTTATGTTAGTTTTCATGGCGCCAAAGCCTCAATAAAATAATTTGAAAATTTCCGATTGGATTTATATATGATTTATCTCGTATTTCCCTCATCGTGGCATCCTTCACAACCGTATTTGAGTTTGCCGGCTCTTAAAGCCTTTTTACATCAACACGGAATTCAAGACGTTGTCCAACGTGATTTAGCAATTGAGTTATTAGATCACTTGTGCACCTGGGAAAAGGCGCAACCGCTTTATCAACGAATTCAAAAGGAATTAAATGAACTTGCTGAGAAACCATTTCATTCGGATAGGGAACGCGAAAAATTTCAAAAACTGAGAGAAGCAGAGGAAATCATTTTTGCCTTAAAAGATCAAATTGATAATGCAAAAACTATTCTTCGTACTGAGGAGTTTTACCAAATTGAAAGATACATGGAAGCTCTCAAAATTATTGATGTATGGTTAGATAACATTTTAGCCCCTTATTATCCCTCTCAACTAACTGTTATTGGCAGTCAACTTCGATTTTCTCCTTATTCCACTCGAGATATTTTGGATTCATTTAAACATCCAGAAGAGAACTTTTTTTATGATTTATATAAGGAACATTATCTACCCGGAATTTTAAAGGAAGATATAGATATTTTAGGAATTTCTATTACCTCAGTAGAACAAATTATTCCGGGTCTTACTTTGGCCCATTTGGTCAAAGAAGCTAATCCCAATATCCATATCACAGTTGGAGGAAGTGTATTTACAAAGTTGGTGGATCAGCTTGAGAAAAATTCTCCTTTATTTCAATTTGTGGATAGTTTTATTGTTCATGAAGGTGAAACACCATTATTACGATTGGTCCAACAATTGCGCGGCGATAAAGATCTCAGCCAAGTTCCTAATTTGATTTTTAAAGAGGGTGAAACTGTTAAAGTGAACCGTCCCTTTAAAAAAGAAGAGTTAAACGCGTTACCCACACCGGACTTTGATGGAATGCCATTTGATCTCTATCTTTCTCCAGAAAGAGTTTTGCCGGTTATGGGATCACGTGGTTGTTATTGGGAACGTTGTGCTTTTTGTTCTATTCCATTTGATCATATGGACTTTCATGTTCGATATGCAGAGACCGTGGTTCAAGACTTTAAGAACTTAAAAGAAAAATACAATTGTAATTATTTCTTTTTTACTGATGAAGCATTACCTATTAATTTTCTTAGAACCTTCGCACAAAAACTGGTTGAAGAAAAAGTGGATGTTCAATGGACTGGCGAATTAAAATTCGAAAAAAGTTTGTTGAGAGAAGACCGATTAGAATTACTTTATAAATCCGGTTGTCGAAAACTGATTTTTGGAATGGAATCTTATAATCAACGAGTACTAGACTCAATGATAAAAGGGTGCCCAGTAGAGGTTATTGATAAAACGGTTGAAGATTGTATTCGAATTGGTATAGGAATGCACTTTTATATTTTGGTAGGATTTCCTACTGAGACACGGGAAGAAGTAATGGACTCCGTCAACTTTGTGTTAGATCATCAGGAAATCCTTGATTCTCCGGGATTTTCTTGTATTGCTTCGCAATTCGATCTTGAAAAAGGAACGCCGCTGGCCAAAGAACCTGAAAAGTGGGGAGTTTATAATTTACATAATCCACCTCATCATGACCTTGCTTTAGGCTATTCGTATGATATCAAAACCGGGTTAACCTCAGATCAAGCCACAGAAGTTTATCAAGAGGTTGTTGAAAGATTAAGTCGGGAGGTTATGACATTTCCTCATAATTATTCTCTATCAGATGGATTGTTATATTTGGGATATCATGAAAAAGAAAATATTTTGGACCGTTTGACCGCCCTAACTTAGTACTAAAAACCATTCATCCTATCCATTTTTTTATTCAATTTCATTTTTCCCCAATTTACTGAATTTAAGGTACAATGCCTTAATTGATAAATTCATGAAGGAAAGGATAATTCCGTGAAAATGACCGAAAAGTTTATTTGGATGATTTGTGTTGTGTTTTCATTGCTCTTGATAGTAGGTGGACCTGCCTTAGGGAATGAAGAGATCCAATCCCTTCAATCTGAAATTGATGCTCTAAAGAAAGGGCAAGATGATATTAAAAAAGATTTGAAAGCAATTAAGGAATTACTGGAGCCGCTTAAAAAACTGACAGGCCAAGCTGAAGAACCGTTTAAACCCGTTGATGTAACCATTGAAGGATCCCCAGTACTCGGTAAGGAAAATGCACCCATAATTTTATTGGAGTTTACAGATTACCAATGTCCCTATTGTCGCCGTCATGTCATAAATACATATCCAAAAATAATAAAAGATTATGTTGAGACAGGAAAATTAAAATATATTATTCGAGAGTTTCCTTTAAAACAAATACACCCTGGTGCAGAAGATGCCTCAAAAGCATCTTTGTGTGCTGGAGAACAAGACGGGTATTGGAAAATGCACGACTCAATTTTTCAAGGACGTCAGAAAATGGGAAAAGAGGTTCTTATAGGTTATGCAGAAAAGCTTAAATTAAATATGGATTCATTTCAAAGTTGTTTTAATTCTGATAAATATGAAAAACAGATTAATCGCGATGTCCAGGACGGAGGAGAGTTAGGGGTCCAGGGAACACCCAGCTTTATTTTTGGGAAAACCGACCCAAAGAACCCTAATAAATTTAAAGCTATTCAATTTCTGCGCGGAGCTCATCCTTATAATAAGTTTAAAAAGGTTATTGAAGATTTATTAAAGGGGGCATAGATTCTTCCAATAAATCAATTATAAGGGTCTGTTGTAGTTCTAGACCCTTCTTTGGAACTACTTGATTTTTTTGGTGTGGATTTATCATGTGGATGTGCACAACCGGATGCCATGAAATAAACGCCAGTTAAAAATAAACCTGCCATTAAAATAACTCGAAATTGATTCACAGTTGGAATCTCCTTAAATTAAGTTGTTTATTTTAAGTCGAGGTATTTGGAGAATCCTTACAATTATAGTTCACTCATAAGAACCAAAAAGGTAAAAATGGCAGGGAAAAAGTAATTAAAGCAAATACTACATTAAGTATATGGAAAATTAAAAATTTCTCATGAATTGTGGAAACAAAAAACTCAATCCCAACTCGCCTGACAGCGCTTTCAATATCTGCACGTGTTAACTGAGATTTATTTTTTTTGTCTAACTCTAATTTGATATCATCCAAAAACATAAATTTTAAGACTTTTAAAATAATTTGAAATAGGATTCTTTTTATCCAATTAATCGGACCTCCTTTTAATCGAAGATCTTTCATGAATTTTTGACCCAATTCTTCGAACTTTTGGTCCAATTCGCTTTTGGAAAAAGTTTTATTGACCTTTGGAAAACTTGTTAATATTCCTCCCACTAAAAAATCCATTAAATCTTGGAGACCATGAACCATTTCGCCCAATTTTTTGCCCAATACTTTTAATACCCCAGAAGCAAATCCATGAAAAATACCCCAAGTTCCATACCAGGTTAACGCTATAATGAGGCATATCGACTGTATCCAACCACTCCACTCTGTAACGCTAATATAAAAAGTTTTTAAGGCGATAAAAGTTAATCCGCCAACTATTCCACCCAAAAATCCATAAAATATAAAAGTTTTTAAGGTGCCAATCAAAAGATCAGAGAAAAATTTTCTCCAATATGAAATCAGATCAGTTCTATCCATAAAAAAGTATGGTTAATTTTCGCTAATAATTTTCTGAAAGGGTTCAGAAGGTAAAGTGGAAGTCTCTTCTTTATAATCAGAAGAACTTGTAGGTGGGGCTTCCTGGTTAACCCCCATAACTAAATTTAACAAGCAAGGAATAAGAATTAAAGTGAAAATGGTGCTAAAAAATAAACCTGAGAGAATCACTACACCAATTCCCCGGTAAACTTCACTGCCGGCCCCTGGGAATGCAACCAAAGGCATTAATCCAAAAATACTTGTAAAAGTACTCATAAAAATCGGCCGAATTCGATTACGAACACTTTCTAATATTGCCTTTCGATAAAACATGCCCTCTTGTCTTATGTGAGTTAACGTTTGGTGAATTATTAAAATAGCATTATTAACTACCACACCAATTAAAATAATGAATCCAAGCATGGTCAAAACGTCCAAGGGCTGAAGGACGAATTGATTAAGGGTCCAAAGGCCAATCACTCCTCCAACAGCAGCTAATGGAACGCTTAGCATTATGATAAATGGATAACCCCAATGTTGGAACAAAACAGCAAGCAAAAGATAGGTGATGATAATGGCTAAAATAAAATTGCCTGACATTGCATCCCTGGTTTTCTCTAATTTATCTGCATTTCCTGTAAGGGTTACTGAATATTCTCCTGAAAGGGAGCCATCCTTCTTCCATGGGCTAATAATTTCATTTTGTACAATATCTATTCCTTCTTCTAGAGCCATTTTAGGAGGGGGCGTTATTTCTAAAGTAATTGAGCGTTTCCGTTCAAAATGTCTGATCTCCTCTGAACTCACCGTTTCAACCATTTGGGTAACGCTGTTTAATGGTACGGCTTGTCCTTTTTTTGTATAAATAATCGTATTGGGAATATCCTGAGTTTGATTAATATCCTCGACTCTACTTCTAAGTATTAAGTCTATTCCATCACGGGGAAGGTAAGGAACTTTTATTTTATTAGAATCCAAATAAACTTCATCGGCATAGACACCATCAACCAGTGCGGCAACAGAATATCCTAATTCAAAAACATCTACATCCATTTCTGAAAGTTCTTTCCACCTTGGTTGAATTTGAATTTGAGGTTGTCCTAATTCAAGACCAGGTCTAGGCCTTACTGATCCTTCTGGCATTAAATCAAGAATTTTAAAAAAAGCCGAACGGGCCATTTCCGTTAATTGGACCAGGTCTGGACCATTAATGTTCATTTCAATACCGCGAGACCCACTAAAAGCACTCGAGAAAAGAGAGAGTTGCCTGGTAATCGCGATCATACCCGGGACCTTTTTTAATTCTCGCTTTAGGATTGGAATCAGTTCACTCGCTCTGGAGGGATCTTTCGCTTTGACAATTGTAAATAATCTTCCTCGACTTCCAATGAATAAAAAGTTGCGAACTGGTGGACCGTCCAATTCAGCTTCTTCGGGACTTCCTGGTTGTGCTTCCCAATATTTTTTATAGTTTTTTTCCAGTTCAAAACTAATACGGTGCATTTCATTAATGTTATAGCCTTGAGGAGGAATCATCATGCCAAGAATAACATTTTGGTTTCCTTCAGGAAGATACTCTGTTTTGGGAAGCATTTTCCAAGCAGACCAAGCGGGAATAAATATTAGAATTAAAATGAAGATTAATTGTGCAAATCGACTTTTAAAAAGTGTCCTAAGTATGCTAACTACAAAATGATTGAATTTAGTTGCTAATGGGACCAAGCCAAATAGATTTTTAAATAAGGTTTGAAACCAATTCTCTTTTTTTAAACTATGTGATTCAAATTGGAAAAGTTTACGACTTAATATGGGAATAACTAGTATGCTTACTATCATAGATAAAGTTACGGCAGCACTAATGGCAACTGCGATATCTTGGAACAATTGTCCGACTTCTTCTTTAATAAAAAGTATAGGTATGAAAACCACAAGAGTAGTTAGTGTGCTGGCCAAAATGGCTCCCCATACTTCTGATGCACCATCCATTGCAGCTTGATAGGTATCTTTTCCCATTTGCCGATGTCGATAAATATTTTCTAACACTACAATCGAAGCATCTACCACCATTCCCACAGCAAAGGCCATTCCAGCTAACATGATTACATTAATGGTTTTCCCCATTAAGGTAATGATAAGAAAAGAACCCACTACACTAACAGGGATGGCAATAGCAATTACCAAAGTACTAAAAAGACTGCGAAGGAATAATAATAAGATTATTGTGGCAAGGGTGCCGCCTACCAATAAATTTAATTTCACCATATCAATGGAACGGGATATGTATTCGGTTTTATCGGCTGTTTGCGTTAAATGCAAACCCATTGGGTTTAAAAGATTCTTGTTCAAGTCTGCCACAACATTTTGAAGCTCTTTCATTACTTGAAGAATATTTGAGCCAATTTCCCTGCGTGCATTAATGGAAATTCCAGGAAGCCCATTATGGCGTACATAATCTCGGAGTTCATCGTAGGCGACTTTTACTTCTGCAACGTCTTTGACATATACCGGCGAGCCATCTGCGTGTGCAAGGATTGTATTTTCAATTTGTTGCGGACTGCGAAATTCTCCTGTAGTGCGGACAATATATCGTCTTTTTCCTTCATCAAAGTCTCCTCCGCTTATGTTGTGATTTTGGTTTCTCAGTGTTTCTCTGAGGTCGAATATACTAATGCCTCTTTCAGCCAAAGCATTGGGATTGAATGTAACTTGTACTTCGAGAGGACTCCCTCCGTAAACATCGCTGTCCGAAACACCAGGAACCCTTTCAAATCTGGCTTGGATGTTGTCTTCAGCGAAATCTCTATAATGATAGACATTAATATTGTTATCATTGCCAGGCAATGGTTGTAGAACAAACCAACCGATGGGACGGTCAGAAACATTTACAGTTTTAATGATAGGTTCGTCGACATCTTCCGGATAGGAGGAAACTTGATTTAAAGCATTAGCAGTTCTTACTAATGCTTCTTGTAAATCAGTTCCAGTTTGAAAGGTAAGATAAAGTTCGGCTCGACCGGTTTTGGAAGTACTTTCCATTTCAGTTAACCCGACAATGGATTTTAATTGCTCTTCCTGTTCATCAATGATTTCCCGTTCAACCTCTTCGGGACTAGCTCCTGGCCAAGTGGTGCGAATACTGAGTTCCGGCTGACTTATTTCCGGAGTTAATTGAACCGGGATCCTTAATAGAGACATGATGCCAAACATTAGAATCAAAATGACCCCAACCGCAACTGTTACACCATATTTTAATGATCCTTCAATCCATTTCATGGAAGAAACTTTTGTACTATTTGATTATATTCACTTTAATATTAGGTTTTAATCTTTCATTTCCTTGAACAACCACCAATTCACCCGGCTTAATTAATCCTTTTATGGATCGAATGGCCACTAAGCTTTTCTTTTCTATTCCTGTATCGACCAAAACTTTGTGTGCTCTTAAGGAGTTTTCATTGTCTGCCCGAATGACCCAAACAGATACATCTTTAGGAGATCGAACTAAGGCATCCTTAGGTACAAAAATTTGGTTACCTGTTTTTTGGGCAGCTAAAATTTGTACTTGAACCAACATACCTGGTGAAAGCCCGATAGCTTGGCCTTCAACTTTCATTCTTAGAGGAAACGTCCTCGATACGGTATTGCCTGATTTAATTTTTTCAATAACGATTCCCTTAAAAATTTTGCTCGGCGTGTTTTTATTATAGTTGTCCAGAAGAATATTTGCCTGGGCTCCTATAGGAATAGAGTTGTATTGAAATTGTGGAACATTGATTTCAACTTTTAAAGGAAGATCTGTGTTCATCAAAACTGCGGAATCACCTTTTTCCAGCCATTGGCCGACTTCAGTTTCTTTTTTAATTATAAAGCCATTAAAAGGGGCATGAATGGTTGCTCTTTTAATGTCATCCTCAATAATTTTTATTCGAGCTATTGCAGCTTGTAAATTTGCTTCTTCTTGTCGTATTTTTTCTATTCTTGGTCCTGCAATGAATTCTTTTAATACGGATTCTTTTTCTTTTAATTCTGATCGAGCACTATCTGCTTCCGCATCAGCTTTATCGTATTCATCTAAACTTAAGACGCCATCTTTATATAATTTTTTTATACGCGACAATTCATTGTTTGCCAATCGAACCCGCGCTTTAGATTGTTCTACCGCAAATTTAGCCGCTTCAATTGTTTCTTTTCGAGTACCTGTTTGAAGTTCTTCTAACCTGGATTCCACCATTAATTTCTCGGCTTCGGCTAATTTTTTTTGAAGTTTTAAGGGGCGGGTACGTAATTGCAACAAAGGTTTCCCTTTTTTTACAAAATCTCCTTCCTGAAAAAATAATTTTTCTACTCGGCCATCAATTTCAGCTGCAAGACGAGTAGTAGCCCAGGCTAAAACCGTTCCTGGTAATTCAATTATTTTTTCTGCAGAAAATTGAACTGCTTTGGTTACACCCACAGGAACTAAAGGCTTTTCCTTTGCCAGGGAATGCCTGGTGTTAAAAAGTGCTATGAGGATAAAAACAATCAAAAAAGTTAATTTGGATTTAACATTGAAATCAAAGGGCATTTTAAATAACAAGCAAAGTCATTAGGAAAATGAAATATAGAATATTAAATTGAAAATCTTAATTTTCGATGGGTTCAGAATACCCTAAAAATAATATTTTGAGGAATATTCTTTTTTGCTTTAGTTAGAGAAGTAGGAAAGGACTTTAGGGGGAGAAGGCTACTAATTTTGGATATTTATTGTCAATATTAAATCGCCTCGTTTTCCATTTTTCGCATTACCTTTTTCCTTAACCCGAAGTTTACCTCCTGTTTCAATTCCAGGGGGAACTTTGATTAGCAATTTTTCGATTTGCTCTCCAACTTTATAGGAAATTTGTTTTTTTGCACCCGTGGAGGCTTCGGATGGTGGAATGGTGATATCAAAATTGATGTCTAGTGAAAGTTCTCCATTGCCGGTTTTTGTTTTTTGAAAAATATTTTTTATTGAGTCAGAGATTCCACTAGAATTGTCGGAATTCTTAGAAAATTCATTTCCGGATTTACTTTTTTTATAGGCATAAACAGAAGCGCCTAATGATTGAAGAATCCATATTCCTGTCCCAAGTTTTCCAATAGGTCCAGGCACCTTCCGAAGTAATTTCCCTAAAGTTCCGGCGGCTCCGCTAAATAATATGGTCTCAAAAAAACCAGTACCTGATCGAAACCCTGAACGGGTAAACTCCATATTTAAGTCCTTAAAAGCATCACGACCAAATGTTTGGCGAAACATATTTTCAAATATTTCTTGTTGAGAGTAATTAAAATTAGGGTTTTTACGCGACCCTTTAGTAAATCCTCCACGAAAAAAATCATATTCTTTTCGTTTAACCGGATCCATCAAAACTCCGTAAGCTTCTGTGATTTCTTTAAACCGATCTTCACTTTCAGGATTATTCGGATTGCGGTCAGGATGGGTTTCTATGGCTAATTTGCGATAAGCCTTTTTAATTTGCTCCTCATTAGCGCTTTCGGGAATTCCTAAAATTTGATAATAATCTTTTAAATTGGTTTTCATATTCGAAGTATTACATGCCTAATTGTTGTGGGTATTTAGCCTCGGCAATTTCTGGGCCTTCCAAGTCAGTTTTTTGTTGAATAGTAGCTATTTTATAGGTGGAATCTTTATGAAGTCGCTGATTCATATTTTCAAAATGGACCAAGATAGGGGCAGCAATTATATCTTCCTCAATATTGACTGGCGAAATAATAAAATCCTCTTTACTAAGAACATCCCTATATACTCGTTTCATATCCATCTTATACGCATTATATCCTTGAATGGTTTCTGTGCCCAGATAAGGTTTTTTGTTTAAAACCTTGTAGTTATCAGGAATATATACATTTGCAAAGTAGTCGGCTCCTAATGAATGATGGACTGTGGTCTCAACTTTCAATACCCTTAATTTTTCATCAGTTGGCACTAAGTTCATTTTTACGAAATATGTACGATCATGGAAATTGAGGTTTTCCAGAAATACAATTCCATATAAAATATTAAATTTAAATTGAAGAAAAATCCCTAAGCAAACCAGCCCAAAACCTTTCCAGAATTTTTTCACTATACAAGCCTTGTTTTATAACTGTTATGATGATAAGAATTGAATAACCAATATTTTAATCAAGTTTATTCAGTGATTGTAGGCGAGATTATCCCCTAAATTTCTTTTTTTATTATGGAATAATTCCTCTATAAAAGCAACAAACCTGAGATGGATAATAAGTGAATAAGTCAAAAGGGTATTTAATTGCATTTGAAGGTATTGATGGTACCGGAAAATCCACACAATGTAAGATGTTGGGGGATTATTTAGAGAAAAATGGGTTCTCCGTTTTACGACTAAGAGAACCAACGCAAGGAAAATGGGGCCAAAAAATTCGAAAAATTTTGACCCATGGAAGAGGGGGTATCTCTGCGGAGGAAGAATTGCAATATTTTATGAATGATCGACGGGAGGACGTGGATCAAAATATATTGCCTGCATTAAGAGAACAAAAAATTGTATTGGTCGACAGGTATTATTATTCAACTGCTGCGTACCAGGGTGCTTTGGGTTTTGACCCAAAGAAGATTTGTGAAGAGAACGAGACATTTGCTCCGCGTCCGGAATTGGTTCTGTTGTTTCGTGGGACGATAGAAGAAAGTTTTAGAAGAATTCAAGAAGGGCGGGAAAACTTTAGTGCATTCGAAAAAGAAGAGTATTTAAGTAAAGTTCAAAACATTTTTGATTCCTTTTCTGGCTCCCATATTAAAATTATTAATAGTGATCTACCCGTAGAAGAAGTCCATCAATCTATCGTAAAAGAGGTGGATTCAATATTGAAAAAACAAATTAAATGAAACGTTTTATTTTAGCTATTACAGGTGCTAGTGGAGTGGTTTATGCAAAGCATCTTTTTGATTTTTTACAACCAAGGTCAGAATTACATGTAATTGTTTCTGAACGAAGTTATGAATTGCTAAAGTTAGAGTTAGATATTAATTTGAATTATTTTGATAAAGAAAATGTCACTCTATATAAGAATTCAAAAATCAATGCAAGTATAGCAAGTGGTTCATTTTCAACCGATGGAATGGTGATTGTCCCAGCCAGTATGGGAACCATTGGCCGGATAAGTTCAGGAATTTCACAATCTCTTATCGAGCGTTCGGCAGATGTTATCTTGAAGGAAAAAAATAAATTGATAGTTGTTCCAAGAGAAACACCCTTAAGCACAATTCATCTGAAAAATCTCCTGACGTTAGATCAGGCCGGAGCGCTAATTTTGCCTGCAAACCCAGGGTTTTATAATCAACCTAAGGATATTGGTGATTTAGTTAATTTTGTTGTAGGTAGAATTTTAAATCACTTAGATGTTGATCATGATCTATTTAAACCCTACCAACCTTAATTTTTCTTGAGTTTATGATTTACTTTGATAATGCTGCTACTACACCTATGGACCCTGAGGTGATTGGTGTAATTGAAAAGGCTTTCCAAAAAGATTTTGGAAATTCAGGAACTGTATATAGTTTGGGGTTAGATGCAAAAAGGAAAATTGAGGAAGCGGAAAACTCAATTCGAGAATATCTGGATATCCCCTCCCGTTTTAAAATGGTTTTCACTAGCGGTGGCAGTGCGTCAAATAATCTATTTATAAAGGGATTATGTTTTCCGGATAAATTGGCGGCTAGTTTAGGATTGGAACATCCAAGTATTTCTAAAATATTGGAGTATTTTAATGAAAATGGAAACACTCCCATTTCTCTTTTGAACTTCCAAAAAAATGGGTTCTTAGTTCCATCAAGTGTTTCAGGGTTAAAAGATAAAAAAGTAAAGTTACTATGCTTGTCTCATGTAAATAATGAATTGGGAAGTATAAATGATCCTTTAAAAATAACTTCTCTTCTTAAAAAAAATTCTCCTAAAACTCGTTTGTTTTTAGATGGTGTGCAAGCGGTAGGAAAGATTAAACTGACTAAGGAAATTTGGGAATGTATTTCCGGGTATTCGATTTCAGCGCATAAAATGCACGGTCCTAAAGGCATTGGGTTATTGATTTTCGATGGTAACTTATCATTAAATCCATTGATTCATGGAGGAAACCAGCAATACGGCCTATTATCAGGGACTCTTCCAGTTCCCTTAATAGTTGGGGTTGCAGAAACCATAAAAATCGCCATTAAACGTCAGGGAGAAACGAAAGCAAAATTGGAAGAATTGACCAACTATTTAGTTGAAAGATTACAAGATTTAAATGGCAAGATGTCTAATTTGAATTTAAATTTTAATTCCTCTATTAACAAAAATGACTCTAATCAGTCTCCGGGGATTCTTAATTTTTCCTTTTCGCCTGTGGAAGGAGAAACAATTCTTCATCATTTGGAAAAGGAGAATATTTTTGTTGGGTTAGGAAGTGCATGTAGCGCCCATTCAAAAGAACCCTCAAAAATACTGACTGGAATAGGATTGTCTCCACAGGAGGCGCGCTGCAGTTTAAGAGTTTCTTTTAATAGAAACAATACTATCCAAGAGATAGACGAATTTATAATTCAATTTGCTAAGTCTTACGATGAATTGTTCTCCACTTTTAGACACCAAGGTTCTCACTGATGAATAAAGAAAGAACCATACTAATTCGATACGATGAAATTGGGCTTAAAGGTAAAAATCGGTGGATGTTTATTGATTGCCTGGTCAGAAATATTCAAGCAAAACTAAATAAATTGCAAAATATTCGTATAAAGGCTCCTCATGGTCGAGTCATGATTGGTTGCCTTGAAATTCAAGTAGAAGAATGTGTTAAACAATTACAATATGTGCCAGGGATTTCATCTATAAGTGTTGGAGTTGAAACGGAACCAGACTTTGATGAACTTGCCAAGATTGGTGTCCGTTGGATAGAACCTATTTTGAAGAAAAGAAATGAATTGAAATTTTGTGTTCGGACTCAAAGGTCCAATAAGTTATTTCCTCATACTTCACAAGTGATCGACCGTGAAGTCGGCGGTAGGATTATGGAAAATTTACAGGAAGGTGGGTTAAGTGTAAATATTAATGAGGCAGAATTTGTTTTGGAAATTGAAATCGGACACGAACAAACAGTTATTTTTTCCAACCGCATAAAAGGGTTGTGCGGATTACCGGTTGGGAGCTCTGGTTCAATTCTAGGTCTGGTATCTGGTGGTATTGATAGTCCTGTGGCTATGTTTCGAATGATCCGTAGAGGTTGTATTGCCCATGGAATATTTTTTGATAATCGTCCTTTTATGGGAAGAGGCGGTTATGACAAAGTTTTTCGCTTGGCTAAAGTTTTAAACCGTTATCAAGGTAAAGGAAAGTTGTTTGTTGTTCCATTTGAAAATATACAAATTGCTATTCGCGACCAATGCACTCCCAGTAATCGAGTGGTTTTGTATAGGCGAATGATGTATAGAATTGCCGAAGTGGTTGCTAAATCATTTGATTGTAAAGGTTTGGTGACAGGTGAATCATTAGGCCAAGTAGCCTCACAGACTTTAGAAAATTTAAGTGTTGTATCAGAGGTTGTAACAATGAGTGTCTTTCGTCCTTTGATTGGTATGGGTAAACAAGAAATTATTTCTGAGGCTAAAAACTTAGAAACTTATGAAATTAGTATTGAACCTCATCCTGATTGCTGTTCTGTATTTATGCCTCCGAAACCCGTAACGCGTGGCAAGTCCAAATATATGAATGAGGACGAAATGAAATATCCCTGGCAACAATTAATGTTTGAAGCCATAGAAAAAATGGAAATCTTAGAACTAAAAACAGTTGAAAATTAATCTAGTTTTTCAACCTGCTGCTGTTCTTGAGATAATTCTCCTAATAAATTTCTATTGGATTTTTTTAATTCAGGATGAATGTAGTCAGGTGCTATTTCATTGAGAGGAACTAAAACAAAACATCTTTCTGAGATACCGGGATGAGGGATTTGCAGCTCTTCTTCGTTTATTATTAAATCATCGAAATACAAAATATCTAAATCAATAATTCGTGGGCCCCATTTTTCAATCCTCATACGCCCCATTCCCTTCTCTAAGGCCATTAAAGAAATTAAAAGTTCCCGGGGCGAATAATTTGTTTGTACTTGGACCACTGAATTTAAAAACCAGTTTTGATTTGTATTTCCAATTGGCTCAGTGCGATATAAAGAGGATTGATTTAATATTTTAGTATTAGGAAGTGAACTCAATTGTTGAATAGCCCGTAAAATATTTTCTTTCGGGTTGCCCAAATTAGATCCCAGCCCCAGGAAAGCATTCGATGCCATGGATCAACGCTCCTGATTATTGAAAATCAAACTCTACTTTTGAAAGCCTTGATTGGATTTCATTCATAATTCTTTGTTCTTCATCGATACTTTTAGCTGCAAATGTAGCTGAAAACCGAACATAGCTTCCTACATTATCCCAGGGAACAGTTGAAATTAGGTGCTGGGTTATTAAATATTGAGAAAACTCTTCTGCATTTTGGAATTTTTGCCCGCCTTTGATTCCTATAGGTGCCTTGGCGTAGAGAAAAAACGAACCTCCAGGCATTTTTGCCTGAAACCCCACCGAGTTTAATGTGTCAACTAAACTTTTTAATCGCCGTTTGTATTTTTCAACAATATCTTTAGTGATTTCGGGATGTTCTAATGCATAAATTCCTGCTTTTTGTATAGCCGCGAATTGACCTGAATCAATATTGTCCTTCACATTTGCAAAGCCTTTTACGACTAATTCATTTCCCACAATAAATGCCAATCTCCAACCCGTCATATTGTATGCTTTAGAGTGCGAATGAAGCTCAGCTCCAACATCTAAGGCCCCTGGTACCGATAGGAAACTTAAGGGGGGATCATCATAAGTTAAGGTTGCATATGCAGCATCTTGAATGACAATAATATTATTTGCTTTGGCAAAGTCCACCACTTCTTCATAAAATGCTTTCGTCGCATTAGCACCTGTAGGATTGTTGGGGTAATTAATGTAAAGGAGCTTTGCTTTTTTAGCAGTTTTCGCGTCAATGTCTTTTAAATTTGGTAGAAAATTATTTTCTTCCGTTAATGGCAAGTTGACGACTTTCCCTCCAAGGTACTGAGTATGAGTTCCCATTACAGGGTAGCCTGGGACTGTCATTAATGTGATATCACCCGGGTTAATAAAAATATTGGGAATCAAAGCTAAACCAGGTTTGGAACCTATTGAGTGGTTGACATGTTTTTTAGGGTCTAACCCCTTTACACCAAAAGTGGTTTCCATATATTTAACAGCAGCTTCTTTGAATTCCTCAATTCCATTATCGGTGTAACCTCTGTTTTCTGGTTTTTCAGCTTCTAATTGTAATGCTTTAACCACTCCGGGATGAGCCATTTCATCAGGTTCACCTACACCCATATCAAATAATTCTTTCCCCGGGTTGGCTTCCAAAGCCGTTCTTTTAGCCCGTTTAATTTTTTCAAACTTATAAACTGTAGTATCTTTACCAAATTGGTTTCCACCTAATCTATCAGCAAAACAATCTTGAATATAACTTTCATTGGTTGACATTTATAGAACTCCCTCCAGGGTCAGGTAATTTGTGTAGGGGATAAAAAAGGGAACAATTTAGCCAAAATCGATTGCTCTGTCAAGATAACCTGATTGCAAGTTTTGATTAATGCGAAAATTGTCAGAAAAGGGATTTATTGAGTCTATTCTTCTTCCAGCTCTTCATCAACGTCTGGCTCATCCTGGTCAATCACTAAATCAGCTACATTTTGAGAGTATCTTAAGTATTTAATAATTTCGGTAATTTCGTCGCCGGTAACATTGCTTTTCTGTGAAGGCATTTTATCCGTGCCATTTAAGATGGTTTCTCGAATATCTTCATCAGGGAATTCGCTAACAATATAATCGGTATCAATTAACCGAGGAGCTTTTGTATGGCCGCCCATAGCATCTGAACCATGGCAATTGGAGCAAACACGATGAAAATATTCTTGGCCCTTCTTAAATTCGGCTGGTACTTCTTTTGTGGGTTGTGGGGTGCAAGATGTTAAAAATAAAATTAAAGATAAAAACGCAATATTTCTTCGACAAAAAAGCATTATTTTTCCTCTCCCTCTCTTTTTACCAAATCTAATTTTCCGTCAAAATTACGGTCTAATTCTATTCGAGCTAAATTCCCTTTTGAGTAGTATTCCCACCGATCAATCTTTCGATCAAAATTTCTATCAAATTCTATACGATCCAACAAGTTATTTTCCAAAAAGTAATGCCACTGGTCTGCTATTTTATCTCCATTAGTATCAAAAGCACTATATAAGAATTTTCCGGTTGGGTGGAATATGTCCCATGTGTCTATTCTTCCATCTTGGTTTAGATCTCTTTCAATGCGCACTAATTTTTCTTTTTTATCAAAAAGCTTCCATGTGTCAAAACGTCCATTATTGTCAGAGTCAATAGAAACACGATGAATTAAACCCAAGGGTGAATAAAGTTCCTTCCAGTTGATTCTTCCTTTAAAATCGGTATCCTTTTCTATTCGAAGGAGAACAGCATTATTACTATAATATTGATATTGATCCATTTTCCCATCTAGATTTCTATCAATAGCTGTTCGAATTACCGTTGAGTTTTCGTTGTAATAGTCGATTTGATCTGCACGGTTGTCATGATTTTTGTCGTAAACAATTTTTAAAATAGCTTCGTCTTCGGATATGTATTGCCATTGATCAATGTTTCCATCTCCATCTGAATCTATCTTTAAAGTTTTGGCGGAAATAGAAGGTGGAATAACTATAAAAAATAATGAAATTAGAAATAATAGTTTTTTCATTTTTAATCCAAATTAAAAGATATTGGAAGTTCAAATTTGTGGGACTATAGCTTCAATGATTCCGGAAACCTAGGATAAGGTTCTGCTTTTTTCACAGTGTCTAAAGCAGCTTTATCTAAAATATCGTGACCTGATGTTTTTCCCAAGAATAAATTAATTACATTGCTATTATTATCGAGAGTGAAATTAACTACAGGCTGTCCATGCCAACCGCCGGAGCGCTATCCTAGGATAATGTTTTGCAAGATCAACTTTTTTTCTGACTTTATGAGTGAACACTGCCCAAAGCTTCTTAGCTTCTGATCCTGAGGACTTATTACTTATTATAGAGGTTTTTGTTGAAAGGGAAAGGGGTTGAATATTCATTTTCGAAGTGGGTTTATATGCTGAGAAACTAATCAAGTTTACACCAGCGGATGGTTTACTAAACAAATTTTGAGGAGAGGGTGATAAAGAACGTATAGAATCTCTATTAAAACTTACTTTAGAAGTGGCACTAATAAATTTCTTTGGTGGATTGACTATATTTCCGAAGTCCGCAGTTTTTACTTTTGATTTTTTAAAAGGACTATTTATTTTGGAGAGTTGTTTCCTTGTTTTACTAAAGTCGGAAATATTTGTTTAGAATTTAATGGAGTTGGGATATGAGGTTTGAAAGATTTAATAGAAGTTGAATTTTTAGCAAACAATTGCTTTTTAATTAAGGGGACTTGTTTTTCATTAATAGTATTTTTTGAAGGCGTAAGAGCTTTTAATTGCTGTATTCCTTTTGATTTAAAAATTTCTGACTTATAAAGGCTTTTAGGGATTTGTGCCATATTGGTTTTTTCTAATTGAGATGGCTTCTCTGATATTTGATTTTGTGTTTTTGTGGATTGGAAACAGTTTTGTCCTTCTCGATTTCCTTTTTATTTTGTATTAACTTTGTAATCTTAATTTTAGGATTAGAATTTTTAAGAGGTTTTATGGATGTTGCGGCCAGAAAATAAAAAATTGCAATCAAAGTTAGATGAATAGCTACGGAGGCAGTCAAATAAGGACGCAATTTTATTTTAATGGAGTTTGTAAACTTTAAATCATCATTCATTAGGTAACCCCATTATGTTATAAATTTTGTTTAAGTCTAAATTCTTACTTATCAAGTTTTCCAACTTGTCCAATTGTTGATAGCGAAAATCTTGGTAGTTCCAGTTTTCATTTAATAAGGGTTTTCCTCGAATTTTTCTAACGTAATTTAAAAAATCATTTCGAAAACTATCTTTATCTAATATCCCATGAAGATATGTTCCTAAAATGTCTCCCTGGGTATTGACTACCCCTAAGGTTTCACTATGATTTGTGTTCACATTTTTGAATAATGAGACATAAGTTTCCTTGAATACAGTCTGTCCCATATGAATCTCGTATCCCTCCACCGGCAATCCTGCTTTAAAAAGTGGACTCGGAATTGTTTCGGATTGAACTTGTTTAGTGATTTTATTTTTTTGAAAGGTGGTTTCTAATTTAAATAATCCTAGTCCTTTTTCAAACTTTCCTCGGCCATCTAATTGGTCAGGGTCACTCAGTGTTTCTCCCATCATTTGAAAACCTCCACAAATGCCTAGAATGAGCGTGCCTTGCTTATGAGCTTTCTTAATAGAAGAATCCAAATTTTGTTTTTTTAGAAACTGTAAATCTGCGATTGTATTTTTTGAGCCTGGTAAAATTATTAAATCAGGGGAACCCAAATGTTGACTATTCCAAATATAGCGAAGTGATATATTGGGATCGTGAACTAAAGGAGACATATCTGTGAAATTGGAAATTCTGGGGAATCTTAGGACAGCTATATCCAGACATTCATTACAAAAATTATTTTCTCTCTTTCCTAAATAAGGAATGGCATCTTCTTCATCGACAAAAAGGTTGTGATCAAATGGCAAAACACCTAAAACTGGTTTACCTGTCATGTCTTCCAATTGCTTCAATCCGGGTTTTAAAAGATCTATATCACCTCTAAATTTGTTTATAATGAAACCTGCTATTCGGTCTTGTTCTTCAGGGTCTAAAAGATCGACAGTTCCTTTTAACCAGGCAAACACTCCACCGCGGTCAATGTCACCCACAAGTAAGACGGGCGAATTTGATTTTTTGGCCATAAACATGTTAACAAAGTCTTTATGCTTCAAGTTAATTTCAGCTGGGGAACCGGCACCTTCTAAAACTATTATTTCGTATTTTTCATTTAGAAAATTATAAGCAGAATCTATTTCTTCCACATAAGTAGGTTTTTCCAAATAATAATCTTTGGCATTTCTTTGTCCGTAAACTTTCCCCATTACAATGACTTGGGATAAGTTGTCCTCGCAGGGTTTCATTAAAACAGGATTCATCGCCACATGTGGCTCAATGTTACAAGCTTCTGCCTGGTAAACTTGAGCCCGACCCATTTCTCCTCCCTCTTTAGTAATGAACGAGTTTAGCGACATGTTTTGAGCTTTGAATGGCGCCACTTTATAACCTTGCTTGTAGAAATGCCTGCATAACCCTGCAGTAATAATGCTTTTCCCAACTCCCGATCCGGTTCCTTGTATCATTAAAGGTTTTGCTGTCATAAGGTCACCTGGATTGTTTTTTTAGAAGCCACACAAAAAATGGACCTCCAATTATGGCTGTAATTATTCCCACTGGTATTTCAGATGGGGCTAATAAGGTGCGGGCTATGGTATCGCAAATAATCAAAAAGCTAGCCCCAAAGAAAAACGATGCGGGAATTAGTATTCTCAAATCAGGCCCAACTAATAATCTGACTATGTGAGGGACAATAAGGCCTACAAAGCCAATAGGGCCTGTGGCAGCTACTACTGTTCCTGCAATTAGAGAGGACATTATAAATCCTATTTTTTGGACATGGATCACATCAACTCCTCGACTTTTTGCAGTGTCCCAACCGGCGCTTATTAAATTAATATCACGAGAGTAATAAACCAAAATGCCAACGCCTATTAATACTAGTGGAAAAATGGACCATATAGTTTGATAGTCTGTCGTGTCTAATCCTCCCATCAGCCACCTTACAATTTGAAAGGATCTGGTAAAGTCGGCTAAGTAATGAATGAACATTACCAGGGAAGCAAAGAAGAAATTTGCTGCGACTCCTGCTAAAAGTAAGACAGCTGTAGGAAAGTCTCCATGCTGAGTTTTTACTAAGCTGAAAACCAAAATAATGGCTCCAAGCGCGCCTAAAAAAGCTGCTAATGGAACGGTAGAAAAACCAAGAATTACAAAATTAAGGTTAAAGCTAATGGCTATTACAGCTCCTAAGGCAGCCCCACTAGAAACTCCCAATGTGAAGGGAGCGGCCAGATCGTTTCTTAATAAAGCTTGCAGAACCGCACCCGCAACGGCAAATGAACCTCCTGCGATAGAACCTAATAAAATCCTAGGCAAACGTGCTAAAAACAAAATATTTGCGTCGATATTGTCTTTTGCGGGAATGCTGCTGGAAAATGCTTTCACAAAGTCAATTTGTGTTGGGCCAATTAAAGGAACAATACATAGAGTAATAATATAAATAAGAATAAATATTAGAATAATCTTTATATATTTACCTGAAGTATTTATTGCGTCTAAGTTATTCATTATGATGATTTTGGAGAAACCAAAACACTTCCATCCTCTAATTTTGATATTAAATCAATTTCAACCTCATAAACGCTTTCTATGATGTCCTTTTTTAAAACATTTTCAGGAGTGCCATCTGCGAATATTTTTCCTTCCTTTAATAGGATCAGGCGATTACAGTATTTGGATGCCAAATGTAAATCATGCATTGCTAAAATTAACGATGTGTTTTTGGTCTCGTTTAATAGTTTTAAAATATTTAAAATTTGGATTTGATACTTTAAATCCAATGCTGATGTTGGTTCGTCTAAGAGCATAATTTTGGGTTCCTGGGCAATGGCGCTTGCTAAAAGAACTCTTTGTTTTTCTCCACCACTAATTTGATTAAAGCTTTTATTTTGGAATTGAAGTGTGTCTGTAAGTGTTAAAGCATTTCGTGCGATTTGGTTGTCATGATCTGATTCGAACGCCAAAGGAGGCAGGTAAGGGTGCCGACCCATCATGACTATTTCCATTACCTTAAAAGAAAATGGCATGGAATGATCTTGAGGAATCCATGAAATGGAAGTGGCTAGAGACTTTCTCTTAATTTTTGTAATATCCTGGTCCTTGAAAAATATTTTGTTGGCTCCCGGGCTTAGAATTCCGCCTAAAAGTTTAAGTAATGTAGATTTTCCAGATCCATTAGGTCCAATAATGGCGGTAAATTCTTTTTCTAGGATGCTTATATTTATCTCCTTAAGAACCGGTTCCTTTGAATAAGAAAATGAAATGTTGCTAACTTTAAATAATGGAATAGGAGGGGTCTTTGAGTTTGATTTGGAAGTTTTCATTGGAATGATTCCGGATGGATTGCTTTTGCAAAACGTTCTATTATTTTTAATAACCTAGGTCCGGGAATTAAAATATAATCCGCGCCGATAAAATGTATATTTTTATTTTTAACAGCGCGAATCGAAGTAAATAAGTTCCATTGATTTAAACGAGCATTTTTTTCTTTTGCAGAAAGGTTCGACTTGGGTCCTGCTTCAATAATCACTTCAGGGGATTTTTGAATTATAAATTCCTTGGACACTTTGGGATACTCTGCCATGGGGTTTTCGATTACATTTTTACCTCCAGCGAGCTCCAATAGTTGACTTAAAAAGGTTTGGCTTCCAGCTGCATAAAGATCTTTTTGTGGGTCTGCCGAATCTCCTAATATTAATAGTACGGATTTTGGGTCTGTTTTGGCCAAACGATTTTTAAAATCTTGAATTCCTGCTTTTTAACTTTTTCACCAAGATTTTTAGCTCTATTTTCGTTTCCCAAACTTTTGCCGATAGTGTGAATGGAATCAAAAATATTTTTAATATTTCCCATTGATACAGAAAGAGTCTTTAAATTTAATTGATGAGCATCTCTTTCTAGTTTTTGACTCCCTTTTTGGAGAATAATTAAATCTGGCTTTAATTGAATCCAAATTTCTTTACTTGGATTTATAAGCCCACCAATCTTAGGTAACTTGCAAGCTTCTTTAGGATATGAGCAAAAGTTAGTCACACCGACCACGCGGTCCCCCTGGCCCAGCTCAAACAATATTTCTGTAATGGATGGGGACATTGAGATTATTCTTTGCGGAAATTGGGGATTTGCAAAGATAAAGGACCCATGGGAGCAAAACACAATTTGAAAAGTAATTATATAGAGAAGCTTTTCTAAAGAAAGACCATTTAATAGAAAAAAAGAAGTAGATTTTTTTATTTGTCTGAATAGGAATGAAAGATGCGAATTGGCTCATTGGTAGAATCCGTTTTCCGGTTACCTGGAAGGCCTAAATCGATCTTTCCGTAGGAAAGAGCTTATATTTATTCCCTTCACCTCTCAGGTACCGGAGAGTGTGTGAAGTTTGCTCAGACAGGCTTTCTGACTTCCGAATCAATCTAATCCCTGCACCTTCCCAAATAAATATTCAGTGGTCAATCGCAGGTTTCGTCCTCGGTTACAGCGGCGGGCCCGTGACGGATTTGCACCGTCTTTCCATACACCTGAACAAAAGTTCAAATTTTTTAAATAGTATCAAAAGGCTTTATGTTGTCAAATAAAATAAAAGTAGATAATGAGGGAGGAGTCAGCCTGAGTTAAAAAAAGAGGTCAAATCTAAAATATTATCTGAGTTTATTTCATGACCTTGGGAGGTTTCCTTAATAGTTAAATCATGGCCTTGCGCTTTCATTTCCTCAAGAGCATGGTCTGCCAAAAACGAAGGAATTATCTCATCATTGGTTCCAAATATTCCCAAGACGGTTGCGCTTTGAGGATTTTTTTCGTTTCCGTCGGGCAATTCAGGTAAAAACCCGCAAACAGAAGCTATTTTATGTAAAGTATGATTGCCAAGTAAAGTATAAACCAAAGAAGCAGCGGCTCCTTGGGAAAATCCCCATAAGCAGGTTCGAATTTTTTGAGCAGAATGATTTTTCTTTGCGTAATCGTGGGCTTCGTTAATTATTTTGGAGGTAAAATCAATATACTCAACAATGGACTCTTTTTGACCCGGACCATCTAACCACCAACTCCAAGAACCTTCATTGGCTTCAACGGGTCCTTCGGGATAGATTGTTATGGTATTGCTAAGGTTTAACTTATTCCCGTGAACTAAAATATTCTCGGGAGTGGAATCAGCACCGTGAAATCCCACTAATAATTTAATAGGTTTTTCAGGGTCTATTTCCCCTTCACCTAAAATTATCTTTTTGTCCAACCAAAATGTATTTTTATATTTCATTTTTTGGTCCATCCCAATTTTGAGATTTAATTATAGCACGAGCAAGAGATTCTGCTTCACCAATAGTAGAAATTTTACCAAGAACCCTCGCTTCTTCGACCTGTTCAATTATAAATTTGAACTTGGGTGATGGTTCTAGATGAAACTTATTTATTAAGGTTACACCATTTAATAGCGGACTTTGGTTTTGACTGGGTAAAAAAGTTTCAAAATAAAATTGCATAATTTTCTCGATAGAATTGTTAAAGGTTGGGGAATTTTTATTCTCTGAGATTCGGTTGGCGATTAATAAGAAAATCGATGGCAAAAATTTTTCCTCGCTTTTTTTTATTAAACGGTAGATTTGCAATTTTTCGGGTGATATCAAAAAGAAGTCTTCGAAATTATTTATTAGAAAATGATAAAAATGAAGTGTTTTGTCGATGAAACTTTGATGATGATTGCTCCATTTTAAACGTTTCAGAGTGGTTGATATTGGAGAAATTTTTCTTGCTCGAAAAGTATGATTGTTGGGGTTTGATAATGACAACTCTACTGGTGTGAGCAATCCAGCCATTTTAATTAAAGAACGGTAATTTTTTGTTGTTAAAATATTGTGCAATTCATTGACAAACTTAGTGAAATAATTGCTGGGTTGGTTTAGCAATTGTTCTAGGAACTCCAAAAATTGTAAAAAAGGGGAGGGCTCTTTATTGGAATTGATTATCTTGGATCCTTTGAATAGGGATTCATTAAGTTCTGGCAGCATTGTGGTAGCGATACCAGATGAAAGCAAATCCGAAAATTGAGAATTATGGGAATCTAAGATTTTTAAAAATTCGGAAGTGATTCTCTCGTTTGCGACGGATTGCAAGCTTGAATGTAAGTTTTGAATTTGGGAATAGGTCTCAGTTTGAATCGAAAAACCCAATGTGGCTGCGAATCTAAAAGCTCTGACCATTCGAAGTGGGTCTTCCTTAAATGCGTTTTTTGAAAAAACTCTGATTGATTTATTTTTAAGATCATCTAATCCATTATAATTATCAATTAAATTTGAAGATCCTTGGATAAACTTTTCTAGTGGTTGAGCCATGGCGTTTATTGAAAAATCTCGTTGGCTTAAATCTTCATCAATATTACAACCTTGAAGACGGCAAAAATCAAAAAACAGGTCTTCTCCAATAACCACCCGATAAGTTTCGCGGTTTGGGGTGTCATCTAATTGGACAAGAGGTAGCTTTTGAGATTTTGAAAATAACTTGGCAATTTCAGGAGCTTTGATTCCAGTGAAATCATAATCTTCGATGGGGATTTTTAAAAATTTGTTGCGCAGGGTTCCGCCCACGACATACAAAACTTCTGATTCGTTTTGCGTTAACTTCAAAAGCTTATGTAAATAAGTGTCAATTATTGTCTGCACCCCTGCAACCCAAAGTAATTAATTGAAGATAATTTTATTTTATACTTTAAAGAAAAAAAATGAAATTATTGACTCCAACCGGTAGGCAACTGGATTTGTTTAGAAACAAAAATGGTGCCATCTTTCTTAATGAGATGGACCTCAGAACCGGTCACAGAGCTAATAATTTGTTGTAGGTTTTTGGAGGGAAGACTTTGGGGATCTTTAATTAAAAACGGAATCATCTCGCCAACGGAACTGCGAACAAGATCACTTTCAATTATATATCCTAAATATTGCACTTTGATTCCAAGAAACTTATTGGCAAGTTCAATTAGATGATCGCCCATAAAAATATCTTTCTTGGTTTGAACACGGTTTATTACCAGTCCTATTTGAAAATCAGAAATTAATTTTTCCAATTCTTCTAAAGAGTCTGATTGAATTTCCTGAACCTTAGATTTGAACTCATCAATTTTATAACATTCTTCTGACACATTAGGATTGCGGGTAATATCCAGCAAGCTTTGAATTTCTGTATTTCCTTTGAAAACCTGACCAATTTTTCTGAAAAGTGCGGACTTTATAAAACCGAAAGTATTCATTATAGAAGTTATTTCGGGGGTAGAGACAACTATTTGTTCATGACCTAGATTGAAAAAATCTACAACCTGAAAACTCATACCCGGTCCCAAATCTATAATAATAGTTTCAGTACTTAAACTTTTTATTAGACTTACCAGCCGATTTTGATTTTTTAAATTAATGTCTCCGCTACCCGGAAAATCTCCAGCCCCGCTTAAGAAACTCAAATTGGCGACTCCAGTTTCAATTAGTAAGGAGTTGGGGTCTGTTTCACTTTTATTGATTAAATCTTGAAATCCGTTAGGAGGATTACACAATCCCAAAAGTGCGTGGAGATTGGAAGCCCCAAAATCACCATCAATTAAAGCTACTTTTTGACCCATAATGGCAAGAGCGATGGAAAGGTTTGCGGCCAAAATACTTTTGCCGACCCCTCCCTTGCCACCACCTATTGTGATTATTTTTGGGGTTGATGTCATGTGCTAGTTTCTTTTTTCCTAAGAGTGAATAGAAGTGATTCTAATGTTTCCAATGAAATAGATTTTTTGTTTTTTGTTTTGGTGATATTCGAATTTTTGTCAGTGGTTTGGAAATTTGTATGCTGCGTTATTTCAGTTTGAGTATTTTTCTCGGAACCTAGAATTTGTTTTTCTAGTAAACTTCCAAATTTTTGAATTCGTTCTTTTAGGTCGATGTCATTTTCATGAATTTACAGAAGAATTTTCTGATACCATATCTTGAGCGCTTAGCACTAAAGGTTCATTTTCCGTTATGACTTCTTTTTGAAAATACTCAATAGTATTTTTGATTTTTTGGTTTAAATCTCCCAGATCTTCTAAGGAGCGGTCATCTTTTTCGCTGGCCTTTAAAGTGGGTTGAGCGCTTGTTGTTTTTGAGTCATCAGGGTCTTCTACTAAAAACTCCAAAGATAAGAAAAAAGGTTCCTTTTTTTGTTTCTGTTTTGTTGGTTGTACGGTTGTCTCTTCTTTTTTAGATTCTCCCTTTAGTGGAAAGCGGAGGATGCTAGCCTGTTTCTTAGGGGCGGTTGTTTGTTCAATAGACTCCTTAATTACTACATTATCTTGGCTATTAGAAATGAACTCATTGGAAGAGTTTGGAACTTCTGGTTTTTCATCTTCTATTTTTGATGCTGTTGTCTCTGAGAGTAGTTTTTCATTTGCTGTGGAAGTTTCATCAATTTCGTTAGATTCATCCAGCAAGAGATTTTCTAGAGCTTGTTCAGCATCGTATTCAAAGTTTTCAGATGAAGTTCTTTCTTTTTCAGGGTTCGATTCCTCTATTTCTTTGAATACATCTTCTTCAGAAAGAAGAGTTTGGTCTAAAACTTTTAATTCCTCTTCAATATTTGTTGAAGAATTTTCATTTTGCTCGTCAGGTTGAATGGTAGAGTCGAGACTCGCATTGGTTTCTTCAGTGATTTCAAGTTGATCTTTCAATTCTTCCATTAATGAGTCTTCATTTGTATTTTCTGAAAAATTTAAAGCAGAAGACTCATAATCTTGATCATCTTTTAAAGCTTCACTTAGCTCTTCCATTCGCCTTTTTTGTAAGTTCTTTCTTTTTTTTCTTTGAATAAAAAAAATAATAAATGCGGAAAATATTAATCCTCCAATAGCAATCCATACAGGACTATTTATAAGGGAATGTAAAAAAGAAAATGGATCACCCATTATTTGCGAAAATGTTTGTGATATGTCTTGCCAAAGATCAGAAAAAAAATCGAGTGACGAATTGATAATTGTTGAATCCATATTTTGTAGGAGGGGGATTACAGAAAAAATTTAATATTCTAAAGTTCGTTGGAGAATATTATGAGATTTAGTTTGAAGGAATTTAAATCCCCGCGAGCATGTTTATTTACTAAGTCACCTTATGAGCCAGGTAAAGATGTTTAAATGTAGCAGTAAGTAAAAATATCCAACCTGTTGATTATATTAACATATTTCAATAAATTTCGGTATGTTTATTGAGGGTGTTGTGTCAAAAAATGTAAAGGAATCCTCTTTAGGGTGAAGCATTTTGAGTAAACTTTAGCGTTTTGAGGGTCATTTGCTGGGATAAATAGAATTCCTTCGAGTTTGGTTTGGGAAAAAAAATGAAATGAGATAAAATTAAGTCATAGAAGTTGTGATTTTTTGGAAAATGGCCCCCCATTCCCTGGTCCCTTCTGTAATTTTATTCCTAAAATAACGAGGAACAGTTGAACCCAATTCAATTTTATATAATTTTTACATCTATAATTGTGTTTTCTTTAACAGTCCACGAATACTCGCATGGAAGGGCGGCTTATTACCTGGGGGACAATACAGCAAAATTGCTGGGTCGGTTAACCTTTAATCCGCTAAAGCATCTTGATTTTCTTGGGGCGATTTCATTTTATTTTTTGGGTTTTGGTTGGGCGAAGCCTGTCCCTGTAGATCCAAGGAATTTTCAAAATCCACAAAGAGACATGATGTATGTCGCTATGGCGGGGCCTGCTTCAAATTTCGTGTTGGCACTTTTTTGCGGATTTTTTCTTCGCATGATCAACATAGAAGAACAACCTATTATTTTTTTTGTTTTTGCTTTGGGAGTATATGTTAATAGCGCTTTAGCTATTTTTAATATGCTACCAATTTTTCCTTTAGATGGTGCCAGTGTTTTAAAAGGTCTGGTTTCTCCAACCACAGCTCAAAAGCTAAACTATTTTGACAGATATATGGGGGTATTGCTGTTAGGAATTTTCCTAATGGACTATTTTGCAAATACCAAAATTTTGATAAGTATCCTTAGAATTCCCTTATCGTTTATGATAGAGTTTTTCACTCAAGAAACATTTCCCTTGATAAGGGAGATTTTTAAAGGTGGCTTATTATAAGCTACTGAGGATGGATAGAATGTATGGCTAAAAAAAGAATTTTAAGTGGGATGCAACCCTCAGGCAAGTTGCATTTAGGCAACTATTTTGGCGCTTTACAAAATTGGGTTTCCCTTCAGGATGATTACGAATGTTTTTATTGCATTGCAGATTGGCATTCCTTAACTACCTTGTATCAAGATCCTAAATACATTAAAGAGTATTCCTTCGAAGTAGCCGTAGACTGGCTTAGTTCAGGGCTCGATCCTGAAAAGTGTACTTTGTTTGTGCAGTCCGAAATTCCTGAGCACGCTGAATTACACCTTATATTATCTATGATTGTTCCTGTTCCCTGGTTGGAAAGAAATCCGACTTATAAAGAAAAACAACAAGAAGTGAAAACAGTAGATATGTGTACTTTTGGTTTTTTGGGATATCCTATTTTGCAAACAGCGGATATCGTTTTATACAATGCTCATTATGTGCCAGTGGGAATAGATCAGGCACCTCATTTAGAACTTTCCCGGGAGATAGTTCGTCGATTTAATGGGTTTTATAAAAAAAATACTTTTATTGAGCCAGAAGCCAAAATCTCAGAAATTCCAAAATTAAACGGGATTGATGGTAGAAAAATGAGTAAGAGTTACAATAATTCTATTTATCTTTCTGATTCTGAAAAAAATATTAAAAAGAAAGTCCAATCAATGCTCACCGATCCTGCTAGAGCCCGACGTGATGATCCCGGTGACCCGGATGTTTGTAATTTATTTCCTTTTCATAAATTATTTTCTTCTAAAGAGATGCAACAGCAGATTGATCGCGATTGCAGAACTGCGGTTATTGGATGTGGAGATTGTAAGAAGATACTTTCTGAATCGATGTTAGAGGGAATGGGACCTCAATTAGAGCGAAGGCGTGAAATTGCTTCGAAGCCAAAAGAGGTAGAAGAAATATTAGCCGTAGGAACAGAAAAAGCCCGCAAAGTGGCAAAGCGTACAATGGATAAAGCTAAATCCGTAATGAAATTAAAATAATATAAACCCTTTTTCAACTCCATAGAAAAAAATGGATTATAAAGAAACTTTAAATTTACCAAAGACCGATTTTCCCATGAAAGCCAATCTCGTGAACAAGGAACCTGAGATGCTGAAAAATTGGGAGGATGAAGGGGTCTACGAATCGATCAGAAACAGTTCCAAAGGAAGACCAAAATATGTTTTCCATGATGGACCCCCTTATGCTAACGGGCATATTCATATGGGGCATGCTCTAAATAAGATCCTGAAGGATTTTGTCGTGAAAATAATGAGCATGAAAGGTTACGACGCTACGTTTATTCCCGGATGGGATTGCCATGGCTTGCCTATTGAGCATCAGGTTGGAAAAGAATTGAAAGCTAAAAAGAAAGAGTTTTCTAAAACGGAAATTCGAAAATTATGCAGAGAGTATGCTGCAAAGTTTGTTGATATCCAGAAGGAAGAATTCAAACGATTGGGAGTGTTTGCAGATTGGGAGAAGCCTTACCTCACTATGGACTACGACTATGAGGCAACAATTGTTCGGGAATTTGGGAAATTTGTTCAATCAGGCAAAGTGTATAAAGGTTTAAAACCTGTGCATTGGTGTACTCATTGTATGACTGCTTTAGCTGAAGCGGAAGTGGAATATGGAGATCATAAGTCTTCCTCTATTTATGTAAAATTTCCCGTGGCTTCAGGTTGGAAGGATCAAATAAGTGGTTTGGATCCTAAAAAAGTTAATTTTATTATTTGGACGACCACCCCTTGGACGTTACCTGCAAACTTAGCAGTATGTGTGCATCCTGAGTTTCATTATGTCGCGGTTGAAATTCAAAATGAACATTGGATAGTTGCAGAAGAAAGGCTACCTGCTCTGGTTCTGGAATGGGAAATTGCCGATTACAAAGTATTGGGGAAATGTCAGGGTAAAGAATTAGAAAATATTATCTGTCGACACCCCTTCATTGAACGAGATTCTAAGGTGATTTTAGGTGACCATGTTACGTTGGAACAAGGCACCGGCTGTGTCCACACAGCACCGGGTCATGGTCAGGAGGATTACGTTGTAGGTCAAAAATACGGTCTGGAAACTTATAATCCTGTAGATGATAAGGGAGTATTTAAGCCAGAGGTGGAGCACTTCGGGGGCATGTTCGTTACCAAAGCCAATCCCAAAATTATTGAGAAATTAAAAGAGGATAATTATTTAATTCATGACAGTGAATTAGTGCATTCGTATCCCCATTGTTGGCGTTGCCGCCAACCAATTATTTTTCGTGCCACAGCACAATGGTTTATTCCCATGGATAAAGGTGAACTTCGAGCTAAGTCTTTGGAAGAAATTAATAAGGCACGTTGGATCCCGGACTGGGGAAAAGAAAGAATCTACAATATGGTGGAAAACCGCCCTGATTGGTGTGTATCGCGACAACGGGCGTGGGGAGTTCCTATTACTGTTTTTTCCTGTGATCAATGTGGGGAGCATTTATGTTCTGCGGAAATATTCACGCACATTGTGAAATTGGTAGAAGAGCACGGGGCGGATTTTTGGTTCGAAAAAGAAGTTCGAGAGCTTTTACCGGCAGGTGTAAAATGTGTTTGCGGTAGCCAGGATTTTAAAAAGGAAATGGATATTCTTGATGTTTGGTTTGATTCTGGGGTGAGCCATGCTGCTGTGTTAGAAGAAGATCCTCAGCTGCAATGGCCGGCAGACCTTTATTTAGAAGGGAGTGACCAACACCGAGGTTGGTTTCATAGTTCTTTGCTGGAATCAGTTGGAACTCGGGGTTCAGCCCCTTACAAGGCAGTGCTAACTCATGGTTATGTAGTGGATGGCAAGGGAAAGAAAATGTCAAAATCTGCTGGTAATGTCATTGCTCCTCAAAAAATAATTGACCAATATGGTGCTGAAATTCTTAGATTATGGGTGGCTTCGGAAAATTATAGAGAGGATATTCGCATTTCCCATGAAATATTAAAGCGACTTACTGAAGCTTACCGAAAAATTCGAAATACGTTTCGATATTTGCTTGGAAACTTGAATGATTTTGATCCCCAAAATGACTCGTTGCCTTTTAATGAGCTCGAGGAAATCGATCAATTTATTTTGTATCGCTTTAAAAAAGTTTTTGAAAGAATACTAAAGGCTTTTGAGGGATTTGAATTCCATGTTTTTTACCATACTTTTTATAATTTTTGCGTGGTGGATTTAAGTGCTTTTTATTTAGATATTTTAAAAGATCGTCTCTACACCTTTCCAAGAAATTCCAAGCAACGTCGATCAGGGCAAACCGCAATGTATAAACTTTTGACAGGTATGGTTCAAATGATGGCACCTGTTTTAAGTTTTACATCGGAAGAAGTTTGGAAGTATATTCCCGGAAAGACAGAAAAAGGGAAAAGTGTCCATTTAGAAAAGTTTCCTGATTTAACGCAGATCTCCTTTAAAGATGATTTAGTAGAAAAATGGGAAAAGATTGTTTTATTAAAAAGTGAAGTAAGTAAAGCTTTGGAATTAAAAAGACAGGAAAAAATTATCGGGCATTCCTTGGATGCGCTAGTAAAAATTACACTTCCCAAAGAGTTTCATGCAGTTTTGAGTGAGGAAGCGCATCAACTTAAATTTATTTTTATTGTTTCTGGTGCCGAATTAGTTGATAGTTTAAATGGGAAAGAAAATATTTATAAAAGTGAAACTATTGAAGGATTGAATATCTCAGTGCATCCGGCTCCCGGAGAAAAATGTGAACGCTGTTGGAATTATTTTGAGCCAAAAGAAGATACTCAAACGAATCATACGTCAATTTGTTCCCGTTGTGTCGCTAACCTTGAATCGGCAAAGGCTTGAAATTCTTTGAAGAATAAATATTTTGTTCTTTTCTTTGTGTCGAATTTGTTGATCTTTTTAGATCAACTTACAAAATTCCTTGTTACGAACCATATTCCTCTGAATCATGCGATTATTGTCGTCGGCAATTTTTTCGCTCTAACTCATATTCGAAATCCTGGAGTGGCATTTGGTATTTTTGCGGATTATGACTCCGATATGAAAAGTTGGGTATTTGTTGGGGTTTCAATGATAGCTATTGTTGCGATTATGGTATTTTTTCATCAAGCTCCACGCCACCGGAAGTTAGTGCATTGGGGATTGATTTTGATTTTTAGTGGGGCAATTGGTAATCTCATTGATAGAATTGTTTATAAGGAAGTAGTGGATTGGATACAATTTTTTTATAGGGATTTCCAATGGCCGGCTTTTAATATTGCAGACTCTTGTATTTCGATTGGTGTGGTTTTTATGTTTATAGATTTATTTAAGCATGAAAGAAAATCGGTTAGATCCTCTCAAAATAATTTGGATTCTCCTTCTAATTTAGAATAACTTCTTTTTCGTTAAAATTATGCATCCCATTTTATTTGAATTCGGTTTTGTAAAAATTTTCACTTATGGATTACTTGTAGCCACCGGGTTTTTTGTGGGTATTTATTTGGCTGGGCGCCAAGGAAAAGAAGAAGGATTAGATCCACAAAAAATACTAGACCTTAGCTTCTATATTTTAATTGCGGCTTTACTCGGTGGTCGCGTTTTATACATCATTGTAGAGTACCGATACTTTTCGGAAAACCCACTTGAAATTTTGAAGTTTTGGAAGGGGGGATTGGTCTTTTATGGAGGGCTTATTGGTGCATTTGGGGTAGCTTTTTATTTTGTTGTTCGCCATAAACTCCCAGTTTGGAAAGTGGGAGATATTTTTGCTCCTTCCTTAGCCATTGGTCAAGCCATAGGGAGATGGGGATGCTATTTTGCAGGATGTTGCTATGGGGTGCGGACTGATTTACCCTGGGGAATTACGTTCACGGACCCAAAATCTTTAGCGCCTTTAAATGTTGCGCTTCATCCTACCCAGATATACTTATCCATAAACGCCCTTGTTATTTTTGGAATTTTAATATGGCTTAGGAAGAGAAAAAGCTTTGATGGACAAATTTTTTGGACTTACGGAATTTTATACTCCATAGGTAGATTTATTATAGAATTTTATAGAGGTGATGACCGAGGATTTGCTGTTCCTGAATTGATTTCAACCTCTCAATTTATTGGAATATTTGTTCTTTGTTTTTCTATTTTTATGTTTTATAGATTGAGACTGAAGGGAGAGTTGGTGTAAACGAGCGGTTAAAAACTGCTTATGAAAACGTAATGAAAAGATAAATAGAACATGCAATGGCCAGTGCCGGACCACCCCATATTTTTAGTGTAGAAATAAAAGTTAACTGTTTGACAAGCTCATTTTCCGGCATATTGCTTATGTGAAAAGGCTGTCCTTTAAAGCGTTTGAAAATTAGTTTTGTTTTAGGAAGAAGCTCTTTTAGTTTTTTTACACTGTACTTTTCCGATAGATGCTCAGCAAGCAACTTGGCACCTCGCTCCAATTCATTAGGTTCTAAAAAACCATCCCGATTTGTATCATATTTTGATTTATATTCGGGGTTTGTTTCAATTAGTTTTTTAGCTTTTAAAAATGTTTTGAATTTTGTTTTAGGTCGTTTTAATTGTTTTAGCCCGGATTGGGCATGCCCTAGGATATATAATTCTTCACCTGCTTTAAAGCACCATTCCCGAAAACGATACTCTCCATAGTGATACCAGGAAGGATCGTTAAAAAATTTAAATTTTTTCAGTTTTTTAATATTTTGATTTAAGGATTCTTTTAGTCTAGAAGGCATAGTTGAAAACTGTCGTGAATGGATTTTGTATTTTTTTAATGCGCCTTTTCGAGAAATCTTTGCTCCATCCAAATAGACTAAGGCAGTGGCGCCACTCTTATCATCAACATAAAAAGCCTTGTCAGAATAGAATTGATCGATCTTGACCCAAGACGAGGAATTTTTATTTCTCTTTAATTTTTGAATTTCGAGAGAATAGATAACACAAGGGATTCCACTTATTGGTGCAGTTACGAGCTTACCAGCTTCGGAAATGATTCGACCTTTAATTTCAACATTGGTTCCTACAGCTCCGGTATTAATTTTTGAAGTAGGAATGTTTTGAATAATTCGTTTGGATTTTAATTCCTGAAATCCATTAAAGAACCAATAAATGCCTGTACCTGCCCCCATACAAGCCATGATTACACTGTTTCCGTCAATTTGCATTGGTCCGCTCCCCAGTTAAATATCTTTTTATAATTAATCTAAACTAACTTGGGAATGTTTATTTTAATGTCAACGTCTTTTCGATCCTCCTCGCTGACTTTAAACATTTCTTCGTCTTTATAGCTCAGCATATTAGCTATAAAAATATCCGGAATTTGCTTGATTCGAATATTATAATTATTAACACTGTCATTATAAAATTCTCTTCGATCAGCAAGTGTTTCCTCAAGGTGAGAAATACGATTTTGAAGTTGCATGAAGTTTTGATTTGTTTTTAAATCAGGATAGTTTTCTGCTAAAGCAAAAATTCCCTGAAGGGCAGTGCTAATTTCGTTACTAGCTTCTGATTTTTTGCCAACCCCTCGAGCCTTAAAGTATTTTTCTCTAGCTTTCATTAACCGCTCCAAAACACCTTTTTCAAACTCCGCAAAGCTCTCACATACAGATACTAGTTTTGGGAGTTCATCATGTCTTTGTTTTAAAATGACATCAATATTAGCCCATGACTTTTTGATATTTTCCTTAAGTGAGATGAGTCCGTTATAAATGGTAATAAAGTAACCAACAATAGCCAGTGACCCAAATAACAAAATTCCAAATATTATTAGAGTAGCAGTACCCATTCAATTTCCTTTCTGCACTATGTATGAGAGTTATGGGTTTTGGGGTTCTGAAACTTTTCGATATATATAGGTTAAGGCATGGGAAGTATGGAATCAAACACCGAGAAGAACTGAATTCGAAATCTCTAGCCAGAGGAGAACCAGAATTACATAGAAGATGTAAAGCTTAGTGAGGTTGAATGTTGGCAAACTTCGAATTGAAATAGTTGGCAAAGTCTTTCATTGAAAGAATTCCAATGATTTTTTTGTTTTGGGTGATAGTTATATGTCTTACATTGTGTTTTCTCATGGTAACAAATGCCGTTGGCATTGATTTTTCACAATCTAAGCTAACCAGTGGTTTTGACATTATGTTGATAACTTTTACTTCTTTAGGATTTTGTTCTTGGGCTACTATTTTTCTGGTTAAATCTGTTTCGGTAACCATTCCAATATAGTTTTTATTGTCAAATACTAAAAGCGAACCAATTTTGGACTCAGCCATTTTTTGTGCTGCTTCTAAGATGCTTTTTTCAGGGGAAATAGAAACTAAAGATTCTTCCATGTAAAATTTTATAGCGTCCATCTAGTCCTCAAAAATGAATTCTCTGAATGTAAATACTGTTATTCTCCCAGTATAAGGAGAAAAATGATTTTTATGAAAAAAAATATAATTTCTATCCGAAATTATAAATCAATCCTGCGGTTATTGTTGATTTGCGCAGCTTGGACTACATTGGGACATTAAAGTGAAAATATAAATTAAAGCGACAAATAACAATGATTTTGATTCTGTGGATGTTAAGATAAATCTTCATTGTCTATAATGCTTTCCTCTAGGCCTTCTTCAATTATTGCGTCAGCAAGTGGCCCCAATCCATTTTCTTCATAATCATTTACATTTTCATTGTCAAAATCGTCAAAGAAGATTGAATGTTTTTTTTCACACCACTCTCTAATTCGTGTGCTAAATCTCAATACTCGTTGAACTAATTCTAATTTTTCCATGCTAGCTTTTCCCAATTTAAAAAGTGAAAAAAAGCAATATTAAAAATAATTAACTCGGATTATTTGAAAATGATCTTATAATAATAATAAGGATTTGATTTTTAAAGCATAGCTTATTAATTTTTTACCCATTGACAAGAAAAAAATGACTCTTCAACTAGGTGATGTGGTGGGAACCTGGGTTGGTTCCCCGCCTATATTATATTATCAGCTTCAAAATAAAATGGAGGATCCTGAAAGTTCCTTTGAGGATTTTGCAAACATTATTAGTTCAGACACTTCATTGTCTGCGCGGTTATTGAAAATTGTAAACAGTCCTTTTTATGGTTATCCATCCAAAATTGACACTTTGAGTCATGCTTTAAATATTGTTGGGATGAATCAGTTAATGGACCTGACGTTAGCAATGGTTGTAACCAGTAAATTTAAGGGTATTCCCCGAGATTTGATGAATATGGAGTCTTATTGGTTACATTGTATTGGAACAGGAATTACGGCTAAGCTTATTTCAGAATATAGAGGAGACAGGCATGTAGAACGAATCTATGTTGCGGGAATGCTTCAGGACATTGGAAGTTTAGTTCTGCTTCAAAAGTTTCCTGAAAATTCTAAGGGAGTTCTTCAGAAAGTAAAAGAAGAAAAAGTTCCGTTACATGTGGTTGAAAAAGAGATGTTGGGATTTGACCATGCAGAGGTGGGAGGAGCTTTATTGTCTGGTTGGAAATTGCCTAATGGTTTGGTTGAAGTTGTAAAAAATCATCCTTATCCTCTTATGGCAAAGGATTGCATGCTTGAGGCTTGCATTTTAAACTTTGCAGATGCTATAGCGCATGAATTAGAGATTGGAAATAATGGAGAAGTCGTTCCTCCGGTAATCGAGCCAAAAGTCTTGGAAACTGTCAATCTTTCAGAAAAAGCCCTTGATGAGATAAAGGAAAAGGTTGTCCAAAATGTAGATGACGCGGTTAGTATTTTTATGGACTAACAGCAAAGGTTTGGTTTTATAATCTAATTTTAGACTTCATTATTTTGAAATCACAAAAACTTATTACAATTAATAAATTTAACTTTTTAAAATGAAAAAATTTAAATCAAAATTTTGTATTGGTCAGTGTATCCACCATAAACAATTTGATTATTATGGAGTTGTTTTAGGGGTGGATCCAAAATTCAAGATGAGTGATGAGTGGTATCAGAAAATGGCTAATAGCCGCCCTCCAAGAGATAAACCCTGGTATCATGTCCAAATCCATGGTCAAAAAGGCCTCCGCTATGTCGCGGAATGTAATCTAGAACTTAACACAGCCATTTGGAATTAGTTTTTTCGGAACCGATTTGTGTTGGAAATCTCGCAGTTTAGCCCATGGATTCTTTCCCTATTAATTTTTGGGTTTATGATTTGGGTTGCTTTGGATATGGTTTTAGGAGTCTTGCCCTGGAGTTTTCTTGATAAAAACCTGCCTGATCGAAGAATTATTGGAATTTTTATTATGCTAACCCTGGGTATGGTTTCTCTCGTTGTATTGGAGGATCTTTTTAAGTTTGTTTGGAAGGGAATTCAACATATATTGTTATTGGATTTAGAAGGGTTGTAATGTTTTAAACTATCTTAGATGACTCTTTCTTCAACTTTTTCAACAATGATTTTCCCGGACAGTTTTCCATCTATTGAAGGAGCATTCTTTCTCAAATAATCTTTGGCGATCATAACTGCATGGTTATTATCAATTCCTTTGACGAAAATTTGAAATTCATCCTTAAAGTTGGTTTCCTCATTCCAGATATTTCCACTGATTTTGAAAAATAATTCTTTCATCAAAGAACTCCAAAAAAAATGGCCCGGAGAACAAAAGTTCTCCAGGCCAATCCGCAATAAATATTTTATAGATTCGCGTTTTTTCTATCTGGATTTCTGAATAACGAAGTTTCAGCAGTTAACTCATCCACAGTCGGAAAGGTTTGATCCGGGTGGATCCCTTTGGCTTTTTCTAACAATTCTTCTTCAGTCTCTTTTTTGTCCTCATCTGGGATACAGCAGTCTACAGGACAAACTTCTTGACACGCTTCTTCGCCATGAAACCCAACACATTCAGTACAGAGATCAGGGTCAATGTAGTAAAAATCAATACCGCCCTTTGTACCATCATCGATGGCTGCATTGGGGCACTCTGGTTCACATACTCCGCAATTGATGCATTCATCTGTGATTATTGTTGCCATTATTCTTTTCCTTACATAAAGTTTTAATAAAAAATTACTATACAGCTATTATTAAATTCAATTTGTAGAATTGACTTTTTGGGAATGAATTAGTTTAAAGCCTATCGCCCTCAATGCTCAATGAATGAGGCATACAAAAACAATCAATCGATAACCAGAAACCAAAAAACAGGTCCGCATTATAGAAAAAGAAATATAAATTTTCAAAGCCAATTTGCAGGCTGATAGATCGAGATTTTTTGTATTTGGTAGCGGGGACAGGATTTGAACCTGCGACCTTTGGGTTATGAGCCCAACGAGCTACCGGACTGCTCCACCCCGCAATGATACAATAAGTCCATACTTAAAGGCTGTTGTAATATAATGTTTCTAAAGCTTTGTCAAGTTATTTGCCTAGAAAAGGAAATTCTCCTTTAAGCTTTGGTTAATTAGGAATAGCATCTAATTTATCAGGAATCAAGAGTTTTTAGAAATCTTTGAATTTGATACTATTGAATTCATGTGGACAAAACGAATTTTAATATTTTTACCTGTCTTAATTATTGTAGTTTTAATCCAATCATTTTTTTGGGTGCCTACGTATAATAATCAAGGAGAAGTGAACCCTGAACGATTAGTTAAGTTTATAGAATCCTCAAGTGGAGACGCTCAGATTCTTAACCCCATTCTATCGGCTGACAGTTCAAGCAGCACAATCAATAACTTAGTGTTTGAAGGCTTATTAGATTATGACGATCAATTGGCTCTTCGTGGTCGTCTTGCCAGGAAGTGGAAGATTTATGAAGAGGCCTATTTAACTTTATTGCCGAATTATCCAATAGGTGGGAAGGTATTAAGATCCTCAAAAGACTGGATAGATTTTTTTAACAAACATTTGTCTCATGAAAAAGAATGGATGCAAAACATCCAATCTGCAAAAATAATTCCAGTAAAGAAAGTCCAAAGTTCCCTAAGTACGGTGAAGCTAGATGAAGAGGGGAATCCTATTAAACAAAATAACAGTGTCGTAAAGGAAGAAATAAGTTATCAATTAACAAGGCCGATTCGATTAAAGTTTAAGCTCAAAAAAGTGGATCCTGATTTTTTTCATCCGATCCAAAAGCTACTTGGAAAAGAATATTTTGAAAACTTTCCCTATGAAAGATTTATCCAAGCCAAAGATCCAAGCAAAAATAGAATTATTACCAATCACTTTCCCAAAATTCTGCCTCTAATTGAGCATAACCCGATAATAGTTTTTTATTTAAGAAAGGGTGTTAAATTTCATGATGGGCATGAGTTTGACTCTGGGGATGTCCTTTTTACGTATAACGCAATCATGAATCCCCGAAATGCTTCCCCTCGAACTTCTGATTTTGAGCCTATTAAAAAAGTGATCCCACTAGGGCCGCGAAAGTTGAAAATTGTCTATAAGCGATTATTTTCTCCTGCTATCAATGTATGGACCATGGGAATTCTTCCTGAACATTTATTGAATGAAAAAAAACTTTTTGAAGAGGCTGATTTTAAAAATTTTTTAAAAGAGAAAAAAGAAAATTTATCTATCCGTGATAGCGATTTTAATAGAAATCCAATTGGAACGGGTCCTTTTATTTTTCAGAAATGGGTTGGAGATGTCTCTATTAATTTAAAAAGGAATGAAGATTATTGGGAAGGTCCTCCTGAGTATTTAGAATATATTATGAGAATTATTCCCGATCCTTTAACTCAAGAGATGGAATTTTATTCAGGAGCATCTGATAGTTACAATGTGATGCCCCACCAAGTCGATCGATTGAAAAAAGAATCTAAATACCAAAACTTTTCAACTGTAGGGTTTAGTTATTCATATATTGGGTATAACCTGCGGAATCCTTTGTTTAAATCAAAAGAGGTTAGGCAAGCCTTAGGCATGGCGGTGAATGTGGATCAGATCATTCAGCATGTTTTGTACAATGAAGGGGAGCGAGTAACGGGTCCCTTTGCAAAAGTTACGGAGTGGTATGATCCTGAGGTTAAGCCTTTACCTTATGACCCTGATGAGGCTCTAAGATTGTTAAATAAAGCTGGCTGGGCAATGAATTCAGAAGGATGGTTGGAAAAAGATGGGAAAGTATTTGAGTTCAATCTCATTACTAATGGGGGCAATCCAATTCGAAAAGATATTATGACCATTGTTCAAAATAATTGGCGCCGAATTGGAATTAAATGTAACACTCAAATTTTTGAATGGGCAGTCTTCCTAAAAGATTTTGTGAATTCGCTTAAATTTGATGCCCTAATCTTAGGTTGGTCAACAGGGCCGGATTTTGATATGTATCAATTATGGCATTCATCTCAAACCCACCCGAACCAATTGAATTTTGTTGGTTATAAAAGCCCGGAAGTGGATAAATTAATTGTTTTGTTGAGAAAGGAATATGATCGATCAACGCAAGTAAAAATGACAAGGAAATTACATCAACTTATAGCTCAAGATCAACCGTATACATTTTTGTATGTTGGCAAAGCTACCAGGTTATTAGATAAAAAAATAGTTATTGTTGAAAAAGATAATGAAGGAAAAGAAAAGTATGTCAAAATTTATCCTACCAAAGGCGGAGAAATAAAATATTATTTTAATAAATGGAAAAAGCTTTCTTTTGTACCTGAGTTCTCACTTAATTGATGAAACACTATTTTTTCTAAAAACTCTTCTTCTTATAAAAATTTCTACGGTTCCGTCAGTATTGCTCGAAACTGCCAGATCTTTCATTCCATCATTGTTGAAATCACCACTAGTTAAACTTAATGGTGTGCCGCCGGTGACGTAGTCACGCACCGGAAATCTAAAACTTCCATTTGGGTTTCTGGCGATCAATGAGAATGTGCTACTACGAGAATTGGAAACGACAACATCGATATGTCCATCATCATCAAAATCCTCTGCAGCTAAGGCCATTGGCCCACCTCCCCCGGAAAAAGGAATTTCTTTTTTAAAGGAACCATCTCCCTCAGAGATCAGTAAAAACAGGTTGTCTCCTTTGTTGGTGGCAGTTAATAAATCCAGCAATCCATCGTGATTCATGTCTTGCTGAATTAGAGTCATTGGGCGTAAATTAACAGCGATCTTTGTTGGAGATTTAAATGTTCCATCTCCACGTCCAAAATAAACACGAATGGAACTAGCGTTACTGCTACTACAAGCTAAAGCTATATCTTGATTTCCATCTTGATTATAGTCACCGGAAACTCCTGAAAAACTTCTTGATCCTGTTTTATAGGTATCCCCTTGTTTAAAGGAACCATCCCCTTTACCCAGATGAATTTCCATTTTGTCAAAAGTAAGTGTAACGGCTACGTCAAGATTGTTATCTTTATTAAAATCATCCAAAATTATGAACAATGGAACTTGACCGGTAGGAAACGATTTTGGCGGAAAAAAACCATTCTTTCCTTTACCCATTAATACGACAAAGGAATTAGTTCCCCGAGAATTTACAACTATATCTGTGAAACCATCTCTATTTAGATCTCCCGTAGCAATTGCCGTAGGTTCAAGTGGAACTTTAATTTTAGGTTTATCTACAAATGTTCCGTCACCCTTTCCAAAGAAAATAGAAATCGAATGGTCCTTGGAGTTTGCAATGATCAGATCTAAAAAATCATCCGAATTAAGATTTTGAGAAGTGACATACATGGGGCCTAAGCCTACTTTTAACTTACTAAATCTGTAAAAGGCGTCAGGTGGTTTAGGGGGGAGTTTAAAGTCACAAGAGGTGAATAAAGTTAGTAATGCGGTTAGAACGCATAAGTTTTTAAGAATAGTTTTGTACACAGGTCACTTTCCGATAAATGGGAAACCCCATTTTTCCTTGATTTTAAATATCATATATGCAATCATTCTCACTTTTAATATATTTTTCACCCCTCGCTCTAATTTTAAATTAGGGCTATTTAACCCAAGAGGAGGTTCTATTGCGCAATTACCAATCCGTAATTATCCTAAAGCCCGACCTTGATGAGAGCCAAGTTGATCAGGCTCAAGAAAAGATAAATTCCTTTTTTAAAAAATATGAGGGAGCGTCTCATCGAGTTGACAAATGGGGCAAAAAGCGCCTTGCTTATAGAGTTAAGAAAAATAAATTCGGATATTATCTGAATATTTATCATACATGTAATCCAGCAAATATCGCCGCCCTCGAAAAAGACTACCAACTCTTTGACCTTATTATCAAATATTTAGTTATTCGATTAGATGGAAAAGAATGGGCGCGTGAAATGGAAAAAAGAGAAGCTGAGGAAAAAGCTGTTGAGGACTCGGGTGAATCTCCGGCTCCATCTAAAGAAGAATCAAATGAATCGGAAGAGAGTTCTCCATCTAATGAGGATGATAAGCCCTCCGTAGCAACAGAAAACTAATTTGTGTAACTCTCTTCAGGGATAATTAATATGGCCAGTTTCAATAAAGTTTTACTTATGGGAAACTTAACTCGAGATCCGGAATTGCGTTTTACTCCTAGTGGTGCTGCTGTTGCAAGTTTTGGATTGGCAGTGAATCGTAAGTATAAGCAGGGTGATGATTGGAAAGATGAGGTATGTTATGTGGATATTTCAGCATGGGGTAAACAAGGAGAAAACTGTGCCGAATATTTGCATAAAGGAAGCCCCGTTTTTATTGAAGGTCGACTTCAATTCCGTTCTTGGGAAACTGATGATGGTCAAAGAAGAAATAAACTTGATGTGGTAGCCAATACCGTCCAATTTTTGGGCAAGCCGGGTGGTAAAGGTTCTATGGATGAGTCGGGTGGTTCCCAGACAATAGGGGATATGCCTCCTAAAGATGATTTACCGTTTTAATCGTAAGAAAATTTTATCGAGGATCTATGACACAGAAAAAAAGAAGTTTTTTCTCACATAAAATTTGTCGTTTTTGTGTTGAAAAAATTGACCATATCGATTTTTATGATGTGAAGCTATTAAAACCGTTGATTTCTGAACGTGGCAAAATTGTACCTTCTCGAATTTCAGGTAATTGTGCACGGCATCAACGGCAATTAACAGAAGCTGTCAAAAGAGCAAGGAATATTGCGTTATTGCCTTTTACTGTTGAGCACTGATTTTGCCCGAACCAAACCTTGTTAAGAATGTTTTAATACCCTATGGAATTTTTCTTGGGATTTTTTTCTTAGCATTGGTCATTCCCCAATTGGGAGTAATAGCAGAAATGCTAACCCCTCTGCCGTTAATTCTCATTTATTTGCAGAGGGGAAAGGTTATAGGGTTAATGTCAGTTTTTGTAGTTTTTTGTATGCTTTTGGGATTAGTCGGAGCACCCGAAGCCATCATATTTTTCATTGAGTATGCTGTGATGGCTTTAGTAATGGCTGAAACTATTCGACTGAGGTTCAAATTCGAGAAAACTATTTTTTATGGTGCTTTAGCTTCCACAGTTTTATCGATTGTATTTTTGTTTATTATGGTTACCGGTAAAGAAAGTACGCCGGGAAAATTTTTAGAAAAGCAATTTCATGATGAAATTGAGAAGTATATAGTTAAGTTAGAAAAAGCCAATGAGTCGCCCAATGTAATTGACGAACTCCGTGATTACAGGGACAAGTTTTCTAAGGTTTTATCCAAAGCTCTTCCGGGTTTGATTGCAGTAGGGTCACTCTTGGTTGCTTTGGTCAATTACTTATTGTTTAAGGGAATCTGGTTTCGTTATTACTCAAGTGATGATTTCAAACCAGTAGACTTAACTCAATGGAACATTCCGGATTCTTGGGTTTGGTTTTTAATTGTTGCTGCCGGGTCTTTTTTTGTCGGCGTGCCTGCAATTGAGACTGTTGCATTAAACTTTCTGATTATCTTGTCAGTACTATATTTTTTTCAGGGGGTTGCTGTAAGTATATACTTTCTGAGGAGTAAGGGTATTCATAAGGTACTATGGGTGTTGTTTTTTTTTGTAGTATTAACTCAGCCCATATTCATAATAATGATAGTTGGTTTGGGGTTATTTGATATTTGGGGAGATTATCGTAAAGTTCGCCCATTAATTCCGAAAGTACCAGAATAGGTAAAGAATTTTTTTGAAGGAGCTAATTGTTACATGAGGATTTTATTAACTGAAGATATAGAAAAATTAGGGACAGTTGGAGATGAGGTGACTGTCAAAGATGGCTATGGGAGAAACTTTTTAATTCCTCAAGGAAAAGCTATTTTAGCTACTCCAAAGAATTTGAAACAGTTCAACCATCAGAAAAGTATTGTCCAGAGAAAACTAAAGAAACTTCAGGGAGACGCACAGACAATCGCCGATCAAATTGGTTCTATTGCGCTTTCAGTAAAAAAGAAAGTAGGGGACCAGGGCAAACTTTTTGGGTCTGTTACTTCTCAGGAAATTGGAGATTTGTTGAAGGGGAAAGGGATTGAAATTGATCGTAGAAAAATTCAATTGTCTGAGCCTATAAAAACATTGGGTGATTTTAAAGTTCCAATTAAACTTCACCCTGAGGTAATTGCTGAGATTAATTTGAATGTTGCTGCAGAAAACCCAGAGCCAGTTGCGGAGACTTCGGATCCGGAAAAAGCGGATAGCGAAGAAGCAAAAGAAAAAACGGAAACAAACGAAGCTAAACCAGAATAAAACTTTCTCTTAAGGTGTTCCCCCTTTCCGGGGTTGATAGGGGTTCTCGCCATGCCAAGTGTTTCAGAAATTTCATTGAGGAAACTCCCTCCTTATAGCGAGGAAGCCGAGCAATATGTCATTGGTTCTTGTTTAGGTTCCAATGAGGCTTTCGCTCGATCTTTAGAAATCATCCAGGTTGATGATTTTTATAAAACAAGTAATCGAAAAATTTATCTTGCCATGCAAAGGCTTTTTGAAATAGATGAGCCTATCGACCCTTTGACTGTTGCCGACCGACTTCAAAAAGAGAATGAGTTAGATGATGTTGGAGGCTTGAATTACTTAGATGATTTAGTTAGTTTAGTCCCGACATCTGCTGCAATTACCTATCACGCAAAAATCATACGCGAAAAGAAAATACTCAGAGATCTTATTCAAACCGCAACTGAGATTGTGACAAGCGGATATGAAGATAACGAGGATGCAGATATTATTTTGGATAAGGCTGAAAGAGCGATTTTTGATATTTCTGAAAAAAGAACAAAAAGGACATTCTATAGTATCAATGAAATTGTCAAAAGTAGTTTTGATTCTATTGAAAAGCTATTTGAAAAACCTGGTCTTGTAACAGGTGTCGAAACTGGGTTTACAGAATTAGATCAAATTACATCCGGTCTTCAACCTTCGGACTTGATAATTATTGCTGGACGCCCCAGTATGGGGAAAACCAGTTTTGCGTTAGATATAGCTCGGTTTGCAGCAAGCCGCCGAAATATTCCTACTGCCATTTTTAGTTTGGAAATGTCCAAAGAACAATTGGGCATTAGAATGCTTTGTTCTGAAGCTCGGGTGAGTTCCGTTAAGTTAAGGACCGGGTATCTTTCTAGCACTGATTGGCCTAGCTTAACGGCAGCGGCCGGAAAAATTTCAGAAGCACCGATTTATATTGATGACAGTCCTCAATTAGGGACTTTGGATGTTAGGGCTCGTTCTCGCCGTTTAAAAGCTGAGCATTCGGTTGGATTGATCGTTATAGATTACCTTCAATTAATGCATGGAGGGAAGAGTATAGAAAGCCGACAAATGGAAATTTCAGAAATTTCAAGAGGGCTGAAAGGTCTTGCGAAAGAGTTAAACGTTCCTGTTATTGCACTTTCTCAGTTAAGTCGTGCAGTTGAAAGTCGAACTGATAAAAGACCGATGTTGTCGGACCTTCGGGAATCTGGCTCAATTGAGCAAGATGCAGATGTGGTTGCATTTATTTACCGCGATGAAGTTTATAATCAAGACACACCTGATGTTGGTAAAGCGGAAATTTTGATTCGTAAGCAAAGGAATGGTCCCATTGGAGATATTAAACTAGCTTTTTTGAAAGAGTACACAAGATTTGAAAACCTGGCTCAACATGAAGAATCACCTCTACCAGAAGATATTGCGATCTAATCAAAATTTACTTTGAATTATTTTTCCGGAAAAAAATTGTTTGTAAGAACCTATGTTTTTATAGTTTGTTGGTTTTTTTGGGCAACCCCAACCTTGGGGCAGGGGCCGGCAACTGGGCATATTGATCCAAAAAATATTCCACTAGAACAAAAAGCAAACTTTTTTCTTTTTAGAAAACAACCGGAAAAGGCACTTGAACTTTTTAAAAAACAATTATTGGAACAACCCGAGAATAGTTACGCAGCCCGCGGAATTGTTAGATCTTTTAAGGCTATGGAAAAGCTGGATGAATCTGATAAATTTTTTAAAGAGCTTTTGATTACAAATCCAAATTCTTCTTCAGGCCTGTATGGTTTAGGTTTTACAGCTTACCTTAGGGAAAAAAATGCTGAAGCAAAAAGTCATTTAGCTCGTTCCATAGAAGTTGATTCTTCAAATGGTCTTGCTAGGAATACATTAGGGGCGGTTTTTATTAGATTAAAGGAAGCAGAGAAGGCGGTTGAACAAATAAAGCAGGCTATCAAAATTAATCCCTCAGAGTTAATTTTTATAAGAAACCTGAGCCATATTTATGGGCAATTGGGAAAACCTGAGAAATTCACTGAAGAATATCGAGAGCATTTACGATTGGGTAACCAAACTTTAGCAAAGGGTTATGGCAAAATTTATGCTGAAAAATTAAGACAGGAAAGTTTCCGATTGTATGTTAAAGGAGATATCCAGGGGACTATTGATAAAAATATTAATATGATTAAAATTTACCGGGAAATTAGTCATTTGCCTGGAGAAGTATCTGGATTATTTAGCCTTGGAGTTTTATATGAAGAGAAAAAGGAGTTTCATAAGGCTGAAGAGTATTTTCAAAAAGTATTAAAATTAAGTCCGCAACATATTCAAGCTAGGGAAAAACTGCAAAAATTGAAAAAAAACTCCTTCATAAAATAGGAAAATCCAAAGGAATCTAAGGGTTTTTCAGGCATCCAAAATTCATTTATCGGAATATCCGAAAATCAAATAAACCTTGACAATATAGTTAGTTATAAGTAATCTGAATTTAAACCTAAGATCAGGGGGGATACTGAACAAGGGTTTTTTTTGCATCTAGTTCTCAAGAAGGAGGAGAGGTGAAAAAGGAAGTCTATACGTTTGTCCTGTTTCCGGGTTCTACCGGTACACCCAAAAGGGTCCAACTTTCCAAAAAGGCTGTAAAAATAGGGTTAATTTCTTTCCTTGTTTTATTTGTTGTCTTTGTCAGCTCTTCTGTTTATTTTACCAAAGAATACCTCCAGTTTCGGGATGACCAGGTTGAAGTAGCCGAATTGCGCCGTGAAGGTAAAATTCAAAAAGTTCAAATTGAAAGATTTCGTCAACAGGTTCGAAACTTTGAGACTGAGATGTCTCGTTTGGAGAGGTTTGAGAAAAAATTAAGAGTAATAACAGCACTAGAAAAATCTTCTAATGTTGATGAAGGCAATTGGGGAGTAGGGGGTCCCTATGGCCTATCCTCACATAGTTTTACTTCTTCTTTAGAAAAAGAATCACAGTCTATTGTTGACAGGTTGTCAGGAGATTTAAATATACTGACCAACCAAGTGAAAATGCGTCAAATTAGCTTTCAAGAATTAGATGAGTTTTTAAAGAATCAACAATCCCTTCTTATTTCTACACCTGCAATATGGCCAACCCGAGGTTGGGTAACCTCGAATTTTGGCTTCCGAAAGTCTCCTTTTACGGGTTTGCCTGAGAAGCATGAAGGATTGGATATTGCAGCCCGTATGGGTTCTGAAATTCATTCTACCGCGGATGGTAAGGTTGTGGTTTCCGGTAGAGAGCATGGATATGGAAATATGATTGAAATTGATCATGGGTATGGAGTAATTACTCGTTATGGTCATAACTCTAAGAACCTGGTCAATGTGGGTGATGCTGTTAAACGCGGTCAAACCATTGCTCTAGTAGGGAATACAGGACGGAGTACTGGGCCTCATGTTCATTATGAAGTAATTGTTAATGGCATTCCTGTAAATCCAAATAATTATATTTTGGAAGAATAAGAGCACATATCCTCTGGATGCCTTTAACCTATAGTTAGCCTATTTTCCGTCCACAATTTTCCTATTAATATTCCGATTCATTGGTTACGGGGATACAAATTTTTGATATACTTTGAGAATATTGTTTGTTAGGTATTCATTTCCTCAGCCACACGCCAAATTAATCACTAAATGTCTGAGTTTTAATTCTTTTACTATATTTTTTTAGCTCATTTGTAAATTGAGGCTTAACGTATGGTTTTTGGTTTAATAAAAAAAATAATCGGTACCCAAAATGATAGGGATCTCAAGCAAATCCAGAATTATGTCGACCGGGTAAATGAATTTGAAAGCAGTATTAAAGAATTATCTGATGATGGACTTCGTTCCAAAACCACTGAGTTTAGGGAAAGATTAAAGGGTGGAGAATCTTTAAATGATTTGCTCCCGGAGGCTTTTGCGGTAGTTCGTGAAGGGAGCATCAGGACCTTAGGAATGCGACATTTTGATGTGCAAATCTTAGGAGGTGTGAATCTTCACGAAGGAAAAATATCTGAAATGAAAACCGGTGAGGGAAAAACTTTAGTTGCAACTTTGCCGGTTTACCTCAATGCCCTGACAGGTAAAGGGGTTCATGTGGTAACGGTGAATGAATATTTAGCAAAACGTGATAGCGAATGGATGGGAAAAGTATATAAGTTTTTAGGACTATCTGTGGGAACTATTTATCATGATATGTCTGAAGAAGAACGTAAAGAAGCCTATGATAGTGATGTGACTTACGGTACGAATAATGAATTTGGTTTCGACTATTTGCGGGATAATATGAAGTTCGCTGCTGAAGATTATGTCCAACGTGAATTAAACTTTGCGATTGTGGATGAAGTGGATAGTATCCTGATTGACGAAGCACGAACTCCTTTGATAATTTCTGGTCCCGCCGAAGAATCTACAGATAAATATTATTCTGTTAATAGTATTATTCCGAGTTTGAAAAAGGAAAAACACTTTACGGTTGATGAAAAAGCAAAATCCGTTTCTCTAAATGAAGATGGGATATCCGCGGTAGAAAAACTCCTTAATGTCGAAAACCTTTATGACCCAACCCAGATAGAAACGTTGCACCATGTAAACCAATCGTTAAAAGCACATGCCTTGTTTAAAAATGAAGTGGATTATGTAGTCAAAGAAGGCAAGGTGGTCATTATTGATGAGTTTACAGGTCGTATGATGGCTGGCCGCAGATACAGCGATGGTTTGCATCAAGCCCTTGAGGCTAAAGAAGGGGTGGATATAGAAAATGAAAATCAAACCCTGGCGAGTATTACCTTCCAAAACTATTTCCGAATGTATGACAAATTAGCAGGAATGACGGGTACCGCAGATACGGAAGCAGAGGAGTTTCAATCCACATATGGTCTCGATGTTTTAGTAATACCCACCAATAAACCTATGATCCGCGATGATAGAGCAGATTATATTTATCGAACTGAACAAGAGAAGTTTGATGCAATCCTTGAGGAAATTAAAGAATGCTACCAATCCGGAAGACCCGTATTAGTAGGAACAATTTCTATTGAGAAGTCTGAAAAACTAAGTCGACATCTTAAGAAATACGGGGTTAAACACAATGTATTAAATGCAAAGCATCATGAAAAGGAAGCAGAAATCATTGCTGAGGCTGGCCAGCAAAAAGCTGTTACGATTGCTACAAATATGGCGGGTCGTGGAACAGATATTGTACTTGGGGAAGGTGTTCCAGAATTAGGGGGTCTTCATATTTTAGGAACAGAACGGCACGAAAGCCGACGCATAGATAATCAGTTAAGAGGACGTTCCGGAAGACAGGGAGATAAGGGATCATCACGATTTTATCTTTCTTTAGAGGACGATCTGTTACGAATCTTTGGGTCGGATAAGATTTCTGGATTGATGGCTAAAATGGGAATGGAAAATGGACAGCCCATTGAGCATACCATGGTTTCAAAAGCCGTCGAAAATGCTCAAAGAAAAGTAGAGGCTCACAATTTCGATATCCGTAAGCATTTGCTTGAATATGATGATGTAATGAATAAACAGCGTGAAGTGATTTATGCATTACGCCGGAATATTTTAACTGGCGATAATCAAAAAGAAATCTTATATGAAATGGTGGATGAAGTTCTGGAAGAAAAGGTAAATGAGCTTGCCCACGATGAGATTTATCCGGAGGAATGGGATATTGATTTGCTTCACGAATATATGGATAGGATTTATGGTATTGATGTCCAAAAAAATGAAGATAAAGAGCTTAAAATTGGAAGTAATTTTACTCTTCCTTTAGAAAATACAAATGGGCAGAAATTATTAGATATTTTAATCGATGCTTCTGTAGCAAAATATGACCAAAAAGAAAAGGAATTAGGAGTTGAAATTCTAAGACCTTTAGAGAAGATGTGGATGCTTCGAATTTTAGATAACTTGTGGCGAGAGCATCTTTTAGCGATGGATCATCTTAAAGAAGGCATCGGTTTAAGAGGATACGCACAAAAGAACCCTTTGACTGAATATAAAAAAGAAGGGTTCGATCTATTTAGAAACATGAATTTTCAGATGAAAGAAGATATTTGTGCATTCATGTATAAAATGCAAGTCAATCCGGAAGAAATTAGCGCTATTCAGACTATAATGGCTCGAGAAAAGCAACAAGTCATGGAGCATCGTGGTGGTGGAGAGGAAGAACAAAAAACGACTCCCGTGAAAAGAGAAGAGAAAAAAGTGGGCCGAAACGATCCCTGTCCCTGTGGTAGCGGTAAAAAGTTTAAAAAATGTCATGGTAAATAGTTTTATATGAGAACTTCGGATCTCCGGTAATTCAATCGCTTACTGATAAGTAATTGATTTTTAAACCCTTCAAATTTTTATCCCTCCTATATTTATTAGTTCCGTATATTGATTTTAGAGATTTTAGATAAAATTAAATAATTTTTTCTCAAAAATATTTAGTTTTATGCCATAAAAGTTTTGATATTCATATGGTATAAGGTATTATTGGGTCAAATTTGGTATTTTGAAAATTGGTTAATATTTAAATGCTGTTAAATTTGTTTTTGGAGGGAAAATGAAAAGAATTGTTGTCGTTGTAATGTTGGTTAATTTATTTTTGGTGAATTCAATTTATGCTCAGCCCTATGTTTCAATTCGTGGAGGATTAAGTCTTTTATCTGACTCAGACATAGGTGGAACTCCAGCTCAATTAACATATGATTTAGGTTATGTTGTTGGGGGAGCATTTGGTTATGATTTCGGAAATTTAAGAGCTGAAGGCGAAATTGGATATAGCGAAAATGACCTAGACGCCTTGACGGGTCCTGGGGGTTCCCTCCCTGCTAACGGAGATGTTTCTATCCTAAGTTTCATGGCAAATGGATATTTTGAGCACACTTTTAATCCCGCAATAGAAGGGTATGTGGGTTTTGGCATGGGTGTGGCTAATGCAGAATTAAGTGGTACGGGTAGTGTAGATGACACTGTTTTTGCCTACCAAGCAATATTAGGTGCGAGCTTTGTAGTCAATTCTACTGTATCCGCTTTTACAGAATACCGATATTTAGGAACCTCAGATCCCAATTGGGGAGGAACAAGTGTTGATTTAGGTGGGCATCAATTTAATTTAGGAGCTAGAATTTATTTTAACTAAAGAAAAAGGCCGTTGGAGAATCCAACGGCCTTAATAATATTCCGTTATAATTGATTTCAAAAACCTGGTTTTTAACTCACTTCTAAATTGGATTGACATTCAATACATAATGGAGTGAGAGGCATTATTTGGAGCCGTTTTAATCCTATTTTTTTTGCGCAAGTTTCGCAAATTCCATAACTGCCCTTGTCGATTCTTAAAAGGGCTTCCTCAACCATCTTTAACTCATTCCGTTCTCGGCTAGAAAGTTGAAAAGCCATTTCTCGACCTTCCAAGCTTGAGGCTAGATCAATTTCATTGCTAAATGTAATATCATCTACATTTTGTTCCACTTCACGTGAGGATTGTAACATTTTCAAGAGCCTTGAGCGGCTCTGAACGAGAATATCCTTTATTTTTTGAAGTTGTGGGTCCGCTAACACTGGACCTGTTATTTTTGGAACGGGTTTTTCTTCAATTTCTTCCTCTTCATATTTCTTAGAGGCTTTTTTGGCTTTTGATTTCTTGACCTTAGGCTTAGTCGTTTTCGGCACTTTTTTTGAAGTGGCTTTTTTAGTCACTTTCTTGGTTACTTTTTTCTTAACCGCTTTTTTAACTTTAGTGGTTGGTGCCTTTTTTTTGCTGACAACCTTTTTCTTAGCTTTGGCTTTTACCTTTTTTTTTGTAGTCACTTTCTTTTTACCTTTAGCAACAGTATTCGCTTTTAACCGAGCTTTCGTTTTAGCTGAGGATTTTTTCTTAGTGGTAGCTTTTTCTTTAACGGACTTTTTCTTCTTTTTTGGTGGCACTACTGAATCTCCTGTTTGGATGGAAAGGTATAATCCAGTATTCAAAAAACCAAATGAATGGTCTGGGAAAAAATAAAGAAAACAAGCTTAATATAAAAAAAACGGTTAATTCTAGCTTATTTAAACTTTCTAGTAAATAGTTAAAAATAAAGTGCTTATCAGGTTAACACTAGAGGGATTATAGCACAACATCAAACCGACCAATTAGAATCAAAAACTTTCATTGGGTTTTGTTTCCTTTTTTATTGGATTTCATAATCAACCACAACTGATTTTTCACAAAGGCTCTGGACGGTTTCCACTACAGGTTTATGAACTTCATGGCTTATGTAAATATCTAATCCCTTTTGGTCCTCAAAATGGGTGGTCAGAACAACATCGAAAGATCGATCAGATTCACGACAATTGGTGCCAACCTCAATATACTTCAAGGTCTCAATTTGTCCTTCCATTCCCCTTAAAGCCGAAACGACTGTATGGATATTTTCAGATGTCTTTTTGGCTAATTTAAACATAACTATATGCTTAATCATTTTGTCCTCATTTCGTTGGACCGAAAATGGGTAAAAGAGTATATTTTCTTTGCCAAAATTTCAACAAATTCTTCAAATTATTTTTAATGATGTCTATGGTATATTATTTCCAAATTGGGTCATGAATTTTAGGGGATTGGTTTAATATGTCGTGGTTATTAGGAGCGGGTTTAGGGTTTTTGCGAGGAGGACCATTTGGTGCAATTGTGGGGGGGGCCGCTCAGCATTTTGCAACAAAAAAAGCCCGAAACTTAATTAGAAAGGGTTTGCCAGGGGTAGAAAATGAATCGGTATTTGGCACTTGTATTGTTGTGGTATTGACACAATTGGCCAATGTTAAGAGTCCTATCACAGCAGGAGAAGTGGAGGTTATTTATCGCTTTTTTACAAATAATTTAAACTATTCCACTAAAGATTTAGAATCCATAAACCGTGTCATCCGTGAAACTTTAAAGGCCAACCCGCCTCTTCAACCTGTTATTGAAAAATATAAATCTTCATCTCATCATCGATATCGCTCCCTTTTATTAGCTTTAGTCTATCAAATTATATTAGTAGAAAACTCTTTAGATCAGGAAGTACAAGCTCGAATAAATGAGGTGGCAAAGTTATTGGAAATATCGTTTGAAGATCACGATGGAATACGTAAAAAATACTCTTTAAATCAGTTATCGACGCCTTATTCTATTTTGGGAATCTCTTCTACCTCACCCTCTGCCGAGATAAAAAAAGCTTATTGGAAACTAGCAGCACAATATCACCCTGATAAAGTTGCTCACTTGGGACAAGATATGGCAGAAGAAGCGCACCTTAAATTCTTGCAAATTCAAGAAGCCTACCAGGAACTGGGAAAAATCCACTCCCTTTAAAATTGGATATACAAAGAATCTATTTATTTAGGAAGGGGTTTGTTCAGCTTTTGTTTTTTCAGGTTCATTTGTCAATTTTCCGTTTCCGTTGACTTTGTCTATAGGTGTTTGAGAGGATGTTTGTTGGTTTTCCAACTCTTCGTTATTTTGTTCCGGAAGAATTTTTCTTAATATTACAGAGTTTATTTTTCGTTTACTGGCGTCTTTTACAGTAAGACGGAATCCATTGAGTGTGACTTGTTCTCCTGCACCAGGTATTTTTTCTAATTCGCAAATCATGAGCCCAGCAACGGTATCATAATCTCCTGTAGGAAGCTCTAAACCCAATTCTTCATTCAAGGCAGAAACTTCAGTGTCCCCATCAATTAAATAACCTTCGTCATAGGTCTCATAACCTTTTTCAGGTTTATCGTATTCATCCTCAATTTCGCCTACAATTTGTTCTAAAAGATCTTCTACAGTAATAATACCTATACATCCGCCATATTCATCTACAACCACTGCCATATGTAATCCCCTTTGCTGAAGCTCTTTTAGTAAATCGTCCAATTTTTTATTAGGAGGAACATAGTAAGCTGGCCTAATTAGATCGGTGATGGGAGATTCATCCTCTGGAACATTGAGTAAATCAAAAGTGTTCAATATCCCTATAAGATTGAACATCCTCTCGTGGAAAACAGGCAACCGGGAGTACCCCGAGTCATTGCTTATTTTGTTTGCTTCTATAATTGTGGCGGAATCGCTAATCGCATAAATTTGAACAAGTGGAACCATGAACTGTTCGACCGAAAGTTCCCCAAAATGAAAGATTTTGGAAATCATTTCCTTTTCCTCTTCATCTAATTCGGAAGTTTCAGATTCAGGTTTTGAAATAGATCGAATTAATTCTCTGCTTAATGTGGGTGAACTAGAGGGATCGGATTCTCTGAATACTTTTTTACGGATGAAATTAGAGATTCCTGTAAAAAATGAAATTAACGGAGAAAAGATTTTACATAAAAAGTTTAGGGGGTGAACTAAGGTCAGCATGATGGAATCTGCTCGGTTTTGAAAAATGATTTTGGGGATAATTTCACCTCCAAAAAGAATAAAAGGTGAAATGATAAGCATTGAAACCAGATCCCCCCATTTCCCAAAGTGGCTTACCATGTATCCTGTAAAAATTGCCGTGGAACTCACCACTGCAAGGTTGGTCCCTAGGGAGGTAGTGGTAAAAAGTTTTTCAGGATCTTTTAGAAGGTTTAAAATTATTTTCGCAGAATTTTTACCTTCTGCGGCGAGCTGATCCATTTTGAAACGATTAACTCCTATCATCCCAATCTCACACCCAGAAAAAAAAGCTTCCATTAGTATGAAGCAAGCAACCAAAATGAGTGTAGTGCCTAATTCCATTAGTTTTGTGAAGCCTCCTTAGATAACTCTGAAGGTTTTATGGTTTTTTCTGCAGAAATGGTGAGATGGAGGCTTATAATTCTTGCTCCTTTCATTTTTTCAACACGAAATTTGAAATGTTCAGAGCTCACGGTTTCTCCGGATCGTGGAATACGTCCAAATAAACCAAAAACAAATCCTCCGATAGTTGTTATGTCATTGGGAAGGTGACAGTCAAAGTTTTCATTAAACTCTGAAATACTATAATTTCCTTTAAGTCGATAACGTTTTTCGCTTAGTTTTATAAGAGAGCTTTCCTCAGTTCGTGTTTCGCTGTCAATTTCTCCAACAACCTCTTCTAGAACATCCTCAAGGGTGACCAGTCCAGCAATACTCCCGTATTCATCAAGGACTATAGCCATGTGACGTTTTAACTTTTTAAAATCATTCAAAATTTCTTTAATTTTCTTGGTTGCTGGTACTGAAATAGGGGGTTGAAGAACACTTTTCAGATTAAACTTTTCACTTGGAATATGGCGATAACGATTTAAGTTTTTAGTTAATAAAACTCCTGCAATGGTTTCACCATTATTTTCATAAACAGGAACTCTTGCATAAAAGTTTTCAAGAACTTTAGGCAAGATATCTTCCATTTTGTCATTGACGCTTAAAGTAAACATGTCAATTTTAGGAGTCATGACATCGGAAACTGTTTTTTCACCAAATTCCATTACATTGTGAATAAGCTCTCGCTCCTCCTCATCAATTGCGCCTTCATCAGCGCCTTTGACTACCATCGTTCGAAATTCGTCATCACTGATAATATTTTCTTTTATTAAAAGACTGATTCCAAACTTGGAAAGAATTTTTTCTGTTAATTGACTGAAGAGTTGTTGAACGGGTTGAACTATATTGGAAAAGTACCCTAATGGCCTTGCAGCTAATAGAGCAAAGCGCTCCGCATGGTTTATGGAAAAAGATTTAGGAAGGATTTCTCCAAACAACAATATAAGGAAGGTGCCAATTCCTATTGCAATTGCTAGTCCAGCATTTCCAAATACGATTAGAGCGATCGAGGTTGCAATTGCAGAAATGGCAATATTAACTAACTCATTTCCAATATAAATCGTTATGAGTAATTGTCTTGGTTTTTCTAGGAGTTGACCAATCAACTGACCGGTCCGTCCTTTTTTTTCTTTTAAAGATGCGAGTTGGGCCGAATTCAAAGAAAAAAATGCAGCTTCGCACGCAGCAAAAAAAGCTGAAAACCCTAATAGAATAAAAAAGATAATGGACCGAGGTATTATCGAGTCGTCCAACGCTTAATGGAACCTCAAAAATGTTGGAACCTGTACCAAAGAGTAAATCAAGACTTTTATGAGGAAATCCTCAAATAAAAATATTTAAAAATGAGAAAATCCCTTTGGTTTTTGGGGAGTGAATAATTGTCCTTCAGAATCAATTAAACGTAAACTTTTATCTTTTGTAATCTCCCCAATAAGAGTCACAGGTGAACCAACTGGAACAAAAGACTCATTTACTTTTTTAACATCTTCCTGCTTCAAAGTAAATAATAATTCATAGTCTTCACCTCCTGTTAAAGCTAAGGATGCGCTATCTAAATTATTGAAATTACAAAACTTTTTTAAGTTTTTGCTTTTAGGCATTTGGCGGGTATCTATTACAGCTCCCACCTTGTTTATCTTTAAAATATGTCCTAAATCTTGTAAAAGGCCATCACTGATATCAATCATGGAAGTAACTTTTAATTTGGAATTGGTAAGGGCGATGGACTCATTAATCCTGGGTATAGGTAGCCAATGCCTTTTCTTCAATTTATTTTTTAGATCCTCTGAACCTGTCCAATTTTTTTTTGAGGATTGGATAATTTTTAGTCCTAAGGCAGAGTCCCCTAAATTCCCTGTAACAAAAATTCCATCTCCGGGTTGCGTGCCTTTGCGGGTAAAAAGTCTTTTTTTGAAGGCTTCTCCAATAACGGTTAAGTTTATAAAAAATGAATTTTTCGAACCTACTGTATCCCCACCCACCAATTCAATTTTATATTTTTTGCACAAAGTGTTTATACCGCTATAAAATTCATGTAAAAATTTTGGAGAGATTTTTTTTGGAATAGCTAAAGAAATAACCGCTATTTTGGGAACTGCACCCATAGCAGCAATATCACTGATATTAACTGCCATAGATTTTTGACCTAAATTTCTGGCGGTTGTGGTCTCTAAGTTAAAATGAATTTTTTCGACTAAAGCATCAGTTGTAATAACCTGTACTTTTTTCGGGCTGGTTTCGTAAATTGCACAATCATCCCCTATACCTAGAATGACTTGAGGTGAACGGTACTTTAAATTTGATTGAAATTTAGAAATAAGTCCAAATTCACCGATTTGCTTTAGAGATTTTTGCAGGGAAGGCACTGAAAAATTTTATAGGTTAATTATTCATTGGGCCCAATTGAGTAAAATTCAATTGGGTTATTTTCCGTCTTTAAAAAGTTCGCGAGCCATAGAATCAAAATCTGGACGTTTTTCAATTTTAATTGAAAGCTTATCCCCTACCTGGACGTTATTTTTTTGAAAATCTTCCAGGTTCATAGTTAACTCAATCTCATTTTCAGAATCAAAAATCCAAATGGCTATTTCACGTTCTGTTTCCGCTTTGTTTGGGGGGACTGATGTCCGAGTTACCTCTGCTTCGAGGAATAACATGGTAAAGTTTCCTTTCTTTTATAATGAACCACTCCATTGTGGAATAAAAACTTTGAAATATCAAAAAATTAGTGATTGGGAAGTCAATCAAAAATTACATTCTATTACTCACCAAACTATGCTGAGCAACTGGTTTGCATCCCTAGTAAAGAATCGGGAGTATCTAAGCTATAAAAATCTGGATCAATATTGTGTTCATGAAATTTCTCATGTCGGTCATGGAAAGGGTACTGCGATAGAATTTTTAATCGTTCTATTTCTGAAAAGTCAGACTCTTTTAAAGCTTTTTCAAGAGCTCTTTGAACAAGGTGATTCCTTAAAATAAATTTTGGATTTGCTGAATTCATTCGGGATTTTTGTTCTTCAGAGGAGGTATCTTCTCGATCTTGTAATTTTTTATATTCTTTTATCCAATCATCAAATTCTTTTGGATTTTTATTGAAGAATTTTTTTAATTCACCCAAATCTCCAATTCGATGGTCACCTAACTTTCTGAAAAAATTAGTGAAATCAGGCTGGTGATTAAAAAGAATTTTAAATAGTTCGGTTATTAATGTATCTAACTCACCGTCAATAATGCTTAAGCCAAGCTTTTTAGCCATTAATTTTAAATGGTAGTGGTTGAATAGTACTTTATAATTTTCTAATTCTAATTTGCGATCTTCCAAAGAGATAAGGTGACCCATAGTTTCACCCAGTTTTCCTAAGTTCCAATAACCGATTTCGGGTTGCCGTCCATAGGTATAGCGACCATGGGTATCTGAATGGTTTGGTGTAAAAGCGGGGTTAAATTTATCCATAAATGCGTAAGGGCCAAAATCGAATGTTTCGCCCAGGATAGACATGTTATCTGTGTTCATTACACCGTGCACAAACCCGACTGACTGCCAATTAGCAATTAAGTATGCAGTTTTATCAATAATATTCTTGAACAATTCTTGATATTTTTTAGGGTGATCAGCAAGGTGAGGAAAGTATAATTTTAAAATATGATCTAATAGTAGGGTGATTTTTTCAGGATGATTGTTGTAATGGAAATATTCAAGATTTCCAAAGCGTATGTGGGTTTTAGCCACACGAGACAAGATAGCGGCGGGTTCTGGTAGTTCACGGTATATAAGCTCACCGATAGCTACAACAGCTAATGCTCTCGTTGTTGGAATACCTAAACCCGCTAATGCCTCGCCAGCTAAGAATTCCCGTATAGAAGATTTTAAAGTAGCTCTGCCATCAAACCCTCTACAAAAACGAGTTTGACCTGCCCCTTTTAAATAAAGGTCCCACTGTTTGCAATCTCCAATTTGGGTCTCACCCAACAGCAATCCTCGACCATCACCAAGTTGAGGATTATAAACTCCAAATTGATGTCCAGAATAAACCATTGCTAATGGTTTGGTATTTGGGATGAGTTTATTCCCTGCTAAATATTCCACCATTTCTGGATTCTGAAACTCATTTGGATTTATACCCATCTGCTGGGCAACCTCAGAGCTAAAGCAAACTAAAGAAGGGTTTGCCACTGGAGTCGGATTTTTTAACTGATAATATTCACCCCCTAATTGGAAAAATTGATTTTTAAAACTCAAGGTTTTCAGTGTATTCAAATCCCAATTTATTCCTGCATTCGAAAATCTTGAGTATAAAAAGCTACTAAATCACTTATAGAGAGGATCCCAACAATTTTATCTTCTTCCGTGATAGCTAAATGTCTAATTTTCTTCTTTTGCATATATAAATTAGCTTCTTCAATAGGTAAATAACGATCCATAGAAAGAATGGGCTTGGTCATAACATCCTCTACGAGGACTTCTTCAAGGTTTTTACCCTTTGCAACTACCTTTTTCATTAAATCTTTTTCCGTGACGATTCCCACATCATCACCGAATTTTTCAACTATCAAAGAACCAATGTGGTTGGTTTCCATTAAAATTGCTGCATCCTGTACATTAGATTCTGAGTCAATTCTCATAACCGGAGAACTCATATGTTCACCGATTTCTTCCATCAATTCTGCCATGGTTACCTCCTAACCCACTGGGTTGTTAAACAGATGGTCACATGAGTAAACTTAAGAAAAAATAATGCTAAAATTTAGATGGTAGGGAAGGGCAGGAGATTCAAATGGATTAAAAATTATAAATCCATCCAATGAATAGGTTTTAATTTAAAAAGAAAAATTATATTGAAAACAGTGAGTTATTCTAAATTCCGGACAAGCCATACAAAATAATGTTCGTTATCTACATAATGCCAAAAAACAGCTCCCAAATTAAAGTGAATTAACCAGGCAGCACCAGTGCCTTGTTGACATATTTTTTTTTGGTAACGATCCTCTATTTCTGAAACTTCTTCGCAAGTGGTTGACGACCAATAATAATGACCCCGTCCATCATCAAATAATGGGTGAACCCAAGATTTTTGACCACTTGCATTTTTAACCCGGCTGGAATAAAGGATAGTTTTTAATTCAGGAAGGGTGGGTATTCTCCAACCTACAAGTTCATCAAAACTGTAACCTTCTGCAAATTGTTGTGCGGTTTTAAGAGAATGTTTTTCTAAAATTCCTTTATTAATCCACATTAGTTTATTGGCAGTATCCGTAATTGTTCCGTTATCGTTTACGACAAATTGGGGTTTTTGTAATTCTTTAAGCTTATTTGTTGATACTTTTCTGCACTCCATCAGAAGTGGACCAGCATTTGGGCACTGATTTAAAATGTCAAAATGTCCCATTTTCTTTTTAAGCATTTTGCAAACATCTTCTTGAGTGCAAGCCGCGAGTGCTTGTGAGGTCCAACCAAAAAAGAAAAATAGGAATAATAGTAAAAAGCGCATTTTTTTTCTCCTTCTTGGGGAAAGCGCATTAATGATTGATGCAAAGAATTACAAATTGTTTTAGGCCCAAGAATACTATATTTTAACTTGTTCTGGAAAGAGTAAAGTTTTTGGAGCTAATTGCTCCAGTTACCTGTGAAGGAGAACGACTGTGAGGAAAATTGTTATGAATAAAACGGGTAGTCCTGAGGTATTGGAATTGATTGAGTGCCCCGACCTCTCACCCAAACTCGACGAAGTTCTAATTGATCTAAAAGCAATTGGATTGAATTGGTCTGAAATAATGATCCGAAAAGGGGAATGGCCCTTGGAATTAGGAGAGGGATTTGTATTAGGTGCTGAAGGTGCTGGGATTGTTGAAGAAGTAGGGCCAGAAGTGAAAAATATCCGTCCAGGAGAGCGTGTAGTCGTTTTAGATTTTGACGCATACAAAATTCCTTCACAAGGAACTTATGCCGAAAAAATAGTTGTCTGTGAAAATAAAGTTTTACCAATTCCAGGTCAATTACATTTTTCAGATGCAGCGGCTTTACCTGTTGCTTGGTTAACGGCTTATGATGCGATGATAAATTCTGCTCCCTTACCAGAATCCGGTATTTTAGTTATTACCGCCTCCACGGGAGCGGTTGGAATTGCCGCTAGCCAATTAGGGAAAATTAAGGGTCTCCGGGTTATTTCAACCACGCGATCAGAAAATATGAGGCCTTTTATTTCAGGTTTGGGAGTTGATGTAGTTGTTGCAGAAGATTCAGATGAAATTAAAAATGAAATTTATAATAAAACAAGAGGTAAAGGTATAGATTACATTTTTGATCCCATAAGTGGAAAAACGGCTACAGAATTGATTTCGCTCCTTAACTCTAAAGGAACTTACCTTTGCTATGGCTTTCTTTCAGATGATAAATTTACGGTACCTTCTTCCTTTTTATTTAATCAAAATTTAATTAAGGGGTACGTTGTACTTCATAGTTTGCAGAAACCCGATGAATTACAAAGAGTCTGGCGGGATTTAATGCCAATTATGGATGAGACCCATATTCCTGTGGCAAAAACATTTGCGTTCGAGAATGCTCCAACTGCCCATCAGGAAATGGAGAAGCATGGACATTTTGGTAAATTAGTATTGGTTCGCTAGATATTTTTAATTTCTGCATCTAGTTTTTGAAAAGCTTCCAATCCTTTCATTGTGATTAAATAATCAGTCTCTACGATTCCATTTGCCCTTGGGTCTAAGTTAATATTGATAACCGGAATTCCATGTTGTTTGAATTGGAGGGCCATATAATCGTTGGTAGGTACAGCTCCAGAACTTCCAATTAATAAAATCAAATCTACCGGGCTTTTTATAAAGTTTGCAAAGTTTTTATCTTGTTCCGGGTGACCTGTATACTCGAAATCTCCAAACATTAATATATGAGGACGGGCAATTTCTTGGCAATTTTGGCAGGGAGGAAAATTTGAGGCTTCCATGGTTTCGATATTTAAATCGCATAGAGGAACTGAATCATTTTTCCAAAAATCCTCTGAACAGGTATCTAAACACTGGAGTCTCCACATGGAGCCATGGACCTCCATTACCTTGTCTTCGGGACAGCCAGAACGGATATGATAACCGTCGGTATTTGTTGTGTGGATAAATGCATCTTCAAAAAGTTCATCAATCCAGCGATTTATAATATGATAACCTTCGTGTGGTTTATTTTCGTTTGCATTACGCCTTCTCCATTCATAAAAGGCCCACGCATGAGGTAATTCATTTCGAAATGCCCAGGGACTGGCTAAATCTTGGGCTTCTAAATTTTTTTTCTTAAAGGGAGGAAAATTTCTCCAATAACCGTCTTTATCTCGAAAAGTGGGGATATTTGAATCCGCACTCATTCCTGCACTTGTAAGGAGTAACACACGTTTTGCATTTTTAATTAATTTGGCACTAGCTTCTAACATTCTAAGATCCTTTGCATTCCAAAAAAAAGTGGTCTAAATAACTTTTCATAAACTGGTGGCGTTTTTCTGCCATTTTTTTTCCAGTTTCTGTATTCATTCGGTCTTTTAATAACAAAAGTTTTTCATAAAAATGATTAATACTGGGACCTTTATTTTTTTTGTAATCTTCAAAGTTCTCATGCAATACTGGAGGTACATTTGGATCCCAAATGGATCTTCCCTTATTCCCCCCGTAGGCAAAAGCCCTGGCAATCCCGACTGCACCCATTGCATCCAAACGATCAGCATCCTGAACTACTTTTCCTTCTAACGAAACCATGGGTGTGGGAACTTTAGCTCCCTTAAAAGAAACTTTTGAAATAATACCGCATATATTTTCAATGTTTTTTTTCGGGAGATCATCTCTTAATAGTTGATGAATTTTAATTATACCGTCTTTCTCATTTCCGTTAGTAAGTTTCCAGTCTGAAACGTCGTGGAGTAGGGCTGCAATTTCTACGGTGACTCGGTCAGCTCCTTCTTTATCAGAAATACTACATGCTGTTTTCCATACCCTTTGAACGTGCCACCAATCATGACCTGTCGGGTCATCTTTAAAAAAGGATTTTGAAAAACTCTTTACTTTTTCTAAGATAAGGATATCAGAGTTAGTTTGCATGATTTTAAAATACATGCTTTTTGAATTATATTGAATTAAATTCTTTTCATATCAATGAGAAATTTTTTTTTGGCTCAAACTATTTTTCAAAGCGGATACCGACCCGGGCAGTCTTTATTGCATCAAATGTCCGTAAGCAAAAAATGGATCTTGGTATTTTTGTTTATTATTTGTGCCTCGAGTGGAAGCGCTATCCTTTTAATTTGTTTAACGGGTATTTGTTTACTAGGGGCTTGGATTGCAGATGTTAAATTTTTAGTTTTAGTAAAACTTTTATATTCCATTCGTTGGTTTCTGGCATTGATTTTTTTGTTTCCTTTGATTTTCACCCCTGGATTAACCATTGAGTCCTTAGGCTTTATCCCAATTGATATTACTTGGGAAGGTTTAACAGATGCATTTCGATCTACTTTGATCATTATTGATATGTTTTTTATGTCCACACTTTTTATAAATACCACAGACCCCAATCAAATTTTCCAATCCATCCAAAGATTAAATTTTTGTAAGGATCCCAGGATCAAAACAAAAATAGAAACAGCTTTAAGTTTAGGTATGTGGTCTATTCAATTAATTCCCCATATATGTTTAGAGGTTGAGGACTTCATGCTTAATAAATTGGAAGAATGTAATAAAGAGAATGGATGGAAGGGAGTTAAAAAAGCTTGGCAGATTGCGTTACTTTTGGTGCCAACACTTGTCCATGTATTGAAACACAATCAGAAGTTTTCTGAGATTATTTCCCAGACAGAATTTGAAAACAGGAAAATGAATTTAACCTAAAAAAGAATGGATACGGGATATCTATCTTGGTCGATGCAAACCACATTCTTTATTGTCGGGGTTTTCCCACCACCACCTTCCAGCCCGGATATCTTCTCCTTCCAAAATTGGACGTGTGCAGGGAGCGCAACCAATGCTTGGATAATTTTTTGCGTGGAGAGGATTTGTGGGGACTTTGTTTTGTTCAAGATAGTTTTTGACTTGCTCTTCGGTCCAATCAGCCAAAGGATTAATTTTGATTAATGGTGGATGATCTGTATCTTCTCCTGCTTTAACAATATCTGTTCGAGTTATGCTTTGCTCTCTTCTTAAGCCAGTTATCCAAGCATCTAAGCCAGACAAAGCACGATTCAGAGGTTCAACTTTTCTAATAAAACAACACTCTTTTCTGTTATCGATACTTTCCTTGAAAGAATAAAACCCTTTTTCTCGAGTCAATTTCTCAACAGACTCTTGTTTGGGAAAAAAGGTTTGTAGGTTTATTCCATATTTTGACCGAGTGCGTTCCATGGTTTGGTAGGTTTCTTCATGGAGTCGTCCTGTATCTAAAGTAAATACTGTGAAATCTTGGCTGATTTTTGAAGCCATATCAATCAATACCATGTCCTCAAGACCAAAGCTGGAAGCAATTCCAATTTTATTTTTAAAATGATTTAATGACCATTCCAGTATTTCTTGGGCTGTCTGAACTTCAAATTTCTTCCAATTTTTTTCTGGACCCATAATTAACCTAATAAAGTAGATGGCTTAGAAAGGATTGAGCATTATACTGCTTGTTTATCAAGGATTAAGGGGGTTTTCAAGTCCGATTTTTCCCTTGACATAATTTTAAAAACTTTATATATAGAGGGGCTTTTAAAACCTAGAAAACCCAAGTTTTCTGGTAACTTAGGGTGATTTTTCCTAACTTAACGTATTGGTTTATTTGGTCTTGAAGTTTTTCCGGGGTTAATTAGATATTAAATTTCCCTTGAAACAAAGATGCCTTTTTAATTTTTAATTTGCCTAAAGTCTGTAATTATTGTTCTGAAGTAGATTTAACTTTAATCGGTAAAACTTGCTTTTGCTTCTTAAGGTGGTAGGGAATAAAATAACCTCACAACTCGAAATATGAGGTTAGGAAATAGCACATGAGTTGCCGAAAATTTCTTTATGTAATTCTTGGGGTCCTGGTCCTGTCTATGTCTTCCTCACGTACTTTTGCGGAACATTCGGCCAATGGGCTAAAGATTTTAGAAGAAATAGAAATCGGATTGGTGGGTCTTGCAGAGCATACTCTACCAGCGGTCGTTAATATTTCACCCTATGTTCCACCTTCACCGTCCATTCTTAAACAGGGAGATGCTCCCAAAGGCCGTCCAACAAATGCTGGTGCCGGAGTGATTATTGATGGGCGCAATGGTTATATTATTACCAATAGTCATGTTGTTAAAAAGGCTGAAAAAATTCTTGTAACTTTATACAAAGGAAGAGAATTGATTGGCAGTGTTTTAGGTACCGATGAAGAAACCGATTTGGCTGTTATTAAAGTTGAATCAGAGGGTCCGTTACCTCAAGTAAAGTTAGGGGATTCTTCAAAATTGAAGGTAGGACAATTGGTTGTTGCCATAGGAAACCCCTATGGACTTCATGACACCTTAAGTATGGGTGTCATTAGTGGCTTAAATAGAGAAAATATTAATATTTCACGGTATGAAGATTTTATCCAAACAGATGCATCAATTAACCCGGGAAATAGTGGAGGACCCCTTCTAAATATCCGTGGAGAAATTATTGGAATAAACACCGCTATTATCAATTATGCCCAGAGTATTGGATTTGCTATTCCCTCGAACGTTGTTAAAAATGTTTCAAATCAGATTATTGAAACTGGGGAAGTTCAAAGAGGCTGGTTAGGGGTTGGAATTGATTTTATCCCTGAAGATATTGCAAAAAAAGAAAACATAGATTCAAAAGATGGAGTATTAGTTAATTCGGTATTTGAAGATCAACCTGCTTCTAATGCGGGGATTAAAAATGGAGATATTATTTTAAAAATTGGTGGTGTTAAGGTAAACTCGCCAGGCTCCATGATTCGGTTGATTGGTAACATTACTCCGGGACAGTCTGTTCAAATCGACATCTTAAGAAAAGGAGTATTGAAATCAGTTTCAGTTCGGCTGGGGAAAAAAGAGGACCCTAAAGACCAAATTGCAGCTATTCAAAGAAATGCTGTGACCTCTCTGGGTGCAGAGTTGGCAAATATAGATTCAGGATTAGTAGAAAAATTTAATACAAAAGAAAAAAATGGTGTGATTGTAATTCAAGTATTTCCTGAAAGCTCCGCTGCGCGGGGAGGGTTGAAAGAAGGGGATATTATTAAATATATCAACGGAAAGAAAATATCGAAAAAGAATGAAGTCGATGAAATATTGACTCAAGTAAATCAAGAGAAACTTAACGTAAGGATAGAACGAGGAGAAGAATCGCATTTATTAAGCATTGCACCAAATAATTAAAATTTAGGATATTAGTTCAGTATTGAATTAATCATATCTGATTGTGGACTTAAAACTTTAGTTATTGAAGTTTTGGTTTGCAGCCCAATTTTTTTTTAAGCCAAAAAATCTATGGAGGTTCAAATGGCTGGTAACAAAAAATGGATGGGGCAATTTATTGCTCTAGTACTAACCTTTGGGTTAGGAGTTATACCGGCATATGCAGCATCGAGTATGCATAAGCATGGGTCGGCAGCAGATCGTCCAGCGTGGTTGGAGAAGTTGGAAAATCAAATCAACTACGAAGAGATGATGGAGGGAAAACAAGGGGATCAGGAGCGATTGAATAAGACCTTTCGTTCATTGATGGACCGATTAAAAGGAAAGTTGAAAGAACATGCGAGTCCCGCCTCCTCGGGAGGTGTATTTCATGATTCATGGGCGGCGCATCAGCTTCAGCAGGGGTATTTGTTAGGGCCTTCTGAAGCCTCTGATAAAGTATTCAAAGGCGGTCATTGTCCTGCAGGAGTTCCTACCAAGACCTATGACATCTCAGCCATCAATGTTGAAATTACATTAAACCAATGGGGAGACTACTTCCCCGGTTATATGTATGTTTTAACTAAAAACATTGATCAGGTCAGGAAAGACGAAGAAACCAATGCGGCAGCCCGGGAAGACGAATTGGACCCCGGAGTAGTATCCACAGGTTTGCAGGGGGATACAATTCAACCCTTGGTCATTCGTGCGAATCAAGGGGATTGTGTTCGTATTAAATTTACGAATCAATTAGAAGATGAGGACGCAGGGTTTCAAGTCAATGGTTCTGCGATGATCATCAGCGATTCCGGCTTGCCTGATACCGCGGCTTCTAAAGGTGCTAATGTTCCATCCGGTGAGACCCAAAACTTTGAATGGTTCATTCCAATTGATGAACAAGAAGGTGCTCATTTAATTTTGAGTCACGCAGGTCGTGATCCATCTGCGTTAGGCTTGATTGGGGCGTTTATTGTTGAGCCTAAAGGTTCCTATTACTTAGATCCATGGACGGGTGGACCACTTGCTAGTGGCTGGATGGCAATGATTGCTAATGACGAAGCAAAAGATTTTCGGGAATTTAATCTTTTTTATCATGAAGTAGGTGATGAATCGTTTCGTCCGTTGAATCGCCATGGAGAGATGATTCCGCAGCGTGACCCACAAACCGATGCGTATCGTCCTTCGGCACGTGCGATGAACTATCGCAGTGAACCATTTGGTATCAACAACCTGGCAGTTCAGGAAAAAATGTTTCACTATGAAGATGAATCATTAGCTTACAGTTCTTATACGTTTGCTGATGTTCCTACCACCATTCCTCGTTCTTACATGGGCGATCCAGCTAAGTTTCGATTGATTCATGGTGGTGGTGAAGTGTTCCATTCGCATCATCCGCATGGAGGAACTATTCGTTGGACCCGGTCACCGAAGCGAGAGCCGGGAATTGAAAATTTAATTACAGCGGCTTATGACGGTCCGGTGAAATATCCTGTAGTTCGAACCACTACCGACCGTGTCGACGTTGAAGTAATCGGTCCTGCTGAGGTATTGGATTTAGAAACCGAGTGTGGATCCGGGTTATGTCAGAAACTGGCCGGAGACTTTTTGTTCCATTGTCACGTAGCGCATCATTATGTTGCGGGTATGTGGGGATACTGGCGTGTGTACAACACGCTGCAGGACGGAAATTATCCGTTTGGCAGCACAGACGTCATGCGTCCATTGCAGGAGTTACCGGATCGTAAAGGCTACATTCCTAAAGGTATCAGTTCAGATAAGTTAGTCGGCAAAACAATGAACTGGTACGGTAAGAAGTTCAAGATTGTAGACAGTGGAGCCAGCAAATGGGATCAGGAGATTCCTGTGGTGAACATCAAGGATTGGGTAAAATCGATGTTACCTCCGCAAGGGAAGCCTGGTCATACGGACGATGAAAAGGGTCAGATATTGGCTTATGACGGAACGGTATGGGATTATGCCTGGGATAAGAACCGAGCGTTATCTGAACGTGAAGCAACTTATCCGATGGCGAAGTACAAGTCACCTCATCCGGGAAAACGTCATTCGATTCAGTTTCATCCGACGAACGGCAAGTTAGCGTGGCCACACATGACTCCGCATTTTGGGAAGCGAGTTCCGTTTGCACGAAATCATGGGGGTGCTCCCTGGTTAGAGCCGTTCCACTTTTTAACAGATAATAAGATTCTTACTGACACGGAATCAGGTAGTGGTCGCTCCGATGCAACCATGGAGAATAGTGCTCCTGCGAAACCCGGTGAACATGGGCGTTGGAGTTTATGTCCTCCTGGTGCCGGTAGGAGACAGTATAATTTACATTTCATAAACACTCCGATTGAACTTCAGGGTGGGTATAAAGGTAGTCCTCCTATCGTTGACAAGTATGGTTTGATATATGTCATTGATGAAGAAATGGCTGCTGTGAAAGCGGATCCGAAAAAAGCCATTCCTTTGGTTATTCGAGCCAATGTTTATGATTGTGTGGATGTGCTTTTATCCAGTGAATGGAATGATGATGATTTCACCAATTTCCAAATGTCAAAAGTGAACATTCATCCTCATTTCTTCCAGTTCGATAATCAAGCATCGGATGGGGTTATTTCCGGATTTTCTTATGACCAGTCCATGCGATCTTACAGGCAGTTTACAAAGAAAGAAAAAAATGGTCATCATGTGGGTATGCCGGTTCCGATGAACGCGCATTTGTTGAAAGACACGAAACCGGGTGATAAGTCCATTGAAATTGAGATGGCTCATCATGCAACCCCATTCCATGTGGGCACTGACATCATTGTGGGTATTGAAGTACCGAATGGTAAAGACGCTCGCTGGATTGGAAAAATGGAACCGGATCCTAATAAGAATCCGGCGAAAGACGGCAAGTACAAAATCACTTTTACCGAAGGCATGACGCATGCTCATAAAGCAGGACAAATTGTGAGCACGGAGTATGTTCGTTATCGCTGGTGGGTGGATGCAGATGTTGGACTTGTTTTCTGGCATGACCATGCATTTGGTGCGACCACCTGGCCGCACGGTGGAATTGGTTCTACCATTGTTGAGCCATGGGGATCGACCTATCATGATCCAAAAACAGGGAAACCGATTCGCAGTGGTCCTGTTGCTGACATTCATGGTACGGAACCGATTGCTTACGGACGTAACGGTAGTTTCCGTGAAATCGTTGTTCAGTTGCATGATACGGTACCGCATACCGCGCAATTGGTTACTGAAGGTAATCCTCCCGGTTTGAGCCGAGAGAATGCGATAGCAGCGGGTCAGTCCATTTCCTTTCAAATGCCGAAGGATATGCTGGAAGTTGCCTTCCCGTATTTGAATGGTGGAACACATACAACTGGAGGCGGATTTAATTTCCGTTCTGCATCATTAGCGGCAAGATTGAAAGCTAATGGAGATGCGTCCCAGTTGTTCAGCAGTAAAACGCATCGTGACCCGGATACTCCAATGGTAAGAGCGTATTTGGGTGATACTGTGCTTTTCCGATTGTTGCATGGAATGATGAATGAAACCCATACCTTTGTATTGTCAGGTCATGGGTATCGTCCAGAGCGATATGATCGGGATTCCCGCGTGACCAATACAATTCATATTGGTATTGCGGAGCGTTATGATATGGCTACAACTGCGGGTGGTTATCAGCAGATGGCTGGTGATTATCTGTTCTATAATGGACGAACCTCGCATCTTTCTGAAGGAAGTTGGGGTATTTTACGGGTGTATGACAAAGCCCAAAAAGACCTGCAGCCTTTAGAGGGTTCTCGCGGTATTCTTCCTAATAAAAAAGAAGTTTGTCCAAAAGGTGCACCCACCAAGAACTTTAGTGTGGTTGCCATCGACAAGGCTTTGAAGTTCAATCCGAATGCTGAGGATATAATCGAAGTGGACTTCGAGCGTAAGTTGTTGTTAGCGAATGCTGCAGGAAAAGTATTCGTACTTGAGGATGAAGTGAAGAAAGCAGCGGATGATGGAGCTATGCCGCATCCGTTGACGCTTCGAGCGAACATTGGTGATTGTGTGAAAGTGAAGTTGACCAATAGCTTGAAGAAAGGTAAAACTTCTTTACATATCAACAACATGGCGTTTAATCCGTTAGATTCCCAGGGGATTAATGTAGGTAACAATCCCGGGGATCAAACGGTAGCACCGGGTAAATCGAAGACATATACGTTCTATGCACATCCGGATTACAATATCAATGCAGGTTTAATCTGGGATTTTGGTGACTTAGTAACGAACGTACGTGACGGTTTGTTTGGTGGAATCATCATTGGTCCTCGTGGTTCGGTGTATCGAGATCCTGAGACAGGTAAAGACATCAGTCTTGGGAATTCGTGGAAAGCGGACGTAATCATTGATAAGTCTTATCCTGAAAACGCGGATATTGATAATTACCGTGATTTTGCTCTCTATTTTCAGGATGAAGACAATATCATTGGTACATCATTTATGCCTTACCTGCAGAATGTCGCCGGGTTGACGGGTGTGAATTACCGCTTAGAACCTTGGACTTACCGTGAAGACGAAGGGTGTGAATTAGGTAATATATTTACCCCTTGTGTTGCCGCGGACAATGAGCCTGCAACGCCGACATTAAAAGCGCATGCAGGTGATAAAGTTATGATCAATGTGTTTGGCGTACATAATGAGCAGAACCAAATGTTTAATTTGGATGGTCATCAGTGGCGTCGGCATTTGAACCAGGAAGGTTCTGATATGATTGATGTTGAAGAGTTTGGCGGAGGTGAGTATATCCAGGCATTCTTGCTAAAAGGTGCAGGTGGTACGTATCATGTGCCGGGCACGTATTTATGGTTGAATGCACGGACACCTTACCAACAGGCAGGTCAGTGGGGTTATTTTAGGGTATTACCTCAGGGAGATCGATCGATCTTACCTTTGGGTGGTGCCACTCCGGACGGCCTGAAATCTGCTTCTCGTGCGGATGATAATCGCTTGTCGATGAAATAATAGTTGATCCGCATTGAAAAATTGTTTATAAGGGGCCTCTTGGAGTGAGGGAGGCCCCTTTGTTTTATTTTTTTAATAGGGGTTTTTTATATAGAATGTTTTCTCATGTTTCACTTTGGTGTGACAATTTTAATAAATCATTGTTTGGAAGGAGATGTGTGGGATGATTAAAAAAGTACTATTTGGTTTTTTAGTTATCTGTGTTGCCATCGGATTTAGCACTGCGGCATTTGCCAAAAAAGCTAAATATGAAGAAGGCGATGTAAGTGGTGGCGGATCTATCAGCGGGGCAGTTGCCCTAAAAGGGGATCCACCAGCACCAATTATGGAAGATTTAAATAAAGGAAAAAATGCTGAGTTTTGTTCCACCCACCCAGATACTAAAGAAGGTGGAATTCGTCCCCGGGTTAAAGTAGTCGCTCCTGGTGGAAAACTAAATGGCGCAGTAGTATTTATTGAGAATATTGAAAAAGGAAAGAAATGGGATACCGCAACCATCAATTTTGATTTTAAAACTTGTGATATTTTCCCTAAAGTTTCAATTGTTCGTAAAACTCCAAAAGGCATGAAAGAAGGATTGGTGTCAGTTACTAATCACGATCCTGACATTCTTCATAATCCTCATGGATATTCCGTTGTAGGCGCTAATCGGAAAACATTATTCAACAAGCCATTACCAAGTAAAGGTGATGTTGCAGATGTGACCAAGAGTTTTAAGCGTTTTAAGCAAAAAAAGGATAAACATTTTTTCTTGCAGTGCGACCAGCATAATTTCATGGAAGCGGATGCACGAATTGTATGGAATCCTTATTATTCTGTAACTGGTGCAGATGGGTCTTTTAAAATTGATAATATTCCAGCCGGTAAATACAAAGTAACAGCATGGCATCCTTACATTGGCGAAGTTTCTTCTGAAGTAACTGTTGCTGGTGGTGCAGATGCTAAACAAAACTTTGAATTAGCAATTAAATAAGTAAATATTTCTTTCAAACAGCATCGGGTGTTTCTATCCCGGTGCTGTTTTTTTGTTGAAGGATGTTTTAAGGATTTTTTTGAGGGGAGTTTTTACGAAACAAATTTATCTCGAATTTCAATAACTTGCTTGATGTGGTCTTGTTCAGCTTGTTCTAAAAGAGCTAAAGTGGTTTTTGCTTCAAAATCTTCACAGTATTCACCAAGTAATGCATAAAATTCAGCTGAAACTTTTTCCGCCTCTAAGGCAAACTCAAAAGCTTTTTGTAAGTTTTTTAGTTTAGAGGAAAATTCTTTAATTTGATTTAATTTGGGGAAAATATCGGTTTGAAATTGGGAATCTATAAATTCTTTAACCTCTTGTTTATTTTCCCAACCATAAACTTTATCCTTTTTCTCTTCAAGCATGGACTTGCATAGCTTAATGTGTTTAGCCTCTTCATTGGCCATTTGATGAATAAAGCTTTTTACGGTTGGTTCATCAATTAGCTTTTCCAGTTCCTTATAAAAAGCCCTCCCATCTCTTTCAATTCTAAGGGAAATTTCCCAAATTTCTTTATCTAATATTTGTTTTTGTTCTTCCATTCCTTCAGTGTTTTTCCTAATTAATTTGATTAAGATGTCCTGGTTTCAAGCAGGATTCTTTTTTTTTTCAAAATTAAAAGATTATTATTTGTAGACCTTTTCTGACAGGAAAATATTCCCATTTATTATTCAAACTTTTATTGCTTAATATTAATTTTCTCATTATTTAGGTTCAATTTCCTTTTAAAGAAAATCAAATTTAGTTATTATTTAGGTGATTTCAATTAAGAAAACCCGCTAATTTCTAAGGTTAAATGCTAAGTCTAATTATTTATAGTGAATATTAATTTAGATGGAAAATTAAAGGAACATATTGAAGATGCCCATCGGGAGGGCATTAAGAAATATTTATTGCCTCATGCAGATCTGATTTTCAGATGTGCTTGCCGATTAGCCAAAAAACAACATGATGCTGAAGATTTAACTCAAGAAACTTTCTATTATGCGATTAAAAACTTTTCGCAGCTCAAAGATATAGAAAAATCGAAGAATTGGTTATTTGCTATCCTTAAGAACCTATTTTTGAAGGAAATAGAAAAAGGTAAAAAATGGAAAGGTATTGAATTTGATTTTGTAAGTAATCAATTAAGTAGCACAACAAATGTTGAAAAGGATTTTGTCACCCACGAATCCAAGAAAAAGTTACGTGAAGTTTTGGCCAAATTGGATGACCGCCTTAGAAAGCCCATTGAATTATTTTATTTTGAAAAAATGGCCTACAAAGAGATTGCCAGCTCACTAGGTTTGCCTATAGGAACCGTAATGTCTCGAATTGCACGCGGCAAAGTATTTTTAAAAAAAGAACTTAAAAAAACCGGTGAATTTTAATTTCCAGATTTTGCGGCAAGTAAGCCCAGCAAAACTTATCTATTTTGATTTTTGAAAGCGCAAATTTTTACCCCTCCTTTTTCCAGTTATTCATTTCAAAAATATTAAAAATTTAGGGAATAAAATCAGATATTTGAGGTCTTAATTTTTAAATGTAATTCCCATTTTTTCTGTACTTTTGGAATCAAAATATGGGAGTGCTGATGAAACCTTACCTAAGGTATTGGTTTTATAGGCATAACTTTATATTAAGGCCTAGGGGCTATCTCAAAATTTAATGCCACAACAGTTCAAACAGGAGGAAAGCTTATGCATTATCAATTGAGTGGCCGCAAACAAAATCGGGTAACGCCATTTGTTACCGGAATTTTTGTTTTGCTTGTTTTGAGTTTGGTTGCATTTCCAGTTTATGCAAACCAAATGCATGACTCGCATTCTGCGGTAGATCGTCCAGCGTGGTTGGAGAAGTTGGAAAATCAAATCAACTACGAAGAGATGATGGAGGGAAAACAAGGGGATCAGGAGCGATTGAATAAGACCTTTCGTTCATTGATGGACCGATTAAAAGGAAAGTTGAAAGAACATGCGAGTCCCGCCTCCTCGGGAGGTGTATTTCATGATTCATGGGCGGCGCATCAGCTTCAGCAGGGGTATTTGTTAGGGCCTTCCGAAGCCTCTGATAAAGTATTCAAAGGCGGTCATTGTCCCGCAGGAGTTCCTACCAAAACCTATGATGTCTCTGCTATTAATGTTGAAATTGCATTAAACCAATGGGGAGACTACTTCCCCGGTTACATGTATGTTTTGACGAAGGACATCGAGCAGGTACGTAAGGATGAAGCAGCGAACGCAGCAGCCCGGGAAGACGAATTGGACCCCGGAGTAGTATCCACAGGTTTGCAGGGGGATAAAATTCAACCGATGACTATTCGTGCGAATCAAGGGGATTGTGTTCGTATTAAATTTACGAATCAGTTAGAAGATGAGGACGCAGGGTTTCAAATCAATGGTTCTGCGATGATCATCAGTGATTCCGGTTTGCCGAATACAGCGGTATCTAAGGGAGCTATTGTTCCATCCGGTGAGACCCAAAACTTTGAATGGTTCATTCCTGTAGATGAGCAAGAGGGATCCCATCTTATTATTAGTCACGCAGGTCGTGATCCATCTGCGTTAGGTTTGATTGGTGCATTCATCGTTGAACCACGTGGATCGTATTATTTGGATCCGTGGACCGGTGGACCGCTTGAAAATGGCTGGATGGCAATGATTGCTAATGATGATGCTAAAGATTTTCGTGAATTCGCATTGTTTTATCATGAAGTAGGTGATGAATCGTTTCGTCCGTTGAATCGCCATGGAGAGATGATTCCGCAGCGTGATCCACAAACCGATGCGTATCGTCCTTCGGCACGTGCGATGAACTATCGCAGTGAACCATTTGGTATCAATAACCTGGCAGTTCAGGAAAAAATGTTTCACTATGAAGATGAATCTTTATCTTACAGCTCTTATACGTTTGCTGATGCTCCAACGACCATTCCTCGTTCCTATATGGGTGATCCGGTAAAATTTCGGTTGATCCATGGCGGAGGTGAAGTGTTCCATTCGCATCATCCGCATGGAGGTTCTATTCGTTGGACGCGGTCACCGAAACGTGAGCCGGGAATTGAAAATTTAATTACAGCGGCTTATGACGGTCCGGTGAAATATCCTGTAGTTCGAACCACTACCGACCGTGTCGACGTTGAAGTAATCGGTCCTGCTGAGGTATTGGATTTAGAAACCGAGTGTGGATCCGGGTTATGTCAGAAACTGGCCGGAGACTTTTTGTTCCATTGTCACGTAGCGCATCATTATGTTGCGGGTATGTGGGGATACTGGCGTGTGTACAACACGCTGCAGGACGGAAATTATCCGTTTGGCAGCACAGACGTCATGCGTCCATTGCAGGAGTTACCGGATCGTAAAGGCTACATTCCTAAAGGTATCAGTTCAGATAAGTTAGTCGGCAAAACAATGAACTGGTACGGTAAGAAGTTCAAGATTGTAGACAGTGGAGCCAGCAAATGGGATCAGGAGATTCCTGTGGTGAACATCAAGGATTGGGTAAAATCGATGTTACCTCCGCAAGGGAAGCCTGGTCATACGGACGATGAAAAGGGTCAGATATTGGCTTATGACGGAACGGTATGGGATTATGCCTGGGATAAGAACCGAGCGTTATCTGAACGTGAAGCAACTTATCCGATGGCGAAGTACAAGTCACCTCATCCGGGAAAACGTCATTCGATTCAGTTTCATCCGACGAACGGCAAGTTAGCGTGGCCACACATGACTCCGCATTTTGGGAAGCGAGTTCCGTTTGCGCGTCATCATGGGGGTGCTCCCTGGTTAGAGCCGTTCCATTACTTAACTGATAATAAAGTTATAACTTCGACTGAATCAGGTAGTGGTCGCTCCGATGCAACCATGGAGAATAGTACTCCAGCAAAACCCGGTGAACAGGGACGTTGGAGTCTGTGCCCAGAAGGAGCGGGTCGAAAGCAATATAATTTGGTGTTCATTAATACTCCGATTGAACTTCAGGGTGGGTATAAAGGGACGCCTCCTATCATTGACAAGTATGGTTTGATATATGTCATTGATGAAGAAATGGCTGCCGTGAAAGCGGATCCGAAAAAAGCGGAACCACTTGTCATTCGAGCCAATGTTTATGATTGTGTAGATTTATTATTGACTAGTGAATGGAATGATGATGATTTCACCAATTTTCAAATGTCAAAAGTGAACATTCATCCTCATTTCTTCCAGTTCGATAATCAAGCATCGGATGGGGTTATTTCCGGATTTTCTTATGACCAGTCCATGCGGTCTTATTTGCAGTTTGATAAGAAACAAAAAAATGGTCATCATGTAGGTATGCCGGTTCCGATGAACGCGCATTTGTTGAAAGACACGAAACCGGGTGATAAGACCATTGAAATTGAAATGGCTCATCATGCAACCCCATTCCATGTGGGCACTGACATCATTGTGGGTATTGAAGTACCGAATGGTAAAGACGCTCGCTGGATTGGAAAAATGGAACCGGATCCAAATAAGAATCCGGCGAAAGACGGCAAGTACAAAATCACTTTTACCGAAGGCATGACGCATGCTCATAAAGCAGGTCAAATTGTGAGCACAGAGTATGTTCGTTATCGCTGGTGGGTGGACGCTGATTTAGGTCTTGTTTTCTGGCATGACCATGCATTTGGTGCGACCACCTGGCCGCACGGTGGAATTGGTTCTACCATTGTTGAGCCATGGGGATCGACCTATCATGATCCAAAAACAGGGAAACCGATTCGCAGTGGTCCTGTTGCTGACATTCATGGTACGGAACCGATTGCTTACGGACGTAACGGCAGTTTCCGTGAAATCGTTGTACAAATGCATGACACGGTACCGCATACCGCGCAATTGGTTACCAAAGGTAATCCTCCCGGTTTGAGCCGAGAGAATGCGATAGCAGCGGGTCAGTCCATTTCCTTTCAAATGCCGAAGGATATGCTGGAAGTGGCCTTCCCGTATTTGAATGGAGGAACACATACAACTGGAGGCGGATTTAATTTCCGTTCTGCATCATTAGCGGCAAGATTGAAAGCTAATGGAGATGCGTCCCAGTTGTTCAGCAATAAAGCCCATCGTGATCCGGATACTCCATTAATTCGTGCGTATCTGGGCGATACGATTGTGTTCCGTTTATTACACGGAATGATGAATGAATCTCATATGTTTTCACTATCGGGTCATGGTTTTAGACCTGAACGGTACGATGGAGATTCTCGTGTGACAAATGCCTTACATGTAGGTATTGCGGAGCGATATGACTTGGCTACAACTGCGGGTGGTTATCAGCAGATGGCTGGTGATTATCTGTTCTATGATGGACGAACCTCGCATCTTTCTGAAGGAAGTTGGGGTATTTTACGGGTGTATGACAAAGCCCAAAAAGACCTGCAGCCTTTAGAGGGTTCTCGCGGTATTCTTCCTAATAAAAAAGAAGTTTGTCCAAAAGGTGCACCCACCAAGAACTTTAGTGTGGTTGCCATCGACAAGGCTTTGAAGTTCAATCCGAATGCTGAGGATATAATCGAAGTGGACTTCGAGCGTAAGTTGTTGTTAGCGAATGCTGCAGGAAAAGTATTCGTACTTGAGGATGAAGTGAAGAAAGCAGCGGATGATGGAGCTATGCCGCATCCGTTGACGCTTCGAGCGAACATTGGTGATTGTGTGAAAGTGAAGTTGACCAATAGCTTGAAGAAAGGTAAAACTTCTTTACATATCAACAACATGGCGTTTAATCCGTTAGATTCCCAGGGGATTAATGTAGGTAACAATCCCGGGGATCAAACGGTAGCACCGGGTAAATCGAAGACATATACGTTCTATGCACATCCGGATTACAATATCAATGCAGGTTTAATCTGGGATTTTGGTGACTTAGTAACGAACGTACGTGACGGTTTGTTTGGTGGAATCATCATTGGTCCTCGTGGTTCGGTGTATCGAGATCCTGAGACAGGTAAAGACATCAGTCTTGGGAATTCGTGGAAAGCGGACGTGATCATTGATAAATCTTATCCTGAGAATACACATTTAGAGAACTACCGAGATTTTGCTCTCTATTTTCAGGATGAGGATAATATTCTGGGCACGTCATTCATGCCTTACCTGCAGAATGTCGCCGGGTTGACGGGTGTGAATTACCGCTTAGAACCTTGGACTTACCGTGAAGACGAAGGGTGTGAATTAGGTAATATGTTTACCCCTTGTGTTGCCGCGGACAATGATCCTGCAACGCCGGTATTGAAAGCGCATGCAGGTGATAAAATCATGATCAATGTGTTTGGCGCGCATAATGAGCAGAACCAAATGTTTAATTTGGATGGTCATCAGTGGCGTCGGCATTTGAATCAGGAAGGTTCTGATATGATTGATGTTGAAGAGTTTGGCGGAGGTGAGTATATCCAGGCATTCTTACTGAATGGTGCAGGTGGTACGTATCATGTACCGGGCACGTATTTATGGTTGAATGCACGGACACCTTACCAACAGGCAGGTCAGTGGGGTTATTTTAAGGTATTACCTCAGGGAGATCGATCGATCTTACCTTTGGGTGGTGCCACTCCGGACGGCCTGAAATCTGCTTCTCGTGCGGATGATAATCGCTTGTCGATGAATCGATAAACGATTAGGTATATTTTTAGGCAAGGGAACCCTTTTGGGTTCCCTTGTTTTTTTTTGCATTAGTATTTCTATGGACTGCTAATTTTTGTTATTATTTATCAGGAATCTATTGAAGAGATTATTTCATTTTGCTCTTATGGAAAGGAAACTTTTCAAAAATTATGCTAAGAAAGGTCTTTGCTTCCTTTTTCATTTTGTTTATTATCGTGCCTTGTACGTTTATTTGGGCTAGTGGTGATAAGCCTCCTACCGAAAAAGAATTTCCAAAAGAATTAATTCAAAAGGGTAAACCTTTATATAACCATTATTGTGCCCATTGTCATGGACTCAGTGGGGATGCCGATGGTTATAACGCGGACAACTTAGATAAAGAACCCGCTGAATTATCAGATTTTGATTTCATTTCCAAAAAAACCAATTCTCAGATCTTTCGCGTTATATCTTTTGGAGGAAAAGGGGTTAAAAAATCTCATCTAATGCCGGTGTTTGGAAATACCCTTTCCGAGAGAGAAATATGGGCTCTAGTCTCTTATGTGAGGTTTTTAGCTAGAGACCTTACAAATCCTATTGTTATTCCTGAAAAACTTAACAAAATTCGTCCTAGGGTCCCTAGAATCACTTCCGGAGAGATCCAACGCTTTACTGAGTGGTATTCAAAACATGGTAAAGAGGATGCGACACTTGAGTTAGGTGAGAAGTTATTTAGAAAGAAAAAAAGTTGTTTTGCTTGTCATCTGGTGGAAGATGAAGGTGGAATCGTAGGTCCCGACTTAACGAGAGCGGGTTTTTTTTATAGTCCTGAATGGCTATTCACATGGATCCGTAACCCTCAATTTATTAAACCGAATACGAAAATGCCCACTATAGGATTAAATGAAGAAGAAGACCGAGCAGTTACTGCTTTTTTAGCTTCATTAGAGTCGGAATCTTTTCCTGAGGAATGGGAAGTTTATTTTGATAAGGACGGTGACCCTCAAGCAGGAAAGAAATTGTTTTATGACTCAGACGGAAATGCTTACTGTGCCAAATGTCATAAAGTTGGAAATGAGGGTGGCAAGGTAGGACCAGATTTAAGTTTTGTAGGTACAACCCGGACAAAAGAGTTTTTGTTAGAGTCAATATTAAATCCAAAGGCTGTTATTACAGCAGGCTATAAAGCTGTATTAATATTGACCAAGAAAGGTAAATTTTTAACTGGAATTAAAGTAAATGAGGATGATGCTTCACTTCATATTATAAATAAAGAAGGGGATCATCTGAGTATTTTGAAGTCGGAAATAAAAAAGTTTAAGACTCAAAAGATTTCGATTATGCCCGGAAACTTTAAAGATATATTGAGTATCCAAGAAGTCCAGAATATTTTGGCATATCTTTCAACATTAAAAGTTCCTGAACTCTCAGGTGTGGTGGCTATTTCAAATAAGGAAAAACCGTAATTATTCCAAAACTAGAAGATACCAACTTGAAATTGACTTTTTCGTGCCTGTTTCTCCCTCATTGCCATCCCAAATATTAAAAGCAACTGGAATGGGTTTTCCATTTTCAAATTGAGTTTCTTCGTTAGGAGTATCTGTCGTCAATTTTCTTTTCATAACTAATTGGTATTGCCCGTATTGAAAAGTTACTTGAGTCTGAATAGTTTGATTATTTTTGTCAAAAATAGATAAGCTTTCTAATCCCTTGCCTATTAATTTTTTTGCTTCAGGTGTTTGGGAGGTCCATTTCCACAAGGTCACGGGATTACTTTCATCCCCATTCAAAAAATAGGGTAGGTTTGCGTTTTCTTTGCTAGAAACGGGAAATTGAAGGGCCAGTGCATCTGGTATCTCTTGAGGTTGCGGTTCTTCTTCTGGAGGTGCTTCCTCTGAATCAACTTGCAAATGCGCAGGTAATGGAGGGGCAGGAGACTCAACTACCTTGGAATTCTTTTTTAGTATTGGGTCAAATGTGGGATCATCCCATATTAATTTGATAGCCAATTCAGTGTCATTGTATGCTGCCTGAACTCTTAAACTATCCACAGTTGTGAAGTAAGCTTTTTCGGAATCAATTATTTGCCCACCTAAGGGAATATAATACCCTGAAATTGATTTCCATTGAGGGTCTTCAGGGTTTAAAGGAAGCTCATTTTCTAATTTTACTGCTTTAATTTCTTTTGGGGTTTTCGGTTCGGAGGCTGGAGATAAAGTGGAAATATAATTAACAATATCCCAAATCATTTGATCTGAGTGCACTCTATCTGAAAAACGAGGCATAGCCGTAGTAGACAAACCGGTACGAATGGTTAGAAAAAGATCTTTTCGTGAATGTCCTCTGCGGAATGTCCAAGATTTTGTTAAGTTTCTTGGACGAATTGCATCCGAGGCTATATTGACTATTTTTTTTGTAGATTCACCATCACTTCTTCCCAGAAAACCATGACAGCCTGAACAATTTTTTATAAATAATTCTCGCCCTCTTTTTGTGCTTTCCAAATCAAAAGGTGGGGGAGTTGGAACTGAAACGATTTTATGTGTCTTTTTACGGTCTACGAATTTCTTAAATTTTTTAGATAGAGACTTTAAGTAAAGGATAAGACTTTTGATATCGACATCTCCCAAGTGTTTCCAGGAAGGCATCGTGGTTCCTTTTAGGCCCCTAGTCAAAGCCTTGTAGAGGTCTTCATCGGTTGGGATTTTACCGAAATGAGTGGTTCGAAATTTGATGTGTCCTTTAGTAAGATTTCTTGGCCGAGGACTGGAGAACGGGGCAGAGACTCCATCGCCTTTACCTTCCTCTCCATGGCAATAAGCGCACTTGACCTTATAGACCTCTTTTCCACGGTCTAAAGAGGGTTCTGCGGGGAAATTTTTTACTTGTGGATTTTGAATCGTTTCATAAATAAATAAAATTACTTTCCAAATTTCTTCAATTGTTAACACATTTTCCCAAGCGGGCATGGCCGAATTCCAAGGTCCAAATTCGTTTGGTAGTCCTCTGCCGCCTTTTGCAATTCGCCAAAAAGTATAGTTTTCTCTTTTAGGTGGATTAATCCACAATTTCCTTAAGTCAGCAGGGGGAGGGGTAAAGCTTTTACCATATAAGCCATTTCCATCTAATAGATCGCCATGACAAAGAAAACAGTTTTTAAAATAAATTTTACCCCCTTCGGCAATATTTTTTGATAATTCCTCAGGGTTTTCTTTTAGCGGATTTTTTAGGTCTTTTAGTGAAATACTTTCGTTTCGAAAATTAATAGAATCGGGAAGATCTTTTGGGTCTGGGGATTGAAAACTAAAGGCAGGAGAATAGAATATTAAAATCCAAGCTAGGCTAAAAAAGATTTTTGAAATGCAGCGTTTTTTCAACTTTCCTCAATTATAAACTTTGGTTCAAAAGAATAATTAATGAATGCCACCCGGAACTCGCGAATCTTTTTTAATACGACCTGACTTAATAGTTTCATAAAGAGGTCTAATTACTTTGTCTCCATTAAAGCTAAAATCTAGATTTAGAACAGAGTTTTGTTCAATTTTTATTTTTTTCTTTTGCGGTTTCATTAAGTAATGCCAAGCGGTTACTTCATACTCTCCTGGAGGAATATTGTCAATTTTGTAATTTCCATCGACTCCCGTTTTGAAATAATAAGGGTTTTGGACTCGATATCCCCAGGTTTGCATGAATTCATGCATTCCACAAATCATTTGAAAGATTTTATAATTTTTTTGGAAGGTAACTTTTCCATCCGATACTTCTTCAGCCGGAATTGGAATATTTAAAATAATTTTTCCACGTTCTGCTTGATAAACTTGACTGTTGTGCATGACGGCGTCTTGATTATCAACAAAAAAGGATTCTCCTTGCCGAACAATATTGACATCAGGAAGAAATTTGCAATTTTCTGAAAGTATATTGATGGGTTTTTTATTAAAAGGTTTTCCTGCATCCACATGTTCAATGGAAATTACTACATCTTTTAAACCTCTTTTTTCATCAGTAATGAAATCAAATAAAACTCGGTTCATTTCATCATCGGTATCCACTTCTGCACAGAGGTCTAAATTGGGAAATAAAACCAAGTGATAGACTCGAGGTTGGGGAATTCCTCCCGTCAAATTTGCTTTACCTTGAAGGGTTCCACCACTCTTGACCTCAACTTCCTGGTAGGCCTCTGTTTCCTGAAACAAATTGAACGCAAATAGAGAAAGTAGAGTAATTATTAAATGAATCGACTTTTTCATGAAAATGTGGCTCCCAATTTCAGGTTTGAACGCTTTTTTGAAGCGTGAGTTTATTTTTTGGAAACTTGGGGATTGATAGAAATAAGATCAAAATTAAACTCGGTATCCCCATCGTTTATTTCTATTTTTTGACTGGCTTCTCCAAAAGCCTCGTGCCATATATTTAAAGTATATTTTCCAGGTGGAATTCCTTTTATTTCAAAATTTCCTTCTTTATCAGTTAATGCATTTAGTGGATTAGGGGTAACAACAATCCAGGCATGCATCCAAGAGTGTAAATCACACTCTACTTTTACCACCTCGGCTTCTTCAAATCCTTGACTATGTTCCTGTCCCGGAACAAACATAATATTTATAGGATCATTGTCAAAAGAATAGGTATGTATATTATGATTAATAGGATCACTTGTCCGAATTACTAATTCGGATTCTTTAACCATGACTGTTACGTGAGGGTGATATTGGCATTTACTTTGATCCAAAACATATTCTTTGGGTTCCGCCTTAACTTTTTTAGCTTTTCGGCCCGTTAACCACAGTACCGTATTCTTAACCCCTTTATTTTCAACAAGAAGCTCTTCTCCAGCTATCTCTGGCCCACAGGCTTTGCTGAATTTACCTGTTTTATGCATAGGAATAGGAGGGACATTGCCGGTAAAATTTATTTTACCCTTTAAATTTCCAGCAAAGACTGAGTTTCCCGTTAAGGATAATAAAAAAAATGTAGCGAAAAATATTCTAAACATTGATTTAAATTAAGAAGTTTATGGAAAATCTAGCCAATAATATATCAATCCCTTGACAAGTGCAAGAAAGAGTTATGCCTTAAAAATTCAATGTTTCAAGCACTTTTCCTGATTATCTGATGAGTTTATACTCAATGAGATTATAAAATTTTGTTATTAACCTTGTGTTAATATTTCATTAAAAGTTTTTAATTCGAAAAATCAATATTTTGGTTTTAAAATTCTTTTTGGCTGTTTTAGAATTGAATCAAATGTTTATAAAGAGCTTTAAAATGTAGTTTTATTCCCAAAAGAGGGTTCTATGAAAAAATTTCAATTCAGTATCATTTTAGCAATTTTGATCATGGCAAATTTTGCTGTTGCGGGAGCTCCCAAACCAGGAGATTCCGCTCCTACCTTTTCGTTAAATTCCCTTAAGGGTGATTCTGTTTCACTTGAGAATTTAAAAGGAAAAGTGGTTCTTTTAGGCATGTTTCATATTTGTGTACCCTGCATGAACCAAGCCATGGAGTTCGAAAAAGTTCGAAATGCAATTTCTTCCGATAAATTAGCGATTGTAGGTATCAATACGAGTGGAGATTCCAAAAAAGACGTTGAAGATTATTTAAATGGATTCCCGAGTAAGGTTAATTTCCCTTATCTTTTGGATCCGGATCATACAATTCATTCGGCCTATATCCAAAGGGATATGCCAACGGTTGTCATTATTGATGAGCAGGGAGTCATTAGGGCTAGAACTCCTGGAGTGGGTGCAGACCAATTGATCCCTTATTTAAAAAAAATGCTAAAAATCTGATTTATTTATTTGCCGGCCTGGGTTCGAAATTGAACCCTTAGGTCGGTGAAACCGTTTCTTCCCACCTTCAGGTCCTATGACCAAAGTTTTCCCATTTGTTTTTTGTATATTAATTTCTATTTTACCTGGCACGGCTATTGCGTTTGATTGGAACTTTGAAGGGCGTTTTCGTGCTGGATCATTTGTCCTAATTGACCCCCCTTCAGGTTTTAATCACCTGGATACAGAAGTGGAAATAAGAAGTGGATTGGTAGGTAATTTATTTCAAAAAAATGAATATGTCTTAGACTACGAATTTGTATTGGATTTACTTTATACAGGAGGAATTCGTGAACAAAGTGGTCTGGCTGAGGAATACGATGCGGAAATTTTTCGCGGTTGGGTTCGCTTAGAAAAAGGAGATTTTAAAGTTCGTGTAGGTAGACAACAAATACTGTTTGGATCGGGAGCTTTGTACCGTCCTTTGGGTTTCTTTGATACACGAATTATTTCTGGAATTATACCGCTTACTCGGGGTGTGGATGGAATGAGAAGTACGTACTTTTTATCTTCTACTTCTCTAATAGAAAGCTGGCTAGTGCCCGGAGATTTAAGTGATCGTTTTATCTTTGGTTTTAGAGGCGAGAGAGAAATTGGAATTTTGGATGCTGGGTTTGCTGTTCAATATAATCCTGTGAATGATTTAAGGTTTTTGTCGGGATTCAATCAAGAGCTTTTGCAATTAGGCTATCATTTAAAAGGTGAAATGGAAGTGGGATTCTGGAATGAAAGTCGATTGGACTTTGAATTAAATCGTCCCGGCGACCCTATCCGTTTTGATACGGTTTTTGGAGTAGACTACACTTTTGACTTAGGTCAAGGGTTGCACGTTCTTTTAGAATATTTTTTAAGGACACAAGAATCTGGTTTTACTCCTACGGATATAAAAAGAGATAAGACAATTCAGCAATTGGGTTTGCAACTGGATCAACCGATTGGTATTGATATTGTTTGGAGATTGTTCACCTTTTATGATTTTGGAGATCGAAGTTTTCAAGTCATTCCTCAAATTGAGTATAACGTCTGGAAACAGGTATATCTTTATTTACAGGCGCAAGTCGGTGGTAGCATTGATGGAAACAACCTGACTGGAAGACTGTTTCGCCAAGGTCCGGTTGTTACGGGTACGGAGTCGCGTGTAGGTTTGTTTGTTATCATTTTTTATTAATTATGAAAATGACTTCAATTGTTGAAATAAAAAATGTCTCTAAAGTTTTTCAAGTGGGTCAACAAAACTTTACCGCCTTACATCAGATAAGTTTAGAAATTGACAAGGGTGCCTTTATGTCATTCGTGGGCCCCTCAGGATCAGGAAAAACTACTTTGTTGAATTTGATTGGAGGTTTGGATAGACCTACTCATGGAGAAATAAAGGTCAACGGGAAAAATTTAAATTTCATGAGCCGAGAAGATTTGGCTGATTTGCGCAGAGAAAATATTGGTTTTATTTTCCAATCTTATAATTTGCTCCCTGTGTATTCTGTTTATGAGAATATTTTATTTCCTCTTCTTTTAAATAATGAACAAGAAAGTAAGGTTCGTGATCAGGTTATGTCCTTGGTCGATTTAGTGGGACTGACACCCGAGGCCAATAAAAAACCCAATGAATTATCTGGAGGACAATGCCAAAGAGTTGCGATTGCACGCGCTTTAGTAAAGAACCCGTCTATTGTTCTAGCGGATGAACCTACTGCAAATCTTGATGCCGAAAATTCGTTTCATGTTCTTGACTTGATGCGTGACCTCAACCACAAGTTTGGGGCGGCTTTTATTTTTAGTACACATGATGAAAAAGTTACCAAATATATCCGAAGAGAAGTTCGCCTTGAAGATGGATACGTGAAATGGGATAGGACTAAATTACCTAATGGAGAACTTGGGTGATTAAAAACATTGCATTTAAAAATTTTTGTCGTCAAGGTACTCGTGCATTGTTGAATGTGATAGTCATTGCACTAACAATGGTGGCAATTGTTTTTAATCTTTCTTTATATAACGGTTTTCAAAAACAGGCTCAACTCAATATGATTCGAACCGATGTTGGGGGAGGGCATTATCGGGTGCCAGGATTTGACATATTGACTCCAACTGAATGGGAAGATCACACTCTAATTATTCCACAGAGGTTGAAGTCTCTTTCCCCGGAAGCAAAAGCAGAGGTTTTGGTATTACAAGGAGAAATATATCCTCGTAGAAGATTATTCCCCATTCAGTTGCGTGGAATAAATATGGATCAGATGCTATTAGACTTACCTTTGGATAAATTAAAAGAGGAAACAGTTGATTTAGAAAACATGGTGCCCATAATTTTGGGATCAAAAATGGCAAAAAGAGCCAAACTCAGTTTAGGAGATAATGTTGTTTTGAAATGGCGGGATAAATTGGGAGCTGTGGATGCCCTGGATGCATTAATTGTGGATGTTGTTCCACTATTAAACCCAAGAGTGGATGAAGGAGTAGTGTGGTTACGTTTGGATCATCTGCAGCAGTTAACCCGGCGTCCACAAGAGATCTCCTGGGTAAGTGTTGCCAATTCCGTGGGTACTATTGAGGGTCTGGTGTATTTATCAGTTGATGAATTGACTGAGGATATTCTCAATATTATTCGCACTGATAGACGTTATGCAGTAATCCTTTGGTTTATTATGATTTTTTTGGCAGGGATCAGTGTATTCAATACACAGTATTTAAATATTTTTAAGAGGCAAAAGGAAATCGGTACTTTAATGGCTTTGGGAATGAAACCCCAACGGATTGTGAACCTATTTGTTTTTGAAGGAGGGCTGGCGGCTGGGGCGGCAATAATTTTGGGTTTTATCTTGGGTTTTTTAATTTTAGGTTGGTTTCAGCGCGTTGGATTGGATGTGTCTCATCTAAGTGAATCCCAAATTCCTGTGCGAGAAAATATATTTTTAGAGATAAAAGTTTGGGAAGTAATAGCAACTATTCTTGTGATTTCTTCAGTAATAGTTGGGATTTCATGGATTCCGGTAAGAAAGATTTCTAAACTCAATCCCACCCTTGCTTTGAGAGGGAAGGGGATTACATGATTCGTTGGATTTTAAAAGGGTTGCTAAGAGATAAAACCAGGTCATTATTTCCATTTTTGGTAGTAATGGTGGGTGTGACCTTAATGATTTATTTAATCGGTTTTATGGAAGGTGTTTTTATGGGGCTGATTAACACCACAGCCAATTTGGATACAGGCCATCTTCGATTAGTAAATAAACCTTTTTATGATGAAGAGCATTTGAATCCTATGGACAGAGCCTTGGGAGCTCAGAATGCAACAAGGGATTGGCTTATTAAAGCGTCGGATCCAAGAGTGGACTGGACGCCTCGAATTCGATGGGCCGCAATTTTAGATGTTCCCGACTCGGAGGGAAATACTTTATATCAAACTCCAATCACAGGAATGGCTTTAAATTTATTAGATGAAAATTCGATTGAAATCGAGCGCTTAGATTTAAAGTCTTCAATCACTGAAGGGAGTATACCAAGTCAAGCTCATCAAATGTTAGTTGGATATAAACTTGCAAAAAGCTTGAAATTAAAATTGGGTGATACTTTAACTATATTGGGACAAACTTTCGATGGAGGACTAGCTACAGATAATTATATAGTTTCTGGTTTTATTCGATTTGGTGTTGCTGCGATGGATAAGAAGATGGTTATTATAGATATTAAAGATGCTCAACAATCTTTTTATATGGAAGGTCTAGTAACAGACTGGTTAGGGTTTTTACCCAGCGAAGTCTCTTATAAAGAATACATTTCTTTGAAAGTCCAAATCGATACAAAATTAAAAAGCTTTATCAAGAACCCCCCCTGGGGTTGGGCTAAAGATGATGTCCCCATTATTCTATCCATATTAGATCAACGTAACTTATCCGAATTGGCTAGAAAATTTGAATTGATAAAAAATATTGTGGTTGGAATTTTTTCTTTGTTAATGATCATTGTTTTATGGAATGCTGGACTTTTAAATGCAATACATCGCTATGGAGAAGTAGGTTTATTCTTGGCTCTAGGTGAAACCCACAAACGTTTAGTTGGCTTTATGGCGAGTGAGGCGTTGTTAATTGGTATTAGCGGAACTATGGCCGGATGCTTATTGGGCGGAGGAATTGTGTATTATTTACAAGAGGTAGGACTTAGCATGGGAACGCTTTTTGAAAAGTCGGGTATGATGCTAAATGATGTGGTTCGAGCGAGATTAAGTTGGAATGCTTTTCTATTTGGAATAATTCCGGGAATTACTTGTAGCGTTTTAGGAAATTTAATAGCTAATTTAGCTATCTTTAAAAGATCTGAAGCCAATTTGTTTCGTGAAATGGAAGCGGGCTAATTATGAAGAAAATAATTAGTTGCTATTTTATATTGTTTTTGATTTCCTTTGTTGATTTAGGCGCTGTGTATTTATACCCCGTCCAAGCAAATGAGATTAAGGATATTGACCCGCAAGTATTATTAAAAGAGATTGATGACAATCTATGGTCAAATACAAAACACATTGAAGGAAAGCTGATTGTTGATAATGGACGTCGTGTTCGTACTATGGAAGTGGAAACTTGGATGGAAGGAGTGATTAAATCTTATAGCTATTATAAATCTCCTGCGCGTGAACGGGGTACTAAAATGTTAAAGCTAGATAGGAAACTATGGATGTATACTCCTCAGACAGATCGCAAAATTTTAATTGCCGGACATTTACTTAGACAGTCCATGATGGGAAGTGACTTGTCTTATGAAGATATGTTGGAAGATAAAAAATTAAGTGTCACATATTCTGCAAAGGTTTCTGGAATAGAAGACTTGGAGGGTATTCAAAGTTTAATACTTGACCTAACTGCCTTAGAACCTAATTATACTTATCAATCTCGAAGAGTTTGGACGGATCCGAAGAAAAAAATCGTCTTAAGAGAGGAGCGATTTGCAAAAAGTGGCAAGCTATTAAAGAAAATAGAATTCAAGGATTACTTTCCCATTGAGGGTCGGTTATTTCCCAGGCAAATGATATTTAGAGATATGTTAAAAGAGAATACACAAACCATTTATCAATTTGACGAGATTCATTTCGACGTAACCATTCCAAAAAAGTATTTTTCAAAAAGAGTCCTCAAGAGATAATGTTAGCTTTATGAATAAGTAATTTAAATAGTTTTTAAACCTGCCGCATGACCCAATTTAAAGTTTCTTCTACTGTTTTTACTGTCAAAATGTTTTTCTTAGCCAATTCATCCCATTCTCCTTTGGGTGCCAGTAGGATAAGAGGTTTCTCATAGTCAAGTCCAAGAAGAATTTCTGAGCGAGTTCCCGAACCTCCGGGCAAAGCTATAATAATATCTGCGGTTAAAATTATAATATGATTTCGACTTGCAACTTGGTTCCCTGATTCGCCAGATAAATGCAGATGCGTTTTAATGGGGTACTCAATAAATGAGTTAGGATAGCCCGGTGGGTTTTCATAATTGAAACGTTGATCGGCAGTTTCGCAGGGATTTAGAGAAGGTAAAATTCCAATCACTTTCCCTTTTCTAGTTTTTACATTATAGAAAGCTTCGGCTGTCGATTGCATTACTCCCAATCCACCGCCATTAATTAAATCAAATCCTTTCTCAGCCAGGTCACGTCCCAGAGGTACGGATAAATCTATATGAGCCTCTTTTCCTGAACCAATTACAGCGATAATTCGCTTTGAAGTTTTCATTATAAAGTTGGTTATTTTAATCCCACGACTGCAAGGTATTCCAAAATTCCGTCTAAATGAGACTCTGTGTTTCCATATCCTGTCTCAATGTCATGTGTTTTTAACCGGACTTCATCTCCACGTTTAATTAAGTGGTATGCAAGTGAAGCCGTCTCAGAAACTTTAGGTTCCAAATTGTCTTCATCAATCATCTTTTGATGAGAGTCGTAAATGTTTAAAAGGAGGGAAAAGCTGTGCTGACTTCCTTGAGTAAATTCCTTAACTTTAAATTGTCCTGTTCTTGCACTGGATTTCCAATGAATGCTGGATAGGGCGTCGCCATGACGGAATTCTCGTATAGAATACAAATCATCTCCTGAGGATCCTATAATTCCCTCTCCTTCATTAACTATTTCATTGGGTGAGGGTAAATTTATTTCTTTAATAGATGGATACACTAGTGCTTCTAGTGCTAGCGGAATAGGTTTGGATTTAATAAAAAATCCAAAAGGAAAACTAGTTTTTATAATTACGTGTCGAAATTTCAGAGGTCCCCTCTTATAGACAGTAAATAAGTGAGTTCTTTCCAATGAGGCAGCAGGAGCTATTTGTGAAAAATAATATACCTCGTTAACCTTGGCAAATTGCTCTGGGACAACTTCAGCTAGTATAGAAAAAGAGGGGAATTTCTTTTTATTATTGGTTATTTTTAATGTTAAAGGAACACTGTCTTCCGCGAAAAAAGTTTTAGGAATGTTTCCTTGCAACTCCAGATTTTTTAAGGAGAATTCTGAAAGGATACCTGATACGGCAATAAAACTACAACACATCGCCAAGATTAAATAGAGTAAATTATTTCCAGTGTTAATTGCTCCCATTCCAACAGCAAAGGTTAACAATAAAAATCCACCGCCTTCTCGCGTTAATTCTAAGGAGCGTTTATTTAGGTGAAGATTAAATATGATTTTGTGGTCGAATTTATTATCCATAGGATATCAATAATATTCACGATTAAATATTACAGTTCTAGTTTAAACGGGAATTTCTAATTTTTCGACAATTTCTAAAATAATTGCGGAAGTATCTGCAACGGATCGTTTGTGGTTGCTGTGGTGTGATTTTGGGATAACCCTATGGCATAACACTGGAACCGCAAGCTGTTTGATGTCATCCGGTATGCAATAGTCTCTACCTTTAACTAATGCAAGGGCTCGGGCCGCCTGTTGTAGGGTAAGGCCACCACGTGGGCTGACTCCTAAGGATAAATATTCAGACTGCCGGGTTTCTGAAATTATATTCAGGATGTAATCAATAAGTATGGGTTCCATTGTGATTTGGTCTGCCTGGTTTTGAAGATGAAGAACATCTTCCTTATTTAAAACAGATTCTAAATCACGAATGTTTTTAGTAGATGAGTTTGGGCTAAGTAGTTTTTTTTCGTGTTCTATAGAGGGGTATCCCATTGAAACATACATCATGAAACGATCTAATTGTGACTCAGGTAAAGGGTGCGCGCCATGACTTTCGATTGGATTTTGGGTTGCAATGACCATGAAAGGGTCTTCTAAATTATAGGTATGATTATCTACTGATACTTGCTTTTCATTCATTGCTTCTAGTAGAGCGCTTTGAGTCCTTGGAGAAGATCGATTAATTTCGTCGGCAAGAATTAAATTGGAAAAAATAGGTCCCTTTTTAAACTGAAATGAGTTTTCTTTTTGGTTAAAGACAGAAACTCCTAATATGTCAGAGGGAAGAATGTCATTTGTGAATTGAATCCGGTTAAAATTTAATCCTAATGATTTCGCTACACTAAAAGCTAAAGAACTTTTACCTACTCCGGGTACATCTTCAATTAGGAGATGGCCTCGGCCAATTAAGGTTACAATGGTTTGCTCGATTACCTCGGATTTTCCGACAATAACAGATTCGATATTTTGTTTTAATCGGTTAATTGATTCTTGAGATTTATTCATTTTTTAAGTGCTTCTAAGACTTTGTTCATATCATCAAGTACCGCTTGTCTATTTTCTAAAGTATAAAAACGGAGTAAATAAGCCGGGTGAAAAGTCAGCATTAATTTAATACCTTCAAACTCATGCCATGTGCCACGCTCTTTAGTAATAGGAACATTTCGCCCAAGTAATGTACTTGAGGCAGGTTTTCCCAATGCAACAATGACTTTTGGACGTATTGCCTGGATTTGTTTAATCAAAAAAGGCTTGCAGGCATCCACTTCGTCAGATTCGGGATCACGATTTTTGGGTGGACGACATTTAACAATATTACAAATATATGTGTCCTTTGAACGGTCCAAGTGCATACCTTTTTCAATAATCTCAGTTAATTTTTTTCCGGCTCGGCCGACAAAAGGCAATCCTTGTTCATCCTCATCCGCTCCAGGGCCTTCTCCTACAAACATTAGTTTGGCATTTGGATTGCCGGAGCCAAATACGATATTTTTTCGCCCGTCACATAGTTTGCAGCGGGTGCAGTCCCCCAATTCGTTTTGAACTTCTGCTAATAATGCTTTGTTACTTTTTTTTGCTGGCATAAATGTATTGTTGGTGAAAAAATTTTCAGTTCCCGGTGCGCTTAAAGGGAAATCTTTGAGGTTTGATTCCAGTGGTATATGGGTATAGCCCGCCTCGCGAAGAAAAATCAAATAATTTTTTAACTGATGCAACAAAATTTTGCGATCACTATCTGTTCCAGAGGATGTGGCCATAAAATAAAATTAATAGTTAGCATTAATGACTAAGATTTAATTATAAAGGAAGTTTCACAAATAAAAGAAAAAGAATTTTGGTAAAAATTGAAATTTAAGAAAGGGCTCTTGCGAGCCCTAGAATTATGCGGCGTTATCCATATGGACATCCATTTGAGGAAATGGAATAGAGATTCCCTCCTGATCAAATTGTAATTTAATGCGTTCAGTTATATCCCCTTTAACCGGCCAATAATCCTGTTTTTTGACCCAAGGTCGTACATTGAAATTGACGCTGGAATCAGCCAATTCTCCTACGGCTATAGCCGGAGCAGGCTCCTTTAATATTCTTTCGTCTGATTGCAGAATTTTCGAGATTATATCTTTAGCCTTTTTGATGTCATCTCCATATCCAATTCCAAATACCATATCCACTCGTCGAGTATCGCGCGCTGAAAAATTTGTGATAGTTCCTCCATAAATTGCACCATTAGGAACAATGATTTCACGGTTATCTGGCGTTAAAAGAACTGTGCTAAAAAGGCTTATTTTTTCAACTGTTCCGGTAGTTCCGCCTGCCTCAATGAAATCGCCGGTATCAAAAGGGCGAAAAACAATTAGCATGACACCGGAAGCGAAATTTTGTAAAGATCCCTGAAGGGCAAGGCCCACAGCAAGGCCTGCGGCACCTAACATGGCAATTAAGGATGTTGTATCTACACCTAGCATATCTAATGAAGCAATGATTACAAACAATAAGAGAATGGCTCGGATAATGGACGAAATAAAATCCACGAGCATATTGTCAACATTGGATTTGTTAAGCAATTTTCTGCACAATGAAACTAATAGTCTTACTATCCATCGACCTATAATAAAAATTACAAGTGCCAAGACTATATTTATTGCCCAGGGAATTAGATAATTTGAAATTAGTTGGTTAATATCTAAAGACTTTAACATGCCGTTTACCTTTCTAAAAAAATTAGGAAATAAAATTATGACTCGAAAGTAAAAATCAGGTTTTTTGTTAAATCATGGAATCGTTCCTATGTTTTATCATTTTGTATTCTTGATAATAATATCACCCATCTCAACACTTCGTTATTATTTACACTTGAAAACTTTGATTATGCCGTACAATTTTGCATTAAGTATAATATAGGAATTGGAGTTTGCCATGAAAAGTGAATATTTGCCCATTAAACAGTAAAATAAAATTAAATATGATAAAATTCATATAACTTTAGATATTGAATTTTGAAAGAGGTTAATCATGTCTGGATTAAAGAGCGCTTGGGAAATTAGTTTAGAGAAATCGAATAAATTAGTCCCGGAAGCTAAAAATCAAAAAAAACTAACCCAAAAACAAAAAGATCAAATTAAGGAAATCAGGAAAGAGTTTAAAGCTAAAATTGCAGATAAAGATGTCACATTACAACATAAATTAAAACACTTAGAGGACCGGGTTCGCCCTGAGGAATTATTTGAAGCTTCAGAAAAATTAAAAGAAGAGTTTGTTAAAGAAAAGGAGCTTTTAGAATCTGAAATGGATAAAGAAATTGAAGCTGTTCGTGAGCAAACCAAATAAATCCCGCCATTTTTTCTAACAATTTATATTCTTTTTGATATAGTGTTACCCCATTTTTTTATTAGGAAAGTAATCCTTTTTATGAAAAATTCTGTGGCCAAGTTGATTGGCGATGCATTAGAACGAGCTAAACTGAAAAAGAGCCTCAAAATAACTGAGGATCCGAACATAATTATTGAGGCTCCAAAAGATGAAAAATTAGGAGATTTTGCGACCACAATAGCTATGAATTTGGCCCGTTCAGAAAAGAAAAATCCAAGAGAAATCGCTGAAATTATTTGTCAGGAAATTGAGGATAAAAATGGCTGGTTGGATTCGGCAAATATCGCTGGGCCTGGATTTATTAACCTTAAAATGTCTCCCAGTTTTTATTTGGAAAAGCTAAAAGAAGTTTCCCGACTTGGTAAAAACTTTGGTGAGTCTCAAGTAGGAAATAACCAAAAGGTGCTTTTGGAGTTCGTAAGCGCAAACCCAACGGGACCTTTGCATGTGGGTCATGGAAGGGGTGCTGCAGTTGGTCACGCGCTGTCCTGCCTGCTAAAAAAAGCAGGATTTGATGTATCCACCGAATATTATATTAATGATGTGGGTAATCAAATGAATAATTTGGGCCGCTCCACATGGGAAAGGTATCGTGAGTTATTGGGGAAGCCTACCGACTTTCCTGAAGATGGTTACAAGGGAGATTATATTAAAGATATTGCTAGAGAGATAATTGATAAAGATGGTGATAGTCATCTCAAGAAATCTAATGAAGACGCTCTTGCTTTTTTCAGAGGCTATTCCAAAGACTCAATTTTGGAAGGAATTCGAAATGATCTAAAGGAGTTTCGAGTTGAGTTCGATGAATGGTTTAGCGAACAAAGTTTATATGACGATCACTCTGTAGACAAAGCTATCGACTGGTTGAATGAAAAAGGTTTTATCTACGAAAAAGAAGGGGCTACTTGGCTGAAATCTTCCGCTTTTAATGATGATAAAGATCGAGTTATTATTAAACAAGGAGGAGAAAAAACCTATTTTTGTTCTGACATTGCTTATCACAAAAATAAAATTGATCGTGGATTTGAAAAAATATTAGATATCTGGGGTGCGGACCATCATGGATATGTTCCACGTATGCAAGCTGTTTTACAGGCAATGGATTACGGAAAAGAAGTTTTTAAGGTTCTTCTGGTTCAATTTGTTTCTCTACGACGAGGAGGAGAAAAAGTTTCCATGTCCACACGTTCTGGGGAATTTGAGACTCTAGCGGATGTAGTTTCCGAAGTTGGAGTGGACGCTACACGATTTTTCTTTTTAATGAGAAGTTCGGATAGCCATTTGGATTTTGATTTAGAATTGGCAAAAAAAGAAACGCCTGAGAACCCAGTGTTTTACATCCAATACGCCCATGCCCGAATTTGCAATGTATTTAAAACGGCCCAAGAAAAGGGTCTCCCTCCATTAGATTCCATTGAGGTCGACTTAAATCAATTAAAGCTGGATGATGAGTTTGCACTTATTAAGAAAATTTTAGCTTATAAAGAATGTATTGAAAAAAGCGCATTGGCTTTAGAAATTCATAAAATTTCATTTTATTTACAAGATTTGGTGTCTACCTTCCATAGTTATTACAAAAAATGCCGTTTTGTAACTGATGATCAAAGTCAATCATTGGCCCGCCTCTATTTAATTAATTGTCTGCGCCACGTCATTGTCAGCGGTTTAGGTATCTTGGGTGTGTCCGCACCCGAAAAAATGTAATTTTTTCGTATCAGCCAAAAAAATTCTTTCATAAAAGGTGAATTGGCCTTTAAATATTAAGGGTCTACTATTATAACTTATTGAAAAATATGGTAGAATCAATTTTCACCCAATGAAAGGTCTCACGTGATACGAAAGTTCTTTTTTTTAACAATAATGGTATTGGTAATTGGTTTAGTTTATTTTGCAGGAAAAGAGGATTACGTTTCGAAATATTTGCTAGAGAAAAAACCTCCCAAAATTGTCAAAAAAAATCGAGCTGTTAAATCACAATCGGTTAAAGACAACTTAAAAGAAATCGAACCTGCCCCCAAACCCAAGTATGACTATACTTTTTTTGATACATTAAAAGATGTCGAGTTGGCGCGATACGTTGATCTCAATGGAAAGGTAGTAAAGAAAAAAGTCGAAAAATGGGTAGATCAATTTGAAGAGGCTGTTTCAGACCCTCAGTTTGTCAGCGATTTGCATAGTCGTATCAATAAAGGATTGGATAATTTACTCATTGAAAACGCATCTCAATCTGCTGATTCTAAATCCGTATTTTTACCTCAAACTCCTCCAATCAATAAAAAATATGAACAATCATTTTATATAGTTCAAGTAAGTTCTTACAAAGAAATTAGCTTAGCGAATGAGCTAGGAATGAAATTGAAAAACCGTGGTTTTCCAATTTTTATTACCCGAGTTCGAGACCCCAAAAGTAAAACTCAATGGCACCGTGTGAGCTTGGGTAAATATAAAAAAATGGAAGATGCACAAAAGGCGGCTTCAGATATTCGCCTTCAATATTCCTTAAGGCCTATCGTAGTTAAAATGAATGGCTAAGATTTAAAATACCTTTAAAACGGTTTTAAATCTCCTTCATAACGTTTTTTATTATTGAAATCTTGCAGGACTTCAACAGGGTCATCCACTCGTTTACCACCATAAAAATTCTCAAAACTATCGTACCAGGTATTAAACCGATAACCTTTGGTGTCATCGTGGTATAGTTTTCGACGGGCATCTTTCCCATTGAACGAAAAATTGATTTCAGATGATTTGCCTGCTTCTATGGTAATGGTTCCCCTTTGCGTTGGAATAAATGGATGCCAGGCAATTATTTCATAGGTCCCTGGTGGCACATCTTGGATATTGAACTCTCCCTTTTCATTAGTTATTGCAAAGTAAGGGTTTTCAATGAAAAAGCCGCGAGTTTGCAAAAATGGATGCAGGTTGCATTTAAGCATAAACTCAGGAGCGGTTTTTTTTACAAAAGCAGATCGTACTTGACTGGAATGGGGTAATAAACTTTTATTGCTAATTTGATTTCGATGCGCACCTATTATTTCGTATGCTGCAATTTCATGTTTAATAGGATCCTTGTTTTCTAACAACAAATCCTTGCCATTTTTGATGGCAATCACATAATCCGGAGTGTGGCACCGGTGGATATTGATTTTTTTCATATTTGTTGGAAACGGTTTACCTTTTTTTATTCCCAGTATCGCTACCACTGTATCCTTCATTCCCCTTTGTTCAGATACTTGAAAGTCAAAGACAATTCGATGACCCTTCCCATCCGACATACGGGAACAATATTCAATATTTGGAGCATGAATGAGATGAAAAGACCTGGCTTTTGGAACAGGGCCATTTAAAATTACTTTCCCTTTAAGTGTTCCACCCTTATCTACTGATTTAATTTGGTATTTTGATGGGATTTGGTCAAAAAGCTTTTTGGCCATTTTATAGTTTCTTTTATAAAGCTTATCTACCTGAGCCCTGGCTTTTTCAAGTTTCCCCAATTTGGAATAAATGATGCCCAAATCATAATCCGCTAATGCCATTCGGGAATCTTTTTGAAGAGCTAATTCAATTTCCTGTGCTGCTTCTTCAAGCAAATTCAACTTAGCTAGAGACAGCCCTCTATAATATCTAAACTGTGCACTGTCATAACCAACTTTCATGGCTTTATCAAAAGCCAACATGGCTTCCTTGTGGTGATTAATTCGACCCAAGGCCACTCCTAGGTTGGCTTGGGATCTGCCGTCGTCAGGATTTTCCGAAAGATGTTTTTGAAATTCGGTAACTGCAGCCTCCCACTGCCCATTACGGCTCAATTCAGTTGCTTTTTTCAATGAAGAGGATGCCCAGGAACTTAGCCCGGTTAGAAGAATAAATGTAATTATGAATACAAATGAAAATTTAGAGACAAGGGGTTTCATAAGCACTTAAAAAATTATTATAGGATCTGTTGAAATAGTTGATTTTATCTGTTAAGGAATTTAGCAACCCGAATACATTAAGTCAAGAATTCCTATTCAAGTCAACTCTAAAAAAAATCAATGTTTAAATTAAGCTCGTGTCCTTTATAATAAATATTAACCACAAAAACTATTGATTTAGAAATCTTAAATTTATTCCTTATTTAATATTGATAAATAGGATTAATTTGGAGTTTGGGTCTTATATGGATTCTTTTGATTTGTTTTTGAAATCCAATCCCTTTAAACCGTTTCCTGGGATCAAGCATGGCATAATTCAAACCATTTGGGGATCTCAGTTCTCTGGAGAAATATTGCTCCCCAATAGAAAAGTCCATAAAGTCAAACTGAATAAATACAATCAATTAATGCTATTTGAATTGCCTGCGAAAAATTCGGTTCAACCGGGAGTGCTTTTAGCGCATGGAATGGGAGGCTGCAGTGAATCTGCTTATATTCGCAGAATTTCTCAAAAGCTATTTAACAAGGGATTTCATGTTTTCCAAATGAACCAGCGAGGTAGTGGTCCTGGAATAGGGCTTTGTAATCGACTTTGGAATGGGGGAAGTAGTGATGATTTTGCTTCTACGATAAAATTTTTGGCAAGACTTTATCCAAATAAACCATTCTTTCTCATTGGTTTTTCGTTAAGTGGAAATATTTTATTGAAATATTTGGGTGAAAAAAGGAGTGTTCCTCCCAATATTTATTCTGGTTTAGCCGTAAACCCGCCTGTGGATTTGGAAGCCGCAAGTCTGGCTATTTCCAAGGGTCCATTTGCAAATATATTTAACAGCTATTATTTAAAGTTAATGCATCGACAAGCAGACGCCATGGTTCAATGTTTTCCAGAAACTTATTACCCATCTGGAAAAGCTAAAACTATTTATGAGTTTGATATCGAATATACAGCACCTGCGGCTGGTTATAAAACGGTGCTTGATTATTATCAGACTTGCAGCGCTAACCAGTTTTTAAACAATATAAGCATTCCAACCACTATTTTGTGTTCCATAGATGACCCTTTTGTTCCTCCACAAAGTTTTGAAAAGATGCCCAGGAGTTTAAATATAAACCTGATTCAACCTGAATTTGGGGGTCATATGGGTTATATATCAAGAAGTAAAACCCCTTGGAAAGACCGCAGATGGTTAGATCACTTTTGTGTTGAGTGGGTTGAAAATTCTTTCAGGGAACTCAAAACCTCTCAGGAATATTCCGCCATTGCAGTTTGAGGTGCTTGGGTGTTAAGGCTTAATATTAAAGAGACCTCTCGATTACTTCATCTTCGTTTTCTTTTTCTAAAGAATGAATTGGTAAGACCGACACCTAATAAAATGGTGCGCTGGATAATTCTATTTACTCTAGGAACGCTTTTTTTAGTAGGGGATTATGTATTTTTTTACAGGATTATTAAACACATTGATGGGTTACCCCTAAACATTGGTGATGAGTTGATCTTCCAGTTAATGGGAGTAATTTTTCTCACTTTGTTTGCGATGGTTTTATTTTCAAGTGTGGTTTCTTCTCTTTCCATATTTTATATATCTGCTGACTCTCTATTTCTTCATTCATTGCCAATATCATTGTCATCAATTATTAATGTTCGCTTATTTCAGACTATAATGAATTCTTCCTTGATGGCTTTGGTTTTCTCTTTTCCAATTTTTTGTGCCTATGGGAATTATTTTGGTGTGTCCTCGGACTATTATTTTTTTCTAACAGGATGCTTATTACCTTTTGTAACATTGCCTGTTTTATTCGGTATTTTGGGGATAATGCTGCTTATGCGCTTTTTCCCAACTGATAGGGCTTATCAAATTTTGTCATTTTTGGGATTATTTTTTTTAGTGGGTTTGGTGATGTTTTTTCGGTTTCTATCTCCGGAAAAGTTTTTCAAGAAAAATGTTTCTGATGAAATGATTATTGCATTTGTAGAAAGCCTTAAGGTTCCTGAGTATGATTTTTTGCCCACCAGTTGGATTAGCTATGGCTTAGAACGCTGGGTCAATGGAAATTATGATGCTGGATTTTTAAATATGGGATTTTTGTATGGGGCGTTATTAATTTTTTGGTTGGTTTTTAAATGGGTTAGTAATTCAATATATTTTACGGGTTGGAGAAACTACCAGGAAGTGCATAATGCTCCAAGGATTTATAAGAAACAAATGACCAGAAAATCGATTAGCTCTAGGTTACTGGGTTCAAATATTAAAGGGGTATTGCTGAATAAGGATCTAAAAATCTTATCTCGCGATCCATCACATTGGTCTCAATTTTTTATCTTAATCGCTCTGGTGGCTGTTTACCTTTTTAATATTATGAATTTGCCCTTAGAGAATTTAGTTTTGAAAAATGTGGTTTCTGTCTTAAATATTGGGTTAATCGGTTTTGTTTTATCAGCTTTGGCAGTGCGGTTTGTTTTTTCGGCCGTTAGTATTGAAGGTAAAAAACTTTGGATAATTTACACAGCTCCAGTGAATATGAAGACTTTTCTAATGGGAAAATTTTGGATGTATTGGCCGCCTCTGTTAATAATAGGAGAGCTATTAGTGGTTGCCTCTAATTATTTGCTCCAAGTAGATGCCTTTGTTATGAAATCATCAATAATTGGGGTATTCTTGATGACCACAGGGTTAGTGGGAATGGCTGTGGGTATGGGGGCAATGTACCCTCGATTTGATTATGAGAATATCTCAGAAATTTCTACTGGGACGGGGGGCATTCTATATATGTTGACGAGTTTAATTTTTGTGGGGCTGATTCTTGTATTAGGAGCTCGTCCTATTTATGTTCATTTAAAAGAAAAGTTTTTGTTAGAATCAGTTGGAGGTTTTGATGTGCCTCTTATGTATTCTTTGATAATTATTCTTTCTCTTTTTGTTACTATGGAACCTTTACGCAGAGGCATAAAGGTTCTTAGAAATAGAGATTTTTAATTAACATTCCTTTTCATCAAACGCAACATGTCAATTATGGAATTATTTCCAGATTATGAGGGTAAAAAGCAATCTCCTCCTGCGCCATTAGCCGAGAGAATGCGTCCCAATCAGTGGCAAGAGTTTTTTGGACATGAACATTTAATTGGAAAGCAAAGCCCTTTAAGACATGTTTTAGAAAAAGACACGAATATATCATTCATATTATGGGGTCCGCCAGGATCGGGAAAAACTACTATTGCAAGAATCGTGGCTCAATTAACTCATAGTGATTTTCAAGAAATCAGTGCAGTTAATTCCGGAGTCTCTGATATTAGAAAAATTATTCAACAAGCCCAACAGGTATGGTCTTCCAGAAAAAAAAGAACCATTCTATTCATTGATGAGATTCACCGATTTAATAAAGCCCAACAGGATGCGGTATTACCATATGTTGAAAATGGAACCTTTAGATTAATTGGATCCACAACAGAAAATCCTTCTTTTGAAGTCATTCCTTCATTACGTTCGCGTTGTCAGGTGTTTCGACTGGGTAATTTAACTATCGAAAATATTCGATCTATTCTGGAGAGGGCTATCCAAGATCAGGATAATGGTTTTGGGAGGGATTCTATAGCTTTCGCTCCTGATGCTTTGAATATGATAATTATTCATGCAAATGGTGATGCGAGGCGTGCTTTAAATATTTTGGAAGCCTCCGTAAGTTATCATCTTGAACAACCTGCAACCAAAATGCAGCCTATAAATCGAAAAACTGTTGAAGGAATTATCCAACGGATTGAAGTTTTATATGATAAAAATGGAACGGAGCATTATGACCATGCTTCTGCTTTTCAAAAAAGTTTAAGAGGTTCTGATCCTGATGCTGCTATTTACTGGCTCGCAAAAATGATTGCAGGGGGTGAAGATCCAAAGTTTATTGCCAGGCGGTTGGTGATAACAGCGGCAGAAGATGTTGGCCTTGCAGATCCGCAGGCCTTGGTGATCGCAAACTCTGCTGCCGATACAGTGGAGCGAATTGGACTTCCTGAAGCTCGAATACCCTTAGCAATGGCTGTAATATATATTGCCAAAGCTCCTAAAGACAATTCGGCAATCCAGGCCATCGACGCAGCCTTAAATGATATCGAACATAAGGGAAAATCCTTCCCAGTTCCTGATCATCTGAAGGATAGTCATTATAAAGATGCAAAAAAATATGGTTATGGAAATGATTACAAATATCCTCATGATTATCCGGGGAACTTTGTAGAGCAAGAGTATTTGCCAAATGAATTAAAGGGAAGAAAATATATTCCTCCCAAAAAGAAAAGCTGAATAGGAGATGTATGAACAAGGCAAGGTTTGAGTCTGTCGAATCTATATTTGAGGGCAGATTAAGAGGAAATCAGTGTATGTTAAGTGGATTGGCGTTAACCTCAAAGGATGCGCGTTTATTATGGCAGTCACCCAGGATGGAAGAAGTGAGTTGGTTGGATTTGGATGACAATCTCCTCAAGGATGAGGGAGTTAAGGAATTGTCAGAATGTAGAAACCTTATGAACGTTCAGTATCTCAATTTAAATAACAATGAGTTAACAGACCAGGGTATACAATATTTAGCTGAATCGAAATGTCTTCCCAATCTAAAACGCCTACACATTAAGGGCAATCAAATTTTAGGGCCCGGAGTAATTGCTTTGTTTGAATCTCAGTATTTGAATTGCCTGTCTACCTTTCAAATTAATGACGGTTGGACCTGTAAAAAGAGAGATGGTTGGCGTTATAAACCCCGCGGATAGTCAATGCCCACATCATCCAATAAATTCCAAATTCATGTTCATATAGCCGGTTCTGATAGACCTGGTATTTTGGCTGAATCCTTAAACTCTATTGTTCAACACGAATGCTTGGTTGTTGATATTAAGCAATTTGTTTTTAGCGGACTGCTGAATTTATCCTTTTTGCTAGAAAGCAGGAAACCGGAGACTCTTGAAGATTTGAGGAAATCTCTTTCTGAATTTGCCAAGACTAAGCAATTAATGGTCAATGTTTATCCATGGAAACCGGGTTTCAGACCTGAAGAAGTTTATAAACATAGATTGGTCGTTACGGTATTGGGGCGAAAAATTGGTCCTATTGCTCTCCATGAATTAACGCGAACTCTGGCTGATCACGATATTAATATAATCCGTATTGAACAGTTGGATTATGGAGATCAGCATGTGTTAGAAATTGTTATAGGGGCTAAGCAGTTGGTAACCAACGTGGAAATAATGGATACCCTGGTCCAGTTTAAGGAAAACTTTGATATTGACCTTGCCGTTCAAGAAGACACTCTGTTTCGAAGGAATAAGCGATTAATTGTTTTCGATGCTGATATGACTTTTCTCCAGTGTGAGGTCATAGATGAATTAGGAAAAATAGCCGGAGTGGGTGACCAGATGGCGAAAATAACACATCAAGCCATGGCAGGAGAACTAGATTTTACCTCGGCACTTCGACAAAGAGTTGCATTATTAAAAGGACTTAAAGTTGAACAGTTAGAAGGCCTGGCTGAACAAATACCTTTAACTCCGGGCGCCGAAGAATTAGTTCATGTTCTCCAAAGATTAGGTTACAAAGTGGCTATTGTGAGTGGAGGTTTTACCTTTTTTATTGACCGAATCAAGAAAAAGTACGGATTGAATTATGGCTTTGCGAACCAATTAAAAATTGAGAATTCGGTATTAACGGGTGAAGTAGAAGGGGACATAGTAGATGCTCAAGCGAAAGCGAAAATTCTTCTTGATTTAGCGGAAAACGAAAAAATTTCGCCTCAACAAGTTGTGGCAATTGGTGATGGAGCTAATGATATTTATATGCTTGCCAGTGCAGGTTTGGGAATCGCTTTCAATGCCAAACCAATTGTTCAGCAGCATGCTCAAGCGAGTATCAATACAGCTAATTTGCAATTAATTCTTTATTTTTTAGGTATTTCTGGCAGCGAAGTTAAAGAATTACTTTAATCGTAGATTTCCCTTTCCTCCCCTTTTTAAGTATTATAGAATTAATCAACCACACCATAAGTTAAAATTACTTTCTATTTCAACTCACTTAGAGAAAATTTATTTTGCGGGGAGGGAAATAAATGAAGAGGGCGGGCTTATTTATAATCACAAACTTTGCGGTATTAATTGTTCTAACATTTATTCTAAATTTGTTTGGTTTAAACCAACCGGGAATGAATTGGACCCCTTTTATCCTCATGGCAGGGGTTATGGGTCTTGGGGGGTCATTTATTTCCCTAATGATGTCTAAAAGTATGGCTAAACGTTCTTCCGGAGCCCAAGTGATTGAAACTCCTCGAAACGATACAGAAAAATGGCTGGTTGATACGGTGCGCTCTCAATCACAAAAAGTTGGGATTGGAATGCCAGAGGTGGCCATTTTTAATTCTCCGGCACCAAACGCTTTTGCGACTGGGGCTAATAAAAATAGTGCTCTTGTTGCGGTCAGTACGGGCTTGTTGAATCATATGAATAGGGATGAAGTCGAAGCTGTATTGGCCCATGAAGTATCTCATGTGGCTAATGGAGATATGGTTACCTTATGTTTAATTCAGGGGGTAGTTAATACATTTGTGATGGTTCTTGCTCGGGCAATTTCAGCTTTAGTGGATCGTCGGGAAGGAAGTGATGGTCGGATGGGTATGGGATACACTGGAACCTATATGATTGCACAAATGGTTCTCGGTTTTTTAGCTACGATGATTGTTATGTGGTTTAGTCGTCACCGGGAGTTTGCTGCCGATGCTGGAGCAGCTAACTTGGAAGGAAGAGAGGATATGATTGCCGCATTGAATCGACTTCAAGAAGTGGGAAGACCTTCCAGACTTCCAGACCAAATTGCTGCTTTTGGTATCAATGGTGGGTTGGTGAGTGGAATTAAAAAACTTTTTATGACTCATCCTCCCCTAGAAGAGCGAATTGCCGCCCTAAGAAATTTAGCTAGATCCTGAGTATTTAGTTATTTGATACTAAATCCCAATTGGGTTCAATTTACTAAAACCATACCCAATGGGAACCGAGAAGAGCAGGGCTCTATTTTTTGATCAAAAACCCAACCTACGTTGTTCAATGTTTGAAATATATCAATGCCGCAGGCTTTTATTGTGGGACGAGCTTTTTCGGGGTATTTGCACGACTCTTCAATATCGCATGTTTCGCAAAGATTGCAGGGAGCGGCTCCTAATGCAAAAGCTTTATGCATACCTTTTTGTTTAAATCTTTTTTCTAAACTTAACACAAGATTGTTTGCAAATTCGGTGGAAGTAGATTCTACAATCAAGACTTTTTGGTAATCTAATAGGATTTCCGCCATTTCAAAGCTTGAAGGTGTAAAGCTTGGGCAGGTATGTCGACGACCATAAAAAGAGCATCCAAATTGGCATTGGAGTTTTATCCAATTACCCAATGCAATATTTTGAATTAAAATTACCTTTGTCTGAATGCTGCCAAGGTCTATTGCATCTTTAATAAGTTCTTGATTGTTGTAAATGTTAGTCGGGAGCTTTTTTAAATTTTGAGGTTGTGATTTCATTTTAAAATTAAACCCAACAAAGGGAACCGATTTTAACTGGTATTGATAGACTGTGATAATATTAAACCTTTAAGAATAATTCAATTTAGAATTATTAAACTGAAATAAGAGATCGTCTCTTTCATAGTTAATATTTAGATTTGATAATCTTCCTTAATTATTTGAAAAATAAACTATTTTTATATTTTAATTAGAGGTGTTTTTTGTGGATTTTCCCTACAAAGCTGTTTTATTTGATTGGGCATATACTTTAGTGGACTTGGTGGATGAAAATGATCGGGAACCCCTGAAGGTAGTTTATGATTTCTTGGAATCCGAAAATTCTAATTTAGCGTCTTTTGAAAGTTTCTATCAAACCTTTAAGTTACACTTTTACCGAATGATAGAAATATCTCGAGAAACTGGCTTAGAGGCTCGTTTTGATAATGCGCTAAATTATTTGTTGATTCAAAATAATGTGAATTTAAATGGCAATTTTGATATTAGAGACCTTGTAAAAAAATACTACTCAGTCATATATTCCAGGAGAAAGGTTTATCCAGACGTTATTCCTACATTAAATGGCCTAAAAGAAATAGGCGTCCGAATGGGTATTATTTCGAATACAACTAACCCGGGGTATATGAAAGAGTATGAAATGTCCCTCACTGGCTTAGAGCATTATTTTGAGTTTTCCATATATTCTTCGGTAGTCCCCTTTCGGAAGCCACATCCATCTATCTTTCAGTTAGCGATTCAACGCCTGAACTATAGACCTGAAGAGATTTTATATGTAGGCGACAATTTACACGCTGATGTAGAAGGTTCTATGGGGGTTGGAATATTGTCAGCCTGGATTAACAGAAACAAAAAGGTTCTTCCGTCTGGAGTGGTCCCTAGCTATGAAATCTCTTCTTTAATTGATCTTCTAAAAATTTCAAAATAATTCATCAAATGCATCGTTTTTTTGTGCCGCCTGAAGGTTTTTCAGATGGCTTAGTTACCATTGTTGGTCCTGACGTATATCACATTGGAAAGGTGTTACGTCTTAAGCAAGGGGACTGGTTGTATGCATTAGACGGAAACGGGAATCAGTTTAAAGTTGAAGTAATGGAGATTAAACGTGACAAAGTAAAAGGAAAAATTTTTGCACAACAACAATTGGAAACAGAATCTCCGGTTTTTGTATGGATGGGACAATCTTTAATAAAAGGGAATCGATTTGATAACTTGGTAAGAAAAGCGGTAGAATTGGGCGTTGGTTCTGTTGTTCCGCTTCAAACCATGCGCAGTATTCCAAAATTCAAAAAAACAGAAGAATCTAAGAAAATTGAACGATGGCAAAGAATTTCTCAAGAAGCTTCCAAGCAAAGTGAAAGAATCAAAATTCCTGAAGTGTATCCTTCAATTTTAGATTTAAATCAATATTTTGAATTGGTGCAGGCAGCCGAATTGAAATTCATTTTTTGGGAACAAGAAACAAGTGTAAGCCTTGGGGATTTCCCCCAAAAAAACGATATAAAAAGTATTGCATTTCTTGTGGGCCCAGAGGGTGGTTGGTCTCTAGAAGAAATTGAACAGTCCAGAAGCCATGGCTTTAAGACTGTTTCATTAGGGCCGAGAAAGCTCCGGGCTGACTCAGCTTCATTAGTAGTTTTATCCTTACTGCAGCATTTATGGGGCGATATTTAATCCTTCCCTGTTTCATAAATTTTTTTCCGGAGAAGGGATTCGAAAATCCCAGAGCAAACTTATGACTTATCAATTCAAATTAGATATTTTTGAAGGCCCTTTAGACTTGCTTCTTCATTTGATTAAAGAACAGAAAATGGATATTTATGATATTCCGATTGCAAAGATTACAAAACAATATTTGGAATATATTGATCTTCTTAAAGACTTGAATTTAGAAATCGCCGGGGAATATTTATTGATGGCGGCGGAATTGACTCGCATAAAATCGAAAGTGTTGCTCCCCCAAGTGCAACCCGATGATGAAGATGAAGCTGGTGAGGATCCTAGAGCAGCTTTAGTAAGAAGGTTAATGGAATATAGACGCTTCAAAAATGCTGCTTTCGAATTAAGGCAAAAGGAACATGATCGCCAACAAATGTTTTTTCGACAAAGTGAGTTTGTTTTTGAAGAAGAAGGAGATGATACTTTAGTTGATGCAACGGTCTTTGATTTATTCAGCGCTTTTAAAAAGATACTTGATGAAAACTCTTATCGTAAAGATTATGAGGTAAAGGTAACCACACTTTCAGTGGCAGAACGACTGCGAATAGTCTTAGACATGTTAAACAGTAGACAAAGTTTGATTTTTGAATCTTTATTTGAGGAATTACAAACCAAAGATGAATTGATAGTAACGTTTTTATCTTTATTGGAACTGATAAGAATGAGTTTAATTCGGATTCAACAGCTTGGAGTTAATGAACCCATAAGAGTTATATTAACCTCAGATAAGGAAACCCAAGAAAAAGTGCTACAGGGTTTTCATGAGGTCGAACCGGGGCTTATAGTAGACAATGATTCTGTACAAGAAGATAATCCTTCCTAGGCGTATTAAAATTATTAAATACTTTATTCTTATGAAATAAAAATACTGATCCCGATTATTATATAAGCCCTCCAATAATAGGCTTATTTAATCTAATCTTTGGTTTTGACATTTCATTCTGGTAAGCGATAAACTTGAGGGATAAAAGTTTCCCCTCATGGGAATCGAACTTAAATTATTTTTTTTTGGCCTTTTGCACTGGCATAGGAGTTGCCGGGATTGTATGTTCCTTTAACAGGAGGAAGGAAGATGAGACTTATACCAATAGTGATCATTTTAGGCATTTTTTACTTATCAGGGTGCGCAACGCAGGGAGGTTACCAACCTACGGTGGATCCCTATGGAGACCCACGTTCCGACCGAATTGGCCAGGATTTATATGAATGTCGTTCCTTAGCTTTACAAGCTTCGGGTGGAACCGCTCAAAATACTGCACGGGGAACAATTATCGGTGGCATGATTGGTGCTGCTGCTGGCGCCGCTATTGGTGCTGCTACCGGGAATCCTGGAACAGGGGCCGCTATTGGTGCCGCAGCGGGTGGATTTGGAGGTGGAACCAGGGAGGGTTTTAGCTCGGAAGATCGATTCAAGCATGCTTATAGAAATTGTATGCGAAACCGAGGACATAGCGTGATTGACTAATAAGCCATTATTTATTGCCAGGCATAAATTTGACCTCAACTGATCGATTTTTAGTCAGTTGGGGTTTTGTTTTTTTTGAATATTGCCCTTAAGCTAGGGTTATATTACAATTCAACAAAGCCTTAAATTTCTCAATTCTCTGATTAGATGCTGAAACAAATAAAAGAAGACATAAATATTGCCCTCGAAAAAGACCCAGCCGCACGGAACCCGTGGGAAGTATTAATTTGTTATCCCGGGGTACATTCAGTAATCGCTTACCGTTTTAACCATTGGCTATGGACCCATAATATAAAATTGATAGCTAGATTTATTTCTTATGTAGCCAGGTGGCTTACAGGAATTGAAATTCATCCCGCTGCTAAAATAGGGCGTCGATTTTTTATTGATCATGGAATGGGTGTCGTCATTGGGGAAACCTCTGAAGTAGGTGACAATGTTTTTTTATATCATGGGGTAACTTTAGGCGGATTAAGCATGAAAAAAGGGAAACGACATCCTACCATTGGAGACAATGTTGTTATTGGAGCCGGTGCTCAGGTACTAGGTCCAGTAGCGGTGGGAAATAATAGCAAAATTGGTTCCGGGTCGGTTGTTGTGCAAAGTGTTCCGGCTTATTCCACCGTCATTGGAGTTCCTGGTCGGGTGGTTTTTTCAGGTATTTCGGCAGAAGAGGAAGATGGTGAAGAGATTTTTCCAGACCCCGTTGCACAGGCTATTGAATGTGTCCTGGATCGATTGCCTCAAATGGAAAAAGAAATCCGTACTTTAAGAGAATCCATAGATGAACGAAAAGAGGAAGAATCTGAACCCTCGGAACCTGTTCCTTTAAAACAGAAAACTACCATTAAAAAAGCTTCTAATGATACGTAAAGAATGTTTTACGTTCTCTTTCTTGATCAATTTATTTTAAAAAAATTAAAACTTTATTTTTTATAGTTTTTTCCTTTCGCATTAAAAAGACTCATGATTTATTTAGACTATAATGCCACAACGCCTTTAGAGCCTGGAGTTTTAGAAGAAATGTTGCCTTTTTATAATAATTTCTTTGGCAATGCTTCTAGTACGCATGCATTAGGTCGTGAAGTAAGAGTGAAAATGGATGAAGCGAGAGAACAGGTTGCTGATTTAATTAACTGTCGTCCCGGGGAAATAATTTTTACGAGTGGAGGAACGGAATCGGATAATTTAGCCGTTGCTGGAGTGGCATGGGGATTAAAAGACAAAGGAAACCATATCATTACAACCCAGGTTGAACACCCTGCGGTTTTAAATGCTTGTAAAAATTTAGAGAGCCAGGGGTTTAGAGTTGATTATATTCCGGTAGATTCCTTTGGAAGAGTGAGTGGGAAAACAATTCAAGATCATATAACCTCCGATACCACTTTGATTTCTGTTCAACATGCGAATAGTGAAGTTGGGACACTACAGCCTATTGAAGAAATTTCAAAGATTGCTCAGGAAAATAAAATTCTTTTTCATACAGATGCAGTTCAAAGTGTAGGGAAAGTTTCTGTAGATTTATCTGACAGCTCGATTGACTTGTTATCAATTTCTTCTCACAAAATATATGGTCCCAAGGGTGTCGGTGCGTTATATGTAAAGCGTGGAACCCCTCCTTTATTTCCTTTGATTTCTGGAGGAGGCCAAGAAAAAAAGAGGCGTGGGGGAACAGAGAATATCCCTGGAATTGTTGGTCTGGGAAAGGCAGCTTCAATTGCTAAAATAAAAGTTCAAGAAGATTCCAAACGAATAAGTCGATTGCGTAGTAGCCTGAAAACTAAAATACTCGAGGGGATTGCTGGAGTAGATTTTTGGGGGGCACCAGAGGATTGCCTTCCAAACACACTTTGCTTAGGGTTTGACGATGTAGATGGTCAGACTCTAATGATTAAATTGGATTTAAAAGGAGTGGCAATTTCTACGGGAACTGCTTGTAGCTCTGGTTCTACATTAGCTTCTGAAACTTTAATAGCAATGGGAGTTCCAGAAAAAAAAATATTTAATTCTATTCGAATAAGTTTGGGACGTCATACTACTGAAGAGGAAATAGAGCAGGTTTATGAATTTATTCAAAATATAGTTATGGAAGTCAGAGGGAGAAAGTCGATTTCAAACTTTTCATAAGGTTGGATAGTTAAAATATATTATAAATATGGAATTTAGAGCAAATTTTGTGTTAAGATTAATTTAAGATTTGTATATTATTAATTTTAAAGGCTATATTCTTTTTTCGACTCAAAATGGAGAAAACTATGTCCCTCGATAAGCCAATTTTCCGAATCTTTGGAATTGCGTTGGTTTCTTCCTCTTTAATCCTTAGCGGTTGCAGTTTGTGGCCATTTGGCAATAAAGATGTTGATGAGGAAGATTTGGCCTTTGAACAAGAGTTTAGTGAACCTGATCCCGAATTTGATCAAGCTTCAGGAAAATCTCAAGAAGATGACTTTTTTTCTGAGGGTGAAAAGTCAGGTGCGCAAGGGGCAAGCGGAGGAGATGTTTTTTCTGAAGAAGGAACAGGAGGCTTTGCAAGCGTTGATCCAAGTACCAATCAAAAGGAATTAAAAACTGATATTGAGACCTTGCAAAGTCAGCAAGAAGCTTTAATAACTCGTGTAAGAGAGCTTCAAGAAATTGTTCAATCCATGGAGCCGAGACTAACTGCAACACAAGATCGATTGGAAAGCTCAATAGGAACTGCTTCTATGGAGACACAATCCTTAGAGCCAGAGGTATTAGCTTTGAAAGAAGAAATTGCCCGACTGAATAGCGAGATTTCAGATTTAAAGAGCAGTAGTCAACCACGATTGGCTAAGGTGAGTAAATCCACCAAACCTAGAATGAAATCTACTTTTAAAACTCCACCAGAATATGACCAGGCCTTAGCAGCATATCGGGCGGGAAATTATGATGAATCTATTTTATTATTCCAAGAGTATAGCTTAAAAAATCCTCCTGATAGTTTGAAAGATAATGTTGTGTTTTGGATTGGTAGTAATTACTTGAAGTTACAAATGTTTGATGAGGCCATCAGCCAATTTCAAAATGTTCTTGATCAATATCCAAACGGGAATAAGGTTCATGATTCCAGATTGCTGATGGGAATCAGCTATCAGAAGAAGGGGGATACCGGTCAAGCTTTGGATATTTTGGAGGCAGCGTTGAAAAGTAACCCACCTCAAGAGGTCAGAAAAAAAATTGAAAAACAGTTGATGGAGATTAAATAGTACTTTACTCTAAAACTTGATACTTGGTTTACCTATCTTTTTTTGATTAATTGTCTCACCTAAAATCCCACCATGAAGATAGCCATTGTTCATGATTGGCTTACCGGTATGCGGGGTGGGGAAAGATGCCTGGAAGTTTTCTGCGATCTATTTCCTCAGGCAGATTTATTTTCTCTACTACATATCCCGGGATCCATATCAGAAAAAATTGAGCAGCATTCGATTAGCACATCATTTCTGCAGAAGTTCCCTAAAATTAAATCTCACTATAGATATTACTTGCCGATTATGCCGTTGGCAGTTAAAGGATGGGATTTTAAAGGTTATGATTTAATTTTGAGCAGTAGCCATTGCGTTGCAAAGGGAATTAAAGTCCCACCTGAAATCCCACATCTTTGTTACTGTTTTACTCCTATGAGATATGTTTGGGATCAATTTGAAAATTACTTCAGCAAAGAAAAAGCCAAAACTTCGGTGAGGTGGGTAATGAAAGGTCTCCGTCCCTGGCTTCGCCAATGGGATGTGAATACAAATACTAATGTTAGTCAATTTGTGGCAATTTCAAAGTTTGTTCAAAAGCGGATTGAAAGTTTTTATAAAAGAGAATCCACCGTTTTATATCCTCCGGTTGATACAACATTTTTTTCTCCCCAAGGGAATTCCAAAAAAGATTTTTACTTGATGGTTTCTGCATTTGCTCCTTACAAAAGAGTTGATTTAGCCATTAAAGCTTTTAATGAACTTGGAATTCCATTAGTGGTGATTGGAGATGGACAAGAAGCAGAAAGTTTAAAGAAAATTGCTAATCCTAATATTAAATTTTTAGGCTGGGTTTCTGATGAAGAACTGAGAACTTACTATGAACAATGCCGTGCCATTATTTTCCCAGCAGAGGAAGATTTTGGAATTGTCCCCCTGGAAGCTCAAGCTATGGGAAGTCCGGTGATTTGTTATGGTAAAGGAGGCGTATTAGAGACGGTTATCCCCAACCAGAGTTCTTGGTGTTCGGAAACAGAAATTCCTCTAGAAAAAACGAGCCTTCCCACAGGAATCTATTTTTATTCCCAAAATGAACACGCCATAATACACGCGGTTAAGCATTTTGAAACAGTTGAGTCTAGTTTTTGTAGTCAAACTCTGAGAAAGCATGCATTGCAATTTGACAAAAAAATATTTTCTCAAAAATTTAATACATTAATAAAGGAAAGATTTAAAGAAGCCTATGCTAAAGAAATATAGTCAATTTTTTTTATCAGCGCTTGTGCTAAATGATGGAATTGTTGTTTGTGTGTCTTGGTTTTTTGCTTTTCAATTAAGGTTTTTTAGTGGTTGGTTTAACGATAGAATGGGTTTTCCTTCCATTGAACCCTACAGTTTGTTAATTATTCCTATTCTTATTATTTATTTAGTCAGTTTTAAAATTTCTGGATTATATCAACCATTAAGGGGGAAACCATTAAGGAATGATATTTTCAATATTCTAAAGGGTACCACTATAGCTACAATTGTTTTTCTGGCAATTTTGTTTTTTTACAGACAGCAGAGTTTTTCTCGAGTAGTCATAGTCTTATTTTATTTCCAAATTAGTTTGGGCTTAATTTTGACTCATTTAACGCTTCGCAAAATGTTAATGTTTTTTCGGCGAAGAGGAAAAAATTTAAGAAACGTTTTAATTGTGGGTACAGGGGAATTAGCGCAATCTCTGGCCAAGAAATTTGAAGTTTTTCCTGAAATGGGTTTTAACATTGTCGGGCATATCACCGATCAGCCTGGAGAAATAGGGCAAACAAAAAAGTCTATGAGAATATTGGGAACGTTGGGTGAGATTTCTGAGATCGTCAAGCAAAATGGTGTAGACCATTTATATATAGCACTTCCATTTAAATCAAATAATCGTCTCCAAAATATTATTTCTAAAATGAGGAATACTGCTGTTGATATTAAAGTGGTCCCTGATTTAATGAAGTTTATGGACCTTAGAGGAGGTGTGGATGACTTTGATGGATTGCCAATCATTAATTTAAATGAAAGTCCTTTATATGGATGGAATTCATTTTTTAAACGTCTGACAGACATCATATGTTCAGTTATTTTGTTGATCATTTCTTTTCCTTTAATGTTAATCCTTGCTCTTCTAATTAGACTCGATTCTAAAGGATCGATATTTTTTATCCAGGAGAGGGTAGGGTTGGATGGTAAATCTTTTAAGATTTTTAAGTTTCGTACTATGCAGAAAGAGGCGGAAAAATTATGTGGGCCAGTGTGGGCCGTAGAAGATGATATCCGAACAACTCGATTGGGAAGGATCCTTAGAAAGACAAGCTTGGATGAGCTTCCTCAATTGTTAAACGTGTTAATGGGGGACATGAGTTTAGTAGGTCCTCGCCCCGAAAGACCTATCTTTGTGGAGGAATTTAAAAAGTCTATACCCAGCTATAATTTTCGTTTGAGGATGAAGGCCGGGCTCACTGGATGGGCTCAAATAAATGGTTGGAGAGGAAATACCTGTATCCAAAAACGTATTGAACATGATATATATTATATTCAACATTGGTCTTGGCTTTTTGACCTCAAGATTCTTGCCCTCACATTATGGAAGGGATTATTTAACCGCCATGCCTACTGATTCCAAAGCAGTAGTGATTATTCCCGCCCGTTGGGCTTCGACACGCTTTCCCGGAAAACCTTTAGCAAAAATAATGGATAAACCCATGATTCAGTGGGTTGTTGAGCAGGCTCTTAAAGCCAAAACTACTTCCCGTGTGATAGTGGCCACAGACGATTCGAGAATATATGAAACTGTAAAAAAATTTGGTGGAGAAGTGCTGATGACCTCTGATCAACATGTTTCTGGGTCTGATAGAATTGCTGAAGTGGCGGAAAGTTTAAATTGTGATATTGTTGTTAATGTTCAGGGAGATGAACCATTAATACCTCCCCAAAATATAGATTTTGTGGTGCGTTGCCTGTTAGAAAACCCGGAAGTTCCTGTAGCGACTTTAAAGACTCGGATAACTAGCCCTGAAGATTTATTGAATCCTAATATAGTTAAAGTGGTTACCTGCGAGAATGGGAATGCTCTTTATTTCTCCCGGCTACCAATTCCATTTCATAGGGAAAAATGGGGAAATCAATCCGTTTCTGATTTAAAATCCCTTGGATTTGATCAAAATATTTTTTTGTATCAACATATTGGTCTCTATGGATTTAATCGCAAGTTTTTGCTTAAATTTACTCAAATGAAGCCATCCGTACTTGAGAAATTGGAAAGTTTAGAACAATTGAGAATTTTGGAGAATGGATATGCAATTCAGGTGGTGGAGACGGAAGAAATTAGTATAGGGGTTGACCGAGTCGAAGATATCATTAAAATTGAGAGGGTTTTTGGTCTGGAAACATCCTAAGTAATTTTCCTTTAGGGGGGACTTTTTGAAGAAAAAATCAAACGGAAAAAAAACAAAATTTATATTTGTAACTGGAGGAGTTTTATCTTCATTGGGCAAAGGTATTGCCGCAGCTTCCATTGGAACACTTTTAGAGTGCTCAGGATTGAAAATTACTCTTATGAAACTGGATCCCTATATAAATGTAGATCCTGGCACCATGAATCCCTTCCAACACGGTGAAGTATATGTAACTGACGATGGCGCTGAGACTGACCTTGATCTGGGACATTATGAGCGTTTTACACATGCTCGTATGGCAAAAATCAATAATGTTACAGCTGGAAAAATTTATCACGATGTCATTGAAAAGGAACGTCGCGGTGATTATTTAGGCTCAACCGTTCAAGTAATTCCACACATAACTGATGAAATAAAAAGTCGGATTCGTAAGGTAAGTGAAGGCGTGGATATTGTTATTTGTGAGATCGGTGGCACAGTTGGCGATATTGAAAGTCTTCCTTTTTTAGAAGCCATTCGGCAATTCCGTTTTGATATCAATCCTAAAAATGTACTCTATGTTCATTTAACCCTTTTACCATATATAAAAACCGCTGATGAGCTTAAAACTAAACCCACTCAGCATAGTGTTCAAAAACTTAGAGAAATCGGAATTCAACCGGATATTCTTTTATGTCGCACAGAAAAAAATGTAGAAAATGATATAAAAAGAAAGATAGCGCTTTTTTGTAATGTTGAAGTTGATTCAGTCATTACTGCAAAGGATGCAAAGTCCATATACCAGGTTCCTCTTTATTTACATGAAGAGGGGCTTAGTGACATTATTTTGGAAAAATTAGGATTTTCGCAAAATAAACTATCTCTTGAAAGCTGGGTAGAAATAAATAAAAACTTACAAGAACCTGAAGATGAAGTAGATATTGCAATTGTGGGTAAATATGTGGACTTGAAGGAGTCTTACAAGAGTTTGTGCGAAGCCTTGGTCCATGGTGGAATTAGTAATCATCTTCGAGTTAATATGAATTGGATTTCAGCCGAGGATCTAGAGGCTGAAAATGGGTTCGCTAAACTAAATAAAATTGATGGGATTTTGGTTCCTGGTGGATTTGGGGATAGAGGATTTGAAGGTAAGGTAAGAGCTGCGCAATTTGCTAGAGAAAATAAAGTACCTTATTTCGGAATTTGCTTAGGAATGCATTCTGCAGTAGTAGAGTTTGCCAGGAGTGTGGCTAAATTAGAAAACGCTAATAGTGCTGAATTCGATCCTGATACTAATCATCCAATTATAGATTTAATGGCAGACCAAAATATGAATGGTAAAAAAGGCGGGACTATGAGATTGGGAGAATATCCCTGCCAATTAAGAAAAGGATCCGTTGCTTTTCAAGCCTATGGAAATCGCGAAATATATGAACGGCATAGACATCGATATGAGTTTAATAATAAATATCGTTTTCAACTGGAAGAAGCGGGTATGAAAATTAGCGGCATATCCCCTAATGGAAATTTAGTGGAAATCATTGAACTTTTAAACCATCCCTGGTTTTTGGCAGGGCAATTTCACCCCGAATTTAAATCGTCACCTATGGAACCTCATCCATTATTTAGAGACTTTATAGCCAAAGCGCTAGAATACAAAAAAAGCCGCCTAAATTAATCTAATTGTAAACTGACCATAATCCCACCGATAACATCGTAAAGTTTAAAGTCATGTTTAGGACTTTTAGGATGTCCATTATGACATGAAATGCAGGCCGGAGTAACTGCCATGTCGGGATAGACAGCCTGAAAGTAAGTTTTGTCGCCGACTTTTAAAGATCCAATGTAGGGTCGTATGGGTTGTTCAGAAACAGTCTCTAGCCCTATTCGCTCAAATTCGTTGGCTGGGCCATTGTGAGGATTAATAGGCCATAAACTTATAAGACGATAATCTAACCCGAGTCGCATATTTTTTATTAAATCTGAAGCATTTAATAGAAATTGAGCAGGCAATAAAAGAGTATTTTCTTCCCACCAATTTTCAGAAGGATAAATTATCTTTTTTTTCTGTAATCTGTTCACAATAAGTTTTGAATAAACGGTTCGATCTGAATCTAATATAGAATGAACATAATCCACTAATACTTCCGGGGCTACTCCATAGGGAACATTTTTAGTTTTCGCATTTCCTTTTGAAATTGGAAAGGAAATATGAATTCCCCCCATAACGTCTCCTTGTTTATAATTTACTTTAGGGCTTTTAGGATGCTTGTTGTGGCAAGTAGAACAGCTTTTAGTTACTGCTTTGTCTGGATAAATAGCATTAAACTCAGTGCTATTATTTTTTCTAGCTTCCCAAGTAAAAGGTTTAGAAGGGTTGTCTGTGACGCTTTTTAAACCTTTCATTTCTTTTTCAGTCTTAGGCTTATTTTCTGGATTAATGGGCCATTGGCTTATAAGTCTGAACCTCATTCCGGAATTTTTGGAATTGATTAATTGAGACGATAACCTCAAAAACTGAGCGGGAAGCAATAACGTATTTTCTTCTTCCCAGTTTTCTGTTGCTTTTAAAAATATGGTTTCTTCTAATCTTTCAACGATATATTGAGAATAAATGGTACGGTCCGCTTCAATAATCGAATGAATATAATCAGCGGCTTTTTGCGGAGAGACGTAATTAAAAGATTTAGATTCTTGTGCTTCTGAGATACCGATGATGGTAAAGAACATGACCATCAGGAGGATGAAAAGTATATTCTGCTTTAATTGAGGAAAAGTCATGGTGATACCTCCTGGAATCAATTTGTGGTGGATCAACCAACGTCCTCTGATTTTATGATGGATAGGGATCGAAAAGAAAGGGGAAAATTTTATTCTTGCGCCTTTCCTCGGATAATATCCAATTTACCAATAACCCCAATTAAGTTACCTGATTCGATCACGGGAATGGTATGGGTATTATTTTCGGCCATAAGTGTGGCTACCTGGGAAAGAGATGCGTCTGAAGTTGTAGTAATGACTTTTGGGTTATATATATCATTAACCGTGGTTGCGGAAAGTTTTTGAACCTCTTTTTCGAACTTTTTTTCACTTTCTAAATAAAAAACTCCATCGAAAAGTGCAATTACCGTAGGAATATGAAGATTCTTATTTTGTTCAATCAAGTCATTTTCAGTTACCATACCTATCAATTTTCCATCTTCGTCTACCACAGGAAATCCATTTACCTTGTGCTCGATAAATTTATTGGAAAGATCTCTGAGCGACAAACTTTTTTTAACTGTTATAACATTTTTAGACATTACATCTTTTGCTGTAAGCATATGGCATCTTTTTTTAATTTAAAAAACCATAAATAATAGGATTGCTATTCTTTAGCTTTAGATAACTTATTTTAAAGTTAATAGTACATCATTAAGAATTTCTTTCCCATTCGAATATTTATTTGAAACAAACTTTTCTTTTACTGAACGGCTGAATTTATTAATTATTCGAAAATAGGGATAAATAGAAAAATAGTATTTTAAGCTTGTGTGATTCGTTACGATGGTATTAATTCGTTTATAATTTTCCTCCAGTCCATCAGGTTTATTTACCATTGAATTATTTGATTTCCTGAAAATCTGAGTGATATTTCCTTTGTCTTTGGAAAAAAACTCATGAACTTTTTCGTAACCGGCCAATTCAGCCATTTTGTTTAATGAGATTCTGTTGAAATTAAATAAATGAGCGGTATGAAAAGTATTTTTAGGAGTTTGACAAACAGCTTCAACGTTAGGGACCTCAATTGCCAGATACCCTTCAGGGCAAATCCATGTTTTTATTTTTTTTAATACATTCAGTGGATCATCTGTATGTTCAAAAACATGCCACATAGTGATTAAGTTGAAGGTGTTGTTGGGAAACTCGGCATTTTGAAGGAAACAATTTTTTATATTTAGTGCATATTCATTAATAGAAAAATTTGCGTACCCTTCGTGTGGTTCAATTCCGGTAACATCATAACCTAGGTTTTTTAACAAAAAAATAAATTCTCCACCACCGGAGCCAATATCCAAAACTTTATAACCTGGGGATAGATATTTGTTAATTGATTTTATCCGTTGGGCTGCAATTTGAGCGGCCCTATAAATATGCTTCAGCCTGGGTTGGTAAACTCCTTTATAGCTAATACGATATTCTTTTTGGTAGTAGATAAACGGGTCGATTGGGAAAGGGTTGCTGTAAACCAATCCACATTGGCAGCAGATAACAGTTTTTAAGTTTTTACTATCCCGGCTCATCTCGGATAATAGTTTATTTTCTTTTGAACCACATAAATTACAATGATTCAGTTTTTTAGTGATTACCGTAGTCATAAAAAGGTTATATTTGTTAAATATTCCTGTAAAAAAACAAATAGAATTAAAAGTAGGGCATTATAAGCGATTTTTTTTTCGATTAAAAAAAATCATTTTTAAAGAATTAAGGGTGTTGTTCAATTTGTCAATTAACGAAAAAGGGCTTTCCCTTTGGGTTTTAATGCATACATAGACGGTTAGAAAAATTAATAGGATATTGGGCACCCAAACTGAAAATAATGCCGGGACCTGACCCGTAGCTCCTAAGTTCTCCATGGATACTAATAGCACGTAATATATTAAAATTATGACAACGGCAATAACAAATCCTCCGGATTTTCCAGATCGGCTTGATTTAATACCAAAAGGAGCTCCAAGCAATCCAAATAAAAGACAAGTGATAGGAATAGAAAACTTTTTACTTAATTCTACTTCTTCTATAAATGCAGTTCCTCCCTGGGCTTTTTTTTCATTGATTCGTTTTAGGAGAGCAGAAGGGGACATTTCTCTTGGTTTAATAAAACCTTTTTTTTTCAATTCTTCAGCGCTGGGTAAGTCTAGATTTAAATCGTAGCTGTCAAAGCTTAATGTTTGATAATCCGGACTTTCAATATTAGTCTCGTGAATAGTTCCAGATTTTAATTTAAGACGAATTTTTAATGAATCTGGCTCACTAATGATTATTCCCTCGTTTGAAAGAATTATTTTTGACTCTGAGTTAGATTCTTTTTGGGCAATGAAAACTCCCTTCAAATGATTGCTGCTGGATTTATCTTTTATAAAAATGACAAGGTCTTTAAAGTCCCTATTAAATACCTGTGGTTTAATATCTACATTCGCTCGTGTCTCTACAATTTTGTAGACTAATTCCTTAAAAGATTGATTTCCCCATGGAAGTAAATAAAACACAACCGCATTAGTCAGTAAATATGCCGCTAATGAAAAAAATAGAACAGGCCTCATCAAGTACATAAAGCTCCAGCCACTGGCCTTCATTACAACAAATTCATTGTCTGCAGAAAGTTGATTGAAAACAACCACTACGGATAATAAAACGCTAATCGGAATGGTAATCCCCATAAAAACGGGTGAAATGAAAAACATCATTTGAGTAACTTCCCAAAAGGTAACTCCTCGATTGATTACCATTTCCGTTAGAAATAAAATTTTGTCTACGAATAGTATGAGGGTAAGAAACAAAGAGCTTAAAATAAATATTTTAAGAAGCTCCTTGAAAATGTATTTGTGGATGATTTTCATTAATATTGTTAATATTATTTTTAGAGAATTATGTTTAAAGGAATGGTGATAATAGGGGTCTGAATAAAGCTGACTTCTAATTATACTTGAAAAAATTTAGTAAAAAAGGAAAAACCTATTGTCTGATTTGTCCATAAAAAGAGGTGTTAAACCGGCTTGGTTGAAAACAACTTTACCCAAGGAGGCAGAGTTTTTCAGGCTCCGTTCCCTTATTCATAAATATGGTTTGAACACAGTTTGTGAATCTGCTTCTTGTCCGAATATAGGAAAGTGTTGGGATTCGGGAACGCTTACCGTTATGATTTTAGGCGATACATGCTCTCGTGCTTGCCGGTTTTGTGACGTTCCTACCGGTTCGTTGATGCCGCTTGATTTGGAAGAACCTAAGAATGTAGCCGATATGTTGGGGTATTTAAATTTGAGGTATGTAGTTATTACTTCTGTTGATAGAGACGACCTCAAAGACGGAGGGGCAAGCATATGGGAACAAACAATAGCAAAAATACGTCAAAAGAAACCTGATTTAAAAATTGAGGCTTTGATTCCGGATTTTAAAGGTGAAGATAACTTAATCAGTAAAGTTTGTATTTCAAAACCTGATGTTTTATCTCATAATATTGAAACGGTGTTTTCACTTCAAAAATTAATACGACCTCAATGTAATTACCAATGGTCATTAAAAACATTATCATTGGCCGCAAAGAAGTTTCATTTGATTACAAAAAGTGGTTTGATGTTGGGCCATGGTGAAAAAAAAGATGAGGTAATCCAAACTATGAAGGACCTGTTAAACACAGGATGTCAAATATTAACCCTGGGGCAATATTTGCAACCTTCCTCGGATCATGCAAAAGTGGTCGAATTCATTCATCCGGACGTTTTTCAAGAATATAAAGAAATAGGCCTTTCTATGGGATTTTCTCATGTGGAATCTAGCCCTTTAGTTCGTAGTTCTTATTTAGCTGATAAACAGGCGCAATCAGTAGGAATATGATTTGTCGAACCTATAATGTTCTTAGTCCATTTTTCCCAGCCCAAAGGTTTCTTTCAATAAATTTTTGATTACGAAAAGTATATTTTCCTTTCTTTCTGCCAAACGTCTTAAGGTATAGGGTAGCCACGATTTTCCATAGGGAACATAGATTCGAACCTGAAAACCTTTTTTTAGTAAGGCTTTTTGTAAATCTCTTCTAACACCAAAAAGAAGTTCAAAGTAAAATGAGTCGTGGGAAATTTTTTCTTCATGAACAAATTTTAAAATCTTTTTAATTAAATATTCATCATGGGTGGCAATGGCGGGTAGATGGCCTTCTTTTAATAATTGATAAGCTAATTTTAAAAAATTCTTGCGAATGTCATCCATTTGCTGAAAAGCAATTTCAGCGGGCTCTTTATAGGCTCCTTTGCAGAGGCGAGTGGAAATTTTATGGTGAATTACCGATTCTATATCTTTTTGGGTCCTTAAAAGATAAGCCTGTAAAACTAGACCCAAATTAGAATGTTCCTGATTTAGGTCCATTCCCATTTGTATGGTTCTCTCCGTGCAATCCGACCCCTCCATATCAAATCGTATTGTATGCTTTCCGGCTTCATTTAATATGTCAACTACATGGTTTTTGCACAATTGATAATCGATATTTAATCCCATTTGTGTTAGTTTGATTGAAAGATCAAATTGAACATGCAAGCTTTCCATTGCACTTATTAAATCTAAATATTCTTGCTTAGCCCCTTGAATTTGTCCTTTTGAATGAACATTTTCTCCTAATACATCGACTGTTGAGAGATATCCTTTTTGATGCAACGTTTTTATATTTGGCAAGGCTGTGGTTAGACTATCTCCGGCAATAAATCTTTTAGCGAATGGATAAAGAATCTGCATAGAGGGCTCATTTATCTAAAGTTTTATTTATTCGATATTCTGGAAAAATAAAAATCTTCCCATTATTTTAGATTATTTGTAGTTTTAGCTGGATTCTATTAAATCGTTTAAGCCATGGGAAAAAATTTTGATTAGTAGGGTAAAGAAATGGTATATTCCATCACTATTTTAACCCCATTATGAGTTTGAATATGGATATTAATTTAACTTGTTTACTTTTATATGGATTAGGTGGAGTTGCGATATTAGGGGTAATTTTCTATTTTATCTCTGAAAGTAAAGCTCATTAATATGTAAGATACAAATCTTCACTTTACATGTTTGATTCCATCATTTTTCTGCATGGCAGGCAACAAATCCTTCCCCAGTATAGTTCTTCACAGGATATTCATTTAAACATTTTTTCTGCAAAACTGACCCTTTCAATTCACTTTGAAAAATAGGGCACCTGGGATGAAAATGACAGCCTTGAGGTGGGTTCAAAGGGGAGGGGACATCTCCCGATATGGACTGAAAAGGTGTGCGATCCCCTAATGAAGGAATGGCTTCAATCAAAGATTGAGTATAGGGATGTTGAGGTTTGTTAAATAAATCTTTTGCATTTGCATATTCAACTACACGACCCAAATACATAATAGCTACTTTATCAGCTAGGTACCTTACAACACTCAAGTTGTGGGTAATGAACATATAAGTCAGTTTTCTTTTCGATTGTATTTCTTGAAGAAGGTTTAGAACCTGAGCTTGAACTGAGACATCTAACGCGCTTGTGGGCTCATCAAGGACTAAGAATTCAGGCTCCAAAATTAAGGCCCGGGCAATACTGATACGTTGTCTTTGACCACCAGAGAATTCATGAGGGTAGCGGTTAGCCACTGAGGGATCAAGGCCGACTTCTTGAAGTACCGAATTTACTTTTTGTAATTTTTCTTGATCTGAAATATTTGGGAAGTGGACTCCTAATCCTTCACCAATTATCTCCTTTACTCTCATCCTTGGAGATAAGGAACCAAATGGGTCTTGAAAAACTATCTGCAAATGTTTTCTCATTCTCTTAATTTCATCAGAAGGTAAATCTAAAAGATTTAGATTTTTAAAGGTAACAATTCCCTTGGTCTCTTTATTTAAGTGTAGGATGGATTCTCCTAGTGTAGTTTTTCCACATCCGGATTCTCCCACCAAAGCAATGGTGCTGCCAATTTTAATTTCCATGTCAATTCCATCGACTGCTTTTACATATCCAACCACTCTTCTAAAAACGCCCTTGTGAACCGGAAACCAGGTTTTTAATTTTTTAATTGTTAAAAGGTTTTCTGAACTGATGGCTTTTTTAGGTGCGAGCTCTTTTTCACTATTTTGTTTCAAATCCGGAATTTCGGAATCTTTATACAAGTGGCAACGCACTTCATGTCCTTTTCCTCTTGAGTAGATGGGACTATCTTGACTATGACAATGATCCATTAAAAATTCACATCTATCCGCAAATAAACAACCACTGCCATATTCTGTAGCTGGAGGTACAAGACCAGGAATTGTTTTTAATAAATAACCGGTGTCTTCAGGTTTCGGGATTGAATCGAATAATCTGTGTGTGTATGGATGTAACATTTTTGAAAAAATCTGATCTCTGGAACCTTGTTCGACTATTTTGCCCGCGTACATGATGGCTAGACTGTCTGCCATTTGATTCACTATTCCCATATCATGAGTTATAAGCAAAATAGCCATCCCCGTTTGCTGTTGAAGGTCTGATATAAGGCGCAATACCTGGGCCTGTATTGTTACATCGAGCGCTGTTGTGGGTTCATCTGCAATCAATAATTTTGGTTCACAGGCTAAGGCCATCGCTATCATTACCCGCTGCTTCATACCTCCGGAAAGTTGATGAGGAAAATCATCAATCCTTTTATCCGGATCGGGGATTCCTACTCTGTCTAACAACTCAATCGCTTTTTTTCGTGCAGGACCTTTTTGCATTTTTCTGTGAAGGCGTAAAGGTTCTTGTAATTGATTTCCTATTCGATAAAGAGGATTAAGGGATGTCATAGGCTCTTGGAATATCATAGCAATGTCGTCGCCACGTATTTCTTGCATATCTTCTTCTGAAAAAGAGGATAAATCTTTTTTATCGAAAATAATGTTTCCGGAGGGATGAAACCCATTTTCTGCGATAAGTCGAATTATTGAGAATGCGGTTTGGGATTTTCCACATCCTGATTCACCGACTAACGCCAGGGTTTTACCTTCTTGGATTTGAAAAGATACTCCGTCGACTGCTTTTGCAACCTTGTTAAGACCAACTTTAAAATAGGTTCTTAAATTTTGGACATCTAAAAGCATAATTTAAATTTCAAAATATTCAGTCAGATTTGCGTGGATCAAATGCATTACGAATTCCATCGCCCACAAACGTTAATAAAGAAATGGTTATAGTGAGTAGAAAAAAGGTTGGAAGAAGAATCCAATCTGCCTGTAGATTCTTTTTACCTTGCGCCAATAATTCTCCAATACTAGGGGACGGGCTGGGTACTCCTAAGTTAAGATAATCCAAACTCACGAGAGCTAAAATTCCGGCTGTTACTTCAAAAGGAAAAAAAGTGATAACAGGGGTCAGTGAATTCGGCAATATATGTTTCCGCATAATGGAAAAGCTCGAGACTCCGAGTGCCCGCGCGGCCTTGACGTATTCGAGATTTCGAGATTTTAAAAACTCTGCTCTAATATAAGCAGCTATTCCCATCCAAGCGGTTAAATTTAAAATGGCAAAGAGAAGAAGAGTAGAAGGGACTAAGAATGCACTTAAAATAATTAATATGTATAAACGAGGAATTGAACCCCAAATTTCTGTCAATCTTTGACCAATTAAATCAATCCAACCCCCAAAAAAACCTTGGACCCCTCCCAATAAACATCCGATTATGGTTCCTGTTATGGCCAATGAAATTCCAAACATTAGTGATATTCGAAAGCCATAAATTAATCTGGCTAAAACATCCCGTCCTCTATCATCCGTTCCTAAAAAATGACCGTCTAACCAAGAAGAAGGTATCGTATTGGCGCCATCCGGAGTTTTTGTTTCATAAGGGGCCGCAAGTGCAACTTGACCTGTAACACTATCGATGGGAATGTATTTATAGTCGTATCGGATTGGCGGCCATAACATCCAAAAATCTCGATTTTCTTTTATAGGTGGATTTATGGTGGGTTGTTGTGTTGCCGATGTATTAGAGGTTCCATTAAGTATGACATCTTCTTCAAAATCATCTAATTCAATTTGAAAGGATTTTTCCTCATGGGTATCCTTTGAATTACTTTTAATAGTTGTTACCTCTTCATCTTCGAAGTCATCTAAACCCAAATTTAATCCGGTTTCATCTGAGTCTTCAAAGTCATCTAGTGAAACATCAAAGCTATTATTTGAAGTCTCAGTCTTTTTCCCGAACTCAAGATTATTTGCATTAACACCTTTTAATAATCTGATAAATTGAGTAGATTTGTAATCAGGTTCTGTGAGGAGGGTTCCTCCAAAGTCCTGTTCGCTATATTTAAAGAAAATCGGAAAATAAGGTTTTCCGTCAACCACCAATAGAATTGGTTTAACATTGCAAAGGAGTTCGGCCGGCAACGTAATGAAAAAAGCAAACGCTAATACTAGGAAGCTATAGAAAGCCCTTTTGTCCTTTTTGAACTTTTCAAATTTGATCCAAAACTCTTGGTTGCTTTTTCTAGCCACTAAGCTTGAGACTCCTCGAATGATATTCTGCGATCAATAATGACATAAGATATATCTGTTAGTAATTGTCCCACTAATGCGAGTAGGGAAAACATAAACAAAGTTCCTAATACAATGGGATAATCCCTTTGTATGACTGCCTGATAGGAGAGCAACCCCAAACCATCTAGCGTAAATATTTGTTCAATCAATAGGGACCCTGTAAAAAACATAGCCAAAAAACCTATCGGAAATCCTGTGACTAATGGAATCATGGCATTTTTTAAAATATGTTTATAAAGCACGGTTTTTTCTGATAATCCTTTCGCCCGAGCAGTAATAACGTATTGTTTGCGCATTTCTTCAATGACTGCATTTTTAGTGAGCATGGTTAACGTGGCGAAACTTCCTAGGGTAAAGCAAATTAAAGGTGCGATTAAATGGTGTAAATAGTCGGTAAATTTTTGCCAGAAGGTCCAGGTTTCATAACCGGGCGTTCCTTCTGAGGTGAGTCCGGTGAGAGGAATCAGGTGGGCAATAGCCTTGTCTCCGGGGCCAAAAAAAACAATAAAGAAAATACCCAGAACAAACCCGGGAGTGCTGTAACCAATTAATACGAGAATACTGGAAGCGGTATCAAATTTGCTCCCATTACGAACCGCTTTGGCAATTCCTAAAATTATACAGATGATATAAGTTAGAAAAAAACTGGTAACACCCAATGAAGCGGAAACGGGAAGTTTCTCTTGTATCAATTCTAAAACTGATTTGTTTCTGTAGAATGAGTTTCCAAATTTAAACACCAAAAACCCTTCCCAGTTATCTCTATTAAAAAACCTATCAATAAAGGAACCTTGATCGTTCTTAGGGGAATACCATAAAAATGTTCGCAAATATCTTTCCCAAAGAGGGCGGTCCAAATGGTAAACCTTTTTCAAGGCTTCCATATGTTTAGGGTCAAGTTCTTGAGCCTTATCCATCTGGTTTTCTAAGGCCATACCTCCAGCTTCAGTCATAACTCCTGAATGGCCTCTTAATAGAGATTTGATTTGATCTATGGGGCCTCCAGGAACAAATTGAATGACAATAAAAGTGATTGTTACGATTCCAATCAGGGTAGGAAACATGAACAAAAATCTTCGGATGATATATGCGATCATAGGGTGTTCTTTGATGTAGCTAAATGAGAAAATAGAAAAAAGGCGAGGAGTTTGGAAAAACACCTGGCTGCTTAAGGACTATTATATCAACTAATCCTGGGTGGGGAAATTAGAAGATCAGAGGAAAAATGAGGAGTAATGACTTTAAAAATAGAAAATAACAAATAAATTTATGACTATAGAATTTAGTTGTCAGAAGCGCCTAAAGCTTTTTCGATTCTTATTTCTAAATCTTCTTTAAATGGTTTAACAATAAAATCGGCGCCGCCTTCATTCATAAACTGTTTGATCATACCTTCATGGGCATAAGCCGTAAGCATGACGTACGGAATGGAAGGTTTTAAAATTTTCATTTGCTCAAATGTTTGCATTCCATTCATTTTTTTCATCATAAAGTCCAGAACTACTAAGTCAAAATCTGTTACTTTTAGTAACTCTAAACCAAAAATTCCCGAATCTGCGCCTTCGACCTCATGGCCTGCCTTAGATAAGCGTTTGACCAAAGTCCGACGAGTCGCTTCGTGGTCTTCAACAATCAAAATCTTTGCCATAATCAATCCAAAAAAGTAGTAAAAATCACATGCTCATTGTAATTAAAAAGTTATTGCAGTTCAACCAATATGAACAAATTAAAGCCTGGTGACTAACTAATATCGGAAAATATATAGAACTAATTTATTGATTTACCTGATTTCCTTGCTTCTTTTAATGTTTTAGCTTTATTTTTATCCCACCACCACCACTCAATAATATTAGCCAATATCGGAGCTTGAGATGGATTTATGGGAGGACGGGAAAACTTATTCCAATAAACTAAGCGATCATAACTGATATACCAATGAGGAACTACATAGAATTGATGGGTTAATATGCGATCCATGGCTTGGATAAAGTTTACCAATTCTTTACGGGTTTTGGCTTTTACAATTAAATCGATCAGCTCATCAATAGCAGGGTTTTCAATTCCCGCGAAATTCCGGCTACCTGGTTGTTTAGCCGCTTCACTGCCCCACATATAACGTTGTTCATTCCCAGGAGAGCGACTCTGTCCGTATCCCATAACTATCATGTCAAATTTGAATTCTCTCAGTTTTTCCTCATATTGAGCAGCTTGAACTACTTGAATGGTCAAGTCTGCCCCAATTTTTTTTAAGCTGTTCTTATAAGGCTCGACAATTCGTTGGAAATCTGGACTTACTAAAAGTAATTTAAAGGCCAGTTTTTTCCCATTTTTCATGCGAATACCATCTCTTCCCATTTTCCAGCCAGAGGAGTCAAGAAGCTTGTTTGCAATGGCTTGGTTTTTTTCAAAAGGAATTCCCTGGCCGGGAGCTCCCACAGGTTTGGTGAAAACTGTTTTAGGAACATGATTTTTACCATGCTTTTCTCTTAGATTTAGTAAAAGCTTTTTTACTTCTTCTTTGGGAAGACCACTGGCTTTCATCTCAGGATTGTTGTCAAAATAGCACTCATTGCGGGTGTATTGGTTGTAAAAAAGGTTTTTATTACTCCAATTAAAATCAAATACCATCGCTAAAGCGGCCCTTACTTTTCTTGATTTAAAAATGTCATTGCGCATATTCATGACAAACCCCTGCATACCTGCCACACGCTTATGTGGGACTTCTTCTCTGAGGTAGTAACCCTTATTTACAAATTTTCCTTTATAATCCAATGCCCAATCTCGGGAGCTATTTATCATTTGAGCATCAAATTCACCCCCTTTAAAGGCTTCTCTTTGTGCGACAGGATCAAGAAAAATTTTCCATGTCATTCTGTCAAAATTAAAACGACCTTTATTTAGAGGTATGTTTTTACCCCACCATTTGGGATTTCTTTTTAAAGTAATGTATTTCCCGAATTCGAATTTTTCAACAATATAGGGACCACTGCCTATCGCAATTTCATCAAAATCAGAGCCAAAATTTTTTCCAGGTATTCCATAGATATGTTTTGGAAAAATTGTCATTTGACCCGTGATTAAAGGTAATTCCTGATTATAAATTGAAAAACTATATTTGACTCGATGGGTATCCAATTTTTCAACAGATTTAATATCTTTAAAATATTGTTTATATACAGGATGATATTCAGGGTCTTTAATTAGATCAAAAGAAAATACAAAGTCATCAGCGGTTACAGGATGGCCATCGGAAAATTTTGCATTTTTATTTATATGGTAGATCATGCTCATACGGTCTTCGGCCAATTCTACCTTTTCTACTAGAATTCCATATTGAGAAAAGGGTTCGTCATCATCCACTGAACTATCCATAGGAGTTTGGAAAATATAGTTCACTCCAGGTGCAGTAACCCCTTTAAGAGAAGCTGGATTGAGTTTAGTAAACGCACCAAAGTCACTTAATACTAGTTGCCCACCTTTTGGGGCGTCTGGATTGGAAAATTCGTAGGGCTGGTTCGGTTTATATTTTAGATTTTCAGGTCCATATAAAGATAATCCGTGTGAAGGTGGTCCAGCTTGAACGTTAGAAATAAAGCAGTTGGAAAGTAATATGGTAAGAAAAATTAGAGTTAAGAATTTTTTCATAATAATGAGGCCTGGGAAAATGAATAAGATGAAAATAGGAAAATGGTCAATTTATTGGATCCTATATGGTTTTGCTCAATCCTATAATATAACTTTAAAGGAAATGCGAAAAAAATATTTACAGTGATTATATTCGATGAAGCAAAGTGGGTAGGGGTTAGATTTGAGAACCCTTCTTATTTCTGTTAATCTTTTGATAAATTTTGTGTTTAGGCTCTAATTCTAAAAAGGAAAAGCCAATAAGTGAATTCTAATATTAAAAATAAAAAAACCAGAAAAATAAAAATCGGGTCCTTAACTATCGGTGGCGATTCTCCTATTGCAGTTCAAAGCATGACAGCCACCCGGACTATTGATTTAGATGCAACTGCACGTCAAATCAAAATTTTGGAAGATGCAGGGGCGGATGTGATTCGAATTGCAGTGGATAATTTGAAAGATGTTGAGGCGTTAAAAATTCTTAGAAAACGGTCTTCCGCTATTTTTTCTGTAGATTTACAGGAAAATTATAGATTAGCTACTTTGGTAGCACCTTTAGTTAATAAAATTCGTTATAACCCAGGACATCTTTATCATTTGGATAAAGAAAAGCCTATTCCTGAAAAAGTTAAGTTTATCGTTGATGCTGCAAAAGGGAATAATTGTGCGATTCGAATAGGTGTGAATTGCGGATCTATTGATCCGGACTATAAGGCTCGTTTTTCAGAAGATCCCTTGGAGGGAATGGTTCAATGTGCGGTAGACCATTGTCAATTATTAGACGATATGGGTTTTGAGAATTATTGTGTTTCTTTAAAAGATTCAGATTCACAAAAAGTAATAGAGGGAAATAAGCGTTTTGCGGAAAGACGGCCAGATGTTCCTCTTCATTTGGGGGTTACTGAAGCGGGAATGCCGCCTGAGGGAATTATTAAAACCCGAATTGCCTTTGAGCAATTAATTCCACAGGGAATTGGGGATACGATTCGAGTTTCACTCACCGTTCCCGACGATGATAAGGGAGAGGAAATAGCGGTTGGGCGAGAAATATTAACTGATATTAAGGAAGGGCGATTTCGTTCCGTTCCGGAGAATTTTTTGGAAGGGCTTAATATTATTGCCTGTCCCAGTTGCTCCCGAGTTGAGAACTCAAAATTTGTGGACTTAGCCCAAGAAGTGCGTAAAATGACCGAATACGCTGAGAAATATAAAATTACTATTGCCGTTATGGGTTGTCGGGTGAATGGTCCTGGTGAAACTGATGATGCGGATCTTGGATTGTGGTGTGGGCCCGCACATGTCAATTTGAAAAAGGGACCTAAATCTATCGGGGCTTACGGATATGATGATATTCTTGGCAAATTAAGAGAAGAGCTAGACCGATTAATTGAAGAAAAATTTGGGGCTGCAAAAACGCCTGTTTCTTAATTTAGGAGATGATAGGTCAAGTAACTATGGATTACCAAATTGAAGAATTAGAAGCAGATAGACGGAAACTTAAAATTCAAGTGCCTGAAGAAATTGTTTCGAAAAAGGTGGAAATTGCTTATCGTCAATTGAATCAGCAAATCAAAATGCCCGGGTTTCGTCCCGGTAAAATTCCACAAAAGGTTTTGGAGAAACAGGTCCCTTTAGAATCAATGACTCAGTTATGGCAGGATTTGATGCAGGAGTATTATGATAAAGCTCTTTTAGAAACTGGGATTGTGCCTGCTGGACCTCCTGAAATTGATCATTCAGAAATTAAAGAAATTAAAAGAGATAAGCCGTTTTCTTTTTCAGTGACCTTGGATATAAAGCCCCAGTTTACCTTTAAAGAGTATAAAGGGTTAAAATTTAAAAAAACTTTGTTTAAAGTTCCGGATGCGGAGGTGGAAGAAGCCATTCGAAGATACCTTGAGACAGTAGGGACCTTCCAAATTTGTCCTGAGGATCATGAAGTAGAAATGGGTGATAATTTAGTAATGGATTTCGAGGGATATTTGGATGGAGAACCCGTTGAAGGAGGACAAGCAAAAGACTATCCGGTAAGAGTAGGTGAAAAAAGAATGATACCCGGGTTTGAAGATCAATTAATTGGTCATAAAAAAAATGAAGAATTTGAAGTGAATGTGGCATTACCTATTGATTGGAACAAAAAATTGCGCAGGGTAAGTATGCCCATTCCCGGTGCTGAAAATCAGGAAATACCAGATGATTTAGCGAATTTTCAGGTGAAGATTAAAGAAATTAAAAAACTAATTTTGCCGGATCTAACTGATGAGTTGGTTCAACAGCAAGGGGAGGAATCAGTAGAATCATTTCGCAGAAAAGTGAAAGCGGATCTTCAGGCTTATAAAGAGCACATGGAAGAGAATCATATTAAACAGAATATATTTAATCAATTGGTTAAAGAATATGACATAAAACCTCCAGAATCTCTGGTCAAACAAGAAACAAAGTTTTTGATAGATGGAATGAAATTTCAGATTCAACAGTCTGGAATGAAACTTGAGGATTCGGGGTTTGACCCTGACCAGGCTGAGGAAGAATGGCGTGAACGAGCAGAGTTCAATTCAAAGGGGTATATGATCCTTGAGGCGATTGCTAAAAATGAGAAAATCAATGTTTCGCAATCAGATTTGGAAGCAGAGTATGAGCGTTTAGGGCGGGAGACAGGGAAAAAGACTGAAGATGTTAAAAAAGCTTTATTTAATAATCCTGAACATATGAATCAAACTACCAGTCGTCTGTTAGGCCAAAAAGCTTTGAATTTTATTTATTCGCATTGTGAGTTTGATTTTATCAGTGAAGAAGAGGCAAAAGCGGCCGCACAAAAAGAACAAGAACAGAAGTAATTTTTAAATTTGATCGAGAAGAATTATGTTGAAATACGTTAAAGTCATGGAAGAGGAAGAACTACCTCCGGGTAAAGCGGCAATTATAACTGCAGGAAAAGAAGAAATTGCTCTCTTTAATTACAAGGGAGAATATTATGCAATTGCCAATCAGTGTTTGCATAAAGGAGCTCCGCTGGGGGAAGGACGCATTGAAGAAGGAGTTGTGATTTGCCCTAACCATGAATGGCGTTACGATTTAAAAACGGGAGATTGCCCACAAAATCCTGAGCTAAGAACTAAGATATATCCGGTGAAATTGCATGAAGGAAAAATCCGGGTTGGTATTGAAGTTCCGGAAAAAGGTATGCAGGGAAAACTGCCGGCTGTAGGTAAAATTACAAGAAAACTTCCAGAGTCTATTAAATTTAACGTACCCACCATCCAAAAACCTATTAATCCAGACGAAACCCTGTAGGTAAATTTTTTCACCCCAAATCATCATCAGGAATCTCAACCCAATCGGGATCTCCATGGGTTTTATAATTTTCGGTCCCGGCAAACGTACCTTCATGGTAAATATTAACTTTAAATTTCCCACCGCCATATTTCTCTTCTATGAAAGGGACTGGGTCTTCGATTTCGATTAAATCTTTAGTGTCGAATTTACCAATAAGTTTAAATTCCATTCCCATTCCCACTGGAACTAAAGCATAGAATTTGAGTTTGGTTTGAGCCAGGAAGCCCATCATATCTTCATCCATATGGTCTCGGGTATAGTCTTGGCCATGCTTTTGTCTTGCTCGCCGTTTAAGGTGATCTTCCAGTAGATTAAAAAACCACCAGTTTTTTCCCTTTCGCTGATCATGAAGAAAAGGGTACTCAACAAATCCATATTTATTTATAAATGGTTTTTTTGCCATGAAAATATTCTCCTAAGAACCAATTGCTGAGATATTATATTGTCTTTTGATTTTTAGAACAAGATAGGAGCCATTAAAATTTGATTTCTGTATACAAATATTACTGTAATGTTGGTTATTCAACTAAGTTTTATGATTTTCTTACTCCACAGGCTTACTTTGATTCGTTAGATCAGGTCGCTCAAGAAATTAATGAGAATCCCTTTGGTCGGTTACTGGATGTAGGATGTGGATCGGGTTTGCTAATCAATTTTTTAAAAAAGAGCTTTTTTCAAAAGGGAAAATATATAGGTGGAGATCGCCTGGTTTCAGGATTAAAAGAGTTAAAAGTTAAATCCAAAAGCTTAGGGTTCGAAAAACATTTTCAAGTTATGGCTTTTGATTTAACAGACGGAATCCCTATAACTTCTGGAACTATTAATAATGTGGTGGCTCACTTTTCAATTTATACTTTAGAAAATTACGAATCTAGACAAAATGCATATCGCGAAATTTATAGAATACTAAAACCTCAGGGAAATTTTTTAGTTACTAATCCCTCTAAAGAGTACAATGCCAAAAAAATAATCAAAGAGAGCCTGAAAAGCTCCAAAACTAAGGTCGGTGTTTTAAGTTTAATGCTTCGCCGGTTTATTTTGTATCCTTTAACTCTTGTTCTGGGTTTGAATTATATTGAAAAACAATTAAAGTCCGGTGTTTGGCATGCGAGTTCTTTAGAGGAATTTTGTTTAGAACTAGAGAGTATTGGATTTGAAATAAAGAAAAAGAATACGGTCTATGGAGGTGGGGCTTATTTACTGGTATGTATAAAGAATTAACTTTTTGTGTGTTGTTTCCGAAACCGATTGACCAAAAGATGAGCAAGGCGCGTAGGTTCGGGAATTCTATAGCCGCCAGTGCATTCGAGAGTCCATTTAGTGGCTGTTTTTAAATTTATTTTATGTCCTTGGGAAATGTATAAGGGTTTGCAATTTTCTTTGGTTCGAATTACTGCCCCAATAGTCTTTCCATTGTCATCAATTAATTTCGAAAACGACCCTTTATTTTCACCAGGTTCTTCATAGGAACCCACTAACCGACTCTTTGCGCAGCCGATTGTAGGGCAATCTAAAAATAACCCTAAATGAGAAGCTAAACCAAATCTTCGTGGATGAGCTATTCCTTGACCATCAAAAAATATCAAATCGGGGATCGGGTGAACTTTTTTGAATAACTCGATTAACAAAGGACCTTCACGGAATGAAAGTAAACCGGGAATATAGGGGAAGGTCAGGTTATCCTTCAGAGTAAATTCCTGAATGATTTCTAAGGAATTCGCATCTAAAAGTACAACCCCAGCATATCCAATTGGGTCTTTTTTATTAAAACTGATATCAGTACCTGCGATAATTTTGGGGCTTTTGAGATGGTTTTTCGTTATAACCTTTGGCGCTAATGTGAGCTGGGTTTGTTTAGCCTGGGAAGGAGAAAGCCTCCAAGAATGGAGGTTTGTGATTTTCATTGTATCTGAACTTTAACCAGTAGTGATGGGAATCCGGTCTCCGTTATTATTGAAGCTTTGGTTCACGGCTTCTGTAAACTTCATATATTCTACGCCAGTGGTGAAAGTGGTGTAAAGTACTTCTTCTTCACCTCGGATGGAATTTATAAACTCCTCTTCAACGCGCCATTTTCCTTCTTCTTCTTTAGAAATTTGAACTAGATGCATTTCAGATTCGTTAGGTTGACCGTACCAAAGGTTGCCATCAACTTTAAACTCATAAAGTAAGGTTCCTTTGTCTCCAAAAACTTTTATATAAGGGGGTTTATTATGAAAACCGGCTTCGGAAATAAAAAGAGATCCCATTATGCCGTTATTCATTTGCATTTGTACCGTGAGATAATCAGGAACGGACACATTTACAATTTCTCCGGTGTCTGGATCCCGTGCTTTGTTTATAAAAGTTTCTGCTTGGGAACTGACCCATTTTGCAGGGCCGAACCATCTTAATAGGGACTCGTAGATGATACCGAGGACCATAATATTTTTTCCGCTATACTTTTTATTTCTTCTCCAATTCAGAAGGCCACTTTGATGACAATTGGAAGTTTGGTGGTAGTGAAACTCAAAGAATAAGGGACGGCCGATTCGATATTCATCTAAATATCTTAATATAGTTTGATCGGCCCTTAAAGTAAAAGGTGAGGGAACTAATTGAGAAACACATTCCGGATGTTTATAAGACATCCGAAGCATTTGCCTGGCCTCCGCTTCGTCCATTGCCATCCTGGCTTCGCAGAGAACATGTTTGCCCTCTTCTAAGGCACTGCAAGTAGCCTCATAATGAAGATACGGCCAAGTTCCAATAAGAACAGCATCCAATTCTGTAGACTTAACCAAATCCTGCCAGGATTTTCTAATAGTTGGGATATTAAATTGCTCAGCAACTTTTTGTGCAGACGCAGTGGCACGGTTTGCAACTTCAAGAATTTCTACCCCTGGAATGGCCAAAAAATTGGGAATATGCACTTTGCAGGCATTTTCCCCGGCCCCGATAACTCCGATTCTAATTTTATCTGTTGTCATATTTGTTTAACCCTTACTATCTATTATAAAGAGAACTTATACGACAACAAGGGCAAAATTTTATAAACCAGCAGCTTTTTTTATTGCCTTGGCTTTATCAGTTTTCTCCCAGGTAAATTGTTTTTCTTTTCTTCCGAAATGGCCGTAAGCTGATGTTGCCTGGAACCTTGGTTTTCTAAGGTCCAAAGTTTTCATAATTCCAGCAGGTTTTAGGTCAAAGTGGTTACGAATCAACCCTTCGAAAAACTTGGGATCAACTCGATGTGTATCGAATGTTTCTACAAAAATTGAAACAGGGTCAGCCACTCCTATAGCATAAGCCAACTGAACTTCACAACGGTCTGCAACTTTTGCAGCCACTAAGTTTTTTGCGATATATCGTGCCATATATGCTGCAGATCGATCCACTTTGGAAGAATCCTTGCCCGAAAATGCGCCTCCACCATGACGGGAGAAACCTCCATAAGTATCCACAATAATTTTTCTTCCGGTTAAACCACAATCTCCCTGAGGACCACCAATTACAAAACGGCCTGTAGGATTAATGTGGATTTTCATTTTTTTATGGCGAAATTCTTCCGGAATAACATTATTTATTACGTGTTTTTTAATTTCATTTTGAAGGGTTTTAGTTTTGACTTCCGGGGTATGCTGGGTCGAAATTACTACGGTTTCAATTTTAGTGGGTTTACCATTTTCATATCTCACAGAAACTTGAGATTTACTGTCAGGTCTTAAAAAGGGGAGGTCACCGTTTTTTCTTACATCGGCTAAACGCTTTACCAATTTATGTGCATATAGAATTGGAGTTGGCATTAATTCTTTTGTTTCATTACTGGCATATCCAAACATCATTCCCTGATCTCCTGCACCTTGCTCTTTTTCATGAGAATCTACTCCCATTGCAATGTCAGGCGACTGTTTATCCAACGTAACCATCACACCGCAGGTTTCATAATCAAAACCCATGTCAGAGCTAGAATAACCAATCTCTTTAATGGTATTGCGAGCAATTTTCGGAATATCAATTCGGGCTTTAGTAGTAACTTCACCAGAAACTATGACCAAACCTGTAGTAACCATTGTTTCACATGCAACTCGAGAGTGGCCATCTTGCTCTAGAATGGCATCCAAAACGCCATCCGAGATTTGGTCAGCAATTTTATCGGGATGACCTTCGGATACTGACTCGGAAGTAAAAATGTAATTATTTTTGTTCATTAAAATATTCCTTAACTTTCAATAAATTGTGAGTGATGGTCCGCATCTTGGTAGATGAGATTATTTAAAAAATTTTTAGAATTTTGTTTATTAAGAGGATTTTTCACCGTAGTTAAATTCCCTGTCAAACTCCATAGGAAAACGTGTTGACATTTCCTGAATAATAAAGCGATTAATTTCTTCGACTGTAGATAAAGACAAAACTGTATTGGCAAACCCTTCTGCGTCTTTTAATGTTACTTTCCGTAATATTTTTTTTACTTTTGGAATTGAATGAGGTTCCATACTCAGTTCATTTACTTTGCCCAAGCCTAATAATAAAAACGTTGCAAGAGGATCTCCACCTAACTCCCCACAAATGGATACAGGTTTTCCCATGGATTCAGAAATTGTAAAAATTTCTTTTAAAACCCTGAGAATAGATGGGTGAAAGGGTTGATATAAGTGAGCCACGTTTTCGTTGATTCTGTCTACTGCAAGAATATATTGAATAAGATCATTGGTTCCAATACTTATGAAATCGACCTCTTTTAGAATCGATTTTAAACCAAGCGCTGCAGCAGGAGTTTCTATCATAGCTCCTATTTCAATTTCCTCATCAAAAGGAATTTGTGCTTTTTTTAATTCCTCTTTTGCTTGTTCTAAGTGTTGGTTTGCCTTAATTACTTCCTCAACACCTGAAATCATAGGATAAAGGATTTTCGCTTTTCCGTAAAGGCCGGCCCTCAGAATAGCTTTCATTTGGCATTTAAGTAAATCTGGATTAATTAAAGACAAACGAATACCTCTCAACCCCAATGCAGGATTAGCTTCTACCGTTTCATTATTATTGTAAATTTGCTTGTCTGACCCAATATCTAAAGTTCGAATGATAACCGGGTGTGGATTCATTCCTGACACAACCTTTTTGAAATTTATAAAAAGGTCGTTTTCGGTAGGAAGTGGGTTTGCAGTGAGATACATAAATTCGGTTCTATACAGCCCAACCCCTCCTCCTCCATATTTTCTAATGGACTTGACTTCGTGAAGGGATTCAATATTGGCAAAAAGTTTTACGCTATGCCCGTCTAAAGTTTTTGAAGCAAGATTAATATCTTTGAGAAGATTTTTTTCGTACTTTAAATAGGTTTCTTGTTTTTTATGATATTTCTCTAATTGTTCATCATTTGGGGAAACAATGATTTCCCCCTTTAAACCATCTATGATGACTTGATCCCCTGAATTGATACTTTGGGTAAGACTATTGACACCAACTACCGCTGGAATTCCTAATGCTGCAGCAAAAATTGCAACATGTGAAGTTTTCCCTCCCACTTCAGTAGCCATTCCGAGAATAAAACTCTTAGACATCATCAAAGTATCCGAGGGGCTTAATGCGTGGGTAATAATTATAACCGGTTCATCAATATCAGCTAAGCTCTCTTGTTGGTGACCTATTAAGTTTTTAATTACTCCATGAACTACAAGATCTAAATCATCCCTTTTCCCCTTCAAATAATCATCGTTGATATTGTCAAACAATCTGGTGAACTTTTCCAAAGTTTTTGTGAGAGCCCATTCTGGATTGATTTTTTCACTTTTTATTTGATCAATAGTTTCATTTACAAGGAGTTCATCTTCTAAGAGAAGAGTATATGTGTCCAGTATGATTGAATATTTATCAGCAATACTACTAGCTCGAGTTTTTATGTCCTGCAATTGGTTTTTAGACATTTGAATAGCATCGCGAAGTCGCTCAATTTCCATTTCAATTTCATCGTCTGGAATTTGCCTTTTGATCACACATACTTTGGAGCGATCTAGTAAATATGCTTTTCCAATGGCTATTCCATTTGAGACTGGGATGCCTTTAAACATTTTTATTGAACTCATTTATGAGTGATTTGAAGGGATTAATCAATTTTAGAATCTTCCTCCAAAATTTTAGAATAAATTGCTGTTTCATCATTTGCGGTGAGAATTTGATTTCTTAATTCTTCATTTTGAAGAACACGTGCAATCCGAGCCAAGGCTTTTAAATGTAAATTTGTGCTTTCAGGTGGAGCTAATAATAGGAAAACAAAATGAACAGGCTTTTTGTCTAGAGCTTCATAGGAAATGCCCTTAATTGAACGAGCAAATAATATATTAATAGCGTTTATTTCTTTTAATTTAGCATGTGGGATTGCAACATTATCCCCGATTCCTGTACTACCTAACTTTTCTCTTTCTAAAAGGGCATTTTTTAAATTTTCACTGTCGTCAATAACCCCTTTTTCTTGTAAAAACTGACAAAGCTCAGAAATAGTTTCTGATTTAGTTTGAGCAGTTAGATTGGGGATAATAAAATCCTCCTTTAATATTTCGCTTAATTTCATGAAAATTAAATCACTTAAAAAATCACTATAAATAGTCTTAGCTAAAGTCAACTTGTTTTTCTTTTTCGGCAACGCTTTGTTTTATTTGTTTACTTTTAGCTCGGTCTTTATGTTTTCGTAATTGCTTCTCAATTTTATCAACTGCTTGATCCATTGCTGTATAAAGGTCTTCAGTTTCGGATTCACTGTGAACCGAGAACCCTTTGGTTTTGATAGTAATTTCAGCGAAATGTCGGTGTTTTTCTACTGCTAAAGCAATATGGACATCCGCGGCGTCATTAACATGTGCTAATGCTTTTTCTAATTTTTTATTCAGGTGATCTTCAATTCCTTGTGTAATTTTTACTTTTCTACCCGTAACAGTTAATTTCATGATTGATTCTCCTCACAACCTGGCGTGTTCCTTGGATCAATACTATTAGATTTAACGATACTAAGAACCTAGTGTTCTATCAATAAAATTTTTTTCTTTTGTTTGTGGGCGGTATGTTCAATTCTTTTCTGTATTTTGTCACAGTTCTACGAGCAATTTTTGCATTTCTTTTCATTAAAACTTCAACCATTTCATCATCAGTTAGAGGTTTCTGTGGATTTTCTTCAGATACAATCTCCTTTATCATATTTTTAACTCTTATGGAGGATAAATTATTATTTCCAACAAAAGATTTTACCCCGCTATGAAAAAAGAATTTTAATTCAAATATACCTTGGGGAGTGTCTATATATTTATTAGTGGTAATTCGACTTACGGTAGACTCGTGCATTTCAATATCTTGTGCGACATCTTTTAAAACCATTGGTTTCAAATAAGAAAGCCCTTTTTCTAAAAATTCACGTTGAAGCTTTACAATACTTTTTCCCACTTTATAAATGGTCTGCCTGCGTTGATCAATACTTTTAATTAACCAAAGAGCGGACCGGTATTTTGACTCTAAATATTCTTTGGTTTGGTTTTCGCAAGTACTTTTTAATAAATCATGGTAATAAGAGCTAATACGAAGCTTAGGGATCCCTTCATCATTCAGCAAGACGTCGTACCCTTCCTCTGTTCGAATGACTACTAAATCTGGTATTACATAATCAAAGCTTTCGGAGTTAAATAAAAGCCCTGGCTTGGGGTTTAATCCTTTGATTTTTTTTACAGCATTTACAACCTCTTCTAGAGACAATTTTAATTGAGAAGAAATTTTTGGGATATATCTATCCTCTAGTTTTTCTAAATAGTTTTCTATTAGTAATTCAACTAGAGAATCCGGCTCGGAAAATGCCTTGGCTTGAGCTAGTAGGCATTCCTTTAAATTCCTTGCGCCCACCCCAATGGGTTCAAAGGATTGAATAATTTTTAAAACTCTTAAAACTTCTTCTTCATTTGTTTGGCAAGATTGTGAGATTTCAGAAATATCCCCTGTAAAATACCCATCATTTTGGATATTACCTATTATGAAGGATCCAATATATTTTTCTTTATCAGTATTTAGAGCAAGGTTTAATTGCCAGAAAAGATGGTCCGACAAGGAGGGCTCTTTATTATAGGTTGCCTCAATACTTGGGCGTTCAATTAAGCTGTCTGCTGAAACTCCTCGATCAATATTATCCTGTAAATAATTATCCCAGTCGGTTTCTTGTTCAACGGGGTTTTCGGAGTTGTCGGCGATAGGTTCATCCAGGCTTTTATCTAAAGTTTCATCTTTTTCTGTACTGGAATCATCATTTTCGTTTTCTTGTTTTATATCCTGTTCATCTTCTAAAATTTCTTCTAATACAGGATTTTCTATCATTTCTTGCCTAACTAAAGAAGCGAGTTCCAGGCGAGCTAAAGGAAGCAACTTTATTGCTTGTTGCAGCATAGGAGTCATGACCAATTTTTGGGCCATTTTTATATTTAATTTCATCTCCATTGCCATAATTTAACTTTCCCTCACTTTAAAAAGTAAATTGCTCACCTAAATAGACTTCTTTAACTTTTTCATCTTTTGCCACTTCTTCGGGCAACCCTGACGAAACAATTTTTCCTTCGCTTATAATATAAGCACGATCTGTAATGCTTAAAGTTTCTCTAACATTATGGTCTGTAATTAATACCCCAATTCCCCTTTGCTTTAATTGTCGGACAATATCTTGAATATCAGAAACAGCGATAGGGTCTATCCCCGCAAAAGGTTCATCCAATAAAATAAAAATAGGTGACGTTGCTAAGGCCCTACTGATTTCTACCCGTCGTCGCTCCCCGCCAGAAAGAGAAAAGCCCTTAGAATCTTTTATGTGCAAAATATTAAATTCTTTTAAGAGAGCCTTCGCTTGTTTCTTTCTTTCAGGATAAGGCAGATTTTGAGATTCTAAAACTGCTAATAAATTTTCCTCAACAGATAATTTACGAAAAACTGATGGTTCCTGCGGAAGATAACTTATTCCTCTTTTTGCTCTCATATACATTGGGTAAGAAGTTAAATCCTCTTTATTCAACATAACTTGTCCTTGATCCGGACGGGTGAGGCCAACTACCATATAAAAAGTGGTTGTTTTCCCAGCTCCATTGGGACCCAAAAGACCCACAACTTCCCCCTGGTTGACTTCCAAACTTATTTGATTGACTACCTTCCGATTTCGATAGGCTTTAACCAACCCTTTAGCATTTAATTGCTTTCTCATTCAATTCGTATTTCTTGCCGAGGTTCTTAAACTACTACTGCTTTTTTTTAGAGTTTTTCTGACTTTTTGGAAAAAGGGTCAGGCGAACGCGGTTATTAACATCAAATCGATCTTTTTCTAAAAAGAAAATCATTTCACGTCCCTTAATGATATTTTTCCCTTCCCATGCAGTAGCGAAAGGTTTACCTGTCAAAATAATTTTTTGTTGTTTATCGTAATAGATGGCTCGGTCTCCCTCAGCTCGTCTATCGCCCTTTATTATTTTTACTGACCCAATAGCTATAATCTCGTCTAATTCCTGCCCTTCTGTGAACTTACTGTTTGTGGGTTTTGAACCACTGGGTGTGCCTTGTGAATAAATTTCAAGTACATCGGAATTCATTTCCAGATCACCCCAAATACTCTTAACATTCCCTGAGAAAACAATTTTATGTCCATTATTTTCGGAACGCATCCGTTCTGAAGTGATTTCTATTGGATCCTGTTTTTGGTTAGAATTTATTGGGTTCTGTGTGATTCCCGCATTGGGGAAAAGAAGGAAAATAAAACCCAAATAATAAATTAGGTAGCTTAATCTCAGAATTTTTGAAATTTGGGTTTTCATTATTTTTTTATTTTACTGAACCCTGGAATTGTCTTTACTTGCCAATTGGCTAAAAAGACTGCCGGCATCTGTTACGAAATGAACGTTCCCATTCAATTCAACATCTCGGGTAGCATTATTAATCGTTCCTGTAGATGCAGAAATGACTGACTTTTGATTTTCATTCATGGTAAGGGTCACTTGAACATCTGTTAACTTAATCTTATGGTTATCATTATCAATTTCAGCATGATTTGCCTTTATTTCCCAGTCCTTTTGGCCTAAGACCTCATGCTTTACATTAAAGTTTTTTATTTCGATGTCTGCTTTCGATTCGATTTGATTTGAGGTTATTTGGGGTGTGTGTTCCTTAGAAGAATCATTTTGGAAACTCGTCCAGAAAAAACCTGTAAGGATGACTATTAAAAATAAAATAAATAATCTGATTTTTGTATGCATAATGCTGGAATAGGGATTGGGGTATGCAAAGGCCATACCAAAATTAAAATGATGCCATAATATACATTTAATGTAAAGTAAAAATGGGGTGAGTATTGGGGAGTGAATTGCTGTGGGAAAGAGTGATTTTTCTTTTATCCTCTGGTTCAAAGCTAATTGTTAATTTTATCCAGCCATGATTTGTAATTGATGTTAGATCTTCTGATTCTGATGAAATGAGTTTCTCTGCCCATTCGATTAAACACACTCCATTTCCTCCCAGATATTCTTCTAAACCAAGGTTTTCGATATCTCCAGTGGTTTCGGTGCGATAGAGATCGATATGGAATATTTGGAGTTTTGCTTTGTACTCATTTACTAGAGTAAATGATGGGCTTCTAATATATTCATGTTCATCCACCTCTAAACCTTTACAAATTCCCTGTACTAAAATTGTTTTTCCTGCACCTAAATCCCCAACTAGTAGAAGAACATCGCCCAGAATTAAATGCCTTCCAATTTTTTCTCCCAAGCTCATAGTTTGTTCGGGATCTGAAGTGATGAAAATCATGTCTATAGAATAATATCGCTTAAAACTTCAGGAAGTAAATGCAAAAGGTCACTTGCGATAAGAGTGGTGTCGTTAAAATTTTGTTTATAAAGATCTCCTGCTAAACCATGAAGATAAACCCCCGCCATGGAGGCATTCTTTGGTGAAAACTTTTGTGCTGTTAAACCTGCAATCATACCGGTCAGGATATCTCCGGAACCTGCTTTGGCCAACCCTGGATTTCCGGTGGGGTTAATTAATAATTCTCCATTGGAAAAAGCAATGATACTATTGGCTCCTTTTAAAATAAGAGTTACCCCCATATTTTGGGCATATTCTGTTGCCTCGTTTAGTCGATTTTCCATAATTTTATTGAGAGGTTTGCCAACAATTCGAGAAAATTCTTTTGGATGTGGGGTAAGAATTGTTGGAACAGTTATCTTTTTTAATATATTTGGGATTTTAGCCAAACAGTTTAGCCCATCGGCATCCAAAACTATTGGGCATGGAACCTGGGGTAAAAATTCGTCGATGCATTTTACAGCTTCCTTCTGTGTGGATAAACCTGGCCCTATAGCTAATGCATCTTTATCTTGAATTTGGTTTATTAAAATATCTATTGCCTTGAAGGAGATGCAACCGGATTTAGTCTCAGGAAGAGATACGGACATGGTTTCCAAGGGGTTGAATTCCAGCGAGGAAAAACATGATTCTGGAACAGCAAGAGTAACTAATCCAGCCCCCATACGAAGTGCTGCTAAACCAGTCATGGCGGCAGCTCCTCCTTTGCCCTTGGAGCCTCCAACAACTAAAACATGGCCATAACTTCCCTTATGGGTATTTGGGGATCTAGCAGGAAAAAGAGGTGTTATGTCTGAAGACTCTATTAAGTGTACTGATTCTGAATGAGTGACTTCAATATTTTGAGGAATAGATATATCCAGTATTTCAATTTTTCCCATTTGCTCTGCAGCTGGGAACAGTAAATGACTTCTTTTAGGATAGGCCAAAGCCGCTGTCAAGTTTGATTTAATGCATGGGCCAATCAATCCTCCAGAATCGGAGTCAATTCCAGAAGGGATATCCACTGATACGACAAACTTCTTTGCGGCATTAATTCTTTTAATTATTTTTTCATGTAAACCTGAAATACGTTTAGTCAAACCAGTACCAAATACAGCATCCACAATAATATTCGAATGACTTAAATAATGATTCTTAGAGGTTGAGTTTTTTTCGCTAATTTCTAAAATTGGTATTTTTTGTTTGTGTGCTATATCAGAATTAATTTTGGCATCGCCTTTTAACTGGCTCCGTTTACCAATCAGCCAAACGGATACCGAGACCCCCATGTTATTTAGATGTCTTGCAATTACAAAACCATCGCCTCCATTATTTCCTTTTCCAGCTACCACTAATACTTTTTTTTTATTGAGGTTTGGGATGGTTTTCTTCATGAGGTCGACAATGCCTCGTCCTGCATTTTCCATTAATAGGATTCCAGGAATCCCAAAGTCATTTATGGCGTGGTGATCAATCGCCTGCATCTCTTTTGCAGTCACAATTTTTTTCAATTTGATTTCCTCAATAAGTCTAACGGAAAGATTTGAAAAGGGGATTAAACGACAATAGTGTATGGGTAGTCTTTAGATTGTGTAAGTGTCATTTCCTCATTATTCGGTATTAATCCATTGATAACACCAAATTGACAGGGGCAAGAAAAACCTTTATTTAACTTATCATCTGAGGAGAGGGAGTTAAATTCATCCGGATCCATCAAGAAAACTCGATTAAAAAAGTAGTCTTCAAAAAACTCATCAATAGGAATGGGTTCGCCCCCCAGATCAGGCAAAAATAAAATTTTTTCTTCTAGGCAATCATGGTTGTAATTAAAAGCATTTCTCTTTAATACATCATAAATAACGCAAAAATGATAAGTGTTCATATGGTACCAATGCTTTTTGCATTTTATTCCTTCAATGAGGATATGAATCATTTTATTCAGGATAGACCAATTTATGCATTTATGTGAGGAAGGAAAAAAACTTACAATGTCATCTTTGCGAAATATTTCAGGTTGTTTTTCAATAAAAGTAAAAAGAGAAAGATCTTCTATAAGGGAATTTTTAATGAATTGGTAAGGGTCAAAAAATGGAGCTTCTTTTCCTGTCGGGAAAAACCTTACAGTAGATCCTTTGGGTTCATAAATATTATTTTTAAATACAAGCATAGGTCCCTTTTCCCCTCAATTTTTTCTATAAATTATCACTGTATAAGCAGACGATCAAGGAAAGAAAAACCTTAACAAGTATAGTTAAGGTTAATTAATTATTTTGGGTTAATAGGGAGAATGGGGCAGGGGAATTAGATTAATTTCGGCAGATTGGGGAGTTTGGCAATTTATGACTTTTTCTAGACAGGGGTCTATTTCAATGGACAAAGGCTCATTTGGAGGAACTGCACCAAATAAGGCGTGGTCGACTTTTCCAAGTAGACGCTTTTCTTGGAGAGTCATTTTATTGTATCGCTCGGTAGCGATTAAAAATGCAGTATTGAAAAAATATTCATTTAGAAATTGATTGAAATTAATAGAGTTTCCCTTTAATTCAGGAAGCAATTCTTTTCTTGCCTCTGAGTTTTCATAGCTATACTCCTCGACAAAACTAAACAGAGAATCGTACAAATAGCAAAAATGATAAGAATTCATAGGATACCAAGTTTGAGAATCCCAAAATCCCCTCCAAAGATTTTTGGAAATTAATTCTATGATTTCTATGTTGCCGAATCGAGAAGCATGAGGATAAACAATATTGATTTTATTTGTGGATTCTATTGCTTTAAAACTTCTAAGTTCGGCGATTAATTTTTGGTCGGCTGAGAGAATGTGTTTAAAAAGTTCAAAGGCATTAATTCTGGGATCGCTTTCGTCTTCACTTAATTTTGTGCTTATATTTGAGGTTTTTAAAGGTGTGAAATAGATATTTTTTTTAAATACCAACATGGATCATTTAAGTGCATCGAACCGATTTCGATCATTATAGGGTTCTGCATTCCAAATTTCCTTACAGTATTCCTTAATAGTTCGGTCACTGGAAAATTTCCCCATTCTGGCAGTATTTAGTATGGATTTTTGCGTCCAACGGGTTTCATTTTTATAAAGATCCTCGACCGTTTTTTGAGTATCACAATAGTTTTGAAAATCTGCGAATACCATATAGTGGTCGCCGTGGTCTAATAACGATTCAATAATGGGATGAAATAAATGAGGGTTATCAGGTGAAAAATAACCATCCTTTATCATATCTATGGCCATTTTTAATTCTAGATTATTATTGTAAAAATCTCTTGGATTATAGCCATCGGCTCGGAGTTTTTCTACCTCTTTGGCTTTCAGACCAAATATAAAAATATTGTCATCTCCCACTTGATCTTTTATTTCAATATTTGCACCATCAAGGGTTCCTATTGTTAGAGCACCATTAAGTGCAAGTTTCATATTGCCGGTTCCGGATGCCTCCATTCCTGCAGTAGAGATTTGTTCTGACAGGTCTGCTCCGGGAATTATCATCTCAGCTTTTGATACACTATAGTTGGGTATAAAGATTACTTTTAATTTTGTATTAGTTTGAGGATCATTATTTACTTTTTCTGCAATACTGTTGATCAACTTTATAATCAGTTTAGCCATTTCATAACCTGGTGCGGCTTTACCGGCAATTATAAATGCCCGGGGGATGTGATCTACGTGAGGCATTGATTTGAATCGATTGTATAGATACACAGCATGAAGGGCGCAAAGTAACTGTCGCTTATATTCGTGAATTCGCTTTATTTGAACGTCATACAAAAATTCTGGATCCAGTCGAATTCCTTGAGTATCTAATATGAATTGAGCCAAACTTATTTTATTGTCTCTTTTTATTCTTCTCCATCTATGGATAAAACTTGGGTCCTCTAAGTGGTTTTCCAACTTTTTTAACTGAGCCAGATTGGTAATCCACTCGTCTCCAATTGTTTCTGTAATAAATTTGGCCAACCCCGGATTACAGGATTTCAGCCATAATCTCTGAGTTATTCCGTTGGTTTTATTTTGAAAGCGTTTAGGAAATACTTTATAGAAATCTTTAAGGACATGATCTTTTAGAATTTGTGAGTGCAACTCTGAAACTCCATTTACAGTATGACTTCCAACAATTGCAAGATTTGCCATTCGAATTGATTTTTGCGGGACTTCTTCAACGATTGACAATCTTTGCACTGCACCTGGATTTTGGGGAAATAGAGAAGTCACTTTTTCCAAAAACTTGTGATTGATTTGATAAATTATTTCTAAATGTCTGGGCAAGACATGCTTTAATAATTCAACCGACCATTTTTCCATAGCTTCTGGCAATACAGTATGATTGGTATATCCAAATGTTTTTACAGTGATTTCCCATGCCTCATCCCATGGGCGTTTTTCAATATCGATTAAAATGCGCATGAGTTCGGGTATAGCGATTGCGGGATGAGTGTCATTCAATTGAATGGCAACTTTTTCGGAAAACTTATCAAAGGTTGCATGGGTTGTTTTATACCTTCGGATAATATCTTGTAAAGATGCCGAAACAAAAAAGTATTCTTGTTTTAAGCGAAGTTCCTTTCCCTTCATATTTTGGTCATTAGGATATAGAACTTTTGAAATTGTCTCTGATTCATGTTTTCGACTTACTGCCTGAATATAGTCGCCTTCATTAAATGAACCTAAATCAAATTCTGTAGTAGAACGGGCTCCCCATAACCTTAGGTTATTCACGGTTTCATTATGGAAACCGGGGATAGGGATGTCATAAGCCATTGCCAGGACATCATCATGTGTATCAACCCACTTCGCAATGCTTTCCCCCTCATCATTGGTGTGGTGAATTGTCTTGCCATAGAATTGGACGGGATATATATGTTCCGGTCGAGGTATTTCCCAAGGATAACCCCTGCGCAACCAGTCATCAGCGGTTTCTATCTGGTAACCATTTTTAATATTTTGAAAGAAGATTCCAAACTCATATCGGATACCATAGCCATAACCCGCTAAACCTAAGGTAGCCATGGAATCCAGAAAGCAAGCCGCTAGTCTTCCTAATCCGCCATTGCCCAAGCCAGCTTCAATATCAATTTGCTCGATTTCTTCTAAACTAATTCCCAATTCTCTAATCGCTTTACAGCATTCTTCTTTAAAATCCAAATTCACTAGGTAGTTGCTTAAAGCACGACCTACCAAAAATTCCATGGAAAGGTAATATATTCTTTTGGGATCTTTTTCGTAATAAGCGTCTTGCGTTTTAATCCATCTTTCAACTAAACGATCTCGAACAGTTAAGGCAATGCTATTGTATTTATCAAGAAGGGTGGCTTTTTCCCAATCTTTTGCATTAGAATATTTTAAATGGAAATTGATGGATTCCTTTAAATCCTCAATGCTTGTTCCTTGATAATGGCTGTCAAATAACTCGCTCTTGCGCAAATCTAGCATAATTTTTTCACCCGTTGAATAATGTGATTACCTTGGAGTCCGAATATTTATCGAATATAATAAGTACTTAATTAAGTTTTATTTATTAATAGTTTATCCGAGGAAACTCAATTTTAAAAATGGAATCTCAAGAAAAAAGTAAATTGAACAATATCGGCCTGTCTGAAACTACCCTAGAGTACTTTTGGGGATTTTTCAATAAATATAGAGAAGGTTCAGCAAAATTAAAAGATTGGAATCGTATTAAATCCCCAACTCTAGAAAAATTGCCAAATTATGATTCGTTAAAAACTCCAGAGGGCTCTAAATGTCAAAATATTTTGGAGAAATTGGCTGTCTGTAAATTGAATGGGGGATTGGGAACCAGCATGGGATGTTCTGGGCCAAAATCATTAATTAAAATTCGAGAAAATAAATCTTTCCTCGATTTAATATTAGAACAGTTGACCTACTTGAATAAAGAATTCGGAGTAAATGTCCCTCTTTATTTAATGAACAGTTTTTATACTCATCCGGAGATTGAAGAATACTTAAAGAATAAAGATTTTCCAGTTGCTATTCATTCTTTTATGCAAAGCAAGTTCCCAAGACTCGATAAAAACTCAGGGGAACCACTAGCTTTAAAAATTAACAGCAAAGAGGCTTGGTATCCTCCGGGACATGGAGATATTTTTCATTGTCTTCAAAATCAAGGTTTGTTGGATGAAATGTTGAATAAGGGAATAAAAGTTCTTTTTGTTTCTAATGTAGATAACTTAGGGGCGGAGGTTGACTTAAAAATTTTAAATGAGGTTATTAGCAAAAAGATCCCATTTGTATTAGAAATGACTCCAAAAACTCCTTTGGATGTTAAAGGAGGAACCCTTTATGAATCCAGTGGGAATTTGCATTTGTTGGAAGTGGCCCAGGTGCCGGATGAACATTTATCTGAATTTTGTGGAGTGGATAAATTTAAAGTATTTAATACCAATAATGTTTGGATACATTTGGAATGTTTACAAGAGCGTCTAAAAAAAGGCCCTCTAGATTTAAATTTAATTATTAATGAAAAAAGAGTTGAAGATAATCCAGTCATTCAGTTAGAGACAGCTATAGGTTCTGCAATTGATAACTTTTCTGAAAGTATTGGGCTGGTTGTAAGTAGAAATCGATTTCTTCCTGTGAAAAATACCAGCGATTTGATGTTGATACAATCCGATCTGTTTAATTTGAATAAGGGGAAGTTAACCCGTAATTCTAAAAGAAAAATTTCCAACCTTCCTATTATTAAATGGGGAAAACAATTTTCACAATTTGAAGATTACAAAAGTCGTGTTCCTAAAGTTCCAAAATTATTAAATTTGGACTCATTAGAAATTGAAGGCGATGTTTCGTTTAAAGGAGACATTACATTATCTGGCCAAGTGGTTATAAAAAATGATAATGGTCCCATCTCCTTTCCTTCGGGGACCATTTTAAATAATCAGACCATTCAAAAATAATTTTAAGTTCTGTTGACTTAAATTTGGATATCCTTCCCAATTTAAATCAATTTGGCTATGAAAAATAATGTTTAGTGTGTAAAATGCGCTTCAAGATTTTGCTTATATTATGTGGTATTAGCCAATTTAACTAAGTATTAAATCAAATTTCAATGAAATTACTATTACCGGTTTTAATATTTTGGGCTAGTCTTTTTTGTCCATTTTTTGCAAAGGCAGAAAAAATACAAGCTTCCTCTCCTCTCCTTAAAGTTCAAAGCAAATTAAGTGTTAAACAAAAAAATAAAATAAGAAAAGAATCTTCGCAGCAATATACAAAGTTGAATGAGGTGCATGTAAAAAAACTTGTAAAAATTCAACAGGATAGTTACAAAAAAATTGTAGATTTAACTAGACATAGATCTGAAAAACATAAAATTATTCTAATTGAAAGTAGTGAGAAACTAAGTGGAATATTTGCCGCAGAAAAATCTGTCTCAAAAAGAAACAAAAAACTTAAAATTTTGAAAAAGGAAAAACAGAGAAAGATTTCAGAGCTTAACCAATGGTATGAAGAACAAAAAAAGCAAATCGAACTAGAAAAGAAAAACTTGAAAAAAAAAGCATACCAAGATTTTGAAACTAAGAAAAAAATAATTTTCAGGAATAGAGATCTAAGGTTGGCTGGAAAAAATCCCCCGACTGCTCCAATGGGAGAAAAGACTCCGCATTCCGGGGATGCCCCTCAAGTTGAAAGTAAAACTATCCCTACTATTCCAGGCATTGGGAAATCCACAAAAGTTCCGGAAAAAGGATTACCCACTCCTCCTAAAGAAGCACTTCCGGATATTTGGTTGAAAAGTCTTTCTTACAAGGTAGGGGATCACTCCAATGGCCTGAGGGCATTGCCTGATAAAGTACCCCCTCTTGCGACTGCCAGTGTTATAAAAACTAGAGAATGTACTATTCGAAAGTTGTTTTATTTTGTTTTTCAATTCCAACCCGCGAGTAATTCGAATACGAATCGTTTGAGTTTTCAAATTCGAGCAACCCTGGACCAGAGAGAAGTCGTTTCTATGTCGCAGTCACATGATCCTGGTTGGTCCGGTCAAACTATTGCAAAGTCGATTGAACTTGGAATTGGCGAACATATTTTATCTGTAATGCTTGATAGTTCTAATAGTGTGTTAGAGAATAACGAAAATAATAATCGATTATTTGCGAGAGTTAACGTGGTTCCTCATAGAGGCCTTGAACTGGATTGTACCTCAAGTTCGAATGTTCCTGGTGTGGCTTCCAATTCCCCGGCAAGTAGACGGGCTGCTGATTTAGGTGGCCAGGATAAGGAGATAAAAACACCTGATGAAAAAATAATAGATCAAATTCTTACCCAGGCGGATCTGGTTGTGGAATTGCCTCAACCAATGGCACCCGAAATTGTCATAACAAATAAAGGAAAAAGCGATACTATTGTTGAAGCTCCTCTTCAGTTGACTTGTCAAAAAACTGATGAAGGGGAGTGTCCGTCAAACCTTTTAGCTGAAATTAGAAACCCAATTATGATTCCTCCCTTACGGATTGACCAAGAGCATCGGGTTTCTCTTGAAAGTTGGCCGTCGACCTGGAAATGGGCGAGGGGATCTTATTTGTTTATCGCAAAATTAAATGAAGACAAATCAGTTCCGGAATCACCCGCAAACAATACGGCAACATCTACTAAAGAATGGAACCCTACGGTACCAGAAATTGCTGAACGTTGTATGGGATGCCACAAAATGGATAATACTGGATCCGCTCCTTCTCCTGGCGAGTTAGTGGAAATTGAAGGCGAAAAAGGATTCGAGCGAATGTTAGACACGGCACTGGGTGGAGCACGAGGCATGCCAGATAGGGGTGGAATCGATTGGTTAACAGATGCCGAAGTAGAAGAGGTGGCTCGTTATCTTATTAGTCTTGGAGGCCCAACAGCTTTTAAGTCCAGTGGGGGAATGCCTGAAGGAGTAGTAAGTTCTAAGAGAAGTATTTCTAGCTCTGATAAACCTTATGCGACTAAACAATCTCAAATACCTTTAGAAAAGAAGCCATCCACTCCTCATTTGCCAACGACTTTGCCTGGGACAAATGACAATACAAATTCGGAATCCACCCAAAGTACGACTTCATCTAATGCCACTGCGCCTTCGGGAACTACCAATCCACGCACTCCAACCACTGGCAGAGATTTGGGTGGAACTGTTCCAGGTGCATCAACAGCCAAAGGAACCTCCGGGCTTCGTGAAAGAGGTTCTGCAATTTATCGCAGGCATGTCAGTGAATATAATGAACTCCTTGCAAATATTGATAAGGCGAAGCGCGAACGAGAACGTCGGGAGCGTATGGTTCCGTCAGGCACCTACTATGGAACATATGGATTGGATTGTGACGATAATAACCCTGCGGTTCATCCTCATGCTGCAGAAATACCTTGCGATACAATCGACAATAATTGCGATGGAACGGTAAACGAAGGAGCTCCTGAACAGTATCTAGATGCTGATGAAGATGGTTGGGGGGATGGTAATAGGTCCAAAGTCTATCACTGTGCTGCCATAGGGTATTCGGCTCGAAAAGGTGATTGCGATGATAGTAATTTTGATGTTCGACCGGATGCTCCAGAAATCCCAGGAAACGAAATTGATGAAAACTGTAATGGAAGTTTGGAAAATTAATTCATGATTGTTAACCAAAACATGAAACCATTTCTGATAATTTTTATTTTATTAAATTTAATTTCATTGTCCCCGGTTTCGTTTGCAGAATCAGGATGTCGTAGGGACAGTCATTGCGACGATGGATTATGGTGTAATGGAGTAGAAAGGTGCGTAGGAGTAGAAATTGACTCTGAGCGTAGAGAAGTTATTGAGGGAGAATGCAGGGCGGGGACTCCTCCTTGCCCAATTCGTGATAGGTCAAAAGTTTGTAATGAGAAGGAGCAACGTTGTGCTTCTGCATATGGGGAAGCCTGTGAAGTTCCTGATAAAGATGGTGACGGTGTTAATGCTGTCCAATGTGGAGGAGCTGATTGTGATGATCAAGATAGGAATAGATACCCCGGAAATACTGAGATCTGCAACAATCACGATGAGGATTGTGATCCTAATACCCTAGGGGATGACAAGGATGGGGATGGGTTTGTTAGTAGCCTCTGCACCAATTAGAATTAAAAATTTAGTTATAATTTTTTTTATTAGATGATCTAACTTTCCACCATAGAGTAATTAAGCTTAAAATTACCAAAATTCCCAAAGCTAATTTAAATTTGGGTCCTCCAATATCTAGTAAAGAATTTCCAAAAAATCCGAAGGCAAAAGCCCTGGGAATCATTCCTAACAAATGAGATAAAATATAGTGAGGGTATCTCATTGGGGACAAACCTGCCCCATAGTTAATCACTGTGACTGGCATAATTGGTAACAAACTTAAAATAAAAACTGCAGAAAAGGTAAACCGAGTATTTTCTAAAACATCCTTCCCCACTTTGAGTTTGTTTATCACATATTCATGTCCCATTTTTCGTGCGATCCAAAACCCCAAGCTCCCGCCAATAGCAACACCCAATGATGCATAGATAGGACCCCATACTGGACCATAGGCCAAACCTCCTCCAATAAATAAAGCGATTGAAGGGATGAGGAAGAGGGGTCTTATAGAAAAAATAAATATATATAGGATGGGACCGAGAATTCCCAAATCTAAAATTAATTGTTTAAAGTTTTCAGGAGTTAAGTGAAACCCTTTTCTTATGGTTAGAAACCCTATTAAGGCCCCCAAAAAAATTAATGTAAGAAAACGAATGAACCTAGACTTAGGACTTATCCCTGATTTGAATGAGATTATAGAATGAAGAGAGGATTTAGACATAAGAGGAATAAGCTGAGTTTTCTTATATAAGTAATTGAAAATATTATTTTTATTTTATTTGATGCCTTTAACTATCCTAATATATTTCCTCGATTTTAAGTAGGAAAAACACCTGATAAAATATAGGAAAAAATTATTTTTTGAGCCTTAAATTCCTAAATAACTATTGACTTCATTTGATCATTAAGTATACTGGCTCGTATTCAGAATGGGGTTAATTTATAACCGTAAGTTCTGTATTTTTAGTACCTTTTCTTACTTAATAATAAGTCGGTCTTAGGCTTTTCGTTTTAGTCTGAGTTTTAATATGGGTTTAACTTTTTTAATTTAGGTCCTATTTTAACGGGTCTAATCAAAGATGTTAATCCTAAAGAAAATTAGGGGAAATTACTTTATTATTAATTTTGGGTAAGGGAGGAAAACAATGAGAAAACTCGCCCTCATCGCTTTCGTTTCAATTTTGGCTCTCTATTTCGCTTCTCCCGCATTTGCAGGGACAATTAAGCCTGGTGGAAAAACCTCTTGTACAGATGCAAGTTCTATAACATTAGAAGCGTCTGGAAACTCTTCTGCTGGTGATCGTGGAAATGCAAATGCCGTAGTATGGAAATCTTCCAACGCGACGACTGTTCCAATTACCTTGGGTCCAACAGACCATCAAGGTTTTGAAGGTGATCGTAAAGTTGGAATGAAGGACAAGCACAGCATGGGTCGGAATAAAGTTGTTTTGACCAAGCAAACTGAATTCAGCCGTGGAGATTCTATTGGTGATATTAGTGGTGAAGTACGAATCACTAACACTGGTACGATCGATATCAATGTAACCTGCGGTTAATTCGCAAACAGATTAAATGGGGAAAGCCGGCCCAATATTGGGTCGGCTTTTTTCATTTGTTAATTGGAAAAATAAATTAATATTCCTGCCGCCAATACCAATCGATAAATAATGAAAGGAAATAACCCATAACGGGAAACTATATTCATTAAAAGCTTGATAGCAAAATAGCCTGAAAGAAAGGCTGTGAAAAAACCTATTCCCAATTGTAGTGTTGAGAAATGTAATTCTTCTGACGGTTTAGAGATTATTGAAAATGATTTTAGAAGTCCTGCCGCTAAAATAACCGGGGTTCCCAATAAGAAAGAAAACCTGGCCGCAGTTACCTGATTTAATCCCTGAAATAGCCCAGCTGCAATGGTAATCCCAGAACGAGAAGTTCCCGGTAATAATGCAATAGCTTGAGCACATCCTATAAAAAAGACTTTACCTAAACTCAGTTGATCTATGTGTTCTTTGGAATTTTGGTTCTTTTGAAAAGTCCGGTCCGCCACAAAAAATATAATCGACCAAAAAATTAAATTACAGGCAACAAAAGTGGTACTCCTTAAATTTACCTCAATCCAGTCTTCAAAAGCCAATCCAACAACACCCGCAGGAATGGTAGCAACAACAATACTCCATGCTAATTTTCGATAGGGATCATTTTTATTACTCGAAAAAAATCCTTTGAATAATTTAATAAGATCGTCTTTAAAATATAAGAAAATTGCTAAAAGTGTCGCAAGATGAAGAATGGCGTCCATAGCCAACCCTTGGTCTTTAAATCCAAATACATGTGGAGCTAAAATTAAATGGCCAGAACTGGAAACCGGCAAAAATTCAGTTAGACCTTGTAACAACCCTAATATTATGGCTTGAAGAAAATCCATGAATATTTTGACCCTATTAAAAGAATTTCACCCAAAAGGTGGATAGTAATGTTTTACGAAAAGGGGGTATCTTGAAAAACCGCGCGCGGTAAAAATATAAAAACCAGATAACATGAGGCAAGTACTTTCTGGTGTCCATCAATCCTACCAGAAATCTATTTTCTTTACAAAAAAGCGCTGTCAAATGATTTAAGAAAATGAAACGATGCTTTAATATAACTCTTAAAATAGAATAATAATTGGGCTGATTTAAGCAATTGCTGAGGTTAAGCATTTATGCTATGTTTACTCAAATGTGGTCCGTCAGGTTTTAAATATTTTGATTTTGACCCAGCCGATTATTTCTTCAAATCCTAAAGATAAACTGTTTTCTTCTCAGATAAACCCTTTAAACTGCAGGTTAAGGGATTTTTTTAACTTAATCAAAAATTTAGGTAATTTAATTAATTGTTATGAAAGAGTTTTCCAGAATCAATCGACTTCCACCCTATGTTTTTAATATTGTTACGGAGTTAAAACTCCAAGCGCGTAGACGTGGCGAGGACATTATCGATTTTGGTATGGGGAACCCTGACCAACCGACTCCAAAGCATATCGTTGAAAAGCTATGTGAGTCTGCTTTAAAAGAACATAATCACCGATATTCGCAGTCCATGGGAGTTCCCAAACTTCGACTGGCTATTACCAATTGGTATAAAAGAAATTTCAATGTAGATTTGGATCCAGATAAGGAAGCCATCGCCACCATTGGATCTAAGGAGGGGATTTCTCATCTTGCATTAGCAATAACAAGCCCGGGGGATTCGGTTCTTGTACCCACACCGACATATCCTATCCATACATATGCATTTATCCTGTCAAATGGGGATGTCATTGGGGTACCGATGAATAAAGATACCGATTTTTTTGAAGCACTATTAAGTGCTTACAAGCAAAATTGGCCCAGACCTAAAGCACTTATTTTAAATTTCCCCCATAATCCCACAACCCAGGTGGTTGAAATTGAATTTTTTGAAAAGGTAGTAGCCTTTGCAAAAGAACATGAACTCATTGTGATTCATGATTTTGCTTACGCTGATTTGGTTTTTGACGGTTATAGGGCACCGAGTTTTTTGGAGGTTCCGGGGGCAAAAGAGGTTGGGGTAGAATGTTTTACTCTTTCAAAAAGTTATAATATGCCAGGTTGGCGAGTAGGGTTTATGGTAGGGAATCATGATATTATTCATGCACTGGCAAGAATAAAAAGCTATCAAGATTATGGCATGTTCCAACCCATCCAGATTGCTGCCATAATTGCTCTAAATGGACCTCGGGATTGTGTCAATGAAATTAGAGATACCTACAAAAACCGAAGAGATGTTCTTTGTGAGGGATTAAATCGAATTGGTTGGAATGTGGAAGTGCCGAAAGCCACAATGTTTGTTTGGGCTGAAATACCTGATCGCTATAAATCAATTGGTTCATTGGAGTTTTGTAAACTTCTTTTAGATAAATCAAAAGTTGCCGTTTCTCCCGGAATCGGTTTTGGAGAAGGGGGAGATCATTTTGTGCGTTTTTCTTTGGTAGAGAATGAACACAGGACACGCCAGGCTGTAAGAGGAATTCGAGAAATCTTTTAATTTATATTCATTATCAATAATTATGAAATCGATAAACGTTGGATTAATTGGCTTTGGAACCATTGGTTCTGGAATGACCAAAATTTTGAAGAATAACCAATCTGTTATATCAGATCGTTTAGGAGCAAATCTTTTTCTTAAGAAAATTGCCGATCTGGATATAACAAGTGATAGAGGAGTTAATGTTCCAAAAGAAATATTAACTACAAATGCAGATGAGGTATTGGAAAATCCGGAAATCGATATTGTAATCGAATTAATTGGTGGGTATGAACCCGCGCGTTCATTTGTACTGAAAGCAATGAAGAATGGGAAGCATATTGTCACCGCCAATAAAGCTTTACTTGCAAAGTATGGGGATGAAATTTTTGGTGTCGCTCAAGAGAATGGAGTGGGTGTTGGATTTGAAGCTTCTGTGGGTGGAGCCATCCCTATAATAAGATCTATTCGTGAAGCGTTTGCTGCAAATAAAATATTTGCCATTGAGGGGATCGTTAATGGCACTGCAAATTATATTCTTTCTAAAATGTCAGCGGGTAATCATGCATTTGAAGAGGTTTTAAAGGAAGCTCAGGAGAAGGGATTTGCTGAAGCAGATCCAACATTTGATATAGAAGGGATTGATTCGGCCCATAAAATTGCTGTGCTAACACGTTTGGCCTATGGATCGCCTATTGATTTAGAGGATATCTATATTCAGGGAATTACACAAATTACTGCAGAAGATATTAAATGTGCACATGAATTTGGATTTCGAATTAAATTATTAGCAATTTCAAAATTTGATGGGAACGCCATTGACGTGCGTGTTCATCCTGCAATGATTCCGGAAACCAAACCTTTGGCAAACGTGAATGGGGTTTTGAATGCAGTTATGGTACGTGATGATTTGATGGAAGAGAATATCTTGGTGGGACACGGTGCCGGGTCTTTACCTACTGGAAGTGCTGTTGTAGGGGATGTTGTAGAAATAGCCAGGAATATTCTTTCCGGGGCCAAAGATAGAGTTCCGCCACAATCTTATCTCGCGGCGAACGTAAAAAATATTCCAATAAAAAATATTGAAGAAATTGAAAGTGAGTATTTTTTGAGGTTTTCCGTTTTCGATAAACCCGGAGTTTTATCAAAAATATCAGGAATTCTGGGGAATAATAATATTAGTATTGAATCCATGATTCAAAGGGGCAGGGATGACAATGGAAATGGTGTTCCCGTTGTGATAATGACACACCAGTCACAAGAGAAAAATATTCAAACGGCTTTAAAGGAAATTGATCAACTGAGTGATGTTTGTGGAAAATCAGTATTAATCAGAGTGGAAAAATGAGTTTAAATTTTCAGGCATGGTTTCAGTGTATTAATGGATGTAGTGGGCGTCATCCACTTAATCAAGTAATTTATCGCTGTCCGGATTGTAATGATTTATTGGAAGTGGTTCATGATATGGATGAGCTTAAAAAACGTTCTGCCGGGGATTGGAAAGCAATTTTCGATGGTCGTTACCGCAAACATGAGTGGCCTTACGGAAGTTCAGTCTGGGGTAAAAAAGAATTGGTTTGTCCGCAGGTAGAGAATGAAAATATTGTTTCTACTTATGAAGGCGGAAGTAATTTATTTTGGGCTGAGCGTTTAGGGTCGCAGTTGGGGTTGGATGACCTGTGGATAAAACAATGTGGTATGGCCCATACAGGATCTTTTAAGGATTTGGGAATGACTGTATTAGTTTCTATGGTTAATCAAATGCGGAAAGAAGGAAAGAAGATCAAAGCAGTAGCTTGTGCATCTACGGGAGATACTTCTGCTGCTTTAGCGGCCTATTGTGCTGTAGCTGATATTCCTGCGATCGTATTTTTGCCCAAGAATAAAGTTTCAGTTACTCAATTAATACAACCCATTGCCAATGGGGTTTTAACATTGTCCATAGATACGGACTTTGATGGATGTATGCGTTTAGTTCAAGAAATTTGTCAGGATCAGGATATTTATCTTGCTAATTCAATGAATTCCCTGCGCATTGAAGGCCAGAAAACGATTAGTTTCGAAATCATACAGCAATTTGATGGAAAGGTTCCCGATTTTGTAATTGTACCAGGTGGAAACTTGGGAAATGTCAGTGCAATTGGCAAGGGATTTCGAATGTTGTATGACCTGGGAATAATAAAATCACTTCCGCGATTGGTTTGTGCTCAGGCAGAAAGAGCGAATCCTTTATATAGAAGTTTTAAAAAGAAATTTAATTCTTTTAAGCCAATGCGTGCGAAAAAGACTTTGGCAAGCGCTATCCAAATTGGTTCTCCAGTAAGTGTGAAAAAAGCAATTAAAGCCTTAAAGGAATTTGACGGAATTGTGGGTGAAGCTACAGAGAATGAATTGGCTAATGCTGCAGCCCGGGCAAACAGGACTGGTTTGCTTTGTTGTCCACATACGGGTGTGGCGTTGGGAGTTTTAGAAAAACTGGTGAAACAAGGGGTGATTAAAAAACAAGATAGCGTTGTTGTGATTTCTACGGCTAACGGCCTTAAGTTTACCGACTTTCTTCTGAAGTACCATGAAAATAAATTAAAAAATGTCGATGCAGAGTATGTATTTAAATCTGTGGAACTTCCGGCTGACAGTAAGGTTGTTCGCAATACAATTATTAACAAACTGGATCAAAATAATTAGGCGAAATTTATTAATTGCAGTGGGTTGTTTTGAATCTTTTTTTAACTTAATTCATCTTAATTCTTCGTATTAAATTATTGGTCTTAATTTATTATTTAGGTAAATAGAAAGGTTTCTCCAAATGGCAGAAGATGTAAAGAAATTGGTAATTATTGGATCAGGGCCAGCGGGTCATACTGCGGCTATTTATGCTGCACGAGCCAATTTGGAACCCTTTATGTATGAAGGTTTTGTTGTAGGTGGTTCTGCTGGGGGTCAGCTTACGACAACTACTGATGTTGAAAATTATCCTGGATTTCCTGAGGGAGTGAGTGGTCCGGAACTAATGCAGTTATTTCGTAAACAAGCAGAGCGATTTGGTACAGAAATGGTACAAGAGGATGTCCATGAAGTAGATTTCAAAAATCGTCCTTTTCGTATAAAGGGAGATAATACGGAGGTTCATGCAGAATCTATAATTATAGCGACAGGGGCTACCGCCAGACGAATGGGAGTTCCTAATGAGGAAAAGCTTTGGAATAATGGAATGTCCGCTTGCGCAGTTTGTGATGGTGCTTTGCCGTTTTTTCGAAATCAACCGCTGATGGTAATTGGCGGGGGAGATACAGCCGTGGAAGAAGCGTCCTATCTTTCTAAATTTGGAACAGTGGTATATTTAGTTCACCGGCGAGATGAATTGAGAGCATCTAAAATCATGCAACAGCGTGCTTTTGATAATAAGAAAATTGAAATTCTTTGGGATTCAGTTTTGGAAGACTCAATAGGAGATGAGTTCGTTACGGGTGCACGATTGAGAAATATTAAAAGCAATGAAGTTTCCGAAGTTAAAGTTGCTGGTATTTTTTATGCGATTGGCCATACACCTAATACTCAACCTTTCAAAGGCCAAATAGATTTGGATGATAGTGGTTATATTATAGTAAAACCGGGCACGCAAGAAACTAATGTAGATGGCATTTTTGCAGCCGGAGATGTTCATGATCATAAGTATCGGCAGGCCGTTACTGCTGCAGGAACCGGGTGCGCGGCTGCTTTAGAAGCGGAACGCTGGTTAAGTGAAAAAGGTTTAGCCTGATTCAGTTTGCTTCCTTCCCTTATTTTTTTTAATAAAATTCCTCCCCTACCTTGACTCAACTCCATTCTAATTTTATTTACTTAAGAGCTATTGAGTTTTTATTTGGGGGAACTGCATATGAGATTTGATCGACTTACCATAAAACTTCAGGAAGCATTAACGGAAGCCCAAGCCTTATGTGAAGAAAAAGGGCATCAAGGTATGGAGTGCGAACACCTTCTTATTTCTTTAATTAAAGATTCTGAAGGAATTGTTCCTGCTCTAATTAAAAAGGTAGGTGCTGATCCAAGTCAAATTTTAAGTGACCTTAATTCCAAAATTGAAACCCTTCCAAAAATTGAAAGTAGTAATTTCCAAGTCCATATTTCAAGCGATTTAAAAAAAGTGATTGACCTGGCCTTTAAAGAAGCTCAGCAAATGAAAGATGAGTTTATAAATGGTGAGCACATTCTTTTGGCGGCATCTCAAGATTCAAAAACCTCTACAGGGAAAATACTAAAATCCCACAATATCAAGCGAGAAAGTCTTTTAAAAGCCCTAGTCGCAGTTAGAGGCAGTCAAAGAGTGACAGACCAGAATCCGGAAAGTAAATATCAAGTATTAGACAAATATTGCATAGATGTCACAGAAAAAGCCAGGTCCGGAAAAATAGATCCTGTTATAGGGCGAGACACAGAGATTCGTAGAGTCATTCAAGTGTTGTCCCGACGAACAAAAAATAATCCTGTTTTAATTGGTGAGCCAGGTGTGGGGAAAACTGCAATTGTTGAAGGCTTAGCCCAGCGCATGGTAAATGGAGACGTTCCAGAAGGTTTGAAAGATAAAAGTATTATTGCTTTAGATTTGGCAGCGTTAGTTGCAGGCACGAAGTATCGTGGTGAATTTGAAGATCGGTTAAAAGCGGTGTTAAAAGAAATAAATAGCAGTGAAGGAAAATTCATCCTTTTCATTGACGAATTGCATACTTTGGTTGGAGCAGGTTCGACAGAAGGTTCAATGGATGCCTCGAATATGTTGAAACCGGCTTTAGCAAGGGGAGAATTGCATTGTGTAGGTGCTACTACTTTGAATGAGTACCGAAAATATGTGGAAAAAGATGCTGCACTAGAACGCCGATTTCAACCTGTGCGTGTAGGGGAGCCTACAGTAGAAGATACAGTATCAATTCTTCGTGGATTGAAAGAGAAATATGAAATTCATCATGGGGTTAGAATACGGGATGCGGCAATTCTTGCTGCGGCTAAACTTTCCAATCGATATATATCTGATAGATTTTTACCCGATAAAGCCATTGACTTAATCGATGAAGCTGCTTCAAGTTTGCGGATGCAAATTGATTCTCTTCCAGCTGAAATCGATGAATATCAAAGAAAAATTACCCAACTTGAAATTGAGCGGGAAGCACTTAAAAGAGAGTCCGATAAAGAATCACAAATACGTCTTTCTAATATTGATAAAGAAATTTTAGAGTTAAAGTCTTCCTGTGATTCTATGAAGAGTCAATGGGAAAATGAGAAAAAAGTAATCTCCGAAAAACGTAGTTTAAAGGAAAAAATTGAGCAAGCCCGTAGAGAATCTGTTAGAGCAGAGAGAGAAGGACAATTAGAGCAAGCCGCAGAATTAAAATATGGGACTCTTCCTCGTTTAACTCAAGAATTAGAAGGTTTGCAAGAACATCTTACCGAGGTACAGACTAATAAAAAAATGTTAAATGAGGAAGTTGGTGAGGAAGAAATTTCAACCATAGTATCACGGTGGACTGGAATCCCTGTTGAGAAAATGCTTCAATCGGAAAAAAAACGTTTGGTAACTATGGAAGAAAAAATAAAAGAACAGGTCGTGGGTCAGGATGAAGCCGTTGAATTGGTGTCAAATTCAATTCGAAGAGCACGTGCCGGTCTACAGGACCCGAATCGACCTATAGGAAGTTTTTTGTTTTTAGGACCTACAGGTGTAGGTAAAACTCAATTGGCTCGTTCATTGGCTGAGTTTCTCTTCGATGATTCTCAGGCCATGGTGAGGCTGGATATGTCAGAGTTTATGGAGAAACACTCTGTTGCCCGCTTAATTGGTGCTCCTCCAGGTTATGTTGGATATGAAGAAGGTGGATACCTGACCGAACATATTCGCCGTCGTCCATATTCTGTGGTTCTGTTCGATGAAATTGAAAAAGCCCATGGAGATGTGTTTAATTTATTTTTACAAATTTTGGATGAAGGTCGATTGACGGATGGACATGGGAAAACTGTGGATTTTAAAAATACGGTAATATTAATGACCTCAAATATTGCTGGTAAATTGATCCAGGAAGCTGGTCTTCAAATGGGTGAAATAACAAATACTGAAGAAGAAAACTTAGATCAAAGTTATGAGCGAATTCAAGAAGCGGTAAGACAAGAACTCAGGAATCATTTTAGACCAGAATTCTTAAATCGTATTGATGACGTTGTTATATTCAGGAGTTTAACAAGATTTCAAATTAAAGAAATTGTAGATATCCAATTAAGGGATTTGCGTAAACGGCTTGCGGAGAGACGGATAACGTTAGATTTAGAGGATCAAGTCAAAGAGCTTTTGGCAGATAAAGGGTTTGATCCTGTATTTGGAGCCCGTCCCTTAAAGAGAGCAATTCAAAAGTATCTGCAGGATCCTCTTTCAATGAAAATTCTTGAAGATGAGTTTGTGGATGGCGATCATATTAAGGTCAAAAAAATTGATAATAAAATAGAATTTATTAAGGGCGCATGAATCGGGCTTTGTGTGCTCCGACAAGACAGGAGGAGATTAAACGCAGTCTCTTCCTGTTTTTTTATTTTGATGGGATTTAGTGATTCAATTGGTTAGTAAAAAATTTATCTTAATTCGTTAAATTCTTCATTTCCGTTCCATCCATCTTCGCTAATGTCTTTCCTGGAAACATCCCAAAATCCATCCTCATTTAAATCTAAGGCATAAAGTAATGGATGTCGAGTTGTTAAATAATAATGGTTTGCCGCACCATATTTGACTTTAAACACAGGTGTTCCAGGATAATTCTTTGCAACCGTTTGTAGATTATCTTTTGAGAAAAAATGACAGCGAACAATTCGAACCGTAAAAAAATCTGCTTTACCATTATTATCTAAGTCATAACCTATAGTCAGCATACCATTTGATTCCGTATGCCAACTAAAGTGAGTATTAATCGCAGGCTCAGGATGAAAGAGAATTTTAGTTGCGCTTACCTGGTGTGGAAGGCCAAGAGTGACAAAAATTGTAGATACATAAAAAATAAAATGTCGCATAATCTCATTCCTTTTTGGAATATATTTATAAACCGTTGGGAGTGAGACCATTAAACATGTGTGCTAACTCCTAAAACGGGAGATACGCGGTACTTCGTCTTAGGAAGCAATTATTATTCCTATTTTGATTTTATTTGAGATTGTTGGGTTATAGATTATTTTCCGGAGAGAAAAATTATTGGAAGTAATGGGAAAACAATGATTTCGAGTTAGAAAAAAAATCCAAAAAAAATTTAAAGGTATCCAAATGATTTTAAAACGGAAAAAATCAATATTTTCTTTAATTATTTGGAAGGATTTCCACTAATCGTTGATAAAGGGGGAAATACAAAGCCTTTCTAATTGGAAGTGTTTCACCACGCAAACGAATCATGTTTTCATATTGCTCCAACTGAGGACGGTGGCGTTGACATTCTCGTTCCAAAAAATTCTCAATATCCGTACCCAAATGTTCTCCAGTTTTGAAATCGATGATCCAGCGAACATTACTTTCATCAATAAATGTTCGATCAATTATTTTATTTGTGAATACGTTATTTTTGTGAAAACTTAGAGCGTACTCAGAATGGTTATCTTTGTGCTTTTTGAAAATCCACTTCGCAGTTTCATCGTTTAAAGACGCTTGGATTGATAGCTTTCCTTTTTGCGCCCAAGTAATTGCCTCTTGATAAGATAAACCCTCTCCCTGAAGAGCGAGAACAATTTTGTCTTCAATTTTATCGTAATAAGATTCTTTCCATTGATCTAATCCCATTTCACCCATTTCCTTAAAACAGCGATGTAAAATAATTCCTAAACTTCTCGATTGATAACCGACCCATTCATATATGGGTTGCTTTTCTAAATTGTCAGGCTCATCATCAAGTACCAATTCGCTGGAAAAATCTGTTTCGATTTCTTTAAAGGGATCCGGTAAAGAATAGTTTGTGTTAAGTCGTCTGAGAAAAATAGTTTTTTCTTTCGGTTCTATGGGGATTACATTATTGGAGGATGTTGGTGTCTCTGCCTGCCATTTTTCTGAAATAAAAGGCCAAAGATGGCTTAATAATGAACCGGATTGCGGCTTAAAGTTTCCATCCTTGTCTATATTAGTGTGTCCAAATAAATAAAGATATTTTTTGGCGCGGGTTGTTGCCACATAAAGAAGGCGTTTGATTTCATGATAATTCCTATCATTATTTAATCGATTTAAATAATTATAGATTGCTGATTCTTTTTCTCCCGTTTCGTGAATGGGTGCTAAGAGAAGGTGATCTCCATGAGTTAACCAATGCAATAGCCGTTTTTCTTCTCTTCTGGGCTGTTTGCCCAAGCCAGGTAAAAGGACGTGATCAAACTCTAAACCTTTGGCTTTATGCATTGTCATAATTTTTATGACTATTTCATCACCTGTTTTGGGGCTTGCAAATAAATTTTCAAGCTTTGTCTCTATATTAATAAGTCCTTTCAAACCCTCTTTTGAAAGAATTTCATCCACTTTGTCAAAAAATACATTTACATCATCAATAGTATTTGCGGGTATACAAGCAGGTCCACCTAGTGCAATCCATACTCCTTCAAGGATTTCTCTTAAATTAGATGAATGACAATAATTCTTTGCCTTCTGTATTGGTTGTATTAATCGATGGATTCGTTGTTGTCCGTCTTGACTGAGTTTTGAAAGAATTGAATTTGAATTTATTAATATCCAGATTGGTATATCATTACTCTGGTTGCAAAGGATCAATAAGTCGTCAAGTGTTAAACCACACCAAGGTGCTCTTAGAATTGAAAGCCACGCTAATTTATCCATAGGGTCCATTAAAGCCCTAAGCAAAGAAAGCAAATCAATTATTTCCGGACGTCGGGTTAAGGGGTCGATATCTTCTGCTTGATAAGGAATGCCGGATTTTTTTAGTTCTGAAACAATATCCAGAAGGTGCGGTCTTGCTCTGACAAGAATTGCAATGGAGTCCTTTGACGATTTCAATTTTATTTGATTTAAAGTATCAATAATTTTAAGGGCTTCTTCATGATTGTTATTACTAATTATCGGGTTTAATAGAACAGGAGAACTTTCTAATTCAGGATTTACAATGGTCGAGTGTTTAAACGCGATTGCTCCTCGATCCGGGTCATCATTTTCAGGAAAGATATTAGTAAAACAATCATTGACCCAATTAACGATTCCTTTCTGAGAGCGAAAATTGGAAGTAAGCTGTAAATATTTTAAATTTATATTGTTGATTCCCTCGTCACGTATTTTTAAAAATAAGCCCACCTCCGCATCACGAAATCTAAAAATGGATTGCATTGGATCACCCACAATAAATAAAGTCTTCCATTCCTCAGGCATCCATTCAAGAGTTAATTTTTTCAACAACTCTAATTGCTTAAAAGAGGTATCCTGAAATTCATCCACTAAAATATGATGAATCTGCATGTCTAATTTGAGCAAAAGGTCCGTAGGCGCTTGATCACTTCCTAAAGCTTTAATTGCAGACAACGCCAATTCCGAAAAATCTGTAAGACCGTTTTCTTTAAAAACACAACGTAAGGTATTAGAAAGAATTGGAAATATTTGCCAAATTGTTTCTAAAAATTTCCAATCTTGGAGAGAATACTCTGGGTCCGGTAATTGAGTCACTTCAAATAGAGTTTTTTCCAGGTAATGATTTTCTTGAAGACTTTCTAGTATTTCTTGAAATGACTCTTTATTCTTTTTTGCGATCGATGAATTTATTGATGGAAACCCAAGGGTTTTGTTTACACCACCAGGTTTTCTAAATTTATGAACATGATTTGTAAGAAGTAAATGGCCTAGCCCTTTCCATATATTCAGATTATTACAAGTAGGCTCAGGAAAACTTTGAATATCCTTTAACTTGGATCTTGGATCATCAGGATTTTCTAAATACAAATTATTTCCACAATAGGCAGCTAAGGGAGGTAAATCGTTAATGATTTTCTTTGGAAAAGCGGAGTGGCATTCTTTTAGATCCGACTCTATGATTTCTTTTAACAACGCCTCCTGGTCAGTTTTGTTAGGAGATTCCTGCCAATTTTCCGAAAAATTAATCATCCATTGATCCCTTTTCTGTAGAAGCTGAAAAAATCTTTTAATGAATCCTTCTTTTGAATTGTCTAATCGTTTTAAAATTGAGCGAATTTTCTTACCCTCTGGGTTGTTTTTTTCAATAAGATCTAAAGACAGACGAGCTGTTTCTAAATATAGTAATGAGGAGTCTTCTTGTATTGTTAAGGAACTGCCTGTTTCTGTTAATAGGGGAATTTGTTTTGTGAGTGAGGCGCAAAAAGAATCAATTGTTTGAATTCTGAGTCTTGAGGGATTATTTAACAATCCCCATTTCATTTTATGGTTTTGTTTCAAAGCTGACTTAGCAAGAGTCCATGTGAAACGTTCATGGTCCTTTAAAGGTGCATTGGAATCTTTACCCCGCTCTAATGCGTTAAATATTCGATTTCGCATTTCCGCTGCCGCTTTCCGGGTAAAGGTCATAGCTAATATTTGTTCTGGTTTTTGGACTTTTGACAATAAACTGAGGTATCTTTGGATTAATAATTCGGTTTTACCAGAACCTGCAGGAGCTTGAATTAAAAATGAATTTTCTACCTCCAACGCTTGATTTCTTGCAGATAAGTCTTGGATATCCATTAATCAGCTTCCTCCTCGTGGTTACTAATCGTTTCCAATTCGTTTATTCTGCAAAGAGAACTTAAATGACAAGCTCGGCAAGTTTGATTTAGATTCCAAGGATCGATTTCATGATTTCCATTTATAAAGTTTTCGGTGAGTTGATTTAAGTTAGTTTCCCATGTCTTTAAAAGGTTGTCCCAATTTTCGCAGCCTGAATATTTTTTATAGTCGGAAGTACTTAAGCTCGAGATTAAATTTGGGGTATTGCTAATTCCTTTAAATATACTTTTCCCTTTATGGATTCTTGCAAAGCAAACGGCATCGGGTTTGATATCTGAGGTTAAAGTGTATAAGGGTATTTGAGGTTCTTGGATTCTTGGATGATACCAATCTGTTTTAGGATTTCCCGTTTTATAATCGATTAAAATATAATTTCCTGAATCTGTACGGTCAATTCTGTCTATTTGCAAATTTAGTTCTAATCCCTTTAAGTTTAATTTAGTCCTGTTCTCTAAGGAAAAGGTAGCAAAAGGATCCCTTTGAAGCTCAAGGCTTAACCATTCTTCTAATAGAGAAACTATTCGGTCATACTCCATTTGGGAAAAAATAGGCTGGTTTGAATAAAATGAATTTCCAAATATAGTGTTTTCTACAATACTTTTTATTAAGGGATGTAATTTTTTCGATTGGTTTAATTTGAAGAGCGTCTCACTATTTTTGACTTCACTCCAAAAATTTTCCAATAGTTTGTGAACCAGGTTTCCCCTCATTAAGGAGTCTGCATCAACCTCAGGCATTTTCCTGGAATCAATTTTCAGGCGATGGATGGCAAAGGCTCGGAATGGACATTTGGCTTGATCTTTTAAAATTAAATGACCTCCCTTTAGGTTTTGTTTCTCTAAGCTTGAAAGGGGAATATTAGGGTTTTCTTCTTCAAAAGTCGTTTCGTCTTGGGTTATTAATTTATCTAATATTTTGTGGGAGTTAAGGAATTCAGGAAAAGTATCATTGGTTTCAAGTTTAGCAATTAACGGACTAATTCTAAGCTGAGTGTCTGATTCCCAAGTTGGATAACTGAGAACAACATGAGAGGATGCCTTTAACAAGCGAGTTAACATTTCTTCAGCATAACGTTGTTCTCTTTCAGGAGAGGAATGAGGAAGGTCACCCGATTTTTGCAAATGAAAAGGAATAAACGGATTGGGATACGGGATGGTAGGAAGTGCATCTGCGTGTAGTCCCATGACCCATAAGTAATCAAATTTCATCCCAGTTGATTCTAAAATTCCCAAGACTTGAATGGGTTCCTCAAGGGATTTTTTTTGGTGTATTTTTTCTTCAACAATGGTTGTTAATATTGTTGACGCGCGGATTCTTGATATTTTGCCTTCTATAGAATCTAATGATGAAAGCTCCTCCAAACATTTTTTCCATGCATCAAGTAAAGGAACATTTGTAAAATCCGCTGAGTTATCTCCATAAGGCCACCCCAGATTTTTTAAAAGATTTGAGAAGTTTTGTGCCCAAATACTTGGTAAATTGAAATCTTTGTTATGAACCCAATTTAAAATAGATTCAAAAACTTGTTGGGATGGAGATGGCTGTTCAAAAAATTCTTTTTTCAATGATTTTAATGATATGGATAATTTTCTTTCTTTTCTTATCTTTTTATCAATTTTCATTTTTAAAAGGCAATCGCTGCTCCCCTTTAAATAATTACTGGTTAGGATTGAATAAAAAGAATGAAAGGGCAGGTTTTCTTTATCCAGGGAGATCAATAATATTGCAATTTGAATAATAGGTTCTTGGGATAAGGAATTACCCAAAGAAATATTAAAAGGTAATTCCCCCTTTTCCCATGGAAAAACTTTTTTTGGAAATAGTTCTGAACGAAACTCAACCCGGATGTCTCTTTCATATTTAGTTAAATCAGGAACTACTATTCCAATAGTTTTTCCTGGTTTATAAATTGAGCGAATCCAACGTGCACATTGTATGCATTCTTGCTTTTTGGTCTCGAATTTTTGAATTATTCTTATTGAAGAGGAATTTAATTCTGTAGAGACTTTAGCCTTTAAATCAGGTTGGCTAGGATAAAAATTAACATTTACTTTTTTTTGCCGTAGAAAATTTATCCAATCTTGAAGTTGAGGAGTGATTTCATCGAAACCAGCAAAACAAATTTTAAGGGGAATGGAAATTTTTTCTTGTTCCATATCCTGTTTTACACGATCCGTTAAAGTTGCAGGATCAACAGCCTTAAGACTTCGTAATTGAGATTCATATGCCAATTTCCATTGCCAAAATGCTTTGGTTTCCTCTGTATATTCAAAATGGACTTTTGATTCAGGAACTCTGTATTTAATAATTAATGAGTAAGCTTGTGCTGCTAATTGCGCTGCCCCTCGAAGATGTAATAAATCCCAATTCTTTTTTTTTGAATCATTCCTGATGATATGTTCCCATAACTTTTGGGATTGATGATATGTGATTTGGTATTTATCAGGCCATGATTGAACCCAAGTTTCATTAAGCCATTGATCTATAGAAAATATATTTGGGGTTTCCCAAATAGGAAGATTATTTTGAATTTGAGTTTGATTATGTTGCATTAACAACCAACGGGAAAGGCGAGAATTGGCCGTTAAGACCAGTTGGTCAGGCTGTAAGGGCAAGTCCATAGAAGGTTATGGAGCAAGAAGAGTCAAGATTGAAAAACTATTTCGAAAAATAATTAAGGTGTTGCTTGGACCCAAACTTCTCCTTTAGTGGTAGTTTCTTTTTTCCATATAGGAGTGGTTCGTTTTAATTCGGCAATAGCCCATTCGCAAGATTTAAAAGCCTCTTGTCTATGTTCACCGCAAGCAATGATTAAAACAATATTTTCCCCGATATCAATATGTCCAATGCGGTGGATAATGCTCATATCGATGATTCCAAAATCCTTAATGGCTTTTAACCTGATTTCCTCTAGCTTCCTTTCTGCCATTTGAGGATAATGTTCAAAATTTAATTCAGAAATACTTTCCCCTTTATTGAGTTCTCTCCCAGTTCCTAAGAATATGGAAATTCCTCCAATATTTTGTGAAGACTTTTTCATAAACTCAATTTCATCCGTCACCGAAAAGTCTTCTCGCTGAATTCTTACTTTAGAATCTGTAGCTGTACTCATTGAATTTTTCCTTTTTATAAGCCACCAGAGAATGGTGGTAATAATGCAACCTCGTCTCCATCTCTTACAATACTATCAAGGGGAACTACATCGTAGTTTACCGAGATCATCACTTTTTTTTCTTTTAACATGTCGCCGACTTTAGGGAGAGTTTGACCGATTAAATCTCCAAGTTTGGAAACGGGAATTTCACCTTCGATATCAAATTGATCTTCATCCTTACCCGCAAGTTGTTTTAAACTTGCAAAATATTTAACTGTAATCATAGTCATACCTCCGCTACGTTTTCACGTTGGAAGGTTCCTGATTTCCCACCGGTTTTAAAAATCAGGCCAATCCGGTTAAAAACCATACCCTTGTCAACCGCTTTGCACATATCATAAATTGTTAAGGCTGCCATTGAAACAGCTGTCAAGGCTTCCATTTCTACACCCGTTTGACTTTTTACTTTTACGGTAGCCGTCACCTTGATTGACACAAGTCCGGTTTTTGAGTCTGGGGTCGAATTTTTATTAAAATTTATATTGACTGAGGTTAAAGCCAGGGGATGACACATTGGAATAACTTCAGAGGTTTTTTTTGCCCCCATAATGCCAGCCACTTGAGCGACTGCCAGAACATCTCCCTTTTTAATTTGGCCCTCGGTGATTAATTGAAGTGTTTCTGGTTGCATGTAGACCGTTCCTTCTGCGGTAGCAATTCGCTCCGTAGTACCTTTGGCGGTAACATCCACCATTTTTGCCCGACCCTCTTCATTAAAATGTGTCAATGGGTTTGTCATTTCACTATCTTACTATAAAAATATAGGGCTTTAAACGTTGGGATCACTTTTTTTTGGAAGAAGGTTCATAAAGACCCAAAATATTCGCGGTGGGGTCTTCAAACTGAGCCAATTTCCCATAAGAAAAATCCTGAGTGGCTTTCACAATTCGTATCCCTTTGTTTTTTAAAGCCTCTACTGTTTGTTCAATGGAAGATGTCTCTAGCCAAACAATTGCTCCATTATGAGGAGTATCTTGTAGGGGAGGGCTCACCCTATTAAAAGCAAGCCTTTGGTTGCCTATTTTGAATTCAACCCAATCTTCTGTTCTAAGAAGTAGCTGTAATCCTAGAATATTCTGATAAAATTCAGTGGTTACCTTTAAATTGGTAGTTGGGTAATTAATGAAAGCAATTTTATTTTGAAAGAAATTAATGGAATCAGTGACCATGGAATTAGAATATAAATGGTTTCAATGCAGTTTGAAAACTTTTAAGTAACAATTATGTTTTTTTATTTTGAGAAGGTCAACCTTGAAGAATCTCAATAAAGATTATGTGGTTATTTTGCATGGTATTGCGCGTACTCACCGGTCGATGTCTCGATTTGAAAAAATGCTTAAAAAGCAAGGTTATCATGTTCTCAACCAAGGTTATGATTCTACTCGATTTCAAATTCAGGAATTAGTCGATAAAATTAATAAACCTATTTCGGCATTTAACACAGATAAAACAAGAAAAATACATTTTGTAGGTTATTCGATGGGGGGATTATTGATCCGTGGATTTCTTAAAAAATATCGACCCTCAAATTTAGGTCGAGTAGTTCAGGTGGCACCTCCAAACCATGGCAGTGAAGTCGCGGATTTTTTAAAAAACTTTTTTTTGTTTAAATGGATTTTTGGCCCCGCTGGGCAGCAACTGGGAGTCCATTCAGATGGCTTTGCTGAAATGCTTGGAAATGTTGATTTTGAATTAGGTGTAATTGCTGGCAACAATACATTAGATCCAATTTCATCTTTTATTATAAATGGACCCGACGATGGAAAGGTTTCTGTGAAAAGTACTCAATTAAAAGGTGTGGCTGATCATATTGTTATTCCTGCTACTCATACGTTTATTATTTACAATTCACAAGCATTATCTCAAACCGCTCATTTTTTAAAATTCGGAAACTTTAAGCGCTAATAATGTCTCGAAAGTTCAAAATTTATATTTTATTAGGCACAGCCTTATTGGGTTTGATAATCGCATTTTTGGTAAAACCCATTCCTCAAGATTTAAAATATCACCAATTTGCAGATCAAAGACTACTTCTGGGCATTCCCCATTTTGGAGACGTGCTATCCAACCTTCCATTTTTGATCATTGGGATATGGGGATTGATTCTTCTTTTACGCTATTCAAATGATCCAAAAAGAATGGAGTCTAAAGCGGAAATTTCTTCATGGATCGTGGCTTTTTTGGGGATTGCGCTTGTGGGTCCCGGATCTGCTTATTATCATAATCATCCTACAAATGAAACGTTAATATGGGATCGATTACCTATTGCAGTGGGATTTATGGGTATATTTTGTATTATGGTTTCAGAAAGGGTCCAGATTAATTACGGCAAACGTTTATTATGGCCTTTAGTGGCTTTGGCGATAATAAGCGTTTTGTATTGGGCTATAACTGAAAAAAATTTTGCAGGAGATTTAAGGCTTTATGGATTTGTCATTTTTTATCCGATGATTGGAATTCCATTGTTGCTTATTTTATTCCCTCCCAAGTATTCTGGTGTCCGATATGTGATCGAAATGTTGATTTTATATGCTATTGCTAAAGTCTTTGAAGCAACTGATAAAGAAATTTTTTCTTGGACTCAAGAGATTATAAGTGGACATACACTAAAACATTTGTTTTCTGCAGCCGCGACCTGGAGTTTAATTCGTTATATATCCTTTCGCCGTTTGGTTCACAAGGAAAATACCTAGATAGCGTATATTAAATTAATTCTCTACCATTTCTTGAATTTGAACATAATCTATTTTTCCTGTGGCAAGAACAGGGAGTTTATCGACAACCTTAATGGTCTTGGGAATATTTATTTCACCCAATCCATTTTCTTGAGTGTGGGAAATAATGGGCTCTCGGGTGGCCTCCTTATATTCTGTCATTAAAATTAATTGTTCACCTTTTTTTTCATCTGGAATGCTTACAACAGCATGTGGAAAACCGGGCCATAATTGAGATATGTTATTTTCTACTGCAGTTAAAGAAACCATCTCGCCCCCAATTTTGGCAAAACGTTTGACCCGCCCTTTTATCGTGATAAACCCTTCATCATCAACATTCACAATATCTCCTGTGTCGTACCAGCCATCCGGAGGAGGGATTAATTGACCTGGTCTATCGTGCAATAAATACCCAAGCATTATATTAGGCCCGGATACAAGTAAGCGCCCTCCGTTTTCAATGCCAGGAACTTCCTGTAATTTGAAATTAATATCAGGTAGTAGCCTGCCCACTGTACCTGCTTTATAATGCATCTTTGTATTAAGCGATAAAATTGGGGCGGTTTCAGTAGCCCCATAGCCTTCTAAGATACGTATTCCAAATTTGTCTTGCCAAACACGTCGGGTTTCATCTTTTAGTTTTTCAGCTCCTGCAAAAACATATCGTAAACTATAAAAATTATAAGGATGACTGTAACGAGAGTATCCATTTAAAAAAGTATCAGTTCCGAACATTATGGTGGCATCGACGTCGTAGCATAATTCTGGAATGATTCGATAATGAAGGGGGGAGGGGTAGTGAAAGGATTTTACTCCCTCAAGAATAGGAAGCAAGGTGCCTCCTGTTAGACCAAAGGAATGAAAAATGGGTAATGCATTAAAAACAATATCTGATGGCCCAAAATCCACTCTAGAACTTGCCTGACATCGATTAGCCTGAATATTCAAATGGCTTAAAACAACACCCTTGGGAACTCCCTCTGAACCTGATGTGAAAAGGATTACAGAGGGTTTTTCCGGATCTTTTATTTTGTCAGAAAAATTGTAAAAAATATTTGGAAATAGGGATCCTAATAACCCTGACAGTTTGGTAGTGATTTTGATTTCTTTGGCGAGGTCTTCTAAATAAATTAATCGAATATCATTATCTTTTATTGCTTTCTCCAATTCCTCCAATTTGCCCAGCTCAATAAATCGTCTTGATGTGAAAACTATTTTTAGTTGAGCTGTTTTGCAAGCTGATAATAAATTTCGTTTTCCAACTGAAAAATTTAAAAGAGCAGGAACTCGTCCAAATGCCTGCATGGAAAAAAATAAAATGATGACACCTAAGGAATTTGGAAGAAGAATTCCTAAATATTCACCCGGTTTGGATATTTTAGAAACGATTTTTCCAAGAACAAAACTTTTCAAAACAACTTGAAAATATGACATTGGATTTCGATCTGTGTCTTCAATGATTAAATGGCGAGAACCATGAATTGATTTTGCTTCTAGTAAAGATTCGAAAAGTGTTTGATTTACTTTGCTGGACTGAAAAATCATTTTGACCATTAAATCGTACAGTTGGGATCCGGCCATTTGGCGGCGTTGTTTTCCTTTTAGGTTTTCCGGTAACTTAAAGGTTTGTGGTTCTAAAAATGAAATAGTGATTTTTGGAAAAAGCCGAATTCGTACTTTCCCTTTCATGCGGGAAAAAGGGGAATATTGAGCACCGTCAATTCGAATTGGAAGAATTTTTGCTCCGGATTTATCGGCCACCATTCCGGGGCCCTCATAAACTTTCATTAAGGAACCTGTCACGGTGATTCTTCCTTCAGGAAATATGACAACCTTTTTTCCATCTTTAATCTTTTCAATGAGTGTTCTGGTTGCCAGGGGGTTGGTTGGGTCTAAGGCAAATGTTTCAGCCATTCTAAGAAATGGTATTAACCATTTGTTCCTGGCAATTTGAGTGTTGACGGCAAATACTAAAGTTTCTGAAATGAATGAGGCGATTAAAGGAGGGTCGAGAAAAGAAAGATGGTTTGCTACGATGACTACTTTTTCCTTTTCTACTTTTTTGTAATTCTCCCAACCTTGTATTTCTATTTTATAAAAAGTTTTAAATATCCATTGAAAAACTGTTTTTATTAAAGCGGTGGGTAACAACTTACAAATATAAATTGCAACAAATCCATTTAGAAAGGCTATCGTCAAAAATACTTGGGTGACGGAAAAATCCATTATTAGCATTAATGATGTGCCCAATGCGGACACCACCATAAATAATGCATTTAATATATTGTTGCTGGCTACGGTCCGGGAACGATGACTGAGCTCAGTTCTTGCCTGCATGATTGCATACAGAGGAACTATATAAATACCGCTGCAAATCGAAATTAGAAAAAGATCTCCTAATATTCTCCAACTGGTTAAATGAGAAAGGAAAGAGAATACACCAATTAGTTCTCCAGGTGCGGATGTGAATGTGTATTTACTTGCAAAATAAAGGTCGACCGTAAATAAGGTCATTCCTAAAATTCCCAAAGGTACATAGGTTGCAACTATTTCCCCCCGCAAAAGTTTATTACATAGTAGGGAGCCGATTCCGATTCCAACTGTAAAGATAGTCAGAAAAAGCGTAACTACTTGTTCATTTCCGCCAATGATATCTTTTCCGTAAGTAGGAAATTGTGCAAGGAAGGTGGCTCCGACTAACCAAAACCATGAGATTCCAAGGATAGACAAAAATACATCTCGATGATTTCGAGTGTAATTGACTATTTTCCAGGTTTCTCTAAAAATATTATGATCAACTCTAAGAGAAGGATCAGCGGCTAAACCGGTGGGAATAAAGAAACTGCTAATCCAGCCCCCTATAGCTACAAATATAATCAGGAAAGAAACCAGTCCAACACCAAAACTGCTAAGAATTAATAGTCCACCTATAATGGTTCCTACTAGAATAGCTACAAAAGTACCCGCTTCGATTAATGCGTTTCCACTAATTAACTCTTCTTCTTTTAATTTTTCTGGCAGAATTCCGTATTTAATAGGCCCAAAAAATGTGGATTGTGTTCCCATTAAAAAAAGAATTACTAGTAAAAATGAAGTGCTCTCAGAATAAAATCCATATACAGCTCCGGCCATTAATAAAATTTCTATAAATTTTATTATTCGAATTAAACTTACTTTTTCATGCTTGTCTGCTAATTGGCCGGCAGTTGCTGAAAATAGGAAGAACGGTAATATGAAAACCCCCGCAGCAGCAGTCACCATTAACTGAGGATTAAGCCCCGCCTTCTCAGCGGCGACATAGGTGATTAAAATGACTAAGGCATTTTTGAAAACATTATCGTTAAATGCCCCCAAAAATTGAGTGATAAATAAAGGAAGAAATCGGGGGGTTCGGAGTAATTGGAATTGATTTTGGATCATTTTTTGTTTGAGGCAATCTAAATATTCTAAAGGAAGAATAATTCGATTTTTAACATTGGTAGCTATTTTAACATTATTCGAAACAAATGCACGTTTAGGGTCTTTTGATAAATTAAATTGCGAACTGAAAAATTTTGTTTTTTCTGAGCAATTGACAGTTTAATCTGTAACTATTATTCTCAACAGCATTAAAATTCAATTCTTTGTTAATTTTAATATCCACTAAACATTCTTAATCGGGACGAATTTATTGTCTTTAAGTAGTATAGGATTAATATTACTTTCCAGCTTCTTCCATGCCTTGTGGAATGTATTAACGCAGACGAGCCGGAAATCTAATTTTCTTTCAGGATTGAAAGGTATTTGGATTATGGGCTTCGCATTGTTATTTTTTGTATTTAATAAAAACCTTCAAATTCCTTCCGAAATTTACATTTGGGTTATATGGTCAGGAATTTTACACGGAGTTTATATATTAAGCCTTTCCAAGGCCTATGAATCCCAGGATATTTCTTATGTGTATCCCATTGCTCGTTCCGCTCCTGTTTTTGTCCCAGCATTTGCCTGGTTTTTTTTGGGTGAACAACTCACCATAATATCTTTTATAGCGATAGTTACAATTTTGCTTGCTGTCTATATATTACATTTTGATGGACATTTAATAAGTGGGTTTAAAAATTTATGGGAAGCGGTATTACATAAAGATTTAAGGTGGGCATTTATCACATTAATTTTGGTGGTTTCTTATAGTTTGGTTGATAAACGCGGGATGGAAATATTTATTAATTTGAGTCCAGATCAGAAGTTTTTAAATGGAATCATATTTTTTTTCTTAGAGTCATTTATTGGGTTTACTCTATGTAATGTATATTTGTTTGCGCGCTATCCTAAAGATGAGATTTTTTCAGAATGGAGACTTGATTGGAAAAAAGGAATCATTGCAGGTTTAGCGACTTTGGGTTCCTATGGTTTGATTTGTGTTGTCCTTCAATTTGAACCCGTGGGACAAGTGGTGGCGGTTCGTCAAACCAGCGTTATTATGGTGGTTCTGTGGGGGGTCCTTCAGTTAAAAGAACCTTTTGGAAAGAAACGAATTTTAGCTGGATTTTTGACTGTTTTAGGGGTTGGGTTGATGGCTTGGAACCCTAACTAGGCCAAAGTTAAAAACTTTTAATTCTTATATTTTTTCAAGCTCTGTATAATACTAACAGGATTTATTGCTTGTTTTCCTAATTACAACTGCGTTTAAATAAATTTAATTTTCTCCCCTTTTACGAATTTTTGGAGGTGTTTTGTGCGTACCCGATGTTCGTTGTGCTGCATCTTTCTAATATTTATTCTGGTTTTTCAATCTTCATCTGTTTTTGCTTTTAAAAGAGAAGTCCGAACCCTCACTTTGAATAATGGGATGCAAGTATTACTAATGCATGACCCTGAAGTGGATCGAAGTGCTGCGGCAGTGGCCGTCGGTGTTGGAAGCCTTTATGATCCTAAAGAAAAATTAGGCTTGGCTCATTATTTAGAACACATGCTTTTTTTGGGAACAGAAAAATTTCCCAAAGTAGGTTCTTTTAAGGAATATTTAAATGCAAATTCCGGAGCAAGTAATGCTTATACGGGAGATGATATCACTAACTATTTTTTTCAAGTGAGTCATGACGGATTTGAAGGGGCTGTTGAAAGGTTTAGTGATTTTTTTCGTGCACCATTATTTGATAAAGATTATGCAGAGAGAGAAGTAAATGCGGTCAGTAGTGAATTTGATAAGAATAGAATGCAAGATGGGTGGCGGTCCAATTTTGTTACAGACCAAGTTTCTGAAGAAGGGCATCCAATCAAAAAGTTTAATATTGGTAGTAAAGAAACCTTATCTGGTGACAATAGACCTGCATTATTAGCTTTCCATAAAAGATATTACGCAGCTTCCAATATGCGGTTAGCTATTTTGTCTAAATTATCATTAGATGAATTAGAGAAACTGGCAAAAAAATATTTTAGCCCTATCCAGGATTTTCCAGTAAAAAAAGACCCTATCAGTTCTGAATTCCGTAAACCCTTGAAAAAAAAATATCGTTTATTAAAAATAAAAACGATTAAAGATATTCGTTCTTTAAGTTTAAATTTCCCAACTATTCATTTGCATAATTATTTAGAAAGTAAACCTGCATCCATTGTTGGGTCTGTATTGGGGTATGAGGGAAACGGGTCCCTATTATCGAAATTAAAGGAAGAAGGGTTAGCGTTAGGGTTATCCGCAGGCGGTGGTTATAGTCATCCAAATATAAATTCATTCACTATTTCAATAAATTTGACTCAAAAGGGCTTGGAAAATTATGAACGAATTATGGAAATAGTGTTTGCTTATATTCAGATGATAAATAAGACAGGAATTCAACCCTATACTTATAAAGAGAATCAAGTAATGGCACAAATAGACTTTGAGTGGAAAAGTCCTCAGGAGGGTATGGGTTACGTAGCTTCAAAAGCTTCATTAATGCATAAATATTTGTTAAAAGATGTGGAAACACTTCCTTATTTATATAAAAAATTTGAACCAGAAGCATACTCGGCAATTTTAAAAACTCTGACCCCAGAGAATATGCTTGCCGTATTGAGCTCAAAAAATTTGGAAACGGATCAAACTGATCCCTATTATGGTGCGGAATATTCTTTGAAAGAGATTGGTGGAGCACAATTTCAAAAGTTGGCCTCACCTGCTTCTTTTAATGGTTTTTCTTATCCAAACAAAAATGATTTTATCCCGGATAATTTAGCCTTAATAGAGCAAAGTCCCGTCTTAATCCAAAATAATGATATTTCTAAAGTTTGGTACCAATTCGATAATAAATTTAAACAACCTAAAGTTTTTATTAAATACAGAATTGAAACTCCCCATGTTTATGACACGGTTGAGAATTTAGCACGGTCTAAACTATACGATGCGGCTCTTCATGAATCTCTTAATGAAATTACTTATCCTATTTCTTTAGCAGGATTATCCTATGGCTTGGGAATTGAAAAAAAAGGAATGGTATTTTCCGTAGGTGGATACTCTCAGCGAGTGACAGATCTAATTTCTTTGGTAGCAAAAAATTTAAAGACCGTTAAGATTTCAGAACAAAAATTCAAAGATATTAAAGAGGCCATGGTTCGCGGATTAAGGAATAGAAAACTCGGTCAGGCTTATTCGCGTGCCGCTTATTTTAATCGTCAAATTTGGTTGATTAAGCAATATACGGAAGAAGAATTATTGCAAGCTTTGGAACAAGTAACTCTTGAAGATATAAAAAAATATGCTCAGCATCTTTACGATAGAGTTTATATATCCGGATTGGTTCATGGTAATTGGACAGTAGAAAAAGCTCGAGAAAGTTTGAAAATTTTGCTGGATGCAATCCAAAGTGAACCTTTGCCCGAAAAGGATAGATACAAGGAGTTGGTAGAGGTGTTAGATCCCGGAGAGAAGATTTTGTTTTCCAATAAAATCTTAGATAATAATAATGCGGTTTACTATGGACTACAAATAGGGGATAAAGAATTAAAGAATGTTGCCCTGGCTTCTCTTGCGGCTTCCATCGTCGAGGGAGATTTTTATACCCAAATGCGAACCAATCAGCAATTAGGTTATATTGTATGGAGTTTTCAAAATCGTGTAGAAGATAGATTGTTTTTTAAATTAATTATTCAATCTGCTACTTATGGTCCGTTTGAATTAAAAAAACGGATTGAAGGTTGGATGAAAAACTCTCATCAGTTATTTGATAATCTTTCCGACGAAGAATTTGAAAAACACAGAAAGAGCCTCCTGGTTTCCCTCAATAAAAAAGGGGATAGTATTGCTGAAGTATCCGCTGAGCTTTATTATCTTGCAACCGAAGAAGATGGAGATTTCGAATATAAAAAGAAATTAATTGAAGTGGTAAAAAATATTAAAAAGGAAGATGTAGTTCAAGCAGGAAAAAGAATTTTTCAAGATGATCAAACCTCAAGAGTGGTTCTTTTGATGAGATCGAGAAGCAATAGTGATGCAGTTCCTGAGGGAGTTGCAACTACCCTGGGTCCAATAAAAAATAAACGACATCGTCGTGAAGCGGGAGTGGAAATTGGAAAAGATTCGTGAAAGAAATTTTACAAAAAGGGCTTCAACTTTTTAAAATTGGAAAAGCAGTAAGAAAAATTCGCCGAAGCACGGATCAAGAAACGAAAAGTAGAGCTCAGCAGTACTTAATGGAAGTTTTAGGGAATTCCCGTGGTTTACCTACCAAGGTCGGCCAATTTTTGTCTATAGATGGCAAAGATCCATTGTTGGGCAAGACTTTAGGGAAGGCCACTCCCGTAATGAGTTTTGAGGAAGTGGCCGAACAAATCGAAAAAGCCTACCACCAATCGATTGACTCATTGTTTATTTCGTTTGATAAAAAAGGTATCCCTGCCTCATTAGGACAAGTACATTTTGCAAAACTAAAGTCCGGTCAAAAAGTAGCAGTAAAAGTCCAATATCCTTCCATTGGAGATTCTGTTGAAACAGAATTAAAACTTTTTGGATGGTTGCCAAAAATTGGCCCGGTTTCCAAGTGGGGTTTTAATTTGGAAGGGTATAGAGAGTCTTTTCACAACAATTTTACCAGAGAGTTGGATTACTTAAACGAGGCAAAACAACAAAAAAAATATTTTAATCTCTGTTCTTCTTTGGAGAATGTGATCATTCCAGAGGCTTTACTAGAATATAGTTGTGGAACTGTTTTGGTCCAATCCCTTGAGAAAGGTATTTCATTAGACCAAGTAGAAAAACTTCCTGAGGAAGAAAGAAAAGGATTTGGGCGCGCATTTTTGACCCATTATTTTTATATGCTGTTTCGCCATGGATTTGTCCATTGCGATCCCAATCCAGATAACTTCGCTTTTCAAAGAGGCAATATTCAAAAAATTGTCATATATGATTTTGGGAGCGTATTGGAAGTTTCTGAAAAAGTGAGGTTAGGGATACTTAGGATTATTTCAGGTATTCAAAATCGGGATAACGTTGACCCAGCCTCTTGTTTAGCTTTGCTTGGTTTTGATATTAATAAACTTCAGGATTTGCGTCCTGTATTGCCCGCATTGTTACAAATCTTGTTTGATCCTTTTGTATTACAGTCCCCATACAACACAAGAGATTGGAAGATTAACGAAAGGATTGAAGGAGTGGTGGGAGAATTAAAATGGTGGTTTAGATCCGCGGCTCCCCCAGAATTAATTTTTTTGATGCGCATATGGCATGGGCTCACTCAATTGATGAATCGTTTAAACATTTCTTTATCCTGGGGCTTTATTTTAAACCAACAATGTGGGGATCTTATTGCAGAAGCCAGAAAAGTAGATCTTCCTCAAATAGCAGAGAGTGGTTCAACATTTAAGGAAATTGCTAAATTCCTGAAAGTAAATGTAAAAAAGGTAAATGGAAATAAAGTTGAGCTAACCATGCCCAGCCGAGTAGTAGAGGAATTAGAAGAAATAATTGATCCCCCGGTATTAGAAACTATTCGGAATCAGGGAATTGACTTAAAAGATATTCAAAACCGAGTTATGAAAACCGGGTTCGCTCCGCAAGTATTATTTGAAGTGGAAGACAACATTCGTTATGTAAAAGTTTGGCTAGAGTAGATCCTTTTAAATACAAATAATTAGACAATAATGATTAAACTTTAAGCTTAGCTTGGTTGATCAAGCGAATTGGATTTCCTCTTGTAATGATGGTGGCACTGCTACAGGTTTTACAGAGTCTTTAACAATTTGTTCAGTGTTTTTTGCATTTAATTTTTCAAATAGAAAGTGAAATTTGCCTTCAAGTTCATTTTCTATTTCAGTTTTAATTTCATCAGATAATTTCCAAAACTTTTGTTTAAATGGATTTCCAAATCCTTTTTTACGGGTTTTGTATATGAATTGCTCATCCGTCATATCTGGTTTTCGCTCATTTGCAAATGTCTCTCGCAAATAGGAGTAGATTTCCTCTTTCAAGGAACCCGGAAAAGCGGGACTACCGTAGATCATATTCTGGAAGTCTGTCGCTAAATGGATTTCGGCAGTTTCTAATTCCGGGAATTTGTTAAAAAGCTCCGCTGGTAAAGTTGAAGCTCCATGTTGGACCGCACCGGCTAAATGATAATTTTCTCTGGAAATTTTGGAAAGCTGCTCAAGAGTTTCAAAATCTAGATTTACATCGGCAACTGTACCGTCAGGTAAGGGAACACCACCATGTGAGGTGCCTGTTTGAACAGAAATTTTACTGATCCCTTTATAATTAGAGTTCAATTTTGCCAGGTGATCGCTAAAGTTATCCATGTAAGCCCGTAATTCTTTTTCATTACTATTTTCTTTCCCTACTTCACCGATCTCTCCGCCTACGGATACTGTTACCCCTTCGGGTTCTAATTCTCTTACATAACCGGTTAAATCTACACCCACTTCATAGTTAAGACGCTGCTGCTCATTAACGTCTTCAGGTTCCAGAGTCACTAAAGTGGAAGTATCGATGTCGATATTATAAAATCCCGCACTCAAGCCTTCCTTAATTAGATTTTTTAATTGAGAAACTTCTTTTTCCTTATCTTCATGATATTTGTTAGCATTAATTTGAAAATGATCCCCTTGAACAAAAACAGGCCCCTGAAATTTTTCCTGAATGGCAGCTCCTAAAATGACGGACATTAATTCATGTGGCCTTTGATGGGTGTATCCAATCTCAGATTTTGCTATTTCAAAGATGAAGGCACCGCTGTTCATTTTCATGGCTGTTCTAAAAATAGCCCTGGACATTTGGTATGACATTCCGCGAATATTTAAGGCAGGAACGGTATAACCCCTGTTTTTTCCTTCGCCACGCGCCTCATAAAGCCCCTGAATGGAAGAGGGAATAATTCCCAATTGTTGCGCAGCAGATTTAATGACATACCGTGAATACCCTTTAATTTCTTTATTTTCATTGAATATTGCATTTTCAACTAAGGCTTCAAGTCGACTATCACGAAGTTTGTCATCATTTTCTATTTGAACACTGCCATTGGATAAACCAACAACACCACTTAAATGATTTTTGACTTCCTCTTTACTTGAAAAAAGCATTTAATTCTCCTTAATTATCTACAATCAATGTATTTTGTAATATCTTTGCCCTGCTATAAAAACTCAGTAAGGGCTAAAAAATATTGTTTTTATTGTAATGGATGAACAGCCGGAATCATGATTATCTCAAAAGGCAATTAAATTATAACCACAATGAATATTTTTTGGGAAAAAAGTTAGAAAAAGGTTAAAAAGATTTAAAGATAAAGAAAACAATTAGTTCTAAATATAAAATAAATTTAGTTTCTGAAGGCTGTGATTTTATGTTTATTTATTAGGAGTAAATAAAGGAATGATAATTTTTCTGGGATGTTCTTTTAGATTGATTATAAAGACCCTTTTATATTGACAGTGATAATAATTTTGTTAGAATTTGCAAGCATTTCTGTATTTTGGGATTTTTGTATTTTTTCCCAAAACATTTGGTTTTGTTTGTTTTACAACAGATTAAAATTTTAAATTCAAATAATTTGATTAATATAATTGGTTATTGTGCGGAGAATTAAACCCCATGTTTAAAAACATTTACGTTCCAGTCGATAATTCTGACTATTCGAACGCTTGCATTGATTTAGCTCTTGAATTTGCCAAGTCTGATGAGACCACTGTATCTGCGAGTCATGTCTATGCAGCCAAAATGCACGATGTGCGATTTCGCCAAATGGAAAGTGGTCTTCCGGAAGAATACCAGGATGAAGAAGAGTTGGAGAAGCAGCGTGCCATTCATGATCAATTGATTACCAAAGGTATGGAGGTTATTACAGACTCCTATTTAGACGTTCCTAAGTATAAGTGCAAAGCAAATAATATTCCCTTTGTGGGAAAATCCCTTGAAGGACGAAATTGGATAGAATTAGTACGCGATATCAAAGAGTCTGATTATGATTTGGTTATTATGGGAGCCTTAGGTTTAGGTGCCATTAAGGATAGCCAGATTGGAACTGTTACCGAAAGGGTAATTCGGCGGGTGGAAACGGATACTTTGATCGTTAAACACGTTCCGGCAATACATGAAGAAAAGGCTTCAAGTGGAAAAATTGTCGTTGCGGTCGATGGGAGTGGCCAAGCTTATGGAGGATTAAAAACAGCAATTGATATTGCAAAAGCTTTAAATCGTCCTTTAGAAGTTATTTCGACTTTTGACCCTTATTTTCATTACGCAATGTTCAATAGCTTGACTGGGGTTCTTTCCAAAGATGCAGCCAAAGTGTTCAAATTTGAACAACAGGAAAAGCTTCACGAAGACATTATTGATAAAGGTTTAGCCAAGATTTACCAATCCCACTTGGAAGTTTCCAGAAAAATTGTAGAAGACGAAGGTTATGAATGTACGATTCGACTTTTGGATGGAAAAGTTTTTGAAAAAGTCCTTCAGTATGCAAGAGAAGAAAACCCTTATATGTTAGTTTTAGGAAGAATAGGGGTTCATAGTGCTCCAGATATGGATATTGGAGGAAATACAGAGAATTTATTAAGACTTGTTCCATGTAACGTTTATTTATCCAGTAGAGTTTATAAGCCACCAATTGATATGCAGGCTGAAGAGAGTATTGATTGGACGGTTGAAGCCAAAGAGCGTTTGAAAAAGATTCCTGGGTTTGTTCGCCCTATGGCAACTGCAGCTATTTTGCGTTACGCTCTCGAAAGAGGCCACAGTATGATCACATCGAGTGTTATTACGGAAGCTTGTGAAACTATTCTTCCAGCCGGAGCAATGCAGGCAATGTATAGCATAGGTGATCAAATGCGGGATAAAATGGCTCGTGGTGAAGATCCTCTGGAAGGAATGATAGATGACAGACAAAGAGACCTGGAAAAGAAATTTGCTGCTGAAGTAGAAAAAGTTCAAGAAAAAAATGAAGTTAAGGCGCTTAAGTGCTCAAAATGTAGTACTTATTTAAATGCGGATGTTGTTAAATGTAGTGTTTGTGGTTCCGAGTCATTGATTGCAATGGATCAATCAGAATACAAGCCGTCTTCAAAAGAAGAAGAAAAATCTACAACAGTTACGACATTTGATTCAGTTAAGGTTACTTGGACAGAGGATGCACAAGAATTATTAAATAAATTTTCAGAAGGCCATATTCGTAATCGTGCCCATGCAAGGATTGAAAAAAATGCGCGTATCCAGAAAGTAGAGACCATTTCTCTGGCATTTGCAGAAAAAATTCTTAATGAGCGTGCTGATGGGAAAAAGGCTGATACCAACCAAGAAGCTGAAGCACCAAAACCGGCTTCAAATGGAAACGGAAATGGTGCAATTCCTTATGGTGATACCACTAAGTTTGAAGGAAAAAATTTCTGCAAAGGTCAAATGATTGATCCGAGTAAGTTTATTTGGACTACCGACGCTATTGCTCGAATTGAGCAGGTTCCTCAAGGTTTTATGCGAGATAATACTCGTGAGCGAGTCCTTGATTATGCCAACCATATTGAGGAATACAGAATAGATTTAGATCTTTGCCAAAAGGGAATTGAAGAGTCCATTAAGGTAATGACTGAAATGATCAATAGTGGAGCTACTTTGGAGGACTTCTTACCCGATAAAAAATAGTTTCCAAGGAACAAAACTTCAAAAAATGTTTTAAATTATTCTATTTGTATTTAGTCTATAATATAGAAAGCCCTTGTCTTAGATTGACAGGGGCTTTTTAACGTCCTTTCGTAATTTAATCATCACTTCAAAAATACCAGTGAGTATCCAATTATATAAGCGATTGATTCGGTTTTTGGTTCCCTATAAAGGGAAAGTTATATTAACCATATTTACTTCTGTTATAGTTGGGGCCTTATCAACTTCGCCTGTTCCCATTGTCCAAAAAACATTTGATGAAATCTTTATGAACAAAGATTTCGAAATGCTTAAAATTATTCCCGCAGTTGTCATTGTTCTTTATATTATTAAAGGCGCTCTCCGATATATTCAGTCACGAATCATTTATCAAATTGGTTGGGAATTAGTGGCTAGTTTGAGAATAAAATTATTTAAGCATATTCATAAATTGCCCTATGGTTATTTCGAGAAAGACACAACAGGGCAACTGATGTCCAGAGTGGTCAACGATGTAAATGCAATGCTTTTAACTATTACTAAACAGGTAAAGGATGCATTGCAAAATGGAGTAATGTTGATCGGCCTTTTGTTTTGGGTGTTTTATTTGAAATGGGATTGGGCTTTAGTTTCAATTATTGTTATTCCAGTGGCAATACTTCCTACAGCCACCATTGCAAAAAAATTAAGGCGATTAGGTCGAAGAGGCCAAGAATTGTTAGCCGATATTAATTCCATTATTTTAGAATCTTTTTCTGGAATTAAAGTTGTGAGAGCCTTTGGCCTTGAAAAAATTGAGGAAGATAAATTACATAAGCATAATAAGGAATTTTTGAATGTAATGCGCAAGGACGTTAAATATACAGAATTAACTTCTCCTTTAATGGAGGTCCTTGGTGTTTTAGGCGGATCTGTCATCCTTTGGTGGGGTGGTTATCAGGTTCTTACGGAAGAGGTAAGTCAGGGAACATTCATTGCTTTTGTTCTGGGTATATTTATGATGTACGATCCACTTCGTTTATTATTTAAGACATATACCGATGCACAAAAAGCCTTAGCCGCCTCTGAAAGAGTTTTTGATGTTTTGGATTTAGAAGAAGAGCGAACTGGGGATGGCAAGATCGAGTTTCAAGGATTCAGCGATTGCATTGAATATAAAAATGTATATTTTAAATATCCCACTCGTGATTCTATGGTTTTGAATGATATAAATCTTAGAATTGAGAAATCGGACGTTCTTGCAATTGTTGGGATGAGTGGCGCAGGCAAAACAACCCTTGCCGATTTATTGTTTAAATTTTTCAAGGTAACTAAAGGGGAAATTACGATTGACGGATTGAATATAAATAAAATAAACAGCAATTCTCTCCGCCGGCATTTGGCATTGGTTACCCAGGAGACATTTTTATTTAATGACACTATTTGGGCGAATATAGGATTTGGGAATCCCGATGCTACTCGTGAAGATATAATAGATGCAGCAAAAGCTGCCCATGTTGATATCTTTGCCGGACAATTGGATGATGGCTATGATACTGTGATTGGGGAGCGAGGCCTCAAGCTTTCCGGTGGGCAAAGACAAAGAATTGCTATCGCCAGAGCTATTTTAAGAAATGCTCCCATATTGATTTTAGATGAAGCTACTTCAGCTTTAGATGCAGAATCAGAAAAGTTAGTACAAGATGCTCTTCATAATTTAATGGAACATCGAACTACCTTTGTAATTGCTCATAGATTATCTACTATTAAAAATGCTGATCGAATAATCGTTATGGAATATGGGAATATTGTTGGCTCTGGTACTCATGATGAGTTATTGAATAGTTGCAAACAATATCAAAAATATTATGAAATGCAGGTTTATGGGCCGGCTGACTAGATAGGTATAAAAAGTGTTATTTGAAAACGTTTGTATTGAATCGTTAGGTTATCATTTGCCTGAAAATATAGTGACGTCCTTAGACTTAGAACGCCAGCTTCAACCGGTTTATGATCGATTGAAACTCTCCCCAGGGAGATTGGAATTGATGAGTGGTATAACCGAGAGAAGATTTTGGGACAAAGGAGTTTTTCCCAGCCAAGTTAGTTCACTTGCTGGAGAAAATGCGATTCATAAAATTGATTTTGATCGGAATCAAATTGAATGTTTGATATGCGCTTCAGTTTGCCGTGATTTTATTGAGCCTGCCACTGCTTCTGTAATTCATCACAATTTAAATTTACCCAACAATTCTATGGTTTTTGACATTTCAAATGCTTGTCTTGGAGTTTTAAATGGAATGGTCCATGTTGCGAACATGATTGAAATGGGACAAATTCAAGCAGGTCTTGTAGTAGCGGGAGAAAGTGGTGGGCCATTGGTTAAAACTACTATTGAATCTTTATTGACGGATCCCAATCCGTCAAGATCAAAAATTAAATCTTCCTTTGCTTCTTTAACGATTGGATCTGCTGCAGTAGCTGTTCTGTTAGTGCACAAGAATTTATCAAAGTTTAATCATAAACTTTTGGGTGGAATAGCAAATGCCGAAACACGGTTCAATAAATTATGTCAGGGAAATGAAGATTCCGGAATGGGTTTTGAAGCAGCCCCATTAATGGAAACAGATTCCGAAACTTTAATGAAAGAGGGAGTTCGTTTGGCGCAATCTTCCTGGAGTCAGTTTAAATCAAAGTTAAACTGGACGAATGATGGTGTTGATAAGGTTTTTTGTCATCAAGTGGGTTCTATGCAACGAAAGCTTTTATATGAAACATTGGATCTGGATCTCAAGAAGGATTTTTCAACGCTTGAATTTTTAGGAAATACTGGGTCTGCCGCACTTCCCATTACACTGGCAATGGGTGAAGAAAAAGATGTGATTCAAAAAGGCCAAAAGGCAGCTTTATTAGGAATTGGAAGTGGACTAAATTGTTTAATGTTAGGCGTTGAATGGTGAGTAACGTTTCAATTGAAGAATTTAGAGATATATATCCTTTTAAATCCAGATATTTTAAAATTGGGTCCTACAATTATCACTATTTAGATGAAGGGTTTGGGGAAACTCTTCTTATGCTTCATGGCAATCCCACCTGGTCTTTCTATTATAGAAATTTAATAAAAGGATTAAGGCATAAGTATCGTTGTATTGTTCCTGACCATATGGGTTGTGGTTTGTCCGATAAGCCTCAAGAGTATAACTATACTTTATCTCAGCATATAGAAAACTTAACTGAATTAATAAACGATTTAAAACTAAAGGATATTACTTTAGTTATGCATGACTGGGGTGGGGCCATTGGAATGGGTTACGCCGTTCGATTTCCGCAACAAGTCAAGCGGTTGGTGTTATTTAATACAGCGGCTTTTTTGTCGGATCAATTACCATTTTCATTAAAGTTAGGCAGGCATCCTAAAATTGGGCCGATGGCCATCTTGAAATTTAATGCATTTGCTCGTGGTGCATTGGCCTGGGCATGTAAGAATAAAAACAGGGTAGTCGGTAAAGTTGGTAGAGGCTATTTAGCGCCATATAATTCGCCGGAAAATAGAATTGCTACCCTTCGATTTGTCCAGGACATTCCAGTAGGCCCCGAGGTTCCCAGCTACTCGGTAATACAATCGATTGAATCCCAATTGAAGGCCTTCCAGAATTTACCAATTTTGATTATATGGGGTAAAAAGGATTTTGTATTCACGGATCATTTTTTGAATCGATGGAAACAAATTTTTCCTAATGCAGATGTCCATGAAATTGAAAAAGCAGGCCATTATGTGGTCGAAGATGCAGATGAGCTTATTATTCCCTGGCTGTTACAGTTTTTAAAAAGCCATCCAGTTATGAATCAAACCAAATAAAATATTGGACCAATAAAAAAAGCGGTGCCCTATATGACACCGCTTTTATTTAATGAAGTTTTTATATCTAATATCTGTAATGCTCAGGTTTGTAGGGTCCTTCAACAGGAATATTTAAGTATTTAGATTGTTTTTCCGAGAGTCGAGTGAGTTTAACTCCTAGCATATCTAAATGTAATCGAGCCACTTCTTCATCCAGTATTTTAGGTAATGTATAGACGCCGACTTCATACTCTTTGGTATAAAGTTCAATTTGAGCCAATACCTGATTGGTAAATGAGTTTGACATTACAAAAGAAGGATGTCCGGTGGCACAACCTAAGTTCACCAATCGGCCCTCTGCTAATAAAATGATTCGATGGCCATCCGGAAAGGTGTATTTGTCAACTTGTGGTTTAACTTCTTGTTTTTTAATTCCAGGAAAATTGTTTAATGCATCTACTTGGATTTCACAATCAAAATGGCCAATATTACAAACAATGGCTGTATCTTTCATTTTTTCCATGTGTTCAATACAAATAATGTCTTCACACCCCGTGGTAGTAACAAAAATATCACCTTCTTTTATGGCTTCTTCCATGGTAGTCACTTCATAACCCTCCATTGCTGCTTGCAAAGCACAAATGGGATCAATTTCAGTAATCAAAACTCTAGCTCCGTAAGAACGCATAGATTGCGCACTGCCTTTTCCTACATCGCCATAACCGGCAACCACCACAACTTTACCAGCAACCATAATGTCTGTGGCCCGTTTAATCCCATCCGCCAAAGACTCACGACAACCATACAAATTGTCAAATTTGGATTTTGTTACGGAATCATTCACATTCATAGAAGGTAACTTTAATTCACCATCTTCCAGCATCTTATAAAGCTTGTGGACACCCGTTGTGGTTTCTTCAGTAACACCTTTAATATCTTTTAAAAGTTCCGGGTGTTTTTCATGGACGTAACCGGTGAGATCGCCCCCATCATCTAAAATCATATTGGGGCCTTCATCATTATCAAAAAGTAGAGTTTGGGCAGTACACCACCAATACTCTTCCTCGGTTTCTCCCTTCCAGGCAAAAACAGGAATATTAGCTTTTGCAATTGCTGCTGCGGCATGATCTTGCGTAGAGAAAATATTGCAAGAAGCCCAACGGACCTCTGCTCCCAGTTCAATCAATGTTTCAATCAGGACAGCAGTTTGAATGGTCATATGCAATGACCCCGCAATGCGAGCGCCCTTTAAAGGTTTTTGGGAGCCATATTTTTCTCTTAGGGCCATCAACCCGGGCATTTCTTTTTCGGCCAAAATTATTTCCTCCCGGCCCCATTCAGCCAAGGAAATGTCCTTAACTTTGTATTTTTCAGCGACGGCCACTGTGGAATTCATGAATATCTCCTTAAAAATTTATAATTATTTGAGTTCAGTATTTTGCTTAAAAAGGAATGATTTTTTATAATATACAAAAAATAATAGCTGAAAATCTTTGAGATTTATCGCGACATCCTATTTTAACAGGATAAAACCCTGTTCGTCCAGCCTATTTAAGAGAGGTAAAGGTATGATCACTATTTCCAATGTAAAAATTTATCCTTTTGAGCCTGGCCCACCTTTCAAAGGATTAAAGGCTTACGCGGAAATTACTTTTGAAGATTCATTGATAATTAAAGGAATACAAATATTTGAAAAAGATAACGGAGGAATATTTATCAAGTTTCCGAGACTACCTGGAAAAGGGGGTGAGTTTAAAGAAATTGTAGTTACCAAAAATTCCGATATACAAAAAATGATCCGTAATAAAGTCGTCGAAGCTTATAAAAAAGACAAATTAGAAAATAGTTAATCCTCAGATATTTTTATAGTTTTGTATAAGAAGTTCTTAAAGCTAATAAACTTTTTATATTCATTAGGATTCTTACGAAATTCTGTATTGCATACACCAAGTTTAAGAGCTAAACCCGGAAGATTGGCTTGATATTTATTTTTGGCTATTTCAATGAAGGTTTTAACATTATCCCGCGTAATTTGTTTATCTTTAAAAGGTTCGTAAACATGCGACCAAAACGTTCCTCCAGAATTCTCTAAAACTTCTAACACGCTTTTTTCGAATTGCGTAGTTTCCTGAGAAATGGAATTCGGCTCTGACCAATTATCTTTGTTAGCCTCAATAATATCTTCACGCTGAATCAGCGGGCCTTTGCTAAACATTACAGATCTCAAAAGTATATTCTTCAATTCTCTAACATTGCCTCTATAGTTATAAGATTTTAATAGTTCAATAGCTTCTGAGTCTAAGGTGTAGAGGGTGTTGCTTGTAGGATCACTTTTATAAGTTTGAGATAACCGGCCTAAAAAATGAGTGGCTAAGTCTTCTATGTCTTCTCGACGTTGATTTAGCGAAGGAATATAAAAAGTTAAGGCATTCATTCTATGATACAAATCTTCGCGAAACCGACCTTCTTCAATTTCTTTATTTAGGTTTTTGTTAGTTGCGGCGACCAGGAATATTCTAGAATATCTGGGTTGGCTTTCTCCTAATCTCATAAAAGCCCCTGTATCCAAAAACCTTAACAACTGGACTTGGGTTTTTGGATCTGCATCTCCGATTTCATCCAGAAAGACAATTCCCCCATCAGCTTCTTCTAAAATACCTTGACGATTAGACTCAGCCCCAGTGAAAGCTCCTTTTTTATGACCAAATAATTCACTATAAGTAAGTTCCCCACTGTATGCGGCAATGTTGGTTTTTCTTACGGGAAGTTGAAACCCGGCGCCCTTAATTGAACTAAATATCTCCGATATTCTGGAATAAATATTATTGAAAAAAAACTCTTTCCCGGTCCCGGTGTTTCCTGTAATTAATAAACAAGGCAAGCCCATAAGTGCTTCCCATTGTTTCCCAGGTTTCCAATTCAACATTCGATTGCAAATTGATTCTGCTACCGTATCAATTTGTTTGACTAAATTATGGATTTTTCGACTTTTCCCGATGACATTACCTAAATAATAAGAAGAGACTTTAGGATCACGATATTCAATGTCCTTTCTTACAACTGCCATTTCTCTTTTTACTTCATCAATTTGAAGTAAATGATGAACCCTTTGAGATATTAAGCTGGATATTATTTGTAAAATATTTTTGTGTTCTTCATTAAAATAATTTACTTGAAAACTATCTTGATTGATCACACCGAGAACACGGTTATCAAATATAATTGGAACTGCTAATTCCGACCGTATAGATTGGGATAGGTTTTTATAAAACCCTTGAGTTATTTCTGGGTTATGAACATCTTCAAACAGAACGGGCCGGGCCGTATGAGCGCAATATCCATTAAGGGATCTTAAGTCATGTGGTAAATCATTTCCTCCTACACGAAGCGGGGATATTTTATTTTTTTTCCATCCACGAGACTTGGCACCTATTAGTTTCCCTTCATCACTTTCAACAATCAACCAAGGAGTATCATCAATAAACTGCAATAGACTAATGGTTCCACAATCTGCTCCTAACAACTCGGATGTTTTCGCCAAAATATTATGTAGAAATACTTGAAGTGAGGTTTCAGTCTCAGATAATAAACCTTCGATTTCACTTAATACTTGAATTTCAATATGAGTGGAACTTTTCTCTAAAATTAAATTTTCTACCATCGAGGCATGTTCTTGCAGCAATCCTTTTTCAAAAGGAGTGAATTCATAGTGTTCGCTGGTGTAGTAATTGACTGCACATATGAATTGCCCAGAATCTTTATCGTATTTAGGGACTTGATATAAAGAGACCAGATTTATTTTGCTTGCAATGGATTTGCGTGAAAACTGCTCATTCATTATATTTTTATGATAGATCGTTTCTTGAAACACATTGTTCATCAAGAGTCCCTTATTTTTGTCATAATGTACGATTTTGTTAATTAGATGATCACCTTTTAAGACACTGATTTGTTCCTTGTTATCATAAATACCAACATGATCTATATTTTTTGTATAAACCGCTAATATTTCCACTAAGTCAGAAGGGACCATTTCTTTTATGGTTTGAGGAGTTTTAATAGATGGAATTAAAACAGAAGCTAATTCTAATTTTTCAATTAAATTAACTGCGGATCGCATCATTAGCCAAGCACCATCCTTTTTACGTGCGTTATCAAGATGTTTAGAAAATGATATCTTCTGATGATAGCTTTTTGCTTTTTGAATTATTGGACTTATGGTTGTTAAAAAAGTGACAATAGAATCGATTTGGCTAGTAGATAAATTGGGCCCCTCTTTATTCCAATCAAGGTTTAAGGTACCAATGGGTCTCATTTGAAACATGATAGGAAAAACAGCGGTACTTTTAATTCCAGCAATAGACTCATATGGGTTTCGAAAATTACTCAGGCCTCCCTCAATATCCCAGGAAACCGTGACAGCGTTATCATAGAAAGCCTGGGAGGAAATAGATTCCTTAGATGAAATATATTTGGTGATACGATGTTTATCAGGCTGATTTTGCCCAGCGACATAATGACAAATAAGCATTCCTTCATATAAGTCTTCTAAATAAAACCTTACTGAATCACACTGAAAAATTGACTTTATTCCCGTGGTTGTAAAGTGAAGGATGTCAGACAAGTTTTCTTTGTCAAAATTTTGAAGCTTGGTGCCTAGGTTGGAAAGTTTCATTGGAGTGAGTAGAAAAAATATTCAAAATTAGATTAATTATAAATACATTTAGGAAATATTGCTCACAATAAATATTTAAACTGATAATCTGTGCTTTTGTGACCTGCGTCAAAATTTCTTTAATTCATGAAAAAACATGAATTATTTGACGTTTAAGAAGGGAATTATTTGCATAGCAATTTAATAAAAATGAAAATTTCCAAGATGTACGGCAGAAATTCTTGCTTAATTCAGCAAAATTCAATGCTTTTGATTTATGTGAAAAACAGGGCAGTTTTGTTAAATGATGGCATCAGTTTTGCTTTCAAAATATTGAGGTAAATATATGCTAATAGATAAACTACTATTTTCAGACCGTACACCTAAAATATTAAAGAAATCTTTAGATTTTCATTCCCAGCGCCACCTTCTTGTTTCAAGTAATATTAGCAATCTAGATACGCCTGGATATATAGCTAAAGATGTAGACTTTCAATCGCAATTGAAAGAAGTAATGGGCCGTAATGGGGAAATTTCAATGAAAAAAACTCATAGTAAACATATGGGCTTAGGAAGTAATGAAATCAGTAATCTTATAGCCAATTCTATTGAAAATTCTGATCCCGTTAAAAATAATGGTAACAATGTGAATATTGACAATGAAATGATGAAATTAGCAGAAAATCAGATTGGCTATAATGCTGCTATTCAATTAATGGCTAAACGCGGATCAACTATACGTGCTGCAGTTACTGAGACCGTACAAGGTTAGTTTTAACTTTGTTTGACAATAACTATTTGGGGAGTTAGCTTAGTAAACATATAAGTTAAAGGGTAATATGGAAGACATCACTTTAAAAAATAATTTGAGAACTGCCCTCAATCCGGGAATGAGTTCGGTGGATGGAAAGATCACCCTAAGTAAAACAGAAGGGGATCAGGAGTCCTTTGCGAGTGCTTTAGCGCAGTCAATTGAAAAGGTTAACAGTCTTCAAAAGGAAGCAGATCAGGCGATTGAAAATTTAGCTTCCGGGGATTCTCAAAATGTACATGGAACTATGCTTGCTGTCAGTAAAGCAGACTTGGCCTTTAGAATGACCATGCAGGTAAGAAACAAAATTGTTGACGCTTACCAAGAAGTTATGAGAATGCAAGTTTAGATTTCTTTCTCAATATTTGATAAAATTCCCCTAGGCATCCAGCCTAGGGGTTTTTTTATTTTGTGGAAAAATTATTGATTAAGATCCAATAAATTATTTCATTTTCTTTTAATATATTGAGCACTTAATAAAGGTGTTAATGGAGATTATTATGAAACGATTTGGCATTCCCATGACATTCCTGGTGGCATTATTGATTGCTTTTTCATCCAAAGCAGGTTGGTCTCAGGCTAGTGGTCATGCTAGTGTGGGGTTAGGTCATGGTGAAGAAGGATATTTGCACCTCCAAGAAATGATTAAACATTTAGAGTTTAGTTTAAATTTAAAAGATGCTTCTCAAGAATTAAAGCAACATGGAACCGTTGCCATTCAGCATGCAAAGGAAGCACTGAAACACTATAACGAGGCACTCACTCATGCTTCTGAGTCGTTGGGTAGACCGGCACCCATGATGGGCAGTGGACCAGGGGGAAATCATGAAGGTTCTAATCATGAACATGAAGAAGGGTCACACAATGGACCACCTATGGGTGCACCTTATGGAGGAGCGCCTGGAGGAATGGGAGAAGGTTCTCACCATTAAATAAAAACTTCAGGATTCCACGGGTAGGGAAAAATTGTTACTCCAGTCCCACCAGGATCCATCATAATTGCGGACCTTGAATCCTAAATATCTAAATACAAAATAGGCCATTGCGGATCGAACGCCTCCAGTACAATAGACCACAATTTCATGGTCTGTTTTAATTTTGTATTCTTGGAGCAATTTATATAAAACCTCTTTCGGTTTTATTGCTCCTTTATTGTTAAAAAAATCTCTCCAGTCGATATGGATTGCCCCTGGGATATGACCTCCACGGGGCGAACCATAAGGAGTTGCACCTTCATATTCCGTTAATTCTCTATTATCGATTATCGAAAATTTGGGAGAATTTAGCCTTTTTTGGATCCACTTTTGATCTGCATAAACCAAAGAATTAAACATCAGGTCTTCTTTTTTTAAATTTGACGGAATTTTTTTTGTTTCTTTTCCACGTTCAATGGGAAAATCCCCTTGTTTCCAATTATTAAAACCTCCTTTTAAAAGAAAAACTCTTTTAAATCCATAATATTCAAGCATCCAAAAAAATCGACCGTCGGTTCGCCATTTATCAGTTGGGTCACCATAAAGAATGATTGACTTGGAATGGTCTAATCCTAAAGATTTCAATTGAGATACGATCCAAGATTTATCCTGAATTAAAAGGCCGGGAATTTGGCCTTTTTTCTGAGTAAACTTTTTCCAATCACTTAGATTAATGGCTCCGGGAATATGCCCCCATAAAAACTTCCAATAGGGACGAGTATCAATAAAAACTATTTCTTTGGGAGGAATTTTTTTTATCTGGTTTAAATCTATTAATGGGTTTGCAATCGAGTGATTTTCAATAAAAAAAATAGAGCAGATTATAAGAATAAGGGTAGGCCACCAGTTTGGACGTAATGCCTTTATTTTCCTTGACAAAAGACGGGTTTGATTAGTAAGATCGTTCTTCATTTTTCGACCTTAAGCCTTTCATTTATAGAGTAAAATTTGAGCCTTTAAGGTTCAATCTTCCAGCGTTCCTTTCAACTATATATTATTGAAAAATTGGTCGAATAAAAAGAGGTAACGCCTTAAAAAATTAATTAGGGATTTCCAAAATTGGATATAAGTACGCCCTTTGAACTATTTTAGATGAAATCAATTTGGAGGAGCTATGACCACGAACGATCAGGATAATGCCAATGAAAACAAGCCTGGTGGAGGTAAAACGCCTGAGGAAGAACGCTTAGAGGAAATTAAAAAGGAGGAAAAAGAAGACGCTAGCTCCTATTATTCTCAAGGAAAACCGGAAGAAAAAGATAACACTGAAGAGGAATTTAATAAACCTGTGCCAGATGTTGACGAGGAAAAAGAAGAAATGAGTCTTCTTAAAGCCATTGCTTATTTGGGATTTGGTATGGCAGTTTTGGCAATTGTTTTTATTCTGTTTTTTATCAGAGATTTGGATTCTAAAGTTGGGGATGTAGATGCCGCTGTAAATACACTTGAGCAAAAGTTTGGACCTCTCAAACAGCAAGTTGACGATAGGTTCTCCAGGGTGGATCAAGACGTAAGTGATTTAAAGCAGCGATTTGGAAATTATGAAAGACAGGCAGCTGTTACAGAGTTAAAAAGAGCATTGGTTGCCATTAAGGGCGTGACATCAGGTTCGGATGCTGGAATTCAAGCGAAATCTGATAAAGTAGTTGCAGGGATTCAAAGTTTACTTAGTGAACTTGGTGATAATTCAATGGGAATTCCCCCTGCATCCCTACCAACACCGGACGAGGCAGTTCCTGCACCACCGATGGAAGAAACTGCCCCTTCTCCTGAGGCAGCGGCACCCGCTGAAATTCCAGCAGAAGAACCTCCGGTTGAAGAAGCGCCTACTGTAGAGGCAGCAGCTGAAACCCCCGCTGAAACTCCTGTTGAAGAAGCACCTGCTCCCGCTGCGGAAGAACCCCCTGCTGAAGAAGCTTCTCCCGTTGGGCAAATTGAATTGGAATCTGAAGGAGCTGCAGAGGATGGAGACGAGGAAGATGAAGAAGAGGATGAAGAAGAGGAAGAGGAAGATTAGAATTTATTTAGTTTAAATTAAAGGCCTGAGGTGCGATAATATCTCAGGCCTTTATTATTTTCTTCTATACGACTCCAACCCATTATGGCCATTATAAAAATTATATTTGTAATCCTTTTTGCCATTTTAATTGCTGTTTTTGCAGTTAAAAACATGGATTTGGTTGAAGTGAGTTTTTATGATTTTCATTTAAATTCACATAATATCCAGATTCCACTTTTAATTGTGGTTTTATGTTCTTTAGGATTGGGATTTTTAATTGCATGGATCAGTGGCACTTTTGCTCAGCTGAAACTTCGCTCAGTTATACGCAGGCAAGATAAAACCATCAATTTCTTAAACTCGGAATTGCAAAAATTAAATCGTCCTAGCCTCCCCGAAAAAACAATTTCTAACGATTAATTCTCATCTTTTGATTCGTACGGTTATACTATTTAAAGGAATAAATTTTAAATCCATATATCTTTTATAGTGTAAAAACTTTCCTGAATCTCATTTTGAAGCGAGTCAAACATAAATTTAAATTATTATAAGAATAAGTAGCTTTATGAAAACAATTTGTTGTTTTTTAAAATTTGTTGGAGATTGTTGGGTCCTCCGTCGTTTAATGAAAAAATATGATAGCCCAAATATTCGTAGTTTATTTTGGTATGGGTTGCCATTAAAGTTTGTAGTGAGCTTTAGTGGAGTTTTACATATTCTTACTTGGCTCCTGTTTAAGCGTAAAACTGATGAAACTGCAAAAAATTATGGTTTAGGGACACTATATTTTGAAGAACCACAAAACCGGGGTTTAGATCAAACTTGGCCAAGTGTTTGGCATTGCGTTGGTCTTCCCACGCAACCTTGGTTTGATGAAAAAAATGAATTAGCTAATACTTTGGAAGAAAATGCTGAAGTTATAATTGATGAATTTGAAAAAGCAAAAGCCTCTGTTGGAACGCATCCGGATAATAGGACGGTAGTCGAGGGCGGAAAATGGAAGGGAATGCTTCTCTACGGGGTGAATGGAAAAAAAAATAAAGAATTGTGTGAGTTGCTTCCCAAGACAACTGCATTAGTCGAAAAGTTTCCTCTATGTAAAAACTTTGGATTTGTTGAATTTTCCGAAGTAATTCCAGAAACCCATATTTTGCCTCACACTGGGTCATCCAATTTAAGATTAAGACACCATCTGGGGATTTACGTACCGGAAGATACCGTAAAAATTCGTGTGGGTTCTGAAGCCCGGCCTTGGGTACAAAGTAAATGCATTGTTTTTGACGATGCTTTTGAGCATGAAGTTGTCCATGAAGGCGAAAAAACTCGAGTTGTTTTTATAGTTGACCTTTGGCATCCTTCATTATCTAAAAATGATATTAAATTATTATCCCATCCGGTTTTATCTACTTTTGGAAAAATTTTATAAAATATTTTAACTTGGCTGTTGCTGGGTTAAGCAATGAATGCTTCCAAAACCAATGAGTAAGGGTTTGCTGGGAATTGGCACAACCTGACGGTCAGGAAAACAATTTTCTAATATCGATTGAGCTTTTGAATCGTTCTTATGACTATAAGTGGGTAATAACACCACCTGGTTTCCAATATAAAAATTCGCATAACTTGCCGGAAGCCGATTTTCGTTTTCTTTTACAATTCCTGGCATGGGAAAAGGGATAATATTGAAGGGATTTCCATTTAAGTCCTCAGCGTTTTTTAGCATTTTATAGTTTGCATGGGTGCAATGATAATTTGGATCATTCGGGTCTTCTTCAACCACGCATACTAAAGTATTTGGATTTATAAAACGAACTAGATTGTCAATGTGACCATCTGTATCATCACCAATTAAATCGCCTTGGCACCAAATTATTTTTTTAACCCCGAGGTAATTTTTTAAATAGGACTCCATTTCCTCTTTTGAAAGTCCGTTATTGCGGTTTTGGTTTAGCAGGCATTGTTCGGTGGTTATGCAAACTCCTTTACCATTGACTTCAATGGCACCTCCTTCTAAAACGATACCTGGGTCAAATATAGGATAACCAAGACAATTTAAAATTAGTTCTGATACTTCGTTATCTAATTCCCATTTATATTTTTTTCCCCAAGAATCAAACTTCCAATTATTGGCTGCTACTCTATTTTTGGGGTCTTTATTATTTATTAAAAAATTTGGACCGTAATCCCTAATCCACGCATCGTCTGTGGGAATAATAAAAAAGTCGATATTTTCTAAGGACAATTTTTTTTTGGAAAAAAGGTTGGTTACGCGACTCTGAGTATCTAGGTCGTCTACAAGAATAAAAACTCTTTCTCCCGGAGACAAATTGCGAATGATTTCAAGATATACATTTTCTGCCTGCTCTAAGTATTTTCCATGCCAGGTTTCCTGATTTTGTGGCCAAGTAAGCCAGGTTCCTACATGGTGTTCCCATTCTCCAGGCATAATATACCCTAATGAAGAAGGATTAGCTTTCATTTGAATCTAAAAATAGGCGAGATAAATTTTGGTAATGATCCACTCTTCGGTCCCTGAGAAAAGGCCAACCTTGTCGCGTTTCTTCAATTTGGGATAAGTCACAATCTATTGTTAGATTTTCTGGTGTATCGCTTGAGGCTTTACAAAGCAACTCACCAAAAGGATCGCTCACAAAAGATTGTCCCCAAAAGTTTATTTCATTTTCGCGTCCTACTCGGTTTACCGCAATTGTGAAAACTCCGTTAGCAATGGAATGGGATCTTTGAATGGTTTCCCAAGCCATGGCTTGTTTAGAAGCTATTTCTGCATCAAAATCTTGAAATCCTATAGCAGTTGGATAAAACAAAAACTGGGCTCCAGATAGGGCTGTTAAACGCGCCGCCTCAGGAAACCACTGATCCCAGCAAATTAATACACCCACTTTTCCATATTGGGTGGAAATCGTCTTAAATCCCAAGTCCCCAGGTGTAAAATAATATTTTTCAGAAAAACCAGGATCATCAGGAATATGCATTTTCCTATATTTACCTGCAATTGTTCCATCGGCATCAAAAACGATCACAGTATTGTGATATATTCCTGAAGAACGCTTTTCAAACAAGGGAGCTATTAGAACCAATGATTTTCGCTTCGCAATTTCGGCTAGGATTCTAGTTGTGGGACCGGGAATGGGTTCAGCAAATGAAAAATTTATCGGATCTTCCATTTGACAAAAATAAAGGGTTCGAAAAAGTTCGGGAAGGCAAATTATTTTGGCGCCTTTTTCCGAACACTCTTCAATACCTTGGATAGCTTTTTTAATATTTACATCGGGGTTTTCAGTGCAAGTCATTTGAACCAAGCCTACTCTGATAATTTCCCTATTGGTTTTTGAGGACATAATTAATAAAATACGAAATTGAATACAATTGAAAAATTTTGATGTTATTAAACTTCATCATTTTAAATATATAACCTTAATCATAATTCAAAAATGGAAAATATAGAAGGAATTCAATGGGTCCAGCAAGCATTTCGTGATTATTACAAACCCAAACTACGCCGTGAACTAAAAAGAGACCCAACCCCTGAAGAATGTGAAAAAAGATTTTTTGAAATTTATCGACAACTTCGTCTTACCTTGCTTGTTGGGATAAAAGAGGGAGTCGGCTTATATTTTTATGAAATTGCAAAGTTTAGTTTAGAAGAATTTAATACTTTTAGGGAACGCCCAGAAGACTATTTATTGGAACGATTTGGTGGTGGAAATTTTAAGTTGAATTTTTATGAAGGCCCTTCTTTTGTAGTTACCGTCAATTTTAAACTTGACGGAAAGCCAAAGTGGGAACATCTTCTCCCTCAAAAAGCACAATCCTAATCAAATTTATATTTAACTTTAATGAAATCTCCTGAACAAACTACTATTAAGGAGCCATTATCTTATGCATGGCAAGGGCTTGAGAATTTTCAAGAGACTTTAAAAAACTCTTTAGATCCCCTAATAATTGAGGGATTACAAGGTTCTTCCAAGGGTTATTTTCTTTCTCAAATCTGGAAAACAATCAAAAAGCCGATGATGGTCGTTACGCCTGATCAAATTTCAGCTGAAATTGTTTTTGGTGATCTAAAATATTTTTTAAAAAGAGAAAAACAAAAAATAATACCTCAATTTTTTCCTACGTGGGAAATACTTCCTTTTGAACCTCTTTCCCCTCTCTTGGAAATTTCTGCTGAGAGATTATCCATTCTTAACAAGCTACTACAAAACCAAAAGCTAATTGTAGTTACCCCTGTTGAGGCGATAATTCAAAAACTTTTACCTCAAGAGGTATTAAAGAGCCATACGTTTACTATTAACCAGGGAGAGACGTTAGATAGAGAGTTATTGGAATATTGTTTTGTAGATAATGGATTGGAGCGTACCCAATTAGTGGATGGGCGGGCTCAGTTTAGTTCCAGGGGAGATATTTTGGATGTCTTTCTACCGACGCATCCTAACCCTGTACGCATTGAGTTTTTTGGGGATCAAGTGGAATCAATTCGACACTTTGATGTAAATTCACAAATTTCGATTGACGAAATAGATGAAGTAACTATTTTGCCTATTCGTGAAGTTTGTCTAAATGAAGAACAAATTAAAAGAGGAACGGACAAACTAATAAAATTAGGGAGCGAGAATGGAATAAATAAAGCCAATTTGAATGAATTAATGGAGAAGATTGAGGGATTGAAATTTTTTTCAGGAATTGAATCCCTGGCCCCATTTTTTTACGAAAAAATGCAGGATATTTTTGATTATATTTCTTCTCAAACATTAATAATTCAAATCGAAAAAGAAGCAATTCAAAATAAAATTGAGCACTACCAGGAAATAATTTTGGAAGAGCATGGTCGATGTTTGGAGCGTGGAGATGTAATTCCAGATCCCGATTCCCTATTTCTTTCCAAGGAAGAAATTTTCGGGAAAATGAGTAAAAAGCAAACGGTAGAATTTAATGAGCTAAAGTTTTCTGACATTAATTTACCTAATATTTTCCATATAGAAGTTAAGCAAATTCCAAATTTTCAAACTAAATTTGAAGAATTTTCCCAAATAGCTTTGGAATGGAAAAGCCAGGAACAAAAAATATTAATTGTGGCTCCAACAAAGGGTCATTTGCGAAGAGTCAATGAACTGCTCATTGATAATGAATTGGAGATAGAAGTTCAACTGGGACACATTAGTTCCGGGTTTAGATTACCTGAAACTAATCTAATAATAGTTGCAGAGCACGAAATTTTTGGAAGAACGCATAAACATAGACACCGTCGAAAGAGCCAGAGCCAGGCTTTTCAAAGAGGGTTTAAAGATCTTAAAGAAGGGGATTTGTTGGTTCATGTTGATTATGGAATTGGAAAATTTAATGGCTCCAAGCAGATAAAAACTGGAATAGGAGGCGGAGAGTTTCTGGAAATTTTATATGCGGACGATCAGAAACTATATATACCCATGGATGGGTTGGGTCTCATACAAAAATATCTTGGATCTGGTGAATCCAATCCTCCTTTGAATCGGTTAGGTGGATCTCAATGGAAAAAACAAAAAAAGAAGGTCAAAGAATCCATCCTCGAAATGGCAAATGATTTACTAAAAATTTATGCATCACGTGAAGTGGCTCAAGGTCATTCCTATCCGGGTGATCCCATAATGATGCAAGGCTTTTCAGATTCTTTTGAGTATGTTGAAACTGATGATCAATTAAAAGCTATTGAAGAAGTATTGGAAGATTTGAGTCAGGATAAACCCATGGATCGCCTTATTTGTGGGGATGTTGGTTATGGGAAAACAGAGGTTGCTATGCGCGCCGCTTATAAAGCGGTATTAGATAAAAAGCAAGTTGCGGTATTAGTGCCAACAACGATTTTAGCCCAGCAGCATTTAAATACCTTCAGAGAACGCTTTCAGTTACATCCTGTATCAATTGATATGGTGAGTCGATTTCGAAATTCACGCGAACAAAAGCAAATTTTAGAAAAATTAAAGCAAGGAAAAGTAGATATCATTATTGGAACGCACAGACTATTGTCAAAAGATGTGAAATTTTTAGATCTTGGACTATTAATCATTGATGAAGAACAAAGGTTTGGTGTGCGCCACAAAGAGCAACTCAAAAAAATGCGTGCATCGGTTGATATATTGACTTTAACGGCGACACCTATTCCTAGGACTCTTCATTTTTCTCTAATGGGAGTGAGAGATCTTAGTGTAATTGAAACTCCTCCAAGTGATCGGCTTTCAATCAAAACGTATATTAGAAAGTTTGAAGAAGGAATCATTCGTGAAGCCGTATTAAGAGAAATAGAAAGGGGAGGCCAAGTATATTTTGTACATAATAGAGTTCAAGGTATACATTCTATGGCTGCTCTACTCAAAAAAATAATTCCGGAAGTCAAAATTGGAATCGCCCATGGTCAAATGCAAGAGCGTATGTTGGAAACGGTTATGAAGCAATTTATTGATGGAGAGATCGATTTATTGTTATGCACTTCAATTATTGAATCTGGTTTGGACATTCCAACTGCCAATACAATAATAATAAATCGTGCTGATAAATTTGGGCTAGCTCAACTTTATCAATTGCGAGGAAGAGTAGGGCGTTATAGGCATCAAGCATTTGCTTATTTGTTAGTTCCGGGAACTATGTCTATTTCTGAAGAGGCTCGTAAGCGTTTATTTGCTATTGAAGAGATGAGTGAATTGGGCGCAGGGTTCCAATTAGCGGCGAGGGACATGGAAATTCGTGGAACAGGTAATATGTTAGGGAAAAATCAATCGGGGCATATTTCTGCAATTGGTTTTGATCTCTATTGTAAAATGATGGAAGAAACTATTAACGAGATCAAAGGTCAAGCTGTTGATAAAAAAATTGAAACTCTGGTGGATATTCAAATAAAAGGATACATTCCTACGGATTACATTCAAGACATGAATCAACGGCTTGAAATGTACAGAAGGTTACAATTATCCAATGAAATTGAGAATGTGAAATCTTTAACAAGTGAAATAAAGGATCGATTTGGTCCTATTCCAGAACCTCTAGAAAAACTCATTGCAATTATTCAGCTACGAATTGATTGCCAAAATTTACATGTTACGGAGTTACGTTTAACTAAAAATGTGGTTATAATGAAGATTGCACCTTCAACTCCCATATCTTCAATGATTTTGATGGACATCCTCGATAAAAAAATGAAACTTGTCTCAGAATATGAAATTAATCTGATATTGGATCAATCAGGGTGGCGTGAAAACGTGGACCTTATAAAAAAATATTTAAAGAAAATTCTAAATGCTCTCGATGAATCATAAATGAACTCTTTTCCTATCCCTTTTATGTTTCGGCTTTTTATATTAATTTTTGTATTAAGTTTATTTGCTTGCGACGAAAGTAATCAAATTGAGCTGGGAGATAATGGCTCAAAAACAGTAGCCATTGTAAATGAGGAATCGATAATCCAACATCAACTGGTAAATGAACTAAGACAAGCTAAAAGAAAATATCGGATTAAAAAGAACGATCCGCTTCCAAAAGAACAATGGGCGTGGTTGAAAATTAATACTTTAAATAAAATTATTCAGGAATCTTTAATAAAACAAGAAGCTCGAAGAATTGGAGTCAAACTTAGGGACTCTGAATTTAATACCTATCTTGAAAAAATGAAGCAAGGGTACAAAGACGAATCATTTCAGCAAGCTTTAGAAATAGAAGAAATTTCTCAGGAACAATGGATTGAAAAATTAAAAACACAACTTTTAATAAAAAATTTGATTCAACAGGTGGTGAATAGTAAGGTTGCCGTTTCAGAAAAGGAATTATTGAAATATTTCACAGATCACCAAAAAGAATTTCAGAAGGGGGAACAAGTAAGAGCCCTACATATAATGGTAGAAACGGAAGAAGAAGCACGTGATATTATAAAAATTCTTAAAAAAGGTAAATCTTTTTCCGAGGTGGCAAAAGAGCATTCATTAAGTTTAGAAGGCAGCGATGGTGGAGATATGGGCTACTTCGAAAAAGGACAAATGCCTGAAGAATTTGATGAGGTTTTTGATTTAGGTGTAAAAAAAATTAGTGATATTATTCGGACTCCTTATGGGTTTCATGTTTTTAAAGTTGTTGATAAAATTCCAGAAAGGAAAATGAGCTTTGAGGAATCGAAAAAGGGGATTCGTAATACCTTGCTACGTCAAGCCCAGGAAAAGGCATTTAAAAAGTGGTTAACCAAAGTTAAAGAAAAATCAGAAATAATTATTAATTATGAAATACTTGAACAAATTTAATAGCAAAATAACATTATCTCTTTTAGTAGGAACTTTTTGCCTTTTACTTGACTTTCCTGTTTGGGCTGAAATATTTGATCAAGTTGTAGCAAGAGTTAATAACGAAATTATTACAAGAAGTGATCTTGAAGAAAGAGCCGCAATGGAAATTTCCCGAATGCAGGCATCTGGACAAACTGATATGCCCAATTTTGATGAAATGAAAAGTATGATGTTAGATAGAATCATTCAAGAAAAGTTAATTATTTTTGATGGGAAACGGATAGGTCTCAACATTGATGAAAAAAAGGTTGAAGCGGCCTTAGATGAGATAAGAAATCGAAATAATCTTCAGGAAGGAGACCTCGAAAAAATGTTGGAGAAAGAAGGTCGTTCTATAGAAGATTATAAAGAAAATATACGGAATCAAATTTTGTTGAGTAGAGTGATTGGTTTACAAGTAAAAGGTCGTATTAAAGTTAGTGATGATGAATTGAAAAAGTACTATCATGAGCACCAAAAAGAATATTGGAACCCACCTAAAATTAATGTTCGCCACATATTATTTATTTTGGAAGAGACCTTGCCTGAAAAGGATGTAAAAACTAAAGAGCAAAAGGCTCAAGAAGTAATGCGAAAATTGAAAAGCGGTGAAAAATTTGAAACCATGGCTCAACTGTATTCAGAGGATGTTTCCGCTCAAAATGGTGGAGATTTAGGAATTCTTGAAAGAGGTAAAATGATTCCAGAATTTGAAAATGCGGCGTTCGCTCTTAAAGAGGGAGAAATTAGTGAAATAATTCGTTCTCCATATGGTATTCATATTATTAAAGTAGATAAAATTATTCCTGGTCAAACAACTCCCATTGAGGAAGTTAGAGATAAAATAACTAACACTTTGTCTATGGAAAAATTTCAAGATCAATACCAAGAATATATTGAAGAAATTAAGACAAAGGCATTTATTGAAAAAAACTGGAAAATCAAAGAAGATAAGGAAATTACCCTAGCAAAAAATAGTCCTAGAAAATCTAAATCAACTCCCGATAAAAAAGTCGATATCCTTCCTCCTCTTACCATTAAGAAACCTCTTTCGAACAAACCTTTGCCTAGTGTTGATATCAACAATCATCAATCGGTTGAAGTGCAGTTGCGTCACTATAAGCAACTAAGAGAAACCAAAAAAATTTCTGAGGCCGAATACCAAAAGAAAAAACAAGAAATTTTGGAAAATCTGTAATAATTAATCTTGAATGGTTTTATTTTTTATTGATTAAATTTCAAGCATTTCCAAATAGGTTTTTAGCTATCATTTATGGATCCATTTATCCAAAAATTGATTTCGTTTGGTGAGGAACACCAAATGTTTTCCAAGAGAGACCATGTTTTAGTAGCTCTTTCGGGAGGACCTGATTCTATTGCGCTGTTATTTGCAATGATGGGAATCAGAAAAAAATATTCGATTGAATTAAGTATTGCCCATTTAAATCATTGTGCTCGTGGGCAAGAATCAAATGATGACTCTGAGTTTGTTAGAAAAATTGGGAATGAATTCAATCTACCTACATATATCCAAAAAGAAAATATTGAAGAGAAAAAAGTTCAATTCAAAAGCTCTTTTCAAGATACAGCAAGGCAAATCCGAAATGAATATTTAATGACAGTACTTCAAAAAATTGGGGGGAGCAAAATAGCATTAGGCCATAATATGGATGATCAGGCAGAAACAATTTTGATGAATTTTTTAAGAGGAAGTGGAACGGCAGGCTTAAAAGGAATGTTGCCAATGAGAGATCCTTGGATTAGGCCTTTATTGAATTTCAAAAGAAGCGAAATTCTTGGATTTCTTGAGAGTAAGGAAATTCCCTATCGGGTTGATTCGTCGAATGTTAATAAAAAATATTTACGCAATAAAATTCGTGTCGATTTGATTCCATTTTTAGCGAGTCAATATAATCCGAATTTAATTGAAAACCTTTCAAGAATGGCATCCACTCTTAGCGGAGAAAATGCGTTTTTGGGTGAATTGGCAGATAATTATTTGCAGGAATGTTTGTTAGAAAAAAGAGAAAACGAAATGATTCTTTTGAATCGTACATTATTAAATGATAAACCAAGAGCCTTGCAAAGAAGAGTGTTGAGAAAGGGGATATGTTTTGTGAAAGGGGATTTGCGTCGGGTCACTTATCATCATGTCCAGGCTGTTTTAGATTCTATGGATTCTCCAAAATCAGTCTGGAGCAAATGTCTTCCTGGTAATATAGAAATTTTTATTTCAGGAAATTGCCTTGAGATTAAAAAAATCCTTAAAAGTAAAAATAACATCTTAAATGAGGGTAAAGATTTAAAAATCCCTTTATTAATACCAGGGAAAACAGAAATTCCCCTGGCAAGAATTAATTTGCAAACTAAAATAATTTCTTCAATAAGGATCGATGATTTTGCAATAAGTAACAATGAAGCAAACTTTGATTTGGATATTTCTGGTGAAAAAGTGTTAATTCGCTTTTATGAAAAAGGAGACCGGTTTATACCTCTCGGAATGTCAGGGCGAAAGAAGCTTAAGGATTTTTTTATTGATGAAAAAATTCCCCAAAAGCAAAGGTATTCGATTCCTATCTTGACTACTCTAAAGGGTGATATTATATGGGTATATGGCTTGAGGATTTCTGATAAATTCCGAGTGACTTCTGGAACCAATAAAATCCTAAATATCAAGGGCTTGAAATATTGATGTGAAGTTTTTGTGACAAAAAGAAACCGGCATTTGGTAAACGAACTATGGTAATATAAAGCTACAAAGGTCAGCTTTTCGAATAAGGAGACTATTTTGAATCAATTTTATAAAAACTTGGCTTTATGGTTGGTCATAGGGCTAATTTTAATTGCTCTATTCAACATATTCAATCAACCGCAAATAGGCCAATCTGAAGTGGTTTTTAGTGACTTCATGAACCAATTGGAGCGTGGTGAAATCAGCAAAGTAGTAATGCAAGGTGACACGATTAATGGAACTTATACAGATGGTCGGTCATTTCAAACCTATGCTCCCGGTAAAGACCCTGAATTAATAAAATTGCTTCGGGAAAAAGGGGTTCGGATGGAAGTAGTGCCTCCTGAGCAAACCAGTTGGTACATGAATATATTAATATCTTGGTTTCCTATGCTTTTATTGCTTGGAATTTGGATATTTTTTATGCGCCAAATGCAGGCTGGTGGAGGAAAAGCTCTCTCTTTTGGGAAAAGTAAGGCCCGCCTTATGGGTGAAAAATCCAATAAAGTGACATTTAAAGATGTTGCAGGCTGTGACGAAGCAAAAGAAGAACTACAAGAAATTATCGAATTTTTAAAGGAACCGCAAAAATTTAGTAAGCTCGGCGGTAAAATTCCCAAAGGGGTTCTTTTAGTGGGTCCTCCCGGTACCGGAAAAACTCTTTTGGCAAAAGCCATTGCAGGTGAAGCCAACGTTCCTTTCTTTAGTATTAGCGGATCGGACTTTGTCGAAATGTTTGTTGGAGTCGGTGCATCCCGAGTTCGAGATTTGTTTGAGCAGGGTAAAAAGAATAGTCCTTGTATTATCTTCATTGATGAAATTGATGCTGTAGGAAGGCACCGTGGTGCAGGTTTAGGGGGTGGCCATGATGAGCGTGAGCAAACTTTAAACCAACTTTTAGTTGAAATGGATGGATTTGAAAATAATGAAGGTGTTATTTTAATTGCCGCTACTAATCGTCCCGATGTTTTGGATCCTGCTTTATTAAGGCCAGGTCGATTTGATCGTCAGGTTGTGGTTGGACGCCCGGATATAAAAGGACGTGAAGGAATTCTTAAAGTTCATACCTCACGAGTTCCGCTTGAAGATGATGTTGATTTAAAAATTATTGCACGAGGAACTCCGGGTTTCACAGGGGCAGATTTAGCAAACTTGGTAAATGAAGCGGCTCTTTTGGCTGCACGTAAGGAAAGACGAACCGTTAACATGGAAGACTTTGAAGATGCTAAAGATAAAGTCATGATGGGTGTAGAGCGTCGGAGTATGGTTATTACCGAAAAAGAGAAGAAAAATACGGCCTATCACGAAGCAGGTCATGCGTTGGTAGCCTATTTATTGCCTGAAACGGATCCATTGCATAAAGTTACTATTATTCCTCGAGGGAGAGCCTTGGGAGTAACAATGCAACTTCCAGAGGATGAGAAGCATACATATCCGAAGGATTATCTCATCAACCGACTGGCAATTATGATGGGTGGCCGGGTTGCTGAAGAAATTTGTTTGGGTCAAATAACGACAGGCGCGGGTAATGATATTGAGGTTGCTACTGAAACGGCTCGAAAAATGGTCTGTGAGTGGGGAATGAGTGAAAAAATGGGTCCCTTAACCTATGGAACTAAGGAGGAACAGGTCTTCCTTGGAAAAGATTTTTCGGCTCAAAAGAACTTTAGTGATGAAACTGCAAAATTGATCGATCTGGAAGTTAAATCTTTAGTCATGGGTGGCTATAATAAAGCGCATGAACTCTTAACAGAAAATCTAGAGACATTAGAAAAATTAGCTCAAGCTTTGTTAGAGCATGAAACTTTAGATTTAAAAGAAATTAAAGAGATTATTGATGGCAAACCACCTGAGGATTCAGATGGAGGAAGTGCAAGTCCTGTTGATGATGCCACTTTAGCCCACCAAAAAGAAAAGAAAAAGCCGGATGCGGTGGGTGATTCAGATGGTTTAATCGGTGGAATGCCGGATCCAACGCCTGCCTGACAAACAAATAAATAATTGTTGCTATGGCTCCGTTTCGGGTCTTCCCGAGACGGAGCTTTTCTTTTTTATTAGGAATTTCCTTTGTTCCAGAGAAATCTAAAAAACCTTTTTAATGAGCTTCCGAAAGTAATGGGGATTATTAATCTTTCGGAAGATTCATTTTATTCAGAAAGTAGCTATTCTAATCCAGAAAAAGCTTTAGTGACTGCCAAACAAATGGTCGAGGATGGGGCGGATTTTATAGATCTCGGAGCTGAATCCACTCGCCCTGGATCTTTACCAATTTCGGTAGAAAAGGAAATAAAAACTCTAGAACCTTTTTTAAAGAAATTTAAATCTGCTTTATCCATTCCTTTTTCAGTGGATACTTATAAAGCGGAAGTTGCTGAATTAGCTTTGAGCCATGGTGCCACATGGATAAATGATATTACAGGTTTGCGGGATCCTCAAATGGCATCCCTTATTTCTAAATATAAAGCAGGAATAATAATAATGCATATGCGGGGAAATCCAACTGATATGCAGGAAAATGTAAATTACAAAGATTGTATTATTGAAATAAAGAAATTTCTTCAGCAAAAAATTTCATTTGCGGAATCAATGGGAATCAACCCTGATAAAATTATTATCGATCCGGGAATTGGGTTTGGTAAAACCGCAGAAAATAATTTGGAATTGATTTCTAACCTTGAGCAATTTGAGGATTTGAAAAAGCCGTTGCTTCTGGGGGTTTCTCGTAAATCATTTATTGGGAAAATATTGAATGTGCCGGTAGAAAAAAGGTTGGTGGGATCTTTAGCTGCTGGATTGGTAGGAATTTTAAAAGGGGCCAAAATTCTTCGAGTTCACGATGTAAAAGAGACAGTTCATATGATAAAAATGATTAAAGAAGTAATTGCGTGGGAGAGGTAAAATATGATTCGGTTATTTGTTAACGTAGACCACGTGGCAACATTACGAGAAGCTCGTAAAACTACAGAACCAGATCCCTTAATTGCTGCCTTGCTGGCCGAAAAAGCAGGGGCAGATGGCATCACGGTACATCTCAGAGAGGACAGGCGTCATATACAAGATCATGATGTAGATCGAATTAAACAAAACATTCAAACAAAACTCAACCTTGAAATGGCTGCTACGGAAGAAATGGTGGAGATTGCAATTAAAACGAAACCTTATCAAGTTTCATTGGTTCCGGAAAAAAGACAAGAAATTACCACGGAAGGTGGTTTAGATGTATGTTCAAATATACATAACATTAAGTCGGTTAAACATAAATTAGAATCACATGGAATTTTAGTTAGTCTTTTTGTGGATCCCAATCCAAATCAAATTCAGGCATCCCGTGAACTGGGTGTGCCGAGTATTGAAATTAACACGGGTTTATATACTGAGTTGAGTGAGCAACATGAGGTCGACAAAGAATTGGCAAAAATCATTAAAGCCGCTGCGCAAGCAAAAAGCTTTGGAATGAGAGTATTTGCCGGTCATGGATTAAATAATGAAAATGTGATACCTATTGCGGCGATTCCTCAAATAGAAGAACTAAATATAGGCCACAACCTAGTCGCAAGGTCTATATATTCAGGAATGGACCAAGCTATAAAAAATATGAAGGATGCTATTCAAAAGGGAGTGGAGCAAAGAAAGGAATAAGATAATCAAAGAACAATTATTGCGAAGAGTTTTTAAAACTATATTGATTAATTTTTCAATACAGTTAACAATATGAATCTACCGTTTGGTAAAAAAATCAGTAATATTTTTTGTAAGGAGGCTAAATGACCACCAGAGTGGCGATTAATGGTTTTGGGCGAATAGGTCGCAATGTTTTGAAATGTATTTTTAATGACCCCGATTGCGAAAATTTAAATGTAGTTGCCATTAATGATCTTACTGACGCAAATACGCTCGCACATTTATATAAATATGATTCCGTCCAAGGTGTCAGTAATCACGATGTCGAAAGTCAGGATAATAAATTAATTATTAATGGAAAACCCATTCAGATTACCTCGGTGCGAGACCCAAAGGATTTGCCCTGGAAAGAGTTAAATGTCGATGTTGTCATTGAATCAACTGGTTTGTTTACTAAAAGAGAGGATGCCTCCAAACATTTATCTGCAGGTGCAAAAAAAGTTATAATTTCAGCTCCTGCTAAGGACCCTGATGCCACCATTGTTTTAGGAGTAAATGAAGAATCATATGAAGCGGGCCAGCACAACATAGTATCTAACGCATCATGTACTACTAATTGTTTGGCTCCCTTAGCCAAGGTTATCCATAATAACTTTGGGATTCGAAAAGGGGTAATGACGACTATACATTCTTATACAAACGATCAAAAAATATTAGATTTGCCTCATAAGGATTTACGTCGGGCTCGTGCGGCAAACTTGTCCATGATTCCCACTACCACCGGGGCCGCTAAAGCCGTTTCTCTTGTGCTACCTGATTTAAAAGGAAAATTAGATGGAATGGCTATTCGAGTTCCAACCCCCAATGTTTCTTTAATTGATTTAGTCGTGGAAGTGGAAAAAAATACCTCTGAAGAAGATGTTAATCATTGTTTGAAGAATGCGGCGCAAAAAGAACTAAAGGGAATTTTACGATTTGAAGAAACACCGCTTGTTTCTGTAGACTATAATGGAGCTCAAGATTCCTCAATTGTGGATGGTCCATCGACAAAAGTTATGGATAATAATATGGTAAAAGTACTTGCCTGGTATGATAATGAATGGGGATATTCTAATCGGACGAAAGATTTGTTGAAATACATTATAAAAAAAGGAATTTAAAAAAACTCAATACCGTATGAATAAACCAATGGTTGCCGGTAACTGGAAAATGCATTGCACTCTTTCTGAAACCCGCGCTTTGATTCAATCCTTACGATCTAACTTAAAAGAAGCATCCCCAGTAGATATTGTGTTGGCTCCTCCTTATACTGCATTACATGAGGCCTCTCAATTACTTGAAGGTTCTATTATTAAATTGTCGGCTCAAAATATGCACTTTGAATCGAGCGGGGCTTTTACCGGTGAAGTGTCGGGGGCAATGTTAAAAGATATAGGATGTGAATATGTCATACTAGGACATTCCGAGCGGCGTCATATTTTTAAAGAAGATGATTTGACCCTAAGGAAAAAAATATCTGCTGCCTGCTCTCTGAACTTAAAAACCATTTTCTGTATTGGGGAAACGGAAGAACAACGGGAAGCAGGCTTAACCCAGTCAGTGTTATCTAATCAAATCGAAAAGGTTTTTGAGGATGATAACTTTTGCTTAGGCCCAGAGTATCTAATCATTGCCTATGAACCTGTTTGGGCTATCGGTACTGGTAAAAATGCCACCCCAGAACAAGCTCAAGAGGCTCATGAATTTATACGCAAAAAACTAAATGAAATTATTGGGGTTAGCGATTCGATTAGAATTCTTTATGGGGGGAGCGTTAAACCGAATAACAGTGCTGATTTGATGGCCCAACCTGACATTGATGGGTTGTTAGTGGGTGGTGCCAGCTTGGTCGCAGAGTCTTTTTATGATATTATAAAATCCGCTTTTTAACAGTTTTTGGAGTCTATTGATGCAAACCTTTGTAATCGTAATTCATATTATCGTGGCCTTATTTTTAATTCTCGTTGTGTTATTGCAAACTGGTAAAGGTGCGTCAATGGGTGCTGTATTTGGTTCAGGAAGTCAAACCATGTTTGGTGGCAGCAATGCAAGTAATTTATTAACAAAACTCACCGGTGCAGCAGCAATTATTTTTATGGTTACCTCATTAAGCCTTTCAATTTTTACAGTCGAATCTGGTCAGGATTCTGTGATTCCGGAGATAGAAGAAAAAACAACCGTCTCTCCGGATGCAACCTCTGATACTGGTAAAACTTCTTCTAAGGAGGAAGACTCCTCCACAGAAACGCCTTCTAAATAAAGAATAATTGCCGATGTGGTGGAATTGGTAGACACGTGCGCTTGAGGGGCGTATGGAGCAATCCGTGGGAGTTCGAGTCTCCCCATCGGCACCATTTACCCTGGAGCAGTTATTCTTTAAATCTATATATTCTTAAAGCCTTGAAATTCCCTAAGTTAATCCTTAAAAACTATAAAAATAAAAAAACAGAATTTATTTAAACCTCACTCTAAAGGTTCGACTGCAAATTTTCGTTAAATTATTGATAAACAAATAATTTATGGAGAAAAAATGAGCCAATCAAAGAAGATATTAGTGACCGGAGGAGCCGGCTTTATTGGCTCTCATTTAGTGGATGCGCTTATTGAAAAGGGAAACCAGGTCAGGGTTTACGACAATTTAAATCCTCAGGTGCACGGAAAGCAAGCTACAAAACCACAGTATTTACACCCTGAAGCTGAGTTTATTTTTGGAGATATATGTGATCGTTCAAATTTAAAGAAAGCTTTGGAAGGAATTGAAGTCGTCTTTCATGAAGCTGCTGAAGTTGGTGTAGGGCAATCAATGTACTCAATTGATCCCTATGTTAAAACCAATGTTCACGGAACCGCGGTTCTTTGGGACCTCTTGGTCAACGAAAAAAATCGCGTTGAAAAAGTACTGGTAGCAAGTTCCATGAGCTTATATGGAGAGGGGAGGTATTTATGTCCAGAACATGGGGAAATTTCTCCTCAGCCACGACCAGAATCTCAATTGGCTTCTGGAGAGTGGGATATGAAATGCCTTCAATGTAAAAACCATGTTACAGCCATTCCAACAGATGAAGAAAAAGAGTCCCATTGTCATTCTGTATATGCCCAAACCAAAAGAGATCAGGAAGTATATTCTTTGTTGATTGGGAACGCTTATAAAATTCCAACAATAGCATGCAGGTACTTTAATTGCTATGGACCTCGGCAGAGTTTAAATAACCCATACACTGGGGCTGCTGCCATTTTTTCCTCGAGTATCAAAAATGATAAACCGCCTCTTGTTTATGAGGATGGTTTACAAATTCGAGATTTAATTCATATTCATGATTTGATCCAGGCTAAACTGATTCTTCTAGACCATCCAGATGCGAAACCGGGCGTTTATAACATAGGTACTGGTAATCGGCGAACCATTTTGGATGTAGCGAAAATTCTAATAAAGCTTTATGGAAAAGAGTTTGAACCAAACGTGATTAAAAAATACCGGAACGGGGACATTCGGGATTGTTTTGCAGACATTTCTAAAATAACCGGACTGGGTTTTATTTCCAAATACTCTTTAGAAAAAGGTCTTCAAGATTTGTTTGAATGGGGTGAGGGAAAGCCTGCGATCTCGAAAATCGATGAAGCCCATGAATTGCTTCTTAAAAAAGGTCTGGTAGTTTGAATCATTTTATAAATTCATAAGCTTAAATTAATTTGGAATCTATAGGGGGTTGAGGTATAAAAATCGAAAATTATTATTTTTGGTTTTGATGCTCCCATGCAAGTAACTACTTTAGGCGAATTATTTTCCCATCCAGCCTTTTTGGCTATATTAGCCACCATAGTAATTGTCATCGGAAATATTCTAGTGGGAGTCAGCATGCTCCCTGCCGATATTCGAAAACGACGTTATAAAATACATCGTTATGTATATTTTGCCTGTATTGGTACATTTGCTCTATTCATTTATGCATCCAGCAAATATGTGAGTCCTACCGTATTTGATTACTCTGTATTAATTTATTTCCTTTCAGTAATTCCACTTAGTCGTAAGCTGAATGTCACTCTTCATGCAATTTTATCCTCAGTGGGTTTGGTTTTATTAGTCGTTGTAGCCGCATTAAGTTTCTAAGTATGTTGTTAATTTCCTGAAAATTGTGATGTAATGACCTCTTTGGAAAATTTGTTTTATTTGAGGTGATTTGTGGATCATGAATTTGATATTGCAGTGATTGGGGGTGGAACCGCGGGAATGTCCGCTGTCAAAAGGGCTTCCGAATTAGGAGCTAAAGTTTGCCTTGTAGAGGAAGGCCCATTAGGTGGATATAGTTTTAATCAGGGAACATTTTTTATTAGGTATTTGTTGTCCCTTGTAAAGAATCATGCCTCGACAGAAACCCCATTACCTCCTTTGTCAGACTTGTTTGCGTCGGGAAAAAAAATGGGACATGATGTTTCACTTTCCTTGAAAAATGAAGTTGCAAATTTGGGTATCACTTTGTTTGAAGGTCACGGATCCATAATAAACAAAAACCAAATTCAAATCGACGGAACTTCAGTAAAAGAATTGGTAAAAGCGAAAAATATTATTATTTGCACAGGATCCATTCCGAAACCCATTGCTACCATACCTTTTGATAAGGACATCCAATCCACTGATACTTTTTTAAATTTCACAGAAACTCCTTCTCACCTTTTGGTGGTCGGAGGTAATAAAGTTGGGGTGGAAGTCTCACATTTGTTTAATGTTTTAGGGTCAAAAGTATTTTTGGTTGAAGAGAATGCTCGTTTAATAGCTGATAAAGATCCGGAATTGATTAGTATATTGGAGAGTGTTTTTAAACAACAAAAAATAAAGACTTTATTGAACAAAAAGTTGATTTCAATTCTGAAAAAGGAATCTGAAATTGATATTACTCTTGATGGAGGCATTAAATTCTCAGTAAACAAGACAATTTTTGAGTGCGAACGAATAGGGAACTGTGAATATATAGGCATAAAAAAGATCTCTCTTGAGCAGGGAAAAAATCATGAAATATGGGTCAACGAAAAAATGGAAACATCTTCGCCAGGAATTTATGCGGCTGGAAGTGTTACAGGGCACCAGCATTCTGCAGAACTTTCAGAAGAAGAGGGGAAAGTGGCTGCTGAAAATGCTTTGAAAAAGGAAACAGTACTTAATTTAGAACATATACCTTTTCGTTTATTTTCTAACCCCGAAATATGCAGTGTCGGTAGTAATTTAGAGGAAGCCCATCACAAAGGTTATAGGGGAGTAGAGGGACGTAGTACCTATGAATCTCTTGAAGTTGCAGAGCTAAATAATAAAATTGAAGGAATATGTAAAATTGTTGTGGATAGAGACACTCGAAAAATCATTGGAGCGCAAATTGCTGGTCCGCACGCTCACGAACTGTTGACCCTGGTTTTGTTGGCACTAAAGCGGGGAAGTTCGATTAAAGTTTTATCGCAAATTTCATGTGGATCTGGTCAATATTCTCGACTCATTCAAGAGGCGGCAAAGGATTGCTTGAGATCATTAATTGGAGCCCGATAATTCAAGGAATTTTAAGGAAATATCAAGCCTTGACTCAAAAATTTAATTATGTTAAAAACCAACCTCTGTTCTATGATAGATTATCTTTTTTTAGAAATTTTGTATTTTGATTTTGGTTTCTAAGTATTTGATATATTTGGACTTATAATGAGCGATCCTAAACCTGCGAAGAAACCGGCTGGAGCAAAGCCAGCTGGAAAGCCTGCTGGAAAATCAAAACCTAAAGAAGAGCCCAATAACCTGTATTCCAGGCGTGATTTTTTCTCATTAGCTGGGTGGGCTGGCTTTATGGCTTCTTTGGGTTTATCAACCATATATTTCACTCGATTACTATTTCCCCGAGTTCTTTTTGAACCATCTCCTAAATTTAAAGCAGGTAAAGTTGAGGATTATACCGTGGGAGAAGTAAGCACCAAATGGGTTAATGATCAAAGGGTTTGGGTAGTTAGAGAAGAGGACCGTTTGTATGCCATTTTAGCTCGATGCACGCATTTAGGATGTACTCCGCTATGGCTTAAAACGGAAAGTAAGTATAAATGTCCTTGCCATGGAAGTGGTTTCACTAAACAGGGAATTAATTTTGAAGGCCCTGCACCTAGGCCTTTAGAAAGATTAAAAGTCGAAATTGCACCTGATGGGCAAATTGTTATTGATAAAAGCAAAAAGTTTTTGTTTGAAAAAGGCGAGTGGGAAAAACCTGGTTCCTTGTTAAGAGCCTAATAGATTTGCTTTTTTTAACAGAATATTCTTTTTAAATTTTCTTTAGGGAGTTTGAGACTTGGCCAACAAACCTAATATTCCCAATCTTGCTGAACTGATGGAGTCCATCAAGAGTGGTAAGATTTTTAATGATATGGCGAAGAAGTTTACGGAATCCCAAGTTTGGACTTCCAGCTTTCGCCACGGATATGCCGATACTCCAAGGAACCGCGTACTGCAAATAGCAAGTAACGTATGGCTCCATTTGCATCCAGTTAAAATTCATCGCCATGCTCTTAGAATTAAATTTACCTGGTGTATGGGGGGAATTACATTTTTATTGTTCCTTTCAACGGTCGTGACAGGTGTAATTTTAATGTTTTATTACAGGCCTGTGGGTGAATATGCTTATTTTGATATGAAATACCTTCAATATGATGTGCCGTTTGGAATGTTAATGCGGAATATGCATAGATGGGCCGCACATTCTATGGTAATTACCGTTTGGCTGCATATGTTTCGCGTTTTTTTAACGGGGTCTTATAAACCACCCCGTGAATTTAACTGGGTTATAGGCGTATTTTTGGTAACGTTCACCTTATTGCTAAGCTTTACTGGCTACTTATTGCCTTGGGACCAGTTGGCTATGTGGGCTGTAACGGTTGGAACTAATATGGCTCGAGCAACTCCATTTTTAGGTCATGAAGGTCCTTTTGCAGAATATGTATTTGGGGTATCCCCCAGGTATGATGCGAGGTCGATGTTATTGGGTGGAAGCTTAGTTGGCCCTCCTGCATTACTTAGATTTTATGTTCTGCATTGCATATTTATTCCCTTAGTGGCTGGTGCCTTAATGATAGTCCACTTTTGGCGAATCCGAAAAGATGGTGGGATTTCTGGTCCTCTGTAATTCTATTCAATTTTGAATTAAGAGGTTAATAATAAGGATAGTTTATGGCTACAACAGCAAAGCCAGCAAAAAAACAAATTGAAGCGGTACCTGAAAAGGTTCATGTTTGGCCTTATTTGGTCAGGCTTGAATTTTTGTGCTCATTAATAGTAATTGTGGCTTTAACAGTTTGGTCCATTGTTATTGACGCACCACTTGAGGAAGCTGCTAACCCAACTAAAACTCCCAATCCATCGAAAGCTCCTTGGTATTTTTTGGGCTTGCAGGACATCCTTGTTTATTTTGACCCTTGGTTTGCGGGGGTTGTGGCTCCTGTATTGATTATTGTTGGGTTGATGTTAATTCCTTACCTTGATGTTAATCCAAAGGGGAATGGATACTATACTTACACCGAGAGAAAGCTTGCAATTTGGGTTTATACCTTTGGTTTTCTGGTCCTTTGGATTGCTCTGATTATTATGGGAGTATTTTTAAGGGGACCGGGTTGGAATTTATTTATGCCCTGGCAATATTGGGATCCTCATAAAGTGGTTGCTTTGGTTAATGTAGACCTGCCCTATGCTTTAGGGGTGCGTAGTTATAATATGGCAATGCTGGTCGGGGGGCTGGTAGTTGGCGGATACTTTTTTGTTGGTACGGCTGTATATTTTTTCATGGAGAGAAAAGCTCTTAAGAGTGTTGGTTTTCTTAGAATGTTTCTAAAGATCCAACTTCTTCTAATAATGATGGGAATAGTAATAAAAATTGTTTTGCGCCTAGGCTTTAATATTAAATACATTTGGGTCACCCCCTGGATTAATTTCTAACTCAGTTTTATTCAATGGCAGAAGAAGACAAAAAACCAGATTACAAAGAAGGCGAATTTGACGAGCATACCTCGTATAGCTTCTTGTTTTTCCTAATTTCGGGTGCCACTTTATTTGTGACACTTTGGGCTTTTTGGGATGATGAGTATGCGCGTCGTGGGTTTAAGGACTTTCAAGAAAAGTATTTTGAAATACAGTATGAAAAAACGGAAAACGAGTATAAGGAAATAAATGAAAAAATTGGGGCAAAAGAAGCAGAAATTCGTCGAGCCATCGAAGAAGAAGAACGGAAGATGGAAGAAAGCGATGAATACCAAATTTTAGCTGATGAGGCTTGGGAAGCTCAAATCCATTTAGATGAGATAGTTGAAGAACAGAAGTTTGCCAAAAGTAGATTGGACGAATATTATTACTATTATAAAAAAGCCATGCATGAGGGCAAAAACTTTGACGTGCAACTGGCTCGAGTTCATCAGACGGAGGATGAAATTGAAAAATATAATCCTGTCATTGAAGAACTTACAAAAAAGCGTGATGAAGCTGAGGCAAAATTGCTCAAGTACAAATCCCGCCAGGAGAATTTGAATAAAGAACTTATTAAGTTGACTAATGAAAAGATAATCCTTGAAGGAAGAATGGATTATTATAAGCCGTTTCCCTTTATTTGGAGGCCGGCAGAAATCCTTCAAACTGTAATTCCGGCATATGGTAAGAATAATTTTGCAGAAATTACTTATAAAGTTGATCGTTGTCAAACTTGTCACATTGCATATGATGATCCTTATTTTGAAAACCAACCTCAACCGCTAAAAACTCATCCCAACAAAGAAATTTATATTGATAAGCATGATCCTACGGTAACTGGATGTACTTGGTGTCATAAGGGGCAAGGTACGGCAACAGCTCCTACTGAACATGCGCATGGTTCTCATCATGAGATGGACCAAACTGTTGGGATCAATGAACCCCTTCTACAGGGGAATTTGATGCAATCCCTTTGCAGAAATTGCCATGCCCCGCAAATTGAGTTGAAGGGAGCTCCTGAACTCACCAAAGCTAAAAAATTGTTTATAAAAGTTGGTTGTCATGGCTGTCATTTGGCGGATGGTTATTCCAAGGAGAAAAAAGTAGGCCCTAGTTTAAGAAGAGTTGCCTCAAAGGTAGATCCAAGTTGGTTGTTTCGGTGGGTTAAAAAACCAAGAGATTATTTACCGAAAACCATGATGCCTGATTTCAGTTTAAGTGATGAGCATGCGCTTGCTATTTCAGCTTATTTATTAGATTCCTCAGACAAAGGTTTTAAGCCTTCGGAAACTTTTCAACCAGGTGATAAAGCTAAAGGTAAAAAACTTTTTGAAACAGTGGGTTGTCAGGCATGTCATAAATTAAACGGAAATGGGGAATTACATGCTCCGGACTTAAGTAATATTGGAAAAAAAGTAAACCCGAATTGGCTAGTGTCTTGGATTAAAAATCCTCACGATTACAATCCTAATAGCAAAATGCCGGATCTAAGATTGACATTAGATGACGCCAAAGACATAGCAACCTATTTGATTCAATTTGGTAAGCCGCAAAATATGCCTGAAGTCGTTAGCAAAATTAAAGACCAAAAATTAATTGCATTAGGTGAAAATTTAGTTCGTAAACGAGGTTGCCATGGTTGTCATGAAATCAACGGTATGGAAACAGCTGGACGTATAGGTCCTGAGTTATCATCATTTGGAAATAAGCAAGTTCGCGAATTAGAGTTTGCGGATACACATATTCCACATACTTGGGATAGTTGGGCGCGTACCAAATTAAAAAATCCGTCGTCTTATCGTACGGAGCGGATACTAGATAAAATGCCTAATTTCCATTTGACAGATGATCAAGTGGATACCCTCATGGTTCTTTTGAAAGGGTTTAATGGAGTTAATATTCCAGAACGATATCGTAAGCATTATAGCGAAAAAGAGATGGCCATTATAAAAGGCCGCAAAATTATAGAACGATATAATTGTAAGGGCTGTCATATTGTAGAAGGAATGGGAGGGCACATTCAGGAACACCTAAAAGCTAAAACACAATACCCACCACCCTTGGAGATGGGAGATTATCATGTGGGTGAGCGTATTAAATCATCTTGGCTATATTCTTTCCTGCTTAATCCAACACCTGTGCGTAAGTGGATGAAGGTGAAAATGCCCACTTTCTCGTTTACCGATCAGGAAGTTAGAGAATTGACGGCTTATTTTGAAGCAGTATCTCAATTAAAAGATCCTTACGAAAAAGGGATGAACGTAAAGAAAAGTGATGATGATGTTAAGATGGGTGTTAAGATCGTAAATTATATGGATTGTGGTAAATGCCATGATGAAGGGGCTAAAGGAATTGAGTTCGAGATTGCTGCTGAAAGGTTGCGGCAAGATTGGATTCCGAAATGGCTGAAAGAAACTCGAGGAATGATTCCTTGGACTTTGATGCCGAACCATTGGCCAAAAGAGGGTGACACCTATACAATACCAACTAAGTTTTCTGAATTAAAAGCAGTGGATTCAGGGAATGTAGATACTCATGTTAAATATATCACTGATTATATAGCAGCCTACAATTCCACCCAAGTTAATACAGACTTAGTCCTTGGTGAGGAAGAAGAGCCTGAGGATTCATCAGGAGGAGAAGGAGACGAGGAAGTTATGGAAGAGGAAGCTTCTGATGATGAAGATGATAGCGAGGATGAGGAAGACGAAGAGGATGAAGAAGAGGAATAAAGTTGTTATAAGTGATGATATTTATTAAATAACTTGGAATATTAATCATGGAAAATTCAGGTTTAGAGAATTTTTTGTTAATTGCCTTAAAACCAGATAATATGCCTATTGGTGGTATGTTATTTGTTGTGGCTTTTTGGTTTTGGATTGCTATTAAACAAATGATCAAGCATGATCGCTTAATCAAAGAAAATAAGAAAGAAAAAATATACGATGAAATGATTAAATAAGTGTCTATATTTTACATAACATTTATTGCTTTTATTGTTGGTCTTATTTTGATTTTTTTCTTAAAGACCACATCTCCGCCAGCCCCTCCTGAGTTAGTTCAATTTGATAATCCTGATGATAAGCCTTCTTACCTTTTAGATAGTGAAGAATTTAAAGAAAAATGTTTGGAGTTTTTGAGTAAATTTAATCTTGAATATCGGCATTCTATTTGGGCCAATGAGTATGAATTAGAAATCGATATGGAAGATGAAACTCCAGTAGTGGGTGGCAAATATTTAGCTTTATGTATATTTAATCCACCGAATAATTTTGTTGACTCTATGAAAGTAAAAGGATTTTTGGAGTCTGTAAAGGGCGAGGGGGCAGCGAGAGGTATCATCATAACAACCGGGTACTTTGCTTCCGATGCAGCAAAGGCTATTGACGAGGATCCGGTTGAACTAGTCGATTTAAAAGATTTTCTTAGCTATCTAAAAAGATTTGAGATTTATTAAATACCAAAAATAATTTCATGGCATAGTTAGTGTGGCACATGTAATTCAAAAATGTTTGTGTTATACTGAAAACTCCATGAAAATCAAAGACATATTAGATAAAACTAATCCATCCTTTTCTTTTGAGTTTTTTCCTCCAAAAGATGATAAGGGGTTTTCTCAGTTATTTTCAACGATTGAAAAACTATCTCCTTGTAGTCCTTCCTACATATCTGTAACTTATGGAGCCGGAGGAAGCACAAGATCCAAAACCATTGATTTAGTGGGTCGAATTAAACATGAAATAGGTTTAGAAAGTATGGCTCATTTGACGTGTGTTGGAAGCCCTGCTGATGAGATCCAGGAAATCCTTCAATCACTTAAAGATAAGGGAATCGAGAATATTTTGGCCTTAAGGGGTGATCCACCCAAAGGTGAAAAATATTTTGAAAAACCGAAAAATGGATTTGGGTTTGCCAATGAGTTGGTTCATTTTATTAAGCAATCCTTTGATTTTTGCATAGGTGTGGCGGGTTATCCAGAAGGGCATGTGGAATGTTTTAATAAAGAAAAAGATTTGGATAATTTAAAAATGAAGGTAGATGCAGGGGCAGATTTTATTGTTACTCAGCTCTTTTTTGATAATAAATATTATTTTGATTTTGTTGAGAAACTTCAATCTAAAGGAATTAATATCCCGGTTATTGCTGGTATAATGCCAATTTTAAACTTTAAGCAAATCTTGAGGTTTACTGAAATGTGCGGATCATCGATACCAAAAGACCTAATGGGCAGACTGGATCAAGCTAAAGACGATGTGGAACAGGTTAAATCCATTGGTATTGAACATTCCACTCAACAGTGCAGGAATTTAATTGAACAGGGAGCGCCCGGAATTCATTTTTATACTTTAAATAAATCGGTTGCCACTCTGAATATTATGAAAACCCTGAATGGTTCCGGCAGTTTGTAAAAGGCAATGTTCTTATTGATTTCCTTAATAGACAGGCATATATTGCTTGTCTTTTCTTTTTTGTTCATGAGTTCCACAATTGCCTGGTCTCAATCCTCCTTTTCTCAACCTGGAAATTTAGATATCACAAAAAATATGGTCCTGATTCCTGCTGGAAAATTTAAGCGGGGTTGCGACAAATTTGGACCTCAACACGGGGCCCCGGCTCATGAGGTATATCTTAATTCTTTCATGATTGATAAGTATGAAGTGACCAATAAAGAGCTAGAAAAAATAATGCCCGATCATAAATTGAGGCGAAGTAAATTATCTCATTGCGAAGATTGTCCGGTTTCTAAAATTACTTGGTATGAAGCTGCTGATTACTGTCATGTGATAGGGAAATCTTTACCCAGCGAAGCGCAATGGGAAAAAGCGGCTGGAGGAGAAAGTGGGTGTGATTTTCCCTGGGGGAGTGAATTTAATCCCGATAAAAATTTAGCTCGGGGTGGTTTCCAATTAAAAGAAGGTCCTCGTCCTGTAGGCAGTTATCCTCCCAATAAATACGGACTTTTTGATATGGCTGGAAACCTTTGGGAATGGGTGGCCGATTGGTATTCACCCCAATACTATGCTATGGAAGTAATGTATAATCCACGAGGACCAAAAAGAGGAGTTATGAAAGTTCGGCGAGGTGGGGCGTGGTCTGACAGTGTTATTGCTATGCGAACAGGGTATCGGGATTGGAGTTACCCATTTTCAAGAAGTTTCAGTGATATTGGATTTCGGTGTGTCATAAATTTGAAATAGCTGGAATATTTTTTGACAATCTACGAGAAATGATTACCAGAACTAAATTAGATTATATAAACCGTATTTTTGATGAATGCTTATCGGAAGATGGTGAGTCTCTTGAACTGAAAGCCAAATTTATAGGAGACGAAGGGCTGGAGGCTTTAATGCAAGTTGAGAGACCCTTGGAAGAAGTGGAAAACTTAGATCTTACCCGAAATCAAATTACTAAAAAGGGTTTGCCTGTTCTGGCAGAATCCAACCGATTTCCAAAACTGAAGCGCCTTTATCTCGGAGAAAATAATATTGGAGACAAGGGAGCCATAGCACTTTCCATTGCCAATTTTGCTCCGCAATTGGTAAATTTGGATCTACGTTTTAATAATATAGAGGAAGAAGGTGGATTGGCGCTGGCTCAGGGTCAGTTCAAAAAACTGCAAATATTTATTCTCCAGGATAATCCCACAGGTGATGCTACTTTAATGGCAATGGCTAAACATCCGGGATTTGCTCATGTGCGCAAATTAAATATTTATCGGACAAAAGTAACAGATAAGGGAATAAAAATTTTAGCGAAGTCGAAAGTGTTTAAAAAAGTAAAACATCTTAACCTGGCCAGAAATGTTTTAAGATATGACGCAGCCCATTATTTAGCGAATTCTAAGACTTTAACTAATATTGAAACTCTACTTATGTTCGATACCTTTATTGGTGATAAAGGTGTGGATGAGCTTCTTAAATCTGAAAGTCTTACCAAATTAAAAACTCTCCGTTTGACTTAAACTTTTTATAATAGATTCTATCTTGAATAGCGATCTTCGAGCCAAGGTTCTGCAGTATTGGAATAGCCTCTTTGTTCCCAAAACCCGAGTTCGTCTTTTTCGCGAAATACTATTTCGCCAATCCATTTAGCCCCTTTCCAGGCATATAATTGTGGGGTGATCATTCTCACTGGTCCCCCATGTTCCTTGGTGAGGGGTTCGTTTTCCCACATATGAACTAATAAGACATCATATTTCATAGCTTCTTCTAATGGCAGGTTTGTGGAATAACCATCATAAGCTTTGATATAGACAAATTTTGCTTCAGGTTTTACAACACATTCATTAGCAATATCTGAAAAACGAACTCCTACCCAGTGATTATCCAATTTACTCCAGGTGGTTACACAATGAAAATCCGATACGTCTTCAATTTGTGGAAATTCTAAGAACTGTTTCCAGTTAAAGGTTTCCGGATTTTCCACTAATCCCGATATCGTAAGATTCCACATATCTTTTGGTATTTCAGGTTGGACTCCCAAATCTAAAACCGGCCACCGTTCACTGGCTCTTTGTCCTGGTGGGATTTTTGGCATACCGTCTCTATTTAGAGGTCCTTCCCCCATAGGCGTTTCTCCCGACCACTGCTGTTTGGCCTGTTGGGCCTGTTTGTACCGTATCATCGCTTCTCTAGTTTTGATTTTTTTTGAGTTGGGATCTGGTTTTTGAAATTCCATTTTGTATTTATTGAAGGTTTTTATTTTAGTTCATGTCACTCTTTGGATGATTCTTCAGTTAATAAGTTACGAAAATTTTGGAAATTTAAAAAAAAAGAGGAAGTTATCAGAAAATAATTTATAACTCCTTAAAAATAAAGCATTTTAACGTTAAAGGGTCTTTTCACCAAATCCGCTAAGATAAGGAATGGATAATACCGTTTTTTTGCTGAAGGAGCTGCAATAAATGAAATTAAAAATTTTAACATTCAATTGGCATGAACCCTATATATGCAACCTTTCTAAATTGGGTTACCAATTTTATGTTGCTTCTCCTGAAATTGCCCCAAATAATTTCCGTGATTGGGACCGAAATATGCGAGATGTCCCAAAGAATTGTGAATTAATTTCATTAGCAGAAGCTCACCAAGGGGTATATAACAACCAATATGATTTATTAATTGCTCACAATATAAAAGATTTGATAGCTTTTCAAAGTGCCAGTTTGCCAAAAATCTGCGTATTTCATTGCCGTCTTTCCACAGAAATAGCACTCAGCAAAAACCCAATTGACCGTAACGATTATCTTGAAAAATTGGCTCCCTTTTTACAAGATGTTTCTAATGTATTTATCTCAGAATCTAAACTTAAAGACTGGGGTTTAAAAGGTCACGTTATCCATCATGGTATAGACATCAATGAGTTTGAGGGATATACCGGAGAAAACTCCTGTGTATTAAGAGTTGGAAATCTATTAAAAGAAATGGATCTAGCCCGTGGTTACACATTAAGTGAGGAAATTTTAGAAGGATTTCCTTCCGTAACTTTAGGTTTAAATCCTACTATAGGCACAAGTCAAATTTCTCAGGGATTTGAGGATCTTCTAAATCACTATCGTAAATGCAGAGTTTATCTCAGTACTTCTCCGGATCAATATGAAGATGGATACAATTTATCCTTACTAGAAGCAATGGCAACTGGCATGCCTGTCATTTCTATTGCAAATTCTACATCACCTATTGTTAATGGAGAGAATGGATTTATTTCAGATGATATTGAGAGATTAAGAGGACATTTAAGAGAATTGTTGGAGTGTCCGGATTTGGCGAAGGAAATGGGAAAGAAAGCGAGAGCAACAGTTCAAGAAAAATTTGGATTAGATAAATTTTTAAACAAGTGGAAACAATTGATTGAGTCTACTCTAGTGAATTACTTAAATGACTTGGGAATTCAAACCGGCCAAAAACAAATTCCATTCAAAGATAAAAAGAAAAAAAATATTTTGCTGGACTATGTGTCTCATCCCGCAACAACGGCCTATTACATGCATCGTGCTTTAGAGAAATCTCACAACATAGTTACCTGTGGTGCAGTCATAACTCATGAAGTCATAAGGCAATGGGATTTAAAAGAGTTGAATTGGCCCATTGAACCTCAAGATATTTTTCGCCCATCCAATGGAAACCTTCAAGATGTTGTCAACCAATTGGTTGAGAATTGGAATCCGGATTTTTATTTATTTATTGAGACGGGCTTAAGTGATATTCCTCCAGATTTGCATAAATTTGATTTTCCTAAGGTTTGTTATTTAATTGATACACATATTCATTTAGAAAAGCACATCGAAATTGCAAAAAACTTTGATTACATTTTTCTTGCACAAAAAGAATATATTCCGGAGTTTAAGAAAAATGGAATGACTCACGTTGAATGGTTGCCTTTGGCATGCGATCCTGAAATTCATGGAAAACAAAATGTAGAAAAAAAATATGAAGTTGGATTTGTAGGGAGCATAACGGATAACCATGCTCGGAGAAAACAACTTCTAAAAAATATTGGAGAACATTTTGATCTTCATATAGATAGAAAATTTATGGACGAGATGACACGGGTTTTTTGTCAATCTAAAATTGTTTTTAATAATTCTATTAACCATGATTTAAATATGAGGGTTTTTGAAGGTTTATGTTCTGGGAGTTTATTGATTACTGACCCTGCTGCTAATAGTGGATTAGAGGAATTGTTTGAAAATGGAAGGCATTTGATTATTTATCAGGATGAAAAATTGATTGAAACAATTGAATATTATTTAAATCATCCGGATAAAATTAAGGAGATTTCTGAATGTGGTAGACAGGAAGTATTGAATAAACATACATATGGTCATCGGGTACAATCCATAATTGATTATTTAAATAAAAATATTTCACCTAACAAGAATGAATTACCTTTGAGACAGGCCTCAAAAGAATATTACCATCATGTTCGTGAAGATATCTTGCCACTAATTCCCGATAGTGTGAAAACAGTTTTAGAAATAGGTTGTGGAGCAGGGAAGACAGGTGAGTATTTAAAAAATAACAAAAATTGTTTTGTTGCCGGGGTGGAGATAAATTCGGAAGCAGTTCAAGAGGCATCTCAAGTTTTAGATGAAGTTATAGAAGGAAACATAGAGGATATTGAGTTACCCTTTATTGAAAAAAGTTTTGATTGTATTTTATTTGCGGACGTTTTAGAACATCTAGTCAACCCATTAGCCACATTAAAAAAATCATTGCAATTCCTAAAGTCTAATGGATCGATTATTGCCAGTATTCCAAATGTTCAATATTTTGGTTTAGTTCATCATCTTATCGAAGGAAACTGGACTTACCAGGATGAAGGAATTCTTGATAGAACTCATTTGAGGTTTTTTACTTTAAAAGAGATCAAAAAGCTATTTAAGGATGCTGGTTTGGAAATAAAGGCAATTGATGAAACCTTAGCGCCTCAATATGAAGATTTCGCAGAAAAGAAAGTTGCGTCCATTAAAATTGGACGAATGACCATTTCTGATTTAAGCCCTGAGGAATTAAAGCAATTTTTTGTATTTCAATACAAGGTATTAGCACAACCGATTTTAAATGAAAAAATAATCTCGAAGAAAGATTCTAAAAAATATACCTCCCATAACTGGAAAAATGAAATACAAAAAGCTAAGGAATTGGAGTCAGAAGAAAACTATGAAGAAGCTTTGAAAATTTTTAAAGCGGTTAGTCAAGAAAACCCGAATTGTTTGGAAAGTTGGTTAGGGCAGGGGAAAGGATTCTTTAGGTTTCAAAATTGGAGTGAAGCTGAAGAATGTTATGAAAAAGCATTAAAAATTGATTTGAATTGTAATGGAGCGATGGTGGGGTTGGGATCCTGTTATTTTCAAAAGAATGATTTTGAAAAAGCCGAAGAGTATTATCAAAATGCCTTACAAATAAATCCAAGCGATGATAAAGCATTATGCGGGTTGGGTATGATCCAATTCCAAAAAGGAAATGTTGGAAGTGCAAAAGAGGAATTTATTCGATCATTAGAAAGTAATATAGAAAATAGCCCTGCCTTAACTTGTTTGTTACAAGTTGCCTACAAACTTGATGAGTTCGAAGAAATAAAAGATTTTCTACAGAGGTATTTAGAGTTACATCCTGCCAATTTAAATATGCTTTTTGGTTTAGCGGGTGTCCAATTTAAGCAAGGTCGACTTGAAGATGTAAGAGAAACTTTGAATCGTATATTAATATTTGATCCTAAACATAAGGATTCACTTGACTTATTAAAGGTTGTCGAAGAACAAGTGGTTACTCCATAAAAATCATGTCCTTATTTAAATCTAACATTAAAAAACTAAAAGCCCGGTTTCCATCTTTAGCAAGAAGAGTTCAGAAGATAGATGTATCACCAAATGTTGAAATTATTAAGGCTAAATCTGGAGTACCTAATTTAAAATTTAAATCTATTCTAATTCATAGCAATTATGATCCGCAAAAAGAAGCTCATAAGTTTGTTTCTTCAGTAAATTTAGATTGTTTAAAGCCTCCTGTAATTTTTGGGTTAGGTCTTGGTTACCATGTTTTAAATATTTTGAATAATTGCTCAAAAAAATTGTATGTGATTGAGCCACGGATGGAAATATTTAAAGTTTTTTTGGAGCAAATTGACATAACTCCGTTTATTGATCGCGTTGATTTTATGGTTGGAGAGCCTGTACCTAAAATATTTGCCCGTTACTTGGATCAATTTGGAGAATTCATTGTTCATCCGCCATCCACTCAAATTTCCAGTTCCTATTATCAATTGTTCTGTAAGGGGAAGGATTTAAATAGTTTCCTTAAAGATAATAGATTGAAAATATTGGTAATCAATCCCATATATGGCGGTTCGCTGCCAACAGCTGAATATGCTGCCGGAGCATTAAAAAATCTTGGGCATCAGGTGGAAACAGTTGAGTGTCAATCTTTTAAAGATAGTTTTTTTGGTTTAAAAGAAGTAACGAAAGACAAGAAGAATTCAAATATATTATCTACTCATTTTATGAATTTAATGGAGGAGGTCATTGTCGCAAAAGCGGTTGAATTTGTTCCGGACTTAATATTGACATTAGCGCAAGCCCCATTAAGTTCTAAGGGTATTCAACGACTGAAAAAATTAAATAAGCCAATTGCATTTTGGTTTGTTGAAGACTTTAGAAATTTAACCTATTGGAAAGATATTGCAGGGTCGTATGATTTTTTCTTTACTATTCAACAAGGAGAATTCATAGAACAACTTGGCAATTACAATACGGTTCCATATTATCTTCCGCAAGCTTGTTGGCCGGATACTCATAAACCATATGATGAAAATCAAGAAGATAGGAAAAAGTATGGAGCGGAAGTTTCTTTTATGGGTGCGGCTTATTATAACCGAATTCAATCATTTCAGCGGTTACTTGATTTCAATTTGAAAATTTGGGGAACCGGTTGGGAAAGTAATCCAATTTTTGATAATCATTTACAAAAAAATGGAGAGCGTGTTTCCAATGAAGAATGCGTGAAAATTTATAATAATGGAAAAATAAACATTAATTTGCATTCCTCAAATTATCATGAAGACGTCAATCCCAATGGTGATTTTGTTAATCCTCGCACTTTTGAAATTGCGGCTTGTAAAGCATTTCAACTTGTTGATGATCGCGAAGAATTAGATGATTTGTTTTTGTTGGGTGAAGAAGTCATTACTTTTTCTACATTAGAGGAATTGCGAGATAAAATCGAATATTATTTGAAAAATCCAATTTTAGTTGAAGAGATAGCAGGGAAATCAAGAATCCGAGTTTTACGCGAACACACAATGGAGCATAGAATGAAGGAGTTTTTACTCCAAATATTATTGAATTCTTCCTCAGATTTTTACGATGAAATTAAAAAGCGTAAATCGGCCGTTGAATTGGCCATTGAAGAAGCAGGTTCTGAAACTAAGTTGGGCAAATTTTTGGAAAAATATAGAGAGGATTCAGATTTTTCCATTAAAAGGATGGTTGGGGATATTAAAGATGGAGAGGGTGAGCTTACGCAAAATGAATTATTGATATTGATGTTAGACCAAATAACTGTGGAGTGATAATGAATTCAATAAACAAAATATTGGTATTCAATATGACTCGCATGGGAGATTTAGTTCAATCCACACCTCTTATTTCCGGATTAAGACATAAACATCCTGAAGCTAGAATATCCTTGATTATTACTAGGGATTTTTATGAATTTTCAGAAAGAATTCCTAATATTAATGAACGAATAGTCTTCGATTTAAAGCAGTTTAAAGAAAATCGCGAAACAACCTGGGTGGAACTTTATCGTTATTTAGAAAAATTTTTGGAAACGCTAAAGGAAAGAAACTTTGATTTAGTTATTAATCTCAGTCACTCTAAACTCAGCGCATTAATGATCCAGTACTTAGGGTTGAAGAACGTCCGTGGGTTCCTTTGTAATTCAGAGGGCGAAAGAATGACTTATCATCCTTGGCTCCAATATTTTTTTATTGAACCATTTAATCGTGATTACAATTCATTTAATTTGGTAGATATATTTTCTCGTGGTGGTGATGTAGAGCCGGGTCCCAAAGGAATTGAGATAATAGAAAAGAATGAAGATTTACATAATGTAAAGAAATGGTTTCAAAATATTGAAAATAGTGGAAAGCCTTTAATTGTTGGAATTCAGGCGGGTTCAAGTCTGGAGGGACGAAGATGGCCGACTGAATATTTTGCAAAGCTTGCTAACAAATTAATTCAGGAGTTGGGAGTATTTATAATTTTATTCGGGGTAAATTCAGAATCAAAAGTAGCGAACGAAATTTATTCTCAAATAAATTCGACTCATCAAGTCTTAGACCTAACAGGTAAAACAAATTATTCAGAATTAATTGGTGCTTTGAAACATTGCCAATATTTAATTACCAATGATACCGGGACAATGCATATTGCTGCCGCTTTGAGTGTTCGGATTATTGGTTTGTTTTTTGCGCATGCTCACCCTTATGAAACTGCTCCCTATAAAGAAGAAAATATTATCTTTCAAGCCAGAATTCCTTGTGCTCCCTGCAGTTATGGAGTGACTTGCCATGATGTAGTTTGTGTTCATAAAGTACAGCCTGATTTAGTATTTTCAATGTTAGAAAATCAATGGAAAAATGGAGAATGGGAATATCCTGATCAAGTAATCCCCTTGAAAGAAGTTCAAATTTTTAAGACTTCGTTTGATTCTGAAAATTATTTGAAATTAAAACCTTTAATTAGATACCCAATAACGATTAAAGAAATTTTTACAGAAGTGTACCGCCTAATTTGGAAAATTCGATTAGCAAAAACAGAAGAATTAAATTGCCAAGAAGGATTTAAGGAAGTAAGTAGAAATTTAAAAGATGAATTTGAAATTGTAAATATACCTTTGATAATACAATCGATTAAAGATAAATGTAAAATTGTAGAAAAATTAATAGGCCTGGGTCATTCTGGTGTGGAACATGCAACAAGAGTTATTCGATTTTTTCCCTCAAACGCATTAAATAAAGGTAAGTTAGGAAAATCTGTATCTATGATTTCAAAAATTGATGACGAAATTAGTTTAATAGGAATGACCTGTCCCGAGGTGAAACCCATTTGCGATATGTTTAATAAAAGAAAAGAAAATTTTTTAGGTGATGATGTTTTGAAATTAGCTGAATTGACCAAAGATGTTTATCTTGAATTTTTAGAGGAATTAACATTACTTAAAAAATTATTAACTTTCTTAATACAAGACTTTCTGGAAAAAGAAAGAAAGCTTTCTTATGTAGAAACTAATTCGAGTAAAGTTGCGGTTCCGGGTAAATAAGAGGCTATAGGCGATTTCCCTTTATCTTTTAGATATGCTTCCAAAAACTCTAAAGAAGCCCCACCCCCTGTTGAAACAAAAAAGTTTGATGTAAAATAATTGCAAAGTGTGTAAGTGTCTTCAGCGGAAAAATCAATATTAACCAACTTATTATTAATTGCTGAATTGAGTTGACAAACCAATTGATCTTTTAATAGTTTTTTCAATTCATCAAATTTTAATTGGTTTAAAATTGCTGCTGAATCCCCCCCACCTATAACATGGTATTTCCCTTGAACAGAAACTGCGTCCTGCATTAAAACTTTAGCTAGCTCCCTCGACCCCTCTCCGTAGTCTTCGGAATGAGGATGGTCATAGGCACCTAGTGGACCATTCCAAAAAACATTATCAATTTCTCCATTCAACAAGATTTTTTTTGAGTAATTATTTATAGTTTCCGGCCCTAAGTCTAATTGAAAGTCAGTTGAAAAATCCGGCTCACTTTTAATTGTGTAGTGAGTTTCAGAATAATCTTTCGTAATTTTATAGTCATCTGGATAAACGATATCCACTGCTTTTTGATCTGCAAGTTTAATGATTTCATCGGCATATTTTATTTCATTTAAAATCGCCTGACTTTCTTCTGGATTTTTATTTTTATATAGGGTGGAAGGGATATCTTGCAACGATAAATTATGAATCACGTCCTTTAATTTTTTTGCGAGTAAAAACGCATTCACCATACGTCCACCTACAAATATTAGACGAATTTGTGACTCTACAAACTGTTTTAGGATCCCTATTTTATCGGCTATTTTTGCACCTCCAGCAATGATGGCGGTTTTTCGAGGATTTTGTAATAATCTATGGCCAAATTTGCCCAATTCCGTAACTTCTTGATTCAATAATTTGCCGGCTGAAACTATCTTGCCTTTTTGACGCATAAATGTTGGGAGCATTCGAATGCTTTTTGAAGTTCGGTGGCTGCACCCAAAGGCGCAATTTATGAAAACGTCAGCGAGATTCCCCAACTCTTCAATAAATTCTTTTCTATAGTCGTCCGGATTATTTGGGTCCAAAAGATAACGTAAATTTGGAAGAAATTTGATTCCACCTAAAGGCAATTGATGGTTAGAGCAAATTTCTAAAGAATGTTTTAAATGGGAATCAGTTATTTCGGGCGGAAAAATTGAATAAGTGTCATCGTACAATTTACGAATTAAGGTGTCGAAATGGGAACAGACAAATTGGATATTAAAAATTCCATCCCAACCCAAATGGTCCTTTTTTTTGTGTGGTCTTCCTAGGTGAGAACCTATTATAATTCGACAGTTACCACCTGTTAATTGATGTATTTTCTTAAATGTTAAATCTAGGAAACGACGGATTCGAGTGTCATCAGCAACCCTATATCCTTTGTCGGTATTTGTTAGAGGTACATTAAAATCCACTCGAATAAAAATTGTTTTCCCCAACAAATCATTGGGGGTCAATTCATCCAAATTTGGAAGTTTTATTTGTTCCAACATAGAAACTAAGTAAATAAATTAAAAATCCTGAGGAAATTAATCTAAAAGAAAATAGATGTAGGCCCCTTCAAATAATAATTACAAAAAATGCTCTAAATAATATTAAAATACCATGTCTTTACAGTTTTTGAAATAAGAATGGTTTTGTTTTATTATGAGAATTGTCAAATAGACGGGTGAAAACAAATATAAGTTTGCCAAATAGAAAGGCGATCCCAAAAATGTCCAACAAAAAAATTATGTTAATCAATGCCGATCACCCGGAGGAATGTAGAGCCGTTATTCTAAATAACGGGAAACTAGAAGATTATATTGTAGAGCACACTAGCCAAGAGTTAGTCAAAGGAAATATTTACTTAGGAGTGATCACCAGAGTTGAACCGGCGATTGAAGCCGCATTTGTAGATTTTGGTGGCAAAAAATATGGTTTCCTACCCTTTAAAGACGTTTTAAAAGAATCTTACATTCCTTCCCGTGAAAAAAAGGCAAAAACCCGAATTCAAGATGTATTACTTCGTGGACAGAAAATTTTAGTTCAAGTTGTAAAAGAAAGTCGTGATGCGAAAGGCCCTTCACTGTCAAACGCAATAACCATTCCTGGGCGTTGCTTAGTTCTAACCGGTTCCAGTGACTCCACCGGAATATCTAGAAAAATTGAGGATGAATCTGAAAGAAAAAAACTTAAAGAAATTGTTTCTCAGTTGGGACTCCCGGATAATTTGGGTGTCATTATCAGAACGGCAGGATTAGGAAGAACCAAAATTGAATTGCAGAAAGATTTGCAGATGCTAATCAAGATTTGGGAAAGCATCCAGGAAAAAATAAAAAATCCTGAAGCTAAAGCTCCCTTGTTGTTACATGAGGGGCCTGACATGGTTGTTCGTACTGTCCGTGACCAATTTACTGGAGATACGAATGAAATAATTGTGGATAACTTTCAGTCTTATAAAGCAGTGAAAGAATTTATAAGATTAGTCATGCCTCGGATGCGTCACAGAGTGAAATATTACCAGGAATCCAGACCTTTATTTTCTTATTACAATGTGGAGCATCAAATTGAAAGTATTTTTAACCGGCAAGTACCTCTCCCTTCCGGAGGTTCCATAGTCATTGACATCGGTGAAGCGATGGTGGCTATCGATGTCAATTCTGGAAAAACAACAAGTGCCAGTGAACTAGAGGAAACAGCGGTAAAAACAAATTTAGAAGCTGCCGAAGAAATTGCTCATCAGTTAAGGTTGAGAGATTTAGGTGGGCTCATTGTCATTGATTTTATTGACATGTTTCAAAAGAAAAATAAATCACTAGTAGAAAAAAAACTTAAGCAGAGTTGTAAAATTGATAAAGCTCGGGTAAATATTTCACGAATTTCCAGATTTGGACTTATGGAAATGTCGCGTCAGCGACTGTCTCCTCCTGTTAAAGAAGGGGTATTTGAGCCCTGTAGTCGTTGTTCAGGAACGGGTCATATTCAAACGGTAAGTACGATAGCACTAAGTGTTCTTCGAAAAATTCAGGAAAAACTTGCTGCAGAGTCCATTAAAGTTTTAGAGATTATTATTTCTTCTCCCGTCGCAAGTTATTTGTTAAATAATAAACTCCAGTATTTAAAAGAATTCCAGGAAAAGCAAGGTGTGACTTTACAATTTAAAAGTAAAGACCATCTCCCTGTAGAGCAATTTTCTTATATTGTTTTGGAGAAAAAGAAAGAAGAAGAAATACAAGCTGAAAAGCTTATTAAAAATGAGGAACCAGAAAAGAAGGAAGTGGTTGAAAGTCGATCTTCTGAAAAAACAGAAAAGAGAGGGAGAGGCCGAAGACCTGCCACATATAGGGGTAAAAGCTCCCGAAAATCGACAAATACCAGGAGAACAGGTGGGGATGCAAGACGACGTACGAGGAAACCCACTCGTACCACACGGGCACCACAAAAAAGGGAGAGCGAAGCAATTTCAGAGGTCCCTGTTGGAGAAAGCAGCCGGCCATTGGAATCTGTAAGTAACTCTCCGGACTCAAGGGAATCCAAAGTGATAGTTGAGACCTTTAAAGAAAATCCAAATGAAATGACCGAAGTACTACCGGCTAAAGATACCCAAGAAATACAACCCGTAGAAAATGTATCAAAGATTCATGAGACAGTCACCCAAGATCTTCCTTTTAAATCAGAGGTTGCGGATGAGGATGACGCGTCAACAAACTTATAAAAATTGATTGAAGATTATTAATTTTTTGTTGTATTAGGAAAAGAGGATTTTGCGCAGCGAAATCCAGTGTCCCAGGATCGGAGAGAAGGAGGCGCAAAATTACGGTAATAAAGCGAGTTAAATTCTTCTAAAAACCCATGTTCAGTTTTATTAATGGCTCCTCCACGGATCACCTTGTATTTTTTACCGTAATTTTTGTCTTGGTAAGGTGCATTTGGGTAGGGTAGGTACCAACTTGAAGTCCACTCCGAAACATTACCATTTAAATCGTAAATATTGTAAGCGCTTTTATCTTTCTCCCAACCTCCGCCAGGCTTTACCGTTTTTCCAAAGTTAGCGTTTTCTTTATTAAACTCGTTTCCCCAAACAAACCTACGCCCATCAGTTCCTCTGGCAGCTTTTTCCCATTCAATTTCGGTGGGTAACCTTTTGCCTAACCATAAACAGTAGGCTTCAGCCTCATACCAAGATACTCCACGAATAGGATTTGTAAGAACATCGTCAGAGTAATTTGCATTTGATTTGAATTTTAAGAAGTCTCCATAAGTTATTTCATAAATATCTATATAAAAGTCCGGTAATGTCACCTCATGTAAAGGCTGTGCATTTTGGCTTGATGTTGTGTCCGACATAAATGAAGAAACGGATTTTTGGGGATTAAAACCGAAAGTAAATTTTCCGGAAGGAATTAGAAGCATTTCTTTTTTTTGCGGCTCGCAAGCCCAAAACAAAAGAAGGGTGGCAATAGAAAAAATTATTTTATTCAATGCGAAACTGTAGAGGCTTGGGTTGTTTTTTTAGATAGTATGGGGAATTTATCTTTTTTTGATGAGATGTGGCTATACTGAATGGTAAGACAAGCTGCTTCATCTCTTGTGCACATCATAGTTTGGCAATCACTTTCTGGTCGACCACAATAGTAATTAATTATTTTCATTTTAATGTAGCCATCAGATGTTTTTAAAATATAAAGATTCTTTTTGGATTCTACATTATGAGTTCTGGTTCTGTAGACATACCAATCTGCAAGAGACTGATTATTTATACTTCCCCAAGATCTTTTGTCAAAGGTAAATGATGTTTCAGGAATTTTCTCAATTGCCTCAAAATCCTGTTGACCTAAATTAATAACCCCAACGGATCCTTTTGGGTTGGTTTCTCCTCCATTGGAAATTATTTTTGTTCGCTGAAAACCTAAATCCCAATCAAATTTATTTAATTGTTGTTTGTTGTTTTCGGGATCATCAATTTTGTGGAATTCTCCTGAGGAGAAATCCACTAAAATCCAGGTATCTTTTGATTGGGCATTTACTTTCAATAGAGGGTAAGGAGAATTAAATTTTGTTATTTTTTTGGGTGGTAAAGGTAAATTTTCAAAATCAGAAATATTATTAGCCATATAATTCATGGCAAAATTTAACAAAAAAGTGGCACCTAAAAGAATGATAAATAATTTCAACATGTTATTCATAATTGCATTTTATCAAAATCAAAAACTCTAAGTAGAAAAAAAATAAATAATATAAAAAATTAAATAAGTTCCAATAAAACAAAAAGTTAATTATAAAGACAGACAATTAAATCCTTTTTCCTTGATCCTTGATGGAGTATAATTACTATTTGAAATAGAAAATCTTATTATTTAGACATTGGATGTGGTTTATATGGCAAGTGACCGAGAATTTGCATTTAAAGAAGCTCAAATTAAACAATTTATGAAAAAGGAATATAATCGTTACTTTGGGCGAGGGGGAAGAATATCTATACGTAAACGGCAAAGATTTATGGACAAAGTGACCCAAAAAGTAAGCAAGCGATTTGGGAAAGATGTTTTATGTTTAGTGGATTTTACGAAACAAGGGTTTGAAACTTTAATTTCTCCAGCTAAGACAGAATCCACTGATAAAGGTCGATTGTTCAAGTCTTTTATTTTTCCTCAAGTTGCCTATACCACCCATTGTATTGATAGATTTAGTCAGCGAACTCAAACGGAGGATAATTGCATCATATCGCTTGATACTATTTTAGAGGAAGCCATTTTAACCTTTGGCCAATATGAAGGTTACCTTGTTGGTTCTGCCGGAATATTTGCCTATGAAATAGAAAATCATAGATTGATAATTAAAACATTTATCAACTTTGAACTTTTGTCTGAAGAACAAATTAGAAAGTTTTATAGAAACAACGTTATTTCTATGTTGAGCGATGATATGGTTACTGAGGATTCTATTGAAAGCGATATAATTTTAACTGATGAACTGCCAAGTTCAACTCAAAGCTAAAACAAATCAATTAAACAAACTTTTATCATGTTTTTCAACAAACCCTTAATGGGAAGGGAAAATGACCAACCTTAATTTTAATTAGTTTCTTTTAAATCAATTCATTCAAATTCTAATCTTTGATCCAACCCAATTCCGTTACGGATGATACAATTATTTAACGTTTGTAAAATATATAATAACTTACATCCTGCCTTGGTTGACGTTTCCTTACGAATTAAAAAAGGCGATTTTATTTTTGTTACTGGCCCTAGTGGCGCAGGAAAAACAACATTGATAAAAATTTTATTTAGGTGGGAAAATTATGATAAGGGCCAAGTGTTAGTAAACGGAATTAATATTGGTCGTCTTAAATTAAAGCATTTGTATAAATTAAGAAGAAACATGGGAGTGGTTTTCCAAGATTATAAGTTACTTTCCCATAAAACGGTTTATGAAAATGTAGCTTTGGCTCAAGAGATTATTGAGGCAGATCCAAAGACTATTCATTTCAACACATGGGAGGCCTTAAAAAATGTTGGATTAACGAAAAAAAAAGATGATTACCCGCTTCAATTATCGGGTGGAGAGCAACAGCGCGTTGCGATTGCTCGTGCTTTAGTGAATTCTCCCCAAATATTACTTGCTGACGAACCAACGGGTAATTTAGATACAGAAATGGGACAAGAAATATTGGAGCTTTTTGAAAAAGCTAACCAAAAAGGAATGACAGTAATATTTGCGACTCACAGTCAAGAAATTTTGCGTAATAATAAACACCCCATTGTTACATTAAAACGGGGGAAAATTGTAAATAATCAAATTCCAGTGTAAGAATGATCCGAGCAATCCGCTCCGCATTTTCAAATATCAAATCCAGTAAACAAATTTACTTTGCCTCCATAGGATCCATTTCTATCGCTTTATCTATTCTTAGTGTTTTTTTATTCATTTATTACAATTTAAACTCATTATTGATGACCTGGAATGAAGAGATTCGTCTTTTAGTTTACATAGAAGATGGAATTAATGACCAGGATAAGAATAAATTAGAAGACTATTTTAAAAAACTAAACGAAATAGAAAAAACAAAATATATTAGCGAAAATGAGGCGTGGAAGAAGTTTAAGGAAATGTTTGCGCAAAAATCTGATTTTTTAACTGAATTAGATTTTAATCCCCTCCCAGCATCTTATGTTTTAAAATTAAAACCTACAAAAGATCCTCTAAAAAGACTTCGAGAGCTAGCAGGAGATATCCGAAATCAAAGAGGAGTTGAGTCTGTTGATTATGGAGAGAAATGGATTGGGCGCTTTGAAACATTTATGATTTTACTCAGGGTATTTTTAACGGCAATTGGGGCTTTATTAGCGTTGGGCGCGATGCTAATAATTTCCAATACCATTAAATTGTCTGTTTTTTCTCGTAGGGACGAAATCGAATTAATGTTGTTAATAGGTGCCAAGCCAGGGTTTATAAAGGCACCATTTTTTTTCGAAGGAATTATTCACGGATTGTTAGGAGCGGGTTTTTCGCTTATCTTTGTTAAAGGAATTCAATTTTTTTTAAAAGAGCAATTTCAGGGTTCCTTGAGTTATTTAGCTCGAGGTATAGAATTCAAATTTATATCTAGCCCTTATGTGGTTTTAATAATTTCTCTGAGTATTTTTTTAGGTTGGTTAGGGAGTTATGTTTCTGTCAATCAATTTTTAAATTCGTATTATAAAAAATGAAATCTTTTTTATTTTTTACCATATTTTTTGTTTATCTGTTTTTCGTTTTTCCCCTTTCTTTTGCCGATAAAGGTAATTCGAAAAACGAGGAATTTGAAAGTTATATAATTGAAGAAAAAACTGAACTTGAGAAATTAAAAAAGAAAATTGAAAAAGAAAATAAAAAGATTGATTCCATGGGAAGGAAGGAAGGGAATATATTAAAAATCCTGGAAAACCTAGATGACCGTCTTCAATTAAAAGAAAGAGAACTCCAAATTTATAATTGGAACATCGAACTCAATAATAAAAAAACATCCCGGCTTACATTAAGCATTGGGAAATTAGAAAATGATTTGGAGAATTTGAAACAAATTATTGGTCATCGATTAAGAACGATTTACAAAGAAGGAGACGTATTATTAATAAAGATTCTTTTTTCTTCGGATAATTTTAGCGATATGCTTCAAAGAATAAAGTTCACTGAGTCAATAATGTCTTATGATTCTGAAATTTTTCAAAGCTATTCCACAAAATTAAAAAAGCTGAAAACCGAAAAAGAAACTTTAATTGAAAGTCGAAAAAAATTAATTAAGTTAGAGGGATTTGCCCGGATTAAAAAGAAGGAAGCAGAAAAAGAAAAAAAAGCAAAATATTTATTTTTAAAGAAAATAAAAAATAAAAAAAATTACGTAATTCAAACAAGAAGAGAATTATTAAAGGCGTCCAAAAAATTAAACGGGATAATAAAAAAATTACGAGAAAAACTGGTTTTAGGAGAAGGGCTTAGTCTGACAGATGTCAAAGGACGTTTAAGATTCCCGGTAGAGGGCAAAATTTTGAATCGATTTGGGAAAAGAAAAGATAAAAAATATAATTCTTACATTGTTAATAATGGAATTAATTTAAAAGTCGATAAGGGAAAAGAGGTACGCTCTATTTTCCATGGAAAAGTTCTTTATAAAGGATTTTTAGAAGGATATGGCAATCTAATCATCCTAGGGCATGGAAATAGCTATCATTCTTTATATGGTCACCTGGATAAGTTCTTGGTAGAGACGGGAGAATTGGTGGAAGAGGGCGCACCTGTTGGAATCTCTGGTGATTCTGGATCCTTAAGGGGAGAGGTTTTGTATTTTGAGCTTCGCCACAAGGGTAAGCCAATTAACCCTAAACCTTGGTTTCGTTTAGCAAAAAAATGATTTGACGCTATAAATATAAGTAAATTAAGCTATAATTGTAATATACCCATCAATTAATACTTTCTTGGAGAACCTACCTTGAATTCATACAATCAAAGACCCCATCCGCGGTTGTGCCTCAAAAAGCGATTTTATGCTTTTGGTAGTATAGCCCTAACTATTATTTTTATTTTAACGTTTACTTCTGTCAGCATTGCCAAAGAGGTGGATGGTGAAGTGGAATCTTCCACTAATTCTTATGATAAGCTTAAAGTGTTTTCTGAAATTCTTTCTATTCTGGAAGCAACTTACGTCGAGGAGATAAATTCAAAAGACATAATAGACGGTGCCATTAACGGAATGTTAAGAACTTTAGATCCTCACACTTCCTATATGCCTCCCGATGCTTATAAACAAATGCAAGTTGAAACAGCTGGAAAATTTGGTGGATTAGGCATTGAAATAACGATGAGGGATGGGATTCTAACAATTGTTTCTCCAATCGAGGATACCCCAGCATTTAAAGCTGGAGTAAAACCCGGTGATAAAATCGTGAAAATTGAAGAAGAATCTACATTAGATATGTCACTTTCTGATGCTGTAAGTATTTTACGTGGAAAAAAGGGTACTCCCATAAAAATCACTATTATTAGAGAGGGTTTAAAAGAACCTAAAGAAATCACAATTGTTAGGGATGAAATTAAAGTAAAAAGTGTTAAGCACAAGATGTATCAGGGGAAAATCGGATATGTAAAAATTCGGAACTTTACAAAAACCACTAGTAAAGATTTAGATAAGGCTTTAAACGCCTTTAAAAATAATCGGATTCAGAAATTGGTTTTAGATTTGCGAAATAATCCTGGCGGCTTATTAAATCAAGCTGTTGAAGTAACCGATCGATTTTTGGATGAAGAAAATCTCATAGTTTATACCCAAGGCCGTACAGAAGACCAAAACATGCGGTTTACAACTCATCTTGGTGAGAGCCGAGTGACATATCCATTGATAATCCTGGTAAATGGAGGAAGTGCTAGTGCTTCTGAAATTGTTGCAGGAGCTTTACAAGACTTGGGAAGAGCAATTATTCTAGGTACACAAACATTTGGTAAAGGATCCGTGCAAACCATAATTCCATTAAGTGACGGTTCTGCTTTGCGTCTAACTACCGCAAGATATTACACACCGAGTGGACGGGTCATTCAAGAAAATGGAATTATCCCTGATATTATAGTTGAGGCATCTTCCAGGTCGACTGATAAAAAAAGTGAAAAAGAAATTAAAGAAGAAAAAGCAAATAAAGAAAAGGATAAAATTAGGAGATTTCTTAGAGAAAGAGATCTTAAGAAACATTTGAAGGGCAAGAAAAGTATTGAAGAAGATGATGAAACTTCAGAAGAAGTTAGCGAAGTTAATGAAGATGAAACCATCTCAAAAGAAATGGCCTTATTGGAAGCTGAACTTACAAAGGATCCTCAGTTAAAAGAAGCCGTTTCTTTACTTCGGGGTTGGTCCATTATGAGTCGAATTTTTACCAAAACAAATTTTAAAAGTATGGCTGCAAAATAGTAACTTTTAAATGTATTTTTGATATTATAGTGCCGAGGGATTTCCCCTCGGCATTTTTTTTGGGGGAATATTTAAAAATGATAGTTTTAGGAATTGAAACCTCTTGTGATGAAACGGCCGCTGCTGTATTAGAGAATGGAAATGAATTACGTTCAAACGTAATTGCATCACAAAATGAAATTCATTCCCTTTATGGGGGGATTGTTCCAGAGCTTGCTGGAAGATCTCATATTGAAAGAATACATGGAATTATTAATGAAGCTTTAAGTAAAGCTGAGGTAACGTTTTCGGATATAGATTTGATTGCTGTTACCCAAGGTCCGGGGTTAGTGGGTTCTCTTCTGGTTGGCCTTAATACAGGTAAAGCATTAGCATATGCTTCTAAAATACCTCTTATTGCAATTAATCATCTTGAAGGTCATATTTGTGCCATTTTTTTAGAGCAAGAAGTTGAATTCCCCTACCTATCTTTAATTGTTTCGGGAGGTCATACTGATCTTTGTCGCGTTGAAAATTTTGGAAAATACAAAATTTTAGGAAGGACAAGAGATGATGCGGCAGGGGAGTCATTTGATAAAGTCGCTAAAATGCTAGGCCTTGGTTATCCCGGTGGACCCATAATTGAAAAAATGGCTTCTAAAGGGAATCCTTCATCCTTCAATCTTCCAAGGGCCTTAGTAGGAAACGGAACACTAGATTTTAGTTTTAGTGGATTAAAATCGTCCGTTAGGCGGTTAATTGAAAAGTCAAATAGTGCTTCAAAACCATTAGATATCCCTAATATTTCAGCAAGCTTTCAAGAAGCCGTTGTGGATGTATTAACAATGAAGGCTATGGATGCTTGTGAATCAGAAAGGTTGAATAGAATTGTTTTGACGGGGGGTGTGGCGGCCAATAGCTACTTGAGAGAAAGGTTAAAGTCAGCGGCTCAAAAAAGGAATATAAAATGCTATTTTCCTAAACCTATTCACTGCACAGATAATGCAGCCATGATTGCATGCACTGGATTTCATTTATTTAAAACTCGTGGAAATGAAGCCAATAGTTTATTGGACTTAGACGCTCTAGCCAATTTACCCATTTAAAAAGTTTTTATGAAAATTTTGGTGACTGGTGGCGGTGGTTTTTTAGGAAAGCATATCGCCCAGCGATTAGATCAATTAGGTCACGAAGTAACCATTTTGGGTCGCCATAAATACTCTGGGGTTCCAGAGAACATTAATTCCATTCAAGCTGATTTACGTAATAGACAGGAAATAATTAACGCATGCCAAAACGTAGAGGTAGTTTTTCATTCCGGTGCTTTAACAGGAATTTGGGGTGCAAGGAATGATTTCTATGAAACCAATGTTAATGGGACAGAAAATATTTTAGAGGCTTGTTTAAAAAATAATGTAAAGAAACTAATTTATACAAGTTCGCCCAGCGTGGTTTTTGAACAAAAAGATTTGATCAATGCGGATGAGTCTATTCCCTATGCTAAAAAATTTTTATGTGAATACCCCAAAACAAAAGCTATTGCAGAACAAATGGTAATAAATGCAAATGGAAAAAATGATTTGGCCACGGTTTCCTTAAGACCTCATCTTATTTGGGGTCCTGAAGACCCACATTTAATACCGCGGATTATTAATCGAGCGAAAAATAATCAATTGATTCAAGTGGGTGAGGGCCAAAACTTGGTGGATATTATTTATATTGATAATGCAGTTGAAGGTCACATTCAAGCTTTCAAATCTTTAAGTACAAATCCCCAAATTGCGGGAGAAAGTTATTTTATATCCGATGGTAAGCCGGTTAATCTTTGGAAATGGATTAATCAATTATTAGAAAAACTAAGTCTTCCTCCGGTTCAAAAAAAGATCTCATTTAAATTGGGGAATAATTTGGGTTGGTTGTTAGAAAAAGTTTATGGGCTATTTGGAATACAATCGGAACCGAGAATGACTCGATTTTTGGCATGTCAATTAGCCCATTCTCATTATTTTAATATATCAAAAGCTAGAAAGGACCTGAGCTATAAACCTTTGATAACTAATGAAGAAGGTATGAAAAAAGTGGTGGAATATTTTAAGGCTCCCCCAATAAATTAATTTTGTGGGCTAAACAAGCTGCGCCAAATCCATTGTCAATATTTACTGTCCCAACTCCAGATGAGCAACTATTTAACATCGTTAATAAGGGAGCTAAACCTTCAAATGAGGCTCCATATCCAATACTTGTTGGGACTCCGATTACTGGTTTGTCTACTAATCCTCCAACAACACTAAGTAAAGCACCATCCATTCCTGCAACTACAATAATCACTTTAGCTTTTCGAATTAAGTCAAATTTATCAAACAATCTATGTATTCCTGCAACTCCAACATCAAAAATTGTTTCAACTTTACTCCCAAGCAAATCAGCGGTCACAGACGCTTCTAAAGCTACCGGAATATCGGAAGTACCAGCGGTTAGTATTAAAATTTCACCGACTTTTTTACTCTTCTTTTTCTTTTTGATGGTCAAAGTTTTTCCCAAGGAATCATATTGGGCTTTTTTAGGAATCCGGTTTTTAATAGATTTGAACATTTTAGGAGATAATCGAGTAGCAAGTATATCTTGTTTGGTTTTATTGAAACTTTTTATAATCGAGATTATTTGATCTGTGGTTTTTCCTTCACAATAAATGACCTCTGGCATACCGTTTCTTATAGACCTATGATGATCAAGGTGGGCGAAGTTTAAGTTTTCAAATGGAAGCTTTTGAAGTAATTCATAAGCTGACTCAGGTGTGATTTTTTGTTGGTGGAGTTTAGATAAAATTTTCTTTAAACTTTCTTGATTCATTCCAATCCCTTTACCCCTGAAAACTCTGTGGTAATTTGTACATTCAAAATGTCTTGCAATGCCCTTAAAGGAGGTTTGTCTTCATGAATCACTCTATAAGTTTCTTCAATGATTGAAGCTTGAATTCCCAGGTTTTCCTTTAATGCAAAAGCTGATATAGCAGTGCGGACTCCTTCAGCAACCATTTTCATACTGGTAACAATTTCTTTTGTTTTAAGTCCTCCTGCCAGCTTTAACCCAACCATTCGATTTCGACTTAAGTCCCCTGTACAAGTTAAAACCAAATCCCCCATTCCTGATAACCCTGAGAATGTTTCTGGTCTGGCTCCTAAGGAAGTTCCAATTCGCGTGATTTCTACTAATCCTCTTGTTATTAAAGCAGCGCGAGCGTTAAATCCCAAGCTGAGTCCATCGGAAATCCCCGTTGCAATTGCAATTACATTTTTTAATGCTCCTCCCAATTCTACTCCCAATAGATCTGTAGATGTAAAAACTTTGAATTTTGAATTTGAGAATAAATTCTGGACCTGAATTGCGGTTTCTTTATTGTGTGAAGATGCGACAATTGCAGAAGGAATTTGTTTGGCAACTTCAATAGCAAAAGTAGGGCCAGATAAAGCTGCAATTGGATTCTTAGAATCGGTAAACTCCTTAATAATTTGGTGGATTGTAAGCAAGGAATTATTTTCTATTCCCTTTCCAGCATTAATAATTAAGCAATTAGGATTTAAGAAAGGAAGTAATTGTTCTAAAACTGAACGTATTGCCGAGGTTGGAACAACAAGAAGCAATATTTCTTTATCAATTGTTGCTTCTTTTAGAGAATTAACTGGATGGATTGATTCAGGAATTTCAAATCCCGGTAAAAAATATTGGTTTTCCCTGGTTTGCTTAATAATTTCATAAAGATCCTTTTCATAAACCCAAAGGTCCATTTCAAAGCCATTATTCGCCAACACCATTGAAAGGGCAGTCCCCCAACTACCGGCACCAATAATCCCAATTTTATTTTTTGATTTCATAAAAAATATTTAAAATAAATAGACGTGTTCAATGGATTACATCGAACCCTAGTATAAACTATTATTTATCGACGTAATTTAAAAAATAAATTGAGCTTGTACCCTATAAATCTTTATGATTAAATTAAGAAATCCTCTTCATATTTTCTAAAACCTTATACCACTAAAGTAAATGACAACCACTCCAAAATTAGATAGAAAAGAATTGAAAGAACCGGATCAGTTTCAGGTCCTTAGTGCAAAAATTATTGAGTTTGTAAATAGAAATAAAAATATTATAGCAACTATTTGCTTTTTGATCTTAATTGGACTTGCTGGGGCATGGTATTTTTTAGATAAACAAAAAACTAATAATTTGCGTATGGAGTCTCTTTATTTTGAAATGGAACAGCTTCGTGAAAAAAATAAAGACCAACCCGACCAATTGATTCAAAAGTTAAAAGAAAAATTAAGTGAGTTTGATAAAGGAGATCAAAAACAAAGAGCTGCTCTAATATTAGCGGATGTCTATTATCAAAATAGAAAATACGATGATGCGATAACTATTTATTCTGATATTTTAAATAATACTTCTGCCAATAAGTTAGATTATTTTTTGGCGCAGAATGGAAAAGCGCACGCATTAGAAGGTCAGAAAAAATATAAAGAGGCAATTGATATTTTTAAAAGCTTAGTGGACAAACCTTCAAAGTTTCCATTATTTTACATATATCTTGGTTTAGCGCGATGTTACGAGTCGAACGGAGACTCAAAAAACGCAGTTTTAATTCTTCGTGAAATAAAGAGTAAATATACTGACCACGAAGGCCTTGAAAAAGTAGATTCAATTTTAAAACGCTTAGAGGGGTCCGTTGGATAAAGGTCGCTTCTTATGTGCTTTTCAAAAAAAAGGTTTTTAATTTGTTTTATATATTTCCTTTTTTTTCTCACCTCCAATTTATTTATTTCAGTTTCCAAAGGGTTTAGTGTTCCATTTTTTGATAAAGAAACTGAACTTTCCATGGGCAGAGGGGGCGATAAAGAAGTAATTCAACAATTTGGTCTTTATCAAAACAAACCCCTTCAACTTTATGTTAATCGAATTGGGCAAAAATTAATTTCTAATTTGTCCAACAAAGAATTTAATAATTATTTCTTTAAGGTTGTAGACAGTTCCGATATTAATGCCTTTGCTTTGCCTGGAGGCTATATATATGTAACTCGGGGTTTGTTAGCTACCTTAAATAGTGAAGCGGAGTTGGCGGGTGTTTTAGGCCATGAAATAGGCCATGTGACACTTCATCATGCCGCAAAGCATATTATAAGAACTATTGGAGCTCAAATTCTTGCTTTAGGAGGAGCAATTGCTAACCCTAAAAATGCAGGAGATTGGCTCTTGGTAAGTACCCAACTGTTTTCCACTATTAATTTAGGTTACGGTAGAGATGCTGAGCTTGAATCTGATGCTCATGGAATATTGACAGCTTATGAAAGTGGATATGATCCGAAGGGAATTGTGGCTTTTTTGGGGAACCTGAGACAACATGAAATTATGAGTGGTCAGGCTTACCATAGTTTTCAAGCCACTCATCCAGATACTAAGGATAGAATTGTTAAATCCGGAACTCTGTCTCAAACTGTGAGTAATAGAGAAACAACTGAATTAATGGAAAATCGGTTTGACTATATTAAAAGCATAAAGGGAATGACATTTGGAGGTAAAAGACATAAGGGAGACCGCAAACAATATAAAGAAAAGTATATTGATATTTATGAGGTTCAGCCTGGTGATACTTTCACAAGTATTGCTATTAAAGAATTAAACGATGATAAGAAAGATTTGGAAATAGCTGTTCTAAATGGAATGAAAGTTCGGAATTCACTAACTCCGGGACAATGGCTTAAAATAGTCCGACCGGGAAATTACGAAAAGAATAAATCCCTTAAGTTAAAGCCGGAGAAAACTAAGAAATAGTTTTTTTTATGCAAGACCAATTTACTTTAGAGAAAAATTTTCAAATTCATTTAAAAATTAATGGGGAGGTCTGTAATCGATTGAATCGAGGCACAAAAGTTAAGGTTTTACAATGTAAGGGAAACTGGTATAAGGTCTCATGGAGAAATGGTAAGAAAAAGGGTTGGATTTGTAAATCCGATCTTTAAAATTTTAATATGCAATATGGTTAAAAATTAGCATGTTGCTATAGGATTGTTTTCTTTTTGGGAGTTCTTTTTATGAGCAATCTGAGTGTTGAAAATTTGGATGATGAAGAATTGCTCGCTCTTTACGAAGAGACTTTTAAACTTCTAGAGGCACGAAAAGGACAGGAGGGGGAATCAAGCCCGAAATGTCAAACTACTCAACAGAAATTAACTTTTCTAGAAGATGAGCTAAAATTTAGAAGTCTTTGGGAAGGCGAATAAAAAACAACCCGGATTTATTTAAATCCGGGTTGTTAATTAAATATGAAATATATGAAGAGCTAGGCCTTTTGGCTACCTACAAAATTCAATGCAGAGCCAGCAAAAAACCACTGCAATTCTTTTTCATTGAGAGTATGGTCTAGCTGGATTTGGTCAGTCGAACCATCTTCATGCTTTAAGGTCATTGTAACCTGTTGGCCTGGTTTAATTTGCTCAATGTTTTCGAATGTAATGGAATCTTTCTGCTGAACTTTTTCATAGTCGTCTTTGTTAGAAAAAGTAAAAGGCAGAATTCCCTGCTTTTTAAGGTTAGCTTCGAAAATTCTTGCATAAGACTTAGCGACAAATGCGCGACCACCCATATGACGAGGCTCCATGGCAGCATGTTCGCGACTGGAACCTTCGCCAATATTCTCATCAGCAACAACAACCCAGCCTACATTATTATCTTTGTAGTGACGAGCGATTTTATTCAATTCGTCAGACTCACCCGTAAGAAGGTTGTTCCCTTTACCAGTTTCATCATGAAATGAGTTCGTGGCTCCAAGAAACATATTGTTACTGATGTTATCAAGATGGCCTCTAAATTTTAACCAGGGACCCGCCTGCGAAATGTGGTCAGTTGTACACTTACCCGCAGCTTTAAATAACAATTTAAGATCTTGATAATCCGTAGAAATGTTTTGCTTAGGAAATGGGTCTAAAAAAGCTAAACGTTCACTACTAGGATTTATGACAACTTCTCCCGACATTGTTGGAGCCAAATATCCGCTATCTTTTGTCGCATAACCAGAATTGGGGTATACATCTCCAACGGGGGGATCAAATTTAAAGTCATTACCGTTATTATCTTTTAAGGAGTCTGTCATAGGATTAAACTTCATACTTCCACCAAAAGCCATTCCAACAACGACCTCAGGACTACTGATGAAACTCAAGGTTTCTGGGTTGCCATCATTTCTTTTGGCAAAGTTACGATTGTAGGAACTAATAATACTGTTTTTATCACCTTTTTGAATATCATCCCGTTTCCATTGACCAATACAAGGTCCGCATGCGTTGGCTAAAACTGTACCGCCCACATCCTGGAATTCTTGCAAAATTCCGTCTCTTGTGATGGTTTGAAAAATTCTTTCAGATCCCGGGGTAACTAAGAAATTAGATTTAACTTTCAATCCGGCTTTTTTTGCCTGTCTTACTAAACTTACGGCTCTGGTTAAATCCTCATAGCTTGAATTAGTGCAGGAACCAATAAGTGCAGCAGATAACTTCTCAGGATATCCATTAGCATCTACATCAGCAGCCATCTCAGATAATGTACGCCCTAAATCTGGGCTATGAGGACCCACAATATGAGGCTCAAGTGTATTGAGATCAATTTCATGAACTTCATCATAATATTTCTGAGGATCAGAACCCACTTCAGGATCAGAAACTAAATGCTCTGCATATTTTTTACAGAGGTCTGCCACTGCGTCTCTTTCTGTATTGCGCAAGTAAACATCGAGACTATCATCGTATTCAAAAATAGATGTTGTGGCCCCAATTTCAGCGCCCATGTTAGTAACAGTGCCTTTTCCTGTTGCACTCAAGGATTCAGCACCATCCCCAAAATAATTAACTATTTTTCCGGTCCCACCTTTAGCCGTTAGCATAGTGGCTACTTTTAAAATAATGTCTTTTGAGGCAGTCCATCCATTGAGAGAACCGGTAAGCTTAATACCAACCAATTTTGGCATTTTTGTCATGAAAGGTTGCCCTGTCATTACATCAACGGCATCTGCTCCCCCGACACCAATTGCAATTGTTCCCATTCCTCCTGCATTAGGTGTGTGGGAATCGGTGCCAATCATTAATGTACCCGGGCAAGCATAATTTTCATAAACTACTTGATGAATAATTCCAGAGCCGGGTTTCCAAAATCCCATCCCATATTTCATGGCAGCGGATTCAAGAAAATCATAAACTTCTTTATTGGTTTCAATTCCCGCAGCAAGATCTTTCTCAGAACCGACATATGCTTGAATTAAATGATCGCAATGAACGGTTGTCGGAACAGCTACTTTAGGCATTTGCGCGGACATGAACTGTAAAATTGCCATTTGTGCAGTTGCGTCTTGCATCGCTACACGGTCCGCATTTAAAAAGATGTTTGAATCCCCACGTACCAATTTTGAAAAATCTGTATTGGGATCCATGTGGGAAAATAGAATTTTTTCTACAATTGTTAAACCTCGACCTAATTGATTCCGAGCTTTATCTAAAATTTCACCCATAGATTGAAAATGCTTCTCGATAGGTGCAGGATCCAATAACATTGACCACTCCTTTAATATCATTTAAATGTTATATAATTTCCCTCACAACCATTTAAAATGCTTTGGGAAATGGTTAAATAAGGGCAGGAAATACCTTGAATAGAGTCGGGTATTTTGCCATGCTTTTATAAAAAGTTCAATATATTACTTGGATTTAATATCCTAATACACTTATATTTGATCAACCATATTTTATGGTTAATCTTTATGTAAACTTCCGCAGGAAGGACAAAAATGACCTCGATATTTGATTCTCCTCAATTTAATCAGAACCTTTTTTTTCCTCGTCGGGATGGGCTCCCGGCTCCGCCAAATACCGACGAAATTCAAATCGAAGTTGAACCGGGAGTAAAGGTACATATACGTCGATTTCTAAATTCCAATGCAAAGTTTACCCTATTGTATTTCCATGGAAATGGAGAAATTGTTTCTGATTATAATGAGTTAGCTCCTATTTTTGCTCATTTGGGAGCCGAGCTCATAGTATGTGATTATAGAGGCTATGGGCTTAGCACAGGGTTTCCGACATTAAGAAATGTTTTGCAGGATGCACATAAAATTTATCAAAACCTTGAAGATCAAGGAAAAATGTTAAGTTTAAGCTGTGTAATGGGTAGGTCTTTGGGAAGTGCTTCGGCAATAGAATTATGCTCTAATTATTCGCAAATTAATTGCTGTGTTATTGAAAGTGGCTACGCCGATCCAATACCTTTAGTTGAAAGGAGGGGTCTTAAAATTGAACAAACCACCCCGGAAGAAGATGGACTATTTAACAATAGTCAAAAAATACAGAGGGTAAACTGCCCACTTTTAATAATGCATGGTGAGGATGATATATTAATTTATCCAAAGGAAGCAAAGTTGAATTATGAAAAAGCCGGATCCAAAGAAAAGGCTTTGCAAATTTTGGAAGGGGTAGGGCACAATGACATCATGATGGCCCCGGATAATGGATATTTCTCCTGTCTACACCGTTTTTTTTCTGAAGTGCTAAAAGATTGATTGAGAGATCAACGTACAATACAAGTAGTTAATCAATAAAAAGGTTAAATAGGATGACAAAAAAGTTTTACAATATTGAAGGAATAATTAGAAACGGATTTAAGCTCAGCCGTAACTATGAAACCTTGGATTTTAACTTCACAAAACTAGGGGATCCTGGAGTTGCAGCTTTAGCAAAATCCCGATCCGTTAAACAGCTTCGCAGATTAATAATTCCCGGACAAAAACTTACCGTGGAAGGCGCTAGAGCCATTTCCGAATCGAAAACGCTAAGCAATTTACAATATATTAAGCTCTATAAAAACAAGATTGGAGATGAAGGTGTTAAATGTATTGCTGATTCTGAGACACTTACCCAATTAAAATCATTAAGACTTGCCTGGAATGAAATTTCTCCCCAAGGGGCAAAATTCATTGCAGACTCAAAAACCCTGTCAGGGCTCACGAGTCTTATCCTTTCAGAAAATCAAATCGGAGATGAAGGTTTAAAGCATTTATTAAATTCTCCTTATTTAACGAATCTTGAAACACTTGAATTGAAAAAAAATGGTATTACTGATGAAGGGGCGAAAGCTTTAGCGGATAGTGAAAACTTTAAGCATTTAACCAGAATTGATCTTACTCAAAATCCTTTGACTGACCAAGGTAAAGCTGCGATATCTAAATTTTTAATTCTTAATCGTATCAGAAAACGGTTGAGTGAGGATGGGGAAACCCTTGATCTTAGTAATTTGGACATGGGTGATGTGGAAGCAAAAATTATTTCTGAGTACCAAGGTTTGTCAAAGTTGAAAAAAATATACCTGGAGCTTAATAACTTTACCGCTACTGGCATCAAGTATATTTCGGAATCCGAAATTTTCAAGAACTTGGTTTTGCTATCTCTGGACCGTAACCAAATTGGAAATGAAGGCCTTCAATACATAGCAAATTCACCTCATTTATCAAATTTAGAAAATTTGATGGTTGAAAATAATGAAATAACCAATGAGGGAATTATAGCAATTGCAGAGTCTGAGAATATGTCAAATTTAGAAAGACTCTACCTGGATGGAAATGACTATGATGAAGAAGCATTAGAAGCTTTAAAAGTATCTGAATTCATGGAAAATTTGGAATACCCTGTTCTTGAGCGTGAAGAGGAGGAGGAAGAACTGGAAGAAGAAGATGAAGAAGAATTTGAGGATGTAGAAGTCGATGATGAAGATGAAGAAGAGGAAATCATCGATGATGACGATGAGTATACAAAATAAAAGTTTGGATTGTTAATGAGTTTGCCAAAAAGTTTCTAACATTTGTTACCAAGAAGAAATCCATAACTCTTCAGATTTACGCATTTTGAAGATTTCACCTACCCGTTTAGCAAACTCTTCCTGAGAAAATGATTTATTATAATCGTTAGCTTCCTGCCGAAAGGGGTTCCAGGACAATACTAATCGCTCAATAAACATCTCATCCAATTCCACATGTTTAATTTTTTTTACAATGTTTGTATCGGAATCAACTAGGATTGCTACCATGTTGTAATCTTCTTTAGCAAATAAAGCTTCACAAAATCCTGGGGCTTCTTTTTCTTGTTGATACGGATTACAAGGTGTCTCTAAAATCCAATCTTCACTACCTACAGCAAAAATCGGAATCGAGGGGAATTCTGACTCAGAAACTAGTTTCGCACGCCATTTCCCATCCCAGGCTTCAATTTGCTTTTCTGAAGGACTAGGCACTGAACCGATTAATAACATATCCCCATTTGGCGAAAATGAGAGGCCTCCTCCGGTTCCTTCAACCTTAACCGGACAAGGCTGACCTTCTTCAAATCGTATCTCTTGATTTTCCATAATGTCCTTAAATTAAAAAAATATTATTTTTGGGAATATTTTGGGAAACCTTTTGATCATTGTCAACAATAAAGAAACCCATGGGAATAGACCTTGTGCAATTTACTGTGATCCGGTATGCTAACGCACTTTTAATTCCAAGAAAAATTAAGGTTTTAATTCCGAAAAATAGGTTGCTTAGGGCCTGACTTTAGAAGGAATGGTTTAAAATAATGAAAACCACTTTAATCGGACATGCATGTCTATTAGTTGAATCTAAAGATACAATCTTGTTGTCTGATCCATGTTTGTTTGACGTTCATTTTGAGGAACTTAATCGCTATTTTCCCAAAGTTGATATACAGCGAGATAAATTTCCCCCAATCGACGTTCTTTACATTTCACATCGTCACCAGGATCATTTTGATATAAGAACGTTGGCCTACCTTCCCAAAGATTTAAAGACCCTTTGTCCAAATGACCCGGTAATTATCGAATGTCTTAAAGAACTTGAATACAAAGATGTCACTGTGGTTGATAGCTTTGAACCCATTCGAGTAAAAGACCTTGAATTAATACCTACGCCTTCTTTAACTCAAGACTATTATCCGGAACATGGCCTAATCATTAGAGATGGAGAAGTGAATGTTTGGAACCAAGTAGATACTATTGTTTCACCGGATATCATAAACTATATTAATCGAATTTGCGGACAGGTGGATTTTGCTCATGTTCGATTCCAACCTCTTCTGGAACAGAATTTCACATTTCATAAGGCAAGTATTTTGCCTTTTGAAGAATATAGTTCTTTTTTAAAAGTGGCGGGCGCATTAAATCCCAAGTTTGCAGTGCCTGGGTCTGCTGGAGAACATTATGTAAAACCTTTTGAATTTTTAAATCATTATGTTTTCCCAACTACACAGGAACAATTTCTAATGGATCTTCAGGAATTCGCTCCGGACATAAAAACCAGTATATTTCAACCGGGGGATGTTGCCGAAATCAGTCCTGCCGGGACTACAATTCATCCCGATTCTACGGAATTAATAAAAACAAAAGAATCAGATATTTATCTTACAGCTTTTAATCCTTTATATGAAGTGCCTAAAATTCATACGTTAACGGAAAATAAAGATCAACAACAGGAAGAAAATAAAGTAGTAACTCAATTCATTGAAGAAGAGTTTGGGGAGCGCTTGAGCAAATTAGAAATGATGAGTGCATGGACTCATTGGAATTTAGGCTATCGCTTAGAAGTTTTTGGAGAGGAGCAATCTAACATTTGGAGTATTGATTTTTCGAATTCACCCACAGTGAAACAGGGCTATTTTGGCCGGGTAAACCTATACGAAGGAATCAGTTATTCAGAGCTATATGGACTGCTTCAGGGAACAACCAATTGGGACTTTGTGGGAGCATCAGGACAATACAGAACCTTCCATAATATATATCGTGTGGACCAGGGTAAATTTGAATTTTTTCCACAGGATAAAAAATTTCCACAACCATTAACGGAGCTATTTCCTTCAGATCGAGAAATGGATAGAGAAAAATATTTAAAGGATGTTCGACGATGGAAAGGGAAATTTTAAGTTTCCAGATTTGGCATGCAGAGAAAGATTGACAGGTTTAAAGCTTCCAAGTAAACTTTCCAGATACAAATGATTAAAAAATAAGGCGGTGTAGCTCAGCTGGTTAGAGCATACGGCTCATATCCGTAGAGTCCGGGGTTCAAGTCCCTGCACCGCCACCATTTTTTAAATTTGATAATAATTTTAGTTTGTTTTTTGTGACGCTAATCTCCTCCCTGATTTTCTAGTAATATAGTGTTTAATATTTTTTCCAGAAATAACAATCCACTTTAAGTTTTTTGTTTCAAGTCCAAGTACATCGTTATATTTATAATAATTCTGGCCTCTTTTCGGAACTAATTTCCAATTATTCTCCCAAATTCCGGTTTGACGGAAACTCTTGGTCAAATTACTGATACTTGATATTTTCCAATTTAATCCATTTTTGTTGATAAACACTTCCCCCTCTAATTTTAAAAACTTTTGGCGAACTTTGAAATTTACTACTTTATTCCTATCAGATTTTGCTAGAGCTTTACTTATTGGATGAGCTAAGCATTGTGCAATTCTTTTAGAGAGTAGTGGTTGCGGTTTACTCCAAAATATTGTGTTTTTAGAAAAATAAATGGACTCTAGAAGTATTTGAATTTCATTTTTAGTAAACTTAAATGGATGTCTAAAAGGACCAAAATAATCATTTTTTAATTTATTTTTTTTAATTTGGATCAATTGAACGTCACAAAAGTCTTCTGTAGATGCGTAAGAGAAATTTGCAGGCAGAAAAAATAAAATTAGGAATAATAGAATATTTACAGGCGGGTTTTTGAAATAAAAAACTATTTTATTAAAGGAGGTAGGTGTCATAATAATTGACAAATTATTTTACTATTAAAACAGCCTTTATTTTATTTTTTGAAGTGGCTTGTAACTTATTAAAATAATCTTCCGGCAAATAACCAATAGCCTTTGCATCTTTTCCAACAATTTTTAAAACAAATTTATTGGATTTAACTGTTTTAGGTTCGGTCTCACCCGATTTTTGTTTCATTGATAACCAAAAATGATCGTAATCATTGAGATTCATTTTTAGAATTTTGCTTAGGAAATAATTCTTTGTTTTGGATGTTTTATGCAGGTTAACCGGTTTTATCTTACTACCGGAAGGCCAATTTTTTGAATCTAATAAGAAATATCGTCTGACCTCATCGACTGTTAATGAATTAACTGGGTTTTCTTTATTTACTATAACAACAATAGAATTTGCCCGAGCTGGAATTGCCCCAAAAAGAATAACTACAAGTAAATTTATAAAAATGGTTCTTACCACTGCAATCTCTTTAAAACGATGTTGTTATCGAAAGCTGAATATTATCGTAATCTCTTTCTTTTCCAGTAGTATCTAGAGCTAAATTGAATCTGTTTAAGACATATTCAGCCCGAAGACGTATTGTCGGAGTGATAAAATAATTAACTCCGAAAGTATGCTCCGTTTGTTCCGAAGCATCATTATTTATAGATTTGTTAGTATCAATAAAATCATACCGATAAAAAACTATCCAGTTTCCTCTTCTATAAGAGGGTTGGATGTAATAAGATTCTCGATTTACGAAACTTTGAATATAGCTATATATATATTCGGATTTAAGCATAAATCCTTTGTAATCGATTTTCAGGTCGACTCCAATTAAATTGTATTTATTATTGGTAACAATAGGCCTTTTACCATTTTGATATGAAATTCCAAAGGTAACCACTTTGTCTGGCAGGGACCATTGTAGTCGCAACCCTGAGGTGAAATCAAAAGACCTTCCCCCGTTAAAATGCCCTGTGTAAAGAAAATACTCTAATTGGTGATTATCGATAAATTTTGAACCATGAGCCTGAACACCTTGCAGAAAATTGGGAGTAAAGGTATTACCTCCAAATAAATTACCAGGCTGGGTCGCTCTTAGGAATTGGGGTTGGTTTAAATTCATCAAGGTTGGAGGAAAATGTTCTCTATTTATAATCCCCCAGGGAGTAATTAATCTTCCATAACTAATATCCAAAAAATCAGAAAAACTATGTTGTCCCCAGGCAATAATTAGTGGAACACGGTTTACTGAGCCGGTAAAACCTCTAAGGCTTACATTGGTTGCAGTGGCTTCGTTGATAAGATCTGCTTGACGGAGAAAACCTATCGCAGTAAAAAACCGATGGTTTTCAGTTATATCTGCTCCAATTAAAATTTCTAAATTGGTTTGATCAAATGAGGATTGGCTTGGACTATCCCCGTTAAAAACCGAAGTAAAGGTTTGGGAAATAAATCCACCAAAATCAATTTTTAGGGAATCAAATGAGGTGACTGGAACTCGATTGGATTCCTTTAATTGTAATTCTATGATTTGATCTTCTAATTCCTTTAGCTTTTTTTGAATTTCCTGCTGGGAAGACTTTTGGGTTTCATCATTTCCTTTTGCTGAAAAAGGAGTAGCAAAAAAAAGAAGAGTTATTATTAATAGAAGATTCGCCCAATTTTCAATTGGCTTTTTAGAATTAAAGACCATATCTCCTTTTTATTTTCAAGAAAAACTATACTAAGTAATTAAATTATAAGTAGGCGATTGCTATAACTTAGGCCTTAGTAATCCTTTTCGGTTAAAAGCAGGAGACACTAAAGGGGTTTAATAGAAAAATAAGAATTTGAGAATGGAAGATAAATAAAGGATAATTTTTTTATTTTTAAATTAATGGAGTGATTTTATTTCTTAAATTCAGAATAGAACTAAGCAAATCGATGTTTTAATTTTAATGGAAATTTTGAATAAAAATTATTGGTTAGATTTAAGAATAATTTTCTCGATAAAAATAAAATTTTATTGTTGCAGATAGACTGTTGATTTTTGATTGTGAAATTATTTTGCATTGATATTTCGAGTTTTAACTGGGTGCTTTGGACTCGCATTGACAATAAATATATACGCCCCTAGACTGATAACAACTAATAAAAAAACAATAACTTATTTGATTTTCTTCTGCGTTTCTTACTTCAAGAGCTATGGAATTATATTGTGAATTTTGTGGCAATGGGTAATAAAACCGGATGATGCGTTTATAAAATTTTCGGAATAATTATTTGGGTCTCAAAAACTTATTTCAATTAAATAGGATTTCTCCAAAACGCATTAATTCATTAATCATCCCATTGATTGCTGGAACATCTGTGATTATTTTTACTGGTTTTCTTTATCATGGGTTGAAAGTCGAAGAAACTGAGCATTATAATTCCACATCCCAAAACGAAATAACCAAACATGCCGAACTTATTTCATCAGAACTGACAAGCACACTCCAAAATCTCGAGCAAATGGCACAGCGTTGGAATATTCGTGGGGGTGTGCCTAAGCAAGAATGGGAAATAGATGCTCGCGCTCAAATTGATATTTTTACTGGTCTAGAAGCTATATTTTTGGTTGATACATCTCTCCGCCTTAGATGGCTAGTCACTTCGGAAAATATTGACTTAGTTCACAAAGATTTTCAAGAAATGATCCAAATTAAAAAGACTTTTTTTGAAACTGCTTCCAAGGAAAAGGGAAAGACAATTGCTGTATCCTTTAATTTCAACGAAAGTCAGATATTTTTGGCCTTAAATCCTATTTTTAACAAGAATAGTTTTGAAGGTTTTTTAGTTGCTTTTTCCCATACAGAATCATTTTTGGATTTTATATTACTTGAGGGTTTTAATGAAAGTTATGCTATTTCGGTTCTTCAAGACGGGAATGAAATTTATGGTCCCTTAGGGCAAGATATCCCATATTTGAAGGATTGGTCTCTTGTAAAAAATATTAACATGTTGGGAATTGATTGGGATTTGCGTTTGGTTCCCCAACCAGTATTTTTTGAAAAAGAAAGTTCCAACTTTCCTCTATTTGTTCTCTTCTCTGGAATTTTAACAGGAATTTTACTTTTTATTTCTGCCTATTTTAGTTTAGAAGCCCGGAGGCGTGCAAAGGATATCCAGGACTTTAATTTAAAACTTCAAGATGAAGTAGACGAAAGGAAAAAAGCTGAGGAGAAACTTAGTAGAGTAAATGAAGAATTAGAGACTCGCGTAGGAGAACGAACTCGAGATTTGGAAATTTTAGTTAGCCTGCCCAATGAAAATACGAACCCTATTTTCAAGTTGATTACTATTATACTTTGCTTTTCTCTAACCAAATAGGGTTAGCCATTTTGGAAAAATGGGGTTGTAAGATAGGTGATAAAGTTCCCACACCTTTTATTGAAACTTTAGATAAGGTTAAGTCTGGCGGTCAAAGAAGTAAGCTAGAAATTGAATTAGCAGGTCGAATACTTGAGTATGATGTTGTTAATATTTCAGCAGCTAATTATTTTAATATTTATGGGCATGACATCACAGAACGGAAAATGGCTGAAAATGAAATTTTGGCTGCTAAAGAAGTCGCCGAAAAAGCCAGCAGAGCAAAATCTGATTTTCTTTCTCAGATGAGTCATGAATTGAGAACCCCAATGAATGCTATTTTGGGATTTGGGCAGCTTCTTGATTATGACACCAAAGATCCATTAAGTAGTACCCAAAAGGATAAAATGGATAAAATTTTAAGAGCTGGGAAACATCTCTTGAAATTAATTGATGAGGTATTAGATCTTTCTCGCATTGAAACAGGCAATTTAGATTTATCAATAGAAAATATTAATGCTTCTGATGTGATTGAGGATGTTATTACTTTGACTAGTCCATTGGCAGCAAAAAGAAATATTCAAATAAAAAACAAACTGTTAAATGAAACAAACATTATGATTTTGGCTGATTATAGTAGATTTAAGCAAGTATTGCTTAATCTGATTTCTAATGCAATTAAGTACAACAAAGAAGGTGGTTTAATAACTGTAAATTCCGAGAAAATTGAGGAAGAAAAAATTCGCTTTGATATCATCGATACTGGTTTGGGGATGTCTATCAACAATTTGAAAGATTTATTTAAACCCTTTAATCGATTAGGAGCTGAAAATTCTGAAATTCAAGGAACAGGAATTGGTCTAACGATCACTAAGCAGTTAATTGAAATGATGAATGGGACAATTACAGTTCAGAGTACCCCTGGAGAAGGTAGTCAGTTTTCAATAATTTTACCATTAGGAAATGAATTTATTAGTTCTGAAAAAAGTCAATTAATTAATCCGCTACATGCTATTAATGATAATAAAAATAAGCCAAAATGGACAGTTCTTTATGTAGAAGATAATCCGGAAAATATGACACTTATGGAACAAATTATTCAAAGTAGGGATGACATTAGCTTGCTGACTGCCCCTCAAGCCAGCATGGGTATTGAACTTGCTAGTGGGCATAAACCTGATTTAATCCTAATGGATATTAATATGCCGGAAATGGATGGGATTACGGCAATGAAGAAGTTAAAAAATTTAGAGGAAACACAAGACATTCCTGTAATAGCTGTTAGCGCAAACGCAATGGATTCTGATATTAAAAAAGCTCTGACAAAAGGATTTAGAGGTTACATTACTAAGCCATTTATTATTTCCAAGCTCTTTTTAGAAATTGACCGTATTTTAAAACACAAAGATTTATCATTAAAAGATTAAAAAATTTGATTAGGGCAACTATTGCGACAACTTAAAATGTTTAAATTAATAAATATTTGATTAATAAAGAATTCATTATTTTGCCCTTCGAGGGTATCGGTCCAAATTTTATTTCTTTATCAGACAATAGCGCCCCTGGCAGTATGGGCCAAAGTGCTCACCTTGTTCAGTTGATCCAGTTGAGCGGGAGTAAGTGTAATTTCCCCGGCAGCACAAAATTCTTTTACTTGATCCACTTTGCGTGACCCAACTACAGCGGTAATGATATTCTTTTGCTGAATCACCCAAGCGAGTGCGACGTTGACGGGGGCTGTGTTGATTTCTTGTGCGATTTTCTGAACTGTGTGGTACATAACTTGCGTATCATCAAAATGAGGATGCTCACATAGGAAAAATTCCCCACGGGCCGGTGTCTTTAAGTCTTCTTCATCCAATCGACCGGCTAATAGGCCACGGGCAATGGGTGAATACGCCATGTAACCAATTCCGTCCCTTTCACACTGTTGTAAATGCTTTCCTTCGTATTCTCGTTGAAGCAGGTTATAGGGAATTTGGTTGACGGTGAATAACGAAGCGGAACGTGACATTAGGACAATGTCCTTCGCCTGGAAATTCGATATGCCTACGGTACGAGCCTTACCACTTTCTTTAAGTGCGGCCATAATGTCGCACATTTTCCCGGTCTTTAATAAAGTGTCTAAATACATGCCGGGCCAGTGGACCATATACACATCCACATAATCCCGGCCAAGATTTCTTAACGTATTTTCAAGGCGTGACTGGTAAGCCTCTAGTTTTAATTGTGCATCTGGCCAAATTTTGGAAATGACGAGTACATCGTTTTTGTGCGAGCCCAGAGCCTTACCGAGGCGGCGTTCGGATTCTCCATCTCCATAGCCCTCAGCCGTATCAAACGCCTTAATGCCGCCCTCAAGTGCGGTTTTTACAACCCGGTCTGCCTCCTCTGCCGAACATAAATTTCCCCACCTTTCGCTGGGAGCAATTTGCAAACAGCCCAGGGTGAGGGCCGTCCAGGGGATATCGAGTCCTTCGACTTTAATTGAACGCATTATTTCATAATAATTAAAAAGGTTATCTCTTGGTTCGAGAATTTTTGTGATTGTACACTGATTCGCATCTTTTTGTCTACTTATACCCTTATTTCCCAAGGCTATAAATTTTCAGCCTTAATAAGGGTAATTAAAATATTCAAGCTGGTTAAAATAAGAATTGAATTAAAGAAAAGAGTACTGGAGGTAATTGAGAATAGATGAAAGGTAGGAAATTATAGGCTATTTAACTTCCCGGCTTTTGTTCTAACCTATAAGGGAATCATTTTTTACTGATTGTATGAGTAGTTAAAGAACCCAGCGTCTGAATTAGAAGCCGGGTTCTTTTTGAGTTGTGTCTAATTTGGTTGTTATAAATCTTATTTATAGCAATCGCGGATTCTAACTGCAATTAACGCGGTATTCCTGTCTTGTCCTTCACCCCTTATTGTAACATGGGTCCTCATTAATTTTCTGTGAGTCTTTCTAAGATAGCGCAACACATTTTTATCTTGCGGCTGAATAATAATTTGATTTCCTTCTGAAGCCACTTTTACAAATTTTTCTCGATCAATATTGATTTGATGTTTTCCATTCAGATTTAAGTTGTTTAAGTCTACTTTCCTTTGCTCGTTAAAGCAGACCGTCATGGTCATCTGGCTATTTGCTAGGAATGTTTTGACATAAGCAATTACATCGAAAATTTGTTCGTCTGATAAACTCCAGGATGGCATGGCTGTGCCAGGAATCCCATTTCGAATGGAATGGTACATAGCCATATCAGAAATACGGCTCATCTGTTCAAAGCTTGTGAAATCTCTAGGTTTTGGAGACAAACCTTCAGATAAAAAACCATCGCCACCTCCCTGATAACCATGACACATTGCACAACCCATCTCCTCATAAATAAGCTGACCTGAAGAGACTTTTAAAGGCTGGGGCAATACATCGGTTTCCCCTTTGTGAGGTGAATGCGCTAATACATTTAGTGGTATAAATAAAAACAAAATAAAACTGAAATAAATTTTTTTCATTTGATCTTTCCCTCAACCATGACTTTTAATTAAAAATTACCTCTTAAAATCCAAATACCATTTTGGATTCTTGCTATGCAAAAACCTATCGAATTTAATGTTGGGAAATAGCTGAAAACTAAAAAGGGGTTATCCTGAACAAATATATTCAGGTATTTTTAGTTGAAAATATTGAGGGGCTCAGTATTTTATGTTAATGGATATACTTTCTATTTCAAGGTTAATTAAAACCAAAAATGATTAATTTGTGGATGTAAATGAAAATCCCTGAATTTGTTGCTTTTCTATGGCAAGAAAACTCCCTCACTAATAATTTGTTTAAATTCTGGACGTTGACCAATCACTCGAGGCAATACCATTTCATGAGTTTCAGGATATTTTTGATAAATGGCTTGTTCAATTAAATCCATGGTCTTGAACTCAATATCAGTCGATGGCCTTTCTGGATCGATTATATAGTATGGTTGGACGCTTTTCTTTTCCACAAGGAGAATGTAGAGCAGTCGAAAAGTGGAATCTCAGCCACCAGTCCACAAATGTTTGATTGGACTAGAAATCATACGAAGCTTCTTTAAAGTATCGAATCTGGTAAATAAACTATGAATTATATTAAGGTTATTGAAATATTACTTTAGGCTCAAATTACAAAAACTTGAAGCGAATGACTGAAAATTTAGTAGTTATATATTTAGAATAAATTTAATGTTTTGATTATTCTTGTGGAATTTAAATGCTTTATTGACAAAGGGCTATATAAATTCTTAAAATGAGAACAATTATCAATATCGTTGAAAAAACAGAGATGAGTGATCCTAAAATTCAGGAAGCTGAGGTCATTTGCCAGTGCTTTCAAGTAACTGATTCCACTATTAAAACTTGTATTCGATCTCGAGATTTGCAATCCATAGAGGATGTTACTGATGCGTGTGGAGCCGGTGGTGGGTGTCAATCCTGCCATTTATTAATCCAACTTTTTCTGGACCAACATAACAAAAAAGAATTTCTTAACAAGGAACCGACTAATGGAAATGGAAAAGTTCATAAAAGAGGTTTCTTTAGCAAGCTTTTCTCAAAATACTAGTTTCAAAATCTCATTCCATAAACTTCAACTCTATGAAAACCGTTTATTTTGACTGCCAATCGGGAATCAGTGGAGATATGATTCTTGGTGCTTTAGTAGATCTTGGCATTCCACTTAAGGATATTCGCAAAGGATTGTCTTCCCTTAATCTTCCAGGCTACCAGATTCAATCTAAGGGAATTAAGCGGGGAGGAATTTCCGGGACTAAAATAGATATAGTATTGAATAAAACAAAAACTTCTTCAAAATCTCGTCATTTTAAAGATATAGAAAATCTTATTGGGAAATCCAAACTTCCTGAAATAGTCAAAGAAAACTCAGCTGGAATTTTTAAACTTTTGGGTAACGCCGAAGCTAGGGTTCATAGAACCACATTGAATAAAGTCCATTTTCATGAAGTGGGAGCCATTGACTCAATTATTGATGTGGTAGGCGGGACTTACGGAATTCATTTACTAGGAGTGGATGAAGTGATTTCGTCGGCCCTTAATACAGGTGAAGGAACAGTGAATTGCGAGCACGGTATCTTACCCGTTCCTGCACCTGCTACTTTAAAGTTATTAGAAGGGGTCCCGTGTTTTTCTAGCGGCATAAAAAAGGAACTGACGACTCCGACAGGAGCCGCAATGATCCAACATTTTGCAAAAAGATTTGGATCCATGCCATTGATGACAGTCTTAAAGTCAGGATATGGCGCGGGAGATTATATTGTCAAAGAGCAACCCAATCTTTTAAGAATAATTTTTGGAAAATCTAATAAGGCGGTTCTAGAAAAAATCACTTTAATAGAAACCAATATTGATGATATGAACCCCGAATTTTTTGAACCTTTAATGGAAAATCTTTTTAAAGCTGGGGCAGTGGACGTTTATTATAGCTCAATTTTTATGAAGAAGAATCGTCCGGCCATTAAGCTTTCTGTGTTATGTCCCTCTCAAAAACTAGATACTTTAACAGAAATTATTTTGAATCAAACGACAACATTTGGAATTAGATCCTTAGAGATGGATCGTAAAGTTTTAGATAGGGAAATTGTTGATGCAAAAACGCCATGGGGAACCGCAAAAGTGAAATTAGGTAAGTTAAATGGGAAAATAATTCAAACCTCTCCAGAGTATAAATCCTGTTTGCAAATTGCTAAAAAAAACAATATTCCGATTAAAACAATTTATAAATTTTTAGAGTCAATAGAAGTCCAAAATCATTAATCAATTCACTTGTTTTTTTCATTTTTTGCACACCTAAATCCTACATAATGATAAAAAAAGTGAGGAGGAGAATTAATGCGGACATAGGAGCGTAGCATTTTGGGTGAGTTCCTCCAAGAACCTCCTCTTAAGACCTTCCCACCATTTTCATGATCGCTAGAGGTCCATTCCCAAACGTTTCCTAACATGTCGTAAAGACCAAAAGCATTGGGTTTTTTGCTTCCAATGGTATGAGTCTTTTTGTCCGCATTGGATTTGCTCCATGCAAAACTAGGGTTCCACTTTTCTCCCCAAAAAAAATTGGTGCTAGTGCCTGCTTTTGCGGCTTTTTCCCACTCCCATTCCGTAGGTAAACGTTTTCCAACTTTTTCACAGTATTGCTTTGCTTCGTACCAATCAATTTTTTCTATAGGATTTTGAGGATGGTTAAAAAAAGAACGGGAATAGCCCATTATTTTTTCAAAGTTTTCTTGAGTGACCTCGGTAGCATCAATATAAAAAGAATCTACGAATATTTCTTTTTGTTTGTTGGGTGGGCCTGCAATGAATAACCCTGAAGGGATAAAAATTAATTGATTGGTCTTAGACTGAGCAAACAGAGGAGGGGGATTAAAAAATAAATGATTAGGGATGAAAAATAAGAAAACGAATGAAAGGAAAAAAAATTTGAGTTTGTTATGGATTAGTTTGATAACCAAAACCTAACCACCCAGTTTCTTTAATTGCTCCTCATAATGTTTATGATATAGAATATCCCATTCGTCAGTACCTTCGCGAATATTCTTGGTAGAGTAAGAAGCAAGGATCTTTCGGGCTTCCGCATCAGCTCTATCATCTATTTTTAGAATATCTGTGAATACGCGGGCGATTTCTAATCGGATATCGTTTAAATCCACTTTGTAATCTAATTCTTCTCGATTCTCAAAATCCTTGATAATTAATTTGCTGATGTGATTTATTTTGTCTCGACTGATCTTCATAAAAATATTTCGATAGTTAAAGTATTAATCCCCGCTCGCGGACCAATTTAGATTTTATCATTTGGAATACACGTCCATAATCCATCATATCTCGCTCATATTCTTTTGTTCGAGATTCTAAAAGCATTTTTATTTCTTCATTAAGCCGGTCTTCAATCATCAAATCTTCTGTAATTATATTATTTACGATTGCTTGTAACTTTTCAGGTCTTTCTTCCCAAATTAGGAAATCACCATCAATTAAAGCCTGGGTAATTTTTAAAGAAATTTTGTCAATTAATTCTTTTTGAAGTCTCATAGTTTAAGTCTTTTGGTTATTGAGCAGGAGACGGGTCTAATTCCCGTGTCATTCAGCTTGGGAAGCTGACACTCTACTAATTGAGTTAATAACTTTAAGGGTTTTCTTGGCTTAAGACCAAAATTAGATAATCTGAAGAAGACTGAATATCTATAATATCCAAGCCCTTGCCTCGAATTTCGTCAATGGCTTTTGCAACCATTTTTTCGATGGCTTGGGCACTTTCCTCGTTAATATTGAGGACCTTCACACCCTCAACCCTTTTTCCGTTAAGACTCATAGCCAACGGCTGTATGCGTATAACTCATTGATATTAAATGTAATAATTACAAATTTTAGTAATTGAAATCTAGAAAAACGGGAGCTGATGTTCCATTACTCGAATGCATTATCCAATATTTTCAAGATGTTATCAAATATTGTTTCTCCGGGTTTTCCTCTTAACTTTTTTATTTATAGTAAAACATTATTGTAATTATTTGGAGCTTTAAGTAATATGAACCCCAAAAGAGCTTAAAAGTTATTGATACTATTAATACTTGATTGGTTAACGCCCGGCGGGTTTATTAAGAAATATGAATTTACCTTTCTTTTCCGGGCGATCATTTTATGAACTAATCTTTAAATTCCTATAATTTTTATAATGGCAAAAAAGGTAGGTTTTACAGACAAAATCCCTATTTCCTCTCATTTGAAGGAGCTGAAAGACCGTTTTATTCAAGTCGCCATAGTGGTCTTGATTGTTTTTGGTGTTTGTTTTTACTTCATTGAGTTTCTATTAAAGTTTTTAGAACGTCCGATGCCTCCGGTCTGGAAGGATTCTCTTACATTTATTTCTCCTACAGAACCTTTTTTTGCGCATATGAAAGTTTCATTTATGGCGTCTTTGTTTATTACGATGCCATTAATACTTTATCACTTTTGGTTTTTTATTTCTCCGGGTCTCAAAGTCAAAGAGAAAAAAATTACTCTAATGTTTGTAACATTTGGAACACTATTCTTTTTGTTCGGTGGATCCTTTTGTTATTTCTTGGTCCTTCCATTAGGTCTTAAATTCTTATTTAACTATGGGGCCGATTGGTATGAAATGTTGGTAACCATTGGTCTTTATTTTTCATTCGTGGTTAAGTTGATTTTAGCATTTGCCTTCGCATTTCAAACTCCATTGATAATGGTTTTGCTCACTAAGTTTGGAGCAATAAATACAATTAAAATGAGGTTATATCGGAAATGGGCTTTTTTAGGTTCATTTGCTTTAGCTGCAGTTCTTACTCCACCTGATATAATCACTCAAGTACTTTTGGGTTTGCCATTATATGGTCTTTATGAATTTGGTGTTTTAGTTTCTGCTTTCTTTGAGGATCCAAAGCAAAGAGAGGAAGTTTTAAAGCAACTACAATTGCAGCGTGAAATGCGTAAAGCCAAAAAGGAAGCAGCGGCGGCAGCTAAAATGGGCAGAAAAACTATTAGAAAAGCAATAAAGAAAAGTCCTCAGAAAAAAGCCGGGTAAATTTAAAACAGGAAACTTAAAAGAGTAATTACGCGCGGATAAAAATAAATTAACAATAACCCGCATATATTACTGGCCATGTGAAAACATAAAGAAGCATATACGCTCCCTGTTAAATAATAAAAAATAGAATTTATTAGACCTAAAATAAATATCCCCAACCGAAAGTCTAAATGGACCACAACAAAAATTAAAGCGGTTGAGTAAATGGCTATAGAAGGTTTCAAGTTTTTTAGGAAGGAATTTAAAACAAAACCTGAAAAAAATGTTTGCTCAACAAATGGAACCCAAAGTATCGACCATAAAATTGAAAGGGTCCATGCTTTTGAATCCAATACCTTCGACCTTTGATTGGCCCCCAAAAATAAATCAGTATCTCCCAAACCCGTTACTTCAATGAATTGATTTAAAGCTGGGATTGCTACAATAATAATCAATCCTGATAAGAAACCAACTAAACAGTGAATCTTTATATATTTTGGATTCCATCCATATTGTTGAATTTTGATCTTTTTAATAAAAGAAAAAAGTATTAAAACCAGTAGAATATATCCGTTGAGTAAAAAAGGGTTCCACTCATGGATTTTTGGATTAATGAAAATTATTAATAGTATGACTATTGTTAAATAAATAGTTATGGCCAAAAGGGGAATTTTTATTGGCCAATTATCAGAACTGTGAATTTTGGAAATCATTCTAGGAAATTAGAAAATAAAAAATATTTAAAATAGCGAAATTTCCTGTTCATGCTAACATAATCGGTTTTTAAAGCGAGTGGTTTGAAAAGGAGGTATGATGCAAAAGGGCTTTGATTGGCGTTCGGAAAACTTGTCAGAGGAAGAGTTGCGAAAAAAAATTGAACTCAATAAACATGATTTAATGAATGCTGATTTTGTAGGAATAAAAATTCCTGGAATTAAATTAGATGAAGCTAATTTACCTAGAGCGGATTTTCGGGATTCGATTTTATCTTCCGCTGACTTTAGACGTGCCGATTTAATGGGTGCAAAGTTTGTGAACTCTGATTTACAAAATGCTAATTTTAATAGTGGCCATTTAACACAGGCTGTCTTTAATGAAGCAAATTTAGAAAAAGCGGACTTAAGCGGTACCAAAGCAAATGAATCCAAGTTTAAATGGGTCAACCTTAAAGAAGCTTCCATTAACCGAGCGGATTTTTCTAAAGTAGAATTACCCGGTTCGGATTTATCTAAAGCACAATTAATAAAATCAGATTTTACCGGCGCTAATTTTCGAAATATTAAATTAAATAATACAAATTTGAGTTTTTCTAAATTCATTAGAGTAGATTTTCGAGAAGGAGAGATGGTAGAGGCAAATTTTTCCAATACTCAGCTGGGTCAATCAGATTTTAGTGTTTCCGAAATGGAGAAAGCAAATTTTTCGGGGACAAATGCAAGTGAATGTTTGTTTGTGAGTGTTGAAATGAATGGTTGTGATTTTTCTAATTCGGTTTTAAATAAAGCCAACTTTACAGATGCAGATGTTCAGAATGTTAACTTTAAGGGTGCAGACTTGCGTTCGGCAAATTTGGAAAAGGCAAATAATTTAACCCCTGATCAGATAAATAATTCTCGGATTGACAAAAACACTAAACTCCCTTACGAAATTGAGGTTATTTGGACGGATAAAAAAACATTTAAATGCCAGTCTAGAAAGATCGAATGATTTTTTTAAATTCCCTGAGTTTAATGGGATTTACTAGGGTTGGGTGGTTTTTGCGCGGTTGGATTTCCACTTACATGCTGAATAGGTGATGTTACATTTTTTTGTGGTTGAATGTGCCCACTTATATGGGTTGGTGATATCGAGGTAGTAGACCCATTAGTTGGCACTAATTTCTCCTTTAAATAATTGGCATTTACATAAAATCCGCCAAATACAAGGAGAGAAATGATACATGCTTCAATAAATATATTTTTCCACATAGGTTAGCGATCCTTATTTAATATTAATATTTTAGAGCTTTCGGTTGCAGAGATCAAATTATTGAAGGTATTCTATTTTAAATTGCTCCATTATCACTAATCAGGTTGACAAGATTTTGTTAATTTTTTACTATCCTTTAAGGAATGATCTTAATCATATTTTGGTCGTTTTAGTGGGGTTCATGAGAGTAACTTCCCATCTTTAAACGTTTTTCCACTCCGAACTCCTCCGCTTCTTTCCTTATAACTGATTGATCAATTGAAAATTGCTGCAAAACTAATAAATTATGAACAGAGATATAAATATTCAAAAACTTGTTATTGCCTCCGACCATGCCGGCTTTGAATTAAAAGAGTCCTTAAGGAATTGTTTGTTAGAGGAAGGCATTGAAATCGAAGATTTAGGCCCCCATTCCACAGATTCTGTGGACTATCCAGATTATGGAATAAAACTTGCCCAAGCGGTATCAATCGATGAAAATTTAAATGGGATTGTTATTTGTGGGACGGGGATTGGAATGTCAATTGTAGTGAACCGTTTTCCTAAAGTGCGGGGTACTCTTTGTTCAGATGTATATACCGCGAAACTTTGTAGACAACATAATGATTCCAATGTTCTAATCCTGGGAGGTCGAGTTGTTGGAAAAGGGCTAGCTTTTGAAATTGTTAATACCTGGTTGAAAACTCCCTTTGAAGGTGGACGGCATTCTCGTCGTTTAGAAAAAATCGATCATATAGAAAACATGTTAAATAAAGGAGAATTGTAACTTGTCTATTTTATCTGATTTTGATCCGGAAATTTCTAATGCGATCCAAGGTGAAATTGAACGTGAAAATTATACGTTAGAAATGATTGCTTCGGAAAACTTTGTGAGCCCTCAAGTTTTGGAAGCCTTGGGTTCTGTAATGACAAATAAATATGCTGAAGGTTATCCCAATAAGAGATATTACGGGGGATGCAAATATGTAGATATTGCTGAACAATTGGCAATTGACCGAGCTAAAGAAATTTTTGGGGCGGACCATGCAAACGTTCAACCTCACTCAGGTTCACAAGCTAATATGGCGGTCTACCATGCTGTATTAAATCCAGGAGACATAATTTTAGGAATGAATTTATCTCATGGAGGCCATTTAACTCATGGTTCACCAGTAAATTTCTCTGGATATACGTATAAAGTTTTTCAATATGGTTTAAATAAAGAAACAGAACGGATCGACTATGATGAAGTTGAGCGTTTAGCCAAAGAACATAAACCCAAATTAATAGTCGTTGGAGCAAGCGCTTACCCACGAATAATTGATGCACCTCGTTTTCGTGCTATCGCTGATGAAATAGGTGCAAAAATTTTAACGGACATTGCCCATCCAGCTGGATTAGTTGCCGCTAAAATTTATCCCTCCCCTGTGCCATATTCAGAATTTGTTACGACCACCACTCATAAAACATTGCGAGGGCCTCGAGGAGGAATGATCTTATGTAAGGAAGAATATGCCAAGGAGGTTAATAAGAAAATATTTCCTGGCATACAGGGAGGACCTTTAATGCATGTTATAGCAGCTAAAGCTGTGGCATTTAAAGAAGCAATGTCTCAAGAGTTTGTGAATTATCAAAAACAAGTGGTGAAAAATGCGCAAACTTTGGGAAATTATTTGATGGAAAAAGGTTTTAAAATTGTAAGTGGTGGAACGGATACACATCTGATTTTGGTGGATCTTACTCCACAAGATATAACCGGAAAACAGGCGGAAGAGTCATTGGATTTAGCCGGTATCACCGTAAATAAAAATACAGTTCCTTTTGAAACTCGAAGTCCTTTTGTTACCTCCGGAATACGAGTGGGTTCTCCTGCTTTAACGACTCGTGGCATGAAAGAAAACGAAATGAAAACTATTGGTAGTATGATGGTCGATATTTTAAATAACTTAGGAAACGATAAGCTTATTGCAGAAACTCGAAACAAAGTTAAGGAACTATGCCAGCAATTTCCTCTTCATGAAGAATTAACTGGGAAGTCTTAGGCTAGCTTATGAAATGTCCTCAATGTTCCAATATGGAAAATAAGGTTATTGATTCTCGAACCAATCGAGAAGGGGATATGACCCGAAGACGACGAGAATGTTTAAATTGTGGGGAGCGATTTACCACCTACGAGAGAATTGAAAAAACACCCATATTAATTGTTAAGAAGGACGGGCGTCGGGAAGAGTTTGACCGTGGAAAAATTTTAGATGGCGTTCAAAAAGCTTGTCAAAAAAGACCCGTAAGCTTGGAACAAATGGAGGCTTTGGTTGATAAGATTGAAAAGTTTTTTCAGGACTCTGGTGATAAGGAGATTTCTGCTGTCACAGTGGGAGAAAAAGTGGTCAAAGAATTATATAAATTGGACGGAGTGGCCTACGTTCGATTTGCTTCTGTCTATAGAGAATTTAAAGACGTGAATGAGTTTATGGCAGAATTAAAGGATGTTTTGAAAAATAAAAGAGAAGGCTGATTTAAAATTAAACCGTGGAAGAGGGTACCTCAGATTTTTCCTTTGGGATTGTTTCAATATTATCCTTCCATATAGGCATGACCACAGATACACAACTACCTTCTCCAACCACGCTATTGATTGAGATTCGTCCCCCCATTAACTCTACTAATTGTTTGGATATAGTTAATCCCATCCCGGAACCTTGAGAAAAATTAGGATCATTTTCGTGAGCTCTTATAAAGGGATCAAATATTTGATCTTGTTTATCTTCCGGTATTCCAATTCCCGAGTCAAAAAAGTCTATATTTAAAAAATTTACCGGCCCATTGTCATGTACGGTTATCATTACAAATCCGTTAGATTTATTGAACTTTATAGCGTTATTTGCGAGATTGACAAAAACTTGTTTTAACCTCAGGGGATCGGCAATAACATTTAATTTTAAATCTTCAGGAATCTGTGTTTTTACCGTGACAACTTTTTCTTGAGCCAAAGGTTGTATTATTGGATTAACTTCCTCTAATAAATCGGAAAGATTAACGCATTTTTTATGGACAATCATTTGTCCTGTTTCAATATTTGAAATATCCAGGACTTCTTCAATCAAGCTAAGTAAATGAGTACCCGAATCCAAAAGCTTAGAAATGTAGGATTCAAATACTTCTCTATTAGCCTGGGAAGCAATTTCCCGTTCTAAAAGTTGACCAAAACCCAAAATAGCATTCATGGGTGTCCGTAATTCGTGACTGACCCTTGCAAGAAATTGAGATTTTGCTTGATTTGCATGTTCCGCTTCTTTTTTAGATTTTAGAAGTTCTTGTTCAATTTTTAATCTTTCTTCAATTTCTATATCTTTTTGCTCATATGCTTTCTTTAACTCTTGGGTTCTTTCTTGAACTCGTTTATCCAAAATTACATTTACCAACTTCAAGGTGTTTTCCACTTCTTTACGTTGAGAAATATCTTGGAAAGTAATAACTGCTCCAAGTAAATCACTTCCTTCTTTAATTGGCGTGCTTATAAATTCAACAGGAAAGCTGGATTTATTAGTTTTCCAAAATACTTCGGTATGACGTTCAATGGAACCTGCATTTAGCGTTTTAAAGACAGGAGAGTTTTCTTTAGAAATGGGTTTCCCAAATTCATTTGTGTGATGGAAGTTTATAAAAAAACTTTTCCCAATTATTTCTTTTGAAGTGGTCCCTAATAATTTGGCGGCTTCTAAATTGATAAAAGTCAATTCGCCGTTTTTATTTAGCCCAAGAATTCCTTCCCCAGCGGAATTGAGAATTAATTCAATTTGTTGGTTTAGTCGACCAATTTCTTTTTTTGCAATTTCTATCTTGGCCATTTTATTTTTATTTTCCTCGTATTTTTCTTGTAGTTCTTCAGAGGCAAGTTCCATAACTCGTTCAAGCATTTTATAATCGACATCTGCTTGTTCGTAGGCTTCATTTACTGCATTTAAAAAACTTTGATATTCAGGTGAATCAGGAAACTTTTCTCCCAAATGTTTTTTTAATTGTCTTTTTAAAAGCTTGTGCATTTATTCAGCCTCAAAAAAAGCAGTAATCGATATAGTTTGATTGTGCAAATCGCATCTTTCATGTGGCGTAAAATGTGCGATTTCACCATAGGAATAAAATCCCATTAATTTGACATCATCGCCAAGGATTTCATGGACTTCTTCAATTTCTTCTTCTACTCTTTGCTTCAAAATAATTTTTCTTCCTACACAGCTAATTAATAAAGCCAAGGTTTCCCCTTGTCTCTCTTTCATTGATTCTAACGTTATTGTTGCCGCTAAACTAGAACCATCTATTAATTTATCATGACTTGCTTTCATCATTTGTGCATAACCACCTTCGGAAATGTCACCCGCAAAAGTCATCGTTTTATTTTTTTCATTGATAGAAAGAATAGTTCGAACAACCCCCGTTTTCATGCCAGCGTTTCGATAAGTTAGTGGAAAATAAAATTGATTTGTTGCCAAGTCCTCAGTTTTTTCTTCTCCTAAATATTTCTTATATATATCCAACGCTGACTGTCCATCTAGTTCGTGCAAAATGTTTCCGTCAGCTTTAGTAACCAATCGTTCCGGACCAAAGGGGACAAAACCTCCTTTAGCTCCATAACCAAACTTAATTTTTGAGCCATAAAAACCCAGAGCAGCTATTTGACCCTTTTGTGGAATCTCATTTGCACAAATTAATGTTTCTTGGAATTTTCCTCCATCGGCAGCAAGACCTCCTGTAACCCCAATACCTTCTGGAAGTCTAGATAGCAATCCATTAACAAGTTCAGATCCATTAACAGTAATTCCTTCAGAAAATATGATTACATGAGCTAATTCGTTTTTATCGAGACTATCAGCTAGTTTTTGTCCTGCTTGGTAACTTTCTTTTATTTCATTTATTTTAATTTTTTCAAGTTTTACCGAAGAACATTCAAGAATTACCGCAGTAACCACTAAAGTGTCGTCAAAAACACGAGTCCCATAAATTTCTCCTGCTGTGGAACACCCCACTAAAATTGCCTTAGGGAAATTCAGTTTTAAAAAATCAAAAATCTCTTTTTTATCTAAAACTTCTTTTCCTCCAAAGATAAAAACTAAATCGGAATTTTCTTTGAAGTTTTTGGCAATCTTTTGGCCCCAACCTTTTGTTTGACACCAGATAAACTGCTGAACGTTCATGTATTCATAAAACTCCAAATTTAATACAGCATATCCGGGTATATTTAAATTGAAATTTCTATGTAAGGCAAAAACAACTGTATGCAGAAAGGGATATACTGAACCTATTATATTTTAAAGGGTTACGTTTATGTTACAGATTTGTGCCAACTTTGTAACAAATTATAAATACATCTATTTTTATAAAAATATATATTTGGTTAAATCCGGATTATAAAGCTCTAATCCTGTAACCTATTGAATGGATTAAGGTTTGATGTTAGGATGACAAAAAACATATTAATTAAATAACTTTGTAATGGTAATTACCTATAATATTGCAATTATTAGCTATTTAGTGGCTTCTCTTGAGTTTTTTGTATATTTAATTTATAGAAAACCTTTTGTTTCTACTTTAGCAACCGTCACGGTTGCGATTGGACTGCTTGCTCATACTACGATTATTGGATTACGGTCTCAACTTACAGGTCATGGCCCTTATACAACCTCATTCGAAGTTGCAATTTTCCTTTCTTGGCTAATAGTAATTATTTTCTTTATAACTCATTTAAAATACAGAATTAAAGATTTGGGATCCTTTGTAATTCCGGTAGCTTTTTTGATCCTTCTGTATGCCGCCTTTTTGTCCAAGGAAGTGGTTAATTTTCCAGATTCTGAGTTTAGAGTTTTACTCACTTTACATCGAACTCTTTCGGTTTTAGGATATGCCGCATTTGCAATAGCATTCGGGGTGGGTTTAATGTACCTTATCCAGGAGCAGCAGGTGAAATCTAAGAAATTAGGTATTATGTATTTCAGAATGCCTTCATTGGAAAGATTGGATAGCCTCAATTATAATGCTATCGCAGTTGGATTCCCGCTTTTTACCATGGGTTTTATTACCGGTTCCTTTTGGAGTGCACAGAGTAACCAAATTTCATTATTTTCCTGGGATATTTTAAAAACTTGGCCCTTGGTGATTGGTTGGATTATTTATGGGTTAGTATTTTTTGGAAGATTTATTGTAGGGCTTAGAGGAAAAAAGGCTGCACAAGGTTCTATTGTTGGGTTTATTATTGTAATTTTTACTTATTTCTTACACGTTTAAAATGGCAGAGTCCAATTTAGTTTTAGTCGGAGTTAACCATAAGTCGACTCCTGTTGAATTAAGAGAAAAACTTGCGTTCACTTCTGGCGCTATTGAAGAGTCGACTGAAAAACTTTGCGCTTTTCCTGAAATAAATGAAAATTTAATTATTTCTACCTGTAACCGTGTGGAAATATATGCTCGAGTTAATGATGTTGATGGGGGCATATTACGTCTTAAAAAGTTTCTCTCCGAATACCACCAAATTCCTATAGAGCGGTTAGAACAGCATTTTTATACATATAAAGAGCAAGAAACGGTTGAGCACCTATTTAGAGTCTCCTCCAGTTTAGATTCAATGGTTGTAGGTGAATCTCAAATATTAGGTCAAGTTAAAGATGCCTATAGTCTCGCAAAATCCTTGCGGACAACCGGTATTATTCTAAATCAATTATTTGAAAAAGCATTTAATGTTGCAAAGAAAGTCAGAGAAGAAACAGGAATAGCTGAAAGTGCGGTTTCCATCAGTTCGGCCGCAGTGGAACTTGCAAGGAAAATTTTCGATGACTTAGATAATCACACCGTAATGTTGGTAGGAACGGGTGAAATGGCTGAACTGGCAGCTAAACATTTAATTAATTATGGAGTAAAAACTGTTTACGTTGCCAGCAGGACTTATGAACGAGCAATTAATTTAGCAAAAACTCTTAACGGAAGCGCTCTCGGATTTGAAGATTTTAAAAGAGAGCTGCACCGTGCAGATATAGTGATCAGTTCAACAGCGGCTCCAAACTTTATTATTCATAAAAATTTAGTTGCAGAAGCGATTCATGAGCGAAAAAATCGGCCTATGTTTTTAATTGATATTGCTGTCCCGCGAGATATAGAACCTGAGGTCAATAGCCTGGAAAATGTGTATTTGTATGATATTGATGATTTGCAAACAGTTGTAAATGCAAACGTAGTTGAGAGACAAAAAGAAGCGGAACGTGCGATGGAAATTATCCAGTTTGAGGTAGGTAAATTTAATAACTGGGTGGAGTCGTTAGATGCCGTACCGACCATTGTGGAACTCAGGAAAAAAGCAGAACAACTCCGCAAACATGAAGTCGAAAAAACCTTGAAACGAATGCCTAATCTTTCGGAAGAGGAAAAAAAGTCTCTTCATCAAATGACAAATTCAATTATTAATAAACTCTTACATAAACCTACAGTTAATTTAAAAAGAAAAACCCAAAGCTCAGATGGTCAGTCCTATCTTAAAGCAATCCGTGATTTATTTCATCTAGATGACTAAATGAAGAATACTCTTTTCTTTAGAAATGCGCTCAGTATTGGGACACGTGGAAGCCCTCTTGCTTTATGGCAATCTAATTGGATTAAATCTCAATTAGAGAAAGAATATGAAGGTCTTGCCGTTAACCTTGTGAAAATTAAAACTTCCGGGGATAAAATACAAGATGTTCCCCTGGCGAAAGTAGGAGGCAAAGGACTTTTTACTAAAGAAATTGAAGAAAGTTTATTACGTTATGAAACTGACCTGGCTGTTCACAGCATGAAAGACGTTCCAATGGATCTGCCAACAGCCTTAACTATCTCAGTGATTACTGAAAGAGAAGATCCACGGGATGCTTTAATTTCTAAAGATAACTTAAATTTAGAAAAATTGCCTAAAGGAGCGAGAGTCGGGACAGGGAGTTTTCGAAGAACAACCCAATTATTACATTTCCGACCAGATTTAGAAATTGTTCCACTAAGAGGTAATGTTGAAACCCGGTTAAAAAAAATGGATACGGAAAATCTAGATGCTGTAATTTTGGCTGCTGCTGGCCTAATAAGGCTAGGAAAGCAAGAACTAATCACCGAATATATTTCCCCAGAAATTATGCTACCCGGAGGAGGACAAGGTGCTGTAGGCATTGAAACCCGGCGAGGGGATATGGGAGCTATGAATATGCTGTTTCCCTTGGACCATGAAGACACACATTTAGCTTTAGATGCAGAGCGCGGATTTTTAAAACGTCTTGAAGGAGGTTGTCAGGTTCCTATCGGGGTTTATGCAACAGTGGAAGGAACTGAAATTACCATCGATGGATTAGTGGGTAGTTTAGATGGGAAAACGATCATCAGATCTAAATCAAAAGGTTCTACAGAAGATCCTGGAAAATTAGGGAAAGACTTAGCAGAAGAATTGCTATCTAGAGGTGCGGACAAGATTTTAGATGAAGTTTATGGAAGAACTTAGGGTTTTAATATGTATCCCTCCAACCTTATAAATAAATAATCGGGTTTTAACATTTCTTTTTTCCTGCCCAACAATTGATGTTTAGTAGTGGTTAAATAATCTTTTCTTGACGGGCTATACCAGCTAAATAATGAGATTAAACCAATATGAGGAACTGTCGATGGAGGACAAATATACCCTTCCAACCGGGAAAAATGATAACGGGATTCAGTTTATTTCCTTCTTTCCCTTTAAGGTTATTTTGGGTAGTCATCCAATTGTCTTTTCGGCTAGGTGAGTGCCAATTAATAATGGGAATGACTCCATTTGGTTCTTTATGAAAAGGACTAAATAGGGCTCCTTCAATTCCAAGGGATTGGTAATCGGGTTTTTTTATTTCACCATAAGGTCCTTGCCATTTTTTAAGTGTTGTAGAAAAATTGTCTTCAAGGCTGGTGCTATACCATGAGGATAATATCTTTTTTTTATATCTACCTAAAAAACGGATATTTTTTTTCAGGCATGGATTTGTGTTTGGAGGTATATGTTCATAGTCTGGCAAATATGTGAATGTTCCGGGTGGGCTCATAGGGATTAGAGTACCACTTTGGCCGCATCCCCAGAAGAAAATACATAATAGAATGAAAATAAATGTTTTCATATCTCAATCAGGAGATTTGCAATGGAGTAATTTAGAATATGAGATTTATTTTAATGCAAGGTGAGTTTTATTAAATGAAATAAAAAGTTTTTTATGAATTTATCTAATCGAACAAGATTTAGTGCTTACCCCAAAAAAGGAATAAATGGGGCAGGTCCCACCAAGTCCTGAGATAATTAAAATTATTCCTAATAAAGCCAATCCCCAACCTGAGAGTCCACCCATTGGAAGCCCAACAATTATTAAACCTATACCAACTAATAATCGGATAAGCCGTTCTAAATTACAGATGTTACCTGTCATTTGTTTACCTCTTAATTTTCACATTGGAATTATAGCCAAGTTTCCTGGCAATTAGTTAATCGTTCTTCAGCTAAAATCGTTGCCTCTTCCCGAAAAATTGTATCATTTGATAAAGATTTATTAAGTCGATTCCATAGAAAACGAATGTTACTTGAAACTGTTTTTTGGATCAAGTTTTCCAAGTAATTTTTTCCATTATTACCCGAGGATAATACGGTGCTGCGGTAGTCTTTATCAAAAGTCATTTTCAACTCAACGGCACATCCCATCACTCCTCCAACATTTACAATAAAATCGGAAAAAGAAATGATCCCTCGGCGATTTTGTAAATAATACTCGGTCATTTTATTACTGGGAGAATTTGCTCCTTGAAAAATAAATTTACATTGGATTCGATCCGCATTTCTTGAAGTTATTGCATCGGGTCTGGCTGCAGGAACTAAAATGTCGCAAGGGCCCTCTAACAACCAATCTAATTTTTCTGATGGAAAACGTTTTTCAATTTTTTGAGAATAATTTGCTAAACCATTAGGTTTAACTCTTATTTGATTTAACTCATTTACATCCAAACCTTCAGAATTCCAAAGTGCAATATGGATGTCCGACGCACCGATAATCCTAGCACCATAGTTATTCAATTTTGTAGCGATATGAGATCCAACATTTCCATATCCTTGAATGATAATCCTGCTATTAGCGAGCACAAAGTCGGGATGGATTTCTTCCAATGTTTTCATGGAAATGAAAAGACTATGCGCGGTCAAACCCCAATCGTCTATAGGTATTCCACCTTTTTCCGGAGGTCGAGAAGAGCCCCCTCTTAAATGCTCTGGTGTTCCAAGTTTGTTTGAAAATAACTCATAAATTTGCTGAATATCATTCTCATTAGTTCCCATATCTGGTGCAGAAATATAATCATCAACCATAAACAGAGGTTCAGCAAACATACCTAACAGATCCCGTTTGATTCCAGGATTTTCATTCAAAAAAATTGGGTCAAATTTAATTCCGGACTTACCACCTCCGAAAGGAAGGTTAGCAGCACTGTTTTTTAAAGTCATTGCTCTTGCTAATCGTTTGATCTCATTTAAACTTAAATCGGGAGCAATACGAATCCCTCCCAACCCTGGTCCTCTCTGGGTATTGTCCACAACAATGAATCCCCATATTTTATTATTTGAGGGGTCTATTAACTCAAGACATTTTTCGGGTGGGTTACCTGGTCTTGGGTCAAGGCGATCAGACGGGTATGATTTTTTTATTTCATTTAAAACTAACTTTGAGGGGAGAATAGATGAACTCAAGAAATTTCCTCAGTTAAAACGAGTAATACTTTGTATCCAAGGTTCAAATCGCTTTCCTAAACTTAACTGAACTTTATAACGTGGTTTTCCTTTTAAAATTTCATCCTGTTTGCTGGCGTATTTGGAAACACGCTTAGGAAGTGTTCGTAGAACGGCTTTTTGATCACTTGGAACATAAATATCAATAATGCTCAATTCTTTTATATATCCGCTTATATAAGGTTTGCTGATTTTTTTCCCCTCAGAGTTAAACTCAGAATAATTTAATTTTTGAATTTTAATTGCTCCGGGAACTATTAAATATTGTGATTGGTTTGGATATTTCTCTCTTAGATTAAAAGGGTTTGCTCCTGCATCAATAGCAAACAAACGACTTTTGTGGTTTAAATCCCATATTAAGTTTTTTATTCTACTTTTTTGATATGAAATGGAATTCTTTTTTTTCTCTTTTTTCAGTTTTTCTTGAAGTGATTTAATTTCCTCTTTCACTATTCTTTGCCATTCCTTCCAAGAAGCTCCCTCATATTCTAATACAATAAATGCTTTTTTGGGTAACTGACGATAGTATTGTTTCCAGGATTTTTTTGAATCTAATGGATAACTAGTATCAAAACCCAATTGTTCTAACTTGGATTTATTTAGCCAATGGGTTTTAGATGAAATGGAACCATTAAGTTTTTGCCCAGATGTATTCCAATTTAAATTTAAAAATAATCCGGAGTTTTCTTTGGAAATATATTTAATGGGAAGTTCTCTTTCAGTTAAATTTAAGGTAGATTCAGATTTTCCGGACCTGTTATAAGCAACACCCAATAATACGATTACATTTGTAAGCATGATTATTGCTATGGCAATATGCAATCCGTAACGCTTCACCCAACCTCCTTTAAATTTTTTCTTAATGTTTTAAAAATTGCGAGTAATCCAATTGTAATTCCACTTATAATTAAAAAGAAAAGATACTTAGGGAACAGGTCCCACCACCAATCAAAAAACTTTGTATATAAAAATATTGTAAAAAAAGTCACACCAATATTAGTAACACCATTTTGCTTAAAGCGAATTCCTAAACCGGCAACAATAGCACTTATAATAAACCCAAAGGTCTGATAGAAAATTTCAATATTCGAAGAATCAAATAAAAGATAACTTCCTCCTCCCCAATTGGATAAAATCAGTACAGATATAAAAATGGATAAGAGACCTACCAAATAATAAATCCAGGGAAAATCATAAAAGGACCGATGTTTAAATATTATTGGAACTAACAAAATCATGAATCCGGCGATTATAAAATTTTCTGGTCGTTCGCCAAATGAAAGCCAATATAGTCCTGACCAAACGCCGACTGTGGCAGAAATATAGCCTAAAATACAAAGTAGTCCTGCGACTAAAAGGAGTTTTAATCCCAAGTAATAAGCTAAAAAGATCCCAAATAATCCCCATATTAAAAATGCATTTTGAGAGGGAGCAATATTAAAAATTTGTCCCAATACATGGAGGTTTAATACAAAACATACGAAAGCTAATAGAGCTAATAAGGATGCGTAATATAATGTTTTTTCAACACGGGCGGCCCAATTCATTAAAACCAATGACAATATGGGGGTAAGAATTAAAATGATAATTTGTAAGCTAGTGGAAATGTGACCCCAAATTTGATAGAAAAAGAAAAAGATACTGGCACATAATGCTAAACCGCCTAAGAAAGTTAAGATACGCATGCCTAAAGACATTTTTTTCTCGGTGTCCGAGGAATCTGTATCAAATTGATTACTGAATTTGGCAATTAAATGGGAATGATAGTGAGATATTGTTTCTTTTGCTTTAGAGGAAAGATTAAATATTCCTTCCTCTGATAGAGAGGCTAATTCATTTCGAAAAGCATGAATTCGATCAATTCGCTCTTGTGCCTGTTTTTTATTGGAAGGAGTATCCATTATATTTCCGTAGATAATTCTTGCGGATGTGTTACGTTAAACACACTATTAACTTTTATTCTAATGTAATATGGAAGTTCATCCAAACAAAGAAATGATTCAAGAACTGATTCAACGTTCTTTAAGTGAAGATTTAGGTCCTGGTGATATTACGACGGATTCAATTGTTCAAAATGATTTAGTATATGAGGCGGAACTTATTGCAAAAGAGCCGATTGTCGTGTGTGGATTAGAAATTATTAAAGAAGTTTTTAAAGAATTAGATCCGGTTGTGGAATTCTTTCACGAAAATATTAATGATGGTGACCCAGTTTTGGCAGGAAAAGTATTTTTTTCAATAAAAGGTAAAGCAAAAGCCCTTCTTTCAGGTGAAAGAACCGCGCTTAATCTTTTGCAAAGATTAAGCGGTATTTCTACTTTGACACGAGAATTTGTACAAAACGATGAGAAAATTATTATTTTGGACACCAGGAAAACTACACCCGGGTTACGCATTTTTGAAAAATATGCTGTTAAATGTGGAGGAGCCACTAACCATCGGTTTGGTCTTTTTGATCAAGTTTTGATTAAGGATAATCATATTAAAATTTCAGGGGGAATATCAAAGGCGGTAGAGAGAGTTAAAAATAATTCCTATAATGGTCCCATTGAAGTTGAAACTACAACTTTAGAGGAAGTAAAAGAAGCCCTTGAATCCAAAGTGGATATTATAATGCTTGACAACATGGATATAAAAACAATTCGTGAAGCGGTAAAAATAATTAATAAAAATGCGAAAATTGAGGTTTCAGGTTCAATAGGCCTAACTGATTTATCTAAATATTCTGGAATTGGCATTGATTATATTTCGGTTGGAGCTTTAACCCATTCTGCACCAGCAGTGGATATTTCAATGAACATCAAAATTTGATTATTAATTTTGTTTGGACCCGTAAAGTTAAGGAAAGCAAATGCCTTGTAAAGATACTACCTCATTAATGAAAATATGGATTGATTCTCAAGATAAGTTATTGGATTTTGATTTTTCTAAAATTACTTGCGGTAAAGATATTTCGGGGCAAATATCCTTAAAAGAAATTTTCTTGGGAATTGATATTTCTGAAATATTGAGCCTTGAATTCCCTCAAATCATGGAGAAGATCCAACCTGGTAATACAGAAGATGAATTTTTTCTTTACTTGGAGTGGCTGGCTCTTCTTTCTGGATTATCTAAGTACATTGGCGAGATTTCTGATTCAGAATTGACCCGTTTTAAAATCGCATCAATTGAGCAGGATGAAAATGGAACATTAATTCAATTAGTAGCTATGCCGCCCGAAAACTTACCTAAAATAGAGTCTTGTTTTAAACGGTCCCAACGTTTGGAGAGCTAAATTAATCATCTGGCCATAGCCGAACAGGACGGACATACCCCTGAGAAAAATCCTGGTCAAATGTTTGCGAAATACCACTTTGGTAATTAAAGAAAAATGCCGCTTGCTGGTCAAAGGGTAAACACCAGGAACCATTCCCACCCCCTGGTTCAAATAGGGGACTGATATGAATTTCTTGATTTGATCTTGCTTTTAGGGTCATATTCTCCCCAAATAATTTTTCTATCTCGTCTTTTTCCGGAATGCGCCAGTCATGAAAGCCCAAATAGTCTTCACGGTTAAGGTTATCAATAAAAGTCAATGATTCCTGAAAGGTCAGCCAATCATGCTCTATTTGGAAAGAATCCTTTTTACTCCAAGCTAATCCGGATTCATTATCCTGGATCGTTCCATCGCCGTTATCAACAAACCTTGATTGATCGTTCATCTTTTTAAAAAGTGGGTTAGTAATAAAAATGGGTATTAAAATACCTTATTCAACCAGATTTTTGAAGGCAAAATTTTTGATTTTTGGCCACAAAAAATAATGTTTCATTATTTTAGTGAAAAAAGTGAGATCATCATTTTAAATAATAATATAGGTAATTTAAACAATTGGACTGGACGGCCACCTAATAATTTTATAAATTAACCGCTGAAATAAAAATTGTGGGTAGAGGTGGTCAACCTTAGTTCAGCGGTTTTTGACTAAATGGGGTAAAACATGCCACTTCAAGTATATGAATGCGATAAATGTCATCACTTGATAAAGCATGTTCTCGATAAGAGATTTTCCGATAAGTACAGTTATAATTGCCCAAAGTGCAGAGAAGTAAGTAATTTCAGTTTTATTAGAGAATCGGACCCCACAAAAGACTGGTTCGGGCATATGATCCGAATTCAGAATAGAAAGCGTAGAAAATCAGATTCCGTGTATAAATCTACAGGTTCTCGCAAAAGTCAAACGCATTAGATTTCCTCAAAAGCCCACCTTATTAATCTCTAAAACAAGAATAAAAAGTTGTGAAAAAAGTAACCATTTTAATACCCTTATTTCTGTTTGGCGTATTTTGTTATGGATTAATGTTTCCGGAAATTTCCTCTGCTCAAATTTCTGAATGGATATTTTCCAAATTGTATTTAACAACCAGTCAAACCGGGGAAGTTGCCGATTGTGGCAAAAAAATTATTCCTTTAGAAATCTATGACAAAATTTCTTTATATGCACTGGGAGCTGGATTTTTAATTTTTTTGATTGCCATTCTTTTAGATAATAAAACAGCTAAGAAAATATTCTTTATAATGGGTGCCATTCCAGTATGCATTTGGGCTTACGTTAATTTCTTTATTGATTATGATGAAATTCGAAGAAAAATTTTTAATTACAATATTCAAGCCGAAAGCACCTTGGCTAACATTGCAGAAGCTCAAGATAGATATAAGTCAGAACAAGAAACTTATATAAAAGACCTAAAGGAACTCACTTCACACATTTCCGGTTCCCATGGGATAGACGAATGCGTTCGCATTAATGAATTGAATGTTTCCTGGGACCACTGGTCTGCTGAAGCACAGCATGTTTCAAGCCCAGAGGCCGTAAAATGGGATAGTACCAGTGGAAGTTCTTTAAAGAAAGGGTAGGGGAGCCGCGATCATTATAACTCTTCCCAATGGGAGGCAATTCCATGTAAAGATACCATCCCAATCACTTGATTGTTTTCAACAACCATTGCGTAAGAAATATCAAAATTAGTTAACAGGCGTGCTGCGTAAGGAATGGGCATATTTGAGGGGACTGAGAGAGTTGGTTTAGACATTATTTCATATACGTGGGTTTCATGTAGTTTTCTTCTGACCGCGATTACCTTTCTAGCAATGTCCTTAAGAGTTAATATCCCGTAAACGTCATTTTCATCTCTAGGCTCAACCAGAACAGCGCTGATATTTTCTTTTTTCATTAAATTAAGGACATCAGATACTTTGCTAACTCCATCAATTTTTTGAAAATCTTCCATCATTATCTGACTTACGAAAACAGGATTTGTCATTCAAACTCTCCATTCAAAATTAAAAGTATTTTTCTTTAGCATCCCGTTCTAAAATTGGAATTTGGCTTTCCATTCCAATTGCCCGATCAACTATCCATGAAAAGGCAATTCCATTTCCGTGTTGATCCAGTTTTCCTGCTACAAATATTGCGTCCATAATTTTATCTGAATTAAAATCCTCAACAAGAAATAGAAGCATATCTTTTTGAGCTTCTATGGTCAGTCCAAAAAAGGACTTCTGATCGTGAACGCCCTCCCCACGTGCATTTAATATGGTCACTCCAGTGGCTCCAGCTTCTTTAGCAGCGGAAATAACATCATCCTGGTAATCATCATTTACTAAGGCAAGGATAACTTTAAAGCGCATAGAATACTCCTAATAATTTCTTAGGTAATTTGAGATTCATTTTTTTGAGTCAGTTTTGCCGTGATCATAGCATAGGCCTGAACAGTAATCATAGGGAAAAGGGAGGCAAAGGCTATTAGTCCAAACCCATCTAATAGGGGCGAAGCCTCAGGTATATTATTTGCCAACCCAATTCCAAGTGCTACAACTAAAGGAACTGTCACTGTGGAGGTGGTCACTCCTCCAGAGTCGTAAGCTAATGGAATAATGTATTTTGGCGCAAAATAGGTTTGTAATAAAAGAAGGCAATATCCACCAATAATGTAATAGTGAATAGGGCTTCCCTCTACAATTCTATAGGAACCTAATGCAACTCCAATTCCTACTCCAAAGGCAACCGCGATCCTAAGCCCCCAGGGCTTAATTGCCCCAGTTGTAATTTCCTTAGCCTTAATAGCCACGGCTATTAAAGCGGGTTCGGCTAATGTAGTGGAAAATCCAATACAAAATGCAAAAGCTATCATCCAAAAATAATATTGGGTGTCAATGCGTTTGCCATTTTTTAATAATTCTGTTACTTCTTCATTTGAACCAATTAAAAAAGTAGGGTTAGAAAGCTGATTTGCCATGGAAGTGCCTAAGGGAAAAATGCACTCTTCCAAACCCACAATAAAAATAGCAAGCCCAAGAATCACCATTAACATTCCAACCAGGAACTGCTTTAAGTGTGGAATGGTTTTGCGAATGACGAATGTTTGGAAAAATCCTAGGACTAACAGAATGGGTAATACATCCCAAAGCGTGAGTTTAATGGAATCTGCGACAATTTTTAAATAATTTATTTCATCCATTGGCTAAAGAACAATTATCCCAAAAATCATTACCATTAAAATTGGAGTTAAGCTTGCTAAGGCAATTATTCCAAACCCATCTAATAAAGGATTTCTTCCTCTTAAGGTGGAAGCTAAACCCACACCAAGGGCCGTGATTAATGGGACTGTAATTGTTGAAGTGGTGATTCCGCCAGCATCGTATGCAATTCCAATTATTTCTTTTGGGGCGAACATTGTAACTAGTATGATTAATCCGTAGCCTGTAATAATAAAGTGTAATAGCGGCCAACCTGCAATGATTCGAATTACACCTAAGCCACCGGCTATTCCTACAGATAGTGCTATGGTTATACGGAGCCCTAAAATAAAACCATTGATCTCGGTATCTAAATTTTTTATCGCTCCAGCTTCTGCTGCAATATTTCCAGCTTTTTGTGCAATAACAGTTAAAGCGGGTTCAGCTATTGTTGTAGAAAATCCTAAAGTGAATCCGAAAATAATGACCCAGACAACTTCCCCCTTCTTGGCAAACTCATTTGCCATTCGCTCTCCGATTGGGAATAAAGCAGATTCAAGACCTTGTATGAAAATAAACAAACCTAATACAACCAAAAATATTCCAACCAAGGTTTCTTTAAGGTTTGGAAAAGGTTTTTGAATTACAAAAACTTGAAATAAGCCAATGATTATTATTATTGGAAGAACATCACCAAAGGCAGATAAGAATTTTTTTAAAAAAAAGCGGAGTGCATCAGACATTCAAAACTTCAGGTTAATCTAGGGAAGACCCTAAAGAACTATCCAATGATTTAGGGCTGGAATTTAACCACAGAAGAAAATTTATGAATAAAATATCGAAAATTATTTTTTTTCTGCAGGTTCAGAAACTGGGCTCGAATCTTTAACAGTATCATTTTCACCTTCACCTGTAGTTTCAGGAACGGTTTTAGTTTCCTCTCCTTCTTCCACTTGTGGATTCTCTGCAGAAGCATCCAATTCTTCAGCTTCTTTCATTGAACTTTTAAAGTTTTTAATACTTTGCCCAAAGGCAGACCCGATTTGAGGTAATTTCCCGGCGCCAAAAATGATCATTATAATTACAAGAATTATCATTAATTCAGGAAAACCAATACCCATCATAACTAAATCTCCGACATAGAATTCTAAAAAGTTGCCTGAGTATAGCAAATAATCAAGAAAAACCAACATTTTAATCATGGTTGATTGACTTTCTAAGAAGGTCACATAAAATGAGTTGAGAGCCAATAAATGACTGGATTGATACAGTTCGATTTTAATTTTTATTGAATGCGGTAAATCAAAAGAGAATTTATGAATCAAGACTTAATAGTTGAGCTTTTCTATTCCATGAAGGGTGACTTGGATAAGATCAATGATTACATTGATTCTAAAATAGTGCCTATAAAAAAAAGAAAAATTTCGACATTAGAAATTTATATTCAAAGTCGGCTTTCAAGTAATCCAAAAGTTCTTAAATTAGTAAATATGGAAATCAATCCCCTGGAAGCAGCATACATCAGTATGTATCCTCCTTTAGAAAAATTGGAAATATTGGACCTGAGACAGAATCAAATTGGGGATGAGGGACTGGATGCAATAGGAAAATCTCCCGTATTGAAACAATTAAAAGAATTGGATGTAAGAAGTAATTTAATTACCAGGAATGGGCTATTAGCTTTTTCAAATTCTACGACACTTACCGAATTAGAAAAGGTAGATTTTCGGGCCAACAAATTAGGTAAACGGTGGGAGGAGAAGCTTAAGGAAGAGGGTAATTTTCCAAATTTAACCCAGGTGAAAACTTTATGACTTTTATGGATTGGTTATTGAAAATAGTTTAATGATTAAATAAAAAGTTTTCTTAGAAAAAAGCTCGGTTTTTGTTTTCTTTAATTTTTTGAACAATCTTATCTGCAATTTCGTTGGCTTTGATTGAATACGCCCCATCCTTTAAATATCCTTGAAATTTTTTGACCAAATCATGCCTGATTTCCGAGGAATTTCTTTTAGGCACTTCTTCTTTTTTGGCAATATTGGATAAGCTTACTTTATCTTCAATCTTACTGGGTTTCCCTAAGTTTTCAGTTTGTTTCTTGGCTTGTGGTTTTCTCAATGGGTCGTTTCTATTTGTTTTTGAAGTCGGTTGAATTTCATTCATAATTTTATGATTGGACTAATTGAAGAACTCCTTGTGGGGTTAAGTTAGCTTGTCCGACCATTGCGGTTGCTGATTCCACCAGAATTCGATTTCGAGTTAATGATACAAGTTCTTCAACAAAATCAGCACCTCTAACTTGATTTTCTGCTGCAGATAAATTCTCTATCGAAACATTTAAATTATTTAGTGCTTTTAAAATTCTTTGTTGAGTTCCTCCAATGCTGGATCGGACTTCGCTAAGTTTTTTAAGGTTTGGTTCTAATTTATCCATTGCCAGCAGTGCGTTGCCAGGTGTGTTTAAACTATCAGTTTTAAAATTTAAAGCTTGTGAATTAAGTGGTGGAATATCTAATTCCCTGTTTAAGTTAAATCGGCTATCCTCTTCAGAATTCAATCCTACATGAATTAAGATCGGATTCGAATTTGAGTTGGACAAAGTCCCATCTAAAAGGCGAAGGCCATTAAATTCCGTTACGTTTCCAATTCTGTCAAACTCATTTCTTAATTGTTTAAATTCAAGATCAATCGTACCGCGTTCTATAGTACCTATAGTACCTGTAGCGGCTTGTGAAGCAATTTCCCTAAGCCTTATTAAAATGCTGGATTGTTCAGCTAAAGCGCCATCCATGACGTTGATCAAAGCAATTCCATCATTTAAATTTCGGACTCCTTGCTTTAAGACTCGGGTGTCAGAGTGCAAACCTTCTGAAATTGCTAAACCTGCAGCATCATCTGCGGATTTTAAAATTCTTTGTCCAGATGCTACGCGAGCAACAGTTTTATTGATTCGACTATGATTTACTCCCAGGAGTCTTTGTGCAGAAAGCGAGGGTAGATTGTTGAAGATTCGAAGTGCCAATGTATCCTCCTTGATATTTGGCAATGAGTATTTCATCCTTGAAAGGCCCTCTTGGCCCGCTCATTTAATATTTACGGTTCCAAAGGAATAATCTTTAAACTTTAGGCGAAAAAAAAAATAACTTCTGTCTTTGATCCGATTTATCAACCCTCTTTATTTTAAACCATTGATTTATAATGGTTAAAATAGACTTTGTTTGTTGAAATATTATTTTTAAAGTCATATAATTAATTTAAGTAGTTTTTCTCCTGTTTAGACCCGCTTGAGGAAAGGTCTCCCCGCCTTACCAGCGGGTCTAACTTTTTTAGGAATATAAATTTGACTACTTATGACCATACCCAAAAAGCTCCCACCCATTTAATTATTTTTTCCATTGGAATTGTCTTCGCTTTTATTTCCTTCTTTTTTAGGGATATCCGTCAAATATTGATAGGAGGGCTTTCTTTGGCTGGTTTGATGTTATTTTTGGGCTTTTGTTTCCAATACTTACGAATCAAAGGTGAAGGAGAAGGTTTAGTGTTTCGATACGGCCCCTTACCTGTGTTTAGTCTACGAATTTCTTATAGTTCAATAAAGTCTGTCGAAATTAGCCAATCGGATTGGCTGGATGGGGGAGGCATCCATTATATTCCTGGGCGAGGCTGGATATACAACCTTTGGGGCCGTGATTGCCTGAGGCTTCAATTAAAAAATAAAGTTATCCGTATTGGAACGGATGATGTCCTGGGCCTTCAAAGTTTTCTTGAGACCAAAGTGCCATAATGCTACTTTATTTTTAAAAATATTTTTTAATATTCGAGAGAACATTTATGCCAAATGAAATTATTAAAGTAGAAGGAATGACATGTGGTCATTGCGAAGAGACTGTGAGGAATTCGGTTAATAGTTTGAAGGGAATTAAAAGTGTTTTGGTTGATCTAGATAAGAAACAGGTTAATGTGGATTTCGATGATACCGAAATTAATCTTGAAGAAATTTCTTCTAAAATTCAAAGTGTAGGATTTGAAGTCGTGAAATAAAAGTAACAATCAACGAAAAATTAAGAAAGATTTTTTCCAACTTTGACGATAACAATCTTCTCAATACCATCTCGAAGTATTTTTACAGGAACAGACTTTCCAATTTTAGTTTCCGCTACGTATTGCTGCAAAATTTTTAAGCTTTTTACCGCTTTGCCGTCGTAATTAATAATAACATCACCTTGTAGAATTCCTGCCTTTTCGGCCGGAGCACCTTCATCTAAACTATTGACTAAAACTCCAATTTTGGTTTTGGAGATTTTAAAGGATTCAGCCAAGTCCGGGGTTAGTGGTTGAATCCCTACACCCAGCCAACCTCTTTGTACTTCTCCATTTTCAATCAGGGCTTCTGCTATTTTAAGAGCCATTTCAATAGGAATTGCAAATCCAACACCTGCACCTAACTCCGCAATAGCGCTGTTTATTCCAATTATTTTGCCATCCAAATTTATTAAAGGACCACCACTATTTCCAGGATTGATAGATGCATCGGTTTGAATAAAATTCTCAAAAGTAGCAATCCCCAAATCAGATCTTTCAATGCCACTCACCACTCCAACCGTAACTGTTCCCTCGAGTCCATAAGGATTTCCAATTGCCATAACCCAAGTACCCACGTTAAGTTTTTGTGATTCTCCAAATTGAGGAACGGCAAAGTCAGCAAAGGAAAAGATTTTTAAAACCGCTAAATCTGTCAGTGGATCGATCCCGATAATTCGGGCAGAAAATTCACGATTGTCTGAGGTTTTTACCAGAATTTGATCTGTGTTTTCTATAACGTGAAAGTTGGTTAATATGTAGCCTCTGTTGTCATAAATTACGCCTGAGCCTAAGCTTTCCATTTGATATTTTCTACGAATTTTTTCAATGGTCCATTTCCGGAGTTTTTTAAACCAGTGATCCGGATCGCCGCGAAATATTTGATCAAATGAAATTTTAGAAGGGATTTCTTTTAAATTATTTATGCTAACTACGGATGGTTTTATGATTTTTGAATTACGAATAAATGCTTTCTGTAATTTTAAAATATCATCGTAACCCTTTAAAGAAGAATAGGGGTGATAGTCGACCGGCTCAACAGGAGTGGCCGCAGGTTTAAAGATATCCCATGTCCATCCTCCCTTTTGGGTTATTAGCAGAGAACACATGAATAAAACCCAAAAAACTAGAAAAAACCATTTTTTCATATAATTAATCTTCTGATTTGTATAATTTACTTTATAGCATTGTACATAGTCACAATCCCAAAGGTCAACTGACGGTACCTTACTTTTTGAAATCCAACTTTCTCTAAAGTTTTAATAAATTCGGAACCACTAGGAAATTGCCCAACCGATTCAGGTAAATAAGTATAGGCTTCTTTATGTCCTGAAATTAAATTTCCGATAAGTGGTAAAAATTTATTAAAATAAACTGTATATATTTTCTTTAAAATTAAATTTTTAGGTAAAGAAAACTCAAGTATTACCATAGAACCATTTGGCTTCAATACTCGATGCATCTCGAACAAACCCTTCTTTAAATCTGAAAAATTTCTCACACCAAAAGCTACAGTCAAGCCGTCAAAAGTATGGTCACTGAATTCTAAAGATTCCGCTTTTCCTTCCATTAGTTTAATCGTCTTATCTAAATTGGCCTCTTTAATTTTTTTATTCCCAAATTCCAACATTTTTGGACTGAAATCTACCCCAATAATCTCTACTGTACCAAGAGATACTTTCTTGGCAATTTCAATTGCAATATCTGCGGTCCCTGTTGCTAAATCCAATATTATTTGATTGGGTTTAGGATTTAATATGCTGATCGCTCTTTTTCTCCAATAACTGTCCATGCCAAAACTCAATAATTTATTCAAAAGATCGTATCGCGGGGCGATAGCACTGAACATGTTTTGAATTTGCTGAGAAAAATTGCCAGTATTTCGAATGATTTGCATAAGGAAGATTAAATTTATTTATTTGAACTATTTTATCATTACAAAAGTATGTCATGAAAAAAATAGAAATTTAATGGTTCTAAGAATTCATTGACTCCTCAATTTTTATCCAGTAACATCAAATAATTTAAAGACTTAACTATAGAATTGTAGTCCCATATTTTAGATGTGAGGGTTTTGTGTGAAAAAAGTTTTGATTGCCCTGGCTCCCGGTTTTGAGGAAATTGAGACTATCACAGTTTTAGATATTCTTCGTAGAGCCGGAGCAAGAGTTATTTTAGGGGCCACTCAATCAGGGCCTATCGAAGGATCGCGGGGTTTAAGTATTTTATCCGATGAACTCATTGAGAATATTAATCCACAAAATTTTGATTTAATTGTTTTACCAGGAGGACAGCCTGGAACAAATAATTTAATGAAAAACATTAAAGTTTGCGATGTTATCCTTGAAATGAAAAGACTAAATAAGTATATAGCTGCTATTTGTGCAGCGCCAATAATTTTAGAATCATTAGAAATAATAAAGGGGGCTAAAGTAACGTCCCATCCGTCCGTTAAAGACAAAATAAATCAGGCAAATTATTTAGAAGACCGGGTAGTTGTGGATGGTAATTTTATTACTAGCAGGGCTCCCGGAACGGCCATGGAGTTTGCTTTTAAGTTAGTTGAGCTTCTTTTTGACAATAAGAGGTTGGAGACGGTAAATAAAGGTGTTATGTCGAGACTCTAATTATACTTATTTCAAAAATTTTTAGATCTATTGTCGTTATTTTTCTTCTAATAGATAGGCCAGATTCGGTTTTTCAATTATTTTGGTAGATTTTCAATTTATACGAAAACTTTAAGTTTTGTGATTTATCAACAAGACGTTGTGGAGAAAATAGAAATGCAGGTAAAATTTTCCCGTAGCAAGCTACAAATTAACAAAAAGCAAATAAAGAAAATAGATAAACCAACTGGGCCTACGCCAAGATGTAATCACTGTGGAGGTTCCATTCAATTAGCTGGTGAAGAAAAAGCCTGTATTATGTGCGCCAGAGATGCAGGGCATTTTTGTCAAAATTGTCAGTATGGACATCCGTCTGAAATTTCTGACAAAGACAAAAAAAGTGCGTAAGCCAGTCGGGTTTAAACAGTTTTTGTATAACTGAAATAAATCGGGTTATAGGGTTAGCCATCCTTCAATGACCGTTTTTGACTTTCCACCCACCTTTATTTTATAAGAATTTCCATTTATTAGCTCAGCTTTCACCTGAAGCAAGGAAGGTCTCCCCATTTCATGTCCTTGTTCAATCCTGATAATCTCATTATAAGGTTCATTTAGCACCTGGTGCTTAAGAAAATAAGCTCCTAAAGCACCTGCGACACTTCCAGTAGCAGGATCCTCGGGAATTCCAATAAATGGCGCAAATGCTCTTACACGAACATTTGGAGTCAGGTTTACTGAGTCACACGAAAAAACATATAGCATGTCCACATCTTGAAAAAGCTTTTCTAATTCTTGATTGTTAATTTGTATGTGCTTCATAGTTTCTAATTCTATAACAGGAACTAAAATAGCTGGGAACCCAGTTGAAACCTTTTGAATTGGATAATTAGAAGAAATTTGTGAAGGTTTAATTGAAAGGGCTTTTGCTACTTGATTTAAAGAAGGGAAGGGATCTCCAAATTTCGGTTGAGGATGATTCATGAAAAAATAGTCTCTTTCCTGGCTAACATTTATTAGGCCCGCTCCCATATTAAATGTGGTTGTAGGTTGGGAAGCTTTGATCTTATTAATTTCATACAAAATATGTGCGGTTCCAATAGTCGGGTGGCCCGCAAAAGGAATTTCTTTAGTTGGAGTAAAAATTTTAATATCAAAGTCGGCCTGCGAATTCGTGGATGGAAGTACAAAAGTGGTTTCAGATAAATTCATTTCTCGGGCTACTTTTTGCATGGTTTCGCTGGTTAAACCTTTTGCATCCACAAAAACCGCTAAGGGGTTACCACCTAAAGCTTTTTCAGTAAAAACGTCTATTTGATAAAATTTATATTTCATGAATTATATATTGCTAATTAATGTGGTTGTTTACCCATTTTTTAAGAACATATAATGACCAAGGACGAGACCATTCAGTTTTTCCCTTAAGGAAATCGCTCCAAATATTTTGAATCACAGTAGGGTTTAAAATTGAATCTAAGGATTCAATATTGGAAAACAAAACAGATTCTATCTCCGGTTTTAATTGATTCTTCATCCAATAAGCAAAAGGCAACGTAAACCCCATTTTTTTTCGATTTACTATTTCTTGAGGAAGAGAATAACCCAATGCTTTTAATAGTAAAGCTTTAGGAAGTTTTCCGGAAATTTTGTAAGGACCGGGGATGGAAAATAGTAAGTGTACTAAATCAGGATCTAAAAAGGGTACTCTCACTTCCAGACCATGGGCCATACTCATAACATCTGTATCTTTTAATAGCATTGGAATAGTGTATTGGGTTAATTCCAAATAAGAAATTCGGTCAACAATATGCCATTTTTTTTGCTGTATTTCATGGTTCTGGTAATTATTTAAAACCTCGTTTAATTCATTAGAAATTAAGTCCTGATCTTTAAATAAACTCATTAAGGTTTGGCCAAAAAATAAAGAACGAAATAGATGATAAGAACCTGAGGGCGAAATGTCCTCGAATAACAAACTCCTCATTTTTTCAATTTTCACGTTATTGAGTAAACTCATTCCGGCAAATTGACTCATAACGCTTTTTAGTTTGTGAGGAAATAATTTAAGTAATTTCTGGAAGCGAAGAAATCTTGGTAAAAAATAAAAAGAAGGATAACCAGCAAATAATTCATCACCACCGATTCCTGATAAGATGACTTTCAAACCCATTTCATGTGCGCACTTAGATAAAAAATATGTGTTTATGCCATCAATGGTTGGCTGATCCAATGAATGAAGGGCGGCATCCAAACCCTGTAAAAAATCAGATTCTTTTAAGATATAATTTTTATGATTGGTTTTTAATTGTTGCGCAACAAGATTGGAGAATGAAGATTCATCAAACTTGGATTCCTGAAAACTCATAGAAACAGTTGCTAGGGATTCAGTTGTTATATCAGAGGCGATTTTTGCTATGGCACTGGAATCGATCCCGCCACTCAAAAAAATTCCAACGGGAACATCACTTACTAATCGCCTGTCTATTGAAGTCTTTAAGGTATTATATACGGTAGACGGTGAAACAGGTCGCTGGTTTGAAAAGTCCGCCAAATTCCAATAATTTACAAAATTTTGAGTATTGTTATGAAGATTTAACCTTAAGTAATTACCGGGTGGAATTTCATAAACCTCTTTAATTATTGTGTGAGGAAATTTTGTTCGGCCAAATCCTAAAAATTGAAATATGCCAGTGTAATTGAGCTCCCGGTTTACTAACCCACTGGCAAGGACTGCTCTTAATTCAGAGCTAAAAATAAAGAAATCCTGATTTAGGTAATAATAAATGGGTTTAATTCCTAAAGGATCTCTTGCTAAAAATAAAGAGTTTTCCTGGAGATCATAAATGCAAAAAGCAAACATTCCTTTCAATTTTTCAAGGCATGCTTCATTCCATTTTTCATAAGCGGCCAGCAATATTTCGGTATCCGACTCTGATCGAAATTCAAAAGAAGATGACAATTCTTTTTTTAAAGCCCTGTAGTTATAAATTTCTCCATTTGCAGTAACCCAAAGATTATTTTTTGAATTCCTCATGGGTTGATGGCCCGCTGAAGACAAATCAATAATAGAAAGCCTTTGGTGGCCCATGTAAAATCCTCCGCCATTGCTTAGATGAACAGTTTCGATACCGCTATCATCTGGACCTCTTTGTTTTAATGCGAAAAGCATTTTTTCCAGTGGCTGGGTATTTTTTAAAGCATTTTTAAAATCCAAAATCCCGGCAATTCCACACATAATTTATTTAATTGAATGGGGGAGTTATTTTTGAAGATTTTAAGTTCTCTTTAGCTGGTTCCCATAACATATATTATGTTAACTCTTGTATTGAGAAATTAATCAAAGGTTGGCGAAAATGAGTTTTCTTTGAAAAAGCCATTGAAATGCAAAATTCAATTTATGGTAGTTGAGTAGAAAATATTAGATATCTAGGACACAAATTTTTTTATTTCTTTAACCATACTGGCTGCAGACAGTCCATATTTTTCATAAAGCTGATCTTTCGAACCTGTTTCTGCAAAAGTGTCGTGAACAGCGATTTTTTTAAATGGGACTAAAACTCCATTATTGCTTAAAACCTCAAGAACCGCATCTCCAAGTCCACCATAGATACTATGGTCTTCAGCTGTAACAACGAATTTATGTGACTTTGCTTGTTCTAATATCAATTCAGAATCTATGGGTTTAATTGTAGAAATATTAACTAAAGTGGGATTAATGCCATTATTTTTTAATTCGCTAATAGCAACAAGACTTTCCTGAATCATTCCTCCAGTTGCAAAGATGACTACATCTTTTCCTTGTTGAATTACATTTCCTTTTCCTATTTCAAATTTATAGTTAGAATCGTAAACTCCTTTTACCTTGGCTCGACCTAGTCTAAAATATGCAGGCCCTATATGATTTGCCAAGGCTTTTGTCGCTTGGTAAGCTTCTTCCCAATCTGCCGGATGGATAACCGTCATATTAGGAATTGCTCTGGTATAGGATAAATCTACAATCATTTGAGCCGTTGGACCGTCTTCTCCCACAGCTATTCCTGCGTGAGTTCCAACTAATTTAACATTAGTATTTGAGTATGCAACGCTGACCAAAGTTTGATCCATACTTCTTCCAAGTAAGAAACAAGCAAAACTTGTAGCGAAGGCAACTTTTCCAGCTGTAGCCAAACCCGCGGCCGTGCAAACCATATCACCTTCACTAATTCCCATGTTAAAGAACCGGTCCGGATATTTGTCACCAAATTTTTTGCTTCGTGTGCTGTCACTAACACCAGCATCCAATACAACAACATTGGAATTAGGACCAAATTCTTCTAGCGCCGCACCATAACCATCTCGTGTTGCTCCATCCTTCATTGTAGCTCCTTAATTGCTTTATCATAATCTTCGTCTGATGGGGCCACTCCATGCCAGGAAGTTTTACCTTCCATAAAACTGACCCCCTTTCCTTTAATTGTATCTGCCACAATCACTCTGGGTTTATCTTCATGTAAAGGCATTTGCAATGCCTTGTAAACTTGTTCCATATCATGGCCATCGATCCGAACCACATCCCATCCAAATGATTTCCATTTATCCTCAATGGGTTCTAAATCTTTTAACTCTTTTGTAATATTATCTTGAGCGACTTTGTTGTAATCAACAATTGCGATTAAATTATTTGTTTTAAATTTTGCTGCCGACATAGCGGCTTCCCAAATTTGCCCTTCTTGCAGCTCTCCATCTCCGAGCAAAACAAATACCCTGAATTTCAGGTTGTCCAAACGGGCGCTTAAGGCTATTCCGTGCCCTACGCTAAGCCCCTGTCCTAAGCTTCCTGTTGCAATTTCAACCCCTGGAGTTTTGGGATGTGGGTGTCCTGATAAATTTCGTTTACTATTTAATTTTCTATAATCCGATAGCTCTTCCATGCCAAAATATCCTGCTCTTGCTAAAGTGGAATACAAGAGGCCGGTACAGTGTCCTTTGCTTAAAATAAAGCGATCTCGATTCGGGTCTTTAGGATTTTTGGGATCGTACTTCATAATTCCAAAGTATAAGGCGGCAAGAATGTCGGCACCAGAAAGACTTCCTCCTGGATGCCCTGATCCGGCTTGGTGAATTATTTCTAAACTTTTTAGTCTTAATTCCTTTGCTGCTTGTTTTAATTCGTCAATTTTTGACGCTTCAACAGGTACATTTGACATACAAATTCCTAATTCTAATAGGTTGATTCTTGCTTTATTAAATCTAATATCTTTTACAGGATTTTAGACGGAAAAGCGATAGGGAGGACAACTTTTTTTTAAAGGAGATAATAAACGAATATTCTATTAACTTGGGACTTGAATATTTTCGTTTTTAGTTATGACATCGTTACAGCGCTCTAATAGATTTTGGAAATTGACCGGTTTTTTTACAAACATGTCTCCTCCCGCTGATAAAACCGCCTTTTCCGTATATTGCAAACTGGCAGAAATTACGATGATAGTCATATTTTTAGTTCGAGGATTATTTTTTAAGTTTTTACACACTTCCAACCCGTTAAGTCCAGGCAAATTGATATCCAATAAAATAATTGCCGGTTGAAAATGAGCCGCTTTTAAACCCGCATCTAATCCGTCAAATGCCACTTCAACTATATAACCACTTTTAGTGAAAAACTTTTTTAACAGCATTGAGAATTTCTTTTCATCATCAACAACAAGAATTTTTTTGCTGGATTTTTCCTGAGCTTCCTTTTTAAGAATTTCCTTTATCATGGAAATGGTATGTCCACCCTTTTGTAAAGCATACACTTGTTTACACCGCTCTTGGACCCATGCGGGGTAATATCCTACAATTCCTTTACCTCCTGGATGTGCTTCTTTTGTCGGATCGGGAAAGAAATTATATTTTTTCTGCCAAAGCCAAAGGGTTTTTCGCGTAATAGGAACTTCTTTTAGAATATCCGCGGCTGTCACACGGTTGTTTTGCTCATTTGTTTCCATTGTGGTTTCCAAGGAAAAAATTTAACAATTGGTTAATTAGCGATTTCGTGGCTATAACCGTCTTCCCATAAAAAGTTTAAATTCATTATATACAGTTAATGTAATATTAACAAGAAATATTTAAAAAAAATAAAAAAAATTTAGAATTTAAGGCACTCTTTTCAACCCTTTTGCTAGTTTCCAGCTCATCAGCCTGTCGAACAACCTGGAAATCTATTTAAAAATCTACTGAAATTAGAGGATTTTCTTTCTTCTAAACTGCAAGTCATTATAATATAATTACTTTCATTCCTAATACCTATTATGAAAGTTCATTTATGGAAAGACTCACATTTAGTAGTGCGATTTCTTGTTGTCTATTTATTATTCTAAACTTATTGATTTTTTATCCATTAGATACTTTTGCCGATAAAAAGGGAAAATCTGAAAAAATAAGTCCCAAATACTCTGCTTTAATGGAAAAAAGAAACTACCCTGCCCTGTCTGTTGGGCCGTCAGAAATTGAGGTAGAAGAGATAAAACCGAGTATACCCTCCTCTCCCTCAGAAAATATTCCTAATGAAAATATAGACTCAGAAATAGAAACGGAAGCACCGGAAGCTGAAATAATTTTACCAGCTGTTAAAGAAAATATTGAAACCCGGGAAGTGGTTCCTTTGGAAATACCCGTAACTGAAATAACACCATCTGTAAAAGAAGAGGACGTGACAGATATAAAAGAGGTGGATCAGATGGAGGAGCTTCCCGAGAAGTTAGAATCGTCTATTTCTGAGGAAACTTCCCCTCTGCAAGAAGAGAACTTGTCAGAGATTAAAGAAATAGAGCAGACTGAACAAAATGAAGGTCTACCTAAGAGTTTAGATTCATCTATTTCTGAAACCACATCCCCTCTTCAGGAAGAGAATACACAAGAGATAAAAGAGGTAGAACAAAAAGAGGATCAACCTGAAAAAAATGAAAGGACTTTAAAAAGTCAAACCAAACCAATATTTGAAGATCTGATAATTCCGGAGAGTTTAAACAAAGAGCCGGATAAAAATACTCAATCACCAGACATTGTTTTAACTAACACGTTAAAATTATCTTTGTATGAAGTGATCGTAGGCACTTTGAGAAATAATGTAGATATTGCAGTTCAGGAATTCAATTCTAAAATTCGAAGTCAGAAAATTTTTGAAGAAGATGCTGCTTTTGATCCAACTATTTCATTTGAAGCAAAACATCAAGACAACTCCAGTCAAGCAACCAATGCATTTGCTAATCCATCTAAAGTGCAGTCTAATGCCCAAATATTGGAATTAGGTTTAAATCAAAAACTTAAACTGGGAACTGAATATGAAGTGAGTCTTCAAGGCCAACGTGATGAAACTAATTCAGCTTTTGCTGGCCTTAATGCACAATATACAAGCCGACTGGCTTTACAGGTTACACAACCACTATTAAAAAACTTTGGTTCAGATATAAATAAAACCAATATTTATTTAGCTAAAAATAACTTGGATATATCTGACTTTGATTTTAAACGTACCGTAATTGATACGATTTCTACTGCCGAGAATACATATTGGGATTTGGTTTTCAGCCTGGAAGACCTAAAAGTTCAAAATAAATCTGTGGAAAGAGCACAGGATTTGGAAAGAAGGGTTCGAGCCCAAGTGGATGTCGGAACATTGGCACCCTTAGAAATACTTCAAGCACAATCTGAAGTAGCGTCACGCGAAGAAGCGGTAATCGGATCTCAAAAGTTAATTCAAGATAATGAAGATAATATCAAAAACATTCTCAATATCTCGTTTGACACCCCTAAAGGTAAAAAGAATATTCGACCTGTTGATTCTCCTCGTTTTATTCAAGAACCTCCATACGATCTTAATATGTCAATTGAAAAGGCTCTTAATTATCGACCTGATTTTCAAAGTAAAAAGAAAGAATTGGACAATAAAAACATTCAGGTCCAATTTAATAAAAACCAACTATACCCTTCCTTAGATTTGGTTGGGAGCCTTAGCCTGAATGGTGTAAGTGGACGTGCACGCGCAGTTTCCCTTGGAGGAGGGCCGCCTATCACAAACCCTTTTGGTGGAGATGTGTTTAAAAGCTTTGACCGTGCTATAGGCGGTGACTTTAAAAGTTGGGAAGCAGGAATCGTTTTCAAATATCCACTTGGTAACAAGGCTGCAAAGAGCCGCTACACTGCAGCTAAATTGGAAGCCGCTCAACTTTTATTGGATTTAAAGAATTTAGAAAAAACGATTGTTTTGGAAGTAAGGGAAGCGATACGGCAAATAGAGACTGATAAAAAACGTGTCCAAGCGGCAGGTGTTGCACGGAAATTGGCCCAGGAAAAGCTAAATGCCGAGGAAAAAAAGTTTGAGGTCGGTCTGTCTACAAGTTTTAATGTTTTAGAATTTCAGACTGATTTAGCTGAAGAACAAAGTAAAGAGTTGAAAGCCATTGTGGATTATAATAAATCCAAGATTAATTTAAGAAAAGTGATGGGGGTCACATTAGATCATTATAAGATTAAATATCTTTCCAAATCGAAATCATGAAAAAAGTTTTTGTAATTGTCCTTTCTTTATCGGCCCTCATTTTTGGTCTATTATTTTTAAATTCTAGTAAAGAAGAAAAAGTTGAAGAAATTCCTTTCAAAACTACCCAAGTTTCTCAAGGAGATTTGGTTGTAAAAATTTCTGCTACGGGGGTAGTGGAACCCAATTTCCAGGTAGAGGTAAAATCTAAGGCAAGTGGTGAAGTTCTTAAGTTCCCCTTTGAGGAAGGTGATTTAATTGAAAAAGGAACTTTACTTTTACAATTGGACAAGTCAGATGAAATTCGCAATGTTGCGAAATCTCAAGCCGATCTTTCCAGTGCTATTGCGAAATTAAAAAAAGCACAAACCACTCTAACTCTTCAGAGAACTCGCTATCTAACCAATTTAAAATCATCAGAATCCAAAGTAAAAGAAGCGGAAGCAAACTTGAGGGAAGCCACAGATAAATTGCGTCGGCAGGAAGATCTATTTGCTAAAAAGTTCGCTTCACAAGAAACTTTAGATAGTGCCAAAACGGCCTTTAAGGTAAATCAGGAAAATTTGATTCAAGCCAAAGAAGATTTGATAGCAGCCAAAGATTCAATTCATGATATTTCTGTTAAAGAACATGAAGTTGAATTGGCTAAATCGGATGTAGAACGAGCCAAAATTACTTTAGATGAAGCTAAAGAGCGTTTAGAGGAAACAGAAATTTACTCACCTATTTCCGGAGTTTTAATAAGTAAATTAGTTGAGCGCGGACAAATTATCTCTTCGGGAATTTCCAATGTTTCGGGTGGAACTGCTTTATGTACTATTGCGGATATGTCTCGACTATTTATAGTTGCTGATGTTGATGAAACAGATATAGGGAATGTAGCTGTCAATCAGACCGTTAGAATTTCCGCAGATGCTTTTCTAAACAATTCTTTCATTGGCAAAGTTGCCCGAATTGCCCCAAAAGGCGAAGTGGAAAACAGTATTACTGTATTTAAAGTCAAAATTGAAATCCTGGGTGAAGGAAAAAGCATCTTAAAACCAATGATGTCGGCAAATGTGGATATTATTAATCAGGAGCTAAAAAATGTTCTCTATCTCCCGCGTGAGGCAGTAAGGAAAAAGGGAGAAGATCATTTTGTAGCAATACTAGAAAACGATTTACCTAAAGAAATACCTGTAAAAACTGGAGTTAAAAATCCTATAAATGTACAAATTATTTCAGGATTGGAGCCACAGCAGGTTGTACTTATTGGTGACTGGGAAAAAATTTTAGAAGAGTATAAAAAAGGTAAAGACAAAATGTCGACCATTCGAAAAATGCTGTTTCTCCTTCGTTCAAAATAAGACCTTGATTGAAGTTCAAAATTTAACCAAAACATACGAGATTGGATCGGTTGAAGTCCCTGCGTTGAAAAATGCTAGCTTCCAAATCGAAAGAGGCGAATTCATAGCAATAATGGGCCAATCCGGAAGTGGCAAATCCACCCTAATGAATGTTTTGGGCTGTCTAGATTTACCCACTTCTGGTACCTACCGCTTAGAAAATGTTGATGTCCAATCACTATCTGGAGACGAATTAGCAAATGTTCGTAATCAAAGAATTGGGTTCGTTTTCCAGAGTTTTAATCTTCTTCCACGTGCAACGGCGATTGAAAATATTGAATTGCCTTTGTTATATGGGCGAGTTGCTAAAGCCGATCAAATTGCTCTGGATGCCCTAAGTAAAGTAGGGTTAAAAGAAAGAGCCGGACATAGGCCCAATGAGTTGTCAGGTGGAGAGCGCCAACGAATTGCCATTGCAAGAGCCATTGTAAATAATCCTGCGATTATATTAGCGGATGAGCCTACGGGAAATCTTGATTCCAAAACCGGGGATGAAATTATGGGAATTTTTCAAAAGCTTAATGAAGAAGGTGTCACTATTATTATTGTGACGCATGAACAACATGTTGCAAATTTTGCAAACAGAATAATTCATATGCGGGATGGAAATATTATTAGCGATTCAGCCAAGGTGCCCGATGTTAATTTTTGATTTATTAAGAATGGCATTACGTAGTCTTATTGCCAATAAAATGAGAACCTTCTTAACTACATTAGGCATCATTATTGGAGTTGCATCGGTGATTTCTATGATCTCTCTGGGAGAAGGTGCCCGTCGCCAAACCCTTAGCACCATTGCCAAGTTTGGAACAAATATCATTACCGTTAAACCTGGAGAAAAGAAAAACCGACATGTGAGCTCTGGTAAAGTGGAGACTTTGCTACTTAAAGATGCCTACGCGATTGAGGAGAACATCAAACAAATTTCCGGGGTATCTGCTCAAGTTTATAGGAGTGGGCAATTAAAGTATGGAAATAAAAACAGCAACAGTACCGTACGTGGAACAGGAAGAGACTATTCTCGCCTGGCTAATTTTCAAATGGAATACGGCCGGTTTTTCAATGAACAGGAAGTTCGTACTGCACGCCGTATTTGTGTATTAGGGGCCACTGTCGTCAAGAATTTATTTCATGGAGTTAATCCCGTTGGAAAAACTATTAAGGTGGATGGCGATAATTATCTAGTTATAGGATCTACTGTTGCAAAAGGAGCTTTAAGTTGGTTCGACCCTGATGATCAAATATTCATCCCCATTACCACAGCTCAAAAAAGATTATTTGGAATGGATCACGTCCAGTCGATTGACGTTCAAGTAAAAACTGTTGATGATATTGAAACGGTGAAAGCTGATATTGAGAGTTTAATTCGTCGTCGTCATAATATCTTCGAAGGCAAAAAAAACGATTTTTATGTTCAGAATTCGGCTGAATGGTTAAATAGCTGGGGCGATGCGGCTAAAACTTTTCAATATCTTCTCGGCGGAATTGCTGCAATTTCATTAATGGTAGGAGGTATTGGCATTATGAATATAATGCTGGTGTCTGTAACTGAACGGACAAGAGAAATTGGAATTCGAATCGCCATAGGAGCAAAAAAGAAAGAGATTCGACAACAGTTTCTTATTGAGTCGGTATTAATAAGCTTTTTGGGAGGCGGTATTGGAGTCCTTCTCGGTTTATTAATTTCCAAAGGTGTTTCTTCTCTTGGGGGATTGGATACCATTGTTTCAATGGAATCAATATTACTAGCGTTCGGTTTTTCAGTTGGTGTTGGAATTTTCTTTGGATTTTACCCGGCTAATAAAGCGGCTAACCTAAATCCAATTGATGCGTTACGTTATGAATAATTTTTTTAAGTATCAACTCTCCTGTTATAATCCTTCATAAATTACCTTTAAATAAGTAATGGAAATATACCCAAATAAAAATGATTTCTTGTGCCTAGCTCAAGAAAACTCAAGAGTTCCACTTGTTGGAGAGAAGAATGTTGAGGGTTTCCAGCCCGATAATTTCTTTGAACATTTTTATGGAGCCCATAAAAATGGATTTCTTTTAGAAAGTGGTAAGGGTCCTTGGGAAATTTCGAGATATACATTTTTAGGGACTTCAAACCAACGGTATATAAAAATAGGAAATGGGCAAGGTCATTTTTGTGAAAATGAAACCCAATTTTCATATACAGGAGATCTTAATAATTTACTTAAACTATTAGACTTTAAATGTGTGCCTAACAATTTTAAATATATTTCGCATTTTTGGGGAGGTTGGATAGGATATTTAGGCTATGAAGCAGGACAATTTTTAGATCCCTCCCCTTCTACAGAAAACAAAAATTCCTCCTACCCGGATTTGTATTTTATGCAGGTTGATCGTTTATGGGTTTATGATCACAAAACCAGTGTTCTAAAGTTCATTGCTGCTCCTGAAACCGTTGATCAAGCAGATTTACTATATGATCATTGTGTAAATGAAATTAAGCAAGAGTGGAAAAAGGCGGAGGAGTATTTTCTAACTGCGGTAGATAAATGGGGTAACAGTGGAAATCAAGAAAGTGGGTTGACTAGTCCATTAAAGTCAAACCTAACAAAAGATGAGTACATGGCGATGGTAGATAAAGTTAAGCTCTATATTTCTGAAGGAGATATCTATCAAGCAAATGTATCTCAAAAGTTTCAGGCAAAATGGAAAGGAAATCCCTTTATTCTCTTTAAAAAGTTAAGAAAAATTAATCCGGCTCCATTTTCGGGTTACTTAAGATTTAATGGATTATCTATTGTGAGCTCCTCCCCTGAGCGTCTAATAAGGCTAGAAGATGATTTCATTGAAACCCGCCCAATTGCGGGAACTCGTCCTAGAGGAAAAAGTCCAGAACAAGATGGTGCCCTTTCGAAGGAATTGCTCCTCAATGAAAAAGAAAGAGCCGAGCATTTAATGTTAATAGATTTAGAAAGAAATGATCTTGGGAGAATCTGTGAGTTTGGAAGTGTCAACGTTTCAGACTTAATGTTAATTGAGAAGTATTCTCATGTATCTCATATTGTTTCCAATGTGGAAGGAAAATTGAAAAAGGACGTTTCAATATTTGAAATTTTAAAGGCGGTTTTTCCTGGGGGAACAATTACCGGTTGTCCCAAAATCCGGTGCCGAGAGATAATCGGAGAATTAGAACCATGTTCCAGAGGTGCCTATTCCGGAGCATTGGGATATATTGGGTTCTCACCCTATATCGATTTAAACATTATTATTCGTACAATTGTTTTCCATAAGAGTGAAATCTCTTTTCACGTTGGCGCTGGTATTGTAGCTGATTCTAATCCCCGAAAAGAATACCAGGAAACTCTAGATAAAGCTGAGGCATTACTTGAGGTTCTAAACCAAGAAGGAAATTTTTCGTGAAACCAATTGCTTTTGTGAATGGGGAAATGCTCCCCTTAAGTGAAGCTAAAATTTCCATAATGGATCGAGGGTTTACCTTGGGTGATGGTCTATTTGAAACCATGAGAGCTTTTAAAAACAAAGTATTTCGACTTGAGGACCATCTGGATAGATTTTTTAATTCAACTGAAGAGATATATATAAATGTTCCATACTCTAAAGATAAACTTAAAGAAATTATTTCTAAATTATTAGAATTAAATGAGCTAGATGAATCAATTTTGAGATTAACTCTGACGCGGGGAATTTCATCACGTGGATTAAGCATTGACCCCGCTAAACCTTCTACCCTGGTAATCCTAGTACAGCCCTTTGAAGGGCCTCCATTAGTATGGTATGACCAGGGTATTAAAGTAACTCTTCATCCCTCTTCTGCCACCCAGGTTAGCGGAATATCGACCCAAATTAAATCAATAGACTATTTATCCTCAGTATTAGTAAAAAAGAGAGCTGAGGAAAGTAATGCTCAGGAGGGACTTTTATTGGATGATAAAGGAAGAGTTTGTGAGGGAACTTCTACAAATGTTTTCATAGTAAAAAATGACTCAATCATGACACCATCCATCAGTAATTTTGTATTACCCGGGATAACGCGTAAAATTGTAATGGAGTTAGCCAAAAATCAAAATAATTTTATCGAACCTGGTGATATTTGGGTTTCCGACTTAGAAAATGCAGAAGAAATTTTTTTAACCAATTCCGTCATTGGTATTATTCCTGTGAGGCAAATAGAAGACAGATCTGTAAATTCTTGCCCTGGACCGGTTACCTGTCTTTTATCACAAGGGTATTCTAATTTAATTGATGAATTTTCTCGGCAATGATATTCTCTACCACTAAAATTTTTCGTGAAAAATAATGGACCCTAAAGAATTGTTTGTAGAAAATCCTAATGCGGTAATTACTGGGAAAAATCCTAATAAAGAATGGCTTCCAAAGGACTCCTATGGTGATTTAGGAAAATGGGTAAACTGGAATGAAGCGCAGGCTTATTTAAATATGATGCGTGGTGTATATGCAGGAGGGCATTCAGACTGGCGAATTCCTACTAAAGAAGAAGCATTAAGTTTATATAATGAAGCCTTTGAAAATGTGGATAATGAAGGTGAACAAATTCACCTGCATCCTGTATTTGCAAAAAAAGGAGGGCGTCAAATATGGACGAATGAAGAAAATGAAAATGGTCAGATGTTAGTGCTTAACATCCAAGATGGCTCCAGTGATTTTTTAGATAAAAGTATTCGCGAAAAAATATCCACGCGATTAGTAAGGGACCCCAACCCTCCCTCCCCTTCATATTAATCCTTAAAGCCACCAAGTTTCCAAAAGTCATTTCTTCCTAACTCACCCGCTTTTTTATCAATATAGCTTTTGCCAGAAATAGAGAACTCTTCCACACCTGCGTCTTCAAAGTGAATTACTTTAACATCTGCATGTTTAGTTTTGTCAAAACCGTTAAAAAGTGTAGCGGGATGTTTTGCTTCCATATTCAATGAGAACCTGCGTCCCAATCTTTTTGAGGATTCTTTGTCGTGAATATCTACACATAAATATTCACCATTAATCCAAAAATCAATATTTTGGTGTGTTTTTTCACCTGGAACAAAAACTTTGTTATCAACTTTAATTGCGAAAGAAGTTGTGGCAGATCCTCGCATCCACACTTTACCCGTATCAGTAATCTCGGCCATGAAATAAATCTTCCTTTAGGAACTTGAATTTGAGAGAATTTCACTTTTATATCATAATTTTCTTTAAAATTTTAAATTCCATAAAGTTATTTACTTGAAAAACTTATTACATAAACGATTAAAAAAAGAACTAGAGCAGAGAAAAAAAGATTCTATTTTTCGCAGGTTGAAAGTCCACTCACCTGATAAATTAAATCTTTCCAGTAATGATTATTTGCAATTACGCCAACATCCCAAGTTGATCAAAGCAGCCCAAAAAGCAATTAAAGATTATGGAACCAGTAGTTCTGCCTCTCCATTATTAACGGGTTATCTTCCCTGCCATGATGAATTGTTAAAAACAATTCTTGATTGGAAGAAAAAAAATCATGGAGTGATATTTAATTCTGGATATGTAGCTAACCAAACCGTCTTAAAAAATTTACCCGGATCCAAGGATTTAATTTTGGCTGATAAATTGGTACATCATTCAATCATTCAGGCTTTGGGTCAAAGCCGTGCAAAATTCAAACGATACCATCATTTAAATTTAAATCATTTAGAGGAATTGTTGTCCAAATTCTCCTCATCTTATGAAAACATATTTGTGGTAAGCGAGAGTATTTTTAGCATGGATGGTGATTATCCGGATTTGAAAAAAATCGCTCAATTAAAAAAGCTTTATTCATTTATTTTTATTTTAGATGAAGCACACGGAACTGGTGTTTTTGGTCCGACTGGTGGGGGGGTAGCAGAAGAAATGGAGATCATTCCAGATGTCGATATCTTAATTGGGACGCTTGGCAAATCATTAGCTAGTATGGGTGCTTACATTCTTACCAATTCTTCTATAGTTAAGGATTATTTGATCAATTTTTCTGGCGAATTAATTTACTCTACTTTTTTACCCCCTTCTTGTGCCGCTGCCGCTATTCAATCCATAGATATTGTCAAAAAATCTTCTAAACAAAGGAATGGGCTTAGGAAATTGGGAGTATGGTTTAGAAATGAGTTACTTGAAAATGGTTGGAATACGAATTCTTTTGATTCACAAATTATTCCTATCATTATAAAAGACTCTAAAAAAACGGTAGAAATTTGCAAAAAAATGTATTCTTCCGGGATAGATTTAGGTGCTATTCGACCCCCAACAGTTCCCAATAATACTTCCCGCTTAAGAGTTTCTTTACACTCAGGTATCACTGAAGAAAACCTTTTTAATGTTCTTCAAATATTAAAAAAGTCTAAATAATAATGAGAATTACTGCTATTTGTGGTTGGGCAATCAATAAAGATTGGTTTGAGAATTGTATCAAGCAAGTTTTTCCCGAATACAAGGTAAATGCTGTTTATCCTAACAATCCGTTGGACCCTAACGAAGCAAGGGAAATCATTAACGAGAATTACTCCTCTGAAGTGTTTATAGGATATTCACTTGGTAGTTTATGGTTAACATATCACCAAGAATTTTTACCTAAAGACAGCGCAAAAATATTGATCTCACCTATTTTAGGTTTTTCAACAGAGCATTCTAAAGGAGGAAAAGTCCCTATAAGGCAATTAAAATATTTAATGCAAAGCTTGAAACGAGGCACCGATGTTGGGCATCTGTTGGATGATTTCTTTAAAATAGGTTCTATCAAAATTACAGCTGACGATAATAAAGAATATATATCAAAAGAAATACTTTTAAAAGGTTTGGAATTTTTGGAAAAAATTTCTGTTTCCTATACCGAAGTAAAGGATTTTATCGTTATACTAGGAGAGAAGGACCCGTTCACAGATGGGAAAATATTAATTAAAAATATTCCTCATTTAATAATTATATCAGATGCTGATCATAATCCTGAGCCTCTGTTGCAGCAAATTAAACGTCGCTCACTCGTTTAATTAGTTAAAGACCTTATTATTCTTTCCAAGTTGTTTTCATGAAAATTTATGGAATTGATTTTACCAGTACTCCTAGCCCGAAAAAACCTATTACGGTAACAGAAGGAGTTTTAAAAAATAAAATTTTTCACGTGATCAAATTACACTCGATTCTAGATTTCAAAAGCTTTGAAGATTTCTTAAATCTAAAAGGTCCTTGGGTAGCAGGTTTTGATTTGCCATTTGGTCTCCCACTAAATTTTTTGACTTTACAAAAGTTTCCTCTTCAATGGGAACAGTATGTTGCTAAAATTTCCAAAATATCTAAACCGCAATTTGAAGAGGTTATTAAAAAATTCAAAGTGTCACAACCTAAAGGTTATAAAGAGCCTTTAAGGATGACAGATAGTTTTTCCAGAGCGCTTAGTCCAATTAAATTAGTCAACCCTCCCTTAGCAAAGATGTTTTATGAAGGATCTAAGCGTTTACTAAAATCAGGAATATCCATTCTTCCGTGCTATCCCAAAAATACAAATAGAATCGCAATAGAAACTTATCCAGCTCTAATTGCCCAACGTTTTGCAGGTTCTTATAAAAATGAAAAAACCAGGGAAGCTAATCATAAATCTAAAAGAGAAAGAAAAAAAATTATTGATGGAGTCCTATCAGATGAATTTTTGAATGAGTTTGAGTTTGATCTAAAAATAGAAAAGCATTTTATTCAAAGCATAGTGGATGATAATAAAGGGGATTTATTGGATTCATTATTATGCTCTTTACAAGCCGCATGGGGATATTCAAAGAAACGAAATAATTATGGAATTTCATTTTATAACGATTCGAAGACAAAAACGGAAGGTTGGATAGTTGATCCAACGTTATTCTATAAAACAAACGCTAAGAGAAACTCTAGAAACTTAAGAATAGACCAGAAAAAATATTTTCATTCTTCCAGTAATTATTTAAACATCGATACTCTGTTAAACCAAATAAGAAAACTTACCCATGTTGGCCGTTCATTATCGGGCGAAACCCAGCTCGACAAATTATTAAAAATAATAATAGATGAAGCTAGAAGTCTAACGAATTCTGAAGGTGGCACCTTATACATCCTTGAAAAAGATCAACTCCAGCCACAAATTGTCCAAAATGATATTCTTAAAATCAATATAGGTGGTCCAAATTCATCGAAAATCACTTTCCCTGCTGTTAAATTGGATGAATCTAATGTCTCAGGTTATTGCGCAATTCATGGGAAAATTGTAAACATTGCGGATGCCTATAAGGCGGAGCCTTATGATTTTTCGGGACCCAAAGCTTTTGATAAAAAGATGAATTATCGAACCAAATCGATTTTAGTGGTTCCAATGAAAAATCATGAAAACAAGATTATTGGTGTACTTCAATTAATGAATGCTAGAGATTCAAAGAATAAAAAAACGGTTACACCCTTTTTATTAGACCAAGTGCGTTTGGTTGAAACTCTGGCTTCTCAAGCAGCTATTGCTATTAATAATATGTTCTTAGTAAATAAAATGCGGAAAGCATATGAAGAAATTGCACAAGCTAGAGATATGGCTTTAGAAGCCAACACTGCAAAAAGTAAATTCTTGGCCAATATGAGTCATGAACTTAGAACCCCAATGAACGCTATTATAGGTTATAGCGAAATGTTATTGGAGGAAACGGAGGAAAATAATCTTCCTGAGCTTGGTGAGGATTTAAAAAAAATTAGATCATCCGGAAAATTTCTTTTGGGATTGATTAATGAAATATTGGATTTATCAAAAATTGAAGCTGGGAAAATGGAAATTCGAATAGACACATTTAATTTAAAACAATTAGTAGAAGAAATTTTGGTTACCATTCGTCCCCTTGCAAAGAAAAATAGAAACTCCTTAACTGTGAAATGGAATGGAACACTGGAAAGCATGACCGCAGATTCTCAAAAAGTCCGTCAAATGTTGGTAAATTTATTGGGGAATGCCTGTAAATTCACCCAGAACGGGAATATTTCTCTAGAGATATTTTGTGAAAATAAATCCAACTTGGATTGGATTATTTTTAATGTTATCGATAATGGAATTGGAATTCCTCAAGACAAGATGAGCACCTTATTCAGTGAATTCACACAAGTCGATTCCTCTCCCACACGCCAATTTGGGGGAACGGGTTTAGGTTTGGCTATTAGCCAAAGGTTTTGCAGGATGATGGGTGGAAACATTACTGTCACAAGTAAATTAGGGGCAGGTTCTACTTTTTCAGTTCGGTTACCAGAAAAAGTCGTTGCAGCTTCCACGCATCTAAGAAGACGAGCTTCGGATACTTTACCCTACTCCAGATAAAAATTTTTCTCACTCAAAAATCCTCCTAATTAATATTATTTAATTCCTTTTAAGGTGTTACAGTAAGGATTTTATAATTTCTATTGATAAATCATGCAACCTAAGTTTGAGTCAAGAATAATTGAGAGTTTTTCTAAATATGTGAATAGTTATGAGCGAAATGCCCAACTTCAAAAGTCAATGGCAGAACGCCTCGCTTCTCTGCTTCCCGAACCACTTCCACCAAAAATCTTGGAAGTTGGATGCGGTACTGGGATTTTCACAAGACATATTTTAGCAAAAGGAGCTCAAGAAATAGTTTTAAATGACATAGCCCCAGCAATGGTTGAATATTTAAAAAATCATTTAGAATTTTTCGGAAAAGTTTCTTTTCAAATAGGAAATGCTGAGTTTTTAAATTTTTCTGAATTTGACTTAATAGGCGGCAATGCTGTATTTCAATGGTTTCAGAACCCAAAAACCACATTAAAAAAATTGGGACAAGGTTTAAATAAAAATGGGACTTTAATATTCAGCACCTTTGGGCCAAGAACTCTTAAGGAGTTTAGAGAAACCGCAAGTCTTGAAGGCCCCACAAAATTATTAACGCAAAATAATTGGGAGTTACTATTAAAGTCAGCAGACTTAGACTTAAATAATTTCCAAATTGAAACCCGCGAAATTTTTTTTCCAAACACTCGTCAATTATTAAAAAATCTTCAACAAATTGGGGCGGCACCTCTAAAAAAATTTGGCCCTGGGGGATTAAGATCGGTCATTTCAAAATATGACCAAAAATATTCCTCTTCTCAGGGAGTTTATACGCATTGGGAATTATATTTTTTACGAGCCATAAAAAAATGATTCTCCCACCTAGTCAACTTCAGGAATTCGATTGATATTCCGATAATATGTAAGAATATTCAATTCTTTCATCCTGATGAATTTAAAACTTTCAAAAACTAATCTATTACTACTCGAAAACAAGTTTCCTGTTTTAGCTAATAAAATAAGAAAACTTAATTCTGGTGGGTTTTATAATATTCAACCCTCTAAAACAGATTTTCCCGGAGTTATTTTTAAAAAGCCGGAAGGTGCCCAAATCACTATTCACAGTTGTTATGATCCGAAAAAAGAAGCTCAAAAATTTATCAAATCCCATTTAAAAGAACTTTGTTTAAATTTTATGATTTTTGGATTTGGCCTGGGTTACCATATTCAAGAATTGATAAAAAAAATATCTATTAAGTCAAAAATATTTATTATTGAAAAAGATCCGGAATTATTATGGCTGGCTATAGAAAATAATGACTTAAAAGATATTCTTAATCATCCTGGAGTTCATCTTTCTGTTGGAGAAGATCCGGAAGCAATATCTATTATTGCAGAAGAATTAAAATATGATTTTGCCATTAACAATTTCAAATTATTAAAATATTCTTCTTTGTATGATAATAATTTAAATTATTACCAGAAGTATGAAAATAATTTTGAACAAATAATTCAAAAAACTAAAATTGATATAAATACACAAGAGGCATTTTCAAAGAAATTTTTTATTAATGAATTTGCAAACCTGGAATTCACTTTAAATTCAAATGGTATTAATAAATTTAAAAATTTCTCCGATGGACAACCGGGAGTAATAATATCAGCAGGACCTTCTTTAGATAAAAACATTGCATTGCTAAAAAATGCTAAATCAAAAGCATTATTAATTTCTGTTCCTACTGCGTTAAATCTATTAATTAAAAATAGAATTACTCCAGATTTTGTTGTTGCAATTGATCCAAATGAAATTTCCATAAACTCTTTTGATTTTGAGACCATTCCATCAAGTGTGACCTTATTATATAATCCAACTATTCCAAAAATAATTTTAGAAAGATTTCCAGGCAAAAAAATAGTATTTGATTCCTTAACATTTTTCAATCAGTGGCTTGTAAATAAAATGGGTTCCAAGGGAAATGTTGGTATCAAACAGTCCGTTGGCCATATTGCTGCGTCTATTGGTAAGTACTTTGGTTGTAATCCAATAATTTTAGTAGGACAAGATCTGGCATTTGATGGGACCCGACTTCATTGCTCTGAATCCCAATACATTGAAGCCTATAAAATGGGTTGTACGCAAACACGGAATACAGATTATTTCATTCAACAACGGTTTAAAGATAATCTAACCAATATGAAACCTGCGTTGGATATTTTTGGTAATTTATCAACTACTACTCTGGCCTTGGACTCTTTTAAAAATATTTTCACAAAAGATATTGTTAAAAATTCTAATCTATTTAACGCCACCGAAGGAGGAATTCCTATTCCCCAAATACCGAATGTTAGTTTGAAAGAAATTCTTTTCAATCATTCAGAAATAAAGGTTGAGTTTGAGGTTTTTGATTCTGAGGATATTACCTTGATGGATGAAAAAATAAAAAAAGTGGAAATGGCATTAAAATCAGATTTAGATTCTTATTCTTGCCTACTGGAGTTAATTAATAAAATAATATTTATTAATGATAATCAACCATTTAACGAGCAGAAAAAAATAAGACTTTCTCAAGAGATTCAAAATTTATGGAATTATTTAGAAAACAAACCAGAATTATTTCTTTTCTTGCAAAATTTCTTGGTTGAGAATTTTCTTGAATGGAATAGAAAATCTCATAAAATTATTTTAGCGGAAAATTCCAAATCAAAAAAAGTAACGAGAGAAATGATTTTTAAAAGAGATTTAGAGTTTATTAAAACTTTCCATAAAGAGGTGCAATTCTTAGTTAAAATTTATAAAGAGAAATTAGCCCAATTATCGGCTGCAACACCAGTGGAAGTTTAACTATTTTTTATAAGCAATTAATAATCCAATAGAGTTTTCCAATCGGATCCGTTTGAATTTATGAAAGCCGGTTTGTTTTAATAAGGTTTCTGTTTCATTATAGGAATAGGTTTTTCCGGTGGCTGTATAAAGGAGCATAGTTAATGAAAACATAACAGCATCATAAGGTTCTATCTTATTCTCATTTATAAAAAACTCTACTATCGCTAACCGTCCCCCTTTAATTGTTGCCTTATGGATTCTACGAAATAATTTCTTATTTTGAGAGGGATTATAAATGTGTAAAATATTTGAAAATAATACGGTGTCGTAATTGTTTCCAAATTTAGTTTTAAATAAATCCCCTTCTATAAAATTGAATCGTCCAAAATAATTTTGTTTTTCGTTTAATTCTTTTGCAACTTTTACTGCTGTTGAGCGATCAAATAAAAAAGCTTCTGCTTTCTTATTTTTATTTAAAATTGCTGAGCAATAAGAGCCCGGCCCACCACCAAAATCTAAAAATTTCTTAATTGGGTTTCTATTTAATATTCCTGCAATTTTATTTGCAAAGGGAAAACTTCTTTCATGCATGGCATAGGAAAATAGATATCTAAAGTTTGGGTCATCTTCTTGCTCATATTCGGAAACATTCCTGCCTTTTTGAACAGTGTTAATCAGATTCCTCCATTCGTCATTACTATTTGCCTTTAGAAAAATAGTTCCTTTTTTAAAAGAAGAGCTAGTAGCACAAAAATGTTTATACATTTCCGGGGTATTGGAATATTTTTTATTTTTTTTAGTTAACGCTTTTAATGCAACTAAAGCATTTAATAAACACGTCATACCCTCTTCATTCGTTTTAGTTTTTTGTGCAATTTTCTTGGCTGTTAATTCTTTTTTCTCTAAGGTTGAATATATTTCAAATTTAAGTGCCGCAAGTAAAATCCACGCTTCCTCCAGGCGTTCAATAGTTTGAATATATTTCTTAAATGTAAGCATGTGATTTATTCTTTTAGTAGCGGAGCAATAATTTCTGCCAAGCCTAAACCGGAGCCAAATAGTTTATGCCGCAATATTCCCTTTTTATCAATAATAATTGAGGACGGCGTACCCCGAAGCCCATATTGATCAAATGTCTTTGCATCATACTGTTTATTGGCTAGGTATTTACTGATTTGTTGTTTAATCATTATTTGTGTGTTAGTTGGTAGTTTTTCATAATTCGGAAAATCCTGATCAATAAAAGCTAAAACCTCTTTTTCATTTATTATCCCAGGACGTTTAACCAATTGATCCCAAGCAACTGGGAATGGAATTTTGTATTCTAAAGATGATCCTTTTAGCATTCCCCGATCTAATAAGTAGCGCAGAGTTTCTCCAACAACTTCACCTGTTGCTATAAGTTTTTTGAGATTTTCTAAGTTATTAAATTGATAATCCTCAAAGGCAGTAGCTAAACCCCATGTCACTAAATTATCATTGCTGAATTGTTCATATACTTGTATAGCTTCCGGAAGACCCCCAATAAAGCAACCTGGACAGTTTACTTGAAACACCTCGATAAAAATTACCTTGCCGGTTTCATTATTTATGTTTGAAGGTGGGCCTTGAACCCATTCGGAAATATCTAAATTAGGTGCAGGTTGATCAACTGCTGACATTGGAAACCGAATTTTGGGAAATACGGATCAATTGTTGAATAATACTTTTAATTTGAGGACTTGGGTTGTGCATTAATGCTGCTTCCAAAACATAAATGGCTTTACTGTTTTTTCCCTGAATATTATAAATCAAACCTAACATGGCGTGTGAAATTAGCCATTTATCTTGTTTGTGAAATTTGTTGATAATAATCTCTAAATTTCTTTCGGCTAAATCATACTTTTCTAATTTGAAATAATTGGAAGCCAAACCAAACAAGATATTATCTTCCAGGTCAATTGGATACTGAGCTTTTAAAATTTTACGATATTTTTCGATGCTTTTCCAATATTGCTTTTCTCTAAAAAAACGTACCGCTGCAAATAATTCATTGTTCTTGAAAATTGCTGGCTCTCTTACTTTTTTAGCTAATCGAATTTTATTTTTTAAATGACTAACTGATTGGCTCAGGACTACGATTTCATTTTTTAGCTTACCATTTTTTTTATCCACCTTAGCTATTTTTTGATTTAAACCCGATTGGATTTTGTTAAAATTTGGTCCAAGTTTGCTGATAATATTTTCAGCAAATATTTCTACACTTAAAATATCAGCATACTGTTTGAGTAAATTTTTAAATTCAGAATTATATTCATCAAATTGTTTTTGATATGCCCTTCGTTCTTCTAATTCAGCTTTAGAAGAAGGTTGCCAGGCATTTATCTGTCCTTGTTCATTTAAAAGTGTTTTGTTTGTGGGATAGCGAAAGGGATTAGGAGGAGATTTAGAGCAGCCCCAGGATAAAATTATCGCTAAAAACAAGAAAAAATTAAAGGTCGTTCGCATAAAAAGTCTATAATGTTTGTATATAATTATCCTAAGTTAGAACTCATTATTTTTCAACCCGTTTAAAAATATGCACAATTATTACGATATTCTTGAGGTAAAAAAAACAGCCTCAGATGATGAAATTAAAAAGGCTTACAAAAAACTAGCATTGAAATATCATCCCGACCACAACAAAAATAACCCTAAAGCTGAGGAAAAGTTTAAAGACATAAATGAAGCTTACGCAGTATTGAAAGATAAAGAAAAGCGTAAACAGTACGATATGTTTGGCGCGGAAGGATTCCGCCAACGTTATTCACAAGATGACATATTTCAAGGATTTGATATTAATGAAATTTTAAAAGGATTCGGTTTTGGAGGATCTGGTGGCTCAGGTTTTCCCAGAGGATTTGAAAATACGAGTTTTTCCTCTTTTTCGAGTCCCTTTGAAAATATATTCGGATCGGCATCAAGAGGACCGAGAAAAGGACAAGATATAATTTCTCCTATGACAATTTCTTTTGAGGAAGCAGCCAGGGGTGGTGAAAAAAAATTCAAAATTGAGCGTGGAGGCTCCATTGAGGATATTAGCGTCAAAATTCCTCAAGGTATTTTGGATGGAAAAAAATTGAGATTAACTGGTAAAGGTCACCCAGGAAGTCAGGGTGGTCCTCCTGGAGATCTTTATTTTAAAATCCAAGTTCAGAAGCACCCCATATTTCAAAGAGAAGAAAATAATATAGTAATTACCCAAATAATAAAAATAACGGATGCTCTTTTGGGAACTACCATACAAGTACCCACCTTAGAAGGTGAAAAACAAGTAAAAGTTCCCGCTGGAACACAGCCTAATAGCAAACTGCGTTTGAGAGGATTAGGTGTAAAAAATTCCAAAGGAAAAATAGGAGACCAAATTATTAAAATTCAGGTTTCTTATCCATCGGATCTTTCTGATGAACAAATAAAACTTGTTCATAAACTTCAACAATCTGGGTTTTAAATATTTTTTGAAAGAAATTACCTCTTATGGCTACAATAAATTTTGAACCGGACAGCGTGACTCACGAATGTGAGGATGGCGCGAGTCTTATTGATATATGTGAAGAAGTTGACGTTTCACTATCCTTTGGCTGTACCGAAGGTACCTGTGGAGTTTGCGAGCTTACGGTACTTGAAGGACGCGAAAATATTTCCCGTATTACGGAAGAAGAAAAAGATTATTTGTATGATGAAGATTTAGAAAAGGGAATGCGTTTAGGCTGCCAATTAAAAATACGAAAAGGAAAAGTCGTTTTAACTTGGAAAGGCTTGAGGGCTAAATAGCTTTTAATTATTCTGCTAAAAGTTTATTTTTAAGAATATCTTGCTGCAGCTTTGTTCTATTTCTTACCATTTCAATATGTAATCTTAAATTATAAAGAGATTCCGCATATGATAGTGGAACTTTTACACGAATTACCTCTCTTTCAATTCGATCCAATTCTTCGAAATAATCTTTTAATCCTGTAAGGTGTTCAACCTCATCTATTCCCTCATCAATTACTTGCAATTCTTCATACCAACGATAGATGCGTGAGCGGCTTCTCCAGGCGTAAGTCGGGGGAACGATTTTAAATAATGGAATTAGTAGGGTTATTATAGGTATTAACATGACCAACATCCGGTCAATTAGGGTCGCAGCCCAAAAAGGAAGAAATTTTTGTAGGAAGGGAGGACCCTTTTTAATATAACGCTCTGCATCTTCTTGCTGCGGAAAATCCACATATTCTAAGGATGGAAATTGGCGGTGTTTTTCAAATAATCCACTTTTCTCATGAGTGCGAGTTGCGGCTTGAAGTATTAAACTAATTAAGGCAGGATGGACATCATTACGAGCCACTAATAAAGCAGCCGGTGCAATTAATTGTATGTCAGTGGGTGGAATATTTTTCTCAAAATCGATCACCCCTTCAGGTAAAGTTAAGTGAGCTAAAAAATCATGTTTTCGCGCATAGGCTTCAGCCCGACTAAAACTCATTAGTTTAATATCAGGATGAAGAAGAAGGTCCTTGATTTTTTGTGATTTTGGAGATGAGATCATAAAGGCAGCTTCGACTTGGCCGCTATGTAAAGCTTTAATTGCTTTTTCACCTCCAATAGATACAAAGGAGGAATCACTAATTCCATTTTCTGATAGTAATTTCAAAGCCACTTCTTGAGTTCCACTACCCTCTTCACCAATTGCTATTTTAACGCCCTTTAAATCCGTTAAGCGGTTCAAAACATTTTTATTTTTATAAAATATCCAAAGTGGTTCGAAATAAAGACTTGCTAAACCCACAATGCTAGAGTTTAGGGACTTAGTGGCAAAGCCACTTTGCACAAAACCAAAGTCAACTCCTTGATCAGGATCCTTTAATAGATTTAAATTTTCAACGGATCCTGCAGTCGAAATTACTTCTAAGTTCATTTCTTCTTTTTTAACAAAATCTCTATATTTTTCACCCGACGAATAATAATTTCCACTTTCACTACCTGTTGCAATTTTTATATCGTTTGGTGGTGCCGGTTCCACGAATTGATATGCAATAAAAAAACCAATCAATAAGATTAAAAATCCTAGACCAAAAATCATCATTTGGTCTTTAGAACTGGGATCTTCTTTTAGCTTTCTTTCTGTCATTGTTTCATCCAGCTTTTATTGAAAAGTAATTAATTAAAAAAATTTTACTCCCATTTCCAATCAGGTTCTTCAGAAATATTTGGCTTCCATAGAACCTCCTCTTCATTTTGAGTTTGGCTTAGCCAGCGATTGAATACGAAGAAAGCATCTGACAAACGATTTACGAATGCAATAATCTCCGGAGAAATATCCTCTTGTTGGTTGAGTGTAATAATTTTTCTTTCGGCGCGACGACAAACCGTTCGGCATTGATGTAAAAAGGAATTCAGAGCACTTCCTCCTGGTAAAATAAAACTGTTTAAAGGTTTTAGATTTTCATTCATAGCATCGATAACTTGTTCTAACCACTCTATTTGTTTTTTACTAATTTGAGGGGGATTCGGCATTTCCGATTTATAGTTTGGATCGGTGGCCAATTGACTTCCAAGATCAAATAATCTTTGTTGAATTTCTTCCAGTATGACATCGAATTTTTTCTGTTTTAGGGATTGGGGTCTTTGATTGTTAAAATACCGCACAATACCTACAATGCTGTTTAACTCATCAATAGTTCCGTAGGCCTCTACTCGCGGATGATTTTTTGGAATGGGGTTTCCTCCTACCAAACGCGTAGTCCCTTTGTCACCGGTTTTTGTATAAATTTTATTGATTCTAACCATAATTATTCCGATTAAAATTTTTGGGGACTCAAATTTAGCTTTTCACTTGACTTAATTCCAAGTACTAGCTAATATCACTTCCATTACTGACCTCTTTAAGACAGTCCCGTGAGACTGGCAAGGGATCAAAGAAATGAAAAATTGTAATTTAAGATATCATACATTGATTTCCTCCGCGGATAAATCCGAGGGGGTTTTTTTTTGCCTAAAAATTTAGGAAACTCCATTGAATTCTTTGTCACTTAACGCTGAAGATATAAAAAGGGGTTTAACCCGAATTGCTCATGAAATACTGGAGCATAATAAGGGAACTCAAGATTTAGCTCTGGTAGGAATTCGCACTCGTGGAGTTCCTCTAGCACAACGTCTTCAAAAAAAGATTTATGAGATTGAGGGTATCCAGCCTGAATTAGGGGCTTTGGATATTACTCTCTATCGAGATGACCTTGCGGTAAGTAAGCAAAAACCAATTGTTCGTGCCACTGAGATTTCATTCCCCATTGAAGGGAAGAAAATAATACTTTGCGATGATGTTTTATTTACAGGCCGAACGATTCGAGCAGCTATTGATGCTCTAATGGATTTTGGCCGGCCCGCAAATGTTCAATTAGCGGTTTTGATTGATCGAGGTCATAGGGAACTTCCAATTCGCCCAGATTATGTAGGAAAAAATATTCCTACCTCTCGAGAAATGACAGTAAAAGTTCAATTAAAAGAAAATGATCAAGAGGATCAGGTAATTATAGAAAAACCATAATTATGCCTTTTACCAGCAAAGATATTCTAGGAACTCAGTATCTGACAAAAGAAGAAATTCTTTCTATTTTGGAAACGGCTGAATCTTTTAAAGAAATATCTACTCGGTCTATAAAGAAAGTCCCTACATTAAGAGGAAGAACCATAATTAATATGTTTTTTGAACCCAGCACACGAACTCGTACGTCATTTGAAATAGCTGGGAAAAGATTAAGTGCAGATGTGATTAATATTTCAGGTTCAACTAGCAGTGTGACTAAAGGAGAGAGTTTATTAGACACTGCTTATAACCTGGAGGCAATGCAGCCGGATATTTTGGTTGTAAGGCATTCCTCCTCTGGAGCTCCCGAAATGATTTCTAAACACATTGATTGTCCAGTTATCAATGCCGGTGACGGGACCCACGAGCATCCGTCGCAAGCTTTATTGGACTTATTAACCATTAAAGAAAAAATGAAGAAACTAGATGGTCTAAGTGTGGCGATTGTAGGTGATATTTTGCATAGCCGGGTAGCTCGTTCTAATATATTTGCCATGACCAAATTAGGAATGAGAGTAAAAGTCGTTGGTCCCCCGACTCTCATCCCTTTGGGCATTGAAAACTTAAATGTGACAGTCGAACACGATTTAGAAAATGCATTAAAAGATGTCGATGTAGTCATGATGCTTCGCATCCAATTGGAGCGACAAAAACAAGGATTGCTTTCCAGTTTTAGAGAGTATTCAAATTTGTTTGGATTGACGGCAGAAAAGTTAAAATCTGCGAAAAAAGAATTGCTGATACTACATCCTGGTCCAGTAAACCGAGGAATAGAAATTTCATTGGATGTATTAGAAAGTCCTCATTCACTAGTTTTACATCAGGTAACGAATGGTCTGGCAGTGCGCATGGCATTAATGTATCTCCTTTTAGGGGCAAGTAATGAAAATTCTAATTAAGAATGGACGGGTAATTGATCCGGCAAACAACTTAGATGGGTCTTTTGATTTGCTTATTGATAAAGGAAAAATTCAAAAGATAGAACCTGCCGGCAAAATTCCTGAAAAAGATATTTCAAAAATAATAGATGCAAGCAAATGCATAGTTGCACCGGGTTTTCTGGATATGCATGTTCATTTCCGGGAACCCGGCCATGAATACAAAGAAACAATAGCCACAGGTTGTGAATCCGCGGCGGCCGGTGGATTTACGACCGTTGCAATGATGCCTAATACAAATCCCGTAAATGACAATCGATCCGTTACAGAGTTAATGATCTCCCAGGGAAAAAAACATGGAACTGTTAATGCGTTACCTATTGGGGCTATCACTATGGGTTTAAAAGGAGAGAAGCTTACGGACATGGGTGATCTAAAAGATGCTGGTGTGGTGGGTTTTTCGGATGATGGGCGTCCCGTAATGAGTAATGAATTAATGAGGAGAGCTTTTGAGTACAGTAAAATGTTTGATTTGCCCCTGATTCAGCATAGTGAAATATTGGATTTAACATCCGGGGGATGTATGAACGAAGGGGTTGTTTCAACGGAACTAGGCCTCAAGGGAATGCCAACGGAAGCAGAAGATATTATGGTTTATCGTGATATTGCTCTTCTAAAGAAAACCGGTGGTCGTCTGCATGTGGCTCATATCAGTAGTGGTGGAGCGGTGGAATTGGTACGAATTGCAAAATCAAAAGGGCTTCCTGTTACCTGTGAAGTCGCACCACATCATTTTACTATAACCGATGATGCCGTGCGTGGATATGATACGAATACTAAAATGAGCCCTCCTCTTAGAGCACATGAAGATGTTGAAGCTATTAAAGAGGGACTGAAGGACGATACAATTGATATCATTGCAACGGACCATGCCCCTCATGATTTAGTGGATAAACAGGTCGAATATAATTCAGCTTGTTTTGGAATTGTGGGTTTAGAAACTGCCCTGCCCCTAAGTTTAAAACTGGTAGAAGATGGAATTCTTTCTCTTCCTAAAATGGTAGAAAAATTAACTTCTCGACCTGCAGAAATTTTTAAACTAGATAAAGGATCCTTAAGTGAAGGCCAGGATGCGGACGTAGTTGTTTTTGATCCTGAATCAAATATCACGATTGACACACAAAAATTTAAATCAAAAAGTAAAAATTCCCCATTTCAAGGCTGGAAATTAAAAGGCAAAATAGTTAGTACTATTGCCCGCGGAAAAATCATTTATTCCGGAATCACTCACTAGATTCCAATTAATTGGAAAGATTTATGGAAGCAGTACTGGCTTTAGCCGATGGAAAGATATTTAAAGGAAGTATGTTTGGTGCCGTTGGGGAGGCATTCGGAGAGATCGTATTTAATACTAGTATGGCCGGCTATCAGGAAGTAATAACAGATCCCTCTTACTGCGGCCAAATGGTTGTAATGACTTATCCCCTAATCGGTAATTACGGGATCAATCCAGAAGACTTTGAATCAGATCGTCCATATCTATCGGGGTTTATAATCAAAGAATTAAGTTCTACTTCAAGTAACTGGCGTTCCCGCGAATCTCTTGATAGCTTTTTAAAAAGACATAACATTGTAGGTATTCAGGGCCTTGATACCCGGGCTTTGACACGGCATATTCGAGAAAAAGGTGCTCAGCAAGCGGTGATTTCCAATAGAATAAATGACCCAAAGGCCTTGGTTGAACAAGCTAAGCGATTTCCTAAAATGGAAGGTCGGGATTTGGTTAGCAAAGTTACATGCCAAAATCCTTATGATTGGAATGAAGGTGAATGGACACTGGAGAAAGGATATTCAACTGCTTCCCCTAAAAACAGAAAGAAATTTCGAGTCATTGCTTATGATTTTGGAATCAAAAGAAATATCCTCAGAAAACTAGTGAAAGTCGGATGTGATGTAACCGTTGTTCCCGCAAATATGCCTTCAAAGAAAGTCTTAGAATATAAACCTGATGGTGTTTTTTTGTCCAACGGACCAGGTGATCCCGCTGCAGTTCCCTACGCAATAAAAAATGTAATAGATTTAATAGGAAAAGTACCCATCTTTGGAATATGCTTAGGCCACCAAATATTGAATCTGGCTTTAGGGGGAAATACTTTTAAACTTCGTTTTGGCCATCACGGTGGGAATCAACCTGTAATGGATTTAACAGAACAAAAAGTGGAAATAACTTCTCAGAATCACGGGTTTGCTGTGGACGGTAATTGCCCGGCAAATGACGTCCAAATCAAATGTATAAATTTAAATGATAAAACGGTAGAAGGTATTAAGCATAAAAGTCTTCCTATTTTTTCGGTCCAATATCATCCTGAAGCATCCCCGGGCCCGCAAGACTCCAGTTATCTATTCCAAAATTTTGTTGAAATGATGGAAAGGAATTTATGATTCAAGAACAACTTAGGAATCTAATCGGGGATATTAGTAAGCAGGAAAATTCAGAAGAATTACTTAGAGCAAAAAAAGAATATCAAGCAATTTCAGGAGAAATATTTGAGGATGACCACTCTTATCAATCGCGTATGGGGGCTTTTCTAGAGTGGTTTGTACTGGAAGATCCACTTTCCAATGATTTGAATACCAGGCTTGATCAGTACATACAAAAACAAGGCTCACTCCTTTCAGCAGATTTAAAAAGTATATATGAAAATATTTCTAAATGGGTCCATGGCATTTTTATAATAAAAAAAAATCGCTCTGATGAGGTTGAAGTATATGAAATTTTTGATGAAAAAAAATATGTTGTTAAACAGGAACAGGGCCATCTGGGATTAAAAAAAGATGATATTTTTGAAGGCCGTTTAATTTATTTTAAAGACTCTTATTTCTTTACAGAAAATTTTTGTTTCCATCCCAAAGAAACTCTTAGCTTTATAAAAAGAAAAGTCAGAAAATTAAATGAACAAAATAAAGAATCTTTAAAAAAGACTAAACAACTACAAAAAGAACTTTTGAAGTGCGAAAAAAGGAAAAATTCTTTATCGAACAAAGTAAATTCTTTGGAAAATAAATACGAAAAATCTTCCTCAGAAAAAAAGAAAACCTTCTTAGTTAAAGACATAGATAAATTAAAAAACGAAATAATCGAAATGGAAGTGCAGGTTAACAAGGTTCGGAGAAGTATAAACGAAAGCGAAAATGATCGAATAAACCAAACCAAAAAGAATAAATTTGAGTTACTCAAAAGATTATCTTATATGAGTCTGCTATGTGAGCGATCACGGCAAATAGACATTAAAGATATATATAAAGACTGATGCCTAAACGAACTGATATAAATAAAATACTTATTATTGGTGCTGGGCCCATAATAATTGGCCAAGCTTGTGAGTTTGATTATTCCGGAACTCAGGCTTGCAAGGCTCTCCGAGAGGAAGGCTATGAAGTAGTTTTATTAAACAGCAACCCCGCTACAATAATGACCGATATAGACTTTGCTAATACTACGTATATAGAACCGGTAACTCCTGAAGTTGTCCAAAAAATCATTGAAAAAGATAAACCAGATGCAATTTTACCCACCATGGGGGGACAAACCGGTTTAAATACTGCGCTTGCAGTGGCGGAAAGCGGAATTCTGAAAAAACACGGCGTGGAAATGATTGGTGCTAATGCAGAAACTATTCATAAAGCCGAAGACCGAGATTTGTTTAAAAAAGCCATGGAAACCATTAACTTAAAAGTGGCTCCTAGTGGATTCGCTTCTTCACTCGATGAAGCTTTAGAAATTGTAAGCAAAATGGGTTTCCCTTCCATTATAAGACCTTCATTTACTCTAGGGGGAACAGGTGGAGGAATTGCCTATAACAAAGAGGAATTCGAATCGGTAGTTAATTGGGGTTTAAGTGCCAGCCCAACAAATACAGTTTTGATCGAGAAATCTTTAATTGGCTGGAAAGAGTATGAATTAGAAGTGATGCGTGACAAAAAGGACAATGTTGTCATTGTTTGTTCTATTGAGAACCTTGACCCTATGGGAATTCATACTGGGGATAGTATTACGGTAGCCCCTGCCCAAACTTTAACAGATAAAGAATATCAAATAATGCGAACCGCAGCGATTGATATTATTCGGGAAATTGGAGTAGAAACAGGAGGCTCTAATATTCAATTTTCTGTAAATCCCCAAAATGGAGAAATGATAGTTATTGAAATGAATCCTCGAGTTTCCAGGAGTTCTGCTTTAGCGTCCAAAGCAACTGGTTTTCCAATTGCAAAAATAGCCGCTAAATTAGCCGTGGGTTATACCCTTGATGAAATCCCCAATGATATTACCCGCGAGACACCAGCTTCATTTGAGCCTACTTTAGATTACTGTGTTGTTAAAATTCCCAGGTTTACTTTTGAGAAATTTTTCAAAACCCCTCCCCTTTTAGGAACCCAAATGAAATCTGTGGGTGAAGTCATGTCAATTGGCAGAACCTTTAAGGAGGCTTTGCAAAAATCGTTACGTTCCCTGGAAATAGGAATCTCGGGATTGGAAGAAAACTTTGGAGAGGGCCAGGATATTCAACATCTTCAGGAAACCGATCAAAATAACCTTAAGGAAATACTTAAACTACCCCATTGGGACAGATTATGGCATGTAGCTGCGGCAATCAGAAGAAACGTTACTCTTGCTGAAATATATCAAATCACAGGAATTGATCCATGGTTCCTTTCTAATTTAAAAGAAATCCTGGATTTGGAAATAGAAATCAAATCTTACCAAACCATTAAAAACTTACCGGATCATTTATTATTAAAAGCAAAACAATTTGGATACTCTGATTTGTTTTTAAGTAAACTTTTAGAATGCTCGTCTGATGAAATTTTTCAAAAACGCGATCAGCTCAATCTTTATCCAGTTTATAAACGTGTGGATACTTGTGGAGGAGAGTTTGAAGCACATACTCCTTACTTATATTCAACCTATGAGGAGGAATGCGAATCAAATCCATCGAAAAAAAAGAAAATTATGATTCTTGGTGGTGGTCCTAACCGAATTGGTCAGGGAATCGAATTTGATTATTGTTGCGTGCATGCTTCGTTCGCATTAAAGGAAGATGGCTTTGAAACCATAATGGTAAATTGTAATCCTGAAACTGTGAGCACAGATTATGACACGTCTGACCGATTGTATTTTGAGCCTCTAACATTTGAAGATGTCTTGCATATTGCTCGAGTTGAAAAACCGGATGGGGTCATTGTCCAATTCGGAGGTCAAACTCCTTTGCGTTTAGCGCTAGCCCTTTCTAAAGCTGGAATTCCTATTATAGGTACCCACCCTGATAATATTGATCGGGCCGAGGATAGAAAAAGGTTTAAGGAAGTACTGGAAAAATTAAAATTAAAACAACCTGATAATGGAATTGCTGTTTCTTATGAAGAAGCAGAAAAAATAGCTTCACAAATTGGATATCCTGTGGTGGTTCGTCCTTCTTATGTATTGGGAGGAAGAGCCATGGAAATTGTTTATGATAAAAGTAGTTTAGATCATTATATGCATCACGCCGTAAAAGCTTCCCCTGAACATCCTATTTTAATTGATAGTTTTTTAGAAAATGCCATTGAAGTCGATTTAGATGCCGTTTCAGATGGCAATCAGGTTGTCATAGGAGGTGTCATGGAACATATAGAAGAAGCGGGGATTCATTCAGGAGATAGCGCTTGTTCGCTGCCACCTTATTCCATCCCATCCCCGGTAATCAAAGAAATTAAACGACAAGCTATCGCCCTCGCCAAAGAGTTAAATGTAATTGGCTTAATGAATATTCAATTTGCTGTTAAAGATAACCAAATTTTTGTTCTTGAAGTTAATCCTCGAGCTTCCCGGACTATTCCTTTTGTAAGTAAAGCCATAGGAGCACCCTTAGCCAAAATAGCCGCACGAGTTATGGCTGGTAAATCTTTAGTTGACCTCGGATTTACCGAGGAAATCATTCCTTCACACGTGGCGGTTAAAGAGTCAGTTTTTCCATTTATAAAATTTTCAAATGTCGATGTTTTATTAGGACCGGAAATGAAATCTACTGGAGAAGTAATGGGAATTGATGACACTTTTGGAAAAGCATTTGCAAAATCCCAAATTGCAACGGGCATTGATTTACCCTTAGAAGGAACCGCCTTTATTAGTGTCAAGGATTCTGATAAACAAGCTGTCCTTGAGGTTGCGAAACAATTAGATGAGTTGGGTTATTCGCTTCTAGCAACTGAAGGCACTGCTCAGTTTTTAATGAAAAATGGATTATTAACCGTAGTATCAATTAATAAGGTTAAAGACGGATCGCCTCATATTGTAGAAGCAATAGAAGGTGGAAAGGTTGAGTTTGTTATTAATACCACCTTTGGAAAGCAGGCAATAAAAGATTCCTTTTCCTTACGCCGTTCTTCTCTCACCCGAAACTTACCCTACTGCACTACAATTCCGGGAGCTCATGCTTTAGTGGGAGCCCTTAAGGCTTTAAAGTCTGCTGCTTTGGATATTACTTCTTTACAAGAATTCCAGAAGCGTCAGAAAGAATTGAATTAATATTGGATATCCCAACCTAATAGATCAAAAAAATTAAATTTGCTAATAGATTTGTTTTTATCTCCCCTTGTCTTTTTTGAAAATGGTTTGGTTGGTTGTTGGTTAAGTGGGATAATTTCACTCTGCATAGGTTTTTTCTTTTCAACAGGCTGTTGAATGAAAGGCTTAAATATTTTTGCTTGAATCAAATTTCCCTTTGAAAAATCCGATCCCGCCAAGATTACCGCTTCAGAAAACCCTTCATGTACAGTTTTAACACGTACTACTCCGAGTTGCTGAAACCGATCACCCAAATCGGATTTATAAATAGAATCTTCATACTTTTTTTCCATATCAAACACTATAAAGTCATCTCGAATTTCAACTCCGTTTATCCAACCTATATTTAAAACAACTTCATCGCTTTTCTTTTGGATACCTATTATTTGCCCCTGGAATGGAATATTTCTTATGACTTCTTCAATTTTTGGAATTATTCTTTTAGAGAGTTTGGTTAATAGTTTCCCCATAGCGGTATTTAAAAAATCAGGATGATCCAACAGCAAAGTATTTTTTGAAGATCCAATGGTCAAGTTTCCTGCTTCGGATTTGTCTTGAAAAATATTTTTCCATAGAACTCGACGAGTAATGCCATGTAACAATTCAATTTCTAGGGTTGCATGGGCAACCTGACCTAAGTTTTCTCCCAAAGGTGTATTTTCGAGACGGAGCGGAATAGCAGGTTGGTATTTTAAAATTTTGCCAGTGATAATAAATTGAGCGGGAGTCTTTATTTTTTGCAATTCGGGAAGTTCCTTAGAATTATCTAATTCTAATAAATTGAAATTTATTGAATAATTACTTCTTAATTCTCTTTCAAGTAGTTTGGCAAATAAGGTTCCCGGTTCATAAGTTCCAACCCAGTCCGAAATATTTCTTAAGGGAAAGGTGAAAATTTTCTTCCTATAATTCGCTTGGCATTCAATGGTCATGAAAAATAAGATTAGTAAAATAAAAATGATTAATTTTTTCATTATTTTCCCCAAAAATTTATACTGATAATGGCTCTCCATAAAAGATCAAAAAAATTGATAATTATGTGAATGAAAATGGGAGTTTGCTTGAACTTTTACCAAGCCCCAAGTAAAATGTGTGTCCATGAAAAACACATACTTACTTATCGTTTTTATTTTCCTTTACTTTACGGGATTTCCGGCAATTTCGGCTGCTACTTCACCTCCGGAAGGGATGGTTTTGGTTCCCAAAGGCTGCTTTTTAATGGGGTCTAACCAGATTTTCGACTATGAGGGTGGTCGAAAAAACTATAGAGAGCGCCCTGTCCATAAAGTATGCATTGACGCATTTTATTTAGACAAATACGAAGCCAATCAGGAAAAGTTTCAAAGTATTATGGGATTTAATCCTTCCATACATATTAGTCCTATTTTAGCTGTGGATCATGTTAAATGGGAAGATGCTAAACATTTTTGTAAAAAACAGGGAAAACGCCTGCCTTTTGAGGCTGAATGGGAATATGCTGCCCGTGCAGGAAGTTCAAAAGAAAATCCTTGGGGTAATGGCGTGAATGGAGATTATCTCTGGTATGAAAGAAACTCAGCTAGAAAACCAAATCCACCGGGAACCAAAAAGCCAAATGCGTGGGGTTTGCACGATATGATGGGAAGTGTCTGGGAATGGGTCGAGGACTGGTTCTCTGAAAGTTACTATAAAGAAAGCCCTATGCAGAATCCGAAAGGACCCCAAAAGCGATTAAGTTTTAGAGTGATTCGGGGAGGGTCCTGGATTGATGATAAAAGTTTCATTCGAGTTGCAGTTAGATATCAAGGTATGCAAGATGGAACAGAAACCTTCCTTGTTGGTGTTCGTTGTGCACAAGATATAAAGTAATTCATAAAATTGAATCAATTTTGTAATCCTACCAAATCAATGGATAAGCATTGACTCCAAAAACTATTAGCCGTATTTTTGAAAAACTGAGTAAAAGTATGCCTAGTGCTAAGTCTGAGCTCAGGTATAAAAATAATTTTGAATTATTAATCTCGGTTATATTGAGTGCCCAAGCCACAGATAAATCGGTTAATAAAGTTACTTCTACTCTATTTAAGAAATTTACCAATCCGAATGAATTTATTAAATGTGGCGAAGTCAAATTGAAGAATGAAATTAAAACCGTCGGTTTGGCTCCCACTAAGGCAAAAAATATTATTAAGACTTGTAAAATATTGTCGGAAAAATATGGTGGTCAAGTTCCGGATACTAGAGAAAGATTGGAAGAATTGCCAGGGGTAGGAAGAAAAACTGCGAATGTTGTTTTAAACGAGGCTTTTGGACATCCAACCATCGCTGTAGACACTCATGTTTACAGGCTTTCTAATCGTACAGGTTTAGCTCAAGGAAAATCAGTTGAAGATACAGAAAAGTTATTATTAAAACGAGTCCCGGAGAAATGGAAACCAAAGGCGCACCATTATTTAATTTTGCACGGAAGATATGTTTGTAAAGCAAAGAACTTCAACTGTTCTTATTGTGTTATTTCTAATGAATGCGAATTTCCAGACAAGCAGTTTCTAGATTAAATTATGAAGAATAATTTACCAGTAGCTAGAAATTATCAATTAGTCGTGGACCGTATTATAAATAACCTGTCTTCCGAGGCAGAGATAAAAAACACATTAAAAGTAGAAACCTCACAAAAAACCTATCCCATCCATCATATAACTATTGGTAAAGGCGGATCCAGAAAAGTATTCATTTCAGCTGGAATTCATGGGGATGAACCTGGAGGTGTTGAAACCATTTGTCGGTTTATCGAAACCCAATTTTATGTTTCATTTTTATCAAAATGGACTTTCCAAATTATTCCATGCATCAATCCTTCCGGGTATGAAAATAATAAACGAGAAAATTTTGAAAATGAAGATTTGAATCGATGTTTTAATAAAAAGGACCCACCTCAAGAGGTCAAATTTGTTCAAAATCTAATTAACGATTCAATTGAACTTGATTTAGAACTTCATGAAGACGTAGATTCCCCAGGTTACTATCTTTATCAAAAAGTAAAAAAACAAAACCTTCTTCCTTTAGGTAAAGAAATATTAAGAAACGTAAAGAGAATTATGCCAATCAATGTTAATTCGTCAATAGATGGGTCGGAAGCAGTAGAGGGAATAATTACTCCGAAGGATGATCCTCAAAAGATGGAATGGTGGCCCATGGCGATTTATAGTCATATACAAAATTGCGCAGGAGTGTTCACTTTAGAGTCCTCATCTCATTTTCCAATGGAACAACGAGTGGAGGCCCACTTAATGGCAATTGAAACCGCTTTAAAGTATTTTGATAGAAAGTATGACTAGGCTTTTATGTCGGCAATAACAGGAATCACTATTGATTCCCCAATTGTCAAGGCATGAAGGTTTTTTTCAGGGTTATAATTTCCTAACAACCATAAAGGAATTACATATTGGTTATTACATAATTCCCACAAAGTCTCACCCTTTTTCAAATTTCTGATAACTACTTTTTCCACTCGATAGTTATTATAAAAATCTTCTTGAATTGCCTTATGATATTCTTGGCGGTTTTCGTCGAAATCTTCGGCAGAAACTCTACGGAATGGCACTTTAATGGTTTGGTTCATTCGAATCGAACTTCGTCTACGCAGTTTATTAAGTCGTCTTAATTCTCTCACCGAAATTCGAGCCCAGTCCGCAATATGACTGAGAGTTTCGTCAAAGTCTACCTTTATTATGCCTAAAGGATACTTATACTTCTTTTTGTTAAAAACTTTTACTGGGGTAAATGCTGGACGATTTTTATTGAAAAATTGCGGATCGTGCACGGTATTTGAATAAGTAATCGTAATTTCACTTTTTCCAGTTTTAGCCGGAGGAGTTTTGACTACTTTTTTTGTTGCCGTCCTTTTATTTTCTTCTTTTGGGGTTTCAAGCTTCGCTACTTGAATATTATCATTGCTTTTCGAATTCGAGTTGTTTGCGACTAGGCTTTGTACCTGTCTCGGTATTTTGACATAATCCCCTGGAATCAAACTATTAGGATTATTCATTTGATTGAAATGCGTTAACACGCTAACAGGAACATTAAATCTTTTGGAAATTTTGGTAAGATTATCATTTCTGCGAACTCGATATTGAATGGTCCCATCTTCTGAAATTTTATATTTTTCAACTTTTGGTTTTTTAACATTCGCTTTTACAACTTTAGCTTTTGTTTTACTCCAGCCAGGCATTTCTAATACTTGACCACGGTAAATTCTGTTTCTTCGTCCAATGTGATTAAGGTATTTTATTTTCCTGACTGTAGTGCCGGAACGACGAGCAATCCGGGAAAGCGTATCTCCTCTTTGAACCGTATACCAACGGGATCTTACTTGTTTTTTATGTTTAAAGCTTCCAGGGATACTGGCATATAGTGAAGTAATATTGGGAAATCTATCCGCTGGAGCTTGAAAAATAAAATCTTTAGGTATTCTTTTTTTCCCATACACTACAGGTTTTCTTAAAGATGGGTTGTAGGTAGAAATTTCTTTTCGCGACATTCCAAGGAATTGCATGAGTGTGGCAACATCCATATAATCTTTCAATCGGACTTTTGCCAATCTTAATGGAGGGTCCAAACGTAATTTTGGGAAATATTTAAGTGGATTAGAAGAAACTTGTAACGCAGCTAAAAACTCCGCATAAAAATTTCTGGATGCAAATCCGAAAGTTCGACTCCTATAATGCCGAACTATTTTTCCTATATTATCACCAAATTTTCTTTTGGCCCGCTTCATCCCGTTTATTCCATGGTTATATGCGGTAACAGCCAGAGGCCAGCTTTTAACTTGTTTATAATTTGATTTTAATAATTTTGCTGCAGCACGAGCTGATAATATAGGATCCAACCGTTCATCTACTGTATATCCTACTTTAAGGAATAAACGCCCTGTACTCCGTGTGAATTGCCAAATCCCTGCTGCTCCGGCGCTAGAGTAAGCTCCCAGTTGAAAAGAAGACTCTACATGTGGAAGTGCCGTCAACTGTTCAGGGACACCTACTTCACGAAAGACTTTGCGAATACTTTCCATATATCGACCTGATAATTTTAATCCGCGTTTAAAACGATCCATTTGCCCCAATTGAATCCGAATATTCCGCGCTGCCCTTCGATAGTTTGAGCCAACTAAATTGGCAACCCGTTTCTCTTCTTTGCTCAATTTGGATTTATTTTTTGTCCGGGCAATCTTTTTTAAGATTTTTTTATACTTTTGAATATATGGATAAACTTTTCGGTTTCTAGCTCTAGAGGAAAGAACTCTTTTGCCTAGATAAACAACCTCATAAATTACATTGAGGTTTTGCATATCATGAATGACTGCGTGATGGGTTGAATACTGCGTATATATTTTTTTCCAAAACTCAACTTGCGGACCTAAACCTGGTGGGATTTTAAAATGGTATTGCTCTCTTTCCTGAAGGTTCCCCGGAAAAGAAGCAAAAATAGGGTTTACGAAAAGCCCAAACAGTAGGATTAAACTTACCAAGCAGATTTTATTTTTTTTTGCCAAACCGAGTTACTTCCATCAAGAAAAGCTTTCCATAATAAATTTGAGCGGTTGGAAAGCCGGAATTCGAAAAGGACACCAGACAGGTTTATTTAAGGTCTGGCAAATCTAAACAATTATATCACTCTCTAAAAGTTTATAACTAATTGTTTTTTTTAAGAATACCAAACCCAATATAGACAGTCAAGGGTTTACAAATCTAATGATTTTTGAGGAATTATTATTTAAAAATACACTTATTTCCCTTTGGAAATGGCGGGTTTATAATTTTGGTTCATTTTATAAACAAAGGCTAATAATTCGGCTACGACATGGTAAACCGTTGAGGGAATTTCTTGGTTCAAATTTACTTGAGATAGAACTTGGACTAAATCAGGATCTTCTTTAATTGGGATATTATTTTCTTTAGCGAAAGAAATAATTTTTTCGGCAACGGATCCCTGCCCTTTTGCTGTAACTTTGGGTGCTACATTTTTTTCAGGGTTATATTTTAAAGAAACGGCTGTTTTAGTTTGAGATCTTTTTTTTTCTAAAGTCATGTCATTATATCTACTAAACGATTAACGTCACTAAAATTTATTTCTTCGTGATCTTCCGGAAAATTGAATACTAATTTGTTTTGAACGGAAGTTGAAACTGATATATTAAAACCCTTCTGTTGCATTTGATTGGTGAAATCCAAAATCTGAGAATCGATAAATTCTACGATATCTAAACCTTCTCCTGTTATTTTTATATCCACCTGTTCACTTTTTAGCTTTGAATCAATTCGTAAATTCCCAAGATTTGTTAATTCCAGAAGAAATACCAAAGAAAATTCTTTTTGATCTGATTTTTCAGTTTCTCCTTCCTGTTGATCTGGCCTAACAAATATTTTAAATTTTTCATTCTCTCCCATTAAATTGTCTAGGAAGGGTAGAAGAAAAGATTGGCTTTCTTGTTTACTGATAAATTGGTTTAACTGTTGTTGTTCTATCCCCTGAAGAGACTGACGAATATGTGTTTGAAATTCTCTTAGTTTTGACAAGTTAAACTCAGGGAGTTGTTCTTTGGAAATTAAACTCTCAATTCTTTTTTGTAAATCCAGCAATTGTCCCTTTAAATCATTCCTGATACTTTCTAAAACTTTGTTCTGAGTATTTTCAAACATTAATTCCTTTATCTTAGCTTCGTAATTTACTCCCGACTGATTTATAGTTTTCTGAATTTCTTCCCCTTTAAATACAGTTGGATCTGTTGGCTTAAATAATTGGAGGGTTTTTAGAATTTTATCCAGCACTTTGGGTTCCAAAACTTCCTTATTAAAAATGGGATTACTTAAAATTTTATTTTTAAAAGAATTAATTTCCCTATTTAATTTTGGCAAAATATCAGCAATTTTCACATTAGCCGGTTGACTTTCAAATGAGCCCTGAGAAGTTTGCTCAGGAACTACAAATTTAAAATGAGCGTTGGTATTTTGAATTTTTATGGAAACAGTTTGGCCAACTTTGAATTGATAATTTTGAGGATTTTCAGCAACTACAGTTTTTTCATTAATTGTTACGGGTAATAAATTATTGGTGGAAGGTTTTAATACCTGCCCTTCTAAAGTTCCTTTGACAGGAAAATCAAATTGACTCATTTGGTTAGCAGTTAATTTAGTAAATTGCACCAATCGCGTTTTATTATTGGAAGATATATTCGAATAATAGTCTTTATTTGGAGGAATGAATTCTTTTTTTTGATTAACTAGATTATTTGTTATTTTTTTTTGATTAACGTTGGGTTTGATAGGATTACTTTTTAAATTGTTTGTTAATAAGTTATCAGACTTTAAATCCTTTTCACCAAGATTGATTTTAGACCTTAAGCTTTTTTTATTATTGGGAAGACTTTGCGTTGGTTTTAAATTGTATTTGCTAGATTGTTTAATATGAAGGTTAGAAGGTTTTGGTTTTGAATTAGCTTTTTGAGGAATTAAATCTATTGAGGATAAGGCTTGAAGTTTCAGTTTTTCCAACTTTATATTTAACTTTTGGCTAAGTAAATTTCTTAAATGATTAGCTGGAAACTCTGGGAAAAACATATTTTGAAAAAGAATTTTAGGTAATTTTAAACCACAATATTTAAGTTTTCTCCTTGCGGATTTTCGGGAAAACCAGATTGTGTATTATGTTCACTAGATTCTTCTTCGGAAGTTTCGAAGTGTTTCTTAAGAGAAGGTACTATTTGGGGATTTACGTTTTTTGAGTCAGTGACTTGTGTTTCCTGCGAGTTTACAGGCCTTTTTACTTGTTTTGTTTTTTCTTTTTTCAATTTGTTAAATGCTTCAATTTGAATTTGCCCATTTGGAAGTTGTTGAACTTGCTGAGTTTGCACCTTTTCTACGGCAGAACTCATTTGCAAAATCTGTTGAGTGTTTCCGGGTTCGATTACGGGCATATATGAACACCATGCAAAGTTTATTTATATTTCAATATAAAGTTACTGCCCAAGTTGTCAAGATACAATTAGTTGAACATCTAAGATTGACTAATGATAAATTCCGAAAAATAAACATCTGATACGGTCCCCGTTCCACTTAGCAATAAGGAATTGGAAGCTGTAATAATTTCTCTCTTTAAAATTTCTTCCAATTTAGAGGGCTGGTTTTTCAAATCCTTTCGGCGTTTACGTTTTAAAATTGAATAGATATTTTGCCTTATTAACGGCAATATTTTTTCAATGTCTTTATCTAGCTTTTTATTGCTTAATAATAAATTTACAGTAACATGCATAAAATGGCCTGTTTCCTGGTCTTTTTCTTTGATGGGCAAAAAGAATGGTTTTAAATGAAATAGATTAGGAACTTCAATCAAGCCTTTTTCCGTTTCCGATTTAGCCTCATCTGGCTCAAGGTCTGAATTAACTTCTGCGGTTACTTCCTCCAAAGAAATCTCTTCTTCCAAAAAGTACATGTAATATCCGCCAACTCCAAGACCAATGACCAATATAAAAATTCCTATTAAAATTATAGCTAATTTTTTATTAGATTTGAGTTTCTCAAATATGTTTTTATTTGTCGAAACTTTTTCCGCTTCATTTTCTTTTGCGGGCTTCTCAGTTTCTAGAAGCTTTTCCAGCTCTTCAGCTTCATCACTATCAATTTCTTGAGTTACTTCTTCTTCAGCCATAAAGAATTACTTTAAAAAATCCCTTAATTTGTCGTAAAGTTTTTTTACTTTTAACTTTAATTCTGGTTTATTAGTATCATTATGAATTACAAAGTCAGCAAATTTAATTTTATCTTGCGAGTTCATTTGATTACGGATTCTTCGCTCCGCATCTTCTTTTGTAAATCGATTTGAATCCAAAATTCGCTTAATTTGTGATTCTTCCGGGCACACCACCACAACCACCTTATCTACTTTACGGTAATTTCCAGATTCAATTAACAAGGGAGAGTCTAAAATGACTATTGACTGGGGATGCTTTTGCTGAATTTCTAAAAAACGTTGTTTTTCGGCTTCAAAAACTTTTGGATGAAGAATATTTTCTAAGCTTTCTTTCTTTAAATGATCTCTAAATATAATTTCAGCCAACTTACTTCTATTGACTAGTTTATTTTTATCTAATACTTCTTTTCCAAATTCCTGGACAATCTCTTTCCAAGCCAACTGATTTGGTTCTATTAATTGACGGCATAATTGGTCTGCATCAATGATAAAGGCACCCAATTCATTTAAATATTTAGCTACAGTTGTTTTCCCTGTCCCCATTCCTCCTGTTAAACCCACTAAAAGAGCCATAAACTTTAAGATCGAACAAGTTGATCGAGAAAAGCTTCATAAATTCGGATCATTTTTTGAGTGATAGGACCCGGTTTTCCGTTTCCAATAGGTTTACCATCCAAAAAGGCGACAGGCATAACCTTTTTTGTAGTTCCAGAAATAAATGCCTCCTCTGCCTTATTTAATATTTCAGGCGGCCATTGTCCCTCCTCTAATAAAAAACCATTTTCCTTAGCAAGCCGAATTAAAACATCTCGTGTAATTCCGGCCAAAATACCGCAATCTAATGATGGAGTCATAAGACGGTTTTCAATGGCGAAAAAGAAATTGCTGGTTGTACATTCAGTTAAATATCCCTGAGGATTTAACATTAGTGCATCTGCAGCTCCAGACCTCTTTGCTTCAATTTTGGCTAAAACATTATTTAAATAGTTTCCTGTTTTTATTCCTGGGTTTAGAGCTTCTTTTGGATTCCTTTTTACGGATACGAGGGAGATATTAATTCCATTTAAATAGTTTTCTTTAGGATAAATCAGGGCATCTTTAACATAAATTACCACATTGGGTTTCGAACAAGAACTTGGATCAATATCTATTTCTCCCTCTCCACGCGTTACAATAATGCGAATATAAGATTCTGAATTATTAGCTTCCGAAATGGTTCTGTTTATTTCTTTTTTTATTTTTGTTTGGTCAAATGGCAGGTTTAAAAAAATGGATGCAGCTGATTTCTGCAAACGATTTAGGTGTTCATCAACAAAACAAGGTTGTCCTTTATGGGTTGAAATTACCTCATAAACGCTATCACCAAAAAGAAATCCATGATCTAATACAGAAATAAATGCATGATCTTGAATTTCACCATTTATATTTATTTTTATAGGCATAAATAATGATTTAAATTATTTTTCTTTATTTATAATTTCATTTAAATCTTTTCTATCTTTATCTGATAGATTTTCTAAATCAGGCTGATTTTTTTTGGGTATCATTTTTTTAAAAGCTTTAGTTTTTTCTTCAACTTTTTTCTTTATTTCATCTATTTGATTAAGGTCCTTAATTCTTTCTTGGATTCCTTGCATTTTATGAGGTATTTCTTTAAGAAAATCATCCTGAATACCTACTTGAGAACTAACTATTTTTACCATTTTCTCCAAAGTGGGGGCAAATTTTGATTCTTGGGTAATATCATCATAAAATTCTTTAAATAATTGTAATGGAAACATTAAAATCACAATAATTAATATACCTTTTACAATACCAAACACCCCACCGAAGATTCGGTCCCATCCCGAAATAGAATTTGATGAAGTTAACATTGAGCGAAGTAAACGCCCCAAAAGGGAAACTATAAATACCACACCAATAAATAAAATAACGAACGCAACCATTTTCCCAACAGTATTATCGGAAATTAATTCACTCATCATTGCCGCTAGGTCTGCAGAAAAATAAACCGCTATAAAATATGCTAGGACCAGGGCTAAAAGAGAAAACATTTCTCTTACCATTCCTTTTATAAAGGACTGAATAAGACAAACAGTAATAATTATCAATACTGCAATATCAAAGGGAGTCAATTTTTTTCCTTAATAATTTGAATTTTGTTCATTTTCGGATATAAATGAGATTTTCAATTTTTTGCAAGGGATTTTTCCCATACAAAAATTTATATAATACATAATTCCTTAATACATTTTTCACATAATTTCTTGTCTCATTAAATGGAATACTTTCTAGAAATTCAAGTGGCTTAAGATTATTCCGTATTCGTAGCCAAGTTTTAACTTTATTTGGCCCGGCATTATAAGCAGCTAATGCGAAAATAGAGTTTCCCTTAAATTTTGTTAACAAAGCATCAATATATTTGACACCTAAAGCAATATTGATTCTAGGCTCATATAGATTTTCCTTTGAATATTTTTTTAACTTAATTGAGCGAGCCATCCGTTTTCCGGTACTGGGAATAAGCTGCATTAGTCCTATTGCATCGGCACTTGAAACTATATCTTTATTAAAAGCACTTTCTTGTCTAATTAAAGAAAGTATAAAAAAAGGATCAATATTATATTTTCTGCTCTCTCTTTGAACATCATTTAAATACGCATCAGGAAATATTAATTCAATGATTGATGAAGAATAAGTTTTTATATCATTTTTTCTATGGGTTTCTAAAGTGAGCTGAATAGAATCTTGAAAAGCATTTGCCTGGTGTTGAAGTTTAGAAAGATAAAAGGCAAATTCTAAATCGTCTAAACCAGTACTAATTTTTTCTAATTCAAACCTTGCACCAGAAAAAAAACCGATAGATATTAATTCTTCTGCCCGTCTCAAAAAGATTTTATCTATTGGACTTAAATGTGAGTTTCGAAAATGATTTTTGTGGGATTTTTTTTTAGTTATTAGATCATCAGGAAATTTTGAGAATTTCATTCTGGCTATCATTGAATAAAAATACAAAGGATGATTTTTAATTAAATCATCCAAATGATGTTTTACTTCTACATCATTTCCCAGTTTTTCTTCCAATCGGGCCAACCAATATTGGGCACCAGCAACAAATTCTAGTGAAATTAGAGAATCATTAATAATTTCATCAGACTTTTTAAATAGATCTATGATTTTCAAAAAGTTTGTTTTTGCAGCCGCCAAATCTCCGTTTAAACGTTGTACCCAAGGAACTTTAAAAAAAGATATTGCTGCATACGGTCCGTGATTGTAGTCATCAACTACCTGTGAATAATATTTTATTGCCTGTGAATATTCCTTTTTATCCTCATAAATTCGTCCTAAATAATAAAGAGATTTATGGCAATATTGAACTTCTTGTGGAAAACGTTTAAGAATCCGTTGGAATGATTTTGCTGCATAACTACTCATGGAGCGATTCCAAAAATAAAATGCGAGGTCATATAATTGATCCAATGTGTACACGTCCAACAGATTGTTTACAGCAGGATTCCATCCTTTGGCTTTTATGTATACACGCATTGCTTTATTGAGCTCACCAATGATCCCTTGAGTTTCTTTTAGCCCGGGATATTTTTTTAAAATCTCATAACCTTTAACTAAAGCCTTGCTTATATTATTTTTTTCTACAAGTTGAAAAAATTCATGTATTCTTCCATTTTCGTATTTATTCTTTTTCTCATTTAATAACGTTGCTTTTTTAACAGGAGTCATTTCTTTTTTTTCATAAGAATAGATTAGATTTTCAAGTTTTTTATATTCAACACCCTGCTTTTCAAAATCCTTTTCTTTTTCTTTAAAGTAAACTTTAGCTTTCCGTATAATTTTTTTGGAAGGATATTTATTTATTAAAAAATGATAAATTTGAATTACACTTTCATAATCTTTTACGGCTTTAAAACTTTCTAACAAATTGTAAGTTAATTCCTTTAGGTATTTAGGATCGTTTTCATTTGAACGAAGCATTGCTCTTCTAATATAAAACCAAGCTCTATCATGATTTCCCATTTTTAAATTGGTTTGCCCTAATAGCATTTCCTGTTCGGTAATTTTTGAATTCATTTCTGCATTGAATTGGCTTTCAGGATACTGATTAAGAATTTTAAATAAAATTGCAATTCTCTCCTCCATCAGTGAAATGGCTTGAGAATAATTATTCTCTTTGAATTGAGAAATGGCCTGTTGGTGTAAAGTTTCAGTTAGATAAAAAAAACGGTAATCGTCTAAAATAAAATCATCCTTAATACCATTTTTTAAAACGTTATACGCTTCCACATATTTATTTTGTTTAAATAAAATATAGCCTCTACCCAGTTGAATTAAACGATATTGTTCTTTCGATTCAGTCTGAATATCTGATTTTTCGAATTGTCCCAATAGTTTATTGAAATTGTTTTTAGTTTGATTTTCTATATTTGGAATTTTATCTCTGAATAAAAAATTAATTGGGAAAGGAGTGTCCGTATCATAGGAATCCAAAGGTTTTGCTGTCACATTTTTTACTGATACTGTGATAAGAAGAAAGACAAAAATGTTTTTTAATAGAGATGCCATAAAATGAATACAAATTACATTGGGAAAAACAAAGGATGGGAATGACTATCTTTTATAGTTTTTGTAATGTTCAAAAATCAATCTAAATGTGGAAGTAAATAATAAATTGGAATTTTTTAAGGCCTGTGATATTTCGTCTAAATCCCAATATTTCCCCTCATCAATTTCTAAAGGGTTAATCGTTATTTTTTTTTCGGTCTTGCATAAATATGTCTTAACATGTTCTCCAAATGTTTCAGGTCTTGCTGTTATTCCATTTATAAATTCTAATTCTTCTTGAATTCCTAATTCTTCTCCTAATTCTCTTTTTGCGCAAGTTAAATAATCTTCTCCTGCGTTTACATGGCCCGCTGCAGATGTGTCCCAATAACCGGGGTTTTCATCTTTATTCTGACTTCTTTTTTGGAGAAAAAGCTTTCCTTCTGAATTAAAAACCAATATATGAACCGACCGATGAAGCCACCCATTTTTATGAACTTTTTGTCTAGAGGCTTGAAATAAGACACAGTCATTTTCATCAACCACATCAAATATTTCTAATTCTTCATTCATATTATAAAAAACATTTTATTTAAAACGCTTCTCAAGCGGATTCTCTCATACTTTTAAGATACTTTAGCTCATTCGGAATATTTTGGTCTTCGCAGTAATTATGTTCGGCTAATATTTCTATATCGTTAATTACTCTCTTGTCTCCGGAAAATATTACTGTCTGATAACCTTTATCAGCAATGGTCCCGCCAGCTTGTAACAAACTCATTACTGAACGCGCAGAAAATTTTTCCCCATCGATTATAAGAAAAGCATCCGCATCATACTTCCTAGCGATTAGCGATATATAAGTTGAAGGTCGAGCGTGGAAACCAAGCGGCTTGGGTATGGGCACTTCACATTGGATGGTTTTAACAAAGCTTTTTACTATCTCTTTACTTAATTGATCTGCTTCCCGTATATAGTGCAGACAATAGTAATAACAAAAATTTACAATTTGATCTAATAATTCCCTTTTATTAACTAATTTAGCAATCATTCGCTTTGTTTCTGCTTGACGAATTTCATCCTCATGTCTTTCATAAAAATGACACAGCCAGTTAGTCACTTCTAATAAATGAAGGGGCATAGAAATATATCCCCTAAAGTTTTTTAAATCTTTATGTTTTTGTTCAATAAAAGTGTTTTTTATGTAAGTGTCAAATTCAGATTGAACATTGTGGACTGAACTCATTAAGTCTCTTGCCTTTTTTTCACCTAAAATTTTGGGAACAATTGATTTCAATTTAGTTGAATCTTTTGTAGAATCTATTCCCATTTCCTCCATAGCTCGCACAACAGCGCTTAATTTTTCGAACAACTCAATAATCCTTTCATCGTCTTCACTAATGTTTTCGCGTTCAGCGTTATTCGGCAGTTGTTTATTAATTTCTATTTCATCAAATTCTCCTGGATCAATGGCTGAATCTAAAACTTTCAAACCATTAGTTTTTGCAGAATTTTTGCATTCTTTAAAAAGTTCCTTAATTGATTTATTTAAGAACTGCAAAGCATTTCCAGAATCTTGAAAGAATTTATGTTTAAATTCAGGCGTATCATTTAAGCGATAAGATGGATAACGATCCATTAAATGTTTTACAAAAAAACCGGCAATTACCAAATTACGGATGGAAGCCACAAGTTCAGTAAAAGGCAACCATCTAATATTTCGACGTGCACCATATTCGTCCAAAAAACTTTCAAGTAATTCCGCTTGTCTTATGAGATTTGAGTAACACTTCCTTGTTGCAATAGTTTCTGTGTCGGAATAAAGAGAGAAGGCATTAAAGGTTTTAAAAAAATCACAACAAGTATCTTGAAGTAGCGGCAAAAAATCTTCTTCGGTAATTATTTCTGTAAGGGACGGAGTTTCCAATATACACTCGCATAATTAAAAGTAGATCAAAGCTTATCTTATCCAAGAAGGTGGCATATACTTTTTCCAGCTTTCGAGGTGAGAGGGTGGTCCCTCCGGAACAGCAATTGGCTGAAAATGAAAGTTGGGTCGAACAGGTGGTTTTCTCAATTTCATCTGAGCTTCAAGCAAGTTTCGATTTCCCTTTTTTAAATTACAAGGTTTACAAGCAACCACTACATTGGTCCAGGAAGTTTTGCCACCTCTGGATTTAGGAATAATGTGATCTACGGTTAGAGGATTGTCTTTATCTTCACAATACTGACAAGTAAAGTTGTCTCGACGCAAAATATTTTTTTTACTAAAAGACATTTGCTTTTTTTTATTTCTTTTCACCATTTTAAGAACACGAATAACAACAGGGAGTTGAAAAGTAGCATTAGGTGATTTCACAAAATAACCATCAACTTCAATTTGTTCAGCCCTTCCATTCAAAACCATAACAATTCCACGTTTTGCACTGCAAAACTGCAAGGGTTCATAAGACTGATTTAAAATTAAAATTTTTAAAGAATCCAGCATAGCACCTCATTGACTGCTGTATCCGTTTGAAAAAAATGGCAAAAACATAAAGCGAAATTTTACCTCTTGAGGCTAACAACGTCAACTTTACCCAAACTAAATAAATATTGAGAGGCAAAATCAATTCATATTTTACAAAAGGTTACCTATCCCCAGTTTATTTTCACAATCGAATAATTTCTTAATGGATCTAAGCTCATTTAAGGCATCTTCTCCAACCATTTTATGATAATACCTTTTTTTTAATTTTCCTATTCCATGTTCTGCGGAAACAGTGCCACCCCAATTTAATATTTGGTCTACCATGCTATCATAAGTTTTTTGAACAGTATCCATTTGGTCTTTCCGGGGAAGTAAATTAATATGAAGATGGTTATCCCCAATATGGCCAAAAATCACATAATCTAGATTACTTTTCATTAGGATCTCATTATAAAAAGACATCATTTTTTTAAAATATTTATCCTCTAAAGCCATATCTGTTCCAATTTTTACTCTACCTAAACGACTATTTTCTTCGTTAATCATTAGAGGGACCTGATGCCTAAAATCATGAAATTTTTCTAAATCTTTAGATGTTTCAGCAAACCACGAGTCCTCAAGTTGCACTTTCTCTCTATCTAAAAATTCATACCAAATATCTAAATAGTCATCATATTCATCTGAGTGTTGGACATCTTGCTCAAAAAACAATGCAGCATTTGCAAATGTGGGAATACCACTAAATTTATCTTTTAATCGTTTTAATGAAAACTGATCAAAATATTCCAAAGAGCATGGGCTAATCTTTTCAATGTTGCAATATTTAATCTTTTCTACCAAATCCCAACTATCGACTTCGTTTTCAAAAAATAAAATTGCACTTAAAAATTTGTTAGGAGAAGGCAATAGTTTAAGTTTAACTTCAGTAAAAAATCCCAAAGTTCCATCAGAACCTAAAAACAAATCAATCCAATCCATTTCCTTCCGAATATAATATCCTGCAGCATTTTTACATTTAGGACTTTCATATCTAATCAATGGAAAATTAATCTTAGATCCATCATCAAAATACAAGGGTTGGTTTATCGTTTCGCCTCTAGATACCCTTGTGGTTCGACCATCACTAAGAACCACTTCTAATTCCAGTACATAATCTCTGGTAGAACCATATTTATAACTTCTACTTCCCGAGGCATTCGTTGCTAATGTCCCCCCAATGGATGCTAACCATTCTGTTGGATTTGGAGGATAAAACCAATTCGAACCCTTTAATCGTTCTGAAAGTTCTTTCAATGTGACTGCCACTCCAGAAGCAATGGTTCCATTATTTAAGGTTCCAATTTTATTGAATTTTTCCAATGAAATAATGGATCCAGTTAATGGAATTCGAGAAGCTGTAAGTCCTGTTCCTGCACCAGAGATAGTGATAGGATTTGTGTTTTGTTTTAAAAAGTCTACCAGTTCTTCTTGATTTTCAGGAATGATGACTTCACTGGCTTTACCTTGGGAATAATTAGATGCATCACGTAAATACGGAGCAATTGATGGAGCATCTGTTTTTCGTATCATTGTGCCATCTCAGGTTAAACGTGAGGATTCCATTAAACTGTCTGCTTGGGGAGGTAGAAAACCTTCATAGCCGTTATGTCTTTCTATTAACTCCAGGACGGTATAAACATATCCATTTTTGATTTCGGGTTTAGTAAATACCTGCCTTAAGTCTGAGCCTTTGTTTCCTATGATTTCACCTGCTACATCAAATCCTCTTTTTTGAAGAGATTGAATACAATTCTCAATATCTTCAACTAAAAGGGCAATGTGATGAAAACACTTATCTCCATGATGATCTACCCATTTAGGAATAAGACTTTTTTCTCCTTGTTTCCCTTCAAAAGCCTGATCAATAAATAGAGCCGGATATCCCGGTTTCCGATAGACTTTTGCCCACCAGCTTTCAAACTCCAAAGTTCCTATTTTATTGTCAAATTTATAACCCAGTTCCAGAAATTGTTCCGCACGTTTGTCTACATTATGAGTTCTTATTGTGCAATGATCCACTAAAGGACTTAAACCTATTCCACAGTCTTTGAGTTGATTCGCCATATCTAAAGCCGCAGAGTTTGATTCTAAAAAACGGTTAACATAATCAGCTAAAATTGAATCTAAATGGCTCATAACGACCTCTCGATTCTTATCGAAATGCGGTTAATTTAGTTCCAACATTTATTCTATCATTAGTTATAAGATATGAACAAAGTTCACTTAGGGTTAGTTTTAAATTTACTTATAACTGAAAGAGCCAACGACTCTGCCTGGAGCAATTGATTTTGAGAAATGAATTTCAAAATTTGAGGGTTTTCTATAATGGTTTCAAAGAAATTTTTTCGGGAGTTTTGATTAGGGATTTTCTTTTTAACCTGTTCGCGGATTTTACCCAGTAATTCTATTAATAAGGCATCTTCGTTTTTAATATTTTCGCTTAAAATGGGTTGTATTTTCTGCCTGATTATTTTTGCCATTAAAGGGCTTTTCCCACCTGTCGATAAAGCGATTTGGATAGTGTCGTGAAAAGTCATGATGGAAGGATGGTTAAAATCGCTATTATTTGGGTCATCCACAACGTACACAAGACATTCTAATTTTCTAGCAGATTCAGCCATTTCTCGATTTAATACTCTGTCATCCGTCATTAGCATTACGAGGTGAGGTTTTAAATTGCCAAGAAAAATATCTGTATCTATCTTTTGAATTTGTAATACTATTTTCTTTTGCTCTGCCCATTGATATATTTCTTCTGAAGCGTGGTCAGTAAATACATATAATTTGCATTCCTGTCCTAAAAGTAATTCTATTTTACGGGTTGCTTCCTTACCGCCACCCAGAATACAAACAGTTTTTCCTTTCATATTAATATCAACTAGCATGTAATTTAAAATCCTCAATAAAATCTGTTAATTAATCCTATCATTTGACACTGTATATGCCTAATAGTATCCTTTAAAAAACTCATTCACTTCCAGGGAAAATATGAAAGACGACGTTAAACCAAATAATTTGCATGACAAAAAGGTCACAATAGGTGATGTTCAGCTTACTCTCAGCCCTGCTGATGACAGTGAAACAACTTGGATTGGCCAACAGGAAATATTAAAACAGATACTGGCATGTTGGATGTTGGTAGACCCAAAAGACTTGCCATTGGTCCCTCGAATTGTCGGTATGCCAGGGATTGGAAAAACCACATTGGGGATGGTAGCCGCTCGAAAAAGAAAACAAGCTTTGTATATTTATCAGTGTACTAGTGACACTCGTCCTGAGGATCTATTGATCACTCCAGTATTATCCGAAGCTGGAAAAATTTCTTATCATGCGTCTCCCTTAGTCTCCGCGATGATTACAGGTGGTATTTGTGTGTTGGATGAGGGAAATAGAATGAATGAAAAAAGTTGGGCTTCCTTGGCACCACTTTTTGACCACAGGAGATATGCAGAATCCATCATTGCTGGAATTCGAATTCATGCTCACCCTGATTTCCGTTCTTGTGTAACAATGAACAATGATGAGTCCACCTTTGAAATACCAGATTATATTTTATCCCGGCTTCAGCCTACACTGCAGATTAGCATGCCCACTCATGAGGATGAAATGGCCATTTTGAAATATCATCTTCCTTTTGCAGAAAACGACCTCCTGGATATGACAGTAAACTTTCTTCAAAAGTCCCATTTACTGGATTTAGATTTTTCCCCTAGAGATGGTATTCATATCCTTCAATATGCAATTAAACGTTTGACCCAAGACTCAACTCATCCCCTCTCAAAGGATGAAATTTGGAAAGAAGCAGTTGAAAAAATATTGGGTGAAGATGCTTTAAATTTGGAAAATATGGCTGAAAAAAAACGACGTGCCTTAGGATCCGAAAATTTGCCTATGGGGTTGGGAGACTTTTTCTTTGAGGATGATAGTCCTTTACATCCTGATCGCGATTCATAATTTTTAAAAAGTTTTTTATGACCAACTCTGTATTTCATTTAAGTGATCGAATCCAAATTCTTCCTGTAATTCATGGAAATGGTGTAATGGCCAGGGAAGTACGTCAACGCATGCTATCATCGAATTGTGATTGCTTAGCAATTTGCCTCCCACCTGAATTTCAAAATTCCATTGAACAGGGGTTGGATAAACTTCCTTATATTACCGTCAGTTGTTTAGAAGAACCTGAAAATACTGTCAATTATGTACCGATAGACCCAACACAACCTATTATCGCAGCCCTTAGAATTGCTCAACAAGAAGGAATATCTAGAAGGTTTATAGATTTAAGTGTAAAGAGTTACGAGATCAGAGATTTTGATTTTCCTGATTCTTTTGCGTTAAATCATATGTCATTAGAAAAATTTGCCGTTGCTATATTGCCTTCTATAAAAAGACCGGAAGCGAATAGTCAACACGACCAGAGAGCAAGATGGATGGCCTTTCAACTCCACCAATTAGAAATGGATTTTTCTAACATACTATTTGTATGCTCAATTTTAGATTGGCCATGGATTAAAGAGGCATTTAATGAAAGAAAACAATATCCAAAAAACTTTTTACCCACAAAACAGCCCAATTTGTTTGGAGTAGAGCCGTCTTCATTATTTTTTGCCCTGAGTGAATTTCCTTATATCACTTATTTATATGAAAAACGACGTCAGGAATTGCAAACAGATAAGAATGTTACTCTGGATGGCGTTAAAGAAATTTTATTAAAAGGCCGAGAAAGATATCTCGAAAAATATAAGTTAAAATATCACAATTTGACAGCACAAGCTTTCCAGATTTTTCTTCAATATGTTCGTAATTTAACATTATTGGAAAATCGTCTCACACCAGATCTATTCACACTTGTAACTGCCGCTAAACAAATTGGTGGTGATTCATTTGCTATTAGTTTGGTTGAGGCTGCTAGAGATTATCCTTTCCAAAAAGAAAAAACTAATTTAGAAACTCTCTCTCTTGGAATAAATGAAGCTGTTTTTGAGGAAAATCAGATATCCAAAATGAAGAACCGTCTTTCGGAAACACAATTTATTTGGAGAACGCTCGATTTAAAACCTGAGCCAAAACCCGAAAAAAAAGAAAAATGGAAATACACTTGGGATCCATACGGCCAATGTTCCTGGCCTCCAGAAGATGAGCGTATAGAAAGTTTAAATACCCATGTTCGTGAGCAAGCAAAACTTTTATTGGCAAATGATTTAGCGCGTACGGAAAAATTCACTTCGTCAGTAAAAGATGGAATTGATATCCGGGATACGCTTCGCAATTGGTATTCAGGGGATATTTATGTAAAAGAAATTCCTCCTTCTAAAGGTACTATAGAGGTAGTGGTCTTCCTTTTTGAAATGGAGCCACATCCTGAACGATATCCTTGGCGTCAAACCTGGTATGCAGAACACAAAGATGAATCCACCTTATGCTTCTTTGCAACAGAATATATGAGTGAACTTATTGGACCTGGGATAGGAAAGGCAACTTATGGAGGATGCATGATGATTTATCCGCCCCGTCCAATAATCAATATTTGGGAGGATCCAAGGTTATTTCTATCTCAAACCTTAGAGGAAAAATTGTTGGAGGCTGCATTTTTTCATTCAAAAGAAAAAAATGTGCTCGTTGTATCTCCTGGCCCTCCGAAAGCAGATTGGAGACGCCTTTCAAGACAATATAAAAAACATATTGTCCACATTCCATTAAAGCGATTTTCCGCACAAACCATTGAGCGTATTCGCCGCTTCCACGTTTTGAATGGTAAGCAAGTTCGTACTTACGCACCCAAATTTATTCAGGATTTATAGGATAAGCACCCATCAATTTTTCCATTTTTCCAAACGATAAGCACAATCCCAAAACATCCATTCTAACTTAGTCGATTGAACAAATGCTTGTTTCATTTTTATGAGGTCTTCTGGGCTAGCCTTAGACGCCACCCGATCTGTCCAATCAATGGCTTGATCTACCACTTCAATAAATTCTTTTCCTGAATAGGTATCAATCCAGTTTTTATATGGATTTTCGGAATTAGAGTTTTTATGAATTTCTAATCCAACTTCTCTATAGATCCAAAAACATGGAAGCAATGCTGCCGCCCCGACTTCATAACTTTGGTGAGCCGTACTTGATTTAAGAAAATTAGTGTAAGCAAAACAACCTGGCCCTTGCTCCACATCCAAAGTAATTTCATATAAGTCAAAATAGGATTGATGTAATCCACGTTCAGCGACAATCGCTCCTTCGGCAAAATGTAGTAAAAGAACAATATCATCAGGATTAGGCGCCTTTGAAGCTGAAAGAGCCAGGGCTCTGGCAAAATCTACTAAATAAAGTGAATCTTGTTTTAAGTAATATTGAAATTTTTCTTTTGCCAAGGTTCCTTTAGCTAATTCTAGATTAAAGGGATGATTCAATATTTCTTGATATATGTTTTTTATAGAAGTCCAAGCTTCTTCAGAAAATTTCATTTAATAATTCCTATTTAATTTTTCCACATTTCGTAAAAATGTCCTACAGGCCCATGTCCCTTTCCTAATTTAAAATTGGCTCCTGAAATAATGGCATTAGAAGTAAAATTTTTGGCAAGATGAACCGCTTCTTTTAAATTATTTCGTAGAGCAAGAAAAGCCGCAATAGCAGAAGAAAAAGTGCAACCAGCACCATGGACATTCAAGGTATCAATTCGATTTTGAGTTAGCCATGAAATTTGATTGGAATTTTTCCCTGAAGGAATACATAGGCAGTCGTCACTTTTTCCGTTTACATGCCCTAACCCTTTTATTACAACCGCAATATTATATTGAAGGCTTAATTCAGAGGCAGCATTTTCAGCTTGTTGAGATTCTTGAATTTTATGATTTATTAAGTATTCAGCTTCTTTTAAATTGGGAGTAACAATACGTGCCAGTGGAAATAACTCTCTTTTAAGAGACTCAATTGCATCTTCTTGCAACAGCCTATCTCCTCCTTTAGCAAACATGACTGGATCTAAAACTACGTTATTAAACTTATACTCCTTTAGAGCGGTTGCAATAAGCTTAATCGTATCAACATTATGCAACATACCTATTTTAATTGCATCTATATGAATATCATTAGCCACCGAATGTAATTGATCTAAAACAAAATCTGACGGTATTTTATGAACACTCGATACACTTTGAGTATTTTGAGCCGTAAGGCAAGTAATCACTGACATCCCGTAACATCCCAGCGCAGAAAAAGTTTTAATATCTGCCTGAATGCCTGCCCCGCCACTTGGGTCGGAACCTGCAATTGTAAGTATTGTTCTATATTGTTTGGGGGAATTCATTGAAGAGTTAAAAAATAGGAAAGGTTAATTCAAAAAACTCGAATTACTTCGCAAACCATTTTTCGAGAGTATATTTCTTTGTTGAACCTCATTGCGGAAATTCGTTTGAATTAAATCCGGAAAATATTCATCCGTTTCATTCAAATATTTCATTACAGAAATTACCCAGTCTTCCTCTCTTAATGATTTAATAATAGCTGTATTTTCACTTTCAAATTTTTTAGCAATCATATCTTCTGCCTTTTTTAATTCCGGGAAGGATTGTTTTTTTATAATAGTTAAGGGACGAATAGGATCAATTTGAATTATTTCCAGTCCATCATACTCCTCAGGAATATCATTATCAGGGAGAAGTTCTTCTAATGGAACGCCTCCAACACCCGCTTTCCCCGGGTCAGCAAGGGTTGCAATATAAAGCGGGGCTCTTTGAATGGATGCATGTTCAGCAAATCCCTGTCTTAAAACTGTTTCTTTTTTAGAGGAGGGTCCGTAAACTACAAAATCCCATCTTCCATAAGTGAGCGACTTTTGTCTCTGAATAATAGAAGTTCCTTCCAATGCCTCTTGAATTTTCTTAAATGATTCTTGGTTTTTTGGTTTTAGTTTTAGTCTAGGCATTGTTCATTTGAAGATAAGGGTGACTGATAAGAAATAGCTCCATCATTATAACAAGAATATCTGTCCATCTCTGTTTTTGTTACTATCATTTTTCGTTTATGTTCCAAAAAAAATATTCTGCTATACTGGCGGTGGAATGTTCTATCCATTTAATCAATTTAATATCCCCGGGTTTTTCTCATAATAAAACTTAAAAAATCCAAAACTACCAACCATTTCTCTCATGGAAAACAATAAGAAAGTCAGTCTTGCTGCAGGAACAGTGGGTTCCATGACACTACTTTCAAGGCTATTTGGTTTTATAAGGGATTTAGTGATCGCTATGATATTCGGAGCATCGCCGCAGGCAGATGCATTTTTTGTGGCATTTCGTATTCCCAATATTCAAAGAAGAATCTTAGGTGAAGGAGCAGTCACAGCTGCAATGATTCCTCTTTATGGAGAGTATTTAAAAACTAAAAGTCCTGAAGAAACTCATCGTTTCACCTCCAATTTATTTAATATCCAATTAGTAATTCTCATAATTTCATCCCTGGCAATATTCTTTTTTGCCCCCTTTATAATCATGGCATTTGCTCCCGGGTTTATCGATGAACCGGCAAAATTTGAAATAACGGTTGTCCTCACACAATGGATGGCACCGTATTTAGTTTTAGTGGGTATTGCAGCATATTGCATGGGAATATTAAATTCACATGGGATATTTGCACTTCCAGCCGCTGGTCCGGTATTGCTGAATATTTGTATGATATTGGGTGCCTGGATTATTTCTCCCCTAACAAGTCCGCCAATCGTTGGATTAGCTATTGGTGTTTTATTGGGTGGATTAGCACAACTTTTGGTTCAACTTCCTGCTACTTTTCGATGTGGGTTTAAGCTTTCAACTTATTTTAATTTAAAGGATCCGGGAATCATTAGGGCTGGAAAACTATTACTACCAGGCATTGTAAGTTTTGGCGTTTATGAAATTAATTTATTGGTTGATACTTTATTAGGTTCTTTATTAGCGGGAGGATCTATCTCTTACCTTTACTATGCCAATAGATTGGTTCAACTACCTTTGGGGGTGTTTGGGGTTGCATTAAGTATTGCATTACTCCCAATGTTGACTCAACAGGCTGCGGAAAAAAATTTTTCGGAGCTTAGAGACACACTTTCATTTGGCATACGACTTATTCTTTTTATTACTGTTCCTGCAACAATTGGATTAATCCTTCTAAGTTTTCCAATAGTAAACACCCTTTGGGAACGAGGAGAGTTTATAAGAATGACAACTGAAGGCACTAGCATTGCTCTCGTTTACTTTTCAGTGGGTTTATGTGCCTTTTCAGGATCGAAAATTCTAGTTTCTGCATATTATTCTCTTCAAGACACCAAAACCCCTATGAGAGTTGGTATTTACTCTATGCTTTTAAATATTGGTCTAGGATTAATCTTAATGAATCCACTTAAACATGGTGGATTAGCTTTGGCCTCCTCCATTTCTTCAATATTTAATGCTGCCGTATTAGTATATTTTTTGAAAAAACAACTTGGTCGTTTAGGGGGTAGAAAAATAATTAAATCTCTTTTAAAACTCATCATTGCATCTACCGTTATGGGACTTGCAGTTTATTTTGGAAATGAATACTTCTTTGATCCAGATGCAAGCTTTATTAATCGAATATTTACTTTGGTTGCTGAAATAAGTTTAGGAGTAGGAATTTTTATTTTAATTTCACGCTTATTAAAAAATGAAGAATGGGAGTTTTTGCAAAAACTATTAAAAGACAAAAGATTACAAAAAAAATCAAACCCATCTGTGAATTAGACTTGTTTTCTAATTTCCTTTTTCTATAATGAATCCCCTTTCAAAAATCCATCTTTAATTATTACCATTTAAGGAAAAATATAATGTTGGCCTGTTTAGATTTAGAAGGAGTTTTAATACCCGAAATTTGGATAGCTTTTGCTGAAAAAACTGGCATTGAGGAATTACGGCTCACTACACGTGATATTCCAGATTATGACGAATTAATGAAAGGAAGATTAAAAGTATTAGATGAACACCAATTAAAACTTAATGACATTCAAAAAGTGATTAGAGAAATAAAGCCAATGGATGGAGCCTACGATTTTCTGAATTGGCTAAAAAGCGAGTTTCAAGTCATCATACTTTCAGATACTTTTTATCAATTTGCCGGACCATTGATGCAACAATTAGATTACCCGACATTGTTTTGTAATTCTTTAGTAGTCGACTCAAATGGGAAAATAATCAATTATCAATTAAGGCAACCCGATGGTAAAACAAAAGCGGTGGCCGCTTTAAAAAGTTTGAATTTTAAAGTTGTGGCATCAGGAGATTCTTATAATGACACTGGAATGCTCCAGGAAGCGGATGCAGGAATATTCTTTTGCCCGCCGGAATCCATTACAAAAGAATTCCCTCAATTTCCAGTTACCTATAATTATAAGATGTTAAAAGAAGAATTAGAAAAAGTTAAATTAAATTTGATTTAGCACCAATAAAAGAATACTTACTCTATAGTTCCCGTTAGCAACCTTGTTCCGACCCATCCTATCTTTTCGTTTACTTTCACCTTAGTCCAATGGTCCCCTTTTTCTAACACTGTTATTTTATCTTCTTTTGTTACAACCATCACTATATTCGCCTTACTACTGGCATCATCGCGAATAAAAGCTTGATTGACATTAATATAGTGAAAAATTTCATAGTCCTTGTCTTTTGGAACCTCTGGTATGGACTTTACTTCTTCCTCAATTTCCTGGTTTTCAATGCCCAATTTATCTTGCTTTATATCCAATTTAAAGAAAATCAAAGCTCCAAAAATAATGGTTAATATTGCAATCCAGCGAATAGTTTTTCCAATGGGTAATTGCGCATCAATAGAATGGTCATGGACTATTTTTTTTGGACCGCAATGCTCACAAAAAATTGCTTTTCGCGGCAACGGATTGCGGCAAGTAGAACAATAATCTTCAATATATACAGGTCTTTTTTGGGATTGCATATTCATTGGTAAATTTTAATTCGGGAGGGAGTTAAGATCAAGTTTATAAATATCCTGATATTTTTGTTTAAGGTAAGAAATAAAAATATCCGGGTTTAGACTTTGTCCCGTTACTCTATTTAATAATTCATCTGTTGAGTAGAGTGTTCCCTGTGAGTGAATATTTTTATTAAGCCAATTTTTTATTACTTCAAATTGGCCTTCTTCAATAATTTGGTCAATTCCTGAAATTTCCTTTGTTAGGGATTGAAAAAATTGAGCAGCAAACATAGCACCTAAAGTGTAGGAAGGAAAATATCCAAAACTTCCTCCACTCCAGTGAACATCCTGCAATACTCCCAAAGTATCATTAGGTGGTCGAATTCCCAAATAATCTTGCATTTTTTGGTTCCAAATTTCTGGCAATTGATCGACTTCTATAGTTCCATCAAACAGACCCTTTTCTATTTCATAACGCAAAATCACATGAAGTGGATAGGTCACTTCATCTGCTTCTACCCTGACAAACGAGGGCTTGCAAATATTAATTGCCTCATAAAATTGTTGGGCACTTACCCCATCAAAAGTCCTAGCAAAGGTTAAATTAAATAGGTTTAAATATCTGATAATAAATGCCTTATTTCTTCCAATCATTCTCTCCCAAAATAAAGACTGCGATTCATGCATTCCCATAGAAAGGGCTTCAGAAACTGGCAAACCGGCATAGTTTTTATTTCTACCCTGTTCATACAACCCATGTCCTGTTTCGTGAATTACCGCGTATAAGGATTCAATAAAATCATCCTCGCTATATCTTGTAGTGATCCGCACATCTGTATAATCTCCTCCCCCGCAAAAAGGATGTACCGAAGTATCCATTCTTCCACGATTAAAATCGAATCCTATTTCTTTAGCAATTTGTTTCCCTAAAGTTTCTTGTTTAGCAATTGGGTATTTTTTTTCTAAAAATGATCTATCGGGAGGATTGGAACTTTCTTGTATGAGGTGAACTAATGGAATCAATTCCTTTTTTATTTTTTGAAATAAGGGATCTATTTTTTCAATGCTAAACCCTCTTTCAAAGTCATCAATATTTACATCATAAGCTAGTTTTTCTGGATCAACATACTCAGCCCATTGCTTTTTAAGTTCAACTAATTGTTTCAAACATGGAGCAAAGTCACTAAAACTATTATTTTCTCGTGCATTAGCCCAAATTCGATGTCCTTTAGAACTCAGCTCCGCAATTTCTTGAACTAATTTTTTGGGTATTTTTATCGCCCGATCAAAATTCCTGCGCGCTTCCTTAATATTACACATTTGAAAATTATCCAATTGGTCTAAATGATCCTCTTCAATTTTCATTAATAATTCATTTATTTCGGGATTTGTTAATTTTTCATGATAAATCCCCGCCAATAAGGAAAGTTGCTCCGCCCTCGAATTAGTAGCACCAGTGGGCATAATGACTTCTTGATCCCATTGCATTAGCCCAATCACACTTCCCAAATGGGATAATTCTCTTAATTGACTCTCTATAGCATTTACGGCTTCATTAAACTTCATCAAATAAACTCTTTAATATCAATATTTTAATAACCTTAATTTATCAAATAACACAAGGTTTTTCAATTATGCCAATTCTAATAATAATTAAATTTGAAATCATAAGGACTTAATATGAATTTTTATATTACTTGCTTTCTTTTTAAAATATTCACATTAACTGGATTTTAATTAAATTATTCTTAAAAAATTTTTTTTGAAAAATTCACAAAATCAAAAAAATGAATAAGTTGCTTTAAATAGTATCTATGATTGAAAGCATAGAACTCTTACTTATTGACAATCCATATAGTTGAGAATATATTGAAAACAATTCTCATTATTAATAAAAGGCTACCTATCGCTTTTCGGGAGATTTATTGGTGCACATAATGCAGGTTAATACTAAACCCCAATTGATTAAAAATTTGGAAAAAGTTGAATTAATTCTACTATGTATGTCCTTTTTAGGCGTTGCTGGATTAATTTTTTCTTCTCTATCAAATGCCCAAGCTTCTTTAAATAAAACGGATTCCCAAGTTAAGAAAATAGTCATGATGATGAATATTGTCAACAAAGAGTATAAGGAAGGAATTTCTAATGGAAAAGTAATCAATGCTGCTGAGTATGAAGAAAGCCAGGTTTTCCTTAGTCAGGCTAATGATCGTTTCCATTCCATTTCCAAAAATATATCTAAAGATTCTTCAGAAAAATTTGAAGTACAATTTCAGGATTTAAAAAAAATTATTTTAGATAAAGCAGACCCTTTAGAAATCAATCAAAAAGTTAACAGCCTAAACACAGGAATTCTCCAAGCATTTGGCGTTGAATTGAGTAAAACTCCTACCGAAACGGTTTCCTTAGAAAATGGCAGAAACTTGTATATGAATAATTGCAAAATTTGCCATGGAATATCTGGGAAAGGAGATGGACCTATCGCTCAACAACTGGACCCCAAACCAGCAGTTTTAGCAGATCCCAATATTACGGGTGATAAATTTTCAAAGCCATATGATAATTTTCAAATTATCAATGTAGGGATTGCCGGAACAGCAATGGTGGGTTGGGGAGATCAATTCAAAGAAAATGAAATTTGGGATTTAACATATTTTATTCGAACTTTTTCCAATGCAAACGTGGAAATTCCTTTGATTGTTTCCAACCCAGAAAATAAAACCGGAAGCACTTCGGAAAGAGACAAAATTAATAAAATATTCAAAGAAGTAAATACTCTTTTGGCAGATAGTTTGAAAACATTTAAAGCTGGAGACAATAAAGCAGCATCGGAAAAATCCTTTGATGCCTATTTAACCTACGAAAAGCTTGAGTCTCCTCTTTTAACTAAGCGTAAAGAGTTAGGTCTTAGATTAGAATCATTATTTGGTCGTTTACAAGCAGAGATGAAGCGGAAGGCTTCAGTAGAATTAGTAGAAAAAATCGTTGGAGATATACATACTGATTTAGATGAGGCTCAAAAGATTTTATCCCAAAAGATTGGGTTCTTTGGACTTTTTATTCAATCTCTATCGATAATTGTGAGAGAAGGTTTTGAGGCTATTCTCATTGTTGCAGCTTTAATCACTTTTTTAGTTAGATCCAAAAATCAGGATAAACTCAAATCCGTTTATCTAGGTGTGGGTATTGGAATTATAGGAAGTTTCATAACCGCATATATTCTTAAAGAAATCTTAGAGATAAGCACAGCCAGCCAGGAGCTTATGGAAGGTTGGATCATGCTAATAGCCATGGCAGTTTTGTTTTACGTCAGCTACTGGTTGGTTTCAAAAATCGAAACAGCTCGTTGGCAAAGTTATATTACCGGCAAAATGCAACAAGCCGTTTCAACTGGCAGTGCTTACACTCTTGGAACAGTGGCTTTTCTTTCTGTGTACCGAGAAGGCTTTGAAACTATTCTCTTTTATAAAGCACTATATTTATATGCTGGAGGGCAATCAGGCGGTATTATCCCAGGATTTTTCGCAGGTTGTCTCCTCTTAGCAGTCGTTTATTACTTAATAAATAAAATTGGCTTACGAATACCGGTTAAATGGTTTTTCGCGTTTACCAGTGTATTTCTTTATTTTCTTGCTTTTGTATTTATGGGAAAAGGTCTCCATGAACTACAAATGGGGGACCAGATTTCAATGACGGTAGCCAACTTCGCCCCTGAAATTCCATGGCTCGGTATGTACCCAACATGGGAAACTTTTATTGGACAGATGGTACTCTTAATAGCTTATGCAGGGGCATTAATTTATACATTTGGAATTAAAATGGAGAAAGCAACCCAGGATCTAAAAGTTGAGGCCAATCAAATTCAAAAAAATATTACTGTAGTGCACGATTTGGTTGAGCATATTTCTCATCATGCCAAAAGATGCGAAATATTTTTAAAGGATACTCAAGATCAAGATTTGAAAGAGCTTTCAGAACATTTAAAAGAAATTGATGAAAAAGTTCATGAATTATTTGACCAAGTAAAATACTTTGAAAATCAACTAAAGGACGATTACGATCGAATTTCGCAACCTATTGCTGCTCAAGAAAAGGAATTGCATTGAATATTCGGTTTTTCAAATCTTCGAGAACACTTCATAAATGGGTAGGTTTTGTCTGCGCCATATTTTTCCTCATTCTTTCCGTAAGTGGAGTTCTACTAATGCATCGGGATTCCCTAGAATTGGAGAAAATCGATGTGACCGCAAAATATCTTCCTGAGAAATATTTTAGGATGACAAGAGATGACTTAAATGTGCAAAGCATTGCCATTTCCCACGAGGACCCTCTGCAAATTTTTGTAGGAACCAATACAGGTTTATTTAGTTCAAAGGATTACGGCAAAACCTGGACTCAACTTCACGATGGATTAAAAGACAATAATATTCAAACTATCGCCATTTCTCCAAATAATCCATCTGTTATTTATGTTGGAACTTCAAAAGGAATTTATCTTTCGGAAGATGGGGGGATTCATTGGACTGATTGGTTTGAAGAATCGGCTGGCCTAGGTAACATTGATATAGTAGATATTAAAATTCATCCCCAAAATCCAGAAGTTATTTATGCTGGAACCAAAGATGGTGTGTACATTTCAGAAGATGGAGGTGAAATGTGGGAACCTTCTCTTATTGGAAAAAAACATAACGAAGAATTTGAAGTCAGGTTTGTCGAAATTTCTTCTAAAGGCAAGTCTATTTTTACAGGGAATTTTAAAGGTGTTTATAAAAAAAATTTAGACGAGGGTGAATGGGAACAAAAATGGGAAAAGGTTGTGCCTGTCCCTAATTCGTTACTTTCATTGGATACAGACCCTGAATTTATTTATTTAGCTACGCAAAAGGGAATTTATAAATCCTTTAATCGCGGAATTACATGGGTACAGGATGCAACCTTAAAAGATATTCCTGTCAAAAAAATAATTTCTGACCCTCAAAATCCCTCAACTCTTTTTGCGGTTACAAAGGATAATTTGTTTTACACCAAGAATGGAGGCGATAGCTGGAAAAAACTCTTTAAAAAGTCCTCCAATTACCAAACTTTAAATTATGTCCATACTTATCGAAATTCACCCAAAGAGTCTCTTTATTTGTTTTTGGGGACTTCTACTAATTTAGTTTACTCAGGTAATAAAGGAGAACAGTGGTTAACTACATCTCTAGCTTCAAGTATAGAAGAAAAAGCAGGAGGCCATAAATCCATGGACTTGGTTAAACTTATGACTGAGATTCATACAGGTCGCTTTTTTGGGGATTATGTTTATTTGTTAGTTGATGTTGCAACTATTGGTCTAATTTTCCTAGTTTTCTCAGGCATTTCTTTGGAATTGTATCGTCGTAAAATTGCACGGTCCAAATTGGTCCAAGAAAAGTTAACTGAAGACAAAGCAGTAGATACCATAATTAATATAAAGGAAACTGCCGACGACCTTTCAGTCGAAAGTCATGAAATTCATGACATGATTGAACATATCAATACTCATCTCGCAAAATGTAAAACAGTTTATTTAACTAAAGAAAAAAAAGAAATTGAAAAAATTGGGAAACACATTACAACCATTGATAAAAAGATGCATCATCTAATGGAACGTATTGAGGAATTTGACAAAATTGCAAATAATGAGGTTTAATTTTTCAGGTGAGGCTTTAATGGATTAAATGGCGTTCTTTATTGTTTTGATTTAAGGAACTCATATCTTTATTAAAATCCATTTTTTTATAATCTTCCCAAGAATCACGAAAAAGATTAAAACCAACAAAGTCTAAAGCTTGCATAATTTCTAAATCAGATACTTTTTTCTCTTCGGAATTTGCTTCTGCTTCCCGGATAATTTCTTCCAATCCTTCACAAATTCGCGCAAATCGTTCTTCATCACCAAAATTCATAAAATTTTTCAAAAAATCAGAACTCATACTTCCCCCAGATAAGCTTCGAAACAAATTTCACCTAATTGTATTCAAAAATTCTTTAACTGCAAATAAAATTTTACCTAAATCTTCTTTTATAAGAGAAAACTCTTCATTATTCATCCTTTCGACGCTAAAAATAGAACCTCCAACTGCAACGGCTGATGCGCCAGATTTAAAATAGTCGGTAATATTCTCTTTCCTTACCCCACCCACAGCCATTAGTTTGATATTCGAAAATGGTCCTTTAATTTCTTTTATGTAATTTGGGCCAAGTGCTGTGGCAGGGAATACTTTTACCATTTTCGCACCGGAATTCCAGGCATTTTCAATTTCTGTAGGTGTTAAAGCACCCGGGAAATAAGAAATATTATTCTGTTTACAATAAGAAGCAACCTCATTATTTAAGGTAGGACTTACCAAAAACATTGCCCCAGCAGAATTCGCTAATTCTGCATCCTTTTTAGATATTACAGTTCCTGCACCCACACAAATAGAATTTTTAAACTGATCAACTGCCTGAGAAATTAGGTCTAAAGCATTGGGAGTATTTAAGGTGATTTCCAAATGTTTTAAGCCGGCTTCTAAGGCAGAGTTTAATACGCCTTCTAACGCATTCTCTTTAATACCTCGAATTATCCCTAGAACCGGTAATTGTTCAAATTGAGTTAAATCAAAAGAGGATGAAGATAGTTTCAATTTAGACGTTGGCTTCGTTTGTTAATTTTTCATAAAAATCCAGAAAACCGTCTCGATCATCAGAGTTTAGTAATGCCATGCCGGCACGAGGATGCAAGTCCAAAACTCCTGTAATCATGTAAGGAATATAATATCCCCATTCAATTTGTTCTCTAATTTTAAGGAACTCTTTACCAATAATGTCTAAAATTGGACGAAGGTCATACTTTGGATTTTTTAAAAACCCAAGAAGCAATTCCAAGGGACAATTCCCAGCGGCACGCCCGATACCATAGATAGTCCCATCTAAATAATTAATATTATTAATGATGCTTTCTATCGTATTCGCAAAGGCAAGCTGTTGATTATTATGCGCATGAATACCAATTTCTTTACTTGGCATAGCATTTTTATATTTTTTAGCTAAATATGCAATTTGCTCAGAATATAAGGCTCCAAAACTATCCACAAGGTATATCACCTCGGCTTGGCTTTCTTTTTCAACTTGCTCAAGAGCCTCGTCGAGTTCTCGCTCTCTTGCGTGGGAAACTGCCATAATGTTAATAGTAGTCTCATATCCTTTATCATGTAATTGATTGACTAAGTCTATTGCCTTATCAATATCTTTTACATAAGAAGCTACGCGCATCATATCTACATGACTTTCACTTTTTTGAACAATTGAGCTTGGGTCCACGCGACCAATATCTACCATTACTGATAGCTTACTTCGTTTTTCAATTCCCTGAATTACAGCTCCAATATCTTCCTCTGAGCAAAACTTCATTGGGCCAAACTCATCTCTGCTGAATTGAGAGTCGTCTGCTTTGTATCCAAGTTCAATATAATCGACTCCTGCTTCATTACATGCTTTAAATACGCCTCTAACTACTTCAGGCGTAAATTGGTGTTTATTCATTAATCCGCCATCGCGGATGGTGCAATCTAAAACTTTTATCTCCGGACGAAACATACTTCACCTTTATATTAGATTTTTTCACCGCAAAGGCGGTGTTGGTATAAACCTATATTTTTATTGATTTTGCAGATTATATTGAGCAATCACCTTACAGTCAATGGGAATTTGAAAAAATATTAGGTAGAAATTGCACCAAATAGGGCTTAATAACCTTGAATTGGAGGTTCTAACCTATTATCTGCTCTTCCCACCCAAAGACTTGTGACGTTTGAATTTCCTGCTAAATTTTGTGGATTTTGAGGAATTGTTTTTTGACGTATTACTTTTGGAGAATTTTGTGGTGTGTCCCCTGGCTTTTAGATTTGGGGTATTATTTTTTGTCCGATTTTTACCTTTGGACTTACTACCTTTAGAAGCAATAACCTTACAATGATAAGGGTGGCTCTCTTCGACTGTCACATCGCATTTGATGGTTCTTTCTATTTTTCGTAAATAACCTTTTTCTCCAGCATCACAAAAAGAAAGCGCCATCCCCTCAGCTCCTGCTCGCGCGGTTCGACCTATTCGATGTATATAACTTTCCGCTTCCTCAGGTAATTCGTAATTTATTACATGGGTGATTCCATCAACATCAAGTCCACGTGAAGCAACATCAGTTGCTACCAGAACTCGAGCATATCCAGATCGAAACTTCTTCAAAGCTTGAATACGGGCAGTTTGCGATTTATCTCCATGAAGTGCTTCTGTCCGAATCCGATTCTTCGTTAATCTTTTTGCAATACGGTTTGCCCCATGTTTAGTACGTGTAAAAACTAAAACACGTTGAATATCCACATTTTCTAATATAGATTCCAACAGAGCACTCTTATTTTCTCGTTCTACAAATAACACACGTTGTTTGATCTTTTTCACTGTACTTGATGGTGGGGAAATACTTACTTGAACTGGGTTAACAAGGAACTTTTGAGTTAAAGAAATAACTTCGTTAGGAAGAGTTGCAGAAAATAAAATGGTTTGTCGGTTTGCAGGAACCATACTAATTATTTTTTTAATATCCGGTAAAAAACCCATATCAAGCATCCGGTCGGCCTCATCCAATACCAGCATATCGATTTTATTAATATGGAGATGTTTTTGTTGAATTAAATCCAGTAACCTTCCTGGAGTTGCTACAAGAATATCAACACCATTATATAAATCGCGGATTTGGTTCTTGGGTCTTACTCCACCAAAAATCACCGCCTGATTAAGTTTCAAATATCGTCCGTAGACCCGAAAACTTTCGTCAATTTGCAAAGCCAATTCACGAGTGGGAGTAAGTATTAAAGTTCTTACTTGTTTTTTTTCCGGCTTCTGTTTCTGCTTTACCAATTGTTGCAATATTGGTAAAGCAAAAGCAGCTGTTTTACCTGTCCCAGTCTGGGCGCATCCTAAAAGATCACGACCATTTAATAAATGAGGAATGGCTTTTACTTGAATCGGTGTCGGTTGTTTGTATTTTTCTTCGCGGACGGCTCTACAAATAGGACTGATAAGTTTGAGGGAGTCAAATCCACTGGGTGAAGAATCAATAGAAGATTGGGATAACATGTTTTTTCCATAAAAAAAGAAGCCCTCTCATGATAAACATGAATAAATAGAGCATCAGTTGACAAAATGTAATTGATTTCTTGTAAGGTAAAAGAAATAGGGCAATTCTGAGAAAAAACGGGGGGAGAAATTCGGACTAAGTTGGGTCGGACGTTTCTCAACCAAAAAATTTAAATTATTCCCTGGTTCGACACCAGTAATTCTCTTGATAGCTTCAACTACTTAATATGAATACATTATATACACTTTTGTCTCATTAACAACTTATATTCAGTAATGGTCTAACCAATGTATAAACAAAAACTCAATCAACATCTGGCTTTTGAGTTTTGAATATTCCAAAACTTTCAATTCTCACCTCTCCCCTTCCCTAATTAAACAATTAACATAAAGACTTTACTAAATAATTTATATAAAATGCCAATCTGAAAACATAGGAGTTAAAGATGAACTATTGGTTAGTAAAACAGGAACCTTCCACATACAGTTGGGATGATTTTGTAAAAGATAAAAAAACATACTGGGACGGGGTAAGAAATTACCAGGCAAGAAACAATTTAAAGGCTATGAAAAAAGGAGATTTCGTTTTCTTTTATCACAGTGTCAATGAAAAAGAAATTAAAGGGATTGCAGAGGTCACAAAAGAGTTTTATCAGGACCCAACAACTGATGATAAAAACTGGGTAGTTGTCGATTTAAAACCGGTTCAGGCAATGAACCAACCTGTCTCCTTAGAGTTAATTAAATCAACTGATACTTTAAATGACATTGCCCTGATTAAGCAATCCCGTTTATCAGTAATGCCACTTACCAAAAAAGAGTTTCAAACAATTTTAAAGATTGGAAAAACACAGTTGAAAAAATCATGAATCATTCCGTCCAAAAAGGACATTGACTTCGAATTTTGACCATTATAAAGTGGCTTCAAAATAATCATTCGTGAAAGGAGAACTTTCAATTAATAAAAAAATAAAAAGCACAATTGTAGTTCTTCTGATTTGTATTTTTCTTTTTCCAAAAAATGGGTTCTCTAATCCCGAGACTAAAGCTTGCTTAAAATACTTATTACCACTTAAGAATTCTCAAAAAGAAGTAGGAGATGTAGGCGGATTATGGTCATTATTTGAAAAATATTCTCAATTGAGAGGTGAATCCTTAAAAGCCCTTCGATTGGACCAGAAAATTAATATGTTGATTTGGAGTTTTAGTTATCTTTGTGAAACCATCCAAGGGGTCCCATTTGATGAATTAGCCAGTTATGTTTCCGAACGTTTAAAAATCATGGACAAGAATTCATTCAAAAAAGAACATTTAATTTTAGGTAAAACTGAAGAAGAAATTGATATCTGGTTAGAATATATTGAATTTGCTCGGTCAGTGCAGTTTCGAACCCTAAATCCCGAATCGATTAATCGATCCATTGACCAAGCCACAATAATACTCGAACAATATAATTCCTTAGCTAAGCAAGTGGGTCAATCACCGAACAAAAAACATATTGAAATGACAGAACAATTAATTAAGGACATCAATTCATTTGCAAAAAGCGACGGAAACATTTCTTTGGCTTTAGAAGAAAACGCAAAAGTCCCTTATTGGGATATAGATGAGAATTATGGTGGATCGTAAATCATTTAGTAATAATTTAGGAAAATCGTATAACGACAAGGGGAGCCAATTATGGGAAATTTTTTAGTGATCGGAGGATCAGGAGTAATGGGCACTGCTGCTATAAAAGCGATAAGAAATCATTTCGGCAGTGATGCTAATATTGTGGCAAATTGGTATGGCAAAGAGGATCCTGATTTTACTATCGATGACGCCAATATTACTGCGTTTGGAGATATTTCAGATTCCAATTGTATTGAACAATTGAAATCCATTGGCGATGGTACCTACGATTATATGTTTTACGCTACTGCTTTAGGAGATGTTGGATTTGCTATTAATGAGACAACGCCAGAACAAATCGCATCTTCCAACAGATTGTCTTTTGATCCAATTGTGGCTTTAGAGCAAGCCTTAAATATTAAAACTATTGTTACCTACTCTACTTTTTATGTAACACGGCATCAATTGGGAAGTTATGGGGCAATGGGGTATTCTAAGGAAGCCATAGAAAAGTGGACGGTTGAAAAAGGAAAATCAAGAAGGGTTTGTATTCGGGCAGGACTTTTTGAATCTTTTTCCTCCAGAGGAATCAAACTTCTTTTAAGAAAATCAGCCAAAAAATTAGATAATTTTCAGGATCCATTAATCCGGTCTTATTTTGAGGGTGTAAGCAGCAAAGATGGTGTTGAGAATTATATGAATGGAATTATGGAAGAAGAAAGAGAGCTTTATGGGGATAGCCCAACTAAACCAGAAAATTTATTGCAAGCTCATTTAGAAATCTTTAAGTCCGAATCAGCAGTTTTTGTCAATGTCTGTGGTAGCAAAGTATGGCTAACAGAGGAACCTCAACTATTAGAAGAATATATTTAAGCCTCACTTTGTATTTCTTAATTTTCTCTAATCTGTGAATTGCTTTTATTATAAATTTACCAGATAATACATCATTTCAACATATTATCGGTAATTGGATATTAATAAGTAATGAACCGGTTTAGCGACAATAACGAATCTCAAAAAAAGCTCACTACGAATGATGAAAAATTAAACAAACTACTCAATGATGTGGTCAACGGGGTTAAAAATTACTCCGACCACCTAATGCTGCAAATTAGCAAACTTTCTGATATTGGTCGTGCCCTATCCTGCGAGCATGACATTAATGCCCTCCTAGAAATGATTTGCGACCATGCCCGAAAATTCACTCACGCTGATGCTTGCACCTTATACATTATAGAAAATAATTCCCTACACTTTAAAATTGTTCAGAGCGATTCAATGGACATTAGAATGGGAGGGCGTACTGGGCAATCTATCCCTTTTCCTCCTGTAGAAATGAAAGAAACTAATGTTTCCGCATTTGTTGCTTTAAAAGGCGTTCCGGTAAACATTCCAGATGTATACGATACAGACTTATTTGACTTCACTGGTCCAAAACAATTCGATGAGACCAATGGATATAGATCTAAGTCCATGCTCGTTATTCCAATGCGAAATCATGAAAACGATATAATTGGTGTCCTTCAACTACTTAATGCAAAAAATCCTTCAACTGGAGATGTGATTTCTTTTTCTCCGGATTTTGAGCATCTTACTGAGTCCTTGGCATCTCAAGCTGCAATAGCTATAACCAATGCTAAATTAATTACAGACATGGAAAACCTGTTCGAATCCTTTGCAGAAGTTATGGCAACTGCCATTGATGAAAAGTCTCCCATCACAGGTGGGCACATTCGACGCGTTGCAAATTTGACCTTAGTGATGGCTCAAGCCATTCATGATTCAACAGAGGATCCATTTAAAGATGTTACTTTTTCCTCTGAGAAATTCAATGAACTGCGTGTCGCAGCATGGATGCATGATATTGGAAAAGTAACCACACCTGTGGAAATCATCGAAAAAAGTAAAAAACTTGAAACAATTTTTGATAGAGCTCAATTAGTTGATTTAAGAATGCAATTCATTATTCAACAAAAAGAGCTAGAGGGGTTGTTAAAGGAACAAAAATTAAATGCCAATAACTCCTCCCCTCAATCAATTCACAACTTTAAAGAAAAGCAGAAATCTGAATTGGAGCATTTAAATGAAATTCGGCAGTTTATTTTAAAATGCAACGAACCTTCTGAGTTTTTAGATGAACAAGTTATTCTTAGATTAAAAGAAATCTCTAATATGACTTATAAAGATATTGATGGAAATTTACATCCCTATTTAACAGATGATGAATTAGAAAATCTTTCTATTCAAAAAGGAAGCATTACAGAAGCCGAACGTCAAGTTATGAAAAATCACGCGCAAGTAACTTTGGATATGCTACGTAAAATTCCTTTTACAAAAAAGCTAAAAAATATTCCAAACTTTGCAGGTGCTCATCACGAATGCTTGAATGGACAAGGTTATCCTTTAGGTTTAAAGGGAGAGGAAATTCCATTTGAAGGCAAATTAATGGCCGTCACAGATATTGCTGAAGCCTTGACAGCCTGTGACCGTCCTTACAAAAAAACCATGCCAATGGAAAAGGTCAATCAAATATTAAGAGAAAAAGTTAAAGAAAATGAATTAGACCATGATTTAGTCGAATTTTTTATCAAAGAAGAAATTTATAATAAATACTTAAATCAATATGAAAATAAATAAAAACTTGGAATTTCCACTCAAAAACTATTTCAATTCAATAGACAACCTATTTTTTTTTGGGAACATACCAGCCTGAACGTAGGTAAACATCATTCATTTTGACATGCTCATCTATATTAACATCCTCTCGAACTCGGGTTTGTGGGTCATGGTCTTCATCGAACTTTTTTATGACTTGTTTCATAGTCTTATCTGACAAAATTGTGGATCGTTTTTTTCGTGAGCGGACCGTTTTCTTTTGAGTTTGTTGTTTTCGCAACGCCTCAATTTCACGACGTGACATTCCTCCAATAATCATTAATCACAACTCCTAAATTTTTTTTCGTTATAATACCAGTTTACAAGCTAATTTTTTTCACCATAATAGCAAAACCATGGCAATTGATAAAATAAAATCATTTTTTTCGGATCCAGGTTTATCAGATCAAGATTTTCAAAGAAACTTGGAATCGTTTGATCATTTTGATATTGCGCGACTCCTTCATCAACTATCCAGGGAAGAAAAAGTTAAAATTTTTCAATATCTTGGCGATGACACAAAGCGACAGGAGGTCCTATATGAAACAGATATTGAAAGCCGAAAAGAATTAATTGAATCCCTAGGCCATGACTTTATGGCACCTTTTCTGGAAGGGATGCCACAAGATGAAGCTGCCGACATATTACAAGAGCATGAACCAGAAGTTCAGGAAAAGATTCTTGAACAAATGGAACCTGATGAGGCGCAGTCTCTTAAAAATTTGATTCAATATAATGAAGAGACCGCTGGCGGCCTAATGTCTCCTGAGTTTAACAAAGTCGACCCTGATGAGGTTGCAGGTGACATTTTAATGAAATTTGTTCGAGACAATAAGGCGGACCAAGGTCTTAATTTTTACGTTGTTAATAATGAAAATGAACTTTTAGGTTATTTTAAATTACGAGATTTATTAAATGTCCAACCGAATGCCAAAGCATCAAATTTTATTAGAGAAGCCACTCCTAGCGTTTTCCTGGAAGACTCATGTGAAAAAATTGCAAATATTATGGATCATGAGCATTTAAGTATTTTGCCTGTTATTGACTCTGACAATCTTATTCATGGAATTGTTACTTTTGATGATGTTTTTAGAGGGTTAAAGCATACTACTGATGATGATATTTACACCATGGCTGGAACTGCTAAAGTCAATCCATTTGCCAAAAGAACTATCACCAAAATTGCGGCTCGGGCTCCATGGTTACTAACAACCTTCATAGGTGGAATGGTAAGCGCTTTAATTTTAAAGCAATTCGAACTTACATTAGCAGAATTTTCAGTTGTTTTGCTATTCATACCCTTTGTGCTAGGACTTGCCGGAAATGTAGGTATTCAAGGGGCCACTATTATCGTCCGCGGTATGGCTACTGGTGATGTTCAAAAAGATAATCTTAAAACCATTGTGTTTAGTGAAATAAAAGTTGGGGTTTTAAATGGGCTTCTATTTGGGACCGGTTGTGGTATTATTTTAACAGTTTTTTCTAATTTACTTCCTAATGGAAATTCACTCTTAGGATTGTCTTTGGGATTAGGAATTTTCTTAGCGGTATCCATGGCATCTATTATCGGATCAACATTACCTTTATTCTTTGTGAAAATGAAAATTGATCCGGCTATAAGCACGGGCCCAATGGTAACCGTAATCAATGATATTATTGGTCTTTTCACATACCTATCTACAACGACTGTTATTTTCTCTTATCTCTAAACATTGAATCAAAAATGTGACCAACTTGTCACTTGAAATGATCTTTTTATTTTTATAATGTCATAGAAAGGATAAATCATTAGATTTTTTCTTTATAGATCTCCATAAAGATTTGGTTATTTTCTATAACTGGTATTTCCCTGGAGGGTACATGAAAGATCGTCTATTCAAAAAATGTTTATTCAAGCAATTCCCAATTGCTTTAGGAATATTAATCACTAGCGTTAATCTAACCTTTGCAGCCTCCTCCATTCCTTCAGCTATGAATCAGAATAAAGAATTTAATAAAAATCAGTATTTGGTAAAAGTTGCTAAATATCATAAAAGTTTTTTAGGGGATCGGTCTCTTTATAATTGGCCAAATGGGGAATTCGTCAATCTACCGAAAAACGAATCAAAAAAATATAAACTAATCGAGAATTCTGCCCCGAAAAAAATTCTATATCCTTTCCAACATTTAGAAATTGGAAAAAAACTATTTGAGAAGAAAAAATTCACTAAAGCAGAAAAGGCATATTTAGCAGCTTTAGATATGGACCCGGAATTTGCCAAAGCTCACTTTAGCTTAGCAATTTTATACTCCAAAACAAAAAACTATAAAAAAGCTGAAGAAGAATATATTGCTGCATTAAAATTCCAACCCAATATGCCGCAAATTCTAAACAATCTCGGTGTGATTTATGCGAATCAAAAACAATATGTAAAAGCGGAAAAAACTTTTAAAAAGGCTATTCAAAATAATAAAAAAGATTTAAAAGCACGTTTAAATTTGGCAAACCTTTATTTCTATCTCAATAACAATTTATTAAAAGCAAAAAGAGAGTACCAAGCTGCACTAAAACTTAACTCAAATTTAAAACAAGCAAAAATTAATTTAGAAACTATTGATAAGGAACTGGTGCGCTCACGCATTTCTGAAAAAAGGTTCGAAATGAATCTTGAAAAAGATCAAAACTTTATTGAGTTAACAGATTCGAAAAAAGAAGATTCTAATTCAAAAATATCCCAACCAAAAAACAAATCTGATTCAATTCTAAGAAAAAATGATGGGAATATCAAAGAACCGCTTTTCTAAAACTCAACCCTCGTCTTCTTCCTCTTCTTCAATTTCTATTAAAGGCGTATCTACCTCCACATATTCTCCTTCACCCACATAGATTTCCTTTACAATCCCATCATATTCTGAAATCAAGGTAAAATAACCTTCAGCAACAATTTCGGCAACTGGAGTTCCTTTTTTAATGGTGTCTCCAATTTGAACCAAAAATTCATCTACTTTGCCCGATGTCATGGTTGCATACATCGGCGCCATTGTTATGTAGGCCATGTATATCCTCCAAACGATCAAAATCGAATTTATAACCTAAAATTTTTGAAGGGTATATAATAAGAAACCATTTTAAACAGTCAACAGGAAAAACATGAAACTCCAAATAGGCGATTCTTTATTTGAACCCCTTTCAGGAAATATTGGGGAAATTTTGAAAATTCTTAATCATCCCGATGGGAAATTGGTAACCATACGGTGGCGAGTGGAGGATCATTTGTCGCACGAAAGCGAACATTTTTATAACAAGTTAATGAAATGCATTAAAAAAGGAGAGATTGAGCATACCCCAATATCACAGGATTAGGTATTGGGGATTTTCGAAGGAAAGTTAAGAGTTGGAAGGTACCTTCCAACCCCTACAATTTTTCATATTATAAAAACAAAGTCATTATTCTTTTGCTGTTTTAATTTCATTTTTTAATGACGATAAAGAGTATGCGATGGTCGACCAGCCAATATATTTTCCTTACCCCAATCAACCACTCCAGCAAATTTATCTGAGTTAATGAACCCTTGATAACTTTCCTCTGAACTCCATTCCGAGACAATTAAATAAGTTTGAGAATCATTAATGTCTCTATAAAGAGAGGAATTAGTGTGCCCCTCCATAGTACTCATTAGTTTTAAGACCTTATTAAATGCTCCTTCAAAAACTTCCTCTTTACCTGGAATTATTTTATAGTTCATGCCAATGGTTACCATTTGAAGCTGCTCCTTTTTTATATTTTAAATTTTTAGTTTATTAGTTCTAATTGTTGACAAACATTGTCCGCTTGGATCTTAATGTCTGATAAAGGGAAATAATTTCTTAATTTATTTATATTTTCCTTACGGTAGCCAACAAAATCGGATATTTTTTTACTGGGAACCTTAAAATATATTTTTTTATATTTCAAGGATACATTTTTGATTTTTTCCAACATTTGGTCTAAACAAATTTGAGATTCTATTTTGTCCCTGATTCCGGGATCAAAAGGCCCAGCAACTAAATCCTTAAACAAAGAGGGTTCCGGGTGAAGGCCAATCCTGATTACCCTAATATTATTAGAACGAAATTTCAATACAGCGATTTTTAGACTCTCTATCATTTTTTCTATGGACCAGGGAATATATTTTCCACTTAAATATAAATCATGCAACTTAGTTTTTCGAATGACCAAAGCGGGATAAAGACGAACAAAATTTGGCTTCAAATTAATAACATCATTCACTGAAGTTTGAAATTTTTCCTTCGTATCTCCGGGTAGACCTGCCATAAGCTGAATTCCAAGTTGGAAACCATACTTTTTTATTAAATTGACCTTTTCTAATAAATTATTAACTGAATCATCTCTTCCGGATAATTCCAAGACTCGCTTATCTGTTGACTGAACCCCTAACTCAATAGTTTCAACGCCAAAATTTTTCAACAAACTTAATCTTTCAGGGTCTACCATTTGCGGGTGGGTTGAAAGGCGGACAGAATGAATTAACCCCTTATCAATGTAAGGCTGAATAAGCCCAAGAAGAAATTTTTGACGTTTCTCGGGCAAACCAGTAAATGTTCCTCCGTAAAATGCTATTTCTCTATAAGGAGGAAGCAATTTTTCCGAGTTATATTGTAAATAAGTATCTAGGGTTTGGTCTATATCTCGTTGATCTAATTGTTTTTGTGAACCTGAAATTTTGTCTTGATCACAATAGACACAACGGTACGGACAACCTTGATGAGAAATAAAAATAGGTACAATTAAGCGTTTTTTTGCCATTTTTCACTATTGAAGACTTAATAACGCAGCTTTTGCCGCCGCCTGTTCGGCTTCTTTTTTACTTTTGCCAATCCCTTGACCCCGAATTTCATTGTTCATCGATACGGTTATTTCAAACTGTTTTGCATGGTCAGGACCAAACTCATTAATGACTTGATAGGTAGGAATACAATTTAAATGGATTTGGGTATATTCTTGTAATTCACTTTTAAAATCCCGAAATTCCCAAGTTTCTGCATATTTTAAAATCTCAGGCATTAATTTAGGCAATAATATCTCAGTCGCTTTGTCATAACTACTATCAAAATAAATGGCTCCTGCTACCGCTTCAAACGCATTCGCCAGCAGGGAATTTTTATTGCGTCCGCCAGATAGTTCTTCACCTTTTCCTAATAAAAGATATGCACCAAGATTAATTCCCCGAGCGAGACCTGCCAAACAGGTTTCATTAACCACAGCAGCACGGATTTTTGATAATGCTCCTTCTGCATAATCCAAATACTTTTTTACAAGAAAATGACTCACAATAAGATCTAGAACCGAGTCACCTAAAAATTCAAATCGTTCATTATTTTTAAGCTTATCTGGGCTCTCATTCACATAGGATTTATGGGTTAGAGCTTTATTTAGGAGGGCAATATTGCTAAAAGTGTATCCAAAATTACTTTGGAAATTGGTGAGATGATCTTTTCTTTCTTGAGTTAGCATTCCGACAATCAATTCATCGGTTGTTTTAAAACTAACACTCCGTTAGTTCCTCCAAAACCAAAAGAATTAGAAATGGCTGCCCGAATCTGTTGATCTATTGCATTATTAGGAACATAATTCAAATCACATTCCGGGTCAGGACTTGAATAATTAATAGTGGGTGGTAAAATTCCATTTTTTATTGCCATCGCAGAATATATGGCCTCAACTCCTCCAGCGGCTCCCAATAAATGACCCGTCATTGATTTGGTTGAGCTGACTTTTAAATTATATGCATGATCTCCAAAAACAGTTTTGATGGCATTCGTTTCGGTTGCATCCGCGGCGGTAGAAGTTCCATGAGCATTGATATAGTCAATTTTATCTACGTCCATTTTTGCATCTTCTAATGCCAGTTTCATACAACGAGCAGCCCCTTCACCGCCAGGGGAGGTGGCGGTAATATGGAAAGCATCTCCATTTAAAGCATAACCAGCAACCTCTGCATAAATATTTGCTCCCCGTTTTTTTGCGCTTTCGTACTCTTCTAAAATAACAATCCCACAACCTTCTCCCATTACAAATCCATCCCGGTCTTTATCAAAAGGTCGACTTGCAGCTTCAGGATCATCATTGCGAGTTGATAAAGCTTTTGCAGCAGCAAACCCCCCAACTGCCAAAGGTGTTATTACCGACTCTGTACCTCCGGCTATCATGACATCTGCAGTATTATTTTGGATCATTCGAAACGCATCTCCAATGGCATGGGTTCCAGTAGCGCAAGCAGTTACAACACAAGAGTTTGGACCTTTAGCACCCAGTAAAATCGAAACCTGCCCAGACGCTAAGTTTGGAATAAGCATAGGAATAAAAAAAGGTGTAATTTTTTTAACTCCACGATTCTGATATATCTGGTTATATCTTTCAATTGCAGGTAAACCACCAAGACCAACCCCAACCAAAACCCCTACTCTCTCAGCATTTTCCTCCGTAATTTCAAACTCGGAATCCGTGAGTGCCATTTTACTGCAGGCCACTGCATAATGAATAAAAGTATCCATCTTTTTCACGTCTTTATGGTCAATATAATCTTCAGGCTTAAAACCATCAACTTCTCCCGCTATGCGTACCGGGAAATTTTCATCCACGGGAAATTTGGTTAAAGATCGAACCCCAGATTTTCCTTCAATTACAGAGGACCAATTTTTTTCTAGCCCAATCCCTAAAGGCGTGAGCATTCCAATGCCTGTGATGACAACTCTTCTAGTCATAGTTTGTTACAAAAGGTTAAAATAAAATGATAGTAGATTTAGTTGGTATGATTATTGATATAATCGACAGCGTCTTGAACGGTAGAAATTTTCTCAGCTTCTTCGTCAGGGATTTCTATATCGAACGCCTCTTCCAAAGCCATTACCAATTCAACTGTGTCCAGGGAGTCTGCTCCCAAATCATCAATAAAAGCAGCATTTCCTGAAACTTGTTTTTCTTCAACTCCTAATTGATCAACAATTATTTCTTTTACTTTTTCTTCAACAGACATAGTGACTGACTCCTAAAAGATGTTACATCAACATCCCACCGTTAACACTAATAACCTGACCTGTGATATAACGCGCCCGGTCAGAAACTAAAAAACTCACACAATTTGCAATATCATCCGGTTGCCCTAACTTGGCAAGAGGAATTTGTTCAATAAGTTTTTCTCGAACCTTATCATCCAACTCTTGGGTCATTGCTGTATCAATAAACCCAGGAGCAATTGCATTTACTCGAATCCCACGAGAGGCAACTTCTCTCGCGGTGGTTTTAGTTAGTCCTATTAACCCTGCTTTAGAAGAAGAATAATTGGCTTGCCCGGCATTACCCATCAAACCGACAATGGAAGCTATATTAACAATTGCACCATCCTTTTGCTTGATCATCTGTTTTGCTGCTTGTTGACTGCAAAGGAAGCTCCCTTTAAGGTTAATATTTAAAACTAAATCCCAATCAGATTCCTTCATTCTCATTAATAAACCATCTCGGGTAATTCCTGCATTATTAACAAGAATGTCTAACAGTTTAAATTCTTTTGAAATAGAATCAAAAACATTTTGCACTTGCTCCCCGTCAGTAACATTTAACTCCACAGCTGAAGCAGACCCGCCATTCATTTTAATTTCTTCAGCAGTCTTTTGTGCCATATCCAGTTGGACATCGCCTAAGACTACATGGGCTCCCAACCTTGCTAATTCTTCTCCAACTGTTTTGCCAATACCACGGGCACCACCGGTCACCAATGCAATTTTATCTTTTAGCTCCATTCATTACCCCGCTTGAATTTGGTTTAAACCGGTAATTGTTTTTTCTAATGACTCCGGGTTACCTACCTGAAAGCACTCAACACTCTTATCAAATCTCTTTATCAACCCGGATAATACTTTGCCTGATCCCAACTCCACAATGGCACCAATATCTTGACTTACAATATATTGCATAGTTTCGGTCCAACGGACTGGAGAACATACTTGTTTTACCAAAGCTTCTCTTGCTTCATTTCCCTGGGTAACTGGTTTTGCATTAATATTTGTAACAACCGGAATTGACAAATTTTGAAAATCCGTTTTTTCTAACTCTACTTGAAGTTTTCTCTCTGCAGGTTTCATGAGAGAGCAATGGAATGGAGCGCTGACTGGCAAAATTACTGTCTTTTTTGCGCCAGATTTTTTCGCTAATTCCGACACTTGTTCAACCTGCTCCTTATGACCTGCAATAACCGTTTGTTGCGGGCTATTCATATTTGCGGGTTGAACAACTTTTTCTGGAGTGGAGGCTTGATTACAAAGATCTTGTACCACTTCAATAGGTAAACCAATTATAGCCGACATGGCACCTATTCCTACGGGTACAGCTTCCTGCATGAAAAGGCCTCGCTGTCTTACCAAATGTACAGCATCTTTAAATTGCAAGGAGCCAGCGGCCACTAAAGCAGAATATTCACCTAAACTATGGCCAGCCGCCAATACCGAATTAATACCATTTTCCTTTATTCTTTTCAAGGCAATTGTACTATGGATTAATAGAGCCGGTTGGGCATTTTGGGTTAACCTAAGGACTTCCTCCGGTCCGTCAAAACAAACTTTGGAAAAGTCTTCCCCAAGTACATCAGAGGCTTCTTCAAACATAGACCGGGACTCCGGGTCACTTTCATAAAATTCTTTTCCCATTCCAACAAATTGGGAACCCTGCCCTGGAAAAAGAAATGCAATTTTTACCATCGAATTAAAGTCGCTCCCCAAGTTAATCCTGCTCCTAAAGCAGTTAGTAGTATTAATGAACCTGGTTTAATTCTGCCGGATTCAGAAGCTTCATGAAGTGCGATTGGAATCGAAGCACCTCCGGTATTTCCATATTTACTAATATTTATCATTATGCGATCCATTCCAACTCCTAATTTATCCGATACCGCCTCAATAATTCTTTGATTAGCTTGGTGAGGAATAACTAAATCTACATCATCTTTTGTAAACCCGTGAAGGTTTAAAGCTTCAACACTCACTTCAACCATTCTTTTTACTGCCACTTTAAAGGTAGATTGCCCAGCCATTTTCAAACAAAACATTTTATTATCAACGGACTCATGAGTCAGCGAAGTTCGGCCTATTCCACCTGGAACAATGACCATTTCTGATTGTGTCCCATCGGAATAAATATGTGAAGATAAAATTCCAATGGGTTTTTCGCTGCTTGATTTTCTCAAAATTGCTGCACCTGCACCATCTCCAAATAATATGCAGGTACCTCGATCAGTCCAATCCAAAATCCTCGAGTTAACTTCTGTACCTATGACTAAAATATTTTCGTAACGTCCACACTTTAAATACTGCTCCGCAATAGACAATCCATAAACAAAACCTGAACAAACAGCTGAAATATCATAGGCAGCTGCTTTAGAGGCTCCTAACTCTTTTTGAATAAAACAACCGGTGGATGGGTAAATCACATCCGGAGTCGAGGTACAAGTAATTATCATGTCGATTTCTTTAGGGTTCATTCCAGCTTTTAACAAAGCCATTCTGGAAGCCTCGGTTCCTAAAGTTGACGCAAACTCGTCTTTACGAGCAATTCTCCGTTCAGAGATACCAGTTCTGGTTCGGATCCACTCATCGGTAGTATTTAAGGTACTCTCTAAGTCTTGATTAGTAAGTACTTTTTCCGGGAGATAGGCACCTGTTGCGATTATCTCTGCCTTAAATGGTATCTGTTGGCTCATGCGTTAATGTTTTTATTAAACCGCATTCCTTTGCAAATTACTCTTCGGTTTCTTTTTTTTCTTTATCTTCAGGTTCTTCTACATCCTCTTCAGGTTCTGAAGACTCTTCTTGTTCTTCAACAGTTTCTTCCTGAATATTTTCTTCTTCCTCAGATCGAGGAACAATTTTTTCTTTTAAGTTTTGCCAAAAAGATCCAACACTGGACTCTAAATTAATTTCGATATCTTCACTGATATGCTCGTTTATTTTTTTTTCTATAAGCTCGTGGGCACGAAAAATTGCATTTTTAATTGCCTTGGCATTGGAGCTACCATGGGCAATTATACAAACCCCATTGACACCCAATAAAGGTGCCCCCCCTTTTTCTGAATAGTCTACAGATTTTTTAAATTCCAACAAATGATTTTTTAGTAAAAGATATCCTAATTTTGTGGAATAACTGGAACTGAATAATGTTTTCAAATTTGTCCCTATCATTTCCGCGAGACTTTCACTTATTTTCAAAGCCACATTTCCGGTAAAACCGTCACAAACGATTACGTCCGCATTACCTCGATAAACTTCTTTTCCCTCTACATTTCCAATAAAGTTTATATGGCTTTTTTTAAGCATCTTAAATGCTTCTTTTGTGGTTTCGTTTCCTTTTCCATCTTCTTCGCCAATACTCAATAAGCCTACGCCCGGGTTGTCTTTTTCTAAAATATATTTTGCAAAAACATGTCCCATGACACCAAATTGAAATAACTGCATGGTTTTGCAATCTACGTTAGCTCCCGCGTCTAATAAAATGGATGTACCCTTGAGTGTAGGAAGTTGAATCGCAATAGCAGGTCGATCAACTCCTTTTAAAGGCCTTAAAATAATAGTCGAATAGGCTAATACCGCGCCCGTATTCCCCGCGCTTACAAATGCTGAAGCTTCACCTCTCTTGACCAAGTCAAGCCCCACTTTCATTGAAGACTTCCTTTTTCCTCTTACAGCCTTACTGGGACTTTCACCCATATCAACAACTTCTTCAGCATGCTGCACTTCAATAGGAAGTGATTTCCAGTCATCATACTTTTCAAGGACATGGTGAACCCGGCTTTCAATTCCAGTCAGAATAATAGGAATGCCAAATTCTCTGGCGGCAAGAACTGATCCTTCTACAATAGATTCAGGAGCAAAGTCTCCACCCATTGCATCAACGGCAATTTTCATTTTGATTAAATTCTCCTCCAGAAGAATCTAAAGGATCTATATAAAATTGGTCCTTAAAATTTCGGAGGAAATCGAGGTGTATAAAATTATTATTTAAACGCTCACAAGGTTAAGTTTATTTTTCTATCTTAAATTTGAATTGAAATAAAAACAGCCCTTGCTGATCAACTAAACTCTAAACGGTTTCTATTTCGATAACTTCTTTGTCCTTATAGTAACCGCAATGAGGACAGACATGGTGTGGACGTTTATTCTCGTGGCATTGAGGACATTCTCCATAGGAAGGAATGCTTAAGCTATCATGTGCTCTACGCATACCTCTCTTTGATTTGGATGTCTTTTTTTTTGGTACGGGCATGTTATCTCCTCAATATTATTTTAATTTATCTTTTATAGATTTTAATATTGCAAAGCGGGGGTCTACATCCCCTTCCTCTTCACAATTACAAGTTTTTATATTTAAATTAACTCCACATTGAGAGCAAATGCCAAGGCAATCCTCTTTACAAAGACGAATAATTGGGAGACTTAACATAATCTGATCGTAAATAGACTGTGTTAAATCTATTTTATCATCAGAGTAAAATTCAATATCTACATCTGATGCGTGAATTTCTAACTCTTGCCCCTCTTCCGCTTTGCTGGTTGAACGTGGAACATAATAACTAGAAACCTCTGATTTTAATTGATGCTCAAAGGGCTCTAAACAACGAGAACAAATCAATTGCATTTTAGTGGATAATGATCCCGAAAAACTAACATCTTCTTTAACGCGGGCCAATTTTCCCTCAATTCTTAAATCATCAGTTAAAATCGCTTCTGAGGGATCAATTGTAAAATGACTTTTAGTTTCACACTGATCAACGACTAAGTCATCTAACTCCGGGATTTCCCCAATTTCAAAAATCAAACTCATAACGGCCCGTTAGCCCTATTCAAAGTTCCAAGGAACATGCTGGGCAGAAAAGATTAAAAATGGTAGCGGTAATTAAATTGACAGTCAAGAAAATAAAGTTCCTTTAGTCAATAATATATCATGCACGAGGGTGAAATTGATCAAACACTTCGCGCATACGTTTTTCTAAAATGTGAGTATAAATTTGGGTTGTTGAAATATCTGCATGCCCCAGCATTTGTTGTACTGATCGTAAATCAGCACCTCCTTCCAACAAGTGAGTCGCAAAAGCGTGCCTTAAGGTATGAGGAGATAATACTCCTTTTATTTGGGCCTTCCTGGCATAACGTTTAATGATTTTCCAAAATCCCTGACGAGTCATTTTGGTACCTCTTTGAGAAACAAAAAGATAGGGGTGATTTTTACCTTTCAATAAACTGGGTCGGGCATCATTTAAATAAGTTTCAACCCACCTTTTCGCTACAGATCCCAAGGGAATTAAACGCTCTTTTTGTCCTTTACCCATGGATCGACAAAATCCAAAATCCATGTTTAAATCTCCAACTTGGATGGAAATTAACTCGGATACCCTAAGGCCGGTGGCGTATAAAACTTCAAGCATTGCCTTATCTCGATTTCCCATAAGGGTAGAAAAGTCCGGGCTTTTTAATAGCTCTGAAACCTCATTTATTGACAATACCTTTGGAAGCTTTCTCCAGAGTTTTGGGGATTCCAAAATCTCAGCAGGATTTTCCTCAATTTTTCCTTCTATCAACAAAAATTTAAAAAAAGCCTTGATGGAAGACAAACATCGAGCTATTGTCCTAGTAGAAAGATTTTGGCGTTGCAAAGATAGTAAAAAGTGACGAATATCACTGGTTTGAACTTCTTTCAAAGAAAGTGAACATAGAAAACTAACCAGTTTTCTTATATCCCTTTTATAACCTTCCACTGTATTTGTGGAAAGCCGTCTTTCCACAGTCAAGTGATCAATAAAATCTTGAACTATTGCATCCATGTAATTGAAAAATAGGAAGTTATGTTAAGGTTTTTAATTTCAATAGCTTACGTTATAATAGTATAGAAATCAACCTTAGATATTGTCCCGCAACAATATTTCCTATAATAATTAAGTCATTCATTTCAATTACTTATATGCAATTAATTAAATTATTTTCTTAGGCTTATGAACTCGAATAAAATTAGAAATGTTGGAATTATTGCCCATGTCGATCATGGAAAAACAACCTTGATAGACCGTTTATTGGAGCAAAGCGGTATGTTCCGTGAAGGATCGGTTCATGAATCCTGTGTTATGGATAGTAATGACTTAGAAAAAGAACGGGGAATTACCATATTCTCAAAAAATGCTTCCATACAATATAAAGATCATAAAATTAATATTGTAGATACGCCCGGACACGCTGATTTTGGAGGTGAGGTTGAAAGAATCTTAAGAATGGTCAATGGAGTTCTTTTACTTGTCGATGCGGCAGAAGGCCCAATGCCTCAAACAAGGTTTGTTTTAAAAAAATCACTAGAATTAGGAATTAATCCCATTCTGGTAGTCAATAAAGTAGATCGTCAAGGAGCGAATCCTGAAAGAACCTTGGATCAAGTTTTTGATTTATTTGTGAGCCTAGGTGCTAATGACGAACAACTCGATTTTCCCGTAATTTATGCCTCTGCAAAGCAAGGATTTTCCCAATTCGAACCTGGGGGAGAAAAACATGATATGACTCCCCTCTTAGATTTAATAATTAAGAAAGTTTCACCACATAATGGCTCTCCTGACGAACCATTTCAAATGTTAGTTACTTCAATTGATTACAATGACTATGTTGGCCGAATCGCCATAGGAAAAATTGAGCGAGGTACTTTTGATCAGAGCACACCCTATTCCTTAATTAAAAGATCCGGAGAAGCGGAACCTTTTAAGCTACAAAAGACCTTTTCTTATAATGGATTACAAAAACAAGAAATTACTCATGCTGAAACAGGAGATATTATTGGCATTGCTGGAATGAAAGATGTCGATATTGGGGAGACCATAGTTGATCAAGCAAACCCTGAACCATTGCCGGTAATTGCTATTGATGAACCCACAATGGCAATTCATTTTTCTGTAAATGATTCTCCGTTTTCTGGCCAAGATGGAAAACATCTCACAGCCAGAAATTTGCGTGATCGCCTGTTTAGAGAAGCAAAGTCTAATGTTGCCATGCGAATAGAGGAAACGGGTTCCGGTGACACCTTTAAAGTATCAGGCAGAGGTGAGCTTCATCTAAGCATTTTAATTGAAACAATGCGTCGCGAAGCATATGAATTTTCCATTTCTCGTCCTCAGGTTTTGTTTCAAACCATCGATGGCATCCGCCACGAGCCGGAGGAATATGCTGTAATCGATGTAGAGTCTACCTATTCAGGAAAGGTTATTGAGGCATTGGGTTCCCGAAAAGGCACCATGAAACAAATGACTCACCTGGAAGATGGGCATACGCGTTTAGAGTTTCTTATCCCTACTCGCAGTTTATTTGGTTTCCAGTCAGAGTTTTTAAATCTCACCAAAGGAACCGGCACTCTCCAGCACACATTTGAAAAATATATTCCTCTTACCGGCGAGTTTAGCGGAAGACGCAATGGGGCTTTAATTGCCATGGGAACGGGATCCGCTACGGGTTATTCTATTTATGCCCTTCAGGATAGAGGAACTTTATTTGTAAAACCGGGAGAAGCAGTTTATGAAGGAATGGTTATTGGTGAAAATAAAAAAGAAAATGATCTGGTTGTTAATATTTGCAGGGAAAAAAAACTGACCAATGTCCGTGCCGCAGGTTCCGATGATCATATAATGTTAACGCCTCCGAGAAAAATGAGTCTGGAACAAGTGTTAGGATTTTTAAATCAGGACGAATTGGCTGAAATAACTCCTTCAAATATACGAATTCGTAAACGTGTTCTAGTGGAGCACTTAAGAAAACAACAAAAGAAGCAACCTGCCTAAATCCAATACAATAAATTCTTCCGGCCTTTATCAATTTCCTTTGCTCATAAAATCTTATTTTTATTTCCAACATCTAAATTAATAGAGGATACTAGGGAGGCACCAATCCAGAAACTTTAGATAAAGGAGGGTGTCATGTTTTCCAGAAATGAAGGTAATTTAGACAGAACTTTTCGTATTGTATTGGGATTGTTATTATTTGGAGCGGCCTATGTTTCCGGCGGAATGTGGGGGATTATTTTAGCGGTTCTGGGTACAATTCCGTTCCTCACCGGCTTAATTGGATGGTGCCCATTGTATTCATTATTTAAAATTAATTCCTGCAAACTGGGTAATACATAAACTTAATTTACTTCGTTCTTAAATTGCATTAATCAAAAAAGGGTTTGGAAAAATTCCAAACCCTTTTTCTTTTTGTTTACTTTGAAAAACACGGCCCGAGACTCTTGCTCCTTGCTTCCTAATTCAAGGTGGGTTTATCTCTCCCTCAGGCCGTGCTCAGGAAAACTTGTTCCTACTAAGAAAATAAATCCCAAACTAAAAAAAATCAATCCCTCTATTGCATTTCTAATAAAAAATCATTCAACCCGCATTAATGTATTTTTATCAATATGGTGAAAAATATCAGATTTTCCATTTACCCTTATTTGGGTATCTTCTTCATAACTAAAACTTTGAGAGCTATGAATCTCAATCTTTAATTCAAAACGAACCGTTTTAAATTCTTTATCCAAAAATTGGTTTGAACAAATTCCATATGTTTCCGAACCCACATCCGCAACAAGTTCAAAAGATTTTGCATCCTTATCTACCGTGCCGCCAGCAATAATCGTCACTCCTCGAGGCACAATAAAACATCGAAGAACCTGTTTATTTTTACCATCCCAAAGCCAATACCCGAGTTCTTCATGAAATGCTGCACCATCGCTTAAGCGCCAAGCAGTCGTAGAATATCTAAGTCCATATAAGCATTGCTCATGATTGTTCACAGGTCCCATGGGCTCAAATGTTATGCGCTCCCGGTACTTGTTTGTCTCTACGCCACGATTTTCAGAAGGTGCAGTATCATCTCCTTTATCGCCCTCCCAAATACCCGCTAAAGAAGCTAATGGACCCAGGTTTTTGACAATTTCATCGGTCATAACTGTTCTCCGTAGTATATTTTTAAAAATTATTTATTTGCCGGGCAGCGGATTTCAAGATGATTTCCATCTGGATCTTGAAAATGAATCGACCTCCCCTTCCCCAGCAATTTGGGTCCATTAAATGGAACATTGTTTCTTTTAAAATCTTCGATAATATCAGGAAAATTTTCTGCAGTAGTTCCAAAAGCAATATGGGCGTAACCATCGCCACTCAACGTTTTTAAAGCCTGCTTCATATTCAAATCCGTTGTTTCAAAGAGATGAATTCCAGTCAACCCGGAATTTAACATCACGTGTCTTATATTTTCATCATATCGTTCTGTAACTTTAAATCCTAAGAAGCCACAATAAAAATCAAGGGCTTTTTCCAAATCCTTAACATTGACTCCAATGTGATGAATACCATCCAAATCCATAAAAAATCCTTTTTATTTATCTTGTGGATTAGGAAAATTATTTTTTTTAGAAAATTTTACTATAGCAATGGCTGTAAGGGATTTCCAATAATTCGGTAAGTTTTAAAGGCCTGATAAGTTTTTTTTAAAGATTTGAATTCCTGAAAGCGGTTTTCCAGTTGGACTAGAATATCACCAAGGACCTGGGCACGCCTGTTTTCAATGACAGCTCCAATTTCATAAGCCATATTCAAAGTGCTGTCCATGCTAATCGAAGCTACTGAACCAAAGTAAGCAGCTGCTCGTCCATTTAAAACCCAATCACACCCAAATGGTAAGGTTTTACGAACTTGCTTTAGTGTATCGCATGCTAAACAAATCACCGAACCGCAGGGTGCAAACTCAGAAACCTCTTCTAAATGTCGGTAGCGAACACCATAATAAGCGGACAAACCTTGTGCACGTGCATGCCCCATATACCAAGCCAACCGAGGGCCCGTAGCAAGTTTCTGACACAATTCATCTCGGGAAACTTCATCTGCAAACCAAGTTTCTACTCCCTCAGGGTTGTAACCGCGTAGCCATTTCGCTACACGCAAACTTCTGGAAATATAATAGTCGCTCCACTTAGAAAGAATAGCCCAGGTCGAGGTTCCCTGATGTTGCTTTTTTAGTCCGGAAAACCAAAATTCTAAATCTTCCGGTTGATTAGAAAACACCAACCCTATGGAGATCCCTTCAATTACTGGGCGGGGAATTATATTTTTTGCTGAACGATATTTAGGTGCTATTAGCAATATGGCATCAACTTTATTTTTTAAACTTTTAGCTAATTGCTCAATTTTATATGGATCGTTTTTTCGGTAGGAGTTTAAAACATCATCATTTCTCCGGCGAAAACGGACTTGGATATTGATCTCACCCAATTTCCGCCGGAGAATAGATTGATAAGAAGCAGGAGCTATACATCCTAAAACTTTTGGCTGCTTCATAATTTGTTACTATGAGGTAGCAAGTTTAATACGCATGGGTCGAATCATACCTGCCACTGGTATTCGAGCGTTAAATCGAACTTTCGTTGTCCTTGGCTTAAATACATCTTCCCAAAATGGTTTCAAAGTTGCTTCATCAAACTGAGCGCCAGACTTATCTGCAGCTTTGGTAGCAAACTTGTGTTGCCAATACCATTCCACAACTTTAGCCTGTTGCTCTCTTTCAAGCTTTTTAATATTTCCACCAGCCTTATCCAGATCAGCTTGAGTCACTTTGTAACCTTTTCCAAAAGCTTGGGAGTGTAAAGCTTCGACCATGTAAACCGGACCCGCAATAACTGCTTGCCAAACATGAGTCATTTCGTGGATCAAAGTATTCATTTTAATTTTTGTACCTGATTTAAAATTGATAACGTACATGGTAGTAAAGGGTCGACCGCCATTGATCCAATTAACCACATCCGCCGGAATACTGGCCACTGCAATTTTGACTCGTTCAAGGTTAATAGACCAACCGAACACTTTACGTGCTTGAACTTTTTCAGCGGCCGTCAAACCTCTATGCCCACCCCACATTTCCATGAATGCCGAAAAAGCCAAAGCAATTATAGCTCCGCCAGCTTTAGCAGCTTCCTTTAGAATTTTTAAGGGTGATTTCACAATGGCTAAAAGACCCTGCAAAAATCCCTTTCGAAATCCAGCGACGATATCCGTAAAAATGGATTTCACCGCGTGTACCAGTTGCATTCCAATAGCAAGTAAACCTTCTAAAGTGGTGCGAATGATGCTGAATCCGCGAGTAATAACCGTTTTCAGAATTTCGCCCACTTTTCTTCCAATTTTATAAAGTGCTTGAACCACTTTTTTGAGTGCCCTTATTCCAAGCTTTACTGCATCCATCATAATTCGTAGTACTGTTTTTCCTGCCATAATGATGGCCCGAACCACTGTTTTAATTGCTGAAAATGCTTTTTTGGAAACCCAAATCAGTGCATCGCGAATGGCTTTCCCGGCTTTAATAATTCCTTGAACCATTTTACCTAAAACAAATAGTCCCTTACGAACTGCTTCTTGAAGAATATGAACCACTTTTTTACCAATAGCGATTAAAGCATGAACCGCATCACGAATTTTATTTACCGTCCATTTTGCAACGCTAAATAAAACTTCACTTAATTTGCGACCCGCTTTTATTAAGGCTTGAACTATTTTTCGCATTGCATTTGTGGCTAGCTTCACAGCATCTCTTAATATCTGAAAAACCTTTTTTCCAGCTTGGATCGCTGCTCGGACAACTTCCCTTGCAACATTTAATACTTGAGTCGCAGCCCAAGATAAGACAGAAACTAGTTTTTGCCCTGCTTGAATGACACCCTTCACAAACTTTTTCAAGGCACTGATTCCTTTTTTAGCCGCCTCCTTAAGGATGTTAAACAATTTTTGCCCTGCCTCTAGCAGGGCATGCACAAAGTTTTTGATTTTACTTGCCGTCCATTTTACGGCGGCGCTGATGGCAGAGGCTATAGATTTCCCTGCTTTAACAATAGCATCCACCACGGATTTCACCATATCGCTGGCTGCATCGACAACATCTTCTACTTTATCCTTAACCCATTTAGCTGCTTTTTTAACCGCCTTGACAACCCCACCCGCAGTACCCCGAGGTTTTGCTTGATGTTTTCCTAATACACCACCAGCAACTTCAAGCCAATCCAAAACAGATTTTAGATCTCCGCCGGCTTTAAAATAATCTTTCATATAGACATTAGCCTTTGGACGATTCATTTGAGAAATAGCATGAACCATCATTAGGTTCATTCTAGACTGTTTAAATGCCTTACAAACTAGTTGCCGATCTTTACTTTGACGACCTGCAGCCCAAAGGACTAATTCACGCCCTTCTTTTTCTCCTTGAACATCGTTATCACTTTTTCTGAGAATCGTTTTAGCAAATTTCAACGCATTATTAGCTGATTTTCGATGGATTTCAGTCATCAAGGGGTTTATATGCTTTTCTCTTACATTAAGTTTTTTTAAACTTGCCTTAATTCGAGTGGCACTGCTAAATTTTATTTGCTTTGAAAGGTCTAACGCCTTAGTTCTCGAAATCATCAGGTTCATTGGAACACCCCGAGCTAATCCAAATGATTTTTGAGGCGGCCTTACAGTTCCAGCCTTCGGTCTACTTGTAGATCCTTTTGGCAGTTTTACATTTAATTTAGCTTTGGGTTTGACTTTAGATTTAACCGCCATACCTGGAGCTAGCTTTATTCTTTTTTTAGCTTTTACTTTGGGTTTTGCACTAACTTTACTGAAGGAAAGTTTTGGTTTCGATTTTGCTTTTGTGCGTGGGCGTGATTTCACACTACCTTTCGGTAACTTGATATTCAATTTTGTTCTTTTCGAAGAAACCCCTCTTGTCTTGGTTGCCATTTTTTTTCTCCTCAAAAATTAAACATTTTAATTTAAATCTTATTTATTAGTTGCCATAAGTTTCCTAAAGAATATTCTTGTAGACAGAAATGATGAATTTATTTTTTAATGGCTTATAATTCAGAGCGTAAACCACTATTTTTCTGTATCTTTAAATTAATTTATGGGATTGTCAATAATTTATTTCGATTGAGTTCTATCTAATTCTTAACCTTATCTAATTAAAATATTCCATGTTTAATGGAGCATTTTTATCTACTCTGAAATTTTATTCTAATTTAACCAAAATCAAAGGAATTTAACCCAAAATGAATCAAGATAAGATAAACAAACTGGTAATAGATCTGAGAGTAAAACCTCCTAGAAGCCCGAGAGAATTATTAGGAGATTTTGTCATTCTGGCAAGGTGTATCGACAAGTGTCGTGCCTTTTTAGTAGGTAAGAATGGAGAGTACAATTTTTGGCCATGTTCCCTATGTGAACAACTAGAAAAATTTTCAGGAGTTAACCATGACAAACTTAAAGAATTTGTCTCTACGGGTGTTAGTGACAACGAAGTAGCGCATTGGTTTCAAACAAATTCTAAAATAAAAGATAAAGTAGAAATCATTAGGTGGAATAATAAAATGCGTGATATGCGTTTAAGTGAAATGGAAGACTTTGGACAGGAGTATTTAGAAGAATATATTTCTAAAAATCTCCCTAAATATCCACCGGTATATGTTTGGTTCGATGTTTATGATATAGAAGAAGGAAGGTTAACCTAATTTTATTTCTATTGAATTAAATGGTTTCAAAAACAGAATCAATTAAATCCAAAAGAATCAAATTCTAATTAAAAAAACCCTTTAAACACAAAAAAATGCACTCATTTATAATCAAATCGAATACCTTGATTCTAAATTGAAGAAATTATATGATATTCCTCAATTAATTAATTTATAGATTTGTAGGAGTTTTTAATGGTTAAGGTGCGCGCAAGCCAAATATTTACTCATTCAGCAGATGATGCTGTTGCAGCTAAAAAACTTTTAGATTCTGGTGCAACTTTTACAGAAGTTGTAGATAAATATAGTACTTGCCCTTCTAAGCAAAATGGGGGAGATCTTGGTTGGATGCCTGAAGAAAACGCCACTTCACTCATTGGTGAAGTTTCATCCAGTGATCAAGGGAAAATTTTAGGCCCTGTTCATTCTCCCTATGGTTATCATATTTTAATGATCACCGAAATTGAAGAAGAAAATGAGCAAACTGTTTTCCATCCCGATACTCGTATGACTGAGGTAAATAAAGTTTTTCCTGAGATCCATACTTTTCTATTTAAGAATTTTCATATTGGAATGCCCGTTTCAAGATACGAGTCTGAGGAAACCATATTTTCAGTTTGTGAGAAACATGGCAAAAAGATTGGTGAAATATTAGCGGCTATTAATTCTGAGGTGGCTAGCAAACTTTCTCCAACCATTTCTCCGGATGATTTGAATAAACTCATCCAAAGCAAAGACCCCAATCTTGTCCTATTAGATATTCGTGAGCAATGGGAACATGATATTGCCCAAATTGTAACTGCAACACTAATCAATCGCGATAATTTCGAAAGCGTTGTTTCAGCACTGAGTCCCGAAAAAGATATTGTTATTATTGATTGGAAGGGAGACCGAAGCCCCAGCTTTCAAAAATTTCTTTCACAAAAAGGCCTTAAAAACACTAGAGGACTTCAAGGGGGCATAGATGCTTGGGCCGAAAGTGTAGATACTAAAATGGCACGCTATGATATTGATGAAGAAGACGATGATTATCGTTATGAAGACATACTCGGAAACGAGTAAGGTTTTATGATAAGATTTATTTTTTCTCCAAATTTCCATTATAAAATTTTCCATCCCCAATTCTCCGCTTTTCTCTATATGAGCAAGGGATGAATCCTCTTTTACAAATAAAAAATCTAAGTACTTACTTCGACACTGATGAAGGTGTGGTGCACTCAGTGCGAAATTTGGATCTAAATATTCAACCCGGGGAAACCTTAGCCTTAGTAGGTGAGTCAGGCTGTGGAAAATCAGTAACTGCTCTAAGTGTTCTTCGAATTCTTCCAATTCCCCCCGCACGTTTTGCAAATGGTGAAATTTTTTATAAAGGACAAAATTTACTTTCTTTGTCAGAACCGGATATGCGTCAAATTCGTGGAAACGAAATCAGTATGATATTTCAAGAACCCATGACTTCACTCAATCCAATTTTTACTATTGGAGATCAAATTTGCGAAGCCATTATGCTTCATCAAAACAAAACAAAGAAGCAAGCGTATCAACTCGCGTTAGATTTATTAAAAAAAGTTGCTATTCCCAGCCCGGAAAATAGAATTGACCAGTATCCTCATGAACTATCGGGAGGAATGAAGCAACGTGTGATGATTGCAATGGGTATTGCCTGTAATCCTTCTTTATTAATTGCCGATGAACCTACCACTGCTTTAGATGTCACTATTCAAGCTCAAATTTTAGAATTATTGGATCAGTTAAAAAGTGAAAACAACATGTCAATTCTGCTGATCACACACAATTTAGGAATTGTTGCCCAGTATGCTAATCGAGTTGCGGTAATGTATTCTGGAAAAATAGTCGAGGAAGCACCCGTAAAATCTCTGTACAAAAATCCCTCCCATCCTTATACAAAGGGATTATTAAAATCATTACCAAAAGATGATGCAAATGAAAAACTTGAATCAATATCTGGAGTAGTTCCAAATCCAGCACATTTACCCCATGGCTGTGCTTTTCATCCAAGATGCCCGGAAGTCATGCCCCACTGTTCTGAAAAAATTCCACCCAATTTTGAAAGTTCTAATTTAGATCACAAAGTTGCATGTTGGTTGTTCGAAAACTCCAAGGCGCTCTCATGAGTTCTTTATTAAGAATTGAAGGATTAAAAAAATATTTTCCTGTTTTCGGTGGTATTTTTTCCAAATTGATCGGTCAAGTAAAGGCAGTCGATGGAGTTAACTTAGACATAAAAAAGGGTGAAATATTAGGCCTGGTTGGTGAATCTGGTTGCGGGAAAACCACTGTTGGAAGAATGACCCTAAGATTAGTGGACCCTACAGAAGGAAAAGTATTTTTTAATGGTCAGGATATTTTTAAACTTAATAAAAATGAGATAAACAAATTACGACCACAAATGCAAATCATTTTTCAAGATCCTTATAGTTCCCTGAATCCTCGATTTACAATAGACAGAATAATTGGAGAAGCAATGTACATCCATGGAATAGGGAATCGCAGCACTATTAAAGAAAAAGTAAATGAAATTATGGAGAAGGTTGGGCTGTCCTCAAAGTATGCAAAACGTTATCCTCATGAGTTTTCTGGAGGTCAACGTCAACGAATTGGAATTGCTCGGGCCTTAGCCTTAAATCCTAGTTATATTGTTTGTGACGAACCTGTATCCGCATTAGATGTTTCAATACAAGCACAAATAATTAATTTGTTGCAGCGGCTAAAAGAGGAAAATAATATTTCCATGTTGTTTATTTCTCATGATTTGAGTGTCGTTAAATATCTTTCTCAAAGAACTGCAGTAATGTACTTAGGAAAAATTGTAGAAACGGCTCCTACTAAAGTTTTAAATGATGAAGCAGCGCATCCATACACACAGGCTCTTTTAGCAGCAAAACCATCCATCAATCCCGATAATCAGCAAAAAGCAAAAATACTTTCCGGAGATGTCCCTTCCCCCCTAAACCCTCCGAAAGGCTGTCATTTCCATCCCCGCTGTCCCCAAGTAATGGATCATTGTTTGACGATAGACCCTAAGCCCACTCAATTAAATGAAGAACACATTGTACATTGCCATCTTTATGACAATTAAATCTATCTTATAGGTTGTTAATGTTCCCTCAAATTTATCAAGTGATTCAGGTAGTAACTCCCGCCTTTTTGGTAATTGGAGTTGGATATTTCTTTCAAAGCAAAATTGGTGGAGATGTTAAAAGTTTATCGCGATTGACAATGAGCACCGTTGTGCCTGCCTTTGCTTTAAAAAATATTTACGAAATGAATTTAGAGGGTTTCGTTGTTGGCTCAGTTCTAGCATCCGCCATAATAATAATTATTTTTCCAGGTTTTTTAGCATGGCTTGTTCTAAAAAATAATGAAAAGAGAGGTATTTACTTACCCATAATGTTTATGAATACAATTAATCTCCCTTTTCCTATTTTAATTGCCGCATATGGTACTGAGTCAATTCCTTATGCGTTAATGTTCTACTTCACGACATTTATAGGAATATTCACGGTAGGCTTAGTAATCGTCTCAGGGGCAGGAAACGGAGCACGGCAAGTTTTTAAAGAATCTGTATTTTGGGTTTTAATTTTAGCATTTTTAATTCGCTGGACTGGAATTGTGCTACCTGAATTAATAATGAACCCCATCAATCTTTTGTCTCAAGCAACCGTACCAATAGTCCTCCTGGTTTTGGGTATGCAACTTGCTCATGTCGAAATAACAGACATGCGGTTAACTTTATTTGCCGTTTCATTCAGAATTATTGGAGGTTTAATTGCAGCATTATTTTGTGTTTGGATTTTTCAATTAGAAGGACTACCTCTTAAGGTCGTCATACTTGTGGCCATCATGCCATCTGCAATCATTAACTTTTTAGTTACCCAAAAATATCAGGCTAATCCAAGAGTTGTGGCCTCCACTATTTTAGTATCTACCCTGGTTTCAATTATCATAATTCCTTTAGCCCTTTTGATTTTGGGGTGATTTCTTCTTAACGCTATAAATATTTTTTCCAATTACTTCAAAAAAAATAATTGAAAACAGCAGACTTAACCCTATCCGGCAATGAATAGTTATCGCCTTCCTTTAATCACCTGAAAAAACATTCAATAAAATCAATTAATTATAGCTACAATAGAAGTACACCTTAAGTAAATTGTTTTGGTTATTATTGAAACCGAAACAAGTCATAAAACAATTTTTTAACTACATTTTTAGGTTTTTGCAATTTGGACGCTGCCTCATTATTCGGAGTACTATCGGGAATATTTTTAATTATTTCAGCCATATTTCTTGGTGGGGATTTAAATAATTTTTTTAATCTTCCCGGACTTATGATTGTTTTGGGGGGAACTGTTGCTGCAACTTTAATTACTTTTCAACTCAAAGATGTAATTGCAGCTTTTAAAGCAGCAATTTTTGTTTTCTCGGAAAAAAAATTGGACCCAAACGACATGGTAGAAACCATGATTGAGCTTTCAACTATAAGTCGAAGACAAGGTTTGGTGGCCTTAAGTCGAATGGAAATTGAAGATGATTTGTTACGGAAAGCATGTAATCTAATTGCAGACGGGTCATCGGAAGATCTTATAAGAGACACATTGCATATTGAAATTGAGTCAATGAAACAGAGACATTTTATTATCCAGGATATTTTTAGAAAAATGGCTTCCTATGCACCCTCTTTTGGAATGATGGGGACTCTTATTGGTCTTGTTCAAATGCTTCAGCTTTTATCAAACCCTGAAACGATTGGACCCTCTATGGCAGTCGCTCTTTTAACCACGTTTTATGGAATGCTATTGTCCACTCTGTTTTTTTTACCTATCGCGGGAAAATTAAAAGATCGCACCCTAGTAGAAGTTCTGAATTTAGAAATTATTTTTGAAGGCGCAATTTCCATTTTAGAGGATAACAATCCTTTGTTTGTTTATGAAAAACTTTCATCGTTTATACCAGCTAAAAAAAGAAGGCCTAGACGACCTTTTATTCCTAATACCCCAGGCCTGATATAGATAAAATTTTTTATTAAATTGATATGCCAACGAGACAAAGTTTAGAACAATTGAAAGAACAACTGCGACGAAAAAATGCAGAGTTAAAAAAATTGGATGCTGATCGAGTGAAGCAAGAATCAAAAATCAAGCATTTAATGACCGTCTCAGGAAAAAAAATAAGCGAAATGCAGCAACGCTTAGAGGAAAAGGACGAACAAATTCGTTATCAAAAATCCTTGCGAAGAACAAACATTACTCAATCGGGTAACTTACCAAATCAAACGGTAGCCTTAAAAACTCAACAAAAACCAGATGAAAAAAATGAAGTCACAGTTAAAGAAAAAGAAACACGATTAAAAAATCAAATAAAAGAATTATTGATTGAATTTAAGAGAAAAAATGGACGACTTATAAAAAAAATCAATATCGAACGTGGTGAAAAAGAAAAACTCATCCAGGAAAGGATTTTACTAGAAGAAGAATTAAAAAAGTACCGAAATGAATCTACCCCCATTGATCAAATTAAGGAACAGGCTAAACAAATAGACACTGCGTCAGAGGAATTTCAAGGACGTTTTAAAGAAATCCTTAATGAAAAAGATGCACTCATTGAGTCTTATGAAAAGTTAATCCAGGAAAGCGTAGAGAATGAAACCGACCTTGAGTTTCCTGGAGAAATTGTTGACAATATCCGTCAAGAACTCAATAAAGTAAAAGAAGAAAAAGATGAATTAGAAAAAGAACTTGATTTACAAAAAAGACAATTTGAAGCCACTCTTTCACATGAAATAAGAAGCATCAAAGAAACGTTTAAACGAAAAAAAAATAAAGTTAATAAGAAACGAGAGAAAATAATCGACTCGATTGAAGGAATCCAAGAAGATAATACAAACAATGCCTGGATTACCACATACGCTGATATGACAACATTGCTTCTCACATTTTTTGTACTTTACTATTCCTTGGCATCCATAAATATGAATAAATTTAAGGAAGCAATTTTGGGCCAGCATCAAGCAAGTATTGGTTTGTTGGAACTTTTGGACGCTGTGGAATCCAAAGACTCCATCGACGCGTTAACCGGCCTTAAAACCAATGATATTTTGTCAGAGGTAAAACATGTTGCAGAGGATGAGACCCTAAATTCAGTTATGGATGTCTCTACTGATAGTTCTAAAATTATTGTTACCGTCCCAGGACAAACCTTATTTAAACCCGCGAGTGCCGATTTGCAAATCAAATCAAGTCGCCCCGTTTTAGATGAGCTAATAAGAATCATTGCAAAATATCCTAAGTATAAAATAAATATACAGGGGCATACGGACGATTCACCCATTTCCACCGAAAAATTTCCCTCTAATTGGGAATTATCTGCCGCTAGAGCAACAGCAGTATTGCGTTATTTTATTGATAAAAATATTAATCCAAAACGAGTCACGGCAACGGGATACGCAGATATATTTCCGGTTGCCTCTAACTCTACTGAATTAGGTCAAGCCACAAATAGGAGGGTTGAATTTGTTTTGGAAAAAGAAAAATAAACAAAACTTGAGACCTTCAAGATTAATAAGCACACCTTTTGACTCTAGAAATGCCTTTCGGGTTTCTCCAGATCCCAAAAATCCCGTATATATAAAAATTGGGAACAAAAAAATAATCCCCATTGAAATAAGTTCCACTGGATTTTCATTTAATGGAAAATCATACAAAACTAAAATAATATATCCAATATTATTAAAACTACCTAACTATCCTGAAGTAATAGAAGCAAAGGCCAAAATTATTTCAATTGATAGAGGAGTAAAGTGTCATTGTACATTTATTGATTTGTCTGAAGAAATAGAAGATGTTATACATCGTTATATTTTAAACAGGCAAAAAAAACAACTCCGTTCAAAAAAGCAATAAACCCTTCTACATTTAAATTAGATGGACTTAATGAATCCAAACGAAAATTTTTCCGAAAGGGAATTAGAATTAATTAACGAAGTGGATTTATTTAAACATAAACCCACAATAATGAAAAAAGCTGAATCAAAACTAGAGTCTCTCCGTCATGCACTTATAGAAGAGTTGAAAGTTAATCCCACACCTTTCCCTCACGAAACTGATCTAATAAAAGGCCAAATTGCCCGAGGGGAAAACCACAAAGGATTTCCCTTTATTTCTTTGGACCTCCCTCAAAAATTTTCTAAAACAGAATTTTTTACTTTTAGAACTTTATTTTGGTGGGGACACTACCTGGGTTTTTCGTTAATTCTCAAAGGTGATCGTTTGGGGGAATACACAGAGCAAATTATAAAAAATCAGAACACTCCAGAGTTCTCGACAATTTACCTTGCAAAGAATGAGAATCTTTGGGAATGGGAATGGACTCAAAATAATTTTGAAAAAATCTCAAAATTAAAACCTGATATTATTAGCTCTCTTATAAAAAATATTACATACATTAAATTAATTGATGTAATCACTGTAAGTGATCCAATTTTCACAAAAATGGACTGGAGTGAAAAAGGTCTAAATTCCTTCAGGAATTTAATAAAATTAGTTTTTTAATTGAATCAAAAAGAATCCCTAATAAACACAAATTAAAGGATGTTTCCAAAGTAAGTCCTTTGAAGAAAAAATCTCAAGGGATGCTCCCTCTTGCAATCCCTTCAAAAAAATCATTTCGTGGGATGAATTTGGAATCGGAGATACATAACTCTTAGGTATATGTAAGGGTGTTGGTGTCATAAAACTTTTTCTGTTAGGTTTAACATTATAATTTTTATTTGATATATCAGCGTTTTCTTTTCCAAAATTTTTTTCATCATCTTTTATAATTTTTCGAACCAAAGGTATTTGACCTCGGATACCAAACAAATAAACTTTTTCAAAAGCATTTATATTTATTTCTGATTTTGAAAAAATAGCAATATTCCCGGGCTTTAACAATGGCTCCATTGAAGAGTCTTCAATTTTTAATGCATAACTATTTTCTGGAAGATTTGATTTTGGGTTGACAGGGTAACTAGTAATGAGAATTAAACCTTCTGGCAATGTTTTACTAGTTTCTTTAACCCTTCCTATTCGAAATAGCGGAATTCTCTGCTCAGACCTTTTATTGTTCATATAAATAGTAAAATTGAATTTTTAAGAGTAATCTTGCTATATTTAATAACTTTTAGATCTAACTTAATAAATAAAATCCCTTTAGTTCAATTCTTTTTGATAAATCTGTTCTCAAACAACATAAATCAAAAATTTCCTACAATCAATAAATGACCTACGAAGAAGCAATTGCCTATATTTACTCGCTTGCAAACCGTGGTATTAAATTAGGATTAGAAAATACCAGGCGCCTATTAACACACTTTAATAATCCTCAATTAAAAATACGGACAATCCATATCGCAGGTACTAATGGAAAAGGGTCTACTGCCTCCTTTGCCGCATCAATTTTAAAAGCAGCTGGTTATCGCATTGGGTTATTCACTTCTCCTCACCTTAATGATTTTAGAGAACGGCTTCAAATAAATAATGAGCTGATTTCAAAAGAAAATTTAATTAATTTAACATTAAAAATAAAGGAAGCTTCATCCGTTCTTGAAATAAAGCCTACATATTTTGAATTTTCCGCTATTCTTGCTTTCCTGCATTTTTATGAAAGCCAGACAGACTTCAATGTGATTGAGGTCGGCATGGGAGGACGATTGGATGCTACAAACTTATGCCAGGGAGAGGTTTGTGTTATCACAAATATCTCTCGCGATCACGAATCAAGTCTTGGGTCAGAACTAACTGGAATTGCTTTTGAAAAAGCTTCTATAATTAAAAATTTTTGTACCGTAATCACCGGCTTCTCTCAACCCAGCTTACTTAAAGTGGTAAACAAACAAGCCAATTTAAGTCAATCTCCTGTATACAGCTTAGGAAAGGATTTTTTTTCAAAAGTTAATTTTCAAAATTCTGAGGTCCTTAATTTTAATTTTTCTGGGTTCAATCGTGAATACAATAAAATTAATTCCCGTTTGATAGGAAAGTTTCAAGCAAATAATGCCAGTACAGCTATAGCCGCTTGTTTATCCCTATCAAAAGAAGAAAATTTTATTTCTGAAGAATGCATTCAAAAGGGAATTTTTCAAACCCTTTGGCCAGGACGTCTTGAAATCATTCGAAATAATCCGAAAATTTTTTTAGATTGTGCTCATAATTTAAAAGGATGTGAAAATTTAGCAAAAACGTTAAAAGAATTGTTTCCAAATCAACCTGGAATAGTTATTTTTGGATCTATGAAAGATAAACCACATGCTGAAATGATTGATTTTATTTCAGATATAGCCGATTATTACATATTAACCAAACCCAAAAATGATAGAAGCGTTGCTCCTGAGGACATTAAGAGTATTTTAATCCGCAAGGACAAACCTTTTGAAATAATAGAGGAAATGCAGCGCGCAATAACGACTGCTCTAAGAATGTGCAAAAAGAAAAGTTGGATTTGTATTACCGGTTCGATATTTACTATAGCAGAAGCAAGGAAAATTCTTGAAAATTAACTATTTAAAAACCTTTTTTCTTTGTTGCGCAACAATAGGGATCCTTATGGGTTTTTGTTCCGATGCTTTTGCTAAGGATGACTATGTTACTAGCCCAAAAGAAAATTCCTCATCTCAGCCACCTTCTAAAAACACATCAAAAACACCCTCCCCTCAAAAAGATCTACCAGTCCATATTTCAGCAGATCACATGATTCATCTAGCAAAAAAGAACTTGGTGAAAGCCAAAGGTCGTGTTTTTGTGCGTTACGGAAAAAGAACCGTCAAGGCCCAGGAAATGATTCTAAATACAGAAACAGGTAAGGGACAGGCTAAGGGAAAAGTAATTATGACGGATGAAGATGGTTCTGTATTAAAAGCAAAACGAGCCAATTTTAATATGAAATCCCAAAAGGGACAGTTGTTCAACGTAAAAGGGAAACTTGGAGATCAATATTATGTAACCGGCGAAAAATTTAATAAATTATCAAAGGACCGTTATCAAACAGAAAAAGCAACTTTGACCACTTGTACAGGTAAGTTACCGGATTGGATCATAGAAGTTAATGAGGCGGATATTAAATTAGAAGATCGAGCTTTATTTAAAGGTGGAGTTTTGAAAGTTAGGGATATACCCATTTTATATTTACCTATTGGTTATGTTCCTATCTCAACCCAAAGAAAATCAGGATTTCTTACTCCTAAAATTGGCGTGGGGAATTTGGATGGCTTTTTAATAGGAAATCGCTATTACTGGGCAATAAACCAATGGTCAGATGCTACCATTGGAGCAGATTATATGACAGAGCGAGGAGTCCGAGGATCTTTAGAGTATCGTTACACTCCCAGCAAAACCACCAAAGGTCAATTTAAGGGTATCATTTTAGATGATAACCGAACCGGCGAATTATTTTGGAAAGTGGATGGAACTCATAACCAACAACTTCCAAAGGGTTTTCAATTAAATGCAAAACTAGATCAAACCTCTAAAGCAAATTTCAATAAAACTTTTAGGAATGCTACAGAAAGTCGAACAAGACGAAGTTCCGATTCTTTTCTTTCCCTATTTGGAAGAAGGGACAATCATTCATTTGATATCCTCGCTCGTTTTCGTGAAAGTGAAGAAGAGACCAGAGATGATACCTATGGAATTCTTCCTGGAGCCACTTTTAAAACCCAACCTTTAGAATTAGGAAATTTAGGAATCTACTTTAATCAAGATACCAGTTATAACCAATTCTTGGTAGATTTAGATACAAATTCCAATAACGACGAGCTCGACACAATTCATAGAATAGATTTTCACCCACAAATCGCTTTACCCCTTAATATTGCTCCATGGATGCAATTCACTACTCGATTAGGGTTTCGAGGTACTTACTATAATAAAGAGGTGAACTTTAATAACCTCACCCAAATGAAATCAGAGGGCGGAAGTTTCGTAAGAGAGCTTTTTGATTTGGCAGCTGTTTTAGAAGGCCCCAAGTTTAATAGAATATTTTCCATTAAAAATACAGGTTACCAATTCAAACATGTTATAGAGCCTAGAATCCAATATGATTTCATTCCCGACATGGATGGAGATGATAGAAACCGAATTCGAATTATTGATGCTGTAGATGCCTTTGGAGAAACCAACCGAGTTACATATTTTCTAACTCAACGTTTGCTTCAAAAAGTCACAAAAAAATCTGGAAGCTCTGAAGTCCAACAAATTGCTCGCTTCGAAATTAGCCAAAGTTATGACTTTTTAGAAGCCTCTCGAATGGAAACTCCACTCACTCCTCGCCGCCCATTTTCAAATTTGAGGTTTGACTTTGACAGTCGATTTCTTAAATATTTTATGTTTAATTTTGACACCACTTTTAATTTTTACGATGGGGTGGTTGAGACCTTTAATTTTGATATCGGAATTCGACCGAGTAAATGGGTGATGTTGATATTGGAAAGAAGACATATCCATAATCAATCGGCAAGCATTCTAGGAACCATCGATCTAAATATTCCTCATGGATGGAATTTCAAATATAGTGCGCGCTATGATGAATTCAACGAAAGATTTCTGGAGCACAACGCCCGGTTAACCTTTAATAATCTTTGCGAGTGCTGGGGTTTTGCCGTAGACTTCATTAACAGAAAAAATATTAATGGAAGCGTCAATACAACAGAAACCAAAGTTTTATTTAGCATTCAACTTCGCGGTCTCGGCAATTTAAATGGAGCTCGTGGAGAGTCCTTTATTCATAGAACTTTTTAAAAACAATTTTCTTTAGAGTTGGATCATTTGAATTATTCAAAAGAGTTGGCAAAAATTGCATTAGAAATAGGAGCCATTAAAATTAATCCTGAACATCCCTTTACTTGGGCCTCCGGTTATAAAATGCCTATTTATAACGACAATCGTCTTTTATTGGGAAATGCAAGCCATAGATCTATAGTAGGGGATGCACTTTTAAATCTAGTAAAGAAAAAAAATATTGTTGTCGATGTTGTTGCCGGAACGGCAACCGCAGGAATTCCTCATGCAACTACATTGGCAAATCTAATGAAAGTCCCTTTAATTTATATCCGCCCTACCCCAAAGGAACACGGTTTAAAGAATCAAATCGAAGGAATTTTAAAAACGGGTCAGTCTGTATTATTGATTGAAGATTTAATTTCTACAGGAGGAAGTGCTATTAAAGCCCTATCTGCAATCAAAGAAAATGAAGGAATAGTAAATCACTGCGCTTGTATTTTTAACTATGGGTTCGAAGAAGCCAAAAGAAATTTTTCTCAAGCTAATTGCCATCTAAGCTCAATTTTAGATTTTCCCGATTTAATTCAATATGCTGAGAATATCAACACTATTACGTCTGAGCAGAAGGACTTATTAAACGAATGGTATAAATCACCCTTTAATTGGAAATCAAATCCTAAGTTGACAGGAAATTAACCCATAGACCAATAGAGGCCCAACGCCAATTATTTATTGACAGTTACCTCTTTTGATAATAGTATTCACTGTTTAGGATTTTACACTACCAAAAATTAAAACTTTTCCTTTAAGTTTTTGAAATCGTTTGATTTATCTCTTAAAGGCCCTTTATAAAAAATCATAGTCGTTTCCCAAATATTGCGGAAACTTAAATCGAAATATTATTGGAGGTTTTTAGAATGCCAAAGTTAGAGTTAGGTCCCGCTGGTTTTTTACCCCCATCTGCGGCATCTATGGGAATTTTTCACCCAGATAAAGGCACCGGGTTTGAACTGGTCGAAGGTGAAAAAGTTAAAGAAGAAAAGGCTTTAGAGGTAGCCGCCCATAAATTGTTGACCTTGAGAAATCCCACCTTATTCCCTGGCCCTATGTTGTTATGGGGATGGAATGAAGAGACTCGACATAAAGCGGCGCTGGCATTAGACCTAGTAAAAGAAGTCCCAGGTATGAATATTATTCCTATGCCTGACTATCGACCTATTTATCCCAAAATTGATCCCGAAGCAGTGATCAATCCTTGTCACCCTAATTTAACAATTCAACATAATAAAATTCATGTTTGTGCTCTTATAGGGGTTCATTGTCATTTTGCAAACATCACTTTAAAAATGATTCGCGCCAACACCAATTGCTATACCCAGGCCTGGTGTGCTTATGATGGACATGAAGACGCCCTTCTATCACTTCGAGATTTAGACTCTGATAAATTGATAAGAATAACTAATGCAATTAAGAAAGCTAAAGAAACCATTACTCCATGGGCTCATACGCCTGAGGGCAAAGAAGAACTCGAAGAAATAGCTGAAACTAAAAGAAGAAATGCAGTTCCCGAAAAAGAGGATGCCACTCTTTTCATGGGTGAACTAGCAGAAGGAATTAACGAACACTCAGAATAAAGCCAAAGGGGCTTCAAAGCCCCTTTATCTCCACTTAAAATTCAAATCAAAGATTTTAGTTTCCTTTACCGTACCCGGCAGTCCTCTGATTTATTCCCCCAAAGTTATCTTTAGACATACTGCTTTTTTTCATTTGACAGGTTTCCAATAAAACTTTAGCCTAAACTCTAGGGGTTATTACTAGCTTTTTTACCAATAAGTTAACAGATTAAATTTACCTTTCCTATCAAGGTGTAAATATGGAGAGAAATTAGTGCGTGCATTGGTAATAGATGATTCAAAAGCAATAAGAATTATTTTAACTAAAATTTTAAAAGAAATTGGTTTTTCAGTTTTTGGTGCAGAAAATGGGCTTAAAGCTTTAGATTGCATAAAAGATGAAGGGAAAATGGATTTAGCTCTGGTGGATTGGAATATGCCAGAAATGAATGGCTATGAATTTATTTGCGAAGTCCGGAAAAACGCTGATTTAAATGACATGCAAATGATGATGGTGACAACAGAAACTGAAATGTCTCAAGTCATTAAAGCATTAGAAGCGGGCGCAAATGAATATTTAATGAAACCTTTTACAAAAGAAATGATTTTGGAGAAATTATCCCTAATGGGCATTTCTGTAGCTTAACAAGATCGGGTTTCCGCAATTTTAGATACAATTTTTAGCTGTTCAGAGTTAACTATTTTGACTGGAGTCTATTGAAATTTTATGTCGAAGATTAATTGTAAAATCGATTTTTCTTTTAGGTTTCCATTTAATGAATATCCAATTTTAAAAATGGAAACTTTTCTCTTAAGAATCAACTCTTACAATAATTCTCATATAGATTCAAAACTATTCCAATTTCAAAAAATTCATAACCCAATATTATTATTCTGGAATATTTGCAGAAAGCTCAATCCGGTTAAAGTAAAAAATAATTTAAAAATTTTTTTCAACTTATCCCTTAATAAGTTGTTTGAATATTTTCAGATAGGTAAATATATATGGCTATAAAGCAAGGGGATTTTGATTACATTCGAAAATTAGTCTTGGAAAAGTCTGCCATAGTTCTTGAGCCGGGAAAAGAATATCTAGTTGAGTCCAGGATGCTGCCCCTTCTAAATCAAGAAAAATTTTCTTCTATTGAAGATTTGGTGAAAGGATTGCGCGCCTCATCAGCAAATGGCTTACAAGATAAAGTTGTAGATGCCTTAACCACCAACGAAACTTCTTTTTTTAGAGATATTCATCCTTTTGAAACCCTTAAAAAGGTTGTATTACCGGATATTATTGAAAAGCGCTCTTCCAAAAGAGAGGTCAATATTTGGTGTGGAGCCAGCTCCAGTGGCCAGGAACCCTATACGATTGCTTTAGTTTTAAAAAATGATTTTCCTCAATTAAATACGTGGAAAATTAAGTTTATGGCAAGTGATATTTCAGATGAAATGCTAAACCGGTGTAAAAGAGGCGCATTTACACAATTAGAAGTGAACCGAGGACTTCCAGCCCCGATGCTGGTAAAACATTTTGTCCGTCAAGGCATGGAATGGGTCATTAAAGAAGATTTTAGAAAATTGATAGACTTCCAAAAAATTAATCTTTCTAAACCTTTTCCTCTCTTACCCAAGTTCGATATTATTTTTTTAAGAAATGTTTTAATATATTTTGACGTAGAAATGAAAAAGAAAATTTTATCCCAACTAAGAAATGTTTTAAGACCAGATGGTTATTTATTTTTAGGAGCAGCTGAATCTACCTTGAATTTGGACAATTCCTTTGAGCGCATCCAAATACAACAATCCGGCTGTTATAAAATTAGAGGCGTATAATGAGTTTTGAAAATGAAATCAAAGATTTTACCGAGTCCATTTGGAAAAATACTCTAGACCTGGAAGTTAGTCCGAGCAACACTCCATTTAAACCAAATGGAAAAGAAAATACTTTAGCAGGATGTGTTCATATTACCGGGGAATGGCAAGGAACCATAGCCGTTACCTGTCCAATGGGATTAGCTAAAAAAGCTGCAGGAATCATGTTTTCACAAAATGAAGATGAGTCAACAACAGATGATATTCGAGACGCGCTAGGAGAATTAGCAAATATGACAGGGGGAAACATTAAATCTCTTCTTCCCGAACCATGCTATCTTTCCCTTCCTACAGTTGCTGTAACTGACTTTGAACTCCGAATTCCCGGGAGTGAATTAATTGCCATGTTAACTTTTAAGTGCGAAGAAGTTCCCTTTGTGGTGACTATGGTAAAAAAGGCTGAGAATGGAGCAGGAAAAGAATAATGCAATTTCTTGAGAAAGAAATTACAGAATATGCAAAAATGATTTGGTCCTCTGTTCTAGGGATTGAAATAAAACCTAGTAATAAACCAATAGAGTTGAAAGATACTCAACAACCTAAAGTTCAAATAAAAATAAATGGTAAATGGAATGGAACTATAATTCTGAATTTTGCCCCACATCTTTTGAAAATTGCTGCTTCAAAAATGTTCTCTGTTGATGCTGAAGAAACGACAAATGAAGAAAAAAACGAAACGTTGGCTGAATTGGCAAATATGATTGGTGGTAATATTAAAGGATTAGTCCCGGAACCTTCATCTCTTTCCTTACCCGAAGTAATTTCCTCTAAAATAGATCAAGGCTCTCTTCCTCCAAAAACTCTTACTCAAGTTTGCTTTGAAAGTTCAGGGTCAGAATTTGGGATCTCGATTTTGGAATCTTAAATTTAAAAAATAAATATTCTTACTTCACTTTTCAAATTTCAAAAACAACAAAACCTATTACCTTTTCTTTAAACCCAGATGCTCTTTGAACTCTTGTTCGACCTGGTCAGGGTCTGATGAATTCAATTTAACCATATTTTGCAAATGATCATAAGCTTCTAAAGCTAATTCGGTAAATTGTATTCCAATACCCTCATCCGTGGACCTTACCACCATTCCCCTGACATCGACTTTTATTGGGTTTTCTTGACCTTTTAAAACTAGAGTAATTTCACACAATGTCCTTAAAGGTATCGGATGGTCCGTAACAATGAAAATTCCCTTCATGCTAACATCTCTGGTATTTTCTGATCTAACTTTTGTATCTTCCGCCTGAACGACAGCCTCAATACTAAGGGGAACTCGAGAAAACTCTCTATGATTATCCTGATTATTTGTATTCACAAAAGCACCTAATATTTGAATTTTTAATAATTCCAAATCTCTCTAAAATCAATAAACCTTTTAAAAATAAAAACTTACAAGACTATAGTCCGGTGTGATTTTTATGATTATTTTTGCCTGCTACCTTGACTGACCGCTTTTCAAATTTTATTAAATAACTGGCTATTAAATTAGTGTAAGGCAAAATTGAATTTAACGAAATCCGTTTTTATATATATTGCTTAATTTCAAATTGAAAGGAATGCCCAATGGGAAAAATTATTGGAATCGATTTAGGTACCACAAACTCGGTGGTAGCCGTTATGGAAGGAAATGAGCCAAAAGTTATTGTTAATGAGGAAGGCAATCAAACTACACCCTCAGTGGTAGGTTTTACCAAAGATGGTGAAATTTTAGTAGGTCAAGTAGCAAAAAGACAAGCCATTGCCAACCCAGAAAACACTGTCTTTTCGGTTAAGCGATTCATGGGCCGTTCTTTTGATGAAGTTAGCGAAGAAATGAAAATGGTGCCTTATAAAGTACTCAAAGGTCCTAAAAATGATGTTCGAATTGAAGTCCAGGGAAAACAATACAGTCCTCCAGAGATTTCTGCGATGATTTTGCAGAAATTAAAAAAGTCTGCTGAAACTTATTTAGGGGAAACAGTTACTGAAGCCGTTATCACTGTCCCTGCTTATTTTAATGACGCACAAAGACAAGCAACAAAAGATGCAGGAAAGATCGCAGGATTAGATGTAAAAAGAATCATTAATGAACCTACTGCTTCTGCCCTTGCTTATGGTTTAGATAAAAATAAAGACCACATGATTGCTGTGTATGACTTTGGCGGTGGAACATTTGATATTTCTATTTTGGAGGTTGGTGATAATGTAGTGGAAGTAAAAGCCACCAATGGGGACACTCATTTAGGCGGGGATAACCTGGATCAAAGAGTCATTGACTGGTTGGTGACAGAATTCAAAAAAGACTCAGGTATTGATTTAAAAAATGACAATATGGCCCTGCAACGTCTGAAAGAAGCCGCTGAAAAGGCGAAAATGGAATTATCTTCCACAAATGAAACTGATATTAATCTCCCGTTCATCACCGCCGATGCGACAGGACCAAAGCATCTCAATATGAGGCTGTCCCGTGCAAAATTTGAATCTATGGTGGATGACCTTTTAGAAAGAACCAAAGCACCTTGTAAAAAAGCTCTCAAAGATGCTGGATTAGAAGCAAACCAAATAAATGAGGCGGTTCTTGTGGGTGGTTCAACCCGAGTTCCTAAAGCTCAGGAGATTGTAAAAGAATTATTCAATCGCGAACCTCATCGGGGTGTAAATCCGGATGAAGTGGTAGCACTTGGAGCTGCTGTCCAAGCTGGCGTTTTAGCAGGTGATGTTAAAGACATCCTTCTTTTGGACGTTACCCCTCTTTCTCTTGGAATTGAAACTCTAGGTGGAGTAACCACTAAGTTAATTGAGCGTAACACCACTATCCCAACTCGAAAAAGCGAAACATTCTCTACAGCCTCGGATAATCAACCAAGTGTTGAAATAAATGTCCTTCAGGGAGAAAGAGAAATGTCTAAAGACAACCGGTCTTTAGGAAAATTCCATTTAGATGGCATACCCGCTGCCCCAAGAGGTATTCCTCAAATTGAAGTTACTTTTGATATTGATGCAAATGGAATATTAAATGTTTCCGCAAAAGATAAAGGAACCAATAAAGAGCAAAAAATTACCATTACCGATAACACTGGACTAAGTGAAGAGGATATCGATAACATGGTTAAAGATGCAGAGGAAAATGCTGCTGCTGATAAAGAGCGTCGAGAGAAAATTGATGCTAAGAATCAACTCGATTCCTTAATTTATAATACTGAAAAAACCATAAATGAAAATAAGGATAAGTTAGAAGAAGCTGATTTGAAAGAGGTTCAAGATGCTATTGCTGAAGGTAAAAAAGCAGTTGAAGAAGATGACTCTGAAAAAATTAAAGAGCAAACAGAGAACCTTACAAAAGCCTCCCATGATCTGGCTCAGAAAATTTATTCCAAACAGGGAACTCCTGAGAGCCAACCTGAAGGTGATGGAAGTGAGCCTTCAGATTCAAAACCCGAGGATTCTTCAAACAAATCGGATGACGATGTCGTAGATGCCGAATTTGAAGATATTAGTAATAAGAAATAAATTGATAATTTATTTCTTAAATGTAGATTTATTTTAAATTACAGAAAATTACCTTAACCTTGTAACCTAGAGTGCTAAGTTTTATTGGCCTCTAGGTTATTAAATATTTCTATGGAAAAAAATAAAACTGAAACCAACAAAGATGATGAGGATTCTAAATTTAGGGTAACGGACAAACGCCATTGGGCTCATGAAGATGATGAAGTCATTGACGATTCGGAATTGGAAGAACGTGTGCCTACTTATGTTGAGAAATTAAAAAAGGAAGCCGAAGAAAAAGATCAACGTCTTAAAGAGTATATTACAGCCTATAAAAACAAAAATGCTGAGAACGAAGAATTCCGAATGCGATTGCAAAAGGAAAACGAAGTTCGAGTGGACCAGCTTAAGGCAAATTTCTTTAAAAAATTTATTCCAATATTAGATAATTTACAACGCGCCCTTAAATCCTCGTCAAATGAAAACAGCTTGGATAGTCTTAAGCAAGGCATTGAATTAATAATATCGCAATTTATTAGTGAATTAAAAAATTGCGATATTGAAAACATTCCTACCCTGGGCGAGAAATTTAATCCTGAAACTCATGAAGTCTTATTAACAGAAGAAACTAACGACCCCAAAAAAGAAAATTTTATTGTTGAAGAGTTAGAACCTGGTTATATCTTTAAAGAAAAATTAATTCGACCCGCTAAAGTTAAAATTACTAAATTTAAAAAAGAATAGGCCCCCATCCCGTGAAACGAGATTATTACGAAATCCTTGCAGTTTCAAGAAATGCTTCCGAGTCAGAATTGAAAAAAGCTTACCGCCAAATGGCATTAAAATATCACCCAGATAAAAACCCCGGAAACCAAGAGGCAGAAGAAAAATTTAAAGAAGCCTCTGAAGCTTATGAGGTTTTAAGGGATCCTAAAAAACGAGATATATATGACCAATATGGTCACGAAGGATTAAAGGGTCAAGGTTTTGGTGGCTTTAGTGGTTTCGAGGATATTTTTTCTAGCTTTGGAGATATTTTTGGGGATTTTTTTGGTGGTTCAAGAAACCAAACGGGAGCCGATATTCGGGCAGATGTAACAATTTCTTTTGAAGAAGCTGCTTTTGGAACCCAAAAAGAGGTTGAAGTTCATAAACATACCACTTGTAAGGAATGCAATGGTTCACGCTGTCGTAAGGGGACTTCTCCAACCATTTGTAGTACATGCCGGGGAACAGGACAGGTTGTAAGGTCTCAAGGATTTTTTAGCCTTCAAAGCCCCTGTCCAAATTGCCATGGAATGGGAAGTATTGTAAAGGATCCATGCAACTCCTGTCGCGGTGAAGGTGTTGTCGCAGAAAAAAAATCCATATCTATAAATGTACCAGGGGGTGTGGATGATGGTTCTCGGTTAAGGTTAAGAGGTGAAGGAGAAGGAGGACCTGAAACCCCACCAGGTGATTTGTATGTTTTTATTCACGTTCAAGCCCACGACTTTTTCCACCGAGAAGGAAGTGATGTCTATTGCCAATTGAATATTTCTATCTCTCAAGCAGCACTAGGCGCTGAAATTGAAATTCCACTTTTAGATGGGAAAACCCGTTCTATTACTATTCTTGAAGGTACTCAATCTGGAGAAAAACAGAGAATATCGGGTGGCGGAATTCCTCATCTTCGAGGCCACGGTAGAGGAGATCAGATCATCCATCTTTTTGTAGAAACACCTAAAAAACTGAATAAACGGCAAAAAGAATTGTTTTTAGAACTATCTGAAATCGATGGAAAACCTACTAAGAAAAAGCTTAAAGGCTTTCTACAGCGTTTAAAAATCTAACGAACAATCCCTAAATACCCACAGAATCCGGGAAAAACTCACCCACCGTTAAATTTTTATTTCATTTTTTTATATATTTTCTGGACTGGCCAGTCCAGAATGTCACAGTAATAATCAAAATATCAATAAGTAATCTTTCATATTTTGGACCCATGAGTCCAGTTTGCAAAACAATAATTTTTTTAACTTTATTCAGTTAAGGGGTGATTTATTTTTATTTATTTGCTATGCTCAGATGTCTAATATTTTAGGCTAAGATGTTTTATTTTATTCATAACTCATGGTCATGAGGGGGATCATGCAAGACTCAAAAACAATACTTTTTATAGATGATGAAGAAACCTTGTGCAAAGCTTTAGGAAAACATTTGCAAAAAATTGGTTACTCTGTCAAAACGGCTTTTAGCGGAAAAGAAGGTATTGAAACCTTTAAAAAAGAACCTTTTGATTTAGTAATTACTGATTTAAAAATGGGTGATAAAAGCGGTATTGAGGTTACCGAAGAAATCAAAAAAATTCGACCAGATACAGCTGTTATGATTTTAACGGGTTATGGGACTATGGATACTGCCATTCAAGCCATCAGACTCCACGTTGAGGATTATATTTTAAAACCTATAATGCCTCTAGATTTAATAAGTAAAGTCGAAAAGTGCTTAAAGAATCGATATCCGGAAAACAAAGAAAATTCCTCAGATTTCAGACCTTCGTATAAACAGGATTTAAATTATAAAGATGCACATCTAACACGAAGAGAACAAGAAGTTGCTCGTTTGGCGAGCGAGGGCTTTAATGATGATGAAATTGCAAGAATTTTGGATATAAGTGTCTTTACCGTTAAATTTCATTTGAAAAAAGTCTTTAAAAAGCTCAATATTCACAAACGAATTCAACTCATTATGTCATCCGGAAATTAATCTCCGGCATTTAAGTTTTTGGTTATGATTTTTTTAATTCCAAAAATGCAGATAGTTAATATTTATTTAAAGGTGGCATCAGACAGATTTAAGGGTATTAAACTTAAAAATCTAACTTGATTTCAAAGTTTAAAACCCTTAATTACCTACAAAAATTCACTATGGGGAAGAAAAGTATAGCCCATTAGATATTCATCAATGGCTCGAGCCGCTTCGCGTCCTTCTGCAATAGCCCAAACTACTAACGATTGCCCGCGGGTCATGTCCCCTGCAACAAAAACTCCATCAACATTTGTCATTTTGTTTTTATCACAAGCCACATTATTTCTACCGTCTAACTTTACATTTAATTGTTCAACTAATCCTTCGTGTACCGGGTGAACGAATCCCATAGCTAAAAATACGAGATCAACATCTAATTCAAATTCAGAACCTGGAATTTCAATTATAGATGGACGTCCTGTTCCTGCCTCTGGCGGACCAAAACGGATGTTTACGGCGTGGACTTTTTTTAGCTTTCCATTTTCACCGGTAAATTTCTTAGTTAAGATATTGTAGCGTGTAATCTTCTTTTGCGCTTCCTCATGCGAAGAACTTACTCTCATGACCATGGGCCATTGAGGCCAAGGGTTTTTTTCACTCCTCTCTTTTGGAGGCTCATTCAGCAATTCAAATTGATACACATTTTTAGCTCCCTGCCTCAAGGACGTCCCAAGACAATCGGAGCCTGTATCACCACCCCCAATAATCAATACATTTTTATCCTTAGCAGTAATAGCAACTTCATCATCGATAATATCCCCTTCATTTCTTTTATTTTGCTGTGGTAAAAAATCCATTGCAAAATGGATCCCATCCAATTCCCTACCCTCTACAGGTAAATCCCTAGGCTTCTCAGATCCACAACACATTAAAACCGCGTCAAATTGATTTTGCAAATCGGAAATTAATATATTTTTTCCCACATGAGAATTTGTTTTAAAAATAATTCCTTCTTTTTCCATTAACTGAACGCGACGATGAACTATACGTTTTTCAAGTTTAAAATGTGGAATTCCATACATAAGTAATCCACCAATACGATCAGCTTTCTCAAGAACCGTCACCAAATGTCCCGCTTGATTTAGTTGGTCCGCCGCTGCCAGACCTGCCGGTCCAGAACCCACAATTGCTACTTTCTTTCCCGTTCTATTTTTAGGAGGATTTGGCTGCATCCATCCGTTTTCGAATCCTTTTTCAGCAATTATTTCTTCGATATTTCTAATTGCAACGGGTGGTTCAGTTATTCCCAAGACGCAAGCCCCTTCACAGGGTGCCGGACAAATTCGGCCTGTAAATTCTGGGAAATTGTTGGTTTTTAAAAGAAGGGCCAAAGCTTCCTCCCACTTATTTCGAAAGACCATATCGTTCCAATCAGGGATTGAATTTCCTAAAGGACAACCCGTATGGCTTTGACAAAAAGGGACACCGCAATCCATACACCGAGCCCCTTGCTCACGATATTTCTCAATGGGGAAGGGTTCATAAACTTCATTTTGATCATTTAATCTTTCGGAAACTGGGCGAGAACTTGGAGTTTCTCGAGGAAACTCCAAAAAGCCTTTAATTGAACCCATCAGGCTACCTCTTCTAAAGATTTCTGTTCTTCTTTACGTTTTCTTTCTTCAATTACACGCCTGAAATCACGAGGATACACTTTAATAAATTTTGAAAGCATGGTTTCCCAATTATCCAAAATATTTTTAGCTACTGAACTCCCTGTCAATTTATTATGCTCTTGAATCATTTCTTTTAACAATTCAACATCCTCATTTTCTTCTACAGGTAATAAATCAACAATACTTTGATTACAATGAATTGGAAATTGATTTGTCTCATCAAAAACATAAGCAATTCCCCCACTCATCCCGGCAGCAAAATTTCTTCCTGTTTTACCTAAAACAACAACAATACCCCCTGTCATATATTCGCAACCATGATCACCGACACCTTCAACCACTGCCTGGCATCCACTGTTGCGAACTGCAAAGCGTTCACCTGCAATCCCCCTTAAAAACACTTTTCCTTTGGTTGCGCCATATAAAGCGACATTGCCCACTAAAATATTTTCTTCAGGGATAATTGGGGATTCCTCTGGGGGATAAATAACAATCTGTCCTCCAGAAAGTCCTTTGCCCACATAATCATTAGCATCTCCTCGCAAAGTAAAAATCACTCCCGAAGCTAAAAAAGCCCCAAAACTTTGTCCCGCCGACCCTTTAAATCCAATTTTTATAGTTTCATCAGGTAACCCTGCTTCACCGTGTTTTTTCGAAATTTCATAGCTTAGCATAGCGCCTGTGGTTCGATCTTCATTTCCAATGGAATAATTAAGTTCAACAGGTTCTTTATGCTCTAAAGCATTTTTACTATCAACAATTAATTTTTGGTCCAAACAGTCATCAATATCACCACTAAGATCTTGCTTAGTTACATTTCGAATTGCAACCTCAGGACCCGCTTCCGCTTTATAAAGAATCTTAGAAAAATCCAGTCCTTGAGTTTTCCAATGATTGATGGCAGTACTTACTTCTAGATATTCAGAACGACCAATCATATCATCAAATTTTCTAAATCCTAACTCAGCCATGAGCTCTCGAACCTCTTGAGCTACAAATCTAAAATAGTTAACAACATAGTCTGCTTTGCCTGAAAATTTCTTTCGAAGTTCCGGATCTTGAGTGGCAATACCCACAGAACAAGTATTTAGGTGACATTTACGCATCATAATACAACCCATGGTTATCAGGGGAACTGTTGAGAAACCGAACTCATCCGCACCCAGCAAAGCTCCAATTATCACATCACGACCTGTTTTTAATTGGCCATCCACCTGAACTCGTATTCTGCCCCGTAAATCATTCATTACCAATATTTGTTGAGTTTCCGAAAGTCCCAATTCCCAGGGCAAACCCGCATATTTTATAGAAGTTTGGGGGGAGGCTCCGGTACCGCCATCGTGTCCAGAGATCAACACCCCTTCAGCTCGAGCTTTGGAAACTCCTGCTGCAATGGTACCAACACCTGCTTCTGCCACCAATTTAACACTCACCCTGGCATCGGGATTAGCATTATGTAAATCAAATATCAATTGCTGTAAATCCTCAATTGAGTAAATATCATGATGAGGTGGAGGTGATATTAAACCTACACCGGGAGTAGAGTTCCGAATCTTCGCAATATATTCAGAAACCTTATGTCCGGGAAGTTGACCCCCTTCTCCAGGTTTAGCACCTTGGGAAATTTTTATTTGAAGTTCATCCGAATTAGCCAAATAGAAACTATTCACCCCAAATCGCCCTGAAGCTACCTGTTTTATAGAGCTTCTTCGTAAGTCTCCATTCTCATCTGGAATATAACGTACAGGATCTTCCCCACCTTCACCTGTATTACTTTTACCGCCAAGACGATTCATGGCAATAGCTAAAGTTTCATGTGCTTCACGAGAAATAGAACCAATAGACATCGCACCAGTACAAAATCTTTTAGTAATATCCTCTACCGACTCTACCTCATCAATAGGAATGGAATTTGAATCTTTAAATTTAAACAAACCTCGCAAAGTACAATCCCGAGTACTTTGATCATCAGAATATTTGGAAAATTTTTTGTACGTCGAATAATCATTAGATCGGGTAGCATGTTGAAGCATTGCCACTAATGGAGGACTTACCATATGTTTTTCCTCTCCACGGCGCCAATGGTAAAAACCTCCCGCTTCTAAAATTGGTTTTAAAATTTTTGTTCGATGAAATGCATTTTTATGCCGGGCGAGTATTTCTCTGGCAAGAGTTTCAAGTCCTACCCCACTTATCCGCGATGGTGTACCAGTAAAAAATCTATCAACAACAGAATCATTAAGGCCGACTGCCTCAAAAATTTGTGCCCCTCGATAACTTTGAATTGTAGAAATGCCCATTTTAGCAATAATTTTATAAAGGCCTTTTTTGGTCGATTTAACAAAATTTTGAATAGCTGAATCCAAAGTTGTTCCATTTACATAAATTTTTTCCTTAACCATTTCTGCAATAGTTTCATAAGCAAGATAGGGATAAATAGCACCTGCCCCATAACCTATAAGTAATGCAAAATGCATCATTTCTCTTGCTTCTCCAGTTTCAACTACAATTCCCACATTAGTCCTTGTTCGTTCTCGAAGCAAATGATGATGAACTGCAGCGGTTGCTAAAAGACTGGGAATCGCCGCTTGGTTTTCATCCACTCCTCGATCCGAAAGAATTAAAATAGTGATCCCTTTTTTAATCGCCTCCGATGCCTCACTGCAAATATTCTCCAAAGCTTTTTCCATTCCATTCTCCCCCTCTGAAACAGGGAATAATAAAGAGAGAGTAAGTGTTTTTAAATCAGTTTGATCTAATGATTGAATTTTGAAAAAATCATTTGGAGTTAAAATCGGGTTGTTTACTCGAAGTTTCCGACAATGTTCAGGAGATTCAGAAAGCAAATTTCTTTCTTTACCTAAAGTAACTTCCATTGACATCACTAATTCCTCGCGAATTGAATCAATCGCCGGGTTAGTTACTTGAGCAAAGAGTTGTTTAAAATAATTAAAAAGTAATTGCGGTTTTTGAGATCTTACCGCAAGAGGAACATCATTTCCCATGGACCCCGTTGCTTCCTGACCATTTTCAATCATCGGTGCCAAAACAATTTTTTTGTCTTCCTGGGTGTATCCAAATGCCAACTGTTGCAAAGTAATATCTTCAACAATAGTTTCTGTTTTTTGCGGATCAGGAATATCTTCTAAGTTGACTTGATTGTCCTTCACCCATTGTTTATAAGGTTTTCTTGTGGCTAACTCAGATTTTATTTCTTCATCAGAGACTATCCGGCCTTCTTTAAGGTCTACAAAAAACATCCGTCCTGGTTGTAATCTTCCTTTTTTAATAATGCGAGCTTCATCAATCGGAAGGACTCCAACTTCTGACGCCATGACAACTAAATCTGTATCCGTAACAATATAACGAGAAGGTCTTAAACCATTTCTATCCAAAACAGCACCAATCACATTCCCATCAGTGAAAGTTATTGAAGCGGGACCATCCCATGGTTCCATCATGGAAGCATGATATTCAAAAAATCCTCGCTTATCGTCTGCCATTGTTTCATGACCACTCCAGGGTTCAGGAATCATCATCATCACAGCATGAGGTAGAGAGCGTCCACATTGAACTAAAAATTCTAAAGCTTGGTCAAAATCTGCTGAATCGCTCCCACCAGGTGGGATTACAGGAAGGATTTTTTCAACATCATCATAGAGGTCACTCTCAAACATAGACTCACGGGCAACCATCCAATTGTTATTTCCTCGAATGGTATTAATTTCTCCATTATGAGCGATCATCCTCATAGGTTGAGCTCTTCCCCAGGAAGGGAAGGTGTTGGTACTATATCGAGAATGTACCAAAGCCAAGGCAGATTTTAATTGAGGATCCTTAATATCAAGATAATAATCGGCCACTTGAGGAGCCATTAATTGCCCTTTATAAATGAAAGTCTTGCTGGATAAACTACAAATATAATAGGATTCATAAAGCTCAGCCAATCCAGAGGCTCTTATTGCTTGACCTGCCTGTTTTCTAACAATATATAGTTTTCTTTCAAATAACTCCTGATCCTTAATTCCCTTGGACCCAATAAATATTTGCCGAATATCAGGTTCCACATTTCTGGCAGTCTGACCAATTTTAGTGTTATCCACTGGAACTTTTCGCCATCCAATTAAATCCAAACCTTCACGGGTTGTCACTTGCTCAAATATTTCCATCAATAAGGCTGCTTTCTCACTATCCTGGGGAAGGAATACCAAACCTGTTCCGTACTGCCCGTTTTCCGGTAGATTAAATCCCAGCTTTACACATTCAGATTTAAAAAATTCATGAGGAATTTGGATTAGAATCCCAGCTCCATCACCTGTTAATGGATCCGCACCTACTGCTCCACGATGTTCCAATCGATTTAATAAATCCAATCCCTGACTAATTATTTCATGAGATTGTTGCCCTTTCATATGAGCAACAAAACCCACTCCACAATTTTCTTTTTCATATTGAGGAGTATAAAGTCCTTGTTTTTTGGGAAATTTTTGAATACTCATAATGTTTTAATTATTGAATTTTGGAATTTGATTTAATTCCAACTTTAAGAATATTTGAAAATAAAGCTTTAGGGATTAAACAAAGCAAACCTAGTGCCAAACCCTTTAACCATTGATTTTATTGGACTTTAAACCAGTTTTTTTATTCTATATAGTTTTTATATATAAAGTTATTTACTAATTATACAACAGACTACTAAGGATAAAAGTATAATATACACCTCCGTCCTAAAGCATTAAATGATTTTCGAACCATAGGTTTGGAAATAGTTATCTAAAGATTTTTCAGTTGGTTTCATGAGAATATAAATGGGTTTTTAACAAAAAGCTAATTTATTTTGTCTTAACTCACTTCAAAAAATTTGAAATTTCTTAGAAATATCTCTTCCATTTATATAGAGATTTAGCAGTATATTTTCTTTCTAAGATTTGTTAAACATTATAGTTAAGAAGATAAAGCGGGGTATCGAAATAACTACTTCTTCTCCTACTAACCTTCTAAGCCAACTAAAAACAAAGAAAACCAACTAAAAGCCAACTGGAGGTAAAAATGATAGTAAGCGAGGTAATGACTCCAAAACCACTGGCAGTTAAAACAAATGAAACAATAAAACGAGCCCAGGAATTAATGGTAGAAAAGTCAATTCGGCATTTACCGGTAGTGGACGGGCATGAATTGTTAGGGATCATTACCGAAAGTGATATTAGAGGTGCTTTTTTAGATGAGAAGTCAAATAAAAAGGTGAGAGTCTTAGATCCTTCAAAAATGAAAATTTCTGATTATATGACCCGCAATCCAATGGTGGTTTTTCCTGAAACTCATGTAGAGGACGCCGCGCTGGTCATTTATAAAAATAAGATAGGGGCCCTTCCGGTAGTAAGAAGAAACCGTTTAGTTGGTATCATATCTGTAATGGATATTTTGGGGATTTTTGTGGATCTCATGGGAATTCTTTCTTCAAGTTCTCGAATTGATGTAATTATGGGAAAAGACCCAAAAAATTTTGAAAAAGTTTCCGGTATTTTAAATAAAGAAAATATGAATATCATCAGTGTTGGAATGTCTCCTTATGAAAAGGATCCTAAAAAGCAGGTTTATTTTTTTCGAGTGGACCTTTGCGAAACAAAAAATGTAGTGAAAAAAATTGAAAAGGCAGGTTTCAAAGTTTTAAGTGCCATTGATTAATTATTAATATTCCCTTTATTCATGATTTCCAACCGAGTATATATTTTAGATACAACATTAAGAGATGGTATTAAATCACTGGAAGCCTCTCTCTCTTTAGATGACAAAGTTCGCATTGCACAACAACTCGCTGAGTTACAGGTTGACGTTATTGAAGCGGGATTTGCAGCAGCGGGAGAGGGCGATTTCAATACTATTAAGAAAATATCTGAAAAAATAGAAAACACTATCCTTTGTAGTTTATCCCGGGTGAACCAAACTGATATTGAATTAACCGCCAAAGCTCTTGAAAAAGCGAAAAAATCTCGCATACATTTATATGCATCCTCATCCAATGTAAAAAAAAACGAGCTATTAAATAAGATCAGTGCCGGTATTCGAATTGCAAAAAACTATTTTTCAGAAATACAGTTTTCACCGCATAATGCCACTCGAATTTCTGAATCTGTTTTATTAGAAATGGTCCAAGTCGCCGTCGACGAAGGAGTAAAGATAATAAATATTTCTGATACTTTGGGATATGTAATGCCTGAACAATTCGCTCAGCTAATTGAAAAGGTTAAAAAATTAAAAAAAGACCTTCTCGTCGGTGTACATTGCCATAATGATTTGGGGCTGGCCGTCGCAAATTCATTGGCTGCGATCAAGGCTGGAGCCCGACAGGTGGAATGCACCATCAATGGAATTGGAGAACGCGCCGGGAATGCGGCTTTGGAAGAAATCGTAATGACCCATGTAATTCACAAATCTTACTTTAAGACCTATTTAGAAATAAAGATGGAGCTTCTTAAACCTTCCTGTGATTTAGTCAGTGATTTAGCGGGAGTTCCAATACCCACAAATAAACCCATCGTCGGTAAAAATGCGTTAAATTATGATGCTGATATTTTTCGAAATGGGTTTGCCAAAGACGAAAGGTATGAGATTATAAACGCCAAGGATATAGGTTTATCCACATAATAAATTAAAGCGAATCAAGACAACATCAAACCCAAATTATTGAACAACACTTTATCTATGTCATCAGAAAAACTTATTATATTTGATACCACTTTGAGGGACGGAGAACAATGCCCCGGAGCCAGCATGAACAACAAGGAAAAGCTGGAAATTGCTAGGCAGCTGGCCCTATTAAATGTAGACGTTATCGAAGCCGGTTTTCCGATCGCTTCCCCTGGTGACTTCGAATCGGTTCAACAAATTGCTAATGAAATCAGAGGATCCTCTGTCGCAGGATTAGCCAGAGCATTGGAAAAAGATATTTCGGCCGCAGCACGTGCCTTGGAAAAAGCAGAAAAACCTAGAATACATATTTTTCTTTCTACATCTAAAACACATCGTGATTTCAAACTTCAGAAAGATAAGAGCGAAGTAATTAAAATGGCAGTGGAAGCTATTAAGTTCGGCAAAAAGTTTTGTGATGACATAGAGTTTTCACCCGAAGATGCTTCTAGAACTGAGCAAGATTTCCTCGCGGAGGTGGTGGAAGCAGTTATTGATTCAGGGGCGACTACCGTAAATATTCCAGACACAGTGGGATATTCAGTGCCGGAACAATTTTCGAACTTAATTCGATTTTTAAAAGAACAAGTTCGAAATATTGAACAAGCTATTATCAGTGTTCACTGTCATAATGATTTAGGTCTGGCCGTTGCAAATTCATTGGCCGCAATCAAAGCTGGAGCCCGGCAAGTAGAATGCACAATTAATGGGATAGGAGAACGCGCCGGGAATGCAGCTATGGAAGAAATTGTCATGGCGTTAAAAACTCGAAAGGATTTTTTCGGAATTCATTCAGATATTGACACAAAACATATTATGGCCTGTAGCCGCCTGGTTAGCAGCCTTACGGGATTTTTTGTCCAACGCAATAAGGCCATAGTAGGAAAAAATGCGTTCTCTCATGAATCAGGCGTTCATCAAGATGGGTTCCTTAAGAAGAAAGATACTTATGAGATTATGAATCCTAATGACATTGGACTGGATAGTTCAGAGTTGGTAATGGGTAAACATTCTGGACGAAACGCGCTTTCCAAAAAAATTTCGCAAATGGGTTTTAAAATTTCTACCGATGAACTTGATGAAGTGTTCTCTGATTTTAAAGTATTAGCTGATGAGAAAAAAGAAGTATTTGATGAAGATATAATTGCACTTATTCAAAAAAGAAAATTCACAGACGAAGATCTGAATACTTACTCACTGGTTAAAATTGAAGGTTCTTTCGAAAGTGGAATCATGCCACAAGCAAATGTCATTCTGAAAAGTCGTGATGGTAATGAACATTCCGCAAAAGGTAACGGAGATGGTCCCATAGATGCAATTTACAATGCGATAGATAGAATAACCGGAATGACTTGCAAATTACTTGACTATCAAGTGATGTCCAAAACTAAAGGAAAAGATGCCCAAGGGGAAGTCACTGTACGTGTTTTATATGAAAACCGTGAAATACTTGGCAAAGGGACCGGTGTCAATACCATTGAAGCCAGTGGCGAAGCTTATGTAAATGCGGTTAACAAACTTTTGATTAATCCGAAATCAGGTCCGGTTGAGGGAAGTTCCATAGAAGGACCTTAATTGAAAATCATTTTTTCAAACCAATATTAGCACCCAACAAACTTAAATTTTTTAATTTGAATCTTCCCTCATGTCTCCCAGAAAAAAAGACGATTTATTTAATCGAACCAATCCACCTTCCGTTTTCAAATTCGACGAATCTGTTGCCCGTGTGTTTGACAATATGCTGGAAAGAAGTATTCCCTTTTATAAAGAAAGTCAGAAAATGGCAATAGAGCTTTCCAGACAAATTCATCAACCCAATACGGCAATCTATGATTTAGGGTGTTCGACTGGAACATTAATCAAGCAACTTGCACAAGTATTGCCGAAAAAGAATAATGCTCAATTTATTGGTGTGGACAATTCTTTGCCTATGCTAAAAAAAGCTAAACGAAAATTAAAAGACTACATAAACGTTTGTGAATTGCTTGAGTTCAACTTGAAAGACAACTTTCCAATAGAAAACGCTAGCGTTGTTCTATTAAATTATACTTTACAGTTCGTCCCGCCAAAAGGCCGCCCTGCCCTGCTCCGAAGAATTCATAAAAGTTTAAATTCTAATGGCGGCCTTATTTTAATTGAAAAAGTTGTAGCTGAAACTCCCGATATGGAGACAACTTACTTAGAACAATATCACAAATTTAAACGAACAAAAGGCTATTCTCGAATGGAAATTTCTCGAAAGCGAGAAGCATTGGAAAATGTATTGGTTCCTTTGACCGTTGATAAGAATTTTACCCTGTTGAAAAAAGCAGGGTTTAATAAGGTCGACCTGTTTTTTAAATGGTTTAATTTTGCCGGTTGGGTAGCTATAAAGTCTTGATTTATTTTGGTTAACTCAAGTTTGTGTATATACATTGAAATACAGTTTAGAGTTTTGTATGCTGGGGTTTTTTCGAGGAAATTTATGCCACAGTATGATCATACTTGCAAAAAATGCAGCCACGACTTTGTTGTAGAAATGAAAATTTCTGAGGTTGGCAACAAAAAAATTAATTGTCCAAAGTGTAAGAAATCTAAAGACGTTAGTCGCAATGTAACGAACCAGTCATTTACATCAGAAAGTATTAACCGTTACGTTTGGGATAAATAGAATTATTTTTAGGCGATTGCCAAAACTGAATCGGGATGTAGCGCAGTCTGGCAGCGCACTTCGTTCGGGACGAAGGGGTCGGTGGTTCAAATCCACTCATCCCGACCAGTAAAATTAATATACAAAAACACTCCTTCCTTTTTATTATCAGTATCTGTAGTTAATTTTTGTTAAACCAAATTTTGAAAAGTAAGGACTGTCAAAGTCAAAAATAGCAAGCCTTTCAATAAAACCTTGTCACAAATATGAATCAACAATATTTTTAAACAAAATTTTAATTCTTCAAAAATCTGGAAAATTTGAAATGACAGCATCAACGTTAGTAGAAACCAATGAAGAAGTTAGACAATTTTTGAATTCTTCCTTGAAACTTTTAATTGATGGCCAGCGTGTAGATTCAGCCTCTGGGGAAACATTTGAAGTCACTGATCCTTCGGATCTTTCCGTTTTGTGTCACGTTCCAAAAGGCAGTAGTGAAGATATCGACCGCGCGGTCCAAGCCGCCCGACGTGCCTTTGAAGAGGGACCCTGGCGGAAGATGACTGTTTCTGAAAGAGGAAAACTGATTTGGAAATTCGCGGATCTGATTGAACAACACTTGGAAGAATTTGCTCAACTGGAAACCTTGGACAACGGAAAGCCGCTGGCCATTGCTCGAGCCGCAGATGTACCGCTTACCATAGAGCACTTTCGTTATTACGCGGGATTAACCACAAAAATTCATGGAGAAACCCTGGACTTGTCCGTGCCCTATGCACCTGGCGCCGAATTTTTCGACTATACCCGTCGCGAACCCATTGGTGTGGTCGGACAAATCATTCCATGGAATTTTCCACTGCTTATGGCAGCCTGGAAACTCGGTGTAGCCTTAGCAGCAGGAAATTGTGTCATTTTAAAGCCAGCCGAGCAAACACCTCTTTCCGCACTCCGTCTCGCTGACTTATTTCAAGAGGCTGGTTTTCCTAAAGGAGTTGTAAATATAATCACTGGTTTTGGCGATGCCGGAGCTGCTCTAGCAAGTCATCCTGATGTAGATAAGGTGGCCTTTACAGGAAGTACTGAAGTGGGCCACGAAATTGTAAAAGCATCCGCGGGAAATCTTAAAAAAGTTTCCCTGGAACTAGGGGGCAAATCACCGTCAATCGTATTTCCGGATGCAGACATGGAACTGGCTGCCTCCGGGGTTGCGGGCGCTATCTTTTTCAATCATGGACAATGCTGTGCAGCGGGTTCCCGTTTGATGGTACATCAGAGTGTTTACGAGGAACTGGTCGAGCGTGTGGCTGATAAAGCCAAGCAGATCAAGGTCGGTCCCGGTATGGCAGAAGATACCGAAATGGGACCTTTGGTCTCCACTGAACAACAAAACCGGGTGATGGGTTATATCGACTCCGGAAAACAGCAGGGAGCCCAAGTACTTACAGGTGGAGAGCGGTTTTCAGGTTCACTAAAATCAGGTTGCTATGTGCAGCCCACCGTTTTTACTGGAATCCGCAATGAGATGAATATTGTTGCTGAAGAAATTTTCGGTCCGGTATTAGTTGCGGCACCTTTCGAAGATATCGATGAAATTGTTACCCGCGCCAATGATTCCATTTATGGATTGGCCGCTAGCGTTTGGACGAATGATATAAACAAAGCTCACAAAGTAGCCGCTCGATTAAAAGCAGGCACTGTATGGGTCAACTGTCACAATATATTTGATGCTAATGCACCCTTTGGCGGTTACAAACAGAGTGGATATGGTCGAGAAATGAGTCTCCATGCACTCGAAAATTATACGCAAATCAAAAACGTGATTGTTCAGTTACACTGAGACCTGATCGAAATATTATTTTTAAGTTTATTCCAAATAAGTGGAGTTTATTAATGAATATATTTGATGCTATTTACCAACGACGAGCCGTAAAACATTTCGATCCTCAACACAAATTATCCGCAGAGGAAGAGATTAAAATTTTTGAAGCCGCAATTCAAGCTCCTACTAGTTTTAATATTCAACATTGGCGTTTTGTAATTCTTCGCGACCCCGAATTAAGAAAGAAAATACGTACTGAATTTGGGAATGACCAAGCTCAAATGACAGATGCTTCTTTACTTATCCTCATGACAGCAGATATGAAAGCTTGGCAAAAACAACCTGAGCGCTATTGGCAAAACGCACCTAAAGAAGTAGCGGAGCTTTTGGTTAATTGGATGAGTCCTTTTCATGAAGGACGGGAATGGTTACAACGCGATGAAGCCCAACGTTCCATCGGAATGGCGATGCAAACTATAATGCTAACAGCCAAAGGAATGGGTTATGATTCTTGCCCCATGATTGGTTTTGATATTGAAAAGGTTGCAGAACTAATTAATTTACCTGAGGATCACGTGATGGGCCCAATGATAGCAATTGGAAAAGGAACTAAAGATCCCTGGCCAAAACCCGGACAATTGCCATTAACTGAGTTGATAAAGGAGAATTCATTTTAATTCTATGCCTTAGTTTATTAAAGCTATATAGCCTATCTATTGAGACCCTTTCCAAAATCAAATGCCATAATCCATAAAATTTTTAAAATAGCTTCCATTGTAAATACAGGATGGATATGAGTTTTTTTGATGGTTTAACCGAGGTTCATTTTAAAAAAGATGATTCAGGAAATATTCTATTTTTTCCGAGGGGAATTTGGGGATCTGGTTATATTATAGAATCCCAAGAAAAATTAGATAAGATCAAAAAGTATTATAGAGATTCCTATTGGATCATTTATAAAATAGTTTTTCCAACCTTTATATTCCTACAAGTAATAATTGGAATGGGATTATTGCTACTTATTTCCCTGCTTCCGTTTTATTACATTTATAATTTTTATAAAATAAAGAGTCTTACAAAAAACTCAACTAAAACAAATGAAAAATTAAAGCTTTCTGAAGCCCAAAATAAAATTTTAAAGCTTTATAATCTACCTACCCTAATTTTAATGGGAATAATTTCCGTTTTGTTTGCAATTAGTGGCTTTTGGATTTTATTTTTCAAAAAAGACTTTATGGGGATTTTACCTATTCTTCTATTTGGATTTGGCGCCATTTTGTCAGTCAAAATGATAATTCAAAAATTAAAAAATGAAACCATTACCTAGTTCCCACAAAACAAGTACAGACTTGCAAATTGATTTCCTTTAAAACTAACTTTCCTCCCTATTCTTCCAAAAAAATTTAATTTTATGTTTAAAATTTATTTTCCAGTGATATTTAAATTTTGACTAAATTTCAAGAATTTTACTTTTGATTTTTTTATAAAATGTTATAAGTAAAATTTTTATTTAAATTTTTCCTGGCACTTGGAATCTTTATAAAATTATTCCTTTAATGCAGTTTATGAAAAAAAATGCTCTTATAATCGCTCATGACAATTTACAGACTGTCTATGGGAAAACTGCACATGGCTTGATTCGATATTGTGAACGTTTCAATATTGTTGGAGTTATTGACCCAGCTTCTGTTGGTAAAAATCTAAATGAACTTGTTCCTGGATGTCAAGAAATCCCCATTTTTAAAAATATCCAACATGCTTTACAAGAATTACAAATAAAACCAGACTATTGTATTACCGGTATAGTCACTCATGGAGGAATAATTCCTGATTATTTGAATCAAATTTTTGAAGATGCCATTTCTTCCGGCCTCTCCATAATTAACGGACTTCATCAGTTTTTAAATGATAACCCTGCTCTCTCAAAACTCGCCAAACAAAACGGAGTAGAACTTTTAGATATTCGAAAACCAAATAGAAAAAATGAATTAAAATTTTGGGAGGGGAAAATTTTACAAGTCAAATGTCCCATTGTTGCTGTACTCGGTACAGATTGTGTTCTCGGGAAAAGAACAACCACTCGCCTATTATTGGAAGAGCTGAAACAACATAGCGTTCGCGCTGAAATGATTTATACGGGGCAAACCGGCTGGCTGCAGGGAGGAAATTATGGATTTATCTTTGATGCCACACCTAATGATTTTGTAAGTGGTGAAATCGAGCATTGTATTTATGAATGTTGGCAGCAGGAGCAGCCTGAAATCATTTTAATTGAAGGTCAGGCTTCCTTACGTAACCCCTCAGGCCCAGCAGGTGCTGAGTTTATTCTTTCAGGAAATGCAAAGGCAGTAATTCTACAACATGCTTCTCGCCGGAAATATTTTTGCGGTAGTGAAGATTTAAAGTTAGAAATCCCTTCCCTTGAAAGTGAGATCAATCTTATTGAAGCTTATGGAGCGGAGGTAATAGGCATCTGTTTAAATACCGAAAACTTGCCACCCGAAGAACTGCTATTTGAACAACAACAACTGATGGCTAAAGTTGGCCGTCCAGTTGTTTGCCCTCTAGAATCAGGTGTTGAAGAATTAGTAGAAATATTAAAAGATTTGATAAATTAAAACTAAGATTATTCTAGGAAGGAAAGATCAAGTTACATTGAATATTTTTCGCTGAATTCTCCTGGCATAATTATTTAATTTCGTAACAGTCTTTATATACAAATCCCTCACAAAATTAGTCTTTGGCAATCCATGAGAATGGCCACTTTTTCTGGCCACAGTACAAGGAACACATGTCTCACAAGGTTGTCCATTTTTATTGGGAGTGTGGCAAAACCAGGTCATTTTCAAAATATCTAAAAATCCCTTTTCCTTTGCGATTTTTTCCATATCTATTTTTGATAAATGCAAGGTTGGAAAACAAAAGTATCTAAAAATACTGACTTCATCTTCTAAAGAATTGTATTGAGCTCGGCAGTTATGGCCCTCCCCCACAAAACGATTTTGATATTTTTTTAGAAAATCACCCGTAACATCTCTTTTTTCCCAACAAAACTCTAAATCATGTAAACCTTTTTCATCAGCATATCTTGGTATCCAACCATATTGAACCCCAATCTCGTATTTAGTTTCTAACTGCCACCACATGTCCCAAAGTGCTTTGTTCGGTTTAATTTGAGATAATTGAACTATTTCAGTAGGTAATATCAAATCCTTAGTAAAAGGATATTGTTCAATTAAAGCATCTTTAATAGTAGACATTGCTTTCATCTCAAACTCAAACGATGGCCGGCTTTCGTCAATTATGTAATGAGTTTGTACTCTTTTTTTCTCCACTAATAGTAAGAATAATAAACGAAAAGTCGAATCCCAACCGCCAGTCCATAAAAGATCGATTTGGTCTTTTTCCAATCCCTTGTATCCCTTTTTCATTATCTTTTGGAGTTGAAATTTAGTTTAAATAACAAACTCATTTTTCAGGAAAAAACAAAATAGTTATCCACGTTTTGAGTAGAATTCTCCAAATACATTACCTAAAAGAAGAGGTAAAATCAAAAAAAGTCAAATCTACCATTAAAGCGGTAATAATTTTCCTTTTATTAAATCATTTGCTAAATCGGTAAGGTCGCCTAATTAATAGGGGAAATAAAAAAGGGGAACCAAGGTTTCCCTTGGTTCCCCATGAAATATAAGGCCTCTATGCGCCTTTTAAACATAAAACTCTAAATTATAGCCCTCCAACAGTATAAGTAATTGTCAGTTTAGGTTGTCCGGATCCCGCCTCACTGGAGTTGAAGAAAATACCATCATTGGTACCTCCTGTTTTAAAGACAACTCCATAGTTTGGAATCGAACCATCAACCCAACCTTGAATTAAATTGACACCATCCCCAGTCAAAGCAATTTCAAGATTTCCAAAAACTCCTGGTGTGGTAGAACCAAGAATATCAGACCCAACATTTGCGGAAGATCCACCAAAACTATTCCAAGTTACCGCATTTTCTGCCCAATTGGCTAATGCCTCATGGAGGTTATATATCCCTCCGCTAGTATTAGAAACATCAATCGTAATACTTGCAGATTGAATAACCGCAGTTGCAGGAATAGAAGAGATATCCCAAGACAACACGCTCATAGTTTCACCATACTTGCCATTGTTTGGATCCAGTTGAACCAGATCCGCATTCAAGGAAGTTTCGCTACCATAATTGGTGTCACCAGAACTTTGACGTAATAACGAATCATCTCCACCTTGAAAGTCATCCGTAAAAGTACCGGATGGGGGAGGATCACCGGGCAACCGATAAGAAATACAAATCATAGGCTGATTATTATTACCCTCTTTTGAGGTAATAAAGATGCCATTATTACTGCCTCCGGTTCTGATGGCGATTCCATTATTTGGAATGCTACCGTTAATCCAACCTTGAACTATGCTAATGCCATCTTCATTTAGAGTAAGATCATTGATGCCAAATACTAAAGGCTGAATGACACCTAAAACTGTAGAACCAACATTAGTAGAAACGTCAATACTATTCCAAGTGACATTATTTTCGTCCCAAGGAGCTTGAATTTCAAGAAGGTTGTAATCTCCTGAACTCGGATCAGTGAGATTTAAAACAACATTCACAGTCTCTACGATGGCATTACTCGGAATTGATGAAAGATCCCAAGAAACTACCGCAGCCACTTCCCCATATTTCCCATTATTAGGATCAAGGGAAACTCCATCAGAAACTATTTCTACCTCATTTCCTTCATTGAGATCAGGTGAGGTTCTTCTGATAGTAGCATCGTCTGTACTAACCAATTTATCCTTACATAAAGAATCTAACGTTACCTCAGTAGGAGTGTTAGATACTTCAAGGATGACATTTTCACTGAGTAACCAAATTCCAATGAGATCACCTGCGAGGCCATCGTTGTTACCAATTTCCTCTAAAATACTGGATACCTCAATTTCGAATTTGTAACGTCGCATATTAGATCCAATATCCTCAAAATAATCTCCCGGGAAATTATTAATTGGTGTTCCCGAATTGGTTTGAGCCACTAGGTTGTCACTGGACAAAAACCATCGAAGGTAAGTTTCAGAAGTACCAGTAGGGTCAGGTCCGTCTGTTGTAACTAGAGAAATTTGACTTGGAAACGCTGGGTCAGCACTGTCCCGAGTCAATTTAAGATCAAATTTAAATAATTTTGCATCATTACTTTCCTCATATTTAATAGTGAGTATTGCGTTATGACCATCTTCAGTAATGAAATCGTTATTGACATAGGTATAAACCGTACTGGAACAAATATCTCCTACGGAGTAAATGCCTTGATCCAAAGTTGGATTATTTTCACCAGGATTTAATGTGACGACTGGTGTCATATAAACATTTGGATCACCAGTAGGCATTCCATCACTGTCAGAAATATCATTCCCTTGATCCTGAGGACTTGCTTGAAATCCATTTGGCAAGACAAAGTTAACGCTATAATCTCCAGGTTCTAAACCTTCAAAGGAATAGTTACCATCAGAATTAGTCGTCGTCTCAAGGATAACATCACCATCCGAATCTTTAAGTTGAACGGTAACACCCGCCACTCCAGGTTCTCCTGGATCTTGAACTCCATTTTGATCCAGGTCATTCCAAACTCGATCACCCAGAGAGGAAAGAACATTAAAAATACCTTGGTCCCAAGTAAGATCATTTTCACCCGATTCCAAATTAGTAACTGCAGTCATATAAAAATCGGGATCCGTAGTTGGCAATCCATCACTATCCACGGCATTATTCCCACCTTGATCTGCTGGACTTGCGGAATGATTTTGTGGAATGACAAATCCAATACTGTAGTTACCTGGTGTCAAATTGCTAAACAGATAATTACCATTTCCATTGGTTTGTGTAGTCGCAACGATATTACCTGCATTATCTTTCAAATGAACCGTTACTCCCGACACTCCAGGTTCACCTGCATCCTGAATACCGTCTTGATCGTTATCCAACCAAACTCGGTCCCCTATGGAAGCAACCCCACTTGACGCCTGGAATATTCCCTGATCCCAGGTTAAATCTTCTTCACCAGGATCAAGAGTGGTTACAATGGTCATGAAGACATTTGGGTCACCTGTTGGCATTCCATCACTATCGACCTCATCTTCTTCATTAGGAACAAGATATGTCACCTTAATTTTGGGCTGACCAGAGGCAGCTTCGCTGGTGTTAATAAAGATTCCATCATTAGTATTGCTATCTCTAATAATGAATCCGTTATTAAGTGAATTACCGTTGATCCAATTTTGAACAAGAGTAATTCCAGTGCTATTTAGGGTAATAACATTATCCCCAAACACTCCAGGTGTGATAGTTCCCAAAACATCGGTACCAACCGCAGAAGGAGCAGAAAAGGTATTCCAATTTACTCCCCCTTCTGTCCAAGGAACTTTTGCTTCAAACAAATTATAGGTTCCGGAACTTACGTTCACCAGATTTAACGTAACCTCTACTGTTTGAACAATTGCATTGGAAGGGATTGAATTAATATCCCAAGCCACTACGCCCATAACCTGTCCAAACTTATTATTGTCAGGATCTTGTTGCACCAAATCCGGAGTCATCAACGTTACGTCCCCATAATTTGTATCAGGAGATGTTTGTCGTAAGTTTGCGTCACGAGTGGTACCAGGTCCGGAGGTCATAAACATTTCGACTGTACCACCTGATCCCTGATCTTTAGGACTTGTAGAAAACCCATCAGGTATTACAAAGTTTATACTGTAGTCTCCCGAATCTAGTTCAGTAAACTGGTAATTACCATTGCTATCCGTAGTAGTTGTGTCAATCACATCTCCACTAGAATTTTTCAACTGAACTGTAACGCCTTCAACTCCAGGTTCATCCGGATCTTGGATACCATCCTGATCATTATCTAACCAAACTCGATTACCAATCGAAGACAGTATGCTTTGGGTTTCAAAAATTCCTTGATCCCAAGAAGGATCGTTTTCATTCGGATCCAAGGTAGTAACAGGAGTCATGTATACATTGATATCTCCGGTTGGCATTCCGTCACTATCGGTTGAATCATTTCCTCCTTGATCTTGTGGACTTGCAGTGAAGCCATCCGGAATAATAAAATTAATACTATAATCACCTGGCTGCAGTTCAGTAAATTGGTAGTTACCATTACTATCCGTTAAGATTGTATTGATTACTGATCCAGTATTATCTTTAAGCTGAACGGTAACACCCTCAACACCAGGCTCACCAGCATCTTGAATACCATCCTGATCACTGTCCAACCAAACTCGATCTCCAATAGAAGCGATTACACTCTGGGTTTCAAATATACCTTGGTCCCAGGTAAGATCATTTTCATTAGTAGATAAAGTAGTAACAGGAGTCATGAAGACATTTGGATTACCTGTTGGCATTCCATCGCTATCTGCCGCATCATTACCTCCCTGATCCTGAGGACTGGCTGTAAACCCATCCGGAATAATAAAGTTTACACTGTAATCGCCAGGAGCCAAATCAGTGAATAAATATTTCCCATTATTATTGGTAACGGTAGTATCAATCACTTGTCCAGAAGCATTTTTCAATTGAACAGTTACACCAGGAACACCGGGTTCTCCGCTATCTTGGATTCCGTTCTGATTTAAATCTTCCCAGACTCGATCACCAAGAGAAGCTTTATTACAATTGGAAGATTTATTATTTGCTACGATAAATACATTAAAATAAGCAATTTCTGAAGCCGAGCTATAACCATTAATATTATAAAAAACTGGTGAGTGCTCTTTTATTACAATATTTGTAGTCCCCGGACCCGCATAACCATCCAGGTCATAAGTATCGATATCTAGTTGGGATCTAATTTGACCGTTGCTGGAGCCATTAAGTGGATTGGAGCCACCGATAGTTTGATTATTAATCCATAAAGTCTCCCCTTTGTAATGGTCTCCTTGGGAAACTACCATCGTAATTTCTCCTTCCGGTGCACAATCGTTGGGAAAGTTTAGACCGGTTAAGTTTGCAATCGTAGTTGTACTTCCCCAACGCGTCGCCACTAGCCCATCATATATATTAATATTTCGATCCGGAAGGCTAGAATCTTCATAAACAACGACCAATGACCAAGTAGCATATGCAACTCCTGGGTCGCAATATTTGTAGGACTTATCAAAACTTATTCCACTAACAGAGTAAGTTCCAGAAGAATTAACACGATTGGTAACATCTGCAAAAGAACTATAATTATAATAGTAAGTTCCAAATTCATATGATGAGTCAAGATAGGTTCGTTGCGCATTGACATTTACACCATTTAAACTCACCGTTGAATCTTGACTGTTTCCTGATCCGGACCAGTAAAGATAAGCGCCTCTTACGGTAGCGCCTGCAGGCAGTGAAAGTGTACTTGAAGTAGTTGAAGAAGGACTAGAGTTACATTGATAATATCCTTCAACTTTTAACCTGGAGTTTCCAATTACTTTATAATCGACGTTTCCCATGAAATTATATTTTTGCGTAAAAGACACGCCCGCCTCAGCAGAACCCGGTAGAATTGAAACAAGGAAGGAAAAAAGTAATAATAAAACTAATAAACCTGTAATCCCCTTACCGGGGTTCAATGAGTAACGATTCATTAAAGAACCTATACCTAGCCTTAGTTTGTTTTTAAAGGAATTCTTTCCTAATAAAAACCAATAAATAATGAACAATAATGGATTTGACTTCATTTTTCCTCCCTTGAAAATCTAATTTGAAAGCTGCACTTTCGATATAAAAAATGAATATATAAATGAATTAAAAGTTTTTTATAAAAACTGAGTTTATTTTGGATCGAACTTTTTATTACTCAATGACGGGAATTACCCTATTTGGACTATTTGAAAATTACATGCTTATAACCTAAAAGAGGTAATTAAACAACATAAAAAAGGTATTTATTAGGGGGGAAATGGATTCCCTTGATTTTTCAAAGACTTATAGAGTTTAAATAAATTTAATCTGGAGGAAATTCAGAAAGGAAAAATTTCTAAGGAAAGTTTAGGTGGTTAATAAAACAGAAAATCATGGATGATTTATTTTATTCTTATAAAACTACCTTAATTAATGTTGCAAAATGTCAAGATGGACCCTTTAGTATTTTATTTCAACGGCATCATTGTTTATTTTTTGTTTTGATATTTTTTACCCTGGTGGTCCACTTGTGCTACATGCACTATTTTTTAACTTTAAAATTATCAATAACTTTCCAAAGCCAAATTAATTTTAAAGCTCACTAAGTATTTTCATAATAAAAATAGAGTAATAATAAAAACACCTTTATTGAATAGTTTTATTTAAAACCAGCACTAAATCAACTCACTATAGTCTAGTCCATAAAGAATCCAGATATTAAATTTTATAAAATGAATCCTTGCCAAACCGCTTACATCATATTTTTATTATTTTAAAAGTTTAATTAAAATACTTTCTTCATTGGAGGTAGACTATGGAATCCAAACATAAGACACATCATTATGCAAAAGGCCAGGTAACTCCAAGACAAGAGATTTCAGATTACATGACCACCCCGATATTAAGTATTAAATCTAATGCTTCTGCTTTGGAAACGGCTCAACTCATGAGTGATAAAAATATAGGTTGCTTGCTTGTAAAAGAAAAAAGTGAATTTGTTGGGATTATCACTGAAACAGACTTAACTCGGAAGGTCATAAGGAAAGGTATTAATTCAGATTCAATTAAAATCTCTGAAATCATGACAACCGGTCCAATCCATACATTAGATTGCCATCAATCGGTAACAGACGCCAATTCATTTATGGCACAAAAAAAAATTAGACATCTTCCAATTACAGATGGAGGAAAAATTGTGGGGATGCTTTCCGTTCGTGATTTAGTGTCCTTTTTTGCGAATCCCAGATTACGGTGAAAAAAAATGAGGGCTAACAATATTAAATATTAAAACATTCTGAACTTTTAAAGGATCTTCATAACATTCTCAGGTGGACGTCCTAGAACCGCTTTCCTACCAGAAAGAACAATGGGACGTTCAATCAAAATGGGATTTTGGATCATAGTTTCAATCAAATCATTACTCGATGAGGAAGTTTTATCAAGCTTCAATTCTTTAAAAACAGATTCCTTTTTCCTCATTAAATCAATTGGCTCCATCTCTAATAGTTTAAGAATGTTCTTGAGTTCTTTTTGAGTGGGAGGATTAACTAGATATTCAATAACGGTGGGTTTGATTCCTTGGTCTTTGATTATTTCTAAAGTTTGGCGCGACTTAGAACATCTTGGATTATGATAAATGGTTACTGACATTTTAGTTTTCTACCTTAAATTTATTTTGCAAATACTCTTTTAAAGAAATTGTTCATTTCATTCCATGAACGATGATCAGCTTGTTCATTATATTTTAAATTTCCGATATTAAACTTTTTATTGAACTCGTCTGCCATTCGATTGGTATAACTGTGTTTAATTCCTTTTAAATTTATATAAGTTAAATCGACATTGGCTTCCATCATTTCTTTCATAAAGGAAGCAACAGTTTCAGAAGTCAAAAAAGAATCTTCCGATCCATTGACAACTAAAATAGAAGCCTTAACCTCCTCTTTTTTTATAGGAGGCTGGTTAGGAAGAGCGCTATGAAAAGCAACAACACCATCCAGGTCGGCTCCACCACGAGCCATTCGAATAGACACTGCCCCGCCAAAACAAAATCCGATAGCACCAATTCTCTCAGAATCAACCGTTTCATGAGATTTTAAAATACTTTTAGCTTTATTAAACTTTGCTTTAGATGATTCCCAATTTTTAAATGCCGCGTTCATAAACTCTCCGGCTTTTTTAGGATGGTCGGCAAGTTTACCATCACCATACATATCAAGCGCTAAAGCTGTATACCCCAATTCAGCCAGCATCCCTGCCCTTTCTCTTGCATGTTTGTTATGCCCCCACCATTCATGAACCACCAAAATTCCAGGGCGTTTATCTTTAATAGAATCATCATAAGCTATAAACCCCGTCAGTTGAGTTCCATCAACAGAGTATTTAATTTCCTCAGTCTTTACTCCGGCATGTGCATTTAAAGCAATAAAAATAATAAGCAATATAGAAAAATTTATTTTCATGGAATAGCCCTTCCAAATGAAGTTCATTTACGATTACAATGTGAAACAGAAAGTTTTCTAAACTTATCAATCAACCCTTTATATCTTAGGGTTTTATATCCCTTTTCCTATTTACCATAAAAAATTTTATATCAAAAGAAACTAGTTTAAGCAATGATTTCAAATATTGGATTTATAATTTTATTCAAGGTCAATTTTCCACCAAAATCAGTTTTCTTTTTCCTGTTTCCAAATCACTTGATTATCAGAGTTTTTTATGAATGCGTATTCATCCTCGCTGTTTTCCTCAAGAGTCAAAGGTTCATCCACGTCCACAACCATCGCTGAAACCTTTTCCATGGTGCCACCCAAATGTAAAAAGATTTGGTCACCATTTTCTAACTTCTTACTTTTATAGACGAAAATAAAATTATAATAGTGAGAAAAGTGTAGAGGTTCTTCTCCATAGTTTTCCAATACTTCATCGTCAGTCATTGAAAATTCTCAAAATTTTTATTATTAAAACGGAATTAATAACCCTAATCTATTCACCTAAATATTGATCTACCCCCCTTACGGCTTTAATTATATCCGAGTTCAACACCTTTTTGAGCTGATTCATATTCTTTTCAGCATTCCCTCTATCATTTAATGGGTGCCAAAGGTGCAATACAGGAATTGCAAAACGACCATCCAATCTAAAAATACCTTTATTAATAAGCCGAGCAACTAAATCGGAGTCTTCATATCCCCACCCAATAAATGCTTCATCAAAACCATTTATCTCTATGATATCCTTTTTCCAAACACCAAGATTGCAGGTTTTTGCACCTTTCCATTGGCGTGGAGAAATTTTTCTTAAAGCTCCCATAGGAATTTTAAACATAGGAGAAAAACGGTTAATCCTATTTTTTTTTCTCTCTATCAACCATTTACTTAATGTCCATTCATAAATATTGGATTGATCTTTTAATACTTTTTCCGTTAACTCCTGATTCAAAAGAATTCGATTACCAAAAGTAAATCGATTTTTTTCCTTTAATGAGAAGTGAGTTTGAAGAAAATCGGGAAATACCACACAATCCCCATCAAGAAAAACGATAAATTCTCCCTGACTGGAAGCTACCGATTTATTCCGAATTGATGCCGCACGAAAACCTTCATCCTCTTGCCATATATGTTTTACATCTAGTTTAGTTTTGTTTATAAAATCATTAATAAGTTGACGGGTTTCGTTTCCGGATCCATCATCCGCAATTAGCACTTCAAAATCTTTAAATACCTGAGCCTCTAAACTTTTTAAAACTAAATTTAAAGCATCTGGCCGGTTATAGGTGGATACTATTAAACTTATTTTAGGCATTGGTATTTCCTGGATTCAAAATTCCATTATTACTTTGAACTTCCTTCGATTTAAAATAAGGACCAAACAAAGCGGAAGAAAAAAATACAAATAACATTCCTTCCGTGTGATCCAGCAGAAGTGAATTGGGAATACAGCCGATGGCAAATAAAAGAATTAATGCCTGTGCAAGCAGTTTTTCACGGTAAGATAAACTTAAAGACCACTTCCAGTGGCAAAAAAGAAAATAAAGAAAACCTATTATTCCAATAAAACCGGTTTGCACTCCAATCATTAAATATTCATTATGCGGATTGGAAGTTTTAACAGGATTCCCAGCCTGATCAGTTATTTTTTTATATTCACTTTCAAAACTACCAGTGCCAAACCCAAGAATTGGACGTTGTTTAATCAATTCCCAACTATATTTGTAATATTGTTTTCGGAGTCCTATGGAGTAATCGGAATTTACAAATTCATTCACAAAATTCATAAACTTAGCCCTATAGTTATCTGAAAAACTAATCACACCGATAAAGATTAAAAAAACAGCTAATAATCCCCCAATACCAACTTTCCAATTAAATTTATGGAAAACAAATAAAGCTAATAAAATAATAAATAGAACATATCCTGTACGACCAGTCCCTATAAAAAAGAGATTGAAAACCGTTAAGCTAAAAAGAATCATCATTATTTTTCGATGTTTTTTATCATAAACAACTTCAACTAACGTCCAAAATGCAAAATATGCAACCAAAATACTGTAGGTAATCTCATTTTTAAAAGCCGTTACAGGAGTCCCTTCAGGAGCATCAGGTTGAGCAATAGCCCCAAAATACGAAATAATAAGATTAAGACACATTGCAAACATAAAACCTAAAAACGCAAATTTTCGGTTTCTTTCAGTTGTAAGAAAACTCATAAAAACTGCCATAAATAGGAGTTCTCGATACTTTTTAAAAACGGAAAATGCTGTGGAAACAGAGACAGGAGTGTAGATAATTCCCATTAACAAAATGAGTAATAAAATAAAACCTGCACAAGTTAGAGGATTGGATAAAATCCTTTTTATCAATTTGAGAGGGTGGTCAGAAAAGATCCAGCAAATTAAAGCCAAGCCTGAAAATATCCCCGTTAAAGTGGTACTTATTGGAATGGCAAATCCAATTCCTATTACAAGATACTCTCCTAAAGTAACTTGAGGGTTGTTACCGAGTAGTTTCCTTATATTTGATAAACTAAATTTTTCCAATTGTATGCCATCTACTCTTCTGAAAAAGGTATCAACAAATCATTTGATTTTCTTAAAATGAAAAATTTGAATTAATTTATTACTTAATAGAATGTTTGGAAATTTTTGAAAGAAAATATTGCTTCTGGTTAATCATTAAAACCAAAAGAAAAGAAGAGGTTGAATGATGCAAAATAGTAAAACAATTCAACGAAAATTAACTTACCCCATTGAATGATTAGGGTCAATAAGATATTAAATGTTCCTGCCATCTTTAAGAAAATAGCTAAAATGATGCTTAATTCCATAAATTTTAATTTAGGAATTACTCCCATTGCCGAATGTAGTTAAATCAGGTAGAATCGGCCCGGATTCAATTTATATTTCTAATTCTAACGTATTGTTCAAGAAAGAGTTGAAATGGATAAGACTACCTTAGTTCAGTTCATTCGAAAGCAAGAAAAACTTGCAGAAGGAGCCACTGGTGAATTTACAAGTCTAATGACTGAAATTCTTGTAGCTGCAAAGTTTGTTTCCCTCGAAGTAAATCAAGCAGGAATTGGGGCAGATATTTTAGGCCTCACCGGACAGGTAAATGTTCAGGGAGAGGAAGTCCAAAAGTTGGATGAATATGCAAATGAAATTTTCATAAAAATTGTAGGTGAATCTGGAAACATATGCGCAATTACTTCTGAGGAAAATGAAAAACCCATTATTATTCCTCCTGATCGCGCAGGAAAATATATTTTTATGATGGATCCTTTGGATGGTTCTTCAAATATAGATGTAAATGTCAGTATAGGTACCATATTTTCTATTTATCGAAAGAAGAGTGATGGAACCGATGTTCGCGAGGAGGACATTCTCCAAAAAGGAGATCAACAAGTAGCAGCGGGTTATATTGTCTATGGGCCAAGCACCATGTTTATTTATTCATCCGGTAATGGAGTGCATGGCTTTACTTTGGACCCAGCGCTGGGTGAGTTTTTTCTTTCCCACCCGGACATTCAAATTCCACAGTCGGGAAGCACATACAGCGCAAACGAAGGAAATAAACAAAATTGGGATAATAAACAACAGGATCTCATTCATTACCTTAAAGAAAGCGATAAAAGCACCAAGCGTCCTTATAAACTTCGTTATATAGGATCATTGGTTTCTGATTTTCATAGAACTCTACTTAAGGGTGGAATTTTTATGTATCCAGGAGATAAAAACAACCCCAATGGAAAGCTAAGGTATGCCTTTGAAGCAGCCCCTTTGGCCTTCATTGTCGAAAATGCCGGTGGCCGTGCGTCAAATGGAAGCAAGCGAATGTTAGACATTACCCCAAAAGAAATACATCAAAGAGTCCCGCTTTTTATTGGTAGTACAAGTGAAATTCAGTTGATGGAACGATTTTTAAAATAAATTATAAATTCAATTCCTTAACATCCAACCCCTATGAAATTTAAAAGTATTCGTGGAGTCAAAGATATCCTTCCTGGAGAGGTGGAAAAATGGCAGTTTGTCGAATCCACCTTGCGAAAAATATTCCCCCGCTATGGTTTTCAGGAAATTCGTTTGCCAATTTTTGAAAATACCAATTTATTCAAAAGAAGCATTGGTGAAACAACGGATATTGTAGAAAAAGAAATGTACACTTTTAAGGATCGTGGAGGTGAAGAAATAACTTTACGCCCGGAGGGAACAGCATCCGTGGTTCGTTCATTTATTGAGCATAAAATGTATGGACCTGGAGTTGTTACGAAACTCTATTATTTAGGTCCCATGTTTCGATATGAAAGACCTCAAGCAGGTCGATTTCGTCAATTTTATCAAATCGGGGTGGAAGCAATGGGATCTGCGAGTCCGACAGTTGATGTAGAAGTAATGTCCATGCTCATAGAATTATTCAAAGCTTTAGGCTTGGAAGATTTAGAACTTCAGATTAATTCTTTAGGTTGTAAAGACTGCCGACCTCAATATCGTAGTATATTAAAAGACTCCATTAAAACACATTTATCAGAGCTATGTTCTAACTGCAATCAACGTTATGAACGAAATCCGTTGAGGGTACTTGATTGTAAGGTCCAAAGAGATCGAGAAATCGCTAAAACCTTGCCTCAAACTAAAGATCATCTATGCGAACAATGTAAAGCAGACTTTCAATTGGTCCAAGAATTACTAGACTCTATAGAAGCGCGTTATACAGTCAATGGACAATTGGTACGCGGATTAGATTATTATACAAAAACAACTTTTGAAGTGGTTGCTCACGAAGGTTTAGGGTCACAAAATGCAGTTTGCGGGGGTGGACGTTATGACAGTCTAGTCAAAGAGTTTGATGGACCTGAGACCCCTTGTTTTGGATTTGCCGTGGGAATGGAGCGGCTCATTTCAATTATTCCAGAAAAAGCATTTGTCGCTTTTCAAAATCGAACTGATCTTTTCGTAATAATTCTAGGCGAAACAGCGAATAAAATTTCATTCCCTTTAATTCATCAATTAAGGGCATCCGGGCTCAAAGTAGAAAGAGAAGTATCCGGAGGAAGCTTAAAAAGCCAAATGCGCAAAGCCAATAAAATGAGCAGTCGATTTGTTCTTATTATTGGGGAAAATGAAGTTTCCAGCGGGAAATATGTATTAAAAAATATGGATGAAGGTAGCCAAACAGAAATAAATGCAGAAACTTTGATTTCCGAAATAGAGAACTTTATAAAATAATACTGTACCTTCTTGATTTAAAATCCTTAATGTAGATTTGACTCTAGAAATACGAAATGTTAGATTTTTATAAATTTTGGGAATAAATCATGCCAAGTAAAGAACAAGAAATATTAGAGAGTTATATCTCTCAACATAAACTGAAAGTTACTAAACAAAGACGAGCCGTTTTGGAAGCGTTTTTAGGCATTGAAGACCATGTCAGCGCAGAGGATTTGTACAGGATTGTTTCCGATAGAGAACCTAAAATCGGGTTGGCGACCGTTTATAGAACTCTTTCTTTGCTCACGGAAAGCGGTTTAGCTTCGGAATTAGATTTTGGTGACGGGCAAAAGCGTTATGAGCATAAATATTTACACGGTCATCACGATCATATGATCTGCACCAAATGTGGAAAAATCATAGAGTTTCACAACCAAATGATTGAAAAGCTACAAGAAAAAGTTGCCTCAGAACATGAGTTTAAAATGACCTCACACAAATTAGACCTGTTTGGCATCTGCAAAGATTGTCAAGATATTTAAATTTTCTATTATTTTTTTCTTAATAAATACAAAAGATTGAATTAATTACTTGGCAGACTTTGCGCAACGAAAGCCTATATAATTGAAAACTTCGTTAGTAATACCAGCATAACTTGTAATCTTTGTATACACCCGGTTTTGAGGATGAAGCCATGTGCGATTGGTTATTCTTAACGCCCCTGCAGAAGAAATGAAGGACCCACCTCGAATCACTTTATTTTCTCCATTTTTTGGACCTTTAGGATTACTTACTTTTTCTTTTGTGAATAAAGGTTCATACCAATCGCTCGTCCATTCCCATACATTACCCATCATGTCATAAAGTCCATAACCGTTAGGTTTCTTTTTCCCTACCGGGTGAGTCATTTTTCCGGAATTATCTTCAAACCACGCAAAAGAACCGTCCATTAAATTTCCCCAATAGTAACGAGTCTCCATCCCTCCTCTTGCTGCGTATTCCCATTCGGCTTCTGTTGGAAGACGACAATCATCACCAGATTTTTTTATAAACTCCTGGGTATCATCAAAATTCACCTGTTCAACCGGAAGATCATCGCCTACAAATTTTGACGGGTTAAAACCCATTAATTTTGACCATCTAGCTTGGGTAACTTCATATTCATCTAAGTAAAAGTCATCCAAACAGACTTCGTGCTCCCATTTTTCATCTTCTTGAGCCTGATTGTTACCCATTTGAAAGCACCCTCCTTTTATAAAAACCATGCCTTCAGGAGCCTGGGCTGCTTTTTGCTTATCTTCAGGAGAAAGCTCTGGGAGCTTTTTAGATTCCACTTTATTTTGCTCTGGTTTTGAAATGGTTACTTCTTTCTCTATTTCAGATATTAAGGGTGCAGATTTCTTCTCAACAGAGACATCTTTCCCCTCACACCCAAATAAAACCAACCCCAATGACAAAAAAACAATATTCAGAAGTTTCATATTTCCAATCAATTAAACGTGAAAAGAGGAATAATACCTTATTCAATCATAATCCGCTAAAAATTTTTAAAAACATTAATTTACCCATTCACTTCTAAGAAAAGCCCTAAAATTTCAATCCATATTGCCGATAATAAACTTTTAACCTTTTTACCAAATGAAGGTATTCCCATTGAATTCCCGAAGCAAACTGTTATTACATTTTCTATTACCAGCCGGAATATTGATCATAGGTGGGTGTTTTTCCAAGAAATCACAAGTCTACCCAGAAAACGTGGTTCTAAATCGTCTTCCGGCGGCCCATCAAAAAACGGCACCCTCTCCAAAAGTTTTAAACAGACAATCCAAGAAAGACTTGGAATTTGGCCTCCAGCAATACTATTCGGGAAACTATTCTTTAGCTGAGTTTTACCTTAAAAAAACTCTAATTCTTTCTCCAGAGAATCCTACGGCTCTAAAAACGCTTCCATGGGTTTATTTTTATCAAAATCAATTCGATAAAGCCCTCAAAAATTTCGAAAAAGTCCATACAAAGGATCCACGAAATCCCAAATATTTAATTGGAATGGGTTGGAGCTATTTAGCCTTACAGTCATATGAAAAAGCTCTTAAAGTTTTTAAAAAAGCGAAATCATTAAATCAAGAATCTTTCCAGACAATAAAAGGAATCAGTTATAGCCATCTTTTTTTAAGGCAATATGATTTAGCTAAAATTGAATTAGAAAAAATCTATTCCTTTCAACATGCTTATGAAATCATAAATGAATGGTCAAAATTGGAAATCAATCAACCTCACAAATCACCTGATTTTTTTCCAAATAAGCAAAATCATATTTCTATTTTTTCTCTCCAGGCTGAAGCCCCTCGATACAGAAGCATTTTATATACTTTGCCTCAACACAAAAGAAATTTAAAAATTCAAAAAGCCTGGGAAACCTATAACCAAAAAAAATACCAAAAGGCCTTGCGATTGCTGCAAAGTCTTCCTACAAAACAATTAAAGACACTAGATGCAAAAAATGGTTTAGCTTGGTGCCTATTAAAAACCGGGGATCTTATTGAAGCCAGAATAATATTTTTGGAATTATTAGAGAAGTACCCGGGATTTATTGGTGCGCACCTAGGCATAAAAAGTGTGGATGAAACCTTAAAAATCAAATCTCGCGTCGCCGATCAATATTATGATTGGAAAAAATACGCTTTATCCAAAAAACATTTCGATAAATTAATTAGAAAATATCCTGAATGGTCCCATTCCTGGAGTATGCTTGGATGGATATATCTTGAAAGTAATGATATGGATACTGCTACCGAATATTTCCAAAAAGCACTGTTAAGGAACCCCAACGACCTACAAGCTTTAAAAGGAATTGATCGTCTTCAAGCTCCGGACTCAATTCGACTGGATGAAGCAGACAAGGCATTTGCGGAAAGAGATTTTAAAACAGCTTCACACTTATATTATGAATACATTCAAGATCATAAACACGGAGCGATTTTAACGAATTCATTGTCTAAGGCCTATAGCAAACTTGGGTTTAGCCAAATTGAAAAAGGACAATATAAACTAGCCATCCAAAATTTTGAACGACTTTCTCCTTCCAAAAAACACACATTTGAAAGAATAAAGGGTTTGGGTTTGGCTAACTTTTATTTGGGCAACTATGACTTAGCAACACAGTATTTAATCCAAGCAGACCAGTTGCAACCTAATCATAAAGATATTTCTCATGAATTAGATTGGAGTGTTCTTTTAAGTTGGGATAGAGCCACCTCAAAACAATATTTTCTAGATAAGGTGAAAACTTTTCCAACACAATCATCAGCTTATATGGCCTTGGGTTGGATTTATTACAAATTTGAGGATCCGGATTTAGGGGTTGAATACTTTTTAAAAGCTACCGAATTAGAACCCGATATTTCTTTTTCTGACCTTTTTAGAGATTTAATTGATCGTGAACGATACGGCTGGCAAATTTATAATCACTTGGGATGGGCTTATTACCATAAGGGAGAGAATATTAAATCGGTTGAACATTTTAAAAATTCATTGCAGAAGTACTCTCGCTCTTCTGAAGCAATGAAGGGCTTAGGTTATAACTATTTAGTTCTTAAAAAATATAAACTTGCAGAAGATTATCTAAAGCAAAGTATTAATAGAAATCCAGAAACAAATCCAGTGCGCGAAACTGTAAAATATTTAGGAAATAATACGGTTATAAATATAAATACAAGTGCCCAAACCAAACTGGGCCTCGTTTTAATTAAACAAAAAAAATACAACGAAGCTCTAGAAACCTTTTTAAAGGAGTTAAAACGCCATCCCAATTGGCCACAAGTTCACACTGGATTAGGTCTGGTATATCTAGAAATGAACCGACTAATAGAATCTCGCCATGCATTTAAAAAAGCTCTTAATCATCAACCATTAGATTTCCATGCTCAAAATGGTCTAAGAAAAGTAAAACAACTTTTAACCTTACAAAATATGTAAGTCTACTAAACTATCCTCAATTCCACTTAAGTTCATGTAAATCCTCTGTGAATAAAACTGGGGAAAACGCTATAACTCAAAATAAATCAAATTATTTCGTTGACAGGATAAATAGGGTGATGTATCTTTCATTTTGAATCAATAGCTCAATACATTTGGGGAGGGAGGAAAAGCCTTTCTCTTTTCGCCGCCTTGCGAAAAATCATGGAGTTGAAAATATCAACTCCATGATCCCGTTTCTAGTCTTCTCGTTACGGCTAAAACTTAGCATCAGGTCTTGGTCTATTTTTATTTTCCACACATATTGGGATACAAGGGAACGGTTAAGCCATTAAAGAGGATTCGGTAAATACTGAAATTCATACATAGGATTAGAGTTTTGATTCCTTTCCGAATCTGAAAACGATTGATTTTCTTTCTTCCCTAAGTATTCCGCAAGGTAATTTAAAATGACTGTTCTTTCCGCCTCTTCTAAATCCCACATTCCTTGATTTTTCTGCATCCAATCGATTGTCTCATTCCATTCTTTGCGGCTCATGCGATTTTGTTTAATAATGGATGCCGTATGGCAGGCAGTGCAATTTTCTACAACCAAATTTCTGCCCTCTCCTTCAGGCAAATTTACTTCAAGTCCTGAGGCAAGCAAGTGGGAAATTTTGGGAGAGACCCAAAAGAAGGAAATTACAAGAACTAGAATAATCAGTTTTAGCTTCATCACACGACTGTCACCGCAATTCGATGCATTGCATTATTAATATAACCTGAAGGATTCCAACCTGGAACAACCATTGGTTGCATGATCCCCTGGCTGTCAGTGGCTCGCGCCCATATTTCAAAATATCCTTTACTGGGAAGATGAAACTTTGAATTCCAATGTTGCCAAGCATAGCGATTGGTGGGTTTTTCTAGAATAGCGTGAATCCAAGTTGCCCCAAAATCATAAGACAAATGAACGTCTTTAATGGATCGTTCACCTGCCCAAGCATGTCCTCTTATAGAAAGAACTTTTCCTTCCTTAAGGGTAATTCCTGTTTTGGGAAAAGTAATTAAAGATTTAACAGGCATAGACTCAATTATTTCCATATTTTCAGGAGAGACTTCAGAGCCCGGTTTTATTGGATATCGAGGAACTCGATACTTGTCCATTTTTTGTCCATCGTGAACTTGATTTCTAACCCAAATTTTCTTCAACCATTTAGGAGAAGTAGAACCCGGCCACCCTGGCGTCACCAATCGAACAGGATACCCATGCAACAACGGAAGTGGCTCACCATTCATTTCCCAGGCAATTAAAGTATGTTCTTCTAAAGCCTTCTCAATTGGAGTTCCTCGGGAAATCGAATCTTTTTCCGGGTTCCCGGAAAGGTGAGAATCCGCTCCATAATAACCCGTAAATACTGCGTTGGTTTTTAACCCGGCTGCATTCAAAACATCTTTAAGACAAATACCTTTATATTTGGAGCATCCCACCGCACCAAATTTCCATTGATTACCCTTTGCAGATGGGAAAAAACCGGCTCGCCCGTTTCCACCGCATTCTATTTGTAAAGCAAAGGAGTGCGATTTAAAATTATTCTTCAATTCTCCCAGCGAAATTTTTAGTGCTTTATGAACTTCACCCACAATTTCAATTTCCCATTTATCTGGATCTGTAGTTTTTTCTGGAAGCAATCCATTGTTCCTAACAAAATGGATTTCTTTAGGTGTGGTATCATCATCCAATAAGTCCGGTGGAGGTTCAGCATTTACTGGTCGATCATTCAACACCGTCAACCCTTCTTTTCCGGATATAACTCTTGGACTTGTCGGGGCAGCTAATGCCTCAGGAATAAAGCCTGCTGGCATATTTCGAAAAAATGGAATTTGAGCACCCACAGCAAGGCTCATGGCTACCAAACCAGATTTCCGTAAAAAACCTCTTCGGGAAAGTGTCTCCGGTTTTCTTCCCCAAATTTCAGCATCCGCTTTTTCTGGATCCTTCTGGTATAACTCCCTTAACCCGCGTTCTTTTTTCCTAGCCATGCGGCTCTCCTACTTTTTTAGGTTTCGGAGAAATAATTCTTTATTACATAACTCTTTGATTATTCAAGTCGTTAAAACATTTTTATAAATTCAACGACAACTCAAGACGTGGTTAATAAAATGGAATTAATGGATATGCTTTACTAATTTTTTTTGATATTAGTTTTTTTTCTATTAACTTGTCAACCAAATAGGAGGAAAAATAGGAGGGAAAAGTGGAAGTCTGGCAATACGATTAAGCCCTACTGCTTCTTATAAGTTGCCTTTAAATGATCCACTACGGATGGATCGGCAAGGGTGGAAACATCGCCCAATTGATCCGCTTCATCAGCAGCAATTTTTCGAAGAATTCGTCGCATAATTTTTCCTGAACGTGTTTTGGGAAGTCCAGGAGCCCAATGAATTACATCTGGAGTTGCAATGGCACCAATTTCTTTTCGAACAAATTGGATCAATTCTTTCTTGAGTTCATCCGAAGACTCAACATTATCCATCAAGGTGGTGTAAGCATAAATCCCCTGCCCTTTAATTTCATGTGGAAAACCAACTACAGCTGCCTCTGCAACCTTATTATGAAGCACTAAAGCGGATTCAACTTCTGCTGTTCCAATTCGATGCCCTGATACATTTATGACATCATCCACCCTTCCAGTGACCCAATAGTATCCGTCTTCATCACGAGTACAGCCATCCCCGGTAAAATAATAACCCGGATATAACTTGAAATAGGTTTCTTCAAATCGTTCATGGTCGCCATAAACGGTACGCATTTGCCCGGGCCAAGTTTCTTCTATGGCTAGCACACCTGAAACTCCGTTTCCTTCAATCACTTTTCCGGTTTCAGCCTCAATGACAACCGGTTTCACCCCAAAAAATGGAAATGTTGCAGAGCCAGGTTTACAGGGGGTACATCCGGGAAGCGGAGTTATTAAAATACCGCCCGTTTCTGTTTGCCACCATGTGTCAACCACCGGACAATTGCCTCGTCCAATATTCTTATAATACCAACGCCAAGCTTCAGGGTTAATTGGCTCTCCAACCGAACCTAAAACTTTTAAAGTTGATAAGTTATATTTTGCGGGTATTTCTTCTCCATGGGACATTAATGCACGGATTGCAGTAGGAGCGGTATAGAATTGAGTCACTTTATGCCGATCCACTACATCCCAAAACCGTCCTGCATCCGGATAAGTAGGAACGCCTTCGAACATAAGAGTGGTCGCCCCATTAGCCAAAGGACCATAAATAATATATGAATGTCCGGTAACCCAGCCAATGTCCGCTGTACACCACCAAATATCACCATCATGATAATCGAAAATATATTTATGAGTGAGTGCTGTATAAATCATATAACCACCCACATTATGCTGAACCCCTTTAGGTTTTCCTGTTGAGCCCGAAGTATAAAGAATAAACAAAGGATCCTCAGCGTCCAAAACCTCAGGGTCGCACTCCTCGGAAACCTCTTCCATTTCATCATTCCACCAACGATCACGATCTGTTTGCATTTGGATACTGGTTCCAGTTCTCTTAACTACAATACAGGCATGAATGTTTACACCTTCTTTTTTCGCCAAATCCATCGCCTCATCGGCATTGGCTTTCAAAGAAATATCCTTGGCTCCACGATAAGCCCCGTCAGAGGTTATTAACACGGAACAAGATGAATCTACAATTCTCTCACCCAAGGCTGTGGGAGAAAAACCACCAAAAACTATCGAATGAATTGCTCCAATCCTGGCACAAGCCAACATTGCAATAGCAAGCTCAGGAACCATCGGCAGATAAATTGAAACGCGGTCCCCTTTTTTAACTCCATGTTTTTTGAGAACATTGGCAAACTTACAAACTTCAACTAACAATTGTTTATATGTAATATTTTTTGAATCACCTGGCTCATTTCCTTCCCAAATAATAGCAACTTGATCCCCTTTTGATTCAATATGTCTATCTATACAATTAACAGTTATATTAGTTTTCGCTCCACGAAACCATTCAACAAAAACTTTTCCCTTTCGGGTATCGTAATTAAAGTCTCTAACCTTTTCCCACTTTTTGTACCAAACAAAGTTTTCGGCCTGTTCATCCCAGAAACCTTCAGGATCGCCCACAGACTTCTCATACATTTCCCGATAATTTTCCATATTTTTAACCCACGCTCCTTCTTGAATTCGGGCGGGGGGATTATATATTTTATCTACCATTCAGATAGCTCCTATGTTTTCAATTTTTAAAAATTAAATTAGTAAAAACAGAATAATTCTAATTTAATTAAAAAATTACTTACTTTACTGATAATGTACGGACAGCTCGTGCTGCTTCTGCCAAAGTCCACAACCCATCCGGATGATCCAAAGTACCGTCCCTTAAATTAATCACAAAGGTTCGCATTCTTCCATCGACTATTTTAGCAATCATTGAAAAACCACAACCGGGTTCAAACTTTTCGTTGATGTGAATAGTTTTTCCAAATTTATCTTTTAAAGAAAAGGACGTGTCAAAAAGAGTCTCCATTTCCTCTTTATCGGGCAATCGCCAATCATCAAATCCCGCAAATTTTTTCAAGCTTAATTCACGCACATAATCCACTGCATCTTGGTAGTTTACCCACTTTTTCAAGTCAATCATGGAATCTGTCTTGTTCCACATTAACCCAGTTTTATTGTCTGAGATGGTTCCATCTCCATTATCTTGAAAACGATTGTTATCCATTTGATAATTAAGGAAAATAAATAATGCGAAAGAATATCATTTTGAAAAAAGCTTTTCAAAATGTTCTTCCAAAGTAAGAGAGACTAGAATAAAATTTGTAATTACATATTTCTTAAAACCACTTAGGGTAATTCCATGGATTCTCAAGATAAAGGCGAACCTTCCTTAAATATCCTTCTTACTCACCTAGAATGGAATATTAAGCATCTAGAAGAAATTCAAAAACAAGAAAAATCCGATTATTATCGAAATGCGGCTTTACAACGTTTTGGATTTACTGTGGATAGCGCCTTAAAGTGTATTCGAACCGGCGCAATGGACCAAAAAACTACATGTTTAACTGCCCAAGATTGTCACAAGTTTGCCAATAAAATGGGATGGTTGGAAAACAAAAAAATTTGGGAAGATTTATTTCAGGATTACGAAAAAATCAATGGAAATACTTTGAATACTGTCCGGGATTCGATTTATCAAAACCTGGAAAAATATACTCTTAATATTAAAGCCTTACACCGGTGCCTTTCTTTACAAACTTAAATCAATTGTTTTAAATCTTCGAAAGCACGGCGCCTATGGGAAATCGCATTTTTTTCTTCAGGCTTCATTTCCGCATAAGTTTTTTTATTTCCCTCTGGAATAAAGATGACATCCCAACCAAACCCCTGAGTGCCTTTAATTTGTTGAGCAATACTTCCTTTGACTTCACCTTTACCAATCTTAAAATCCTTTCCGTCATATATGGCAACTAGACAAAGTGCTAAAGCACTACGGTCGTCAAAAGTATTGAGCATGTTTAACATGCCCTCGCAACCTACGGTTTTCTCAAACCACTTTACCAATGCGCCAGGCAATCCATTCCAAGCATTAAAAATAAGCCCTGAATCTTCAACTAACACAGGACATTTTAATTGATCCCATGCCGTTTGCGCTTTATGAAATACTATTTCCTCAACATCATAGGTTTGAATCTCATGAAGATTATCAATTGAAACTGCTTCCAAATTCATCCCTAAAATTTGCTGCGCCTCCCTTAACTTATTTGGATTTCCAGTGACAAACTTTAATTGCTTCCATAAAGCGGGCTGGTTCATAATGTTAATCATCTCGAATTAAACAATCATTAGCTACTAAATAGCTTGTGGTTGATGAATATAGTTTCCTATGTTATATCTTGCCCCTTTGGTTGTGAAGGGATAGTTTCTACAAATGAATCTTAATACAAAAAAATTAATATTATTGTTTACTACCTTGTTTTTACTTTCAGGTTGTAACCGGATTTTTGAGACCGATCAGGACATACAAGCTAGACAAGCCCTTTTGGACCTTGCGGATATCCAGGAACAGTTCCATCAGGAAAAAGGCCATTACGCAAAAAACTTAATTGAAATTGAGAAGTACAATTTAAATTATCACTCTGGAATTGTTTACCTGGAAATTGAAAAAGCTGATAAAGATTCCTATCGGGCAATATCTCTTGCTGCAGAATCCGTAACTGCTAGAGTATTTGCATTTGATACCGAGCAAGGCGGATTTTATGAAATGGGCGAAGAAGAAGTTTCCGGTTATGTTTTAGGATCACTAAACTATATACGAACTAAAAAACGTGAGAAAAGAACTGTAGACTTTATGTCCGGGGCTTTAGTAGTCATCCTCCTCTGGTATGGATTGAGAATTTACAACCAATACAAAACGCAAAAAGCAGGCCTGATATTAGGGCCATTTTTTCTTGCTATTTTACCCTTATGTTTTACCGTAGCCTTACTCAACCATATCAATAAGGATGTTCTACTCACACCTTTATTAAAAGGTTTGATGGCAGGTTCGGCAGCCATTGCTGTTATCTGTGTTTTAATGAATGTTATTAACTTTTATAAAATCCCTGAAGGAGAACCAAGGTTTGCGTTGATAGGTGTGGCAGTTTGTACCATTGCTATGGGTATTTTTATAACAGCTACAATAATCCAAACTTACCAAAAATACTCAGGGCCAAAGAACGAAATTTACTTTGCCCCAAATCAATAGTCCGTGAATTTCAATAGGCTACCAATCTCTGATAAGTTTGTTAGTTGGTTATTCAGGTTTTTATAAAAAAGTAAAATCCTCAATATTTGATCGACTATACATTTTCAGGGCTTATACGAATTTTTAAATACAAATCTCCACGTTTTCGACTAAAGAAACCTCTTTCACCTCGACCAGGAACTTTAAGAACCATACCTTCTTGAGCATTTTTTGGGATTTTAATTCGTATTGGTTTTTTACCGGTTTTAATTCGAATCACTCCACCCTTTTCAGCAGTGGATTTACTAATTAAAATATTGATATCCAAATCGATTACCAGAACTTTTCGCTCCATAAGACGCAAAAATCCAAGAAAAGACTTTTTAAGGCGAACTAAAAGATTTGGAAATTCTACAGAGGCATCAAAATTGTCTTCGCACTTATCTGAATAATCATTGGCCCTATATTTTCTAAGGTCAAACTCGGGGTCAAAAGTAAAATCAGGAGCGGGTACAGCAATGGGCATATGTTTCTGATAATATTTCTCTAGAAACTCAAAAGCAGAGGCCATGAGTTTAAATCGCTCTTCGCTATCCGGATTATGGGGGTTTCTATCAGGATGATAAACCTTTGCCAATTTCAGGAATGATTTTCGAATTTCTCTTAAACTTGCCCCCTCAGGAACATCTAAAATTCTATGACATTCTTTGAGGCCCAATCCCTTGGCCATATTCAATCCCTCCCAGGGTTGACTTTGCGATAAGGGGAACGCAATATAAGGGAACCAATTGCTAAAAAGCATAATGGATCCAATAATTATTAAATGGCCTTATCCATAAGGCCTTTCAGCGAAATAATACCCGTAATATGGAACAGATTGCAAAGGTAAATTTAATCGGTTTCTCTCAAGACCGCCTAATTCAATTGATTAAAAATTGGGGAGAAAAGCCCTTTAGAGCATTTCAAATTTTAAATTGGGTTTACAATCACCGTGTAAATCAGATGGATGAAATGACAAATATTTCTAAAACTCTACGGAATAGACTAGATAACTATTTTTCCATAAAGCTTCCCAGGGTGGCAGATAAAACTCAATCCAAAGATGGAACTATTAAATATTTAATGGAATTAGAGGATGGAGAGACTATTGAAAGCGTTTGGATGCCAGATGAAAACCGAAAAAGTTTATGCATTTCAACTCAAGTGGGTTGCCGATTGGGTTGCACCTTCTGTTTTACAGGTACCCTTGGCCTAAAAAGACAACTAACCTCAGGGGAAATAATTGGTCAATATTTGGCAGTCAATGATGACCTTGCCGAAAAAGATAAAGTGACCAACATTGTAATAATGGGAATGGGGGAACCCCTAGACAATTATGAAGCCCTCTGTGATGCTTTGAGACTAATGATTTCGCCGGAAGTCTTGAGAATTTCCACTAGAAAAATAACACTTTCTACATCAGGTTTAGTTGACAAAATCCAAATGTTTCAAGAAGAAAACCTTCCAGTCAATTTAGCCATTTCGCTAAATGCGACGGAGGATCAAACAAGAAACCAAATTATGCCTATTAACAAAAAGTTTCCAATTGCTGCTTTATTGGATTGCTTACGCAATTATCCATTGAAACCAACACGCAGGATAACTTTTGAATATGTTTTATTAAAGGGAATTAATGACACACATGAAGATGCCGTCCGCTTAGCAAAACTGCTACACGGAATTCCTTCCAAAATAAATCTAATCCCGTTTAACAGTTTTAAGGAGTCCGATTTCTGCTCCCCACCCCAATCTCGCATTCTCGATTTCCAAAGCTATTTAATATCCAAAAACTATACTGCATTTATTCGAAAAAACCGGGGAGGAGATATTCTTGGAGCCTGTGGTCAATTAGTGGCTATGGGCGATTCGATAAGAAAATAATTCAATTTTTAATATTTATCAAAATTAAAGTTACTTCCAAGCTCTCCGGAAATTTTTACTAGCCTTCTATTAAAAATTCCTTACTTTTTTTCTATAGGGATATATCATTTTGGGGGTTTTCAATAAGCCATATTATTTTCAACAGGTTGCCTTCAATCCTTTAATTTTCTTGACTTTTCATGAGTCGATATGATAATTCTCTACCTTTTCATTTGTAATTTTATCAATCTCTCTGTTTTGTGAGGGCTTAATAAATTTGCCGATGTCAATTCCTGAAATTTTATTTATTTCATCTAAACAAAGATAGGATATTCACAATGGGCAGTATCACCCCGGCTCCACAAAATAGGTCCTTCATTTTTAAGCTGGTTTTGATTTTTGTCTTCTTTTATGGACTCGTTCATCTTAGTCCTTCTTTCACTCTAAATTCTTCTGTTTCCTTTTTGCAATGGAGTGGTCCGCAAAGTGCTTTAGCACAAGATGAAGAAGACGAGGAAGAAGAAGAGGAGGAAGAGGAAGAGGAGGAAGACGGCGAAGAGTTTGAAGGAGAGGAATCTGCCGAAGAAGAAAGTGCAGAAGGCGAAGACGGAGCCGAAGGTGAAGCTGAAGAAGAAGATAAATCCTATTTAACCGATATTGGCCTGGCTAAAGAAGTAAAAAACGAACCATTTACATTCCCTGGCATAGGCAACCGCAAGGCAACCTGGTTCGCGGCTCAAATGCATATCCTATTTGCATCCTTTATTTTAGGGTGTCCCATGTTTGTTGTCATTATGGAGGTTATGGGAGCCCGACGTACACAAGGTGTTAGAAAAGCCATTATTCTTTCTAATGTATTTCTTGGGGTTCTGATAGGGGTAACCTTTGGGATTATTGGTGAAATCATAGTAGGTATTCACCTCGGCGTTCTTTATGGAATGTGGGCCTGTGCTTTTGGAGCTCTGGTGGTTAGTTTCCTGAACTATTTCCACCAGGTAATGAATGTCAAAGTTTCAGCTCTAATTGCTGGGGTCGTGGGAACTGCTTTTGCTTATGCAGTTACTCCAGTGGAGCATTTGGAAATCTCTGCTTTGGTATTAGCTTTTCTAAATGGCGCCGTAGGGGGTTTGCTTTCCACCAGTATTATGTTTGCTAAAGCGGATTTCAAATTTGAGCGTTTGGCGCACGAAATAACAAAAGTCATCGGCATTTGTTACAGTTTTACGGCCTTAACCGGTGGCTTATTTTTATTCATTATGATGGTCGCTTATGAAGACTTTATTAGTTACCTAGTTAACGCTTACCCCATTTTATTCGTCATTGGATATCCCACTCTCTTCATTTTAGAAACAATCGTCATGTACATTTACGTGTACTCCTGGGATCCACTAAATAAGTCCAATAAAAAGGGAAGACATATTGTCACAGGGGTCATACTAAATATATTAGGACTGTCCTTATTATGCGCGTTGGATGGGCCAGCAACCTTAATGCAAACACCACCAAAACCCTATGCAGATCTATTTACAACAATGACCGAATGGGACCGCATCGCAACTATGACTTGGATGCCTCTGAATTATCATCGACTGGTAGGGAATGGTACTTTTGGTGGTTTTATGGTGGGTATCATTGCGGCTTATATGTATTTATGGTCTAAGGACCCAAAAGAAAAAGAGTACTATGACTGGATGGGTTATATGGGGAACGCTATTGGGGTTATGATCATGATTCCTCTTCCAGCAATGGGTTACATTTTTGTTCGTGAAATTTATCAATACGATGCCACCATCGGAATGTACATCATGTCCGATAGAGAATCCATGTTCATGTTGGTTCAAGGCCTTTTAGTAGGAACCATGTTTAGCGCTAGTAATCTTTACATGTGGATCAGTATGCAGCGAATCGAAAACGCTCAGAGATTTTTCCCCTTTATGAAAATAGGTTTCTGCTTAATTATATTGGCAGCAACCATATGGTTCACACCTCGACGTTTCTTTGCCACGATGCTTCCCGAACCCGGGATGAATCCGGATATGGTTCTTCCGGATAACCTTGCGTTCCTAGCTCTAATGGTTTCAAAAAATACAGCTGCATTTACTTTGGTGACGGTAACTTTAATCAATTACATTTTTTATACTATCGCCACAAAAACTGGAAAAATACAGTGGGGCAAAGTCAATCCTTTGGCCTTGTACACATTAATTTTTATGGGATTCAGTGATATTTGGCTTATGAGTTGGATGGGTACCATCCGAGAATTATCAAGGATGAATTGGCATATTTATAAAGTTTTTAAAGATGTAACGGTAGATAAATATACGCCGGCTTTAGCTGAGTCCGGGTTTTTTGTAACAACTATTGTGTGGACATTTTTTATAATTATGACCGCCATTATTTGGCTTGGTATTAAATATCCAAAATCGAAAAAGGCAAAAGAGGAATCTGCAACACAAGCAGCACCTCAAATGGCTGAATAAATGTTCTGACGGAGATTGATAAGAATGGTTAAGAAAGAAAAAACTTTCTGGCAAAATATTCGATTTAAAATTCCTTTTTTTCTTGTTCTTGCAACCATTATTTGGTTTGTAGCAGGTTACTTTGGGTTTCCTATTTGGTGGCAAATTGAATTTGTTACATTTGCATTTGTAGGACTCGTGTTTTTCATTATTTTAGATTTACCCAAAATGGACCCCGAAAAAAGTTTTCGGCAAACAACTTTTCGACTTTTATGTGCCTATATACTACCCTCCGCCTTATTCATAACAGTTACTGCACAGCTTCCACAATTTGATCCGCAAGTTGAAGTTGCAAAACTCGAAAAACCTCCTGTAAAACTTACCGGCTTAGCTGGCCCTGAGGTTATTGCAGCAGGAAGGGAAATTTTTGAATCCAATAAATGCTTTAATTGCCACAAAGTTTTTTGGGAAGGTAACTCGGATCGTGGACCTAATTTAGGGACTAAGCAGATTGGACTCTATTCTGAGGATTATATTAAAGAGCAAATTATTGAACCCAGAAAGAAACAGTCTCCGGGATTTGATGATCCTAAATCAAAAAAAGCCATGCCAACTTATTATGGTGAAGATTTAGGTGAAGATGAAATGACAGCCTTAATCGCCTATTTAAAAACGATGCGGGATCCTACTCATATTCCCGTTGAAGGGAAATTTGGTAACCAGTGGACTTGGTGGGATGATGCAAAGATAATCGAAGAAGGAAAAGTTGTTTTCGAAGGTAAAGAACCAGCCACAGAAGGTCTTAATTGTGCCGTTTGTCACGGGGCAGATGGAATTCCTATGATGACCGGGGCGTTTGATTTTAGAAATCCCAATGGACCGGACACAGATAAAATGCCGGATCATGTAGATAAAGTACTCAAGGACTGGCCGGATGAATTGTATTATAAGCGTGTAACTCGAGGGATTGACAATACACCCATGGCCCCTTGGGGAACCATATTCCCTCATCTCTATTTATGGAAAGCCGAGGCCTATGCAAGAACTTTTCATGATCCTTTAGATAAGAGAGCTGAAAAAAGACCGGTTCCACCAATTCCAACTAAGGAAGAAATTGAACGTTGGAAAACGGATGGATTATTTTTAGACCCCTTATTATAATTTTATTAAAACTTTAAAATTCATATATTTGCCCAAACCATCTCAATTGGTTTGGGCTTTTTTATTGCTTTTTTTTCAAGTTTGGGGTCATAATTTTATTTTATTGGAATAATTAGGATAATTTTTCTTATAGAAAATCGAATCCAAATCCAAGGGAGATAAAATTATGCGAACCAAATTAAATATATTTTGGGATAACATTAAATTCAAACTACCAGTATTTCTTTTTCTCGCAATTTCCATTTGGTACTTGTCAGGATATGTTGGATTCCCTGTTTGGTGGAAAATAGAATTTATCTCTTTTGCTTTTGTTGGGTTTTTAATTTTTGTGCTAATGGATTTACCTCCATTAGAACCTGAACAAGACGCACGACATTCAACAATTAGATTACTAGGAACTTATGCATTTCCCTCCATACTATTTATCACTGTAACTTCTCAACTGCCTCAATTTGATCCTAAATACGAAATAAGAGTTATTGATAAACCCCCAATAAACATTATTAATATACCCGCACCTGAATTAATAAAAGAGGGTCGGAATGTTTTTCAATCCAATAAGTGTTTTAATTGTCACAAAGTGTTTTGGGAGGGAAATTCCGATCGAGGACCAAATCTGGGAACTAAACAAATTGGACTTTATTCAGAAGACTATATTAAGGAACAAATTATCGACCCAAGAAAACAACAATCGCCGGGTTTTGAGGACCCCAAGTCTAAAAAGGCTATGCCAACATACTATGAAGAAGAAATAGAAGAAAACGAAATGACAGCACTAATAGCCTATTTAAAATCCCTCCGAGATCCTACACATATTCCCGTTGAGGGAAAACTTGGCAATCAATGGACTTGGTGGGATGATCCACAAATAGTCAAAGAAGGTAAAGTTGTTTTTGAAGGCAAAGAACCTGCGACTGAAGGCCTGAATTGTGCAGTTTGCCATGGCGCTAACGGAATTCCTATGATGACAGGCGCTTTTGATTTCAGGGATCCGAATGGACCGGATACAGATAAAATGCCTGACCACATGAACAAAGTACTTAAGGACTGGCCCGATGAGTTATACTATCGCCGAGTCACCAGAGGAATTGATGGAACGGCAATGGGTCCATGGGGAACGATGTTTCCGCACCTTTATTTGTGGAAAGCCGAAGCTTATGCGCGGACGTTTCACGATCCCTTGGGTAAAAGAAAAGCCAAAAAACCAATTCCTCCTATCCCAACAAAAGAAGATATAGCAAAATGGAAAAACCAAGGATTATTTTTAGAACCCTTGCTATAGATTCTTTTTTCCCATACTACCGGCAGAGGGCAATCCCTCTGCCGATTTTTTTTAAAGTTTTTAACTCATTTTTTTCCCATTTTGATAAGATACCTCAGACCATAAAAACAAACTTTTATTGTACTGGGAGTAACGTATGAGTCGGATTCAAGAATTAATTAAAGAATCATTGAGCGAGGATGGAACCGTTCTTAATCTTAGAGATAAAAATATAGGTCTAAGAGGTACATTTGAATTTTGCAAATGTGAAGAATTAAAAACCGTAAAAAATCTCACTTATTCGGCAAATCAAGCCAGCGATGAGGGTGCAGAGGCAATTGCAGATTGTCCCTACTTAATAAATGTAGAAACCTTAAACTTGAATCACAACGAAATTGGCGATGACGGTGCTATTGCTCTGGCAAATTCCTCGAATTTCCCAAAATTAAAATATTTATCTCTCTTTGGAAATGTGATTGGGGATGAGGGAGCAAAAGCTTTTGCAGATTCTCCTAACAGTAAAAAATTGCTTAAACTAGATTTATATAAAAATCAGTTTTCTAATAGTGGAATTAAAGCACTTATGGAATCTGAAAATTTAAAAAATTGCGAAGAATTGGAAATTTATAGAGAGTAAAAAGCCTTCACATTTATATTATTTGGATTTTTTCCACTCCTCAGGAGTAAAGGTTTTGATTTGCAACGCGTGTATTAATTTTGGTGTCCCGTTTATTTGATCATCGAGTGCCGAATAGACAAGACGCCGCTGGTCAATTAAATTTACATTGTTAAACTTTTCAGACACCACAATAACCGCATAATGCCCTCCCCCACCTGCGGCTTTGTGGCCACGATGCAGATAGCTTTCATCAATAATTTCAACGTGATGAGCATTTAGTTTTTCCTTTAAAATAGTGTCTATAATTTGAACAGTTTCATCCATAATAATTTTTCGATACAATAAGGTTAATTTTATGACTTTGGAGGTCGTCCTCCGAAGTCAGGTAAATTATAAAAGTTTTTCAAGTTTTTAGCATACTTGGCATGGACTTCATTTTTATCCTTATCAACCAATGGGGTTCGGCATTTGGCACAAACAGGAATTTTATCAGCAGAATAAGATTTTACTCTGTTTTTAGCCTCACAGTTTGAGCAATCAATGATAAAAATATCTTTTTCCATAAGATTTCATTAGGTTGAGTTTCGCCTATTATAAAATATTATTCTGTTAGGATCACTAATGTTTATTTTTTCTTCAAATCACCCATTCAGACAAATGCCATTGGGCACTAAAATCATTTTATTTATTACAATTATTTTTGCCGTGGCTGCACTATTTTTATTTGGGGTTACTTTTCTTTTTATTGCTATTGGAGGTGGTGTAGTCACTTGGTTAGCAAGTTTATTTGGAGGTCGAAAACGAAATACAATGCATCACCCTTCCCAATTTCCATTTAAAATCGACCCGGATATTAAGCGTTCTCCTCAACGACAGAAGGATGACGACATAATAGACATATAAACGTTTCAAAATATTTCTTTTACAAAATTAATTTTTTATCATAATCTATTTCCGTAGAAAATTTTGACTAATGACTTGTTAGCTCATTCTTAAAGTAAATTATTATTGAAAATCCATGTAGGTGTGTTTATGGAACCCGTACACTATTGGTTTATTGCAGGAATAATTTTATTAGGTTTGGAAATACTAACCATGGAATTCAGCCTTGCCAGCTTTGGAATGGGTGCGTTTGCTGGCGGCATAGCTACAATGTTGGGCTACGAGTTAGAAATTCAAACCCTTTCATTTGCTATTGTTTCTTTAATATTCTTTTTTGGGTTTCGTCCTAAACTAAAAGAATTATTGTATCGATCAAGTTCAAAACGGCTTCATGGTGTTTCCGCCCTGGTAGGAACAACTGCAAATGTCATTGAAAAAATTCAAAACTTAAAAAACTCAGGCCGTGTTCAAATAAATGGAGAAGATTGGCGAGCAAAATCTCTGGATAATCTGGATATCGAAAAAAACCAACAAGTTGTGGTTAAAAAAATAGAGGGAGCTACCGCTTACGTGGAAAAAATTAATTGAAAGGCTAACTTATGGAAAATATGGAACCCACATTGATCATTGCCGGTGCAATAATTTTCTTAGTAGTAATTTTCATATCCAAGGGTTTTATTATTGTTCAACAAGCCGAAACCATGGTTATTGAGAGGTTAGGACGCTATCATAGGACTTTAAATAGTGGAATCAATTTAATCATCCCTTTAGTGGATGTACCGAGAAAAATACATTGGAGGTTTACCCAAATTGACCCCGGAAGCGGAAAATCTTATGTCTATAAATCCATTATTAAAAAAATCGATCTAAGGGAAACTGTTTACGACTTTCCCAGGCAAAATGTAATTACCAAAGACAACGTTGGTATTGAAATTAATGCCCTATTGTATTTTCAAATTATTGATCCTTTCAAAACCGTCTACGAAATATTTAACCTTCCGGAAGCTTTAGAAAAACTCACTCAAACTACTTTAAGAAATGTCATTGGAGAACTGGATTTGGATGAGTGTTTAGCTTCTCGAGATACAATCAATAATAAATTACGCGGCATTTTGGATGAAGCAACGGACAAATGGGGTGTGAAAACTAATCGGGTTGAATTACAAGATATTAATCCGCCAAAAGACATCCAGGACGCCATGGAAAAACAAATGCGAGCCGAGAGAGATCGTCGTGCATCCATATTAGAAGCTGAGGGTGAAAAGCGAGCAGCTATTCTCCAAGCAGAAGGTGTAAAGGAATCTGAAATTAATAGGGCTGAAGGTGAAAAACAAGCCGCCATATTAAAAGCAGAGGGGGAAGCTCAAGCAAGAATAAAAGTTGCTCAAGCCGAAGCAGAAGCAATAGAAAAAATTACGGCCTCTTTAAAAAATGCTGACACAGATCCGGCAAATTATTTAATAGCAGTCCGCTATATAGAAACATTAGGTGAAATGGTTACCGGAAAAGATAATAAAGTAATATATCTACCTTATGAAGCCACCGGAATTTTGAGCTCTATCGGAGGCATCAAAGACATGCTCACTCACACCAAACCCGCAACTTAAATGGATTATAATCTTTTAACGACGAGGTCGCTTAAATATATGAGTGGGAAACCCTTCATGAACCTCTGCCGCTTCCATAAGGGTTTCAGATAAAGTTGGATGAGGATGAATTCTTTCAGCCAAATCTTTAGCAGTCATTCTTTTATCTACGGCTAAAATTCCCTCAGAAATAAGTTCTCCTGCACCCACTCCTACAATCCCTACACCTAAAACAATTCCTGTTTCACGCTCTAATATTAATTTTGTTTGCCCATCATTCCTACTCATGGCCGTCGCACGCCCCGATGCACCCCAAGGGAACTTTACAATTGTATAGCTTAGATTTTCAGCCTTAGCCTGGTCTTCGGTTACCCCACACCAAGCAATTTCAGGATCAGTGAAAACTACTGCAGGAATTGTATTTGAATTGGATATTTCTGAGTGACCTAAAAGAAATTCAACTACTTTTTTCCCTTCATGAGCCGCTTTATGAGCTAACATAGCTCCACCAATCACATCGCCAATTGCAAAAATGGAGGATTCGTTCGTTTGCAAATTATTATCTACAATAATGAATCCATTTTTATCCACCTCAACGTTTGTCTTTCCTAATCCCAAATTTCTACTATTTGGCACTCTTCCAATAGAAACTAAAACACGCTCAAAATTCTGTTTTTCGTTCCCGGAGTTTGTATCAATAGAAACCTCTAATTCATTATTAACTTCTTTGATGCCGCTGACTTTTGATTTCAATAAAATTGAATCAAATTCTTTTTTCAAACGGACTTGTAGAATTCTTACTAAATCTTGATCCACACCTGGAAGCAGGCCATCCATCATTTCAATGACGCTAACTTTAGTACCTAAAGAAGAAAAAACTGTTCCCATTTCCAAACCAATGTATCCTCCTCCAACAACCAACAATCGTTTTGGTATTTCTTCCAAGTCCAGCGCAGATGTTGAATCCATTATTTTAGGACTGATATCTTTAAAAGAATCTGGTATGTGAGGGACTGAACCAACTGCAATAATTGCATAATCAAATTTGAAAGTCTCGCCATCAACAACCTTTAATTCATTCGAATTCACAAATTGAGCGTGACCGATAACATAATTAATTCCACGTTGTTTACAAAGTTGGGCTAAACCACCTGTCATTTTTTGAACAACTTGGTTTTTCCAATCTCTAAGTTTATCTAAATTCAAATTCTGTAAAGAAAAATCCAAACCAATTTCACTGGCATCTCTTGCATCAGTTATCAACTTTGCGGCGTGTAATAGGGCTTTAGAAGGAATGCAACCTCTTTGCAAACACACACCTCCTAATGATTTTTCTTCATTTATGAGTGTGACATTTAGACCCTTATCTGCGGCTAAAAAAGCAGCCGTATAACCTCCAGGGCCTGCTCCAATTATGACAACATGTTTTTTATCCATGAAATGACTTTCTTAAGAGTAAAACGAAGGAGAGATTGTATCGCATCTTTTTTCAAACAACAAAGCCATTTATTATATCAAGTCACTTTTTATGACGTCTACGGCTCAATTGTTCCCAAGGACGCGGAGTAACTTTCTTTTGAATTTTTGGAAGGATATAGTTAAAAATCTTTCGGGCTTTTATTTTGGTTGTATTGGGACCAAGCAATTTTTCTGTACACAACTTTTCAAATTCCATAAATTCTTCAACCTGTTTGCCATATTTTTTCACGATTTGAAGATTACTTAAATCAGAACTTTTTGATAGATGAGCTTTCCCCTTAGAAACATTTGATTTATTGTTTTTCCTCGTAAGAAATTCTGGAAGTGAGGGAACTGAAGACTGAGCTAAAAAGTATCCAATTGCAAAGCCCTCAGGTGTTTTAGAATATTTTTGAAGCGTTGCATTTAATAAGTTATTTAATGGTTCTTTGCTCTTTCCTGGACAATTTTTGAGTCTCCATTCATTGGATGCTATTTTTTCAAATACTTTTAAATCTACTAAATGAAAAAATAAGCATTCCATAACATCTGAATTCACATCCGAGTTTAATAATAATTTAAATTCAGATAACCATTTTTCTAAGGATTGGGCAGGAGGGACAATAGAACTCATTTGGATGATAATTTTTAACTCTTTTGAGAAAATTCATTTGGAATTAATTTATCAAGCCTCTCTTGCAGATAACCGCGCCAACTGGAGGAAAGAGATTTCACATTTAAAACTTTCTTTATTGCTTCAATATTTTTCTTTTCCGTGTAAAAAATTCTATTAGCTTCAGATAATGTGATTTTAAAATCCTCTGTTTTCTTAATTTTACATGTCATCCCGGACTCTATCCAACCCGGCTGAATTACACGGCAATAAAAACCAGTAAAACCTGTTTCTGTTATCATTTGCGCTAACTTGGGGATTCCAAATTTTTTAACTAAGTTTTGACAAGGTTGCCTGGGTTGTGAAATTTGTATTTCCACATCTCCTATTTGAATGATATCACCAATCCGGAGCATCTCTTCTGTAACTCCCTTAATGGTAAAGTTTTCTCCGAAGGCCCCAGGAATAATTTTTTGTTTAACTCGGTCTTCCCAATAAGGGAAATGATCTTCACAATATAAACAAATGGCCTTATCAACTCCTCCGTGAACGGATTTATTAGCCACAGAGTCCCCATCCAAACCTAAAGCATCAACAAATATCTTTCCATTAATCGGTTGCCTTAATATCGAGGAGCGAAAGAATTTATTATCACCGTAAGGAACTTCGGTAGGTTTCCCAATATTGATGGAATTCAAAGTAAACATTTGGACTTCCCTATTTTGTGAAAGACCTTATTTCTAAGGGTAAAACGGAGGAAAGTCAACTATATTTTCATTTATCGATTAAAAGTTTGGAGGATGCAAAATGGAAGGAGTCACGACCGTTATTTTTAGCAATATATAATGCCTGGTCTGCATTCAGGGTAAGTTCTTTGGAATCTTTTCCATCAAATGGAAAAATGGCAACACCAATACTAAAGGATATCTTAATAAGATTACCCTCTATTTTCATGGGTTCACGCCCCAATTTAAGAATTTTTTCAGCAATGAGTTTGGCATCGGAAGGATGACTGATCTCAGGAAATAATAAAATAAACTCATCTCCTCCCAATCTTGCCACGGTATCTTGACCTCGCAAACTTTGAGTAAGACGATCAGCCATACTCTTCAATAAAAAATCACCCACAGAATGACCATAGTTATCGTTAATTTCTTTAAAATGATCAAAATCCAAAAACATTAATGCGAAGTTTTGATCATGCCTTTTGGCTCGTTCAAGGGTCAAATTTATTCTATCATTTAATAAAATTCGGTTGGGAAGTCCTGTAAGAGAATCATAATAAGCCAAACTTTTTATAGTTTCATCTGCTCGCTTGCGTTCCAACTCTGCTCCTGCACGTGAAGCAAAAATCTGCAATATAGAACTGGTTCGATTTTTATCCTCTATAGGCCTATCATCTAAAACGGAAAGGTGGCCAATAACTTTTGAATTAGAATCAAAAAAAGGAACTCCGGCAAAACTATTAGCACGAAACTTTTTAAATATTTCTTCCTTTGGAAATATTTCTTGAACAAAATCCGGATAATAACTAAACAACCCTGCCAACATATCCTCAAAAGGTGAATTTAATAAATCAAATTCAAAGTTTTCGACATTTTCAAATCCGTCACATCCTGCAATTACACGACATCTGCTCTTAGAGTAATCTAATATTTCACTTACAAAGGCACATCTTACCGGGAGAGCGGTAGCTAGATTTCGTACTAAAGACTGAAAGAAATCGTTTCCGGTAAAAGAAGAAATACCCTGAACTATTGAACGAAAAGCTAGATCATCCTGAGTTCTTTTTAATTTTCCACCAATACTCGAGGCCATAGTTTTTAAAATTGAAATTTCCTCAGGTGACCAAACTCTATACCCAACACTATCAGCAAAGACTAATGTACCCCATAAAATAAAGTCAATTTTAATGGGTACAAATATCACAGATTTAATTTTCAATTTTGTAAAAAGAAAGGCTAACCCTTGAGGAAGTTCATCAATTAATTTTGTGACCACTTGGCCAGAAGCAAGTTCCTGATGAACTTTGGTTATTCCAAGATTTCGATGAGAAAGATTTAATAAATCGTCACACAAATCATTTTGATTACCAAGACTCCAATAATATTTTAAACTAAAAGCGTTTTCTCCATTTTGGGGATGAGGATGGTCATTAAATAAAAAAGCAAAATCTACTTTAGATGCCTTACCTAAAATAGATAAAGCTTCTTTTATCCCCAACTCATGGTCATGTATTGTTAATAAGCGTGTTGCTGCCTCAGATACTCCCTGCAACAGTAACCCTTGATTATAAAAAGCTTTTTCAAATTCACGGCGCTGTTTTTCTTCCTTATAACTTTTTAGAGTAATGTTTATTAATTTTGAAAGATTATCAACGGACAATTCCGATTTTTCTAAATAGTCATTTGCCCCAGCTTTAATGGCCCGAACAGCTGTATCGGAATCTCCTCTTCCTGTTAATAATATTATGGGTATTGTTAAATCTTGATCTCTAATGGATTGAATAACTTCGATACCATTACTTTGTCCTAAATAATAATCAATGAAACAAAGGTCGAAGTTATTTTTTCTTAAGGACTCAAAAATATCCTTTGGATTGGATAGTTGTTCGACAACAACTTTGAATTTAAATTTCCCCTCTCTTAGTAATTCCTTGATCAAGAAAAAATCATCATTGTCGTCATCCACAATTAAAAATCGATATTCGGAAACTGGATTTCCCATTAAATATAAGTAACCTTTTGATTTTACAATGATAAGGATGCCTATATTTTATGTTAAGTAAAAGCTACCCTAAGGTCAACTTACTACCCACCGCAAAAATAATAACTTCCTTAAGGTTTTGATAACAGCCAACTTAAGGCATCCACATATATAAAAAATTAGGTTCTGTAGAATGAGGAAGAAGATTCATATTAAAATTCATAATATTAATGGTAGGACTTTGAGGGACAGAAGAATACAGATTGTTTTTATAATCACCTGGGCGGTGATAGGTTACAACTTTGAGTTCCTTTAGATCCAAATCTTTTTTGACCAGTTCTACAGCTTCATCCAAATAAGCAATTTGATCTATTAGTTTCTCTTTTAATGCCTGCTCGGCTGTATAAACACGTCCATCGGCCAATTTTTCAATATCACTAATACTCAACATTTTTCGATTATTTGCAATGGTCTGAACAAAACGCTTATGAAAACTATCAATTGTATCTTGGAAAAGAATCCGCTCTTCCTTAGTTAAAGCTCGAAATGGGGAAAGAAAGTCTTTCTTGTCTCCCGATTTTACGACCTCCAAGTCAACACCGATTTTCCCCATTAATTCATCCAAGTTAACTTTTAGTGCAATTACACCTATGCTCCCTGTCAAACTTGTTGGATGAGCAAATATTTTATCGGCTGCCTGCGCGATGTAATAGCCACCTGACGCAGCAAGATCCATAATCATGGCGTAGGACTTTATTTGCTTTTTTTCTTTAAAAACTTTTAATTCATGATAAATAACATCGCTTGAAGTAACAGTACCTCCGGGACTATTTATTCTTAAGATAATTCCTTTAATACTGTTATCTCCATTCGCTTTCTTTAAAATTTCACGGACACGTTCCACCAAACCAACTTCTGTGGTACTCCCTAAAGAAGATTCTTTCTTTTTATTCCCAATAACACCATCAATATCAATTAATAGAACTTTATTCTCTCCTTTTCCAAAAACCACCTTTTCTTTATAGGGAGAAACCGGAGGGACCAAATTAATATTTAATAATGTACATCCTGAAACAAAAAAAATAAAAACCAAAAAAAATAATAGGGAATTTAATTTTAGAACTGACTTAATAACAAACATATTTCAGTTAATCCCGAATAAACTTATATAGCTTTTCAAATTTAGGAAAGTATTGAAACCAATCTTTTCTACCTGTTTCAAATATCTCCTCTATTTTAAACCAAATTTTCTCAATCATCTCCTTATTTTTTTGTGCACCAGACAACATAGTTTGACTCAATAAGTATTGGCAATTTACTAATAAATCTCTAAGCATTAAAGATTCTCGAGCCACTTGAATTTTTCTTAGTTTTCTGGCTTCAACAGATCCAGAAGTTTGAACCGTTTCATTTTGAATATTTAAAATCATTTCTTTAATGGAAGATTGGAATCCCTGAATTAAAGAAATCCCCTCCCCTTTATCACTTATTTTGTTTAAAGCCAAATTAATATCCTGGAGAGGTTCTAGTATATTTAACTCATGTAAAATAGATTCCTTTATATTATAAATATTGCAAATTTCATCAATTTTAAGCTTTCCCGACTCAGAGGTTTCTTTTTTTAAAACCTTTTCACACTTTTCTAACTGTTCTTCAGTGCTTTTTATAATTTTTAATTTGGTTTTTTCCACAAGCTCATCATAGTCTTTTTGATGCCCTAATTTTTGAAACTCTATCCCACATTCTTTTTCAAGTTTTTCAAATTGCAATTGAGCTTCCGAATTAATAAATGTTTTAATTTTCAATATTCTATCTTTTGTCAAGGCACTTAAAAATTTTGCACGAACTTCTCTTTCAATTCGAAATGTATCTTTTGGGATACTCCGTATAAGTCGGTCATAAGACTCGTAATATTTGTTCCAATGCTCTAAAGAGTTTACCTTATTAAACTTAGTGAAATTAATTTTAATTCTTTTAATGCGAACGGCATTCTCCTGAATCAAGGAAATCAACTTATCCCTCTCAAGAGCATCTAATTTTGAATCGATATCATCCATATAAATTAATTCTGTTTTAGTTTTTAATTCGCCGATTTGGCACAACGACATCCAATACCATAAAATTCCTGACCATCATTATTTCCGTATCGAAAAGAAGAACGCATATAATTCGTCAAACTATTCCAAGCTCCGCCTCGAATCACATGGTATTTACCCTTAGAGGGGCCTCTGGGGTTTTTATAAGGACTAACTTTATAATAATTTTTATCATACCAATCAAAAACCCACTCGGCAATGTTGCCCGCCATATCATAAACCCCTTCGGGAGTTTTTCCTTTTTCTAATTGGCCTACTTCATGCAATATGTTCCCCTTATTAATAAAACAACATCTATTATAATTTGCTCTATCATGGTTGGGTAATTCATTCCCCCAAGGGTATTCTCTATTCTCCAAACCCGCCGCTGCTCTTTCCCACTCAGCTTCTGTAGGCAAACGCTTTTCCTTCCATACACAATATTTTCTGCACCGTTTCCATGTTAAGCCAATAACTGGTTTATTTTGCATGTCAGGACGGATTTTTCTACCATACCAACCCGTGATAGTAGGATGTTCTTTTGGATTCAGCTTCATAAACTCTTCAAAATCTTTTCCGGTCACTTCAAATTTATCCAACCAAAAGGAATCTAAATAAACCTTATGCAGAGGAGTTTCATCTTTTCTACCTTTTTCAATGGAGCTCCCCATTAAAAATTCACCGGCAGGAAAATATACCATATCGTTTGTATTCTTTTCAGCAAAGGCTAAATTATTTAACAAAATAAATAAAACCAATCCTAAGCCTAAATAAAATCTATATGCCACAATTCACCTGAAATGACTTAAAAGAAAAATAATAAAATATTGAGACTGCGAAACAAAGTCTTTATTATGGTCAAGTACCTTCCTCCTGGAGTTCTAGGTATTTCTTAATTCCAGCAAAATCTCTCTTAAAGTGGTGACCATGCATCCTCTAAAAACCCTCGATAATATCATAGCTAAAATCGAAAGTATTTTTATTGCTTGCTTACTGTCCTCGATGGTGATTCTCACTTTCACTCAGGTTTTGCTTAGAAATTTTTTTAATGAAGGGATATTATGGGCAGACATACTTACGAGGCAACTGGTATTATGGGTTGGATTCCTTGGAGCCTCTCTAGCAGTAAGAGAAAGAAAACATATCGCAATAGACTTCCTGCCTCATTTTCTTCCAAAGAAAGTAAGCCGAAGAGTAAAAATTTGGGTTGATGTCGTCACCACCTTAATAACTACCCTTTTGACAGCCGCAGCCTATCAATTTGTCCTACTAGAAAAAGAAGCGGAATCGACGCTGTTTTTAGATATTCCTGTATGGATATTTCAAACCATTTTACCCTTTAGTTTTGCCATGATCACATTCCGAATCATTATTAGAATTTTCGAGAATATGTTTAATGCTAAGGAATCCCAAAAGTGACCTTATTGATAATTTTAGGAATTCTGTTTCTCGCTTTCTTAGGAACGCCTTTATATGCAGTGATTGGCTTGGGGGGATTACTGGCTTTCCATTATGCCGAGATTGATTCTGCTGCAATTTTTATTGAATTATATCGTGTAGCAAGTGCTCCCACCCTCATCGCCATCCCCTTATTCACATTTGCAGGGTTTATATTAGCCGAAAGTCAAACTCCCCAAAGGCTCACACGCCTTTCACAAACTCTATTAGCCGGAATTCCAGGTGGCGTACCCTTAATTGTTTTGGTAGCTTCCGCCTTCTTCACTGCCTTTACAGGAGCTTCAGGTGTCACAATCATTGCACTGGGAGGTTTATTATATCCCCTGATGCTTAAAGAAAAGTATTCAAAAAATTTCTCATTAGGCTTAATGACTTCCTCCGGAAGCTTGGGCCTTTTATTTCCTCCTTCACTTCCTTTAATTTTATATGGCCTAATTGCCCAGGTAAACGTTGACCAGTTATTTTTAGCAGGAATTGTTCCTGGTTTGTTAATGATTTCTCTACTAGCTTTTTACAGCACAGGAATGGGAGCAAAGTTTCAAATTGAACGAAGACCAATTAATTGGGGAGAAGCATTTACTTCCCTTAAAGAAGCTATTTGGGAGGTTGCTTTACCGTTTTTTGTTCTCTTTGGCATTTATGGCGGTTGGTTTACCGTTACTGAAGCTGCAGCCACCACGGTTGTATATGTAATTTTCATAGAGTCTTTTATATATAAAGACATCCACCCTATTAAAGTTCTTCCCCAATTAATGACCAAAAGCATGATTTTGGTAGGAACCATTTTAATCATTATGGGGACGGCTATGGGATTCACCAGCTACTTAGTCGACGAACAAGTCCCCATGCAATTGCTTGGTCTTATGAAAGAGTATATTGACAGCAAAATCGCATTTCTTATGGTTCTCAATGTGTTTCTTTTGGCTGTAGGTTGTATGATGGATATCTTTTCAGCGATAATAGTCGTGGTTCCCTTAATCATCCCAATTGCGCAAAGCTTTGATATCAACATGGTCCATTTGGGAATCATTTTTCTTACCAACCTTGAAATTGGCTATTCTACCCCACCTGTTGGAATAAATTTGTTTATCGCAAGTTCTCGTTTCTCAGAACCGGTGATTCGATTATATTCAGCTACACTCCCATTTTTAGGTCTTCGGATAATTGCTTTATTATTAATTACTTACATCCCTATTCTCAGCTTATTTTTAGTGAATTTTTTCTTGAATAAATAGCCCTCAAGTTTGATACAATGTAATTCTTTAAAATTTATTATTCAGGAGGGGTATTTTTGGACAGAAGATCATTCTTAAAATTCATTTCAGGTACCACACTTGGGTTGCTTGGAGCGCACCTTGCCATTCCTTATCGAACCAAGGCACAAATGGTAACCCCAGTTTCCGGTTTAATTGGGAATTCCTTTTTAAATAAAAAAATCAAAAAAAATATCGAAAATTTCAAAAAAAGTAATCCAAATTTCAAACTTGGGGAAACTCATTGTCATTCTCTCCATTCTGATGGGCACTATACCGTGGATGAAATAGCTTATCGAGCAGCTGAAGTTGGATTAGATTTCTTATTAATAACGGAACATTTAATTCCAGGTCAAGTGCCCCTTAGGAAAACCCTGGCTTCTTTTCAAGATAGATGGCAAGTTGCGAAAATTTTAAACGACCAGGGTTTGGGTCATTTGAAGTTATACCCTGCCTTGGAACTGAGTACGGAACAAGGACACCTTATTTTGGCAATGGAAGAAGATTGGCTGGAGCCAAAATATCAAAAGGACTTAATTAATTATTTTTCAATTTTTGATAAGAAATACCACACCGCTGAACAAGCATCGCTTATGATACAATCCTTGGGAGGAGTTTCAATTGTACCTCACCCCAATATTGAGCGTAAAGATTTCCCTTTTGGAATTAAGGTACCATTTATTCAACAGCACCTCTTGGGAGCTGTCGATGCAATTGAGGACATAAGTACTGGTCATGGTTATGAAGAAAATTTTTCCGAGCAATTAAACATTGCCTCCATTGGCTCCAGTGATGATCACTTTAACTTTATCATTGGTTCCACGGTAACGGGATATGATTCGACAAAATATTCAAATTTAATTTCTGCAATTCAAAATAAAGACACAAAAGCAATAAAAATTGATAGTTCTTTAGATATGGTTTTTTCCGCTGCAAGAACCATTCTTTAAAACAATGCTAACCATCCCAAAAAGACCAATAGAATCAGAAGATTTGTTCTTCGCAATTGTCGACACCCCTCTGGGAAAATGGGGCATTGCCACAACGGAAATTGGATTGTGCAATATTCAAACCAGGATAAAAAGTGAAACCCGTTATGTTAAGTTTCTGGAAAAAGCCTTTTCCGCTCCTGCAAAAAAAAACATAAAAAAACTAAGCCACATAGCTTCTCAAATTAGTCGATATTTTAAAGGAAACCTCCAACAGTTTAATTGTTCTTTTGATCTTAGTTCGGGCACCCATTTCCAACAAAAGGTTTGGAAAAAACTTATCCAAATCCCCTATGGAGAAACACGAAGTTATTCTTGGTTAGCCAAATCTATCAATAATCCCAAAGCTTATCGGGCCGTAGGCAATGCAAACTCAAAAAACCCAATCCCAATTATTATTCCTTGCCATAGAATAATCCAAAATAATGGTAGCCTAGGCGGTTATACCGGTGGCCTAAAAACGAAAATTTTTTTATTGGATTTTGAACAAAAACGAAATGCCTCTCTTTAAAACACGAGCTATTGTTCTCCGCACTTTAAAGCTTTCAGAAACAGACAAACTGGTCACACTATTCTCTGAAACTTATGGCAAAATTAAATGTGTTGCAAAGGCCGCAAGAAGGCTTAAAAGCCGATTTGGAGCTTCATTGGAACCAATGACTTACCTTTCTCTTATTTATTTTGGAAAAGAAACTCAAGAAATTTATAGATTAAACCAATGCGATATCGTTCAATCGCATCAATCCATTAGAGAAAATCCTTCAAAGTTTTATACAACAATCTATTTTATAGAACTCGTGGAAGCCATGATTGCTGAAAAACACCCGGAGCCCGAAATATTTCATTTATTAGTCAGTTCCTTATCAGCATCAATGCAATTAAATGAGTTAGAAAACTTATGTCGTCTATTTGAAATTCGCCTATTGGCCTTAGCAGGTTACAAACCGCGATTATCTATTTGTTTAGTGTGCAAAAAGGAATCCCAATCACCTTGGGTGGGGTTTAGTTTTAGTAAACAAGGAATTATATGTCACTTTTGCCAAAGTTCAGAAATTCCAGATACTAAACTTCAATCGGGAACTCTCAATTACTTAAAAAAATTACTTACCCTCGATGTTTCTCGTAGTGACCGATTAAAAATTCCAAAAGGGGTTGAAAAAGAGTTAGAGTATATCACTCACCGTTTAGTATTATCCAGATTGGGAAGGGAATTAAAATCGTATCCCTTAATTAAACAAATGGAAAAAATTTATTGTTAACTCTGAACTTGGGTTAGAAAATACTATGATCAAAAAAGCTATTCAAACCGGTGATGCACCAGCTGCCATTGGACCCTATCAACAAGCGATTCGCATCGGAGATTTCCTTTATACTTCGGGTCAAATTGCTCTCGATCCTAAAAGTGGCAATTTTATCTCTGGTGAAATTGAGGAAGAAACTAATTTAACATTAAAAAATATTGAAGCAATTTTAAAAGCAGATGGACTTTCTTTCAACAATGTAATTAAGGCCACTGTCTATTTATCTGACATGGACCACTTTAAGAGAATGAATTCCGTTTATGAAAGGTTCTTTGGGGAAGGGAAGCCGGCACGGGCGTGTGTTCAGGTTGCGGCTTTACCTAAAGGGGCTAAAATAGAAATTGATGTCGTTGCAGCCCACACTACCGACTAAGGGCATTTGAAAATGGGAAAAAAGAAAAATAAATTTTCAGGCCAAATAAATTTCATGAAAGTTTCTGCTGTTCTCGGCCTAATTTTGATTATATATATTGTAAAGTCATTTTTAGATTCTGCCCCTGCACTAAGTAAACAAACTTTTCACAAACCAGAAGCCCCTGTAGAAGAATGTCTCTCTTGTCATGTTCAAAAGGTAAAAGACTCTCCAATAATGCCACACAGACCTATGGATACATGCACCTTTTGTCACAAACCTAACCCATCGGAATAAGTCAATTTCTGAATAATAACCTTTAGAAAAACTTAAAAGTTATCTAAGGGGGGTTTACCTATGCCAAACACATGAAAACCTATTTTATGAAGAGCTTTATGGTCTAGGTGATTTCGACCATCAAATAAAAAGGCAGGTTTTTCCATACTGTCATAAATCTTTTGAAAATCCAATTCTTTAAATTCTTTCCATTCGGTCATTAAAGCAATAGCATGTGCTCCTTCAACTGCCTTATAGGGATCAGGCTCGTAATCTATCTCACCTTCTAAACCCTGAAGATCTCGCTTGGCATTTTCCAGTGCATGAGGATCCGTAATAGACAAGTGTGCTTTTTCTACCAACAGTTTTTTGCATACATGGATAGCTGGAGCATCCCGTGTATCTCCAGTGTCAGGTTTAAATGCAAAACCCATAATTGCAATTTTTTTTCCTACCACTGAGTTAAACATGGCTCTCAACATTCGAGTAACAAATCGATCCATTTGGTAATCATTTAAATTAATCACTTGTTGCCAAAACTCTGCGACTGGATGAAGGCCATAGTGCTCGCATAAGTAAATTAGATTTAATATATCTTTTCGAAAACATGAGCCACCAAAACCAATTCCGGCATTTAAAAATTTAGGACCAATCCGTGAATCACGGCCAACGGCATGCGCAACTTCTTTTACATCCGCCTCAGTTACCTCACACAATGCAGAAATACTATTTATTGATGAAATTCTTTGCGCTAGAAATGCATTAGCAACCAACTTAGAAAGCTCGCTACTCCATAAATTTGTTGTAATAAGTTTTTCCCGCGGAACCCAATGCTCATAAACTTTTACTAGTTCTTCACAAGCTTCTAACCCTGATGGAGTTTCCTTCGAACCAATCAAAATACGATCTGGTTCTTCCAAATCCATTATTCCCGTCCCTTCGGCCAAAAACTCAGGATTTGATAAAATTTCAAAGTTCACTCCATTTTTTCCTGATTGTAAAATTTTCCCGATAGTTTCTGCCGCACGGACGGGTAGTGTACTTTTTTCAATGACAATTTTATCTGAACGAGAACATTCTTTAATTTTTCGGGCGGTTTTTTCAACATATTGTAAATCCACTGCACGACCTTCTCCTTCGCCAAAAGTCTTGGTAGGAGTATTAACGGAAACAAAAATCATATCAGCTTCTTCAATCCCTGCTTCTACATTGGTCGAAAAAAACAGATTTTTGCCACGGGTTTTTAAAACCCGCTCCTTTAAGCCGGGCTCGTAAATAGGTAAGTTATCAGAATTCCACTGGTCAATTTTCTGCTGCGAAATGTCAACAACGGTTACCTTATAATCCGGGCAGTGATTCGCAATTACTGTCATCGTGGGGCCACCAACATAACCGGCTCCAATACATACAATTTTCTTTTTAAAGGTGGTTTCGTTCATGGAATGAGTTTTAGAAATAGAGTTGAAATAAGATAAGGGGGAAATCCGTGTTCGCCTGGACCTCCCCCTTATTAATTAAGGCTTGATAATAGGATAATGGAAAAAATTATTTTTGATAATAAAATTTTCCTCTCTTTTTCTTTTTGCTGTATTTATAAGGTCGGGTTTTCTTAACGAATTTAAGCTTTCCCTTATCGTTGACTTCGAAGTCTTCAATTCTCAAGGGTTTTTCTTCAGACTTTGCTTTTTCTTTTGCGCGGTCCTTTACTTTGCCGTCCTCTACAATATTTTGATCTGCATTGTCCTCAGATAGAAATTTATCATAAGGATGGACTTCAGCTTTTTTCTTTTCATAATCAAACGCATATTTTGCATCCAATTTCTCATTATGTGGATTTTTAGGGTGATTATGACAGCGTGTGCAAACGTTTGCATAATCCCAACGTTGTCCATATTTCTCCGTATCTTTCTTCTTAAAGTCACCCTTGGTATTTTTCATTACTACTCTGAATTGAGCTCCTCCAGCAGCTGCATGACACATCTCACAACCTACCTGTTCTAAACTCGGCTCATCCGGGTCAATTTTAGTACTTACGTCCTTGCCCTTTATTTTGGTTCCAGCGGGCTTAAAGCCTCCCTTTTGTCGATAGCCTGTAGTATGACAACGTAAACACATAGGATCAGTGGTGTAATCCTTTTCAGGATCCAAGCTTGCTTTCTTTTTCGCATCCGCTCTTTCGCCTGGTTTTAAAATATCAAACGTCTTACCATGCGGGGAGTTCCTCCAGGCTTGATAATAGGGATCGTGACAACTTCCATTACATTTTGCTGACCCAACATACTTAGGTTTTTTAGGGATTTTTTTCTTTTTAGCGTTAGCAGCATCTACGCCTCCTAGAAAAACAAGAAGGGCTGATAAAAATAGCAATCCTATGGTTTTAAAGTTTTTCATTGTTTTCATACCCTATTTGGACTTTTACGGTTTTTGTTCTAAACTCTGGACGTTCCGAGAGAATATAATATTTACAAAAAGAGGTCAACCTCAAATTTTTTCAAAAAAGGTTGAAAAACCTTTATAAAACAAAGAGAAAGCTTTCATAAGTCAATTAAAATTGCAATTATCTCTACCATGAAGTTATCAGATTTTAATTTTGACCTTCCTGAGAATTTAATAGCCCAAAAACCAAGCCCAGAACGGGGCGAATCTCGTTTAATGGTCATTGAAAGGAAGACAGGCGATATTTATCATGACCAGTTTTCATCCTTACCCAACTATTTAAAAACCAAACCCCTTCTCGTTTTTAATAATACACAGGTGTTACCGGCCAAACTCTTTGGAAATTGGCAAAATACTATAAAGTTTTCAGAAGTATTACTGGTTGAAGAAGTTAAACCAGGTATCTGGTCTATTCTGGTTAAAGGATTAGGAAAAATTAAACCGGGGGAAATCATTAATTTTAATCAAAATTGTTACGCAACCTTTTTAGGAAAAAAAGAGGATTTAGGATTACTTCAATTTCCAGATAAAGTTGATGTGCAACAACTTATGAATACTAAAGGAAGTCTTCCCCTTCCTCATTACATTCGAAGAAACACTGAAGACAATCAATTAAGGGCTTTAGACAAGGAAAGATACCAAACTGTCTTTGCTAAATTTCCAGGATCCATTGCAGCACCTACAGCGGGTCTCCATTTCTCAAATTCTATGATGGATCACCTAAAAGCAAAACTTCAAATTGCTTTTTTAACGCTTCAAGTAGGACCTGGAACATTTCAACCCATCCGCACAGAAAACATAACTCAACACAAAATGAAAAAAGAGTATTTCCAAATTTCTACACAAACTTGGAATACTCTTTTTCAAAATAAGCAACAGAGAAATAAAATTCTTTCTGTAGGGACTACAACAACCCGAGTCTTGGAATCTATTGATATCCAATCATCCAGAAACAACCCATATTCTGATTGGACTGAACGATTTATATATCCAGGCCAAACTTTTAAAAATACAGACCATTTAATAACTAACTTTCATTTACCAAAATCAAGCCTGTATTTATTGGTTTGCGCTTTTGGGAGTCCATCCCTTATTCGAAAGGCTTATGAACAAGCAATTCAAAAAAAATACCGATTTTATAGTTATGGAGATGCCATGCTTATCCTATAACTATAAACTTGGCATTAATTTTCGTCGTCATTCACAGCCTGCTTAAAATGCTTACCAGACTTGAATCGTACGACCTTCCTAGCTGTAATTTCAGCCTCTTCTCCAGTTTTTGGATTCCGTCCCATTCGTTTGGTTTTTTGTTTCACTTGAAACGTCCCAAAACGACGTAAAATTACTGGTTCACCTTGACCCAGGGACTCTTTAATCAATTTGATCACAGTTTCAACAGCTTCTTCCGCTTTAGAACGAGATAGGCTAGCTTCCTGTGAAACATGATTAATAATGTCTTGCTTGGTCATGCTTCCTCCTTATCAATGAAATGATAGTAAAACTATTTTTTTCAAGAATTTAGGACATACTACCCAATTGAATTTAAAGCCAGATATTAGATTTGCCAGATGCTTTCGAGCAACTTGAAGTAAATAAGTTCTCTAGCTTTCGATTCCAGGTACCAAGAACCTTAATTCCCTTTTTCAGAGATTCTAAATTAAGAATAAAATCTCCTCCAAAGTTTTCCCCCTATTTATTTGGATGTATATACTCTACCATTTATTACAAAAATATCAATAGGTTAATGAAAAAATCCTTGGAAATTTTTGATTTTTTGGCAGTTTAACCAACATACAACCCGAATTTTGAAGGGATCCACCAGCGTAAACCTCAATATTTCAATGGTTTCAAAAAATTCTTTGAGAAATAAAAAATTCTTCATAAAGCCTTTGTTTTCAATAAATTACTTTAAATTTTAACAAATTAACAGGAAAGGTAAAAATAAAAACTTTATTGCCAATTTTGGCTAGTTTTTTGAGGAAGGAACAAATTGGTATATCACTTCTCCGGCCTTAACCAGATTTAATTTTTCGCGAGCCACTTTTTCAACCGCGAAGGGGTCGGATTTTAAAGCAGCAATTTCATTTCGTAGTCTTAAATTCTCATTGGTGAGTTTTTTATTAAAACTTTTCAATTCATTAAGTTCACTTTTAAATTTATATACGGTGACGACACCCTTATCACCAAAAGTTGCTGCTACGAGGACTAACAAAAACATAAATAAACTCAAATAAAAAGTTGTCTGAGCTTTATTGGGCTTCTTCAAAATTTTACCGAAAAAAAATTTTCAAATTATTTTAGTAAAGTTTTCGCACTTACTGTTCTATAAGAAATAGGAGAAAACCTATAAGCCTTTGAGAATTATATTATCTAGGACGTTTTAATCTAAATTGTAAAAAACCTTACGTCCTTGATAAATAGCAGAATCACCCAAATTTTCTTCAATTCTCAGCAATTGATTGTATTTCGCCACTCTATCAGTGCGGCAAAGAGAACCTGTTTTTATTTGACCTGCATTAACTGCAACTGCAATATCAGCAATCGTTGCGTCCTCTGTCTCGCCGGAACGATGAGAAATAACTGCGGTATACCCTGCCCTTTTTGCCATTTCCACAGCATTTAACGTTTCGGTCAAAGTTCCAATTTGGTTTACCTTAATTAGGATAGAATTTGCAATTCCCTGATTAATTCCCTTTTGCAAAATTTCAGTATTTGTGACAAAGATATCGTCTCCCACCAATTGTGTTGAAGACCTAAGCTGATCCGTCAATTGTTTCCAACCAGACCAATCATCTTCGGAAAGTCCATCTTCAATACTTATTATCGGATAATTTTGGACTAACTTTTCTAAAAACCCGACCATTTGTTGAGAGGTTAGTTTTTCTCCTTCCGCTTCTAAATGGTACTTCTTGGATTTATAGAATTCACTGGAAGCCACATCAAGAGCTAATAAAACATCTTTACCGGGTTTGTATCCTGCCTTTTTGATAGCCGCCATTAATATTTCTAACGCTTCTTCGTTAGACTTTAGATCGGGTGCAAACCCTCCTTCATCACCAACGGCAGTATTATATTTTTTTTGTTTCAACACACTTTTCAAACTATGAAAAATTTCCGTACCCATTTGCAATGCCATCGAAAAACTCTTAGCGCCAACGGGCATTATCATGAACTCTTGAATATCCACGTTATTGTCTGCATGAGCACCCCCGTTAAGCACATTCATCATTGGGACAGGCATTTCACATGCATTGGTACCACCAATATATTTATATAAGGGAAGGCTCAATTCCTCAGCGGCTGCTTTTGAAACAGCTAATGAAACACCTAAAATAGAGTTTGCTCCTAGCTTGGCTTTATTTTTAGTCCCATCCATTTGAATCATTAAAGTGTCTATCAAAGCTTGTTCGGTTACTTCTATCCCAACAATTTCCGGAGCAATTTTGATGTTTACATTTTCAACCGCTTTAGTGACCCCTTTTCCTAAATAAACTTTTTTATTTCCATCTCTTAATTCTATTGCCTCTCTTGCTCCCGTTGATGCACCTGATGGAACCGCAGCTCTACCCATAGCACCACTTTCTAAATGAACATCCACTTCAATAGTTGGATTTCCTCTAGAGTCCAAAATTTGTCTGGCTTGAATTCCAATTATTTCGCTCATGAATTATCCTTTTAACAGTTAACCTTTTGCTTTTTTTAAAGCTTTAAAATTAGCTTCAATGGTTTTTTGAATATCTTCTTCAGAATGAACAGTTGACATAAACCCAGCTTCAAATTGTGAAGGAGCTATATAGACTCCCTCTTCCAACATCGCATTAAAATATCGGCCAAAAAATTCTAAATCCGCTGTTTTAACTGATTGAAAATCTACAATGGATTGATCAGTAAAAAACATGGAAAACATTGAACCAATCCGAGTAAATGTTGCCTTAACGCCAAGCTCTTTGACGTTAGTCTGAAACCCTTTACACAAGGCATCACTTTTTTCATCCAAGTTTTCATAAACACCCGGTTGTGATAAGAGATCCAGCATCGTATTACCAGCGGCCATCGCTAAAGGGTTTCCGGATAAGGTTCCAGCTTGATAAACTGATCCGGTCGGGGCGATATGATCCATTATTTCTTTCTTGCCTCCATAGGCTCCCACTGGCAATCCGCCACCAATGATTTTACCCAAGCAAGTTAAATCCGGAGAAACGTTGAATAGCTTTTGAGCCCCTCCCAATAAAACTCTAAACCCAGTGATAACCTCATCAAATATTAAAATAGAACCATACTTTTTTGTAACCTCCCTTAACAACTCCAGGAATCCTGATTGTGGAGGAACCACTCCCATATTTCCACCCACTGGTTCCACAATAAGGCAGGCAATATTCTCGCCTTCTTTTTCAAACAACTCCTGAACCTCTGTTGACCCATTATAGGGAAGCGTCAAAGTGTTTTTTGCCAGGTCTTCTACAATGCCCGGGCAATCCGGGATTCCTAAAGACAAAAGCCCCGATCCTGCTTTTACCAATAAGCTATCGCCGTGGCCATGATAACAGCCTTCAAATTTTACAATTTTATCCCTTCCCGTAAACCCACGAGCCAAACGAATGGCACTCATGACAGCCTCAGTCCCGGAACTTACCATACGAACGGTTTCGATAGAGGGAATCGCACCTACCACTTTTTTTGCTAAAGTAATTTCTAATTCGGTGGGAGCCCCAAAACTGGTTCCCAACTGGGCATAATGAGTTATTGCTTCAACAATTTTGGGATGGGAATGTCCAAAAATCAAAGGGCCCCATGACCCCACATAGTCAATAAACTCATTACCATCAACATCAATTATTCTGGAGCCTGAAGCTTTTTCAATAAAAAGAGGGTTTCCGCCTACTGCTTTAAAAGCACGGACCGGGCTGTTCACACCTCCTGGAATAAATTGTTTTGCTGTCTTAAATAGTTCTTCAGATTTCTTACGGTTCATAACGGTCCTAGCAAGAGTTCGAGATCATTTTTTACTGACTGAGGAATCCGATTCCGGTCTGTAACGATAGAATTTTTTGCGGCTTCTCCACAGGTACAACTTCTATCTAGTATGGGTCCTTGAATCAATTGTTTTAAAATTTTCTGAGCCAATTCTACATTATTATGCATAATTTCCATAACTGCTTCTAAAGTCACCGGCTCCTCTTCTACATGCCAGCAATCATAGTCTGTGGCCAGGGCAATAGTAACATAACAAAGGCCCGCTTCGCGCGCGAGTTTCGCTTCGGTGACGTTGGTCATACCAATCACCTCCACTCCCCAGCTTCGGTAAACCAACGACTCTCCACGAGTAGAGAATTGTGGGCCTTCAATACAAATATATGTTCCCTTGGGATGGACTGTAGCGCCAGCTTCCTGAGCTGATTTTGTAACATGCTTATGTGCTTCCATACATATCGGTTCTGCTAAACTTACATGACCCACAATCCCATTTGTAAAAAAAGTACTTGCTCGGCGAAATGTCCTATCAATGAATTGATCGGGAATCACTATGTGTCCCGGTACGATTTCTTCCTTCATACTTCCGACAGCACTCACGCTTATAATTCTTTCAACACCTAAACTTTTCATTGCATAAATATTTGCACGGTAATTTATTTCGGAAGGAGAAATGCGATGTCCCACTCCGTGGCGTGGTAAAAAAGCCAGTCGTGTATTTTGGATTTCCCCAATCACAATTTTATCTGAAGGAAGTCCAAATGGAGTTTCTATAGACTGCTCTTCAATTACTTTTAAATCTTTCATACTATAGAGACCGCTTCCACCGATCACGCCTAATATTTTATTTGCCATGGTAGAACCTCCAGATTTGGGTAAAATGTTTAGTTGGAATTTTTGTTACAGGTGGGAATTTAATAGATATTCATAGGAAGGGAAAAATGTAGATTCTATTTGCTTCGACCAATTAGTTTTCTTTTTTTCGACTATCAATTTCCTTCAATAGAAATTTCAATTCAGCAATTTGCTGCCCCAAATTATCAATAAAGTCAGATTCTTTTTTGATGGTTTGAATTTTCACATTGATGTCTTCGGAAACTATGGTCAAAGCATTCATTCGCTTTTCTGCTTGTTCTAATTGGCTTATTTTACTATCTAAAGCCTCGATTTGGGCTTCAGCACTTTCAAATATTGATGTTAGTTTTTCAATCTTAAATGAAACTTTTCCCAGATATTCCTGTTCTTTAGCCACCCGATTTTTTTCAGATGTTAATTTACTTATTGAACCCTCCAGTTCATTAACAGCCGACTGAGTTTTTTGAATTTTACTTTGACTTCTATCAATCTTATCTATTTTATCTTCCACATTTGATACGAGAGTTTCTAAATACTGTATTTTTTTCTCGGCATGCGTGATATTTTCTTCTTTATCTTCAAGAATTTCCTGTCGCATTTTCAAATCGTTAAAAATTCGATCAATCTCTTTTAATCGCTCTTCAGTTTTACCGACAGTCTCTTCCTCTTTTTTCATCGATTGAAACTTTTTCTCAAAATTTTCCAATATCTGCCCAAGGTCATCGCGAACTCCTTCAATATTGGATATTTCTTGCTTGGAATCTTCCAGGTCTTTAATTTTTGATACTAACTCAACTTCCAATAAACCAAGTTTTGAATTCAAACTTCCCATACGGCGTTCTTGATCATCAATAGCCGCATTTTGCTTGGTCATATCAAGCATTTTGTTATCAATTTCTTCCGTCATTTTATCCAGATTATTAAGCTTTTCTTCCACCTTCTCTAAATAATCTATTTTTTTAGAAACTTTGTTAATCTTTAGGTTCGCTTCCTCAATAAAAAAATCTAATCCATCAACTTTTTTTTCTAACTTTTCAATTAAAGCCTTTCGTTGCATTTGCGATTCCATTTTCACATCAAGGCTTATGACGGTAGAACTTAGATCATTTATCTTTTTATCAACCTGGTCCACCAATTGCTGCCGACGAGAAATTTCTTCCATCTGCAGCCGGGTATTCTCCATTAATTCCTGATTTTTTATGAGCAACTCTGATACACGATCAGCTTTTTTAATTTCTTCTTGAAATCGTTTGACCTTCTCTTCCGCTTCACCTGCAATCACATTAAATCGGCTCATTTTGTCATTTGCCGATTCAATATTTTTCATCTCTTCCTTAAGTATATTCATTTTGTTACTTAAGTTATCAATGAGAAAGGTATTCAGCCGATTGATTTTCTCTTCGGTCCTTTGAATCATATTACCGTCATCTCGTATTTTAGAAATTTTGTTCTCTACATCTACGGCCATACCGTCTAAGTCACGCAGACGGCCACTAATACTTCGAATCATTTCATTTTTGACAGAAATATTTTTCGATTCAATTTTTAAGTCTTTAATATCTTGCATTAGTTTCCGGACAGTCTCATATGTTTCCTGAACCATTTGATTTTGCCCAAGAATTTTTTCGGCATCCGTCTGAACATTATCTAAAGTTTCCTTTAAGTCATGAGTATCTTTTGCATAGTTTTCTAAGAATTCTTTTTCTTGACTAAGATTTTCTAACTTAGATTCCAGTTCATTAATTACACTTTTCATTTCATCAACATTTTTGCTACTGGATTTCATCATATCTTTAAAACTAGCAACCTCTTCCACTTGTTTGCTAATTCCCTCTAACATGTACTCCAGCCTGTTGACATTTCGATCTGTATTTTTTATTAATTTGTTTTCCTCTTTGAGCTTTTTAATTTTAGATTCCATGTCCCAAACCAGGACATTTAATCTACCTGCATCTTCATTAGCCTTTTCTACCAATCCTCGCTGTTGACCAAGAGCTTTAGTTTTTTGATCCACATGCTCACTTAACATATGAAGATTATCCAATTCCCGCTTTAATTCCTGATAACTTGATTCCAATTCCTTAGAAACTTTTTGGAAATCTCGCACGCGATTCTCAATATCTTTAAGGTCACCTACGTTTTCGTTTATGGATTGAAATTTCTCTAATGTCTCGGGGAATTGACGACTGAACTGCTCAAATAATTCTTGCTTCTCCTCCAACTTTTGGGTTTGATTGTCAAAGTACTCGACTAAAAGTTGAAGGTTTTTTCGTTCTTGGCTGGCAACAACTATTAACTCTCTAAATTGATTGAGATCAAACGAAGAAGGATCGTTAAGATCCTTTTCAGGTTCTATTTCGTCGGGTTGGTTTGTTGAAGAGTCATCGACCATTTGCAGTTTTCCTAGGAAAAAAAATCAGGGAAAATACCAGTAAATAATTAATTTTATATCATTTAAAGCTTTTGTAAAGAAGAGGTTGGCTCAAATAATTTAAAAACCCCGTCTTCCGTATTTAGGATAAGTAGTTTTTATCAGATTAGCAATTCAGCAATTTGGACAGCATTGAGTGCCGCCCCCTTCCTGAGATTATCTGCAACTACCCAAAGATTAACGGCTTTGGGATTATTTAAATCGCATCTTACTCGTCCAACGAACACCTCATCCTTACCTGACCCTTCGGTGGCCAGTGGATATTCAATATTTGCGGGATTATCCAGCAAGCAAATTCCTTTAGATTTTGATAAAAGATTTTTTAATTCTTCCACGTTTATTTCCTTATCGGCTTCAACATTAATCGCTTCAGAATGTGAATAAAATACCGGTACCCGAACAGTTGTAGGCGAAACGGCAATGCCATCATCCTCTAAAATTTTTCGCGTTTCGTTTACCATTTTCATTTCTTCCTTGGTGTATCCATTTTCCAAGAATACATCAATATGAGGTAAACAATTGAATGCTATTTGATGAGGATAAACCTTAGTTTCTATTTCCCTCTCACTTAAAACGTCCGAAGTCTGGCTCTTTAATTCATCTACAGCCTTTTGACCAGAGCCTGAAACCGATTGGTACGTAGAAACCACAACCCGATTGATATGATAATTATCATGAATGGGTTTGAGGGCTACCACCATTTGAATTGTGGAGCAATTTGGGTTAGCTATAATTTCCGGATTTTTACCTATGGCATGTGGATTGACCTCCGGCACAACCAAAGGAATATTTTCATCCATTCGAAAGGCACTACTGTTATCAATAACTATACAACCAGATTTAACCGCAATAGGGGCAAATTCACGGCTAATGGTGGCTCCAGCTGAAAACAAAGCAATATCTACATTCTCAAAAGAAGATTCTTTGAGTTCTTCTACAACAAACTGCCGGTCTTTAAATGTAAGTTTTGACCCTGCCGATCTTTTGGAAGCCAGTAGCTTTAGGTCCCCAATAGGAAAGTTTCTTTCCTCTAAAATGGAAATCATTGTTCTTCCCACTGCCCCACTGGCCCCAACAACAGCTACGTTATAATTTGATTTCTTTTCCATTAAAGATTTTTCTCCAAAGCTTCCGCAACTTTATCACCCATGGCAGCGCAACCAATTTCATTCATTCCATCAGACATAATATCTTTGGTTCGATAGCCATCCTCTAAAACAGATTCCACTACTGACTCAATGGCCGAGTTCACTTCTTCTCGGTCAAAAGAATATTTAAACATCATGCCAACCGAAAGGATTGTAGCTAATGGATTGGCAATATCCTTTCCGGCAATATCCGGAGCACTGCCATGGATAGGCTCATACATGGCAGTATTTCCGCCCAAACTAGCAGAAGGCAGCATTCCAATTGATCCTGTCAACATGGAGGCTTGATCACTCAATATATCTCCAAACATATTTGTGGTAAGAATCACGTCAAATTGTTTTGGCCATCTCACTAACTGCATAGCGCAATTATCAACATACATATGACTTAGTTCGATATCACTAAAGTCCTTATGAACCTCTGTTACCACCTCACGCCAAAATCCGGTACATTCCAATACATTAGCTTTGTCGATCGAACATACTTTATTGCTTCGTTTTCTAGCAACGTCAAATGCAACCTTTGCAATTCTTTCAATTTCTGATTGTGTATAGACTAAAGTATTTATCCCTTTTTTTGAACCATCACTTAAGGTTTCCACTCCTCTGGGCTCACCAAAATAAATTCCTCCAGTAAGTTCTCTTACAACTAAAATATCTAGCCCTTCAACTACCTCAGGCTTTAATGTGGAAGCATGAGCCAAAGCTTGAAAAATCTTTGCCGGACGAAGATTGGCAAATAACCCTAATTGAGATCTCAAACCGAGCAAAGCTCTTTCTGGCCTTAATGAAAAATCAATGGTCTCCCATTTAGGTCCACCAACGGCACCTAACAAAACCGCATCTGCTTGTTTTGCCGATTGAAGCGTTTCATCAGGCAAAGGATGACCCGTAGCATCATAACCCGCTCCACCAACAAGCTTCTCCTCGGCATTAATTTTCAGATTGAGCTTAGATTCAATAACTTTTATTATTTTTTGAGCTTCTCGGATGACCTCGGGACCAATCCCATCTCCAGGTAATACAACAATAGAATATTCGTTTTTCATAATATGATTTTCTTTAACTTAGTTAACAAATTTGGGAGGCGATATTATACAGCAATTATCTTGAAGGAATCAGAGACTTCATGATTTTTTTAAGGTTTTTCGTTTTGAATAACTTACTTTCACTAAACACAATCCCCGGGCGGGTGCTGTTGGGCCTGCTTTATTTCTATCCCTTGCCTTAAGAATGGACCTGACTGATTGAGCTTCGCACTTCCCAAGTCCGACTTCAATTAATGTTCCAACCAAATTTCTCACCATATGTTTTAAAAAACCACTCCCAATTATATTGATTTGAATCCAATCATTTTCTTTTGAAATGGTAAATTTATAAATTTCCCGTACTGTACTCCTAGCTTCACAACCGGCCCCTTGAAATGAAGCAAAATCTTTACTCCCCAAAAATTCTTTGGCGGCTTGGCGCATGGCATTTAACTTTAGAGGGGAAGCAATATAATTAGAATAGCGATAATGTAGTGCCGATGGGTAATCACGGTTTAAAATCGTATAGCGATAAAGCTTGGAAGTTGCAGACTTCCTGGAATGAAACTTCATATCTACTTCCTTTGCTTGTTGGACCACAATATCATGAGGCAATAAACTATTTAAAGCTTTCTGAAATTGAAATTCTGTCATTCTGGATTCAGTTAAAAAATGAGCCACCTGCCCTTTTGCATGAACCCCTGAATCAGTCCTTCCCGAACCTTCAACCCTCGTTTTAACTTTGGTAATTTTTTCTAAACATTTCTCCAAAACCTCTTGAATCGACAATCCATTAGGTTGATATTGCCATCCACAGTACCGAGTCCCCTCATATTCCAGTAAAATTTTTATTTTTCGCATAGTAAATTTAAAATGCTTTTTTACAAAGTCTTAAAAGGACTGATCATACTATTTAAAATTTAAAGAATGGAAAATTATTAGAGATGGGATTAAATCAATTTGGATAGAATCATTTCACTTAAAACCCTAGAAAAGGAAAAATTCGCTGGTGAGGATCCAACGAATTTTTCAATCAATTACAAGAAAAAGCCTCTTGTTTATTCACATTTATATATGAATATCTAATTTTTTACTTTAATTAAATTGTCAGGTGGAGTCATGCTCCTTGGCTATCTCCTTTAGGAAAGAATTCGTCTTCATTTAGCAATATAAAACCTATTCAAATTCTGGCAAGCCCCTAAAACAAAAAAACTAAATCTTTGCAATAAAATGAATTTTATATATGATTAAACCTAAATATAAAGGGATAAAGTTATTTTAAATATTTAGATTGTTTGAAGGAGTTAACAATGAAATCTTACGAAGATCTGGCTTCTGATGGCGGTTCGGGAATTATAGAACAGGTAGTTAGCCAGAGAGAAAAACTTCGGGATAGACTCGATAAAATTAAGTACAAAATTTCGCTAATGAGCGGAAAGGGTGGAGTTGGAAAAAGCTCAATTACCGCTAATATAGCAGCTTGTTTAGTATCTCAAGGATATAAAGTAGGGATTTTGGACGCAGACCTGAATGGTCCTAGTATTGGTAATTTACTGGGAGTTTCAAACTCAACAAAGTTAAAAGTTGACGAACAGGGAGTTCATCCGGGACAAGGTGCAGATGGCATAAAAATTATGTCTATGGACATGTTACTCCCCAATCCTGATTCCCCGGTAATGTGGACTGAGGAAAAAGAAGCTAGCGCTGTTTGGGTCAGCACTATGGAATGTACTGCTCTACGTGAATTACTTGCGGATACTGTTTGGGATGAGTTGGATTTTCTATTAATTGATATGCCCCCAGGCAGTGATCGAATAGATAATATTCGTGATTTGATTCCCGAATTGGGAGGGGTAGTTGAAATTACAATTCCTTCCCTAATTTCTCAGCACATAGTTTCTAAATCTATTACTAAAAATACTGAATTAGGAGTTCCCATCATTGGCCTAGTAGAGAATATGGCCACCTATGTTTGTCCTCACTGTAATGAGGAGGGAGCACTTTTCGAAGGAGAAAATGTTGAAGAGCTCTCCAAAAAGAAAGGAATTCCTTTTATAGGTCGTATTCCTTTTGATACCAGGGTTTCGAAACAAACAGGATCGGGAAAATTATTTTATACGGAGCACCCTGATTCTGTTGCCGGAAAAGCTATTAAAGACACTGTAAACAATATTATTAAATTCTTAGAAAATTAATCCAGTGAGGAATAGTAATGAAATTTCTTTGTATACCTTGCGATGCACAAATGGATACCCAGACCGATGGCATTATGCCCGAAGAGGGAAAAAGTATCGCATTAAAATTTAAATGTAAAAAGTGTGGGCATATGATTGCCATGCTGACCAATAAATTTGAAACAGAATTTGTCAGTAAGTTAGGTGTAGAAGCAGGTGGAGCCTCTGATATTTCAACTCAACCCATGGGTGTATTAGGTTCTGCCTTGGCACAAGGGAAAGAAGAAATAAAGCAACCACTCCCCGATGATGCCTTCGAATGGACTCAAGAAGCTAAAGACCGAATTCAAAAAGTTCCATTTTTCGTAAGAGGAATGGCTAAAAAAACTGTTCTTAGCTTTGCAAGAGATCGTGGAATCAAAGTTATCGACGCCGCTCTAATGGACGAAGTTCGAGAAAAAGTTGGGATGTGATTACTAAAAAATATATTACCTTATAGTTATAGAAAAGCCCTTCTTGCAAAATGCAGGGAGGGCTTTTATTTTTCTTTTAATTAATCAATTTGATTGTAACGAAGTACATTCTCCACATTGACATAAGTTTCGAAGAAGCTCATGCGGGTATAGCCCTGTACTATGGCCATCATTCCAATCAATTTGAATAGCATACAACCCAACCGCTTTAAGCTTTAAGGGCTTTATAGAATCAGGTATAGTCCCCGGAAGAATTTTTTTTTCTCCTGTCCATTCATCAATACAATTTGCGCAAGGACACTTCTCTCTTAAAAGCTTTACGGGGTAAGTGGATTCGTGGCCATCTAACCACGAAATTCCCAAGGTCATTTCATCAATCTGTTTAATGTCCTTTGGCGTAGGATTTTCTGCATTAGTATCATTCATTTCATTTTTTCTTTCTTAAATAAACTAAAAATAGTTCAATCTTGCCAATCAGGAACTAACTTTTCCAAGCCAATTCAAAACTGGAATCAATTTTACCTTCTTCTTTGGATTGATTAATACTGATTTGTGCCGCCACTTGCCCTGCCAATTGCTTATAGGCTAAAGAGGCCGGAGAGTCAGGATTTTCCAAAATAATAGGAACTCCTTTATCTCCCCCCTGGACTACATCCGGAACTAGAGGAACTTCACCCAAGAGAGGAATTTTAAATTGATCCGCTAATTGTTGACCGGCTCCACTTTGAAATATTTGATGTTTTTTATCACAACCGTCACATACGAAGTAGCTCATATTTTCCACTACCCCAAGGACTGGAACTTTTACCTGCTGGAACATCTTTACCCCTTTCTCAGCATCTATAAGACTAATTTGCTGAGGGGTGGTAACTATCACTCCACCCGACAAAGGAGCTCGTTGAGTCAAGGTCAATTGAACATCTCCGGTTCCTGGAGGTAAATCAATTACTAGATAATCCAACTCTCCCCATTCCACATTCTGTAAAAATTGTTGGATAATTCCACCTAACATAGGACCTCTCAACATAAGAGGTTGACCTTCTTCAGTTAAAAAACCCGCTGATACTACTTTGAGCCCATATTTTTCGTGTGGAAAAAACTTATTATCTGGTCCGCCTTTTGGAGGGGTAATTGGAATTCCCAACATTTTAGGAATGCTTGGCCCATAAACATCTCCATCCATTAGTCCTACTGACGCTCCTGTCAATCCTAAAGCCATAGCCAGGTTCGTGCTGACTGTAGATTTCCCAACTCCACCTTTTCCGCTGGCAACGGCAATAATATTTTTAACCCCTGTTAAGATGGGTTTAGTGTGCTCTGAAGGGCGAACAGTGGCCGTCATATTGACATCAACAGATTGAACACCTTCGATCTCGCCAACCTTCTGGGAGCATTCATTTTTTAATTGTTCTTTGACCGGGCAGGCAGGTGTAGTCAACTCAACATCGAACTTAACCACTCCGTTTTTAATTTCCATATTTTTAACAAAACCCAAATCTACGATATTTTTGTGTAAATCCGGATCCATTACAGTTTTTAAGGCACCAATTACTTTTACTTGTAAATCTTGATCAGACATCGATTTCTCCAAATTATTTTTAACCCCAATTAGGGAAATTATATGACTAAAAAATTTTCATATTAACATGAGAATATTCTTCTGTAACCCTAAGGAGATTTTTGAAAATGATCCCCACTATTACATAAATGAATGGGTCAGTTTATAGGATGGCCCCGAAGCAAAAGAGTTTTAATAAATTTTGTTTTGAATTCTCACAAATTGAAGGAAACAAAAGAAAAAGTTAGTTTCAACATATGGTATTGCTCGCTTCCTAGCATACTATATAAGGTATTTTCTTCTTTACATAAGGGCTTACCTATGATAATTCATATAGATAAGTGTTTAAAATTAAAGGGGTAAGTTTATTAGACCTGCGAAAATAAAAGCCTTACCCTTTTAATAGTCATGGCTTTTCAAACCATTTTCGTTTTTTCAAAAACACCAATCCAAAACTTAACGCAATAAACCTCTGGTCAAGAAATCCCAATAGTTTCTTTTTATGGCAAAAGAAAAAGTTTCAGACATTACACAGGAATTAGAAAATCGTTTTCTTACTTACGCACTCTCAACCATAGTCTCTCGTTCCTTACCCGATGTTAGAGACGGTTTAAAACCTATTCATCGTAGAATTTTATTTGCGATGAATTCGATGGGAATGCAATCAGATAGCAAACCGGTAAAATCGGCAAAAATAATTGGTGAAGTATTAGGTAAATTCCATCCCCATGGAGATGCCTCTACATACGAATCCATGGTCCGTATGGCTCAAGACTTTTCTATGCGCTATCCCCTTGTGGATGGTAAAGGAAATTTTGGCTCATTGGATGGAGATGCTCCAGCTGCCTATCGATACACTGAAGGTCGTTTAACGCCTATTACCACATTCATGTTGAACGATATAAAAAAGGATACCATTGAATTTCGGGCAAACTATGACAATACTCTTAAAGAACCGGTAGTTCTACCATCCAGAATCCCAAACTTATTGATCAATGGTTCCTCAGGAATTGCTGTGGGTATGGCGTGTTCTTTCCCAAGTCATAATCTGTCAGAGGTTATAAAAGCCTTAATTGCTTTAATCGGAAACCGAGATTTAACCACTGCCCAAATAATGAAGTACATCAAGGGACCGGATTTTCCGACTAGTGGGATCATTCTGAATTCAAAGACTGAAATCCGTCAAGCCTATGAGAAAGGCCACGGACTAATAAAAACTCGAGGGCAATGGAATTTAGAGCAACTTCCTCGTGGGAAAAGCCAAATCATTATTACTTCAATTCCCTATGGAGTAAACAAATCCAGACTTATAGAAAAAATTGCCGATATCATTATCGCGAAAAAGCTTCTCCCACTATTGGATGTGCGTGATGAAAGTGATGAAAATATTCGAGTAGTCCTAGAAATAAAAATTGGCAGTGATCCCGATAAAATCATGACTTATTTATTCAAGCACACAGAATTAGAAAATAATTTTCAAATAAACTTTAATTGCTTGACTCCTTCCGGAGAACCTTCCCGATTATCTTTAAAGGAAATATGCATTTACTTTTTGGATTTTAGAAAAGAAGTCGTCACCCGCCGCTTGAAATATGAATTAGCACTTATTGAGAAAAGACTTCATATTCTAGCGGGTTTCGCAGCCATATTTAAGAATTTGGATAAGGCACTTAAGTTAATCAGGTCTTCAAAATCCAAAAAAGAGGCAAGCGACAAACTTAAAAAAGCCTTTAAACTGGATGATGACCAAGCCAACGCGATTTTAGAAATCCCACTTTATCGACTAGTTTCACTAGAAATAGAAAAAATCCTGCAAGAACAAAAAGAAAAACAAAAAGAACAAAAAAGAATTCAAGGTATTTTAAAATCTTCCAAGAAAATCTGGAGTGAGGTCCAAGCAGAACTTAAGGAAATTGAAAGCAAGTTTGGTGATAAACGAAAAACACTAATCAAAACGATTGAAGCCGTAGAATACAACGCAGAAGATTTTATCGAACATGAAAACGTTGTTCTAGTTTTAAGCCGTAATGGGTGGATTCGCAAAATAAAAACTCTTCCCGATCCTTCCACATTGAAATTTAAGGAAGGCGATTCTCTTCTTGGAATCACTCGAACAAACACTAAAAACTTTATTGCTATTTTCACGACATTTGGAATGGTCTATGTTCATAAAGTCTATAATTTACCGTACACAAGAAGTGGCTTCGGGGAACCTATTCAAAATCTTTTCAAATTTAAAGATGGAGAGCGTGTCTTAAAAATGTTTCCTGTTTTCGACAAAGACCCATCCAAAGACCAAGTTGTCTCTTCACAAAAAGGCGAACAAAGCACCCTCCCTTTCGAAGAATATTCCGAAGAAATAGAAGAACTTCTCCTTGTAAATGATGGAGGTTATGGATATAGAATTCCTTACTCCTTGATATCCGAAACTAGCCGTTCTGGCAAAAAAGTTATGACTCTCAAAAATGACCATAGAATGGTAGTGGTAACACCTGTAAAAGGAAAGTATGCTTTTTTAGTTTCTGAAATTGGTAAAGGATTAATGTTGAAGTTGAATCAAATCACCCAACTCAGTGGTCCCGGGGTAGGAATTAAATTAATGAACGTTGGCAAAAGTAAAGTTTCCTTAGGGAAATGTGTAAATCAAAAAGAAACCTTAGAACTTGTATTGGAAAGTGGGAAAACTAAATCATTAAAAATGACAGGTGTTCCTGTATACAATCGTGGAAGCCAGGGAGTTAGCATTGGGAAACGGTCCAAAATCATTAACATCTTATAATTAAAAAATCATGAGCAGTTATAAAGCAAAAGACATTCAGGTATTAGAGGGATTGGAACCCGTTAGGCGTCGTCCCGGAATGTATATCGGATCAACTTCTTCAACAGGATTACACCATCTTGTATGGGAAATTTTGGATAATGCGGTAGATGAGGCTCTCAATGGTCACTGCAATACTATTGAAATTATATTAAAAAAAGACAAAGAAATTACCATCCGCGATAATGGGCGTGGCATTCCCATTGACAAGTTTCGCAACACAAAAAAAAGCGCCCTCGAAATTTTGTTTACAACTCTACATTCTGGGGGAAAATTTGATGAAGGTTCCTATAAAGTAGCTGGCGGTTTGCATGGCGTTGGAATGGCAGTGGTATGCGCTTTATCAGAATCCTTAACAGCTACTTCGAAACGAGATGGATATGAATGGACACAAAGTTTTTCGAGAGGAAAAGTCAAAACTAAGTTAAAAAAAGGCAAAGCCATTCGCAATAAAGGCACAGAAATTACTTTCTCTCCTGATCCAAAAATTTTCCCTAAAATCCAATTCAACCCCAAATTAATTTTGGAACAAGCTGAGTCTAAAGCTTTTTTAAATAAAGGGCTCAAAATTATTGTCAAAGAAAATAAACAAACTCATACTTTTCAATATCCAGAAGGAATCAAGGATTATATAGGTAAAATAACTGAAGGTCGCCCTACCCTGATGGAAAATCCATTTTATATTGAGAAAGAAGATAAGCAATTAAGGTTAGAAGTCGCTTTCCTTTGGACTTCCAATACTGATACCATTATTCATTCTTATGCCAACGCGATAAAAACAATCGACGGAGGAACCCATGAAAATGGATTTAGAAACGGAATCACTAAAGCCCTTCGTAGTTATATAGATAGAAGAAGTTTATTACCTAAAGGTGTTACAAATCTAACAGGGGATGATGTTAAAGAGGGTTTAATAGCCATTATAAATATTTATCTTCAAGGTGACCTTGAATTCCAGGGTCAAACCAAGGGGCGATTAAACTCAGATATCACGTCTCAAGTGGATTCCGTGGTCAAACATTCTCTTGAACATTTTTTACATGACCATCAAACCACAGGAGATTTAATTGCAAATAGGGTTATTCTAGCTGCACAAGCTAGAATTGCTTCACGCCAAGCCAAGGAATCTGTTCATCGAAAAACAAATATATCTCACCGCCTAAATCTACCCGGAAAACTTTCTGATTGCGCATCAACACATCGCGAAGAATCGGAATTGTTCATTTGTGAAGGGGAATCAGCAGGAGGTTCAAGCAAACAAGCCCGAGACCGAAAAACTCAGGCAATTCTTCCTTTAAGGGGAAAAATACTAAATGTAGAAACCGCCACAATGGAGAAAATCCTAGCGAACTCAGAGATAAAAAATATCATATCTGCAATCGGGACAGGCATTGAACCAAAATTCGATTACAATAAACTTCGCTATGGAAAAATAATTTTAATGACTGATGCCGATGTGGATGGAGCCCATATTTGCACCTTACTACTAACATTCTTTTACAGATACATGCCTCAATTAATTCAAAATGGAAATTTATTTATCGCCCAACCCCCTCTTTATAGAATCGATGCAGGAAAAAAATTATTTTATGCTGTCGATGATAATGAAAAGGACAAAATAATTTCCAAACTCAATGGAACACGATATGAAGTAGGTCGATTTAAAGGATTAGGAGAAATGCCCTCTTCAGATTTAAAAGCTACTACGATGGATAAAAAAAATCGGACCTTGATACGTGTCGAAATTGAAGATTTAGAAAACTCAAACCACACAGTCGATCGCTTAATGGGAAAAGATGCGCAAACTCGTTTTCAATTTATAAAAGAACGGGCTGCATTTTGTTCGGATCTAGATATTTAATTCCAAACTTTCATTTCATTTTCCGAAATAAAAAACCTGGAACTTTAAACCAATAAGCCCTTTAATTTATTAGTTTTAGCTTGAAATTTTATCACTAAAATAGTAGAATTACATTAATAGTTTATTTAATTTAATTATCACTAATTAGGGCACAACTTGCGTTCTTCAAACCCTACCTCAACAAAAACCACTGAAAATTTACCCTTTACGGCTCAAGCGAATTTTGATCGAAGGGCTAGCGATAAGCTGAAACCCATCATCAATAAAATTCTATCTGCCAAAAGTGTAACGAGAACTCTTTTTGACTTAACCAGAGATTTTAAGGAAATTTTTCAAGCTGATAAAGTCACAGTCTATGCCATTGATAGACCAAAGAGACAACTCTTCTCAAGAAACTTCAAATCAGAAAATGACGAAATCGAAGAAATTAGAATTGAAATCAATCAAAAAAGTCTTTCTGGTTATGTGGCAGCAACAGGGAAAGCAATTAATATTCAAGATGCTTACAATCAATCGGAATTGGAAAATATTCACCCAGATTTAAGTTTAGATAAAACTTGGGATAATAAACTGGAGTATAGAACAAAATCCGTCATGGTCGTCGCCCTTCCCTACAACAAGAGAATGGTCGGGGTCTTACAAATAATTAACAAGACAACTGATGAGTATTTTTCAGATAATGATTTAAAACTTGCCAAAGAATTAGCGATAAGTTTGGGTCACGCTATTGTTAAAATGCAGGCAGAAATCATCGATGAAAAAATTCGGGCCACATCAAATATTATTCACTCTGCCGGGACTCTTCAGGAAATTTTAATAGATTTACGGGCACCCATTTATCAATTATTTGATACAAAAATGGCCACAATCTATGCAGTGGATAACGCCAAAAAAGAGATCTATTCTCAAATTCGACCGGGAGACACTATTGAAGAAATTCGTTTACCTATTTCTCCAAATAGTGTGGCTGGATGTGTTGCTTTAGAAAAACGATTATTAAATATTAAAAATGTAAATGATCCAGTTGAGTTAATTAAATTCCATCCAGATTTAACCTTCGATAAATCCTGGGACCAGGTATCAGGCGAAAAAACACGATGTATGCTGGTCTCACCCTTAATTTATAATGATAAGTTAATGGGAGTTTTACAGTTAGTTAATAAAAATAATGAAAACTTTTTTTCAGAACAAGATGAACGAAGTATCCAAATCATCTCAGATTCATTGGGTCTTGCAATATACAATCAAAGCAAACCCAACAAATCAAAACCCACGAAGTTTAGCTATTTGATAGACAATTCCCTATTAACTCAACCAGAACTAACAAAAGCTATATCGAAAGCACGAATTAGTGGATTAGATATTGAAACTATTTTATTGAAGGACATAAAAATTAAACGGGCTGATTTAGGCAAATCCCTGGAAATGTTTTATCGCGTTCCTTATTTTGGATATAAAGAGTCAATCGTTCTGCCTCAATCTTTGTTTGCAGGCTTAAACACAAATTTTCTAGCTAAGAACTTTTGGTTGCCCATTCAAAAGGAAGGCAACAAAATTACTATCCTTGTTGACAACCCATTAAACCCAGACAAAATTCAAAATATAAAACTCATTTTTGCAAAAAAAGAATTAGAGTTTAAGGTGGGTTTAAAAGCTGACATTCAAGACTTTTTAAAAGTAACTCCAGAAGAAGATTTCGAAGAAGAGCCTCAAGAGCAAGATTCTACCCAAGTTTCAGATTTGTTAGATGCGCTTCAAAGCGAAACTGATGAAACTGAAATAGAAACTTCAACTGAAGAAGAAGATTTCAATGCAATAAGCGAAACAGATAGTACTATTGTAAGACTCGTAAATAAAATATTAATCGATGCGTATGATCAGGGAATATCAGATATTCATATAGAACCTGGCATTGGAAAAAAAATAATGAAAGTCCGCTTTAGAAAGGACGGTACTTGTCGTGTTTATCAAGAAATACCTCCAATGTACAAACAGGCTTTCCTTTCTAGATTAAAAATAATGGCCCGATTGGATATCGCTGAGAGAAGACTTCCTCAAGACGGTAAAATAAAAATGAAATATGGCAGGCGAGAAATTGAATATAGAGTGGCCACATGTCCAACTGTAGGAGGAAACGAAGATGCGGTACTTCGTATTTTAGCAGCCAGCAAGCCTATCCCACTGGATAAAATGAATTTCTCCGAAAGAAATATTAATCTCGTTAGAAGTATGGCACAAAAACCGTATGGTTTAATACTAGTAGTTGGACCCACGGGTTCAGGTAAAACAACAACACTTCATTCCACCCTTGGCTTTATCAATACACCTGATAAAAAAATATGGACCGCAGAGGATCCCGTCGAAATCACCCAGGAGGGTTTACGTCAAGTTCAAATATTAAACAAAATAGGGCTTGATTTTGCCCGTTGCATGAAATCATTTCTTCGAGGGGATCCTGACGTAATAATGGTGGGAGAAATGCGAGACGCAGAAACATGTTCTATCGGTTTAGAAGCGTCATTAACTGGACACTTAGTATTCAGCACTCTCCACACTAACTCCGCCCCTGAGACAATTACCAGATTATTAGATATGGGTATGAATCCTCTCAACTTTGCAGATGCCCTTCTACTCATTGTCGCTCAACGTTTAGTTAAAACTCTCTGTAAAGATTGCAAAGAAGAATATCATCCTTCAAAAGAAGAGTTTGAAAAACTTGTCAATGAATACGGTGCGGAAGATTTTAAGGAATTGGATATTCAATACAATAATGATTTAAAACTTTTCAAACCTGTTGGGTGCGATAAATGTAATGACACCGGGTATGCTGGTAGAACCGGATTACACGAGGCTTTAGAAGCCACTGATGAAATTAAAAGAATGATAATGAAAGAAGCTTTAGTAGAAAAATTAAGAAATCAAGCTATTACAGATGGAATGAGAACTCTAAAGCAGGATGGAATCTGGAAAATTTTTAAGGGCGACTGTGACCTGAAACAGGTACTTGCCGTATGTATTGTTTAATCATTAGAAATTTTTTATAAAAAAATGGATATTTCAAATTCTACAGCAGAAAGTCAAGATAATTTAGTTCGAATTGTAAACTCAATTCATTCTGCAAAAAATGTGGAGCAAATTTTAACAGATCTTAAATCAAAAATATTAGATTTATTTAATTCGAGTTTAATTACTATTTATGCCGTCGACCCATCAAAAAACGAAATCTACTCAAAAATTAAATCTGGGAAAATAATAAATGAAATTCGTCTCCCAATTTCATCTGAAAGCATCGCAGGTTGCGTGGCTTTGGAACAACGATCAATAATTATTCATAACGTTTATGAAAAAAAGGAACTGGCCAAATATCATCCTAATTTAAATTTTGATAGTTCCTGGGATAAAAAATCCGGATTTCAAACAAAAAATATGCTGGTTTCTCCTTTTCAATACAGGGGGAAACTCATGGGCGTTCTTCAGTTAGTCAATAAAAAAAATGGTGACCCTTTTAATTTCAAAGATGAAAAAAATGCAAAACTTATAGGAGAAACTTTAGCTTTAGCTTTTTTTAATCAAACTAAATTTGTAGCTCAAAAGCCCACCAAATTCACTTATTTAATAAACAATGGGATCATTAATGAACAGGAATTAAATAACGCCATTAGCAAAGCACGTAGAAATCAGTTGGACATTGAAACTCTTTTATTGGAAGAACTCAAAGTCTCCAGAAAAGACCTAGGAAAATCTTTTGAAAACTTTTACAAAATTCCTTACTCAGGTTATGACTCTTCTACCCTATTACCTTCTTCCTTATTCGAAGGATTAAATATTAGCTTTCTACAGAAAAATTTCTGGGTACCCATCCAAAAAGAAAATAATAAGGTTGTTATTCTAATTGACAACCCATTCAATCAACAAAAAATTCAAAACATAAAACATATCTTTTCTAAGAGAGATGTTGAGTTTCGATTAAGTTTAAAAGCAGATATTCGGGACTTTCTCACTGGCTCCACCACCGAAGGACCTACCCAGCCACTTCCAAAAACTGAAGAAATGTCTACCTTATTGGACGCATTAAAAGTAGAGAGAGAAGTTGAATCTGTCGATGAACCATCTAATGATGATGAATTTAATGCCATCAGTGAAACCGACAGTACGATCGTAAAATTAGTAAACAAAATTTTAACTGATGCCTACGATCAAGGAATCTCAGATATTCATGTTGAACCTGGTATTGGAAGAGACACCATGCAAGTAAGGTTTCGAAAAGATGGAGCTTGTCGTATTTATCAAGAAATTCCTCCCATGTACAAACAGGCGATGTTATCCCGATTAAAAATTATGGCTCGCTTAGATATTGCCGAAAGAAGACTACCACAAGATGGCAAAATAAAAATGAAATATGGGTCGAAGGAAATAGAATATAGGGTGGCAACTTGCCCAACTGTAGGCGGTAATGAGGATGCGGTCTTAAGAATTTTAGCTGCAAGCAAACCCATTCCATTAGAAAAAATGCAGTTTTCGGATCGAAATTTAGCGTTAATTAAAAAAACCGCCCAAAAGCCTTATGGATTGATATTAGTTGTGGGGCCCACTGGATCAGGAAAAACCACAACCTTGCATTCAACCCTAGGTTACATCAATAAACCTGATAAAAAGATTTGGACCGCTGAGGACCCCGTAGAAATAACGCAAAAAGGATTACGGCAAGTTCAAGTAATGAACAAAATTGGCTTAAACTTTGCCCGTTGTATGAAATCTTTTTTACGCGGTGATCCAGATATAATTATGGTAGGGGAAATGCGGGACGCAGAAACCTGTTCTATAGGCTTAGAAGCTTCCTTAACTGGTCACTTGGTTTTAAGCACCCTCCATACCAACTCCGCACCTGAAACCATTACGAGACTTTTAGATATGGGAATGAATCCTTTAAATTTTGCAGATGCGCTTCTACTCATTGTGGCTCAACGTTTGGTAAGGACCTTATGCAAAAAATGCAAGGAGCCTTATAATCCATCTAAAGATGAGTTTGAGCAATTAGTAATGGAATATGGCAAAAAGGAATTTTCAGAGCTAAGCATTCAATACTCTAAAGACATAAAGCTTTTCCGACCTAAAGGTTGCGACCACTGCAATAATTCCGGGTATTCAGGACGAATGGGCCTTCACGAAGTATTAGAAGGCACGGATGATTTAAAACGTATGATAATGAAACAAGCTTTGGTGGAAGCCCTGCGAGAACAGGCAATAAAAGATAAGATGACAACTCTAAAACAAGATGGAATAAGAAAAATTTTTCAAGGAGACTGCGACCTCAAACAAGTTTTGGCAGTTTGTATAGTTTAAATATCCTTCCATTTCTTCTCGGCAAGTAGAACTTAAAATTTCCAATTTTAAGAGGATTCAACATTCTTTTATTTTTCAGTAATTGAATCTGTCTGTAAAGTTTCTATCCACTCCCTTTGACAAGATAAGGCTTTATCAATAACATTTTGATTCCTCACCTTTTTATCACGGATCCTCATTTCAGCCCCCTCAAAAAGACCAAAATTTATATTCATTGGCTGATAATTTTTGGTGTGTTTCTTGGTTACATGGTTCAAGAGAGCCCCCAAAGCCGTCTCAGGTGGAGGAGGAACAAACTCTAAACCCCTAAGTCTTTGAATTGAGCTTATGCATGCCAAAAGTCCAAAGGCACAGGATTCGACATAACCTTCAACACCAATAATTTGACCTGCAAAAAAAATATTATTTTGACTTTTCAAACTCAAATCGCTTGAAAGCAATTCTGGGGCATTTATAAACGTATTTCGGTGAATAGAACCAAAACGAAAAAACTCCGCCTTTTCCAAACCCGGAATCATTTTAAATATTCGTTTTTGTTCTGGGTAGGTCAGCTTAGTTTGAAATCCAACCAAATTAAATGCAGTTCCTTTCTTATTTTCTTTTCTCAATTGAACCACAGCGTAAAATTTTTCTTGAGTTTTAGGATGCCGTAATCCAACAGGTTTCATAGGTCCAAATGCTAAAGTTTGCAGTCCTCTATCTGCCAACTCTTCAATTGGCATACAACCCTCAAAGTAAACGGGCTTTTCAAATTCTTTAAGAGGGACCTTTTCACCAGTGTTTAATTCCTTGACGAATTCATAGTACTCTTTTTCACTCATACCACAGTTTAAATAATCTGCGTCCCCTTTATCATACCTTGAAGCAAAGAAAGTCTTTTCATAATCTATCGTGTTTGCATCCACAATGGGAGATAGAGCATCGTAAAAATATAAATACTCCTGTCCTATTAATTTAGAAATCTTTTCAGAAAGTTTAGGAGAAGTTAAAGGACCCGTAGCAATGATTACTAGGCCTTCCAAAGGAATATCAATAACTTCCTGCCTTTTTAATTTTATATTGGGATGAGTAGAAATCGCTCGGGTAATTTCTTGGGAAAATAAACTTCGGTCTACCGCGAGAGCTCCCCCTGCCGGGACGGCATGCTTATCAGCTGATTGGATAATTAAAGAGTTTAAATTCCGCAACTCTTCTTTTAGAAGAAAAGGAGCCGTTGTTTCTATCTTGGACCCTAATGAATTACTACAAACCAATTCTGCGCAATAATCGGTTTTATGAACGGGAGTTGGATGACTCGGGCGCATTTCATAAAGATGGACGGAATACCCTCGTTCAGCAGCTTGCCAAGCCGCCTCAGACCCAGCTAAACCCGCACCAATAACGGTAATGTTGGGTTTCATTTATGAATTAATTGGAGTTAAGCCGCTTCTTCGGCTTTTTTATGCTTACAATTGGGGCAGACAATACTTTCCCCTTCATTCTTTTTCCACTTTTGTACCATGTAAGGATTGTTGCATTCTGGACAAGCTTCGCCCACCGGTTTATCCCAAGATACAAACTTACAATTGGGGTATTCACTACAACCGTAAAAAGTTCTTCCCTTTTTAGATCGTCTGGAAGAAACGTATCCTTTGCAATCCTTTTCGGGACATGATACACCAAGACTAATAGGTTTGGTAAATTTACAATCAGGGTATTTTGAGCACGCTAAAAACTTTCCGAATCTACCCATTTTCATAACTAGAGGAGCATTACACTTATCACATTCGCCTTCCACTTTTTCTTCCACGGATGATTTACCATCTCCATCCTTGCTGATTTCTTTAGTGTTTTTACATTCCGGATATCCCGAACAAGCCATGAATTTCCCAAATCGGCCCCATTTAATAATCATTGGGCTAGAACACTTTTCACATACTTCATCAGTTTCCTCAACTTGCTTTTTTATATCCTTCATTTTCTTTTCCGCTTCGATCAAATCTTTTTCGAAGGGTGTGTAAAAAGATTTAAGCGCATCTACCCATGCAGATTTACCATCCTCAATATCATCCAATTTATTTTCCATTTGAGCGGTGAACTCTTCATTTACGATATCCGGAAAATTTTCTACTAATAAATCGGAAACTAAAAATCCTAATTCTGACGGGGCCAACCGTTTTTCTTCTGACCTCACATAATCACGGTCACGGATGACACTTATAATTGCAGCGTAAGTACTTGGTCTCCCTATTCCCTTTTCTTCAAGTGCCTTGACCAACATAGCCTCGGTATAACGTGGAGGTGGTTGGGTGAAATGTTGCTCCGGTAAAATTTTAAGAAGACTTAACTCCTCCCCTTTTTCCAGGTCAGGAAGAATTTTTTCATTACTCTTGAGTCCCGAAGGGGAGTCCTCATCCGTATCTTCAACATACACTTTCATAAAACCCTCAAACTTAATGACAGAACCGTTTGCCCGAAAAAGATGATTACTCGCATGGATATCAAATTGAGTGGTATCCATTATTGCAGGAACCATCTGGCAAGAAAGAGTCCTCAACCAGATTAATTCGTAAAGTTTAAACAAATCTTTTTCTAAAAAACTTTTTATAGATTTCGGTTCGATGGTGATGTCAGTAGGTCGAATAGCTTCGTGGGCTTCTTGAGCTGACTTTTTACTTTTATAAACGTTCGGAGATTCCGGTAAAAACTTCTCTCCATATTTTTGATTTATAAACCCACGGATTTCATCTAAAGCTTCATTTGCCAGCCGGGTAGCATCGGTACGCATATAAGTAATTAAACCTACTGTACCCTTATCCCCTAGAGGTTGACCTTCGTAAAGCCTTTGGGCCAACATCATTGTCTTTTTTGGAGAAAAATTTAATTTTCGGGAAGCTTCTTGTTGTAAGGTACTAGTGATAAAAGGTGCAGATGGATTCCGCTTTTTCTCTTTTTTAACAATGTCCTTTAGAAGAAATTTATCATTTTCAACTGCCTTAACAATTGCAGTTGCAATTTCTTCATTAGGAATCTCTGCTTTTTTACCATCCACTTTTAAGAGTTTAGCCGCAAAATCAGGAGCTTTACTACCCTTGAGATCAATGGTAATACTCCAGTATTCTTCTTGTTTAAAATCTTGAATTTCACGCTCACGTTCACAAATAATCTTTAAAGCTACCGATTGCACTCGCCCCGCACTCAAACCGCGTTGAACTTTTTTCCATAGCAAAGGACTGATTTTATATCCCACCAATCTATCTAAAATACGTCTAGCTTGCTGAGCATTGACTCTATTGGAATTTAATTCAATAGGATTTTTTAAAGCTTCCGTAACTGCTCTTTTGGTAATTTCATTAAACATGACACGGAAAACTTTTCCTTTGGTTAATTTGGAAATTTCATTATTAATATGAAAGGCAATAGCTTCTCCCTCACGATCCGGGTCAGGGGCTAAATATATATTGTCTGCCTTTTTAGCGGCAGCCTTGAGAGCACTTAATACTTTTCCTTTTCCTCGAATGGTAATATATTCTGGTTGAAAATTGTTGTCGACATCCACCCCAAGTTTCTTCTTTGGCAAATCTTTAATATGCCCAACAGAGGCTTTAATGATAAAGTTTTTACCTACAATTTTCTTCAGAGTCTCAACTTTGGTAGGTGACTCAACAATTAATAGTGACTTACCCATACATTAATGCCCTATTCCACAAATTATTAAGAAGTAGAAAACATTTTCCCTTCGGCTTGCTGAATGAATCCCTTTAGCTCTAATTGTATCAGTGTAGCGGAAACTTCCGCAGGAGACAAATTGCTGTTTTGGATGAGATCGTCAATATGACATTCTCCATCACTCATTAAGGAGATTAAATGTTTTTCGTTTGAAGATAAATCTTTTTTTTCAATCTTATCATTTTTTGGATTGGATAACTGTTCTCTAAAATGCAAGGGAAGCTCCTCAATTATAGAGTCCACCCCATCAACTAACTTTGCTCCCAACTTAATAATTCTATTTGTTCCCCAGCTATTTCTCGAATTAATATTTCCGGGAACCGCGAAAACTTCACGACCTTGCTCTAAAGCAAATTGCCCTGTGATTAAAGCACCGCTTTTATGTCCCGCTTCTATTATCAAGGTTCCAATAGAAAGTCCACTAATAATTCTATTGCGAGCCGGGAAATTACCACGGTCTGGCCCGGTCATCATAGGAAATTCTGAAATCACAGTACCATTTTCAACAATTCGATTTTTCAAAGTGCGATTTTCCGGAGGATATGTATATTCTAATCCACACCCTAAAACCGCAATTGTATTCCCACTGGCCTCAAGGGCAGACTGATGAGCGATGGAGTCAATTCCCCTGGCCATTCCACTTACAATACAAAAACCATAGGAAGCGAGCTCTTTACACAAAATTTTGGTAATATTTTTTCCGTAATTGGAGGCCATACGTGTTCCAACCACAGCTAAAGGTAAAGAAATCTCACCTATATTCTTACCAATACAATATAAAACTGGAGGAGGATCATAAATTTCATGGAGTAATTTAGGGTAATTAGGACAATCTCTTGTGACTACATCCACTCCCTTTGATTGAACTCTACGGATTTCCCACTCAACATTCCTTTCAAAATCAAAATTTAAAATTTGATCAGCTGTTTTTTTACCTACAAAATCTACTTGAACCAAATCGGAATGTGAGGCTGAAAAAACAGCTTGCGGACTGCCAAGGGCGCGAATCAACCTGTAAAAAGTGGTTTTTCCTACACCATCGACCATATTGAGGCCAATCCAATACTTTTTTTCTTCCCAATCCATGAAAATGCTCTTAAGGCTTATTGTAAACAGTGTCGAATTTTGCTACAGCTAAATTAAATTCATAAATGGATTGATAATAACCTACCAAAACTCGGGTGTAAATCATCAAAGACTCAAATAAGTCCCCTTCGTTTCCAATTCCAAAATCGTAATTCGCTACTTCGGTTACTAATAAAGCCCTAGTCATTTTGCGATTTTGCCTGGCTAATTCTAATTGACTCCTTGCCCTCTTTATTTTGCTTATCAAACTTTCTAGTTCAAACGTGTCATCTAATGAAAGCTTTTTAGGTTTATCTCTAGTTTTTTCTCTAACTTTTTTACCATAATCGGACTTTAAAACTTCACCGAGCGATGCGTAGTTAAACTCAACAGGCTTTAAGTTATTATTATTTTCACTAAGTTTTAACTTGCTTTTACATGCCAAGAGTTTACTTAAATTAATAGTAGCTATATCTTTGTTATAATTAAATTTATTTATATTATTTTTTGCTCCGGACAACCCCAGCTTTAATTTTGTTATTGCTGATTGGGTCACTTCCTCATCTTCATTTTCAAATTTCTCTTCTGCCTTTTTAATGGCTTTTTCAAAGTGACCTTGCACCTCTTTTGAAATAAGCAACTGCTCTTCCCTTGCTAAAATTTCATAGTAGTTTTGTTTTACTGAAAAAATAATCTTTTGCACTTCTAAATTATTACTTTTTTGCAAATCAGAGGATTTTAAGGACTTTTTTAAGGCCAAATCAGTTAATTGCTCTAAACCAGGAAGCTCTTTTATGGAATCACATTTTGCTTCCCCCGAAACCACAAAACTTGGGAAAGTTAAACTGATCCCTAAAAACCCGATTAGAGACCACCAGAGAACGTTAATCTCTGCTAATGTATAACGCAAGACCGTACCTCGAATTTAAAATTATAGGATAATTGGTAAAAGGTAAGCTTATCAAAGAGGGCTCATAAAACAAATGGGATACTGAACTTTCGAAAAGAGGTCTTGACGGCAACCAAGAAGATAGACAAGGCTATCTTTTTAAACTCTCTCGAAATAAAGTGCCTAATATTTAGGCATTTGAAGTTCAGCACCCCAAATGTATCGTCGAAAAAGTATCATGGAATAGGCCTTCTTGTCAACTCGATTTTCATTAAAATAACCTACCGGAGTTAATGAAAATCATTTTTTTTTATTTAAAAAACATATAGTTATAATATACTTTCTAAATTATTTTCTTAATTTATTTGCAGATCATCGCAAACTCTTGTAATTTCTTTCCTTAGGAAATCCAATTATGGTGAGAATTAATAAAAACTGATATAAAACCACTTCCTAAAAGTAAATTAAATTAAAGTAATCCAACTACTTTTAAGAATTCAAGAAGTGGAAATCCAATAGGAATTGGAACGAAGGTTAGAATAAAGATAATAATTGATAAGTAGCCGATCTTTTTATGACCTTTACTAAGAGATATCGATTCATCGATTACTGGCGGATGCCCCAGCCCCATCATTAAAATTAGAATTGCCCACACATACCAACCCCAACAATAAAAACCTAAGGGAATAAAAAGAAGAAAAAATACCTTAGCAATTAGTTTATGTCTTCGCTCAAATAAGGAGTAAGTTATATGTCCTCCATCCAGTTGCCCAATGGGTAAAAGATTTAGCCCGGTAAAAAACATCCCCACCCAACCTGCGTAGGCTACAGGGTGAAGATAAACCGCCAAATTAGTAGCCATAGTATCAACCCCTAATACCAATTTAGCAAATGCTATATATATTAAAGAAGAACCAAAAGAAAGGCCCAAATTAGCATCCGCTACCGGAACAGCAGAAACTTTAGAATTCATCAATCCGATTATTAAAACTGGAATGGCCACTGCAAATCCCGCAATTGGTCCGGAGGCACCTATCTCAATTAATGCCCTTCGATTGGGAATAGGCTCTTTGATCACAATAAAAGCCCCAAAAGTTCCTATCATGAAAAATGGCGGGGCAGGTAAAAAATTGGGGAGGGTAGCATTCACATTATTTCGTCGACAAGCCCAGTAATGGCCAAATTCATGAGTCCCTAAGATAGATAATAATGCAATCGAATATAAAAAACCATTTGTAAGGGTGGTTGTAAAAATGGTTCCGGCTAGAAGTAAAAAGAAAATAATTATTATTTTTGGAGTGATTACAAAACGAGAGGGCAATTCTCTTTCTTTTAGCGAAACATCTGATGAAAACAAATTACGCTCAGATGTTTCTGAGTGATTCCCGGGGGGAAATTCCATTTTTCATTCCGAGGCAATTAATATTTAAATTCGAGATATGGTTATTAGAAGAAAGGTTCTCATTAATCAATCTTCAAATCCATCTTCGGTGATTCGTTCATGTATAAACTCTTTAGCATTTTGTCCTGAATAGTCTTTGACTACTTGCCCACTGCCATAAAGTTTAAATTTGTAAATCACCAAACCTTCCAAACCTACCGGGCCACGTGCATGAGTTTTGTTGGTGCTAATTCCAATTTCCGCTCCCAATCCGAACCGAAACCCATCAGCAAACCGGGTTGAGGCATTCCACATCACACTCGCAGAATCAATATCATTCATAAAGGTCTCGGCATTCATTCGATCCTCTGTAACAATTGTATCTGTATGCCCGGAACCGTGTAGATTAATATGGTTTATTGCTTCTCCTAGAGTTTCTACAATTTTGACCGATAGCTTTAAATCATTATACTCCGTATCCCAATCTTCCTCTTCGGCACGCTTTAATTCGGGAACTAAACTACAGGCTCTCATATCACCTACTAAGTCCACTCCTTTTTCTTTAAGTTGATATGCTAAAGAAGGCAGTACTTCGGAAGCAATTTTTTCATGAACAAGCAAAGATTCAACTGCATTACAGGCAGCAGGATACTGGAGCTTGGAATCTAATGTAATATCTATCGCTTTTTTAATTTCCGCCTTATCATCAATATACACATGACAGATACCCTCTGAATGACCTAAGACAGGAATTTTTGTGTTTTCTTGAACATAGCGAACAAAAGAGTTACTACCTCGCGGGACCACCAGATTAATATACTTGTCTTGCTTCAGCATTTCCGCAACCTCTGCCCTACTTTCAATCAACTGCACTGCGTTTACTGGAACTTCTCCAACTAACTCTATTCCTTTACGAATTAACTCTACAAGAAGTTTATTAGAGTTTTGTGCTTCTGTTCCTCCTTTTAGAATAACCGCATTGCCCGACTTTAAACAAAGGGAGGAAATCTGTGGAACCGCATCCGGACGTGACTCAAAAATGGCTCCAATCACACCAATAGGACAAGAAACCTTTCGCAAAACCAGCCCTTCATCCATTTTCATGGCTCCCATAGATTTACCCACGGGATCAGGCAATTTTAAAACGCTACGAATTCCTTTTACCATTGCCAAAACTTTGGGTTTGTCCAATGCTAATCTGGCAATCAAAGGACCTGGAATATTCTCATTTTTAGCATATTCTAAATCCAGTTGGTTGGCTTGCAATAGTGAATCAATATTGGATTCAATAGTTGATGCAATTTTCTCCAAAGCGTTATTTTTAATTTCAACTGATAAACCAGCTAGAACCAGGGCGGCGTTTTTAGCATCCTTTGCCAACTGAGACATATTATTTAGGTTCAAATCATTCATTAGATTCTGAAGGATAAATGGGATTTTTAATTTTAAAATTTTTGGATTGTTGAAGTGCCTTCACGCCCTCATCTCCAATTTCATTTCCCCAAGTTCTTAGAAACTGAAGACTATTTAACTTTGGTGCATTGCTAAAAATAATAAAACCTTCGTCACCAATTTCATTCCACTGGATATCTAATTCAATTAAATGTGGACTGTTGAGTGTTGAAATAATCTTTAACCCTTCGCTTCCGATTTTATTTTTCTTTAAAAGAAAGTTCTTAATTTTTTTCAAACGACCCGAATTTATTAGAGCTTTGATTCCTTCAGGGCCGATTTGATTGTCAGACAAGTCCAGGACTTCTAATTGTTCTAGAAAAGAAGACTCTGCAATCGCCTTAACTCCAGCATCACTAATCTGATTGTTTCCCAGTTTCAATTCTCGTAGATTCGTTAAGGCTTTTGATTGAGATAAATATTTTATCCCCTCATCACCAATTTGATTCCCATTTAAATCTAAGATTTCCAAGTGAATTACCGTACTAGAGTTTGCTAATTCCCTTGCCCCTTCCGAGCCAATTTCGTTTCCCCATAAACTTAAAGTTATCAATTCAGGAAATGAATTTGATTCAAATAACGCTTTAGCGCCTGGCCCTTTAATATGATTATTAAATAGATTTAATGATCTCAAATTTTTTAAATATTTCGATTGAGCTAAGGCTTTAGCTCCTTCATCACCAATTTCATGAGTATTTAAGTCTAATACTTTCACCGTTCTTAACAACCTTGATTTGGATAATTGTTTAATTCCTTTATCATAGAGCATCCCGCTATTCAGTCTTAAGTGGGTCCTGTTCTTTTTAAGTTCCTTAAGGATCATGGAGTTTACGTCAAACCCCCATAAACCTGAAACGTAAAAAGAGTTCATCCCAAAGAAAACTAGAACAATTAAAAAACCAAGGCGTATCTGATTATATGTCATGGAAAATTATGGACTGTAATCCGGACTTCCAAACCGTCTTGCAACCAACCAATATTTTGGTTCCCCGCCACAGTGGTAATAATGCCTTTTGTATCGATTTTTCTAATTCGATTATTATCACGATCAGAAAAATAAAGGTTTCCTTGCTTATCAAAAGCTAAACGATAAGGGCTCTTAAGCATTGCTTTCTTTGCCAAACCTCCGTCACCACTATACCCCGCTTGGCCTGTACCCGCCACATGACTTATGATCCCCTCTTTATTAATTTTTCTAATTAGATGACTTGTTTCTTCTGCAATATATAAGTCGCCATTAGGCGAAAAAGCCAAACCTCCCGGGGATCGAATTCCTGCGTCCAATGCTGGTCCTCCATCACCAGAATCGGAAAAATCACCATTTCCGGCAAAAGTTGTAACATTGCCCTTAATATCAATTTTCCGAATTTTACTACTTCCAGAATCAGAGATAAAAATTTCCCCAGCCTTGCTAACCGCAATACCATTAGGATGAATTTCTTCATCTTTTATTCGCTTCCAGTTTTCTAATGCCACTGTAGAAACAATTCCATCAGGATCAATTTTTCGAATATTTCGATTTATAGAATCGGCCAAATAAACGTTTCCTAAATCATCGGTGGTTAAATCCTTTATAACTGCAAAAGAGGCTTCCAAAGCCAAACCCCCGTCGCCCGAATAACCCTGTCGTCCATTTCCCGCGAATCTGGTAATTTTACCCTTAGAATCAATTTTTCTAATCAAATAACTGTTCCCCTGATTTGAAATAAAATAAAGGTTGCCATTTTTATCATTGGTCATACCATCAGGTAAAAACAAGGCTGCAAACTGAGCTTGTCCATCATCTCCCTCATTTCCTTGCTTTCCATTACCCGCTAAAGTATAGATGAAACCTTTAGAATTTATATAACGAAGCCGGTTCGCCATTTTATCTGCAAATATCACAGTGCCATTGGGTTGAACCACTATTCCTGAGGGAGATTCGAGTGTCGCCCCTGAACCAGGCCCACCGTCTCCTCTAAATAAAGATTGACCATTTCCCGCTATGGGGGTTATTAAACCGTTATTCAAATTCATACTCCTGACCCGAAAATGATTCCGGTCAACTAATATCAATTCATCGCCAGAACTCACCGCCAAAGCAAATGGAAGATGCAAAGTGGTTTCAGAAGCAATTTCATTATCCCCATTATATTCATATCTCCCTAATCCCATTACAGTAGTAATGATCCCTAATGTGTCTACTTTTCTAATCCGGTTATTATTGCGATCAGCAATGTATATATTTCCCTTTTTATCTGATGCAACATCCGTAGGATAAGCCAAACTCGCGCGGGTGGCTGGGCCATAGTCCCCGGAAAAAAAATGAGTCCCATCACCGGCCACAGTAGTAATGATTCCCTGAGTATTAATTTTTCTTATTCGGTTATTGCCTCGATCCGCAATATACAAATTTCCTTTTACATCCAATTCAATACCAAAAGGATATTTCAACAATGCATCTTCAGCAGGCCCAAAATCACCCCCAAAATCCGCAGGCCCTAAACCCGCAATAGTTGTAATAATTCCTTTAGGGTCCACCTTACGAATCCGGTTATTCGATCGATCCGAAATAAAAAGGGTTCCATCCTTTCCACAGGCTACATCTGATGGGAAATTTAATTTTGCCTCTGTTGCTGGTCCATCGTCACCACCCCAATCGGGTTCGCCAGTTCCGGCCACTGTAGAAATAATTCCATCCGGATCAATTTTACGAACTCTATGATTATTACGATCAGCAATAAATAAGTTGCCCTTGTTATCTAAACACAACCCAGCAGGAAAGTTTAAAGAAGCTCTAATGGCTAAACCTCCATCTCCTTGAAACCCAACCTTTCCATCCCCGGCAATAGTGGTTATAATTCCATCCTTACTAACTTTTCGAATCCTATTTTTTGATCGATGAGATATATAAACATTTCCTTGGTTATCCACCTCCACTCCATCTACTAAGGTTAAAACCACATCTCTAGCTTTTTTTCCATCACCAATGCTTGGGAAGGGAAATTTTTCTGAGGCAGCAGCCAACAGGGTGGGGATTAAAATAAAAACCGAAACAATATTCAAAAATATTAATTCACCGGAAAACCGGTTAAACTTTCTATTTTGAAATTTGATATTCAGTTTTATCAAGAAGACCTCGTTAACGAATAATTATTTGGATCTTTCGGTCCCGATTAACTTGAAATTTAGCTTTTATGGTTTTTTCACCCAGAGAATTTTGGTTTAAGTCTAATACTTGAAGTTTAGGGAAATTTTTGGAATTTATTAAAGCAACGGCACCCGCATCCGTAATATTATTTAGACCTAGAAAAAGGTGAGTCAAACTCGAAAAGTTTAAAGATTTTGAAATAAGTTTTGCTCCTTCATCCCCAATTTCATTTCTAAACAAACCCAATACATTAAGATTTGAAAATCCCTTTGACTGAACTAACGACTCAATCCCTTCAGGAGTAATCAAATTATCATTTAAAAGAAGGGTGGTTAATTTTTGAAATAGGTCTGACTCAGCTAACAATCGAATCCCATCCTCGCCAATTTCATTCTTCCAAATTTTCAATATTTTCAATGACTTAAGATACTTTGTTTCAACTAAAGCTAAAATACCAAGATCTCCAAGAAAATTTCCCCATAAATCTAATTGCTCTACATTTGAAAGATACTGCGATTGAGCCAATGCCTCCATTCCTTTTGCTTTTATCTGATTTCCTTGAAGCAACAGAACTTTAACATTTTTCAACTCTTCCATTTCTGCAAGTTGAATAGCACCGGTGGTTTTTATACGCTTTCCACTAAGATCTAAAGTAGTTCCATCCTTACTCAAACGACTCAAAATTAAACTTTTAAAATCTTCTGCATATACGGGTGAATTAAATGCCACGATTCCCGCAAATCCATATATAAAAATTAGGTAAATAATTTTCAACATTGACTTAAACCTATGGGAAAACCACGAATAATTAAAGGCTAGATTATCAAATATTTGAGTATGGTGTATATTATTTTTGTACCTGCCAATATAGTACCTTTTAAGGTTCCTGTTATTTTTGAAACACCAATGCGCGCCCGATAACGAACCGGAACTTCAGAAATTTTCAACTTATGTTTTATAGCTTTTATTTGCATTTCTACTGTCCAACCAAAGTCTGTATCCTGCATTCCAATTTTCTTTAACGATTCATATCGGATTGCACGAAATGGACCCAAGTCGGTATAGTTATAGCCAAAAAAAAGTCGGATAAGAAACACCGCCAATAAATTTCCGTATCGAGCTTGCGGTAGCAAAGCTCTACGACTTTCTTTCAATATCATGCGACTTCCAACAACAAAATCTTTTTCGTCTGAAATAATTGGTTCTAAAATCCTTTCCATATCATCTGGATAGTCACTAAAATCTCCATCCAAAAAAACAACAATATTTGGAGAATCCAATTGGGAAATTCCTTTTAAGCATGCACTGCCATATCCCTGACGTTTCTCTAAAAATACTTTGGCTCCATTTTCTTTACCAACCAGTGAGGTTTTATCAGTTGAATTATTATCAACGACAATGACTTCGTGAAGAATTTTCCAGGGAAGGTTTTGCAAAACTAGAGGAAGCGAGGCCTCTTCGTTATAAGCGGGAATAATTACTGAAATTTTTAGGGCCATGGTTTTTCAGCCCCTATTCACTTGCCCTCAACCAGAGCTTGTTTAATTTGCCTAACAAATTCTCCTAATCTTTCTAAACGTATCTTTGGATCAGGATTTTGTTCAATGATCTTAACAATAGCGCTACCTACTATCACACCATCTGAAATTTTTGCTGCTTCTTTTGCCTGCTGTGGACCAGAAATACCGAAGCCAATTAAAATTGGAAGATCTGTAATTTTACTTACACTTTCTACTTTTTTCTCCAAATTTGTGGCAAGTCCATCTCGCATACCTGTGACACCAGTAACAGAAATATAATAAATAAATCCTTTACTCTTTTTAGAAATGATTTCAATTCTCTCTGATGTACTAGTAGGGGCTAATAAATAAATCATATCCAATCCCTTGGCGTCTGCTTTTTTCTGGAATTCTCCAGCTTCTTCCGGAGGTAAATCAGGTACAATCACTCCATCCACACCTGCCATTACCGCATCCTCTATAAACTCCTCCTGACCATACACAAACACCGGATTAAAACTAGTCATTAGTACGATAGGTAACTGCGAGTCCTTTCGAATATCTATCACCAGTTGGATAATTTTTTTTAAAGTCGTCCCTTCTTTCAATGATCTTTGAGAAGAAGCCTGAATAACTGGACCATCAGCTAGTGGATCCGAAAAAGGCACACCTAATTCAATTATATCGGCTCCATTTTCTTCAATTACGGAGAAAATTTCCTGAGTGGTAGGTAAATCAGGATCACCAGCCGTAATAAATGCTACAAGCGCCTTTTCATTTTTCGAACCCAACCAATCAAATCGCTTTTTAATACGACTCACAATTCATCTCCAATTCGTTCCGCCACCTGATTCACATCTTTATCTCCCCTACCAGATAAACATACTATAACAATTTCATCTTTTTTCATCTTTGGAGCCATTTTTACCATATGAGCAATGGCATGCGCCGATTCCAATGCAGGAATAATTCCTTCAGATCGTGATAGCAATTTAAACCCTTCCAACGCCTCTTCATCGGTTATAGAAACATACTCTGCGCGGTTGGTTTCTCTTAAATGACTATGTTCACAACCCACTCCCGGATAATCCAATCCAGCAGAAATAGAATGCGCTTCCCAGATTTGTCCATCGTCATTATGCAGTAAATAACTTTTCATTCCATGAAGAACTCCAACAGTTCCGTGACTCAAGGTTGCACCATGTTTACCGGTTTCAATACCCAAGCCAGCGGCTTCGACCCCAACTAATTTAACATTTTCATCTTTTATAAATGGATAAAATAATCCCATAGAATTACTTCCTCCGCCAACACATGCCACACAGGCGTCCGGAAGTTTACCAGCTAATTCTAAAATTTGGTCTCTGGTTTCATCTCCAATAATTCTTTGAAAGTCTCTTACCATCATGGGATAGGGGTGGGGACCCACAACTGAACCAATAATGTAATGAGTAGTTTCTACGGTCGTGATCCAATTTCGAATGGCTTCACTGGTTGCATCTTTCAGAGTACGCGTTCCTGATGAGACCGGAACAACATTGGCTCCTAATAATTTCATACGAAAAACATTCAAAGCCTGTCGGCGAATATCCTCTTCCCCCATGAAAACATCACATTCTAAATCAAACAAAGCTGCCGCTGTGGCAGTCGCAACACCATGCTGGCCGGCACCGGTTTCTGCAATCACGCGTTTTTTCCCCATTCGTAATGCCAGCAAAGCCCCACCAATGGTTTGATTAATCTTATGAGCACCCGTATGATTCAAATCTTCTCGTTTGAGGTAGATTTGAGCACCACCAAGTTGTTGGGTTAAATTCTCTGCAAAATATAGCGGAGAAGGCCTCCCTACATATTGCTTCCAGTAAAATTTTACTTGCTCTTGAAATTTTGGATCCTGCTTAGCTTCATAGTAAATCCGCTCCAACTCTTTTAAAGCAGGCATTAAAGTTTCTATGACATACTTTCCGCCAAATTGACCAAAGTGACCGGATGAGTCTGGAAGCATTGTTGTTTGCTGCATTTATTTCTCCTTAGGAAACTTTACGGACAGCCTCGATAAACTGTTGGACTTTTTTTAAGTCCTTCTTACCCGGGCACTTCTCTACCCCCGAGCAAACATCCACTCCATAGGGTTGAACTTTTTTAATTGCTTCTTGAACATTCGATGGTTCAAGTCCCCCCGCTAAAATAATAGATCCATACTTTTTGGCTTTTTTGGCCAAATTCCAATTAAAGGTTTTGCCGGTTCCACCCCACTGCCCTTCTTTAAAAGAATCCAACAAATACCCTTGAACCGGATACCTGGACAACGCCGCCAAGGAATCCCCATTTTTTACGCGAAAAGATTTAATTACTTGGCATTTAACCTTTTTAGAAAAACCCGGAGGTTCATCTCCATGTAATTGGACCAAATTCAATCCGCAGGATTCTATCTTTTTGTTAATTTGTTCCAACGATTCATTTACAAATACTCCCACCCTCATTACAAAAGGAGGAAGTTCACAGGTAATTTTTTTTACTATGCGATCAGAAATATAACGAGGGCTTTTTTTATAGAAAATAAAACCAACTGCATCGGCTCCTAATTTGACAGCCTGCAAAGTATCATCCAGGTTTGTCATCCCACAAACTTTGACCTTAACTGACGGTTGGCTTTTTGACATTTCCAACTAATTCCTGTAATTTTTCGGAACGATTCTCAGCAGTCATTAAACTTTCTCCAATGAGAAAAGCGTCCATTCCAAGTCCCTCAAATTCATCAATTTCTGATTTCGACTTAATACCGCTTTCACAAACTAAAAGTAAACCTTCAACTTGGCTGACCATTTTCAATAATCTACGTGAAATATCCAAATCAGTTTTACCAGATGTCAAATCTCTATTATTGATCCCCAATAAAGTTGCACCAGCATAAAATGCTTTCTCCACATCTTTTTCATTATGAGTTTCAATTAAGGCAACCAGACCCAATTCTTTTCCGAGGGCAAGCAAATCGGACAAATGGTTTTTTTCTAAGGAAGTCGCAATTAAAAGAAAAAAATCCGCTCCGGAAGCTCGTGATTCATAAACCTGATATTCAGAGAGGATAAAATCTTTTCTCAATAAAGGAATGGAGGTTTCTCGTGAAATAGTTTCAAAGTCTTGTAAGCTTCCCCCAAAATATTTTTGGTCGGTTAAAATGGAAATAGCAGAAGCTCCATACTCCATATATGTCTTTGCAATAGAGTGAGCATCAAATTCTTTAATTAAGTCTCCCTTAAATGGAGTTCTTCGTTTAATTTCAGCAATTATACGCGAACCCTTTTTACCGTCTCTTAATATTTCTAATACATCGAGAGGAGGTTTCTGTGATTCAACTTTATCTTTTAATTCAATAAGTGGAACCGTTCTTTTCGAGGTTGAAACTTCCTCTACTTTATATTCAAAAATTTCATCTAAAATATTTGCCATAATAACTTCCTACGAATGACTTATTCGACAAAGGTCTTCTAATTTTTGCCTGGCTGCTCCTGAATCAATAGATTTTCTGGCAACCCTAATTCCATCAGATAAGGAGTCCACTTTACCGGCAACAACAATCGCGGCCCCAGCATTTAATAAAACAATATCTGCCTTTGGACCTTCCTTACCTTGTAATATTTCTTTTATTATCTCAGCATTCTCTTCAGCATTCCCGCCTCTTAAATCCTCTGAGTCACATAAAGAAAATTTCTCTTTTTCCGGATCTAAATAAAATTCATCTATATTTTTATTATTCAGATAACAAACTTTCGTTTTTGTTGTTAAAGTGATTTCATCTAACCCATCTTCGCCATGAACAACATAAGCTCTTTCGCTTCCTAAGTTCTTTAATACCATAGCTAGAGGCAAGGTCCACTTTTTATCAAATACACCAATTACCTGATTCTTTACCTTAGCCGGGTTTGTAAGAGGACCGAGCAAATTAAAAATGGTGCGAAAACCCAATTCACGTCGCACATCTGCGGCATGCTTCATAGCTTTATGCATTGCCGGCGCAAAAATGAAACCAATTCCAACTTGATCCAAACATTTTTCAACAATGGATTTTTCCGCTTCGATATTTACACCTAAACTTTTTAGAACATCCGCACTTCCGGATTTACTGGATATGGCCCGATTTCCATGTTTTGCAACTATAATTCCAGCGCCCGCTACTACAAATGCTGCAGTTGTTGATATATTAAAGGTATTTGCCCAATCCCCACCGGTTCCACAAGTATCAACCACACAACCTTCAGGAACTTTTAACGACTCTGCTTTCTGACGCATCACTTTTGCTGCGCCCGAAATCTCTTCTACAGACTCTCCTTTCATAGAAAGAGCCGTTAAAAAAGCTCCGAGCAAAGTTCGATCTACCTTTCCTTCCATAATCAGAGTCATAATCTCAACCATTTCGTCTACAGAAAGATCATAACCCTCAACTACTTTATGAAGATAATTCTGAGCCGTCATGAGCCTTTACCGGTTGTATTGGTAGATCTATAAAATTTTTCAGCAAATTCTTACCTTCAGAGGTCAATATAGATTCAGGATGAAATTGCACCCCTTCCACCAATACCTCTTTATGGCGAACACCCATTATTTCTTTTTCTTTTGTTTCAGCGGATACTTCAAAACAATCCGGAAGATTATTTCTATTAACAATTAACGAATGATAACGTGTCGCTTCAAAAGGGTTTGGAAGTCCTTTAAAAAGGGTTTTACCATCATGATATATCATTGAAGTTTTCCCATGCATCAATTTATCCGCCTTAATTATTTCTCCTCCAAAAGTTTCCACAACTGATTGATGACCAAGGCAAACCCCTAAAACGGGAATTTTTCCTGAAAAATGCCGAACCACTTCTTTAGAAATTCCAGCCTTAACGGGTGTACATGGACCCGGAGAAATAACTATTTTATGTGGACTAAGTTTCTCGATTTCCTCAACAGAAATTTTATCGTTCCTAAATACCTGTATATCGGCACCCAATTCACCAAGATATTGAACCAGGTTATAGGTAAACGAGTCATAATTATCGATCATCAAAATCATTTAATTAACCCTTTTTCTGCCAAGTCAATTGCTTTTAATAATGCTTTTCCTTTATTCATCGTTTCTTCGAATTCGTTTTGTGGAATTGAGTCTGCAACAATACCAGCCCCAACTCCCAAATAAGCGGTCCTTCCTTTAACCAGCAAAGTTCGAATGGCAATGGCAGTATCCATATTCCCATTAAAACTAATATAACCTACCGATCCAGCATAAAGACCTCTGCGTGTAGGCTCCAATTCTTCTATAATCTCCATGGCGCGAATTTTAGGCGCTCCGGATACAGTACCGGCGGGAAAAGCGGCTTCCAAAACATCAAAACAATCCAACCCTTTTTTTAAAATCCCTTTCACATTAGAGACAATGTGCATTACGTGAGAGTATCGTTCTATTGTAAACTGCTCATTAACATTTACTGAGCCCACCTCTGAAATACGACCCAAATCATTTCGCCCCAAATCTACTAACATAATATGTTCGGCCAATTCTTTTTCATCGCCCAAAAGATCCTTTTCTAATGCGACATCCTCTTCTTCATTTTGCCCACGCTTCCTGGTACCGGCAATGGGTCTCACTTGAACCTCTTCACCTTCCAAGCGAACCAAAACTTCCGGAGAAGAACCAACAACTTGCAAATCTCCAAAATTTAAAAAATACATATAGGGTGAAGGATTGATGGTCCGAAGCGCCCGATAAATTGTAAAGGGATCTTGTTGGATTTGAAATTTTAATCGCTGCGACAAGACAATTTGAATTGCATCACCCTCCAATATATATTCTTTTGCTTTGAGTACCGCTTCTTTAAAATTAGCCTCTTCAAAATTTGAAGTCATTGGAGTGGTATCACCAGCTTCACCGGTGGAACCCGCAAATTCAGATTTGGGCAATCCTTGTTTAAGTTTCTGTTCCAAAGCTTCAATTTTGGAAATGGTTTCTTTATATGTTTTCTCTAAATCATCTCCTTTAACATGAGCATTAGAAACAATTTTGATTTTGTGAGTTACATTATCAAAAATTAAAATTGTATCGGTAATGACAAAAATGGATTCAGGAAGATCTAAATCATCTTCTGTTTCCTCGGGTAGATCTTCAAAATAACGAACCATATCATATCCAATATACCCTACCGCCCCGCCGGAAAATCGCGGTAAGTTTTCATCTTTGACCGGCTGATATTCAGATAAAAGATTTTTTATGGCTTTTAAGGGACTCTTATCTTTTAAAGGACTAGTTTGGCTTTTCCCGCTAGATTGGATGGTTACAGTTTTGCCTTTAGTGCTAATGATAGTTGAAGGACCACACCCCAAAAAACAATATCTGGCCCATTTGTCACCTCCTTCAATACTTTCCAGAAGAAAGGAGTAACCTTGATTAGCAATTTTCATATAAGCAGAAACAGGTGTATCTAAATCTGCTAATATTTCCTTATAAACTGGAATCAGGTTGCCTTCATTAACTTTTGCTTTAAAGTTTTCAAACGTAGGTTTATAAACCATAGAAAAAAAGCCCAGAAAAAACAAACTACCTGGGCAACCTCAAATAGAAAAATTTTTCATTTTGTGCCTAATTTTAGGACATTAACATTTTGTTTTGCAAGGTGTCAAGGAGATTGAATACCAAGAAATACCCTACTAATAAAGCTCGCTAAAAACAAACAAATGGGTATAAAAAATTATTGGAATGACATTTTTGGGATGAAAAAATTTGAATCGAATTGAATAAAATGAGGAAAGCTAAAACCTGGTGATTTGGAAATAAAAGACTCTCAATTTACCTCCTTCCAATCCTCTCCATTAAAATGAAGTATGAGGCCATTATCGCCTACGGCGTACATATTCTCTTCTGAAGTTCCCCAAATGGCGGTTAGGTATTCTTGAGTATTAGATTCAATCCGGGTCCATTGATCCCCATCTAACATAAGGATCATTCCCTCGTCTCCTACAGCAAATAAAAATTCTTCATTCGGCCCCCAAATATCAAGGAAAAAATCCTGACTTGGAGAGGGCAACTCTTTAAACTCTGATCCGTTGAAATGAACTAATACACCATCAGATCCACAAAAGTAAATTTTGTCTGGGCTAAATCCATAGATGCTATACAATTCTGCATTGGAATTAAATGTTAATCTCACCCAACGATCTTCTTCCTTTAAATAGCGAAGGAACAAACCATCAAATCCAACTGCATAAAGCCCTGCCTCTTTACTTCCCCAAAGTGCCGCAACATCATTATTAGTTCCAGATTGCATAAATTTCCATTTGTTACCATCAAACCGTGAAATTTTTCCCAGTCGCGTGCAAACATATATTTCATCAGGACCCATACCCCAAATGCCAGACATTGGGGGAAAACTTTCAGTATCTTCTTGTGACCATTTATTTCCATCATATTTTAAAATTTTTCCGTCAGTACAAACTGCATAAAGATTATCGTGGGCCGTTCCCCACATCCGCTTGACCGTCCAACGCCCACCGGAATCCATTGGCGACCAGGATTCTCCATCATAATGAAGAATGGTCCCTTCGGCTCCCCCTACAAATACGTCGTCCTTACCAAATCCATATATAGATAACAAGTGACTGCTAGTTAAACGCTCCATAAATAATCCTTATATCTTGTATCGGATTTAAACAAACCGATTAATCACATTGAGACGTCAATCCATTGCTTACCATCGTAACGCATAACACAACCATTTTCTCCACACACATAAATCTGGTCCGGACCCAAGCCTCTTACCTTTGTAAAATATTCTTTACAAATGGGTTCTATGGAATTCCACTGGTTTCCATCATAGTGAAGGAGGGTACATTCATCACCAACAGCATAAATATTTTCATCGGTGATTCCCCAAACGCTGAGTAAGTATTCCTCAGTTCCGGATTTCATAGTTTCCCATTCTTCACCATTAAAATGAAGAATGGTTCCGCTGGACCCTACCACATAGACACTGTTTGTACTTGATCCCCAAACTCCATAAAGAGAAATTTGCTCATCGGTCAACTCTTCTCGGCGTTCAAAGGTTTTTCCGTTATAGAATCTATAAATTCCTTCTCCGCCAACTGCGTAGATTCGATTGATGTCCTCACCCCAAAAGCCAAACAAATCATGGATTGTATTAGGCTCCCGGTACTCCCAACTTTTCCCGTTCCAAAATAATACTCTCCCTCCAACTCCAAATATGAACATTTCATTCTCATTGAAACCATATACAGAGTTAAGGGAATCATAGTTACCCGTATCAATTTGGATCCATTCTTTTCCGTTGTAATGGAGAACCACTCCCCCGATACCCACTGCATAAATACATTTTTCATGTGCAGCCCAAATACCCATCAAGGGATTTGTATTAGTAGTGCGAACAGGAGTCCAATATTCCCCATCATAATGTTGAGGAATTCCATCTTTACCCACAACATATATATTGTTCGGGCCAAAAGCCCAAATATCCATTAAATCAGGTTTTTCGCCTGTGAACATAGGATAAAAACTCCATTGAACTAAATAATAGCTAGGAAGGGGCTATTCTATTCTTTATTCTTCAGATGGGGCAATGCGAAAGATTACATTCTTTAAATTAGGAAGATTTTCGGAGTTTTTAATCATTTCTTGAACATCTTCACTTATATCATTATGAATTAGAACTAATGATTCTAATTTGGTTAAGTTTTTTGATTGAGCAATTGCCTTTGCTCCTCCATCCCCGATCTCAGTTTCATACAAGTCTAAAAGAGTCAGGTTTTTCAACATTTCTGAGTTAGCAATTGCCTTCGCACCTTGATCACCAATCGGATTATAAGTAAGAGTCAATTGTTGTAAATTTTTCAACTTCTCAGAATTCGCAAGCGCTTCTACACCCTCACCCTCCACGTAGTTCCAATTCAAATTTAATTCAGTAATTTTTGATAAGTTATCAGACCTGGCAATTGCCTTCGCTCCGGCATTCCCCACATTGTTACGGTAAAGAGACAATAAATTTAATCGAGTTAAAGTCTCTGAGGTAGCAAGGGCCTCCACACCTTCATCTCCCAATGAATCCCCAACCCAAAGCGAAACCAGGTTACCCATTATGGGAGATTGGGCTAATGCTTTAGCACCCTCAACAGTAATATTATTATCGCTCAAAATAAGCTCAGATAAATTCAACATAGCCTTGGAATTCACCAGGGACTTCAACCCGTCATCTGAAACATTATTTTTAAATAAATTCAGTACGGTCAAATTTTTCATTTGAGGACAATCTAAGATCGCCCGAATTCCCTCATCTCCTATTTCATTAAATTCTAAAAATAACGCAGTGACTCCTTTAATTTGGTCACTTTTCATTATTTCGATTAATGATTCGTCATTTAATTCTTTTTCACGTAAGTCCAGTTGGCTATTTTCAATATCCAAACTTTCTTTTATCAATTCCTGGGTATCTACCATAATTTAATCCCGGTTCAATGGTTTTGGGAATTCAGATTCAAACCGCATATTTTAAAAAAACCACAGTTTTTGTAAAGACATAATTTGCCCAAAAAATTTAAAATTAAACACTTTCTTGAGCCATCCTCTAAAGAATTGTTATATTGTATGTAATTTTTAGAGAAAAAGGGTTTTTAAATATATGAAAATACTCTAAAAATTCATTTTTATATCCGATTTCACAATATAAATTCAGGGAATTACCGTATAAATATTAAATATACCTAGGTTTAAAGTTTAAATTTATGACTCATATTGAAGAAATTACTCAAAAAGTAAAGCAATCCAGCGGGTTTGTTAACGAAATTACCAGGGAAATGGAACAAATTATGGTTGGCCAGAAATATTTGGTCGAACGACTTATTTTGGGGCTCCTCACTGGAGAACATATTTTGGTCGAAGGTGTTCCTGGTTTAGCCAAGACTACTGCAGTTAAAACTTTAGCTCAAACCATCGAAGCAAGTTTTAAAAGGATTCAATTTACACCGGACCTACTACCCGCTGATTTGGTCGGAACTCAGGTTTACCAACCCAAGACTGAAGAGTTTATTATTAAAAAGGGTCCTCTATTTGCCAATATAATCCTGGCAGACGAAATAAACCGTGCACCCGCTAAGGTCCAAAGCGCCTTATTAGAGGCGATGGAAGAACGTCAAATCACTATAAGTGGGGAAACCTTTAAATTAGAAGACCCTTTTATGGTAATGGCTACACAAAACCCTATTGAACAGGAAGGTACTTATCCTTTGCCGGAAGCTCAGGTTGACAGATTTGCTTTTAAATTAAAAATAAAATATCCCACCAAAGAAGAGGAAAAAGCAATTTTGCAAAAAATGTCCACCACTAATAATAATTTAAAAATAAAAGCGGTGGTTCACCCAAAAGATATCATAGAAGCACGAAATGTATTTGACTCTATTTATATCGATGAAAATCTCCAGGATTATATTGTAAACCTGGTTTCAGCCACCCGAACGCCCAAGGAGTATAATTTAAAATCTTTGGAGAATATGATCCAATTCGGTGCGTCTCCCAGAGCTTCAATTTTCTTGAATCGTGTTTCTAAAGCATATGCCTTTATGCAAGGAAGAGGTTATGTAGTTCCTCATGACATAAAAACAATAGGCCTGGATATTCTTCGCCATAGAATTATTTTGAGCTATGAAGCTGAAGCAGAAAATGTTGAGCCGGATGACGTATTAAAGAAAATTTTTGATACTGTTGAGGTTCCTTAAAAACTATGTTGACCCGTCTTTTAGAAAAGATCACTTCGCCATTTGGAACTGCGCCGCCGGCCCACCAAGATGTTTTCGAAAAATCCATTTCACCCGAAATGATAAAAAAAATAAGGGATATCCAAATAAAGACTAACCATTTGGTAAACCATTTAATGGCTGGAGAGTATGTTTCTGCTTTTAAGGGATCCGGAATGGAGTTTCGAGAGGTCCGAGAATACCAGCCCGGGGACGATATTCGACTCATTGATTGGAATGTTACTGCAAGAATGGGGCACCCCTATATTAAGGAATTTCGTGAAGAGCGGGAATTGACCGTAATGCTTCTGGTGGATGTAAGTTCTTCTGGTAATTTTGGATCTACAGAAAAATTAAAAAATGAAGTGTCTGCTGAAATTGCATCTATTCTTGCTTTTGCTGCCATAAAAAACAATGACAAAGTTGGCTTAATTATTTTTTCGGATCAAATTGAGCATTATATCCTTCCCCAAAAAGGCCGTGCTCATATATGGAATGTAATTAGGACCATACTGAACTTTACACCGGAAGGAAAAAAGACCGACATAAAGCTTCCTTTGGAATTCTTATTGAAAGTACAAAAAAGAAAGTCGGTGGCATTTTTAATATCAGATTTTCAAGCGGAGGGATATGATCAAAACCTTAAGCTAGCAAGGCAAAAACATGATCTGGTTGCTATTTCTATTAAAGACCCCAGAGAATCAATTTTGCCAAATGTAGGCTGGGTCAATTTGGAAGATTCCGAAACAGGTGAAACTTTACTGATTGATACAGGGGATAAGGATTTCGTAAAAAATTTTTTCCAGTGGGCGGAAAAGGAGAGAAACCAATTAAAAAATCGATTTCAATCCTTTGGAATTGACTTAATAGAAATCCAAACCGATAAACCTTTAATTAAACCCATTATTCAATATTTTAAGTTCCGAGAAAAAAAGCATTAACTTTAAAACTATTATGAATGAAAAAAAAACAGGCCATCATGAACAAAGTAATCCCACACTTCTCCCTTCCGCTGGAGTAAGTTCAGGAGTAAAATATTTTGTAATATTCCTGACCTTGGTCACAATTATTGCTTTTGGTACTTTTACCGCTTTACTCGTTAAGCGTTTCGCTTTTCCTTCTACAGCAGATATTTCTACTGACTCACCCACTATCAAGGTGGCTAAAAAACTGGAAGAAGCAGGATTAATAGATAAAGCGATTCAAGAATACAAAAATTTTTTAAATCAACCGGATGTTAACTCTAAGATGAAGTCGGAAATCTCCTATGTCCTTGGAAAACTTTTTATTAAGAAAAAAGATTGCTCTGAGGCTCTGGTTTGGTTCTTTTATTCAGATGAATATTTTCAAGATGCGGATTGGAATACTGAGGTGAAAAACAATATCCAAAAATGCCAGGGTCAAATCAACGAAATTTCTAAACAAATAAAATGAAAAGAACATTTATTGTTTTATTCATAATCAGCGTCAGTATATTTTCACAACATAAATCCTTAGTTTTCGGACAAGGAAAAGGCTCAACATCTCCTATATCAATAAACTCTACATTGGATAAGAAAGAAGTAACCGTAGGTGATATATTTACTTACTCTATAACGTTGAAATATGATCCAGAAATTAAAGTAGCTCCTCCTAATCCTTCTATAATTTTTTCTGATTTTGAATTTGTGGATCAAGGAAAAACTCCCGCAAAAAAAGTCAACGGACAAATAATAGAAGAGTTTTGGTTTCGGTTACGTGCGGACAAAGTGGGGAATTTCACCTTCCCTAAAATCCTGGTGAATTTCACAGCCCCAAATCAAAAGGATCCAAATAGACTAATTCCCGGGAAAATTTTTGCCCCCAAAAATTCAATTGCGGTTAGATCGGTCCTTTTCGAAGAAGGTGAACCCACTGAGATAAGAGATATCAAACCAATAATTGGCGCCGTCCCAGATTGGAGAAAATGGCTTTTAATAATAGGTTCTATTGCAGCTGGATTGGCTATTTTAATCGCATTTTTTAAATGGGCCAGCCAACCCCAACTTGATCAAACAGTTACCCCTATAAACAAAACCGTTTCTGCGCAAGAATCATTTAAAAATGAGCTTCAAAAACTATTACAAAAAAACTTAATTCAACGAGGTCATTTTCGAGACCATTATTTTGAACTCTCTGAAATTTTTCGACGCTACTTGAGTGCAATATATAATATCCCGGCGCTAGATTGGACAACAGAAGAAATTAAATCACATTTGGAAAACAAAAATATTCCTATCGAAGTTCAGCAAAATGCATTCCTGCTTTTACAAAAAACAGACCAAGTAAAATTTGCTAAAGCAGCCATAGACACCCAAACATCTTTGGACCACATTGAGTCAACAAAAGATTTTGTGATAATGACCACCCCACAAGACCAACATCATCAAGAAACAGCTTTAACGAATCAATAATTAAATGAGTTATTTTCGCTTTGCAGATCCCTGGCTTTTTTTATTATTTTTCATCATTCCATGGATGGTATTTAACTACTGGAAAAGTAAACCTGCTACTTTTAATTATTCGGGCTTGACTGGATTAAAAAAACTAAATCCCCAAAAACTTAATTATATATCTCATATTCCTTTTATTCTTCGCGGCATCGCTGTTGCTCTCATTATTATTTCCTTAGCACGACCACAGGAAGGAAGGAAAAGTACAGAAATCCTCTCTGCCGGTGTGGATATTATGCTCGCCATAGATACATCAGGAAGCATGCGGGCCATGGACTTTATTAAGAATGACAAACAGGTGGATCGACTAACTATAGTTAAACAGGTGGTAAACGATTTTATTGAAGGTCGCGAATTCGACAGAGTTGGAATGGTTGTTTTTGGGAAGGAAGCATTCACTCAATGTCCGCTCACATTGGACCATGACATCCTTTTTTCTTTCTTGGATAAATTGAAAATTGGAATTGCAGGAGACTCTACTGCTATCGGCTCTGCTATTGGAATAGCTACCAAACGACTGAAGGATTTAAAATCTAAATCCAAAGTCATTATTTTATTAACCGATGGACAAAACAACGCGGGAAAAATTCTACCCTTCCAAGCTGCAAAAATTGCTAATGCGCTAGGAATTAAAATATATACGGTAGGTGTAGGGACTCAAGGTAAAGCACCATTTATGGTAGATACTCCTTTTGGCACACAGGTCGTCTATCAAGAAGTTGCGTTAGATGAAGTTACCTTAAAAAAAATTTCCCAATTAACCGGTGGAAAGTATTTCAGAGCCACCGATTCGGACTCCTTAAAAAAGATTTACGAACAAATTGATAGTTTAGAAAAGTCCGAAGTTAAATGGATCGATCATAGTGAATTTAATGAATTATTCCCCTTTTTTTTAATTCCCGGAATATTTCTTTTGCTTCTAGAAGCTATATTAAGCCAAACTCAAATGCGGAGGATTCCCTAATATGCAATTTGGAAATCCACAATTTCTGTTTTTGTTGTTTCTATTGATCCCTTTAGTCTTTTTATTAATTTGGGCCAATAAAAAAAGAAAACTTTTGGCTCAAAAATTCATTCATTCCCCTCTAATCTCGAGATTAACAAACCCCCTGCTTTGGAAAAAAAGGCAAAGCAAGAGAACTCTTTGGCTTATCGCCCTCACCTTATTAATTTTTTCTCTATCACAACCTCAACTTGGATTTAAATGGGAAGACCTAACTCAAGAAGGCGTAGACATAATGGTAGTTTTAGATGTTTCAAAAAGTATGCTTGCCAGTGATATAAAACCCAATCGTTTGGAACGTGCAAAATATAAAGTGATTGATCTGTTAAGGATGCTGGATGGAGATCGGATTGGAATTGTCGCTTTTGCCGGAACAAGTTTTTTACAATGCCCCCTTACATTAGACTATCAGGCAGCAGAAATTTTTTTAAATTCACTGGACACAGATCTAATTCCTCTTCAAGGAACTGCAATCGGGCACGCCATTCAAACTGCCGTAAAAGGATTTAGCCAAATCGAGAAAAAATCCCGTTCTATAATTCTTATCACAGATGGAGAGGACCACGAAGGAACAGCTTTAAAATCAGTTGAACTCGCAAAAAAGGAACAGGTGCGAATATTTGTTATTGGGATTGGACAACCTACTGGCGCACCCATTCCTGATTTGGATTCAGGCAGCGGATTCATTAAAGATTCCCAGGGAGAAGTTATCCTTTCCAAAATTAACGAAACGACCTTACAACAAATAGCATTAAAAACTGGTGGCACCTATGTCCGGTCAGTAATGGGAAATATGGATTTAGAAAAAATATATCTGGAAGATATTAAGCACAAAGTTGAAAAGAAAGCATTAAAATCCTCTCGTAGAAAACGATGGATTCATAGATTTCAATGGTTATTAGGTCTTGCTTTAATTCTTTTAATGAGTGAACAGGCTATACGTGAACGACCTGCTAAATAAGATATTGTTTTACAAAGCTTTATGAAATTACTGTATAATAGGCTTTTACCCTAATAAGACTTGACAAACCACAGGGTAAATTTTATATGCTACTAGTAGCAGTAGTTAAATTTGCTAACCTCTTCTTAAATAATGATCAAGGAGTTTTAAATAATGGAATACCAACAACAAATATATTCAAATCCCCAAGCAGTCGCCGAAGAACAACAACGTTTTATGGTGCGCGTTTATAACTGGATGACGGTAGGTTTGGGTCTGACAGGGGGAACTGCCTATATGGTGGCGAATAGTCCGACTCTATTAAAGTTAATTTTTGGTAATCCTATTATTCCAATTGTATTAATGATCGCGCAATTGGGGTTAGTTTTTTATTTAGCTATGGCTGTAAAAAAAATGTCTGCCAGTCAAGCTACAGGTGTTTTTCTATTATATGCAGGCCTCACAGGATTAAGTTTCTCAGCTATTTTTATTGTCTATACAGCATCATCCATAACTTCAACTTTTCTTGTCACTGCAGGCACATTTGCAGCTATGAGTTTTTACGGCTACACCACAAAGAAAGACTTGACCTCTTGGGGAAGTTTCTTATTTATGGGGCTCATTGGAATTATCATTGCTTCCATCGTAAACATTTTTTTAAAAAATGAAATAATGCATTGGGTAATAACTTATGCCGGAGTTTTGATCTTTGTAGGGCTTACCGCTTACGACACCCAAAAAATTAAAGAAATGAATATTTTAGGAAATGAAGGTACTGAAGAGGACACGAAGGAAGCTATTAGTGGAGCTTTAACACTATATTTAGATTTTATAAACTTGTTTCTGATGCTCCTAAGAATTATGGGAGATGAACGCCAATAGATTCCATAAAGTTATATTCTATTCTGCTAAAAGTTGACCGTTAAGGTCAGCTTTAGCTTTTTAGAGAAATAAATGATTAAGTATTTATTATGTTTTTACGTGTCGTTGCTACGCTTTACATAGTTGCCATTTACTCTTTTACATTCTCCATAAATAATTCCGCCGCAGGCTCCCTCTCTTCAGCTCTAAATGACGGTATTTCTTTTTATAATCAGGAAAAATTTAACAAAGCTACGGACAAATTCACAGAAGCCCAAGCAGAGGAGCCTGAAAATCCCAATATAGCCTACAACCTGGCAAATAGTAATTTCCGAATTGGTCGATATGAGCAGTCAGTAGAAGAATATGAAAAGGCTTTAAAAAACTCCAATGATCCTCAACTAAAACAAAAATCTTATTACAACCGAGGAAACGCCTATTACAAGTTAGGATATTTAGACAAAGCTATTCAATCCTACAAAAAAGCTTTAGAGTTGGATTCAAATGATAAGGATAGTAAGTTCAATTTAGAATTTACAAGGAAGCAATTGGAAAAGGCTCAAAGAACTGGAAACATTGGTCCAAGAGATAAGTCTCAAAAGCCCACAACTTCTGAAAATGCAAACAACCCAGCAGACTCTCATTCAAAAGAAGAAAATCAAAAAGACTCAAATGTTCCTAACCCCAATGAATCCAATGACGAGAATCAAGCTCCTCAAGATTCAGAAGAAAACAATCCACAAGAAGAAAGTTCCAAATCTTCTTTAAAAGCTGAAAAAGGAAATCAACCCAACCAACCAAATCAATTAGACCAAAAAACTACTGATGATGCTATTGAGCAAATTACCTCAATGTCAAAACAAGAAGCAGAGCAATGGTTGGACTCTTTAAACGAAGACATCAAAAAATTCAATCGGCGACAAATGCAAGGTGAGATGAAAGATGTTTTTGTCAATAATGGTAAAGACTGGTAAATAAAATTTTCAATGTATAAAAAGCACTCATATTTTTTAGAGTCAATTTTCTTTATTTTTTTTTCATTATATTTATTTGATGCAAGCGTTGCTATAGCAGAAGAAATTCAGGTTACAGCAAGTACTGACAATACTGAAATCACGCTTGAAGATACACTTAATCTATCCGTGACCATTCACGGGAAAGGAGAAGCTCCCTCTCCTACTCTTCCATCACTTCCAAATTTCCTAGTTAACCCTCAAGGAACTTCTTCCTCCATCCAAATTATCAATGGCAAAAAAGCCTCCTCGATAACGTTTAATTACCAATTAATCCCAAAAACTATAGGAACTTTTACCATAGGTCCCATAACTATGGAAATTGAAGGAAATCCTTATTTAACCGCTCCAATTATAATTAACGTCAAAAAACAAGTTCATCAACCCGGAATTCAATCAGACATATTTGCGGAAGCTCACATTTCCAATAATCAGCCATTTATTAATGAACAAATAGTTTTCACTATCAAATTATTTTATAAAGTAGAGATCCGAAATTTGTCTTTAGATATTGAATTGGATTCTTTTCGTGAAGAAGATTTTGGTGAGCCCAAAAAGTATGTCAGAGTAATTAATGGAATTCGTTATCAAATTTATGAAATTCAAACAGTATTATTTCCCTTAAAATCCGGTTTTGTCCAAATTCCATCTGCCACGCTTGGCATTGATATAGTTTATAGAAACAACCGTAGAAGAGGTTTTGGGAATTTGGATTCATTTTTTTCTGATCCATTTTTCACGAATGTTGTAAAAACAGACCATAAAAATATTCAAACTAATCCAATTGATCTTAAAGTTAAACCTTTACCCAAGGAGGGTCGCCCTAAAAACTTTTCTAACCTGGTTGGACAATTTAATGTTTCCGCAAATATTAGTAGAAAAGAATTAGAAGTTGGAGAAACAACTACGCTAACTCTGACTGCTTCTGGAAAAGGAAATGCACAAGCAATCAACATCGCTGCCCCTGATTTAGGCAATAACATTAAATTATACAAAGATCAGCCAGAATTTAATCAAACTGTAATAGATAAAAAAATATCCGGAAGCAAAGTATATAAGTTTGCTCTGGTCCCTATGGTTCCAGGAAATCTAACTATTCCACCAATTTCTTTATCGTTTTTTGATGTTTCTAAAGCCCAATATAAAACAGTTCAAACTAAACCAATTTCCTTAAGTATAAACCCATCATCACAAACTGGATCGATGAAGATGGTAGAGTCTCCCAAAGATGAATTAGGACGAACACATTCTTCAATAAATTCTTTAAGCCAAGATATCTTACCAATCCATACCAAATTGACTTTGTTCACATCCCAAGAATTTTCCAAAAAGGATTTTATAGTTTATGGTTTAGGGATTTTCCTTCCTCCTCTCTTTTTTTTGGGTTTAGCACTTTACTCAAAGCAACAATATAAATTGAAACATGACATCGCCTTCTCTAGAAATAAGTTGGCTTTCAAAAAAGCCAAAACCCAATTAGATCGAATTTCTCAAAATAATCATCTAAAAGAAATGGGAAAAGAACTTTCTTTAATTGTCAGAGAGTATATTGGAAATAAATTGAACTTAGTTGGCACCGCATTCACCCCATTAGAGGTTACAAAGCAACTTCAACAAAAAGGTTACCCTCAGGAACAGGTTTTACAGACAAAAGAGTTATTAGATAAACTGGAGTTACTTCAATATGCAAACGGGTCCGATCTTAGGATACAAGATCTATTTGAAGAGTCTAAAAAAGTGATTTACAGCCTGGAGAAATAAAAATGTCTTTTTTTTGTAGGCTTAATTTAATATTGCCAGTGATATTTTTATGTCAGGTTTTATTCAATCAGACTGCTTATGCCTCAGGAATAGAACAATTGCAAAAAGCCAACATTTTATATAGACAGGGAAATTTTTCTAAAGCTGTTTTGGTATATGAAAATTTAATTTCAGAAGGATGGCAAAACGGGCACCTACATTATAATTTAGGAAACGCATATTTAAAGGTTGGCAAAACCGGGCCAGCAATTTTAAATTATTTAAAAGCCTCATTTTTCCTTCCTCGAAATGAAGATGTAGAAGCTAACCTAAAGTTTGCCGTCAGAAATACAGAGGATATGTTAGATTGGGAGTCCCCTGAAAGTATTTGGTCCGTTTTATTTTGGATTCGGGATTTTACTTTAAGAGAACATTTTAATCTTTTGATTGGGGTAAATTTACTATTATGGGTTTCATTGGGAATAGGAGTTTTTTATAAATCTCATTCTGTAAATTTATTTCGAAATATAATAGCTGGTGTTGTCTTATTAGTAATAATTTCTACAGCCCTACGATGGAAGTATAATTCAGAATGGAATTATGGTGTAATATTGGATCCTCAGGTAAACGTATTTTCTGATATAGGAAAAAAACAAACCGCCCTATTTATTCTACACGAAGGGGCGGTTGTTTTTATAAAAGATGAAACGCCCCAATGGGTCAATATCCAATTAGCCGATGGTCAAAAAGGCTGGATTAATAAAAGTTCCATTGGGGCCTAAAAGGTCGAAAATAAAAATTCAACCTTATATACTTTCAGCTTCAACACCTGCCAAAAACCCTTTGATTTGGGCTTTTTGAGTTAGCGAACCTTTCTCAAAAATATTCATTAACTTGATTGCTGTTTTTCTGAATTCTCGATCTTGCATTAATCTCATAAAATCTTGAAATGCAGAAATTTCAGCGTCTCCTCGATCCGGTTCACGGGTGATATCCCCCTCCCCAGTCAAGAGCCAACAAATATTCATATCGGTTTTTTTGCATAAACCCGTCAAAGTTGTGGCTGATGGAAGAGACTTATCGTTTTCTAAATCCGATAAAGATCCTTGAGATACGCTAATCAGTGCAGCCAAATCGACTAACCGAAGCGCAGAAAATTTTCTCCAATATCGTAAGCGTCCACCTACAGTTATTGGTACTTCTGAAGTAATTAAATTGTTATTAGACATGACTCCCTCATAAAAAATAATTAACCAATGCCATGTTCAGGGTAGAAAACTAAGGTTAAAATCGAATTACAAGGAAGCTACAATTCTGTAACAAAATTCGGTTCAGAATAACCGGAACGGTCCTTAGGAAGGAAAACCTATATTTAAATGGTAGTATTTAATGGGAAATGAAAAAAAGAAGTTTACTGGAACCGATATCCGACGCCCCTAACTGTCTCAATGTAATTACCGGCTTCGTTTAGTTTAGTTCTGAGCCGTTGGATATGTGTATCTATAGTTCTAGAAAAAACACCATCTCCATGTTCCCAAATTTGTTCTAATAAATAATCTCTTGATTTAACTTGCCCAATATTTTCCAATAAGCAGGAAAGCAATTTAAACTCAGTCAATGTAAGCTTGATGGATTGGTTATTTACAATTACCTCATGCTTCGCAAAATCAATACTTAATAGACCATGAGTTAAGTTTTCAGTTTTGTTTCCATCTCCATATACTCGTTTCAAAACATTATTAATTCTAAGCAACAACTCTTTAGGATTAAATGGTTTTGTTATATAGTCATCGGCTCCAAATTCTAGGCCCAAAATTCTATCCACCTCATCTTTTCTTGCAGATAAAAAGATTATTGGAATTTCCTTGGTTTGCGGATCAGCTCTCAAGGTTCGGCATACTTCTAGTCCATTAACCAAAGGCATATTGACATCCAAAATAACCAGGTCAGGCTTTTTATTGGTAACTATGTCTAAGGCCAATTCTCCATCGGTTGCAACAATAACTTTAAACTTATCTTTCTGTTCTTTTCCCAACTTATGCTGAAGAAGTTTTAAAATTTCTTCATCATCATCAACAATTAAAATTGTAAATTTTCCAATCATCTACTATTTACCTTATTTTTAATTTTTCTTAAGCAGAACATTCCATCAAACTATTTTGGAGCAAATTGTATACAAAGTTCCATTTCTTATAAAATTCCATCAATTCATTCATTGTTCCCTTTGCCGCGAGAAAAAGTTTTTCCAAATAGTTTTTCCATTTTATAAGCATTCTTTTTCTATCTTGAGAATTGATTAATTCAGAACTCAATATATTATCTTCAATATCACATAATTTAAGTTTTTTAGATTCCCATTGCCAATGGTAGATACTTCTCGCATAATCATCGGATGAAACATGCTTTGGTTTTGTTAAGTCATTTACTAAAATAGCAACATCAACTCCAAAGTTCTTTTCAATCTCAATTGGGGTGACATAAGTATCCTCAACCAAATCGTGGCACAAAGCTGCTAAAACTCCTGCATGAGTTTTATGTTCAAATTTCAAATATGATTTACACACTCGTCTAGGATGATTATAAAAAGGCTCTTTCATCGGTCCTTTTCTTAGTTGCCCAGAGTGGCCTATCCTTGCCAAAGAGACTGCATTTTTTAGGGCCTGATATTTTTCTATTTTAGCAATTTTTGTTTTTAGCATCATTTTTGAGAAAGTTGTTCTGGTGAAAAAACTGAATGCAATCCTCAACAATCCAAGAAATATGAGAAAGAAGCGAGTGGTCTGAATCCAACTCTTTCAAACTAACCCAGGGTCGATTAATAGTAAACTCCCTGGATACTTTTATAGGGACAGTTTCATCTTTTTTCCCGTGAACAATCCGAATAGGAAGCTTTTTATCTATAGATATTTGTTCCCACTGAAGAGCATCTTCAAATAATCCTTTATCTAACTCTATCTCTTTATTGTAACGGTAATGAAAAACTCTTATCAAGTGTGGAAAATCATTTATTTTGGGGTTCTGTCCCAACAACTTTTGGCGCCATCTGCTCAAAAAGCTTAGACCCGGGCACATTAAATAAAGCCCTTTTACTTCTGAATAAATTTGAGAGGCTAAAATCGCCAAATAACCTCCCATACTGCTGCCTATTACAACAACCGAACCCCCTTTCACTTCTTTTATTGTTTCTTCAATGACCTTCATCTGTTTAGATATTGTTATAAATTTAAAATCTCCTGTCTCCAAATCCGGTATTAATAAATCTATTCCCATTTCCTTAAATTTTGCCTTAAATATTGAAGCTTTCTGAGATTGAGGGCTCGATGCAAAACCATGCAAATATATGAAACGTGGATTACTCATGTCTAATTATTTCCAATCTTTAGTGTAATCAAGCATTTTTCGCACCCACGGAAGTAAAAAATAAGCTGGAAACGCTAAAAAAAATGTCAAGGCGAAATAGGAAGAATAACCCATCGCTTCTGCACCAAAGCCTCCAGCCCAACCTGCAACAGATCGACTTAAAGCAAATATCGAAGACAACAGTGCGTATTCTGAAGCTGTGCGTCGTTTATTTACAATAGCCATAAGAAATGCCAAAAATGCAGCTGATCCTAAACCTCCGGTAAATGACTCCAATACACTGGCACCATACATCCAAAGTTTATAATTTACTGCCATTGGGATCCCTTCAACGGGATCAGGTATAATCCATGCTACCCATGCATAACCCAGATTTGACAACGCTTGTAATAATCCTAAAATCCATATTCCTTTAAAAATTCCAAAGCGATCCGTAAACCACCCTCCTACCAGACCCCCGGCAATGGATAACCCCAAGCCTATATTGACTGATACAAGACCAATTTCAGTAGATGTAAACCCCTTATCCACCCAAAACGGTTTCACCATAAAACCCATAGAAGTGTCGGCTAATTTATAAATTAGAATAAAAATAATTATTGGAATAATTAGAGGTCTCTGCAACAATTCAAAAAGAGCTCCAAACATAGGGCCTTCATTTAATTCATCTCTTAATGATTTATTTGAAGAGTTGGAATGATTAGCGAATGCCAAGCTGACTAAATATACAAATACTGCGGATAGTAGTAGGGACGGCCATATATAGTTATAATCTTTTGAAAAATGAATTTTCATGTCAACTAATCGAGCACCACCCAGCAAAAACAAATACACTCCGGTAATAGCAAGTGGATGTTTAATAAGAACTGAAAATTCTGAAATAAGAGATCTATTTGATTGAGTGTTTAAGGTTTTTTCTTTTGGAGCCATTAAAACCACAATCCCGCATATTCCAAGAATCAAACCTCCGGCAGCATAAGTAGCGCTCCAGGATAACCAGTCACTTAAAATCAAAATGAATCCGGAAGCCAACATCCCAACCCGGTACATTCCATTCCTAATACCATTAGCTATTCCAAGTTCGTTTTTTTCCAGCATTTCAATTGTGTATCCATCAATGGCTATATCACTTGTCGCTGAAAAAATTGTAAACAAACCAATTGCAAACCACACCCATGGACCAAAATCAACGTAAATGGCAAATATCATCATGATGAAAGCCATCAGCGAATCCATTAAAAAAATCCACTTTCGATGTTGCCGATAATAGTCGACAGCCGGTGCCCAAAGAAACTTCAATGTCCAAGCCAAACCCAAAAGACTCATAAATCCTATTTGCCAAAGGTCGACCCCTTGTTTCCTAAAATGAACAGGAAACACATCATAAAATACTCCTAACGGAAAACCTTCGGCAAAATACAGAATTCCCACCCAAAATAGTTTTGATTTTAATAATTTAGAATTTTTTTCCATTAGGAATTTGAAAACAAATATTGAGCAAAATGATTGAAAATTGACCCGTTCCCTAATTTAACCCGGGAGATTGGGGAAAGGAAAGCCTGTGGTTTTTTAAATTAAGCGTGGAAAACCCTTCAAAGTTCTCAGCGAAGAGACAAACTTTGTTATTACTTATTTTCGCTTAATTTCCGATAAGATACTACTAGAAATAGACAATACTATGAATCATTCTCTCCAAACCGTAAAAGAACAGCTAAAAGTCAAAAGTAGCGAACTCAAAAAGCAGGAAATGGAAGCTTCAAGGTTACATCGTAAAGTTTCCCAGGTTACTCAGCTTAATAAAGATAAAATTCGTGAACTGCATCAGCTGTTAAAGCAAAAAGATAAGGAAATCCAGGAAGCCAAACACATGGCTTCGGTTGCTAGGATATCACGGCATATAACAGTTAAACAAAGTTCTTCCAAAGAAAACACAGAAACAAGAAAGCCCAGTTTTGATGTCAATGTACCGGATGCCAAAAAGGAATGGCAGCAAAAACTGGATGAACTTACCACCAAAGAAAAAGCTATTAGAAAAAGACTTGTCAAGGAACAAAAAGCTCTAGATAAGAGTAATCGGGAAAAATCATATTTACTTAGAGAATTACGCCGATTTCGCGAGAAAATAAATTCGATTGATGATTTGAATCAACAAATCATTAGATTAAAAGCAGAACTAAAAAAACGTCCTACTTTAACCAATGAGGACTTGCAGGAACGATTAAAAGAAAAAGAAAAGTTAATTGAACACTATGAAAAATTTTACAAAGAATCAGCCCAATCCATGGAAAAAGGACTCTTATCTTCCGAATATGGTTATGATTTAAAGAATCAACTTAGCGAACTTATTGATGAAAATAATGAACTAAACGAAAAATTGGAACAGCAACAGGAATATATCTCAGATATAGAAAGAAAAGCTATTGAAGAACAAGAAAAGAAAGATATCGACCGCTTTGAAAACAATATTCAAATTGATAGCAGAACTAAAGGTTCTACGGAGTTTTCATCAGGGCTGGAAAGTTTTTTAGTCACATATAGCGATATGATTACATTAATCCTTGTGATTTTTGTATTACTATTTACAATTTCGAAAGTTGACCAAAATAGATTTGCGGAAGCATTTTCTTCATTTCAAGAAAGAGAATTCAGGTGGGATGATGACAATATCCATTTAAGTCCGCAAGAAGTGACCATGCTGTATAGAGTTAAGGAATTGGTTCAAGATAATGTAGACCCCGAAAGCCTAATCCGTAGTGATGTTAAAACCCTATTAGTTCAATTACAAAGTAGTAATTTATTTTCTCCTGGAGATTCGGATCTTCTTCCCAATGCAAAAGACTTATTAAAGCAAACCTTGAGTGAATATTTAAGAGAAGGAGTAAAACAAGTTTACGTAGAGGGACATACTGACGATGTTCCCATTCATAATGAAAAGTATCCCTCCAATTGGGAGCTATCCACTGCACGAGCCTCTAGAGTTGCCAGATTTATCAGTGAATCTTTAAATTTTCCTCCAGATAAAATCGTTGTAAAGGGTTATGGAAAATATAGGCCACAAAAACCCAATTCAAACGATAAAAATAGAGCTCTAAACCGAAGGGTAGAAATCAAAATATTAAAGGATAAAGATGTATTAGATGATGAAATTGCTAAAAAAAAGATCCGCCCTAACCAGCCGGGAAAAAAATTCAAAGTCCTTTTAAATCCCTAAGTTAGAAGAATATAAAACAATAAACCATATAGGATTGAATTTTATTCAAAATATAGTTTTATAATAATTTAATAACCCAAATAAATATCTAATCACAATTTTATTTTATGACAACTAATGGGCAAAGCATATCAAATGAACTTTTCCATAATAGGCAAACATTTCTTCGATACAACCAGCACCGCATTAATGAAATCTTTAGCAACCTCAACCCTGAAGACCGAAAGGTTTTCACCTTAATTCCTAGATTATTACATATAAATCAAAAAGGACTGCCCGGATTCATTACGGATCAAGTCCCCTGTGGAATTCAAGGATTCCCTTTAAGCTATGAATGCCGTTTTGCTCAGGAGAGTTTATTTCCGGATGTTCATTCACAACCCAATCAGAACTTAAATCCTTTTATTGAATGTATCTTATTAATGGGAAGTGCTGGGTCCATTGCTCAAAACGTGAAATCCGATTTAGATTTCACAGTTTTTATAAACAAATATAGCGTATCACCTGAAAAATTTGACCTTTTTAACCTTAAATTAAAATTAATTGAAGAATGGGCATGGAAAACCTACGGATTGGAAATTCACTTTTTTAGCAATGATATTAATGAAGTGAAAGAAAATATATTTGGTGAAAGTGATTCTGAAAGTACCGGGTCCGCACAAGCGAAATTATTAAAAGAGGAAATGTATAGGACCGCCGTCATCACCGCAGGAAAAATCCCGTTTTGGTGGGTCGTCCCATTAAAAACTGATGACAAACAATATGAAAAGCTTTACCAAATGGTTAACACTCACCAAACCCTTTTAAATAGTCATGAGTTTCTAGATATTGGAAATGTAGATGATATTTCTCAAGGAGAGTTTTTTGGAGGTTCCATTTGGGCTTTAATTAAATCATTTAAGGCTCCCTTCAAAACACTGATCAAAATGGCCCTTTTAGAAGAATATATGTTTAATACAACAGCCAGCAATTTACTTTGCCACGAAATCAAAGGTAAAGTTTTTGGTGGCGTTCCATTTGATCAAATCGATCCTTATATTAATTTGTTTGAAAGAGTTGAAGGATTCTTTAAAAGCAACAAAACAACAGATGAATTAGAAGTTTTACGAACAGCATTTTATTTAAAGGTAGGAAAAAAACTAACTGTCGACGAATTAAAATACGGAAGTTCACAGTCTAAAAAAATCATTTTAATTGATTTAATAAATTCATGGAATTGGCCTCGAGCCAAGGTAGATTATTTAAATGACTATCTCAATTGGCAAATGATGGAAAAGGTTGCTCTAGGGAATCGTGTTAATAAAATATTAATGAATTCTTACAAAAACATTTCTGAAGCAAATCAAAAGTTAGAACCAGGTGAAAGTCTCATTACTGAGAAAGACACAAATTTATTAGGGAGGAAACTGTTTAGCTTTTATCGAAAAACTGTCAACAAGGTGGAAAACTTATTTGCATTAGTTGACGGGAAAACCAGTGAAAAAGAATTAACTTTTCTTCATCACAAACCCCATCCTCGAGATTCGGGTGAGTGGTACTTAATACGGGGAAAAACTCTAGATTTCATTGAACAAATTCCGAAGGCAAAAATTATCAAAAAAGCTTCTACACTTCAATTTTTAATTGCTTTTACTTGTTTCAATCGACTTTATTCTGAAGAAACCTTTTTGCTACTTCGATCAGAAGACCATTCTATTAAAGATGGTGACCTACGAAAACTCCTTCAAGATCTGTCTGGGTTTTTATCCTTAACCAATGTGGCAGAGATTTCGAACAAAGAACTTCTTAATGATTCTTATGTAAAACAATTATATTTAATCATTGATTTTGGAAACCCTGTCCCTAAAGAAGTCACAATTGGAAATATAAAAGAATGTCGTAATTTAGAAGAATATACCCAGTTTGTACAAAAAAGACTTGAAAGAGTACACAGTGTTATAGCCATATATTTGACTTCATGGGGGGAACTTTTTTGTAAAACTTTTTCCGGCTTAATGTGTCTTTCTCGCTGTTTATCAGAACTCCAACCGCAAATTCTATCGTTTAGTGAAGATCACCCTGAATTTTTTAAGGTTTTTATTCCGGGAAGCCGATTAGACTTAGAGAGCCTTTCTTGGGTACCCAGTTATATTCACAAATCCTTAATAGCTAGGACTTTAGATACCAATAAACTGATCAGTATTTAAAATGGAATTCCAATTAAGACAAGCCGAAAATGTTCGAAGCTTTCCTACGGAAATCGATGTAAGTCAGGAAAGCCGATTTGATGCAATGACCCTTGCAGGAACTATATTGGGGATCAGTCTTATAGTTTGGGCTATCTTTAGAGGTGGGGACGCTTCTACTTTTTTAAATTTAAACGCCATACTGATTGTCATTGGAGGGACATTAGCAACAACATTTATTGCTTTTCCTTCCAGAAAAATTCTTGGGTTATTCCCGGTAATTGTGAATGCTTACAAACCAGACACATTACGTCCTTCAGATTATATCGAGGAAATAATGAGCCTATCCCACAAATATAGAACTGGGGGTTTAAAAAAACTAGAATCCGAGGAACAGTATTTAGAAAATCGATTCCTAAAAAAAGGGATTGCAATGATCGTGGATGGGTATGGTTTACGAGAAATTCATGAAATATTAGAGCGAGAACTAAGTGCCATGCTGGATAGGCATAACGCAGGACAACGAATCTTAAGGTTTATGGCTGTTCAAGCCCCCGTTTTTGGAATGGCGGGCACTCTTATCGGATTGGTACAAATGCTGATGCATATTGACAATCCCGAAACCATTGGGCCTTCATTAGCAACTGCCTTAATCACTACTTTTTATGGGGTTGTGATCGCAAATTTAATCATCACCCCCATTGTTGCTAAACTTAGCAACCGCACAGAAAATGAAGCTACATTATTTAAAGTCATTCGAGTAGGAATTCAGGGCATCCATGACCGAATCAATCCACAAAAAATCAAAAGAAATATGAATTCTCTGCTTCCTCCAGATCAGCAAAAATAATGTCAAACGTTGAAGAAGTTTTATCTCTCATTTTAAGTAACGAATGCCAAGATGGCACCAACCTAAGCTCTTACGATCTAAAGGGTATTAGTCTCAATGGAGTTTCATTTATTTATGGAACGTTGTCCGAAGCCGTATTTGATGGTTCAGATTTAATCGATCTAAACTTTTCGCAGGCAAATTTATCTAAAGTAAAATTCCAAAATGCCCGGGTAAAAAACGTTAATTTTAGTGGCGCTAATTTAGGTGAATCCAATTTCCAAAATGCAACTCTTGTAAACTGTAATTTTAAAAATGCTAAAATTGAAAATGCTAATTTCGCATCTGCTCAATTCCGTGGATGCGAATTTCGCGCCTCACGTTTGGACCACAGTAATATTACATCTTCAAAGATTCAAAATTGCGATTTTTCATTTTCCAATCTTATGTATTGCTTTGCCAAATCTACAGAAATTTTTTCTACTCGTATGAACGGTGCAAATATTCGCGGTTCTGATTTTTCATTTTCGAAATTATCTGATGTTGACCTTAGGGCCTCTATTTTAAAATATTCTGATTTCAATTCTTGCACATTAAGAGCTGTACGATTGTCTTACGCCAATTTAATCGGAGTGGAATTAAAAGATTCCTTTTGCAAAGGTGTAGATATGGAGGAAACTAACCTGGAGGGAGCCGATCTTACTTACGCCAATTTGGAAAATGCCAATCTGGCAAATTCATTTTTATTAGAAGCCAACCTTCATGGAACTAACTTAAACGGGACTAATCTTAAAGATGCCTACCTGGTCGATGCCAATATAGCAAAAGCTCTACTTAAAGACGCCATTCTTGATAACACCATATTAGAATAATTTGGTTAATTCAAAGGCAATACGCATCGAAATCCCACATTTTCAAAGTACTCATCAGGATCTACTTCTGTACGATAAAATGCATAGCGATACGCATCTAAAAAATAATGCCCACCTTTTTGAAAACCATTTCCTCTAAGCACTTTAAATTTTTTTCCGAATTTAGAATACTTGTAATCATTTCCCTGGTAAGGCAAATACCAACTCAAAGTCCATTCCATGACATTTCCAGCTAAGTCATAAACTTTATACGGACTCAGGTCCTTGGGAAAACTTCCAACTGCCGCAGTTTTTCGAATACTATCTATTCCAATATTAGCAATTCCTTTTTCATAGTCATTCCCCCAAGGATATAATCTTCCATCGATACCTCGCGCTGCTTTTTCCCATTGCTCTTCAGTAGGCAAAGTTTTTCCTGCCCACAGGGCATATGCCAGAGCCTCTCTCCAAGTAATATTTGTTACAGGATGGTTGTCTAAACCTTGGGGAATAGCGCCACCTTCCCAATGTGCGGGTAATTCATTGAATTGAGTGGCTTCAATAAAACGACTGTATTCGGCATTAGTCACTTCATATTTATCAATGTAAAATGCCTCCAAATTAAGTTTTCTTTCCGGGTGCTGATCTAAATATAAAGGCTTCACCGTACCTATTTTTACATGAGTATTTTCCTTGTCAATTTTGTCAGTACCCATAATAAATTCACCCTCTGGAATCAAAACCATTTCTTTCCCATCTATAGCTGAAATTTTCAAAGAACTTTGTAAAGGTGGATTTGGTGAATTACTGTTTTGGCAAGAAGCTAAAACCCCAACAAAACAAAACAAGGCGAAATAGAAGAACAAATAATTTTTAAAGATCAATGCGAATTTCCTCATACATCAGAATTATTAAATTAAATTTCATCATCGTCGTCCTCATCTTCTTCTTCATCTGTTTCTTCTAATGCCGCATTCATTTCCTCTTCTTCCGCTTTATCAATTAATTCTTTTATCTGCTCATAACCACTGGCTAAACGCTGGATATTAATTAACAAATTAACAAGATCCGCATCACCTAATTCACGAATACCAGCGACTAAGGATCCACGTTCATCATCGCCATATTTTTCATCGAATTCATCAAAAGTGGATAAAATTTTATCTTTGCAATGTATTAAATCATAAAAAAAACTTTGAATTTCGATTTTTGGCATACCATTCCTTCGCTTTCAAAGATTTCAAATATAAAAATTGTTACTCTCTTGAGTTACTATTTTTCAGGATGGGAATACAATATCATATTATATTAGTTTTTTTAAGAAGCATAATTGAGGGAAGCTATCATCAAAATACAAATAAAAACTATCTAAAAAATTTACTCTAAACGCTGCAAAAGGATTTTAAACCCTATATTTATAGAAACTAAAATTCTAAAATTTTAGGTTTGCAAGACAATCTAACTTAATATTATTATTTGTTTTATAATGAAAATTAATACCAACGTTTAACCTTTATTAAAAAGTACTTATTATGGGAGATGAAGAACGTTTTACTGATAATGGTGATGGAACAGTCACAGATAACAAATATAAATTAATGTGGTTAAAAGAAGACTACTTTCAAAGAAAAGGGAAATGGTGTACCTGGAAAGGTGCCAACAAATATGTAGGGTTAATGAATGAGAAAAAATTCGCTGGATTTGACGATTGGCGGCTTCCCAAAAGTCAAGATTGTCGAAATTTATACGATCATGACAGTAAAAATTCTGACTTTAACGGTGATATCGTACACTTAGATTATATTTTTCCTGAAGGATGTGGATTTAACTTTTGGTGTTCAGAAGAAACCGGTACCAATGCTATGGCTTACAATTTTTATAGTGACAGAGGCTACCAAATCCGAAAAACCGCAAAAGAAGATTCCTTCATGTCTTGTCGGCCAGTGAGGACAGCCGGAAAGGCTAAAGTGATGGGCCGAGTTTCACTAACCGGTCGAACACGACGGGAATAAGCAACCCAAAATAAATTAATCATTAATGGACAAATACAAACTTTACAGTTCAGCCCTCCATAGAGCTACAAGAGCTGAGATTAACTTATCGGCCCTTCAGAGCAATCTTAATTGTATAAGGGACCTTATATCTTCCAAAGTTAAAATCATGGCAGTGGTGAAAGCCGATGCCTATGGTCATGGAGTCATTCCATGTTCCCAGGTTTTAGTGGACGCCGGAGCCGACATATTGGGTGTGAGTATAATTTCAGAAGGAATTGAACTTAGAAATAATGGATTTCAGGTTCCTATTCATATTCTTATGGGAGTATTTCCTGATGAAGTGGATGATTTAATCCAATTTGATCTAACAACTTCTATTTGGTCTTTAAATATGGCCAAAAAAATTTCCGAACGCGCTTCCCACTTTGGAAAAAAAGTTGGAGTCCATATAAAAGTGGATTCTGGCATGGGGCGTTTGGGTGTATGGCCAGAAAACCTTTTATCACTAACCCAAGAAATCCATAAGCTTCCAAATTTAAAAATAGAATCTATCTTTACTCACTTTTCTTCTGCAGACGAGGAATGTTCTGAATATTCTCTTAATCAATTAAATAAATTTAATTCCGCATTAGAATTATTAAATAATTCAGGCATTTCTTTACCGACAACACATTGCGCAAATAGTGCTGCCTTAATTAAGTATTCCCAAAGTCACCTAAGCCAAGTTCGACCAGGATTACTAATCTATGGAGTAAAGCCTATCTCAAAGTGTCCCCATTCTTTTGATGCGATACAACCGGTTATGGAACTAAAAACACAAATTATTCAAATTAAATCTATGGATAAAGGGGCTTCTTTAAGTTATAGCCGCACTCACACAACTCAAAAACCCAGTCGAATAGCAACTATTCCGTTAGGTTATGCAGATGGGTTATTTAGGTCGCTTTCAAATAATATGGAAGTGATTATTTCCGGGAAAAAAGTTCCTCAAGTAGGGAATATATGCATGGATATGAGTTTGATCGATATAACGGATATACCCAGCGCAAAAGAAGGAGACCCCGTTGTAATATTTGGCCGGCAAGGAGAGGAATCCATTTACGTTGAAGAACTGGCACAAAAAGCAGGTACCATTCCTTATGAAATTCTTTGTGCTGTTGGGAAACGTATTCCTAGAATTTATATTCCATAGTCAATTATCTTTTGGCTAAAAATCTTTTAAACTAGAAATTCCATTGTTTAAAAACCATTTTTGAAGGTTCTCAAGAATCTTCATTGTAACTTCGGGATCGATAAAGTTTGCTGTACCCACTTGAATAGCTTTAGCCCCAGCCATTAAAAATTCTAATGCGTCTTCGGCACTTTGAATACCACCAATTCCAATCACCGGAATTTTTACAGCCTTAACGGTTTTATAAACCATGTTCAACGCAATGGGTTTAATCGCAGGGCCCGAGAGTCCTCCGGTTTCATTACCTAGATAGGGTTTTCGAGTTTTGGTATCGATAGTCATTCCAATACAGGTATTGATTAATGAAATCACATCTGCTCCAGCCCGTTCAGCCGCTAACGCAATTTGAGTAATATCAGTAACATTAGGGGACAACTTTACAATCAAAAGTTTTTCTGTAGCTTTTCGCGTCGCACCTACCACCCGTTCAACGATTTCAGGCTCTGAACTAAATAATACCCCACCCTCTTCAACATTAGGACATGAAATATTCATTTCTAATGCATCAACGCGGTCTAAAGCAGACAATTCTTTAGCCATATGCGCATATTCTTCAATAGTGTTTCCAAAAAAATTACAAATAATTCTGGTAGAAAACTTTCTAAGGAGTGGGAGCTTTTCATCCCTGAATTGTTCAAACCCAACATTTTCTAATCCAATAGAATTTAACATCCCAGAACTAGTTTCAATAACCCTTGGAACGGGGTTTCCAATTTTAGGCAGGTAAGAAAGACCCTTAGTACAGAATCCTCCTAAAATATCAAGGTCAACAAAAGGTGAAAACTCTAACCCATATCCAAAGGTTCCGGACGCAGCAATAATAGGATTCGCAAATTGCAAGTCGCCTAGTTTTACCGAAAGATCAGGAATGGAAGACATAATGTAAGAAGTCCAAATTATTATAACTTATTGATCTTTAAGAAGTTTTACTTGACACATTGGCCCGTAATATATATACTTTTAGCAGATTTGGGGATGTGAATTTTGCTCAAAATTTTAAAATATTCTCTTTCTTTAATAAAGTTTGCCCGGTTTTTTTCTTATTTCGATCAAAATCTGGGGAAAAATTTAAAACTCACGTCTTCTATTTCAATAACATTTCACACCACATAATGCCATGTTAACTAATCAAGTCGACGAAAAAATTTCTAAAAAAGAGTTTAAACCAATTCATGCAAAAAGAATAGAAGACTTAATCGAAGATGCAGAAATAGAAGCAGAAATTGAGATTGAAAGAAATATTCGTCGAAAAAATGCAAAAATTGTACTTATATCACTGGTTGGCTTGATTTTACTTTTTACTTTTTATGTGGCGATCCAAGATGAACCCTATTTTTTTGGTTCTGAGAGTAATACACAGGTTGCGGAGTTTATCGAAGGTGAAGAAGGACCAAAGCCACTTCCATTTCCATTACTTCCCCAGCAATCCTTAAATTCCGAAAAAAGTATAGATTCTACAAGCTCTTCTTTTAGAAGCGAAAGAATCATGCCGCCTTCAATTCCTAATTCAAAAACTAAAGATGGCCCCGGAAGTCCGGACAATCAGAAAAGCAAAAAATTAAATACAACTACAACTTCCACAAATGATACCTTAGCTGGGGATATTGAAAAAGCTACTGAAAAAGTTGCTGCCATATTATCTCCAAAAACATCTTCAATTAAAAGCGCTCTTGACCCTGCGCAAATGATCTCAAATTCCTTAAAACCTGAGAAAAGTTTCAAACCTGCAAAACCAATTATTAAAACTCCATCAAATACATTTTCTAAAGTTGGGAAATATTTTATTCAGCTGGGTGCTTTTGCAAACAAAACTAATTCAAACCGCCTATCAGAAAAATTAAGGTCAAAGGGGTATTCACCCTTTATAGAAATCAATAAGCGAAACATTTCTCAACATACAGTTTTTATAGGCGGATTTTTAAGTAAGGATGAAAGCCAGTCTCTTTTTACTAGCTTAAAAGAAAAAGGACTTAAACCCAGCGTAGAAAAAACACCTGATGGAACCTTTTCAATAATCTTAGGTCGAACGGCTTCTAAGAATCAGGCGGAAAAAATCCAAAACAGATTAATTGAAGATGGAATTCTCACAAACCTGGGGCAAACTTTCTCACAACGGACAATTTATACAGTTAAAGTGGGAGGTTTTGAGAGCAAAAAAACCGCACGCAATGAACAGAAAAAATTAAGACGCTTTGGATTTAAGCAAAGCATTATCACGGTAAACACTAAGAAAGCTTAAATAATTTAATAAGTTACCTCACTACATATTCCACCCAAATTCCTACCAAAATTAACTACCTCTTGTAATATAATTGATAAAGTTGCGACTAATCATATTAAATGATTATTCCTTGATTTTAATCAATTATCTGCTTTTATCCTCAATTCACTTTTTATAGGAGTTTTTTTATGCAAAGAATATTCGGATTGTTAACTTTCCTTTTTCTCATGATGACATTAGTTGTTCCTCTATCCTCATTTGCCCATGACGGTGAGCACAAAGACAAAGAAAAACATGAAATGATGGAAGAAGGCAGTGGTTCCTCTGCAATGAAAGATGGGAAAGAATATAAAGACCATGCGAAAGAAAAGTACGAAGAAGGCAGTGGTGGAATGAAAGATGAGCATGGAAAAATGAACCCCACAGCAATGGAAAAAAGTAAAGGTAAAGGAATGGAAAAGTCCCATGAAATGAAAAGAAAAATGGAAGGAAGTAAAGATTAATTATTCGAACATTCCCAAAATATCAAACCAGAGTCAAAGACGGCTCTGGTTTTTTATTTTGTAAACTTCCAACTTTCCATTAAGATATTCAACGTCAGTTTAATGGATTGTCTTTTTTGCTAACTATCCTCCAGAGTAATTTTGCTCTTACCCACAATAGCCTATAAAAAATCCCAACTTATTTCATGCTAATTAACATTGGATATATTTTAATGGGTTTGACGTTCCTTTATTATGGAGGAGAATTTTTAATCACGGGATGCCTTCGTATCGCGCAACATTACAAAGTTAGCCCATTCGTTATAGGCGCTACTGTAATGGGTTTTGGGACTTCTGCCCCTGAACTGGCGGTAAGTCTTTTGGCCGCCTATAATGGTTCTCCTGAAATGGCTCTGGGTAATGTTATAGGTAGTAATATTGCCAATGTAGGATTAGTGTTGGGAATTACAGCGTTGCTAACCCCCGTGTCCATTTCTCGACATCGATTAAAAATAGAAACTCCCCCGCTAATAATCGCTACGATTTTAATTACTATTTTGATTTGGAACTTAAATTTAAATCGCTGGGAGGGTGTATTCCTAATTCTGGGTTTGGCTCTATTTATTTGGAGAGCTTTTAAAGATAAAGAAGATTCAAATTTAGAATTCGAAGATGAGGTAACTCTTTTTGCAAACCGAGGAATGGCTTATCAATTTGCATTGATCTTATTAGGTTTTGTTCTTCTAGTTTTAGGCGCTCAGGGGATGGTAAAAGGAAGTGTAAATATCGCTCGTTATTTTGGGATAAGCGAATGGTTTATTGGAATCTCTATTTTAGCAGTAGGAACTAGCTTACCCGAAATAGTTTCATCAACCATGACCGCATTAAAAGGACATGGAGAAATGGCATTAGGAAATGTATTTGGAAGCAACATTTTTAATATTTTTATGGTCCTTGGCTCAACAGCGGCTTATAAACCTCTTAATATCACAGAACCGATTCATTTCGATTTATTATTTACAACCGGTTTCACCTGTCTTTTGATCCTACAAATAAGGAGATCCCACACCCTTATCAAACTGGATGGAATTATTCTTTTGTTCGTCTATTTTTTATATATGGGAATCAAAGGAAGCGGAATTTCTTAATTGATTCTCGTTTCAGAGGCTGTTTCTAGCGAATCTTCTTCTAAAACTTTTGGTGTATCTGAAGTCGGTTGGGGAATGACAGCAGCTTCATTTTCAGATGGAGGAGAAGCAGGTTTTACAGGAGAGGGTTCAGACACACTTTCTTTTTCTGCTCCGGCAGTATTTTCTACCGTTTTTACCACGGGCTTTTGGGTCTTTTTCGATTTTAAGGCCTTTGGTTTGATATGCTTAAATCTCCACATTTGTTGTTTATAATATCTTGTTTCCGGTGAAATATTTAAAGCGGTTTCCATATTTTTTATGGCCCTATCCACATTTCCCATTGAGTAATAAACTTCAGAGAGAGTGTCAATATATCCAGCATTATCAGGGTATTTAATCACTAGCTTTCGTGCCATCTTTAAGGCTTTTTTAAGTTTTCTCTGCTTTTTGGCATACAGCCATGCCAACCGATTATTGACAGCATCCGACTCTGGAATAATCTTTAAAGCTTTCTCACAATGCTTAATTGCGATACTGTAATAACCTTTTTTTCGATAAGCTCGACAAAGTTGGAAAATTAAATTTCCGTTTTGAGGTTCTAGTTTAACTCCAGTTTTTAAAACCTTAACTGCATTATCAAACTTTTTCTCTTCAATATATGTTTTTCCAAGAGAAAAAATGTATTCCGTATTCTTAGACTCAAATTCTACTGCTTTTTCATAAGACTGAAGGGCATCCCCTATTTTTTCATTTATTTCAAAAATTTTACCCAGTTCATAGTGAGCATCGCCATAGTTAGGATCCAGCGCAATTGCTTTTTCAAATTGCTCTTGCCCTTCATCATATTTCAGATCTGAAGTTAAAATTTTCCCAAGTTCAAAGTAGGCTTCTTTATTTTTGGTTTTACTTTTTTCCGCTTTTCGAAAAGCGAGTTCTGCATTTGTTTTATCATTTTTTAGAAGAAAAATTTTTCCTAATTTAACTTGGATATCCGAGTTTTCAGGATTCTTTTTCAAAGCAATTTCATAAAGTTTTAAAGCTTTATCATACTTCTTCCCCTCATAATACCAATCAGCAACTCTTAATTGGGCAAGATGGTTATCTGGATGAAGTTTTAAAACCTTTTGAAATTGCTCTGCAGCTTTTTTAGAATTATTATTCTTAAAATACATTTCCCCCAGAGTAAGCCTAAGCCCTGGCTCCTCAGGTTTCAAACGAACCATTTCTTCCATTTCACGGATGGAATCTGAATAGTTTCCTTCGGAGCGAAAAATTTCTAACAATTTCTGATGAACACTAAAATTATCTGGATCAATTTTTGAGGCTTGTTGGAAGGCAGCAATTCCTTCCTGATTTTTTCCGGCCTTAATTTTTAAAAGGCCTAATCCATAATGAGCATTAAAACTATTAGAGTTTTTTTCAATTATTTCATTAAGATTTTTTTCAGCCTCTTGAAGTTGGCCTAATCCTAATAATGCTTCAGAAAGTTTTAATCGGTAGGCTTCTTTGGAAGGATTTATTTCTAAAGATCTTTGAAACTGAACCAAAGCTTTCTTAAAGTTTTTTTTTAGAAGATAAACGTTTCCCAGTTCTAAATGCAACTCGGGATTATCACGAATTTGTTTAATTCCTTCATTTAAAACGGATTCAGCGTCGGCGTATTTTTTATTTTTTATTAACTCCCTTCCTTTACTCAAAAATCCACCGACATCTTCATCTGGCGAGAAAGGCAAATTTAAGCCAATCATTGCCAAAACCGCAACTCCCAAAACTAACATGGTTAATTTAGTCAAAATTCTTGGCAAAAAACTCTTTTTGGGAGCAGAAGCGGTTTCCGGCTCTTTTTTATCAGCTTTACTGTCCTTTTGGGGCAGACCAATCTGATCTAGATTTTGCTGAAGAGACTCCCAAGAAGGATCGTTTCCTTTTCCATTTTTCTTCTCGGGGGATTTTGGAGTTTTTTTTTCTGAAGGAGCCTTTCCTAGCATTTTACATTTTCCTTCAAAGTTCGAACCTTCCTCCACAATCAATTGGTAGGTAGCAATATCTCCATCCAAATGACTATCATCCATTAAGGAAACTTTATTTTTAGCATTAATGTTTCCTTTAATAGATCCCATGTTTGTTATGTCGTACGATTCAATATCACCCTTTACGTTTCCACCCTTTCCGACAATTAAATGGCTGGAGGAAAAAATTTCCCCTTCCATATTGCCTTCCATGTGGACAACTCCCTTGGAACGTAATACTCCTTTGAGCGTTACACCCTCTTGAAAATAAGAGTCCATGCGCTAATTTATCTCCATATAATTAATATTGGAACCTAAAATTAGAGTAACGGGTTTCCCTTTTATAATCAATTATATAACTAAATATCAAGTCCTTTCTGCATTTAATTATCCATTTCCCAAATATTTTCTGGAATGAGTTAAATTTCCTCCCTAAAAAATTAATACTACTGGAAATCTAAAAGGGAATAGTTTGATAATAAATTAAATTCCTGATATTTTATGCCCTTCAAAATTTTGATTTCCTTTGAAAGGATACCCCTATCACCCCAAATTCAAAGACAGAGGTAATAATGATCAGAAATGACGGGCGCTCCCCTCAACAACTGAGGCCAGTTTCCATTAAGAAGAACTTTATCAAGCACGCAGAGGGTTCTGTATTAATTGAAGTGGGAAATACCAAAGTGATTTGTAATGCAAGCGTTGATGAAAAAGTTCCTCCTTTTTTAAGAGACTCTAATCACGGTTGGGTCACAGCAGAATATTCTATGCTTCCGAGAGCAACACATTCCCGAACTCCCAGAGAATCATCTAGAGGAAAAGTTTCTGGTCGGACTCAAGAAATCCAAAGACTGATCGGACGTTCATTAAGAAGTGTTATTGATATGGAAAAACTTGGAGAACGAACTATATGGATTGACTGCGACGTCATTCAGGCAGATGGTGGTACGAGAACTGCCTCTATCACAGGTGCTTTTGTAGCTCTTTGCTTAGCATTAAAAACCTTAAAGAAAAACCAGAAAATTGAATCGATTCCCATAAAAGACTTTGTTGCTGCAACAAGTGTTGGAATATTTGAAGGAAATAAAATTTTGGACTTGGATTACAGTGAGGATTCCATCGCAGAAGTTGACATGAACATTGTCAAAACTGGAAAAGGTAAATTTGTAGAAATTCAAGGAACCGCAGAAAGAGACCCGTTTGGAAAAAAAGAAATGGAGTCAATGTTGACCTTAGCCAACAAAGGAATACAAGAGCTCATCGAAATTCAAAAAAAAGTAATAGGAAATTTGGATTAGAAAGTAATGATGAGTCTTAAAGACCAACCACTCATCTCGAGTTTTTAACATTGATTTTCGGACAAAACTTTGCAATTTCACATTCGCTGCATAAAGGGGAAAGAGGTTTACAACTATTTTGCCCAAATGCGACCAACCATTCATTAAACTTTTTCCAAAATTTTTTTGGCAATTTTTTCTGTAAGGCTTGCTCAGTTAAATCTGCGGAGGAAGTCTTGATATAACCCCACCGATTCACTATCCGATGGACGTGGGTATCCACGCAAATTCCTTCCCCATTGAACGCAAGGATATATATCAAATTTGCTGTTTTTCTCCCAATTCCTTTCAATGAAAGTAGTTCTTCAAAACTCTCAGGAATCTTTCCTTCAAATTTACCCACAATATCCTGACAAATGGAGTGCAGACAATTGGCTTTGTTCTTATAAAATGCTACCGGATAAATAATTTTTTCAATTTTTTCTGGCTTTAAGGCCAGTAATTTTTTGGGGGAATTTGCTGATTTCCACAGCCGGTTTACAGCTTGCTCAGTAATCTCATCACGGGTCCGAGAACTCAATAAACTTACCAGTAAAATTTTAAAAGGATTTCCTGATTCAGCAATTTTGACTGCGGTAGGTTTATTCCAATTAGGCAAATTATTATCTAATTGCTTTATGACTTTGGTTAAAGTGGAATTGTCCAAGGTTTTTTTTCAAAAAATGTAGGTTTTAAAGGAATCTATGCCCAAGAACTATAGAAAAAAAGCCTTGTTTTTGCTAGTATAACCTCTTCAATTTTCGAATCTTTTTAACTAATTCATTTCCTTTAGGTTCAAATTCCATGCAACATACGATTTCCGTTTTGGTGGCCAATCGATTTGGGGTCTTGTCCAGAATTTCCGGCCTATTTAGCGGTAGAGGATATAATATTGAAAGCTTGAATGTAGCCGAGACCAGTGACCCCAATATATCCAGAATGACAATTGTCACCCGAGGGGACAACAAAGTCATTGAGCAAATTACCAAACAATTAAACAAATTAGTCGACATCATTAAAGTTGTAGATCTGACGGAAGAAAGTTTTATTGATCGCGAAATGATTTTGGTAAAAATGAATGCTGAACCCCGAGTGAGAGAAGAAATTCTTCGTATAGTTGAAATTTTCAGGGCTAAAGTCGTCGACGTTAGTTCTTCTACTTACACAATTGAGATTACCGGAGACGAAGGCAAAATAAGAGGTTTTCTTGAACTATTAAAACCTTTGGGAATTAAAGAAATTGTCCGGTCCGGTCGTATTGCTCTCAGTCGTGGAATAAAATCCATAAATTGATTCTTAATCTCTCAAATTATATATAGAAAAGGAGATTTCTCTTGGCAAAAATATATTATGACAAAGATGCAGATATAAAAATTATCAAGAAAAAAACTGTAGCCATAATAGGTTATGGGAGTCAAGGCCATGCCCATGCACGAAATTTACATGATAGCGGAGTAAAAGTTGTTGTGGGTCTCCGTAAAGGAAGCGCTTTTTGGAATCGTGCTAAAAAAGACGGTCTTACTGTAATGACCGTTCCCGAGGCTTCCAAAGCGGCGGATATAATTATGATTTTGATCCCTGATGATAAGCAACGCGCAATGTATGAGCAAGACATTGCTCCTCATTTAGAAAAGGGAAACGCTATTGCTTTTGGGCATGGATTTAATATTCATTTTGGCCAAGTGGTTCCCCCTGATGATGTCGATGTTTTTATGGTTGCTCCTAAAGGCCCAGGGCACTTAGTGAGAAGAACTTATGAGCAAGGTGCCGGAGTTCCATGTTTAATGGCCATTTTTCAGGACAAATCGAAAAAAGCAAGAAAAGTTGCACTATCCTATGCCCGGGGCATTGGAGGAACACGTGCCGGTGTTTTAGAAACTACTTTTAGGGAAGAAACCGAAACAGACTTATTCGGTGAGCAAGCTGTTTTGTGTGGAGGAGTTACAGAATTAATTCGAGCAGGCTTTGATACTTTGGTGGAAGCTGGGTATAACCCTGATTTGGCTTATTTTGAATGTCTTCATGAATTAAAGCTGATTGTAGATTTAATTTATGAAGGAGGCATAGGCAATATGCGCTATTCCATTAGTACTACAGCCGCATATGGAGACGTTACTCGTGGTCCAAGAATAATAACCGAGGAATCTCGTCGGGCTATGAAAGAAATTCTTGGGGAAATTCAAAGCGGCAGCTTTGCTCGAGAATTTATTCTAGAAAATCAAGCAAATCGCCCAGTCTTTAATGCTCTACTTAAAAAAGACTCTGAGCATATGATTGAGGAAGTAGGAGACCGCCTCCGAAAAATGATGCCGTTTGTGGGCAAAAAGCTTAAATAAATTGAGATGATTATGAGAATTCCAATCGCCTCGGATGGCTTTCGCTTCATCATTCCCTTGTTGTTACTAACGGTTTTATTCGGGTTCCTATCAATATTTTGGTTAGCAGGACTTTGTTTTTTAGCACTTATTTTTGTGCTAAACTTTTTTAGGGATCCTGAGAGGATGATTCCTCAGAAGGATAATGTAGTCGTTTCCCCTGCAGATGGAAAAGTAGTCGAAATAGTTGAAGACACAGATCCTCTTTTAGGAGAATCCTTCCAGAGAGTGAGTATTTTCCTCAACGTATTTAATGTCCATGTCAACAGAGTTCCCGTGGGTGGAACCATTGAAGCGATAAGATACAATCGAGGAAAGTTTTTAAATGCTGCTAGCCATAAAGCCTCTCTTGATAACGAACAAAATGCTTTGTTGATAAACACGGGAAAAAATAAAGTCTTGATCAAGCAAATTGCTGGGTTAATAGCACGCAGAATTGTATGTTGGGCTAAAGAGGGTGATAAATACCAATTAGGGCAGCGTTTTGGTTTAATTCGATTTGGTTCACGTACAGACATTTTTTTGCCGAAAAATGCTGAAATTAAAGTAACAATAGGCGATCATGTTAAGGGAGGCTCAAGCATAATAGGATTTTTAGAAGAGGAAAATTCTTCGCCCACCTCAGAGGCCGCATGAAATTTAAAAAAGATCGAATTAAATTTAAAAAAGGCATCTACATTCTTCCCAGCCTGTTTACTACCGGAAATGTATTCTGTGGATTTTATGCACTTATAGCAGTAATGAATGAACAATATTACATTGCCGCTTGTGCACTAATTCTAGCTATTGTATTTGATGGATTAGATGGACGTGTAGCGCGTTTGACAAATACAACGAGTGAATTTGGGGTTCAATATGATTCTCTGGCAGATGTTATTTCTTTTGGAATGGCCCCTGCCCTTTTAGCTTACTCTTGGGTATTAAAACCATTTGGACGTTTAGGTTGGATGGCAGCTTTTCTTTTTCTACTTTGCGGAGCCCTAAGGTTAGCACGTTTTAATATCACAAAACCGGAAGAGAGCAACAACCGGTTCACTGGTTTACCCATCCCTGCGGCCGCTGCAGTAATTGCATGTATTGTGATCGCCTTCGAGGATTTATTCGCAACGCGATTAAACCCCATGATTATGGTATTCGTAGTCTATTTATTGGCTTTTCTAATGGTAAGCAATGTTCCTTATCCCACTTTTAAGAAATTTGAAATAAAAAAACGTGTTACTTTCACGCGTTTTATGTTTGTGATTTTATTCCTTTACACAGTTGCAACTATACCTAGAATAGCTTTATTTACGGTAAGCTCTATTTATACTTTGTCTGGCCCTTTTATGATGCTTACCTCTTTTGCAAAGCGAAAACAAAATTTGGAGATAAAAAAAACCTCTTAATTTTTATCTTTCCCTCTAATACTCAATCATCTTTTCTAATTATTGCCTATGTCTTGGATCGATAAATTTAAAACCAAATCTGGAATTACTAAAAAAATTCCGAAACCTACGGAATCTTGGATTGAATGCAAAAAATGCAAAGAGCAAGTATACGAAATTGATTTGGAAGCGAATCTTCATATTTGCACCAAATGCGACTATCACTTTAGAATGTCTGCAATACAACGAATTCAATTACTCACAAATCCGGATTCTTTTGTAGAACACGACCATCACCTAATTTCAACTGACCCACTTAAATTCAAAGACAAAAAAAAATACAAAGATCGAATAAAATCTTCTCTCAAGCAAGGAGAAAATACCGACTCCATTCTTTGCGGAACAGGTATGATCGGGGAACATCGAGTGGAAATTTGTGCTTTTGAATTTAGTTTCTTGGGCGGAAGTATGGGCTCAGTTGTAGGTGAGAAAATTACCAGATCGATTGAACGGGCAATCCAAAATAAAAATTCACTAATTATAATAAGTTGTTCCGGAGGAGCGCGAATGCAAGAAGGAATTCTTTCCTTAATGCAAATGGCAAAAACCTCCTCTGCTCTAAGACAATTAGCCGAACATAAATTACCTTATATTTCTATCCTAAGTGACCCTACAACGGGAGGAGTTTCTGCAAGTTTTGCCTTTTTAGGAGATGTCATTATAGCTGAGCCGGGAGCCTTGATTGGATTCGCCGGTCCACGGGTGATTGAGCAAACCATCAATCAAAAACTTCCTGAGGGTTTTCAAACTGCGGAATTCCTTTTGGAACACGGGCTCATTGACCAGGTAATTCATCGAAAAGAGTTACGTGAACAAGTTAATCAATTACTTTGCCACTTTATGAATAGACCTGTAAAACCTCTAAAGCCTATTGAAACGATTGATACTCCTGAAACTCCACTAGTTCCGGAAGCAGAACCTCAATTCTGATTTTTATTTTTTATAGAGTCCTATATAATACCTAAATTCTATTTTTTCACTTAGGTGTTTCATGCTCAACGATTATCAGATTTTAGGAGTTCAACCTAATGCCCCATGGAAGGATGTCAAACGGGCTTTCAAAGAACAAGTAAAACGGTGGCATCCTGACCGGTTTCCTGCCGAAGATACAGACTTGCAAAAAAGAGCGCACAAAAAATTTCAAAAAATCCTTGATGCTTATAAACGAATAGAATCTGTCTTAGATAATCAAAATCATATTCGTTTTGCTGATGACCAATCTAATCCTAAATTTAGACACTCTCAATTTCAATCTGAAGATGATTCCGATCAACACCCAAAAAGCGATCCAGAATCTTTCCCCAACTCCCACTCAGAATCCTCAGAAGCTCCAGGGTTCTATACACGAGTTTGGAAAAATGGCGACAGATATGAAGGACAAATGTCTAATAATATGATGCATGGTATGGGTATTTACACTTTCAGCAACGGAGACCGCTATACAGGGCAATTTAAATATAACAAACCTGATGGACAGGGAAAGATGGTGTACGCAAATGGAGACTCCTACTCAGGAGGCTTTCAACAAGATCGAATGCATGGAAAGGGAACTTATATTTATGCTAATGGAGATCGATTCATAGGCTTTTTTAAAGAAGATCTACCACATGGAGAAGGGGCACACATTATAGCCAACGGTCAAGTTTATGCAGGTCTTTGGGAAAATGGGTATTTACTTTCATAAAACATGGCCCTAGCAGTAATATCCTAAGTTAACATTCAAGCCTCAAACCTAAAGCTAATAATTTCATACCCAATTTACTTTAAATTTTTATAGCAAGAATCTAAGAGCAAATTTATTTGGGATTGTGCAGACTCTGATTGAGTCCTCCTAAGACTTCCATTCATAGAAAGAACACATATCCCATGGATTCCTGCCCACAAAACCCTAGCGTATTTACTTACCTGGTTTTTGGGCAATTTTATATCGAGTTCTAATAAAGATTCAGCCAGTTCAAAATTTCTGTTAATTTTATCTTGATACCAAATGGGAAAAGACTCATAAGAAAAGTTTGGATATTCAAAAAGCATTTTCCATAAATTGGGTTCTTCTTCTGCATAATTCAAATAAGCTCTACCCATCCCTTTAAAGTTTCGAACAGTTTTCATTTTTTCAAATATGGAATCTAAGGTTTTTCCATTCAAATGCAAAACAATGTCTTCCAAGTTATCAAACACGTTATACAAGGTTCCCACAGCATAACCTATCTTTGAAGCTATTCCCCGACTGGTTAATAAAGTATGCCCTTTCGTCCGGACAATGTTTTTAGCCGCCTCAAGAATAAGCTGTTTCAATTCCTCGCGATTATGGTCACTTCTTCGCCCCATAAGTACCCAAACTATTATTAAATAATTAATAAAACAATACTTTACAATACACCCTTTCTATCCTCAATAAAATTGAAAAAATAGCAATAAAAAATTGAACAATGTTCATTTTTTTATTGACAGCTCTGGGGCTTTGGGATAAATTGAACAATGTTCAATTAACTTTCTTCAGGAGATCTTCATATTATGCAAAATACATCTGTAATCAGGCTAGAAAATTTTCGTAAATCCCAAACCTCGAATTCGATAAATTTTGATAATATCCAAAAAGAAAAAGTAAGAAACGATCCAACGCTTTTTTATAGTTTAGCTACATCCTCTTTTTTAGAAAGCACAGTAGCCTCTTTTACGAATAACTTAATCCAATTTTTCAGTGATAACCCAGAAATAAAAGCTTGGCTTCGCGATACTTGGGAACCCGAAGAATTACTGCACGGTGACTTGACTAGGAAATATATAAAAAAAGTATGGCCAGAGTATAATTGGGAAATTGCTTATTCTAACTTTTCAGAGGAATATTTAAAGTATTGCAAATTAGATTTACTTCGGCCAACTAAAGGTCTAGAAATGTTGGCACGTTGTTTGACGGAAACCGAAGCAGCAGTTTATTACAAGGCCTTAAGTGAATATTCCCCAGATCCTGTTTTAAAAAATATTTTATTTAAAATGTATAGGGATGAAGTGAAACATTACAAATATTTCCTACGTTTTTTTCGATACTACAATCAAATCGAGAAAAAGGGTAATATATCCATTGGAATGACTTTATTTGAAAGAAGCAAATTAGTGGTCGACGAAGATTTGGCCATTGCAATTCGTCATATCAATAAGGGGTGGGGGAAAAATCCTTCTTTTTCTCTTTTACAGGAAAAAGAGGTAATCCAAGCAGTAGCTAAGGTATCAAAAAAATATTTACCTTTTAAAACTACACAAAAGATGATGGTTAAGCCATTTGACCAAAATCTTAAATTCTATAAACCTTTAACTACTTTTTTTGAATGGATGATACATCGAAAAATGAAAACATTCAAAAAAACTGCTTAAATAAAAAGCTGAGATAGAGGCGAGTAAAACCCTAAATCCCAAGTGAATCCACTGCATCATGAATTGATAACGCCGTGCAGGTAAAGATAGGAGTATCTTCTAATGTGTAACGACTCCCTTCAGTTTCACGAAGTTCCATGACCAAATCTAAAAAGTCATCGGGATAGTCAGTTTCAAAAGCAACGACAAATTCATAGTCATCAATTCCAAAGGAATAAGTAGTGTTTAATTTAACCGAAGGGAACTTATTCCCGACATGGATATGTTCATCCATGATGCCTTGCCGCGTAAACTTAGTTAACAAATACCACTCGCGTTTTTTTGTGAAGGGGTAAATGAACAAATATTTTGCCTTACCTGGGATAATATGGGTACGATCTTCTTCATGTTCCGGATTAAATATATCCATATACATGGACCGCTTGGTTTGTGAAAAATAGGAGTAAGTTTGATTCAAATATTTACCTAGCCCAGTACTTAATAACCGGGTAGTCATTTCCTGAAAAGCCTCTAAACGGTAAGAAATTCTCCAGAGCATTATTTCTGCATCGGCTCGGATTCCTACCATCGTATAGGTTAATACAATCACTTCATCAGAGTTATCATAATCTTCTAATACTTCTATGAATTCTTTTTTTCCTTTATCTATTTCTTCCTGAGGCAAACGACGAAAAGCAGGATCGAGTTTAAAGAAAGAAAAATTAACGAATTGACGTCTGACGGATTTCCCATCTTCAGTTTGTTGCTGAGTTTGTTGTTGAGCTTTTCGGTCCGCAATTGCGGCACCTTCACGTTCTTGACGTGCTCTTGAGACAACTTCATCATCGATTAATTCTATACTTTTATCTTTTGCATATTGTTCAATCCCTCGTACCACGCTTTTTCGCACGAAAAAAGGGACATTTAGCATTCTGGATTTGGCGTCTTCGGTCCAATTGAGTTCCGTCGCCGGCATCATCTCGTCAAGTTCTTTATCATCGATGGCCATAAGCTTTTCTCTTTCAATGGGGTTGTTAAACCTCGGAATTATACATTATTCCATTGTTTTATCAATGGAAATTGCTATTTACAAAGGGGAAACCCCCAAGAAATCAATTCCAATTAGATTCAATTTTGTTCGTGAGTCCTATGATAAACTGGTAATTAGAAAGAATTCAACAATAAACATCCATAAAGACACCAATGAATACACAGGATTATATTGATTTAGAAAATAAATATGGAGCTAATAATTATAAGCCATTAGACGTAATTTTATCGAGAGGACAGGGAATTTGGGTTTGGGATGTAGAGGGGAAAAAGTACATGGACTGCCTTTCGGCATACTCAGCGGTAAATCAAGGACATTGTCACCCTAAAATTCTGGATGCCATGACTGAACAAGCAAAAAAATTAACCCTGGTTTCTCGGGCCTTTCGAAATGAGCAATTAGGATTATTTTATAAGGAAATTTGCAAACTAACTCGTTCGCATTCTGTTTTACCCATGAATAGTGGCGCTGAGGCTGTGGAAACTGCTATAAAAGCCGTTCGTAAATGGGGATACGAAGTAAAAAAAATCCCTTACGAAAAAGCGGAAATCATTGTTTGCAATAATAACTTCCATGGGAGAACTTTGACTATTGTTGGATTCAGTTCATCTGAACAATACCGTCAGGGATATGCTCCCTTTACCCCGGGATTTAAATCCATACCATTTGGAAATAGTGAAGCGTTAGAAAGTGCTATAAATCCCAATACTGTTGCATTTCTTGTCGAACCTATCCAAGGAGAAGGAGGAGTTATTGTTCCTCCAAATGGCTACCTAAAAGAAGTTCGAAATATCTGCCAGGAAAATAATGTCATGTTGATATTGGATGAGATTCAAACTGGGTTGGGACGCACGGGTAAATTGTTTGCTGAGGAACACGAAAATATTGAATCCGACCTAACTTTAGTTGGAAAAGCTTTGTCGGGAGGATTCTATCCAATCTCAGCTGTCCTCTCCAATCGAGAAGTATTAGGAGTGTTTCGCCCGGGCGATCATGGCAGTACTTTTGGAGGAAATCCCCTTGCTTGTGCAATTGCACGTAAAGCCCTTGAAGTTCTAATAGAAGAAAACTTAATTGAAAACTCAGAAATCATGGGTGACTATTTTCAAAACAAACTAAAAGACATTTCTTCTCCCCACGTAAAAGAAGTTCGCGGCAAAGGATTACTCATTGGCATAGAATTATTACCCGAGGCGGGAGGGGCAAGACGATTTTGCGAATCACTTCAAGAAAGAGGCTTGCTTTGTAAAGAAACCCAGGAAAACGTTCTGCGAATTGCTCCCCCTCTGATAATCCAAAAAGATGATGTCGATTGGGCTCTTTTACAAATCAATGAGGTTTTGATGCAACCCTAATAAACTGGATTTTATTATGTCTCGGATCTATTTAATTCAAGGAAGTCTAAATAAAAAATCAAAAACCGCAATTGTCTTAAAAGAAATTTCGAAACAATTAAAGAAATTAAAAATTTCCTGCGAAATTATCGATCTCCGTAAAGTTAAAAACATGGAATTCTGCGATGGTAGACCCTTAAAAAAGTATTCAGACTCCATGATAGAGATCTATCAAAAATTAAAACAAGGCCAAGGTTTCATTTTTGGAATGCCTGTATATTGTTATTCAATTTCCGGAGTACTAAAAAATTTTATTGATATCACTTCAAGTGCCTATGACAACAAATTCGCTGGGATTGTTTGTAATGCAGGAGGAAAACAATCTTATATGTCTTCTGCGGACTTAGAAAAAGTATTGGCTTTTGAATGTCATGTCACTACTATTCAACCTATCGTTTACACCAATTATGAAGATTTTGATGAAAAAAATCGTCTAATATCAGAGAAAGCAAATTCTAAAATCAATGAAATGATCCAAAACTTAGTCCAACAGCTACAAATTAATTAAAAGTTTATAATGGATAATATAATAATTCGTAAGGGAACCTTAAAGGATGCCAATATCATTGCAGAGTTTAACCATAAAATGGCTTGGGAAACAGAATCTAAAACTCTTAAGCTTGAGACCTTACAACAAGGAGTCATACAGGGATTAACCCAACCGAATTTATGTCAATATTATGTTGCCGAAAAAGCCAGTTCTGTCCTTGGACAAGCAATGGTTACTTTCGAATGGAGTGACTGGCGAAATGGTCAACTATGGTGGCTACAAAGTGTTTATGTTCACCCCGATTATAGAAACCAGGGAGTATTTAAGAAAATATTCTCGCACATTGAGTCTTTAGCTAGGGCTAATTCAAGAGTTGTCGGCCTAAGGCTTTACGTTGAAGAAGAAAATCAAATTGGTAAGTTAGTTTACAAAAATTTAGGAATGGTCAACGCAGGTTATCATGTTTATGAGACTGAGTTTTAAGGCTTTTTCGTATGAATAATTTCCTCCTCCCTTTTACATTTACCCCACTTTTGATTCGTTTTGAAATTCGGCTTTATATTTCCATTTAATAAAAAATTATTTTTATAATCCAGTAGAAAAGATAAATTTATTTGGACATTGCCTGACAAATAACTTCAAATATAAGAATAACACCTAATTTCCATCTACCTATTTGGAGTATTTTAGTCATGTTAGTTAATAGGCAAACAAAACTATTTAGGTTAGGCGCTGGAATAAAAATATATCAAATGGATTATCACCTAAAATATTGGATACCGGTTTTATTTTTTTTGGGAATGACTTCATCTGGTTTCACATTTAACAATAATTTAAAATCAAACGAAGAGATAAAAGGTCCTACATTTAATGAAAAAATCCAACTTGCTTCAAATACAAAAATAGTTTTTAGGGATTATGAACGAAGAGTGATCCTTGAATATTACAGCCGGTACCAAAAGCCGCATCCCATAAAGTGGAAGCCCAAAGATACAAAACAAACAATATCCCATGGATTGGTTGGTCAGAATGGGTATTTGGCTCCCGGATTAATCAAGAAAGAAAAGTTTCCTACCAATATTATAGGGGAGTTACTTCCACAAAAACTATTGGCCAAGTTGCCACCCTCACACCCTGGAACCAAAAGATATTATTTTAACAATCAGGTCGCATTAGTGGAAACTGACACAGGAATAATTTTAGATTTAATCGACTTAACTCTATCAATGGGAATTTAAGCAAAACCGTTCGAAGTTAAATGATAATTTCCTTAAAAAAAATTTAAGAACTGTTTACGATCAATATACTTAATTTTTTACCGCTTTTTCCCTAACCCCGAATATTTAAAAATATCTGACATAGCGTTAAGAAAATTATCTTGCTCACGAGATTGCATATCTTGGACTTGCTTCTCTTGATCAAAAATATTCAGGCTAATTCTCGGAGGACGTCCTAAAAGATGATTAAGTGATTCAGCATCGTGAACTGGGGGATGGCAAGTATTGTCCTTACAAACATAAGCAGTTATTTTACCGGTTACAGGTCCCCTACCTTCAGCCCAAGGTACCATCTTAAAAGTTTTTTCACCTTGATATCTTACCAACAATAAGTTTGGCCTATAATCTTGATAAATCACTTTTAACATATCAAGATACTCCTTATCCTTTTCGTCACCGGAAATAACTATTTCCACTGGAGAGGATTCATAAAAGTCCAACGCATCCAAAAGTCCAGAGTGTGCAGCCGGTTGAAGTTCCATGGAACCCTGAAAGGAACGAATAGTTTCCCTACTCTTTAAAGAATATTCTGTATTTCCTGTTAACCGGCCTAGCTTTATTAAAGCTTTAGCGGCAACCGAATTAGACGAAGGAAATGCCTCATCGTGAGAATCCTTAATCCGTGCTATCAAGTTCTCTTGATGACTTCCCGTCATAAAAAAACCTCCATCAGATGAATCCCAAAACAAGTTGATCATTTCATCTGCCACTATCCTAGCTTTATTTAACCACTCTAGTTCCAACGAAGCCTCGTATAGCCTCAATAACCCTTCCAAATACCATGAATAATCTTCTAATCCAGCTAATACTTTAGCTTGTCCATCTTTATATACCCGGTAAAACAAATTATCTTGACGCAAACAATTCCAAATAAAGTTTGCTGCCCGTGATGCTGCTTTCAAATATTCAGGGTTCCTCAACACAAAGTAACCATAAGCAAAAGCTCCGATCATCATCCCATTCCACCCGGTAATAATTTTTCCGTCTATGAATGGAAGTCCTCTTTTTTCCCTAGCTTGGAATAAAGTTTGTTTAGCAGATTTTGCTATGTGGCTAACTTCAAAAATTGGAATGCCTTCCTCATCAGAGATGGTTTCTAGCGAATCTTTTAAATGAAGCACATTTTTCTTTTGGAAATTCCCTGCAGAAGTAATTCCATAAATTCGGCAAAACACCTTCGCATGGCGAGGACCCAATAAATCGAGAACCTCTCGCATTTGCCAAAGGAAATAGCTTCCTTCTCCTTCTTCAGAATCCGCATCTTGGCTGGAAAAGAAACCTCCTTCTTTGGAAGTCATTTCTCTCAAAATATATTCAAAAATTTCGCGGGGAATACGCTCATAAATTTCCTGCTTTGTTGCCTGAAAGGTTTCTAAATAAAGTTTGGCTAAAAGGGCATTGTCATAAAGCATTTTTTCAAAATGCGGGACTAACCATTTTCTATCCGTGGAATATCGATGAAACCCACCCCCTAATTGATCATACATTCCACCTTCCGCCATTTTAGTAAGAGACTTATCCACCATCATTATTGCTTCGTTATTATCATTCTTCCACCAATGACGAAGTAGCAAGGCATAAACCATCGGTTCTGGAAACTTCATTCCTCCTCCAAATCCGCCATATGTCTCATCAAAACGTTCAGTCATTAATTGCGCAGATTTGGAGATCAAATCACTAATAGACATACCTTGAGCTGGTTTTTCAGTTTCATCTTTTCCTTGAATTTTAGTCATTAAATTTTTGGTTCTTGTTTCCAGCTGATCTTTTTGATTTTTATAAAGATCATATGCTTGGTTCAATACATCCTTAAACCCAGGCTGGCGATTTCTTGAATTGGGGGGGAAGTAAGTTCCACCGAAATAGGGCTCTTGATCAGGAGTTAAAAAAATACTAAGTGGCCATCCACCTTGTCCTGTAAGTGCAACTATAGCTTTCATGTAAATAGCATCTATATCGGGTCGTTCCTCTCGGTCAACTTTTACATTTACAAACAGTTCATTTGCGACTTTGGCAATTTCGATATTTTCAAAAGATTCATGAGCCATGACATGGCACCAATGACAAGCTGAATAGCCAATACTTAAAAAAACAGGTTTATCTTCCTTTTTAGCCTTTTCAAAAGCCTCAGGTCCCCATGGAAACCATTCTACTGGGTTATGAGCATGCTGCAGAAGATATGGGCTTGTTTCATTAATTAATCGATTGCTAAACTTGGAAGAGGACATTGTAATCCTTGTAAAATTCAAAGACAATTTTCGGGTTGATCAAGGATACAAAATCTTATGGATGGAAGGAAGCTAAAAACTAAATTCTTTTATTAATAACCAAGTTAAATTTGGGAAGGCCAAATGGATACTTATTCCTCAATGGCCTTTTCTCGAAATTGATGATAAAAATTTCTCATATTTGCATAAGGATCAAAATCTTCTCTCAATGCATCAATATCCTTAATTCGAAAGGAAGTTTCATTTATCATATTAGTTGCGGTTAAACCAGCACTCACAACAAAACCTGGATTCAAGAAAAAAATCGGATTCAAAAACGAATCGACAACACGCCCAAAAGTATCTCTCAGAGTGGAAGGTCCTAAAAACGGTAATACTAAATAAGGGCCGGGTGGAAATAAATGATTCCCAAGAGCCTGGCCAAAGTCTTCATTCACATTTTTAATACCGTATTCCTCACCCGCAACATCCAACATTCCCCCCCAACCAAATAAAATGTTTATAACGGTTCGGCTAATAACTCGGCCTGATTTATTAAAGTCACCCTGTAAAATACTACTAACTAATTTAGCCGGCGCTGCAGCGGTATCAAACAAATTACTAATAACAATTCGAACGTCTTCATGAATAATTTCTCTGTATGTTAAAGCTACAGGTTTAAGGAAATAAACATACAAGTTGTCATTAAACCAAAACATAGAACGGTTAAATCCCTCCCAAGGATCATTTAGTGGAGGGTATTTTACTTCCTCACTTGCAAATGGGTCCTCAAATGGATCATCGCTACTTACCTCATTTTGCGCATAAATTGAATCCAAATCATTGGATTCTAAAAATTTGTTTAACGTTCGCCCTCCAGTACTTGCCAAAATAACTTCGCCATAATCATGCTCTCTTAATTTTGGCCAAGAAAGAAATTTCGAAAAGGAAGGTTTATAATTTGCAATCGTTTTTGCATAATTCGGAAATTCAAATGTTTTCTGCTTCACCACTTTCCAACCAAGACTAACCTTTTCCATGAGGTTATTTTTTTCCTGTACAGATTCTCCCGCAGAAACATCAGCAGCAAAAAACACCAAACTTAAAAACGCAAAAATAAGGAACCGTTTATAAAAGCAAAAAGTTTTCATTTTTATTTTGGGCTTCCTTTCAAAAAAAGAAAGTGCAGGGAGGAAAAGGTAAATTTTAGGTATGATTCATTAATCATAGAAGCAACCGGTTTAATATATCAAAAGCTATTGTCAAAAAAAACAGTTATCTCACATAGGTTCGGGGCTTGCATCCGCAAGCCTTTTCAAGGATGCTTCGGAAATAGCAATTTTTGCTTTTCTAGCTTTAGTCACCACTTCCCAGGCATTTTTATATTCACCTTTATGGAAGTATGAGTCCACCAAAACCCCATAGGCGGACTTATTGTGTGGATTGTAATCCAACGATTCTTTTAGTTTTTCTATGGCTTCATCATATTTTCCCATTTGATTTAATGCGGCACCCCAAGAAGCATAAGCTTTACTATTATGAGGGTCCAACAATAAAGCGTTTTCATATTTATCTATAGCTTCCTCATGTTTTTTCTGCAAATCAAGAGTAAGGCCCCAGTATATGTAAGTTTGGACTTGATTCGGGTCCAATTGTGAAGATGTAATGAATTTTTCCAATGCCTCTTCATATTTATCTAATTTCACCAACGTAATTGCCAACCAGGTATATGCTTTCGCATTTTTGGGGTCTTTTTCAATTACTTTTCTAGCTAGTTCAGCAGCTTCTAAGTGTTTTCCCAATGCATTAAGTTCTTTTATTTTTTGAACTTGTTGATCTAACGCTGCTTTTTCTTTTAACTTTGCTTGTTTCTCTTTTTGCTGTTGTTGAATTCTTTCTTGCCTTTCTTTTTTCTTTACTTGAGCCTTTTGCATATGATCCTGCATGGACAAATAAATAAATCCAATAAAAATAAAAACACAACAAACAACCCAAAGTATTTTCACATTTCTAGGCATTGACGCTTCTTTCAATAAAAAATATTTGTTTCCAATAGCTTGCGAGTATACAAGTAATATCATAACTGAGCAAAATTTCTTTAAAGACTAAGATTAAATGTTGTCGTTTATTCATGCCTTTTTCTTACGCACAATATTCAAAAATTTTGCAACTTCTTTATCACGAGGTAACAAACTCGATATTTTCTCTAATATCTGAACTGCTTTTTCAGATTTTTGTGTATTCAAATACAGTCTTGCCAAAGCTAAACTCCCGAACACATAATAAGGATTTAACTTTAAAGTTGTTAAATACTCTTGTTCGGCTTGTTGATACTCCTGTATTTCCGAATAAATATTTCCCAAATTTAAATGCGTAAGGATGTGATCAGGTTCTTGTTCCAAGATTTTTTTATACAACTGGACTGCTTTTTCCAGGGCGCCACGATTGACCGCTTCCACTGCCTGATCCAAATATTGATCAATTCTAGCTTTTCGTTTTATTTCTCTCACTTGGATTTCCGACCGATCCAAAGAAGCAATATCATTTCGAACCTGCTTCTGATTCTCAATTGACAATTCCTCAAACTTTAAAATCTCAGGGAAAGTTTGAAAGAATGGCGTTAACTGCTGAACAATGATATGCCTTTCATCCTTATAGATATATTCCGGGGCACCAAACTCTAACAATGAATTATCATCCGTATGAATCGGAGCGGATTTAATAAACTTTTTTAAGTTTGCCTGATCCATTATCATCAGACCCATTAGATCTCTAACGCTTCTAATTCCAAGTCTCCGTAAATCCTTTCCTTGTTCTGAGCTTTCGATTAAGCGTCTTACCCTTTCATAAGGAATCGTATAAGGAGAATCAGAACCAATCAAAAGGTAATCATCACCAACAATGGATTCCCACATGGTTACAAATGGAAATTCGGAATGAAACGCCTTTGATATCGATTTAAAACTTTCTGGGGACATATTGGTATGCATCCAGATACAAACAATTCCTCCCGGGTTCAATCTTGGACGCACTAATTTATAAAAATCCTGTGTAAATAGGGCTCCCACCCCGGAAATCCATGGGTTAGATGGCTCAGATATGATTACATCATATTTTTTTTCTGTAAGTGTAATGTGGTTTCTTCCGTCCTCTAGAATCAGACGAACCCTGGGATCTTTTAACGCATTATGATTGAAAGGTTCAAAAAATCGACTTCCCTCAATAACCGCAGGAGAAATTTCTACTAAGTCAATTTCTTTTACCGGGAATTGTTCCACCGCTCCTAAAGTCACGCCACTGCCTTGACCCACCACTAAAACTGTTTGTGGATTCTTAGCAAAAAACATAGGCAAATAACCGGAAAGTAACTGAGTCCTCATATCCATTGCCAGCGAAGCATCTGTTTTGCCGTTTACTCGAAGAAAAATGTTTCCTGTAACTGCTAACTCAGTAGTAACCGTAGTATGAGTTCCCTCTTTGTAATAAAGAATCTTATTATTCTGCTGAATAGCCTCTTTTAAATCATCAATTCTATAAGGCATAAAAGAACCACTGGAAATGACCGCCTTATCCCATGGCTTAATAACTTTCGTGGAAAATAAGACTAAGAAAATTAGGCCCGGAAGAACATAGGCTTTTGTATTTGGAGATAAAGTTGGAGATCCGAAAAGTAAACCAACTCCCAAAACCACATTCATAAATATTGCAAAAAGTATTGTTCCCTGAATTCCCAGCCAGGGAATAAGAAGAAACCCCCCTAAAAATGAACCTAAAATAGTTCCAATGGTATTGGAAGCATAAGCAGTACCCACATGATGCCCCAAAGTTTCAAGTTTTTTAGCAATAAGTTTCACCACAACTGGAAACTGAGCACCCATCAAAAAAGTAGGAACAAAAATTAAAGTTATAATGATTAGAAAATTAGCTCCTTGAATTGAAAAAAAATCCAGCCCCCAATTTAAATATACCCATCGATTCACCATAGGAATATTCCCAAAAAAAGGCAAAGCGATTAATGCAGACAAACCAATACCCACTTGCAACAATCCGAAAACTTTTTTTAAATCTTCAAAGCGATGACAAATTCGAGAAAAAACCATCGTTCCAGAGGCCAAACCTAAAATAAAACCAGTCAAAATTAAACTAAAGGCATAAACCGAAGAACCTAATAGAAGTGAGAATATCCGATTCCAGGTCACTTGGTAAATAAGAGCAGCAACTCCTGAAACCCCGAACCCAAAAAGAATTAATAGCATTTCGGGTGTAAATTTTTTTGTCAATTCAGTGGAGTCGATTACCTTCTCTAAAGTGGAAAGGGTTTTGAGGGAGTTTTTATTGAGAAAGACTAGAATTATTATAGCAATTGAAATATTTAGGCTCGCGCTAATAAAAATTGTGGTGGAAATCCCAAAGTTTTTCATAAGCAAAAAGGCACTCGCAAAAGCACCGACTACTGCTCCCAGAGTATTAAGTGAATAAAGGGTTCCTACATCACGACCTATCACCTCAGGATCATTGGACACAAATTTTCCCAGAATAGGTAAGGTGGCCCCCATAAAAAAGGAAGGGATAATTAAGATTAAGAAACAAATTAGAAATCGTAAAAGGCTTGCCGTTGTGTAAGAATTTTGAAAATTTCCATAAATCCATTGAAAGGCAGGCAAAGCTCCATCAATCAAATAAGGAATTAAAAGACAATAAACGCCAATGGAACCTTCTAAAATTGCATATAAAAATAAAGGACGTCCGCCACGGTCAATGAACTTTCCCCCAATATAACTCCCCAGGGCAAGCCCGGTCATGAAAGTGGTTAAAACCGTTGACACGGAATAATGAGTATTTCCCATTACCAAGGTCAAAAGCCGCGTCCAGACTACTTCATAAATAAGTCCAGAAGCTCCTGAAATGAAGAAAAACGCAAATATCCAAAATTTAAATTGGGATCGATTCAAGAAAAGAACATCCGTTAACTTTTAGACTTTCCAGTACCTTGAGTATTATTAGGAATTACGGACTTACCGCAACGAAAACCAACTATGCTGTCTTTTCTACCTGGAGTTGCGGCGAAACGCTTAGCGGAACGAATATCTACTTTACGTGCATCCCAGGAGCCACCTCGGAATACACGGTTTTTACTTTTTTCAGCACCTTTTGGATTGATCATTGGAGATTCTTCATAAGCGAATTGACTATACCAATCCTGCACCCATTCAGAAGCATTACCGGCCATATCATAAACTCCATATACACTACGACCCATTGGAAAGCTTCCAACAGGGGCCATATATTTAAATCCATCTGCAGTTCCTGAGATATTCGCTCTTTTTGGAAGCATATCGTTACCCCAAGGATAAACTAATCCATGGGTCCCACGGGCTGCTTTTTCCCATTCAGCTTCAGTTAAAAGCCGTTTCCCTGCCCAAGTGCAATAGTTAACGGCATCATACCAGGACACCCCCAATACCGGGAAATTGGGGGTTTTCAGCATTTCGTAATCTCCCTCAAAAAAGGGAACGGAAGGTTCTACATAGTTAGCTGCTTTACGGAATTGGTTATAGGATTCAACCGTGACTTCATATTTATCAACGTAAAACGCATCAATATAGATTTCCTGCTGCGGTTTTTCATCAAATCCACCCTCTAAAGAACCACGAGTAAAAACTCCTTCCGGGACCAAAATCATTTCCCGGTTATCGTCTCCTGTCAGGGTTTCATAAATACTGAAGTCCCGATTGTCCTCAATGGTTACTTCTTTAGATTTTGCCGCTAAAGAACGAATCCGCTTATCATGATCAATAGATTTTTTGATTTCCCAGACAATAACTAACAAAAATAAAATGGATATAAAAAAAGAGGCTATAACGCCAATGACCAAATGTTTGTTCTTCATAAGCTCCTAGCAAACTCAAGAATTTCAGGCTGAATCCAACTGGGATTATAATGAATAAAAACGGCAAAATCTATTTAAATTAAGGCTTTATGTTTCCAGGTTTAATCTAGTTGGAAATGAAGCCTCCATATGAATACTGTATAAATCAATTTTATTTGCTATAGTTAAAGGCTTTATGAAATTAGTAATACAGAATGATGCAACAGGTTGTGGATTTGCTTGTGTAGCAATGCTTGCTGGAACGACTTACAAGAATGTTAGAACAATCGCAAATCAAAATAGAATTTTTGTTAACGATCAGAAACTATGGTCCGAAACTAAATATATTCGAAAATTATTAACCCATTTTGGAATTAAAACCTCACGCTCAGAAAGACCCTTCCAAAACTGGAATCAACTTCCGAGTTGTGCACTTTTAGCAATAAAATGGCATCAAGTACAAGGGGTTCCCTTTTGGCATTGGGCTATCTTTATTAGAGATAAATCAGAAAGCTATATTTTAGATCCTAAAAGCTCGCTAAAGAAAAATAAGAGAACCGACTTTGGACGAATAAAACCAAAATGGTATATTGAAATTATCTAATAGTATACTTTAATTACTTATATCTATTTATTTGATTTTATTTATTTTCATATAAAAAAACTAACTAAATCAAAGTGAAAAACAATCTTCTTGAAATAAAAACAGCCGCCTTATCCTGGCTCAAACCAGCTAACAAAGAGACTTTAAAATGGTTTCGCACAGACCTTACTGTTCAAAAAAAAGCAGACCAAAGTCCAGTCACAATTGCAGACTTAAAGACAGAAGAAATATTAAGAAAACATATAAATAAAAGCTTTCCCGGTCATGGAATTATTGGAGAAGAGTTTGGGGAAGAAGATGTTCAAAGAGACTGGGTCTGGACTGTCGATCCAATAGACGGAACTCGATCTTTTGTTCGAGGTCTTCCGTTTTATGCAACCCTACTTTCACTTTTACATAAGGGAAATCCCGTACTTGGTGTAATTAGTTTACCCGCTTTAGGAGAAACTGCCTGGGCAGTTAAAGGACATGGGGCATTCTGCAATAACTCTCCCATAAAGGTTTCCCAACAAAAAATTCTTAAGAAATCCACTCTTGCAACAGCCGATATATATTGCTTTAAAGAAAAAAACCGTATGAGGTTATTTAATAAACTGCAAAAAGAATCGGCATTGACTCGTACATACCCCGATGCATTTGGCCATTTAATGGCTATAAGGGGTATTGTCGATGCCATGGTCGACCCGTGGGCCTATATTTGGGATTTTGCACCTATTAAAATCATGGCTGAGGAAGCCGGAGGGGTATTTTTAAATTTTTCCGGAAAAACTCCAAGTTTAACTGAAGGGTCTGCACTAGTAGGAAACAAACAGTTGGTTCATCAGATTAAAAGTAAATTACTTTAATCGTATTAATGGATTGATTTATTTGACTTTTTAGACATTTTTTCTTAAAAAAACCTTTGAAATTATAAAAAATAATTCAAAGAATTTGTTGTCAGAAGATTCCTAAGGCTATTAAAAATTAATTTCCAAAAACCAATAATAAATAAACTTATGTTTTCTATTGACAAACGGACCGTAAGAATATAAATTCTGTCCTTAAATTGTCAAAGTTCGTTTTTATATCATGGGTTACCATGGATTGCTTTGAAATTAAATTTTTTCCACAACTCACGCCGATACCTAATTCATTGAGGTTTAATGGATAGTTGGTTCTTTTAGCTTCTTACTAGTTCAATTTTTTGAAGGGGAGACAAAGGATGAAGAAACAAGTACTTTTAGCTGTAGCATGTTTTATGGCTGCTATGTTTTTAGGTGTTTCTAATGTAGCTGCTGATGAAATGGTTCCTGGTGCTTATGCACAACAGGATCAAAGTGTAATGGGTGTAGGACAAACCATAGTTCAAATGGGTGCTAGACAACGTGCTTTGACAGACGCTGTTAACCGTGCATCTCGCGCACATTTGTCCCGTAATTCTTCTAGCGGTATCAACGTTGACCAACAATTCGGTCAATCTCAAACTGAGCAGTCCTGGAAAGCTGCTAAGACTGTTGAAGAAGCAGAAGTTGTTGGTTTGGTAGCTGGGGACTGTCGTGGAGATAACTCAGACGACAAATATCGCAAGCAAATGAATCAGGATCGCAAAGGTTTCGTACCTGAGCCTTTAGTTCCTAATGACATTTGTGGTGAATATCACCCAACTCTGAAGTAATTTTTACCTAAAATTAAGGCCGGTAGAACTTTTGTTCTACCGGCTTTTTTTTATGCCTCAAGAATCCCCGTAAACAAAATTGAGTCTAATATAAAAGAGTAACTATATCTAATTCTTTAACTTCACTGAGGAAACTATGTCGGAGACTAGATTCGTCGACAATGGAAACGACACCATCACAGATAATCAAACCAGTTTGACTTGGCTTAAAAAAGACACGCGCCAAATGCTAGGGAAATGGCGTAATTTGGAACAATGTAAAAATTATGCAGAAGAATTAAATAAAGAAAGCTTTGCAGGCTTTAATGATTGGCGGGTATGCAAGCTTGAGGATATTAAAACAATATTCGATAAAAACCAGCAACTTAAAGCTAAGGGTGGCGATATGATTCACCTTCCTCAGGTATTTGAGGCAGATTGCGCAGATGTTACCTGGACCGATACAGTGAATGGTGATCGAGCTATGATGTTTAACCTCATAAAAGGAAGATCTAATTGGATCAACAAACTTGGAGAGGGTCCTTTTGCCGCTAGATTAGTGCGTGGAGAGCGCAAAGAAAAAGGTCCTGCTGATGAATAAAACCTAAATTCATTTTATAAATAATTATCCTATAGTTTTCCTGGCACTTAAAAACAACCAGATCCCAATTCCCACCAAAATTACGGAGAAAATTTGTTTAAACACTAACTCAGGTACATTTTTTAATATAATGGGTCCCAATTGAGCACCTAAAATACCCCCTAAGGCAATGAGAGCAGCGGTTTTATAGTCTACGTTTCCCATACGACTATGGGAAACTAAAGAAGAAATAGCGACCAAGAAAACAACCATTAATGAAGTCCCCACTGCCATCGTGGCTTTCTTTCCCAAATAAATTAACAAAGGAACTACCAAAAATCCTCCCCCTAAACCAGAGAATGAGGAAAGAAAACCAACTAACAGTCCCAACAAAACTAAAGCAATCACTTTTGCCCTCCTTCCACGTATTTCATTTCCAGGTGATCCACTACTGCCGCACCAATAGAGTCACCCCAAACATTAATCGTAGTACGACATCGATCTAAAAACCAATCAATCGATAATAGCATTCCTATTCCTTCCAAGGGTAGGCCTACGGATTGCAGAACCATAACCATAGTCACCAAACCAGCTTCCGGAATTCCTGCAGCGCCAATGGCGGCCAAAGTAGCTGTTAAAAATATCAAAATTTGCTCGGAAAATCCCAGAGGGTGCCCGATCATTTGTGCAATAAAAATGGCTGCCACTGCTTCATACAAAGCAGTTCCGTCCATATTAATGGTTGCCCCGATGGGAAGCACAAACAAAGCACTCTTTTTTGATATTTTGTTATTATCTTCGGCACACTCAATGGTGACAGGCAAAGTAGCCGAACTACTTGCAGTAGAAAAAGCGGTCGTTAATGCCTCGGTGACATTTCTAAAATAAGTTATAGGGTTTCGACGTGTGACAAAATAAAGGATGCTTGGTAAAACAACCATCGCATGAAACAGTAAAGCTAAAATCACAGTAAAAGCAAATTTACCAATTTTCATTAATTCAGCCACAAACTGATCACCACCGCCAGCTGCACCTAACTTTGAAGCAATTAAGGCAAAAATTCCAATGGGTGCTGTGTACAACACAATATGGACCATTTTCATTATGGCTTCATTAACTGTATCAAAAAAATTAATTACTCCCTTCCCCTTCTCCCCTAACGTGGTGAGAACTCCCCCAAAAAACAACGAAAATATTATCAAAGGTAAAATATCCATTTTAACCATCGACTCCACCAGGTTTGGAGATACAAAACTTTTAAAAATGTCCGTAATACCAATGGTTTCCTTACCGGTTACATTTTCTGGAACGTGGCTCACCATTTCTACCATTTTTCCCGGTTCAAACAAATTTACGAAGATTAACCCAGCGACCACAGAAAATGCCGTTGTGGCCATAAAATAAGTCAGTGCAATCATCCCAGTTTTCCCCACTTTGGTGATGTCCCCCAATCCGGCAATTCCAACTATCAAGGATGAGATAATCAAAGGAATCACCAACATTTTTAGCGCATTTAAAAACATTTCACCAATCCAGTCGACGGACTCCATTTCTTTTCCAAATAACCATCCGCAGAGCCCACCAAAAAAAATTCCAACAAGAATAAAATACAACAACCAATTTTTTTTCATTTCAACACCTGTGGAAAGAGTGATCAACTTTTCGAAAATAAATAAAACTCACGTTATAATAAATGGAACAGAGATAAAATTAACCTTCAGGGAGGCCGCTGTGACAAAAACTATCCGACTGACCCATAGTGATAAAAATTATGATTTACCTCTTATAGAAGGGACCTGCGGCGAACAAGCTATCGACATCACCCAACTGCGGTCCAAAACCGGCCTTATTACCTACGATCCGGGTTTTGTAAGCACTGGAAGCTGTAAAAGCAAAATTACATTTTTGGATGGAGAGAAAGGAATTTTGCTTTACAGAGGAATACCAATCGAACAAATAGCAGAAAAAAGTAATTTCATAGAAACTGCCTATTTACTTATTTATGGCAATCTACCTAATTCTACCGAATTAGATTACTTTAATCATCATATCACTCATCACTCCATGGTGCATGAGTCAATTAAGAACTTTTATGACGGATTTCCAAACAATCCACACCCCATGGCTGTTTGCAGTGCAGTTGTTGGGGCATTAGCCACTTTTTACCAAGACCAACTGAATGTTCAAAATGAACGAGAAATAGAAATCACCATTCATCGTCTTATTGCCAAACTCCCCACAATCGCTGCCTATAGTTATAAAAAATCCATCGGCCAGCCATTACCTTATCCTACAAACTCGCTAAGCTATACAGAAAACTTTTTAAACATGATGTTTTCCAATCCGTGCGAAAAGTATGAGGTCGATCCATTAATTGCAAAAGCCTTGGATGTGCTTTTAATTCTTCATGCTGATCACGAACAAAACTGTTCTACAAGTACAGTTCGGTTGGTGGGCAGTTCCCGTTGCAATTTATTTTCTTCGGTTTCAGCAGCCATATATGCTCTTTGGGGTCCATTACACGGAGGCGCCAACCAAGCCGTAATTGAAATGTTGCAATTGATACATGATGATGGTGGTGATGTAAAAAAATATGTCGATAAAGCAAAACATGCTGATAGCGAATTTCGATTAATGGGTTTTGGGCATAGAGTTTATAAAAACTTTGATCCTCGGTCTAAAATAATAAAAAGTTTGGCGCATCAAATATTTGACAAGTTAGGAATCCGCGAACCATTACTAGAGATCGCTTTGCAACTAGAGGAAATCGCCTTAAATGACGATTATTTTATTACTAAAAAACTATACCCTAACGTAGATTTTTACTCAGGCCTTATCTATAAAGCCATGGGAATCCCTATTAATATGTTCCCTGTTATGTTTGCCATTGGAAGATTACCAGGGTGGATAGCCCATTGGAAAGAATTACAAAATGACGAAGATTTTAAAATCGGCCGTCCGCGGCAAGTATATTTAGGAGAAACCAAACGAGATTATATACCAAAAAAAGAGAGGTAATAAATTTCGTTAACAGAGTTGGGAAAAATTAAGTGACTTAAAAAGGTTCTATTGTGCATCGAAAGGGAAAATCTTCAAGAATGGCAGCGGAGTGTACTGTCTGCACCTTGAATTCAGCTCTTTCCAATGGTAACGTATCTACATGGGATTTCCCTGTAAGGTGAATCTCCATCATGAGTTTTTCTGCCGTTTTAAAATCTTTGCTAAAGACTTTAATCAACATACGCACAACAAACTCCATGGTGGTCACATCATCATCCCACATAATGACTCGATATAGAGGCAAAAGATCACTTTTCTTATGAACATTTTCCTCTTCGACAACATCGGGTGCATCATAGGGCAATGTTTCGGGCAAAATTTCAGGTAAGGTTTCGACAGGCATAACTACAAAATAAATATAATTATTAAATTGGCTCTATAAAATAAACAATATAATTTTAGTTATAGTAGAGGATCATTTAAGGGATTTCAACCCCTTATAGGGAAGAAAATAAAACATGCAACCTCAAACTAAAAGAAGAGTTAGAGGTATCTTTACACTCTTATTTTTATTTTATTCCTATGTGGAAATCACTTCCATTTCACTGGCTCAGGACAAGATTTTAGAGACTCCAAATTCTATTAATCCGGATATATCCAGAGGCCAGTACCAAGAATTTTCTCCCAATGGGGATATTCGTCGGTTTGCCGGAGAAACCCTTTTCTACGATGTTAGTTTTCTATTTTTTAACAACGCAGCAAATGCAAATATTAATTTCAGCAAAATTGATGGACATTACCAAGCTAAATTAGTTGCCGAAACTAAGGGATTCGTTGGTTTTTTCACTAATTATAGGAAGCATGTTTATAAGTCAATCTTTGATATTGTAGACAACGGAAAGCGAGTAAGGACTCGTCAATTTGAAAGGGAAGTTATTGTAGGAAGCAGTAACGAACGCACCGCCCATTATTTAGATTACAGAACCAGGAAACATGTTTGGTTATTATACAAGGATGACGAACTTGTAGAAAACAAATCTGAAACAATACCTGAAGGAGTTTATTTTGATGATGTTTTAGCAGCATTTTATAATTTCCGAAATGGGGTTTATGGAAAGCTGCACAAAGGAAAAAACTTTAAAATTGACACTATCCCTGATCAGAGCATGAAAGAAATATCAGCTTATATAAATTCAGATGAAGAAAAAGAAACATTCGCCAAAATGGTAGGACAGGACCAGACTGAGGACCTACTCTTAATTAAAGTTAAAATTCCTAAAGATGTATTCAAAACTGACTCTGGGGAATTAATGCTTTGGACATCATTACATTTAATTCCTTTTGAAACGACAGTAAAAGACTACATATTATTAGGAGACTTGAAGGCACGTTTTAAGGAAAGAGTTTACAACAGTCATCAAATTGCATCTAATGCAAAATAGAAAAAACTAAACATCCCAAACTGGTTGGGGAGGGTCACGCCAAATATTTACTTCGGTAGTTTCATCCAGTTTAACCGGCCCAAACGTAACAGAATAAGGGTCAGTATGTTCGCATTCAAAATCTACTTTCATTTTTTCGATTTCCCATTCACCTTTTTCGGGACCCACTAAGGTTAAAGAGTGCGCAAAACTTCTTATTTCAAAACCACCTGAAAAAGTTTCTTGAGGCCCTACCCCTCCTTCAGTTTCTTCCAGAGGTAATTTATGATTATTTATAGTAAATTGAACCGGGCCTTCCGTTCCGGTATCCCCGGTTTGAATTTCCAATTTAAATCTGTTTAGTTTAGGCATTCATTTTCCTCAAGAAAAATAAGGGTTTTGCCCGGCGGCATGATCTGTCTCGTCATATATAGCCCCAACATAGGGAACTGCTTTGCGAAACGAGTTATGAATTCCCTGCTTGAGAGTTAAGTCAGCTGCACTACAGCCCTGGCATCCGCCACCCATCTCAATAGTCACAGCGTTTCCTTCAACCTTGGTAAGCTTTATATGACCTCCATGTCCAGCCACCCCAGGGTTGACTTCGGTATCAATTATTTTTTGAATTTCGTTTCGAATTTGATTTTCATCAGGGATGCTATTAACAATATCTACGGAAATAAGGGGTTCATTCGATTCTAAAACCGTACGAATAGATTGGCCTACTTTCTTAGCCAGCTCTTCCCAATCTTTTAAATCCTTTGCGCCCTCTTTAGTAACTAAAACAGTTGAATTGTGAACAAGAACAGTTTCAATCGATTCATTGCTAAAAACTGATTCAGCCAAAGGAGACCCTGCGGCACTTTCAAAATTAGAAAATAACCAGGATTTACCATTAAATAAAACACGGTTGACCATGAATTTACACTGATCTCCCGCCTGTGAAGGCTCAGCTTTTATTTTTATCTGATCCGAGTTATTAAAATTATCATCAGCCATATTCGCAATTACCGGGGCTTGAATCACTCTGCGTCTTGCAGGTGGCTCTTGAAAAGGCTCAGGCTTTTGAGAAATTATTTCTTCCTTTGGTGGAGGTTGAATTATTTTTTCTTCCGAAACAGAAGCCGTGGAATGGTCTGTTTCAGAGCCCTCCTCTTCCCCTTTTTTATTTATAAACAATTCTTTCAAGCTATTTAAAATTGAGGACACTCAAGAATCTCCTTATATTGAAAAACAAAAGTACTAGAATCTAGATGCTTAGTTTAAGAAAAGGTTCCAAACAAACGCTGAAAGAACCTAAATATTAGGCCAATTTTGAATAAATTCCGCTTGAGGAAATGCTTCAAACACGAAAAGCATCTTGAAAAAGTCCAAATTCCCAATCATTTGGGTTTTCCGGATCTCCTAAAACAGTTACCACATCAAATCGGATTATACGGCCTTTTACAGAATAATTTTTTATAAATACCTTAGACATCTGTATTATTTTTTTGCGCTTTTGTGAAGTTACAGCGACAACTGGATGCCCAAATTGGAGGCCCTTCCTTGATTTTACTTCGATAAATACCAGAACATTATCTTGTTCCGCAACAATATCAATTTCTCCCAGGGGAGTTCGGTAATTTTTTTGAATGATTCTATAACCATTCTTTTTTAAAAATTTTTCTGCAGCTTTTTCTCCAGCTACACCAAAATCTTTACTTTCTTGAGTCATATTAAATACCTTGCATCCAATTTGCCTTTGAAAGCAGGCTCTGATAAATTCCCAACATGATATTAAGTTGGGAAGACATCATAGGAGGTTCTACCCTCGCATCATTTCTGATTTGGGTTATTCTAACAGGATTATTTTATTTGGTTTTTTACTTAGCCGTATTAAATACTATTGATGAGTTCACCAAAAACAGCTTTCTGAAAATCCCCATTTTATTGATAGTATCCCCTTTAAGCGCTTTTATCATGGCTATTTTTAAATACAGTCCACTGGTACTAATAGTTTTAATATCTATTTCAAATTTTTATCGTGTCAAAGGGATTGCTCAATCTGGTTTAAAAAACCACAAAAACCTAAAAATTATTCAACCTCTGTTTTTTGCAGCAAGCTACTTATACATAGTGTTCCTTTTCGTTTTATCTTTATGGTTTCAAACCCCTGTAGAAAAAGCAGGAGTTACCCAACCGCTTTGGCAAAGTTGGTTTCCCAATGAAATGAATTAAAGCATATCGATTTAAGTTATTAGGGTTTCTTTTTTAAAAGCGGAATCCACATTCCTGTTTTAGCTTGATAGTTTTTATAATCTTCCCCAAAGTATTTTTTTAACGCTTTTTCCTCATAAAAGATCCGATATTGAAGTCCAAACCAAACTAAAAATAAACCAAAGGTACCAACAATCCAGTTATGGGTTGTTAAAGCGTATGCGAGAAATACAATTATCATTGCGGTATAGGAAGGATGCCGCATAATGGAATAGAGTTTATTGGTTTGCATTTTTTGATCTTCTCTAAAAACAATATCAAATTTAAATGCCACTGCACCAAGTTGATAAACAGCAACCACCCTTAAAACAGAACCCAATATGAAAATCAGCATAATCATGATTAATTCTCCCATATCTACCGGATCAACAGAATATCGAGAAAAATATGACATCCCAACAGAAGCGATAGCAATGGGTAAAACATGCCCTATAAATTGCTTTATTTGTGGTCTATCGAACTTAAAATCGGCTTCATGAACTGTTATCACAAAAATCACAATTTCAATTACACCGAAAACCAGGTTTTGCAATGACTGGATTAAAAACCTGGCAAAATTTTCTTCACTCAAACCCAAAGGAATGAGAGGGAGAATATAAATAATACCAACCAGCCAAATATTGAAACTTTGATTTATGTAAATTGCCACTGCAAATACAGTCAAAAAAATCAAAAAGTTTGCCCATATCCAGTAAGTGGCAATATCTAATGATTCCAATTTGTCATCTCCCGAGGTCTAGCCAAATATATATTAATCCGCAAAAGACCTCTGTTTGCTGCATTTTTTAAATCCACAAAAAAACCCGAAAACATGAATTTGTCATCAAAATACATAAAGTTAGGGTTTAAAGGTATTCCTCTGTTTTTTAATTCCAATTTGTTATATGATAAACAATCGGTTGCAATAATTGGGAGCCCTTTCTCAACGCTTCGCATTTAAGAGAAATTGCCCTCAATAATTGGTTTGCAATTATCTTATTTCGACCAAACATATAAACTTGTCGGTCTCATTGCAATAACATTTCACTGAATTAGGGCCTGATATGGATACCAAGGTTTTAAATATACCTCAAGAAATCAAACAAGAAATTGAAGATTTTGCTGCTGAAGTAGAACGCCTCAACCAAGGTAATGTAGGAGAGGAAGATTTTAAAAGGTTTCGCCTTCAACAAGGAATCTATGGACAACGACAAAATGATGTCCACATGGTACGAACCAAACTTCCATTTGGTAAATACACTTCGGATCAATTAATTTGTCTTGCGGACTTCGCAGATAATTATTCCAATGGAATTCTGCATGTAACTACACGCCAGGACATACAATTCCATTTTGTAAAAATTAATGATGTGCCACAAGCCCTGCAGGATTTGGCAGATCATGGCCTGACGACTCGTGAAGCATGCGGTAACACTGTGCGAAATGTAACGGCTTGCCATAAAGCCGGAACATGTAAAAACGAGCTATTTGACGTCACTCCTTATGCAGGAGCCGTCTCTAAATTTTTAATCCGACATCCCTTAACCCAGAACTTACCCAGGAAGTTTAAAATCAGTTTAGGTGGATGCAAAGGGTGCGGACTTGCCCCAATTCATGATATTGGAATGACCGCGGTGGTTAAGGATGAGGAAAGAGGATTCAAAATGATAATTGGTGGTGGCTTAGGGTCATTTCCACATGCCGCTCAACCCTTTTCCGAATTTGTTCCTGCTACGGAGCTATTAAGAACTTGTGAAGCTATCGTAAGAGTTTTTGATAAGTATGGTGATAAAAGAAACAGGAACAAAGCACGTTTTAAATATGTTGTGGACAAATATGGTATTGAAAAAGTTACCAGCATGATACAAGAAGAATTTGAAGCACAAAAAGATACGGTTTATCCAACTATTGAAGCTCCTGATGAATTGATTCCCAAAACTCCTCAGTTTGATGCAAATGGAACATTAGCATCAGACCCCGAATTCCAAAATTGGAAAACACGAAATACTCACGAGCAGCGGCAAGATGGATTTTATAATGTCCATGTTAAACTCCAGTTAGGTGATATTGACAGCACCAAAGCTCGAGCACTTGCAAATATTGCATCAAAGTTTGCTGGAGATACTCTTGTCAATACGGTCCATCAAAATATTATGATTCCCTGGGTTTCAGAAAATGCCCTGAGCCATGTTTATGGTGCTCTTAAGGAAATTGATCTTCATATAGCAGGAACAGAAGAACTAAAAGATATGACCTGTTGTCCCGGATCAGAAACCTGTAATTTAGGGATCACACATTCTCGTGGGCTGATTAACCAAATAACAGATGACGTTGAAAATGAAGTGACAGATTCCACGCAGTTAGACGGTGTTACTATTAAAGCAAGTGGATGCCCAAACTCTTGTGGGCAGCATCACATTGCCTCTATCGGTTTTTCCGGCTCCGCAAAAAAAGTAAATGGCGTATTAGCACCTCATTATGAAATGATGCTCGGCGGTGATATCAATGAGGACGGAGTTAAGTTTGGAATTAACGTCATTAAAATTCCGGCGAAAAATGTACCTAATGCCACACGTCGAACTGTCGAAAGCTATAAGCGCGACAGGAAAGAAGGAGAATCCTTTCCAAGTTTTTTTGAACGTATGGGTAAAGGATATTTTATTGAGCTACTATCCGATTTAAAAGAGCTACCATCTATTGAAGAATCTCCTCAGTCTTATATTGATTTTCATGCTAAAGAAAAGTTTTCATTGGATGATCGAGGCCAAGGGGAATGCGCAGGTGCAGTCACCGATATGATAACGGATCATCTTTCAGAAGCAGAGCGTGCACTTTTTCAAAGTAAGCGTGCTTTCGAAAAGGAACAACTTGCCGAATGTGTTCGTCAGGCTAATCGAGGAATCGCCTCTGCAGCCAGAGCTCTACTAGTTACAGAAGGAATGGATTTTACTGATAACTTAGAGACCTTAAATAAATTTGAATCCTTAATTGTTGAAACTGGAATTGTATCTGAATCTCATGAAGGAGTTACTAAACGCTTTCAAGAGGATCCGGAAAAAGCAGATTTAAAGAAGGCTAAAGAGTCTTTAGAGGAATGTGACCGACTAGTTATAGAATCCCAAAAAGCTCATAATAAAATGCAATCGGATAAAAGCCTTCGAATCAGAGTGGGCTCAGAAGGAAATGTTCAAGAAACGGATTCACCTGTGGAAGCCAATTCAGTCCATGAATCCATTGATCTTTTGGGAGTTAAATGCCCTTTTAATTATGTAAAAACCAAACTTAAATTAGAAGGAATGCAAAGCGGTCAGGTATTGGAAGTGTTACTGGATGATGGTGAGCCCGCAAAAAATGTTCCTCGAAGTATTCAAAATGATGGTCACAAGCTTTTGTCTCAGGTTCAGGAAAACGGACATCATAAAATAGTCATTGAAAAAGCGTAAAGGTTATTGAAGGAATGCTAAAAAGTATGACCGGCTATGGCCGGTCAGAAAAACAGAATGGAATAATAACCTGTAAAGTAGAAATTCGCTCCGTCAATAACCGATTCATAGATATTAATGCACGTTTTCCAAAATATCTTTCCTCGTTGGAATTACCACTCAAAAAATTAATCAAGTCCAAATGTTCTCGCGGTTCTTTTGACGTATTTATTAATATCGAAAAGAACGGAGAAAATGGATCAGATTTAGAAGTAACATCCAATGTCCCACTAGCAAAACAGTATATTCAAGCATTAGATAAAATAAAAAATGAGCTTGGACTTTCTGGCAATTTTCCTTTGGAAGCACTTTTAAATGTTAAGGATGTTATCAAAACCGAACCTATGTCTCTTGATGAAAATCAAGAATCTTTAGTTTTAGATTCCGTGGAAGAAGCATTAATTTCTTTAATTAAAATGAGACAAGAAGAAGGAAACCATTTGCAAAATGATTTAAATACAAATATTCAAACTATTGAAACTTTAAATCAGCAGATTAGTCTGAGACAACCTCAAGTTGTAGAAGACTATAAAAACAAACTTAACGAGAAAGTTAAGACACTTTCTGAAGGCATTGAATTAGATCCCGGGCGACTGGCTCAAGAAGTGGCAATATTTGCAGACCGGTGCGATATTTCTGAAGAATTGACCCGAATGAATTGCCATTTAAAGCAATTCTTTGATTTTCTCAAAATGACAGAACCCATGGGAAGAAAATTGGAATTCATAGTTCAGGAAATTAATAGGGAAGTCAATACTATTGGATCAAAATCGCCTGATTTTGAAATCTCGCAAAAAGTCATCGAAATTAAAAGCCTCTTGGAGAAAATACGCGAGCAACTGCAAAACATTGAATGACCTGTCACTATTTCTATTAAAACTATATTAGGATCTACTACGGAATGAAACAAAAAGGTTTGGCCATTATTCTTTCGGCTCCTTCCGGAACGGGTAAAACTACTATATGTCAGAAATTAAAAACTGACTTTCCTAATATAAAATTTTCGATTTCTCATACCACTCGATCACCAAGAAACAATGAAATTGACGGCAAAGACTATTTTTTTATTAGCGAAAACAAATTTCAAAAAATGATTAAAGAGGGTAAGCTTTTGGAATGGGCTGAGATTTATGGAAACTATTATGGAACTGCGCATACCACAATAAAAAATATTTTAGACCAGGGAAACGATTTAATTTTAGAAATTGATGTTCAAGGGGTAGAGAAATTAAAACAAATAAATTTTAACGGTGTTTACATCTTCATCCTCCCTCCTTCTTTAGAGGAATTGAAAAGTCGACTGAAAGGAAGAGGAACTGAATCAGCAGATAAAATTAATCAGCGCTATGAGGCTGGAAAGCAAGAAATAAAAAAATGGTCCTTGTACGACTACGTTTTAACCAATAATGTAGTGGAAGATGTTGTCAAAAAAATTGCAGCAATAATTCAGGCGGAGAAAAGCAAAACGAATAGATATCAAAGCTCCTGCCCCAATTTAAAAGAACTAATGGAAATGGATTAAATTTTATGGCTAACGTTGACTTACTCGCTTTGGTTAAAGATAAAGTAAAAACTTTAAAGCCTTATCATGTTGAAAATGTTGATTGCCCTGTCAAATTACACGCAAATGAAAATTCGTTTCCACTTCCTTCCAATATTCAAAAGCTATTTGAGGAATCCTTTTGCTCGTTCGATTTAAATCGCTACCCCGATCCTGATTCTACAACATTAAGAAAAACTTTATCCCAAAGGTTAAATGTTTCCACGGAGTCTCTTGTATTAGGAAATGGTTCGGACGAATTGATTCAAATCATTCTACAAATTTTCTGTGATATGGGTGATACAGTTGCCTTTCCTGACCCCACTTTTGCAATGTATTCCATTTTAGCAAAAGGTATGGGATTAAATACACACACCATTCCCTTAGATGAACAATGGAATTTTAAAGCTAAAGATTTATTAAGCTCAATTCAGAATAATAAACCAAAAATCATTTTTTTTAGTTATCCAAACAACCCAACCGGAAACTGTTTTACCCAAAAAGAAATTCAACTTGTGATAGAGAATTTTTCCGGGATAGTTGTTGTTGATGAAGCGTATTTTGATTTTTCTAAAACGACTTATTTAAAGAAAATGACTAACCACAATAATGTCATAATCTTACGGAGTCTTTCCAAAATAGGTTTAGCAGGGCTACGAGTAGGGTTCGCCATCGCAGATCCCATTATTATCAATGAAATCAATAAAGTGAGATTGCCTTACAATTCCAACACGGTTTCTCAAAGCTTAGCTGAGCAATTGCTCAAAAACTTTGAACCCATTCAAGAACAGATAGATACAATATTGCAAGAAAGAGACCGAGTTAAGAAATCTCTCTCCCAATTTTCCTCCTTAACGGTATTTACTTCGGATGCCAATTTTATACTTTTTCGTACAACCAATAATTCAACAGAACTATTTAATCAGTTGGCAGAAAGAGGTATACTAATTCGTGACCTCAGTAGTCATCCTAGGCTTAACAACTGCCTAAGAGTTACTGTTGGGACTCCTGAGGAAAATGATGCATTTCTTGAAAAAATAAAAGAAATCATCAATTAAGGCAAACCCCAAAATTGCCGATCATAAATTATCTATCATTTGGGGATTCCTTTTATGCGGACCATTAAAAAATTCTTGAAGGGTTTAGCAATATTAGTTGTTGTTTTATGTATTACTGTCGTTGGCACCCTTTATAACTTCGCATTTTCTCCAACCAACCCCCTATCAGATATTTCTATTTTAGAAATTCCTAATGGGACAACATTACGTCAAGTCTCACATCAATTAGAAACCAAGAAAATTATTTCCAGCGAAAAACAGTTTATGATGTTCACTTATTTTCAAGGGAAACAAGATCACATTCAAGCAGGGGAATATCAATTATCGGGACAAATGACTCCATACGAAATACTGGATATTATTTCCAATGGCCACACCCATCTTCATTCGGTAACTATTCCGGAAGGCCAACGCATTGCTGAAATTGCTTTGATTTTAGAAAAAGAAGGCCTAGTAAATTCTAAAAAATTCATTTCAGAAACTCAAAATCCTGAATTAATTAAATCCCTAAAAATATCCGCAGAAAGCCTTGAAGGATACCTTTTTCCAGAAACCTATCGTTTCAGTAAAAACGAAGGAGAACGTAAAATCATTGAAAAAATGATTGCCACATTTAAAGAAAAGGTTTTGAATCCACCAACAAAGGAAATGATAAAAAAGTCAGGACTAACCTTTCATGAAGTAATAACTTTAGCCTCTCTTATCGAAAAAGAAACCGGGTTGGATTCTGAAAGAAAAATTATTTCTTCTGTTTTTCATAATCGGCTTGAAAAAAGAATGCGACTCCAGACGGATCCTACGGTAATTTATGCCATGGCCCATTTCGATGGAAATATTAGAAAAAAAGATTTATCGATTGACTCACCATACAATACATATAAACATTTCGGTTTGCCGCCGGGACCCATTGCTAATCCGGGACTGGCTTCTATCCATGCGGCGATGCAACCTGCCCAAACAAACCACCTTTATTTCGTGTCTCGCCAAGATGGAAGCCATCAATTTTCTAATAATTTAAAAGATCATAATTTTGCTGTCCGCAAATACCAACTTCATCGCAAGCAAGGTTAATTCCTCACGTTTATGTAATTTCATTTAATTACACCCCTATTTTTTGATTACTTACTATTTTTTCAGAAAAAAATGCCGATAGGAGATAAGGACTCTTATTAGGGGAAATCTATTGAAAAAATTAGTTATCACATTCAGTTTCATATTGATTTGGGCAACTATTTCTCCAAGCTTTGCAGACTTTTTAGGTGTCCAAGATTATAAAATGGTCTTGGAGACCAACCCAAATGACCACCTGGCGCATTTTGGATTGGCCCGTTCATATGAACAAATGGGGTTATACAAAGATGCCATCCAGGAATATAAAAAAGTTATTGAATTGGAACCCCTATTTCCATCAGCCTATTTTCATTTAGGGGAAAGCTACATAGCTTTACATAAAATCAAAAAAGCTGCTCAATCTTATTTAGAAGCAGTGCAAATGGACCCCAATTATCCCGAAGCTCAATATGGGTTAGGTAATGCTTATCGTTTATTACAGCGCTACTTAAAAGCTAAAGAGCATCTTGAAATTTCATTAAATTTAAATCCCAATTTGGCTTTAGCCCATTTTGCATTGGGAGCCACTTTATCTAAATTGAGGAACCACCAAAAAGCTGTGGTGGAAATTCAAAAAGCCTTACAACTAGACCCAAATCGACCCGATTGGCTTTTAGAGCTCGGGGCCAACTTTGAAGCTCTAAAACAATATAAAAATGCCCTAATGCACTACAACGAAGCTTTAGACCTTTCTCCAAACTTTCACTCACTTCATGCCGCTATCGGACGGACATTAGTGAAATCAGGGCACCCCGATCAGGCTCTAAAGCCCTTAAAAGATGCATTGATTATTTATCCAATGGATGACATAGCATTAGAATATTTAGGGAAAGCTTACATAAACCTTGGAAAATTAAAATTAGCGATAAAGCCATTTCAAAAATTAATTAAAGTCAGGTTTAAAGATTCGAAAGCTTTTTATAAATTGGGCTGGATTCACTATAAATTGCACAACCTGAAAAAGGCGAATCAATATTTTGCGGAGGCTGTTAGATTAAATAAAAACTTTAAGGCCGCTTATTATAAAATGGCTCAAGCTTATGAAAAGCTAAACTTTCCGCATAAAGCCATTGAACAATACCGTCAGGTTGTACGGGTGAATCCAAAGAGCATTAATGCCTTTTACAAAATAGGCAAAATCAATTTTGATTTAAAACAATACCCTGAGGCAGTATCCGCTTTTCAAGAAGTGGTCCGATTGAATCCAAACCACAAAGACGCTCATAAAAAATTGTCTAAATGCTTTTTGAAAATGGAATTATATACCCACGCTATCCCTGAGTTGAAAGAAACTTTGAAGCACAACAAAAAATCAACTGAAACTTGGTTCGATCTCGGACGATCTCTATATTTTACGAAAAATTATAAAGAGGCTATTCTCCCCTTAAAACAAGCAACTCGGTTGGATAAAAAATTAGGGTGGGGATTTCAATATCTTGGACAAGCCTACCTAAAGCTTTCAAATTATAAAAAAGCAATTAATCCCTTTTTGAAATCTTTGGAATTGATTCCTAATAACTTTGGAGCTGAGTTTGGTTTGGGTTTTGCGTATTCCTATCTCAATGAACCCAAACAAGGAATATTTTATCTAAAAAAAATAATTCGAAGGCAACCCGATAATTTAAAAGCGCAGAAGTTAATCGCTGAAAATTATCTAAAAACCCACCAGTTTGAACAAGCCATTTTTCCTTATGAAAAGTCCTTAGAAAAGGAACCAAGTAATCAAAAGCTGCTAATTGGGTTGGCCACAGCTTTTCTAAAGCTAGATCGATTTGAGGAGGCCTTAAACGTTTACCAAAAAGCAATTGACTTAAGTCCCAATAAAGCAAATGTGTATTATCAAATTGGGAAAATTAATACAATTTTAGGCCGTCATGAAACGGCAATTAATGCTTTTCAGAAAGCTCTTTTTTATGAAAAAGACCACTTGAAATCATTAAATCAATTGGGACTGGTCTATGAGTTGCTGGGGCGGCACCAAGATGCGATACAAACCTTTGAAGTAGCATTGAAAAAGTATCCCAATAACAATCAACTTTACAAAAATATAGCTTGGTCTTTGGGAGAAATGAATCAATATTGGGAAGCTATTTATACTTTAAAAAAGGCCTTAAAGAATAATCCACAAGATGCAGATATTTATTTTGCCTTGGGAGAGTATTATTTAAACACAAATAACAACAAAGCGGCCTATGTAGCCTTCCAATCCGCTTTATCTATAAACCCCAATCATTCAGGAGCTTATTCTAATCTTATTCAATTAAAACCAGCGGACCAACAGCTTTCAAATCGGCCTGTTTTAACAAAATCACAGTTCAGCTTAAAGTAAAACCATTTCGTCTCTCAAAATACCCTAAATAGGGATAATCAAGCTTGTTGCAAATGGATTCCGCACATTCTTACTTAGCTGTTTTAAATCCCTATATTTGCCAAAATATCCCAAAAACATACCTATATTTTCTTTCAAATTTTGCAACCTGTTGTTGATTAATAAATCGCTTTTTTAGTAGTAATTTAAATAATTTCACCTTTCCTAACAAATTGAGAAAAACCTGAAATTCTACTTTCTTATGGCTTGAAAAAACCAATATTAAAACAAAATTTCTACCTTGAGCATCAATTCATTTTTTCCTCCCTTGTTTAATTAATTATTAAGTTGACAGTTATGGATTTGGGCCTATATACTTCGTGTTTTTTAATTCTTTTGGCGTTATATTAAACAACAAACTAGCTCGTCAACCGAACTAATTTACCAGCAACTCTTTGAGTTAGTTCTCAAACAATTTATATTCCATGAATTCTTCAACTTCAGAAAATACCGAGCCTTCCCCTGATATAAAAGATGAATCAATAGATTTGGAAGTGGTTTACAAAGTTTTGGATCAATTTCCCAGCCGCTCCCGTCAATTCTTGATTCCAATATTGGGAAAAGTACAGGAACAATTCCGGTGGCTACCTGAGGAAACCATTCAAGTCATCATGGAAGAGCTTAACTTAACACGGGCAGAAATTTATGGAGTTATTTCTTTTTACAAACAATTTCGTATTACTGAGCCCGGGAAATACATATATAAATTATGTTATGGAACGGCATGTTTTGTAAAAGGAGCTCCTATAATTGCTGATAAGCTCAAAGAAAAATATCATATGGGACAGGGAGAAACTGATCCAAGCAAGTTGTTTACATTAGAGTTTGCTTCTTGTCTGGGAAACTGTGGAGCTGCCCCAATGGCTATCATTGGTGATGACACTCATGGCAGCATTGACCCGGAAAAAACCTACGATATTTGTGATCAATATTCGGTTGATGATTAAAAATTGGAGTTGAGATCGAATGAGCGTTAAAGAACAAAAGGTCATCAATTTCTCAATTAATGGGAAGCCCTATTCCGCTCCTGAGGGAACGGTTATATTAGATGCGGCTAAACGCGAAGGAATATATATCACAAACCTTTGCTCAAACCGCCAATTAAAACCATTTGCTGCCTGCAGAACCTGCATGGTGGAAGTCAATGTGGATGGCAAAAAAGACTTGGTCTATTCCTGCACTCACCCTGTTTCAGAGGGAATGGACATCAAAAGCGATACCGAGGAAACCAACCGGTATAATCAAGCTTGTCTTGAAATGCTTTTGGTGGAACATCCGTTAGACTGCCCCATATGCGACAAATCCGGAGTTTGCCCCCTTCAAGACAACACGGATTGGCTAAAGCTTTACAATGGCCGGTTTGAAATCAAACGTCGAAATGAACCCAGCATTAAAACCAACCCCATTATCGAATTTTACTTAAACCGATGCATCATGTGCGGAATGTGTGTACGAGTTTGCGATGAAGTGCAAGGAGTCCAAGCGTTGGATTTCCACAAACGTGGTTATAAAGTAACTATTGGAACAGCTAACGATGAACCACTTGATTGTGAATTTTGTGGTCAGTGCATCACCGTATGCCCTACAGGTGCTTTAATGGACTTATCCTCGGAGGCAAGGGGATTGGCTGCAATGTTTGACAATACCCACTCTACCTGTAACTTTTGCTCCTGGGGTTGTACCGTTCGCCTTCAAACGAAAAAAGGAAATTTAATCCGTATTGAAGCGGATGAAAACTTTGATGTTGGAATTAATGAGGGGAATCTTTGCGCTAAAGGACGGTTCGGCCATGGAATGGTTCAAAATGAAAAACGAATTCAGACTCCTTTAATGAATGTCGGTGGGAACTTTAAAGAGATTTCATGGGAAGAAGCTCTGGAAACTATTGCTGACCGGTTTAAAACCACAGTTAATCGAAGTGGACCGCATACTGTGGCAGCCATTGGTGGAGAAAAATTGACCAATGAAGAAAACTATCTCTTACAAAAACTTTATCGGGGAATCTTAGGATCGAATCAGGTTACCAATCTTGCTAACTTGAGAGCACCCTACCTGAATGATTTTATGGCAGGTTGCTTTGATAATGGAATTACAAGCAAACCCATTCCTGAACTGGAAAAAGCAGATGTCGTTCTTTTATTTAATACAGACATTCCCTCTGAATACCCGGTTGCCGGAAACGCAATTCGTAAAGCTGCAATACGACTCAACACAGATATACTGATTGCCAATCCAAGAAAAGTTGAATTCAAACATGAGTCACGATCAGAAACCCGTCTTACATTTTTACCGGGCTCAGATCTAGTCATTGCAAATCGGATATGCAAAATAATTATAGAAAAAAATCTGGTAGATTTGGAGAAAGTAAAATCCGCTGTTTCTAATTATAATGATTTAGCCGATTCTTTAACCAAATACACTTCCGAATTCGCTGAAAAGGCAACTGGAATTAGCGACAGCTTGCTAACTGAAGCCGCTGAAAAGTTTGCAAAAAAAGCTGATCGGTTCATTCTTTTAGGAAACGATATATTAGATACCGGTCAAGGAGAAAACATATTGGCCGCTATTTTGAATTTGTGTGTATTGGTTCAATATGGAAGTGAAGGCAGCGTTAGTGTTTACCCTCCAAGAGAGCATTGTAATTCCCAAGGGGTTAATGATATGGGAATGACACCTGCTTATTTGCCTGGCTATCAATCCATAAAAGACACGGGTGCACTTAGCAACTTGGCCGAAACTTGGGGACTCAAGGAATTAAAGCTTGAACAAGATAACCTAGTAGATGACCTTTGGAATAATTGTGTTAAAGGTTGGGTAAAAATGCTTTACATCGCTGGAGAAGATCCCTGTCATTCCTACTACAAAGGATCATTGGTAAAAGAAGCCTTGCGAACGGTTCCATTTTTGGTGGTTCAGGATGTTTATATGACGGAAACAGCTAAATTGGCGGACATAATTTTACCTACTTCTACGTATGCTGAAAAAGAGGGTACCTTTACAAATATGACACGTCATGTCCAAAAGGTAGCACCAGCAGTATTACCTCAAGGTCAATCGCGTCCGGATTTTGATATTTTTAATGAATTAGCCGGCAAATGTGGAAAAACTTTAGATTATACGTTTATTTCAGAATTACACGAAGAAATAGAAAAGGCCGCTCCTTCTTACAAGGGACTTTTTCCGGGTAATCGATATAAACAGTGGACCCCAACAAAGTCTGGCGATAACCCAGGGTTTTCCATCGTAACCGAAGGAGACTCTCACTCCGATACGGATGGGTTTCCAATGAAGCTAATTGCTAATAATCACATGTTTCATATTGGTAATTACACTCACTATGCAAAAGCCCTTGTTGATGTTGGCCCTGACTGTATTGCAGAAATTAATTCTGCCGATGCAAAAGAATTAGGAATTCAATCGGGCGATAAAATTCGCGTGGAATCACAATCCTTATCAGTGGATTTACCCGTAGAAGTCAATGGAAGATCACCAAAAGGAATTGTTTATATTCCTAAAAACTGGCCCGACATTCCCATAAATATGTTAAGAAACGGAGAAGAAGGATTGGTATCTGTTAAAATTTCGAAAGCAAACTAAATTTACGAAATCAGGATAATCAACTAACAACTTACTATGTCTGATTTAAAAGAAAGTTTACATACTGAGCATTTAGTTCTTAACATGGGTCCTTCACACCCAGCCACCCATGGCACTGTTAAATTCCTATTAACACTGGATGGAGAAACGGTGGTTGATTGCGTAATTGACGTTGGGTACTTGCACCGTGGTTTTGAAAAAATGTGCGAAAGCGTTACATGGACTAATGTGTTCCCATATACAGATCGATTGAACTATTGTTCTGCCATAATGAATAACATTGGTTATGCTCTAGCAGTAGAAAAATTATTGGGGATTGAAGCAACAGAGCGTTGTCAGTACATTAGAGTTGTAACCAACGAACTTTCAAGAATAGCGGACCACTACACCAATATCGCTGCAGCTGCTTTGGAATTAGGGGCTTTGACCGCTTTTATTTACTTTGTCGAAACGCGTGAGATTATTTGGGATTTACTTGAGAAAGTATGTGGAGCACGATTGACCTCAAATTATGTAAGAATAGGTGGTCTGATGTGCGACTTACCTCCTGATTTCGATGATGACTTAAAAGCAGTATATCCAAAGTTAGATTCTTTATTTGATGATGTAGACAAGCTTTTAACTAAAAATAGAATTTTTCTGGACCGTATGCGAGACACGGGGATTCTTTCTAAAGAATCGGCTATTTCCTTTGGTTACACTGGTCCCTGCTTACGTGCTTGTGGTGTGGATTACGATATTCGAAAAGCAGAGCCTTATTTAGTTTACGACAAAATTGATTTTGATATTCCAATAGGAACTGTGGGGGACAATTTTGATCGATACTTAGTACGCATGGAAGAAATTAAACAAAGCTTTCGAATCATTAAGCAAGCTATGAAAGATATGCCAGAGGGTCCGATTAACGTAGATAATCCCTATATGCGACAGCCTTCCAAGCAAGATGTGTATTCTAAGATGGAAGAAATGATTGCGCATTTTAAGATGACAATTGAAGGCCTTAAACCTCCTGTTGGTGAAGTTTATTTGGGCACTGAAGCAGCAAATGGTGAACTGGGTTTTTATTTAGTCAGTGATGGCAGTGGAAAACCCTTTAAATGCCGTGTTCGCCCCCCATGCTTTACCATGACAGCAGGTGTTGAAGAAATTATTAAAGGCCAAATGCTTGCTGATATCATTCCTACATTTGACATGATCAACATGATTGGTGGAGAATGTGACCGGTAATTGAAGGATTTTTCCTTTGAACTCCTTTAATTTCCCTTACAATTTAATACGAATTCCCTTCAAAATAATATTCCAACGGCTTGAAAATTTTTTTCTTTCTAATTACCAACAAATAATTCAATAGAAAAAAATTTAATTTTCCTCATAATAAGTGAAAGCTTAAGACCTTAAAATAACTAATCCTATCAAACCCTAAAAATTATTCTTTGGTTAAGCAATAGTTTGATAAAAAATTATTTTGGCAATTAATCCATACTCTCAGAATGTCAAAAATTTTTAAATTCGTTTTTATAATTTTAGGTTGTCTATTATTTGCATGGGTTCTGCAAAAAGTGGATCTTGCTTCTGTGCTGGATTTGATGAGGAAATTCGGCAGTGGGTTTATTTGGATCATTTTCATTTACGGGATAGTCATATGGTGGGATACTTTGTCCTGGAAATATGCATTTAAGCCAGCAGAAGCCAAGACATTTCCCATTACAAGTTTATTTAAAATAAGAACCATTGGAGAATCATTTAATGCCCTTACTCCTTTAGGAACCTTAGGAGGAGAACCTGTAAAAGCACAATTGTTAAAAGATCATCACGGTTTAGGCTTTAAACAGGGATTGGCTTCCCAAGTGGTTGGACGGACTACTCTCTTAATTTCTTTAATCTTTTTTTTCATCCCCGGAGTATATCTTCTCCTTCATTCATCCTCTATTTCTAGTCAATTTATTAAAATAAGCCTGACTGCACTCACAATTTTTTCTACTTTAATTTTTTTGTTTTTAATATTTCAAATTACTGGTGGGTTGGGTAAGTTTTCTAATTTTTTATCTAAATTATTTAAAATAAACTCTGAAGATGGTTTTCTATCTCAATTCATAACATTAGACCAGATGATGTCTAGTTACTATCAAAAACACTCCAAAGAGTTTTGGGCATCAATAAGTTATGGGTTTTTAGGTTGGGTAACAGGTATCTTGGAGCTTTATGTAACAACCAGGTTTTTGGGAATGGAATTATCTATTCAAAAACTTTGGCTTATTGAAGCTTTGACCCAACTGATTAGAGTCTGCAGTTTTTTCATACCTTTGAGTTTTGGTGCTCAAGAAGGCGGATTAATTTGGATTTTCAAATCAATGGGCATGTCAGTTGATTTAGGTCTTACAGTTTCTTTGGTAAGGAGAGTGCGAGAACTGGTTTGGATTGGAATAGGATTACTGATGGGATGGGAAATGGCTTTAAGGCCTTCAAGGGCGAGAGCATCCTCCCTTAAAGAACCTTAAAATCAATTTTTCTATTTATAAAACGTCCCTTTGAACACCACGGTCACGCCCCTTGCCCCAAGGATTGCGTTTTAACGAATCAGTAAAAACATCATTTTGTTGAACCAATCCATCATGTGGCGTTCTAATTGTACCAATACGCTTTTCTTTTAGCTCTTTAATCGCATCCTCAATCATCTTCTCTTCTTCAGACTTTTCTTCAGGTTTTTTAGCTTTGGATTTCGTTCCCTGGGTTGCAGCCTGTTCTGTTGATGATTGAGCCTGAGCCTTTACAGAACTTTCTTTATTGGCGGTAACTGTCCCTACTGGTTTCTCATTTGGAAGTTCTCCACTATTTTGCGAACCTTCAGCAACAGGATTTTCTCCAACTGAATCTCCGGGGACTTCATTTTCCGTTGACTCTTCTTCTGCTGCTTCTTTCATGGAGGACTTAAAGTTTTTGATACTTTGTCCAAAAGCCGAACCAATTTGAGGTAATTTACCAGCGCCAAAAATAATCATAATGATGATTAATATAACCATCAATTCTGGGAAACCAATTCCCATCATGGCAAAAAACTCCTTATTTAATGAAATAAAGTCAAATTATTTGACGAAGTATACCATAAACCTTAGAAAAAAAATAAGGCCCCTCCACAAATAACTAAATTATTCCATTTAATTCAATAACCTATATTGAATGAAGCACCAGAGTTTTTTTAATGGCCACCAATATGAGCATTTAAGATATTCGAATTAAGAATTGCCTTATTCCCATTAGCTTTTCCTTTTGCCGCTTTAAAATGCATGGTAGCTTCTCCATGTTTACCTAATTTATCTAAAGAAATTGCTTCATTGAAGTGAATCTCGCCAATACTTGGATCTATTTTAGAAGCAGCCTGAAAATGCTTTAAAGCTACATCGAAATGTCCCTGATTCCAATGATCAATTCCTTCATCATTATGTTTTGCAGCTTCAGCATTAGCACCACTTGGGGTTTTCATAGGACCTTCACTGGCCATTGCAGATAGAGGTAATACTAAAATTATCAGGATCGCAAAAATAGAAAAGAGCTTTTTCATAGTGTAACCTCCCAAAAATGAGTTAACTTATTCCTTCAATTTATCATTTTTGGGAACACCAAATCAAACCATTTTCTTTAATTTTTTAAAACGGGGATATCACAGTTACCTAATTGAATTTATTGATATAAAAACTATGTTAAAACCCTTCTAATATTGCCCTGGCCTCGCCAACGTAACTTTGTCGCCTCATGCCATTTAGGACAATATCTACCCCCTGATCAAAAAGCCATAATATACCCAAGGTTTGCAAAGAAAAGTCTTTGCTGAAGTCAGAAAAGTATTTTTCACGAATTTCATCATGAAAATCAGATTCCCCCTGGCTCCCACGAATTTTGATACATTGTATTACCCAATCTAACAATTCATGAACTTCACCCATCTTTTCATCAAAGTGCACCGGATCCCATAGCCGTGCTTGCACAATTTGTTCACCTAACCCACGCGCACGTAAATAAAGGTTATTTATATTTTGTTCAACCTGATTTACCTGATCAAAAGTCTGAGGTTGAAATTTTTGAGCCGATTCTACAGCGCGCCTAAAATAAAAAGGTGAAGAAATTCCAGAAGACTGCAATAACTCTTTTAAAGTCCTGCCATCCGTCATAGAAGACAAATGGATTTGGTTTGTCGTAGATTCTAGCTCATTCAGAACCCAATCCCATTTTGCTTCAGAATCGATGTCCTCAATATGAGGATAGTCAATCAACAATATTTCCCGTCCTTCATACTGAGCCCTGAATGGTTTGCCAGCTAGGGTTAGAAATCCGCTTTCTTTAATTTCTTGGATAAAAGAATTGTTTCCATGGTATTTCTTAAATGGTTTACTAACTATAAAGTTACCCACTAACTCTACCGCATGAAATTCTTGGAATTCACCAAACACCTGTACAATTTCCTGAGGGGTAATCCAGGGAATGTTCTCTTGCTCAGGAAATAAATCACCCAAGGAAATCCCAAAACCTTTCATCCTTCCCTCCTTGCATTGCTTCTGTAAAAATTTGGAAGCTAAATTTAATTGTTTAAACAACTCAGTTTTACCCAGAATTTTTGCTAGTGCATAAGGGACATCTATTAGCAATAAATCCAGACTTGAGCAGCCCACACGATGTAAAGACCTTAACAGTTGGTCATTGAGGAAATCAGGATGGAGGCAATGACCTAACCCCTCCTTTAAATCAAAAATATTTGGAATAGGATGATTGCGACGAGTCATTTCCTCAAACATTCTTAAACTGCTTCCCCGCACGGCCCCCGTCCTAGAAACAATAAATAATGCCCCAGGGTCTATGTTTTCCACTTCTAATGCTTTATTCAAACAATCACCTAACAATATTTCATCCGACCCCTGTGTCCAATCGGGTGAAACCTCAACAACATTCATTGGCCCCTTTAGATAGGTCATTAAAGAGGCTTCATGTTGGGAATTTATTAAGCTAAAGTTTTTTGTACCCATTCCAATTCGGGATAATGCCCTTCCCTTCCAAGAAACTTTTGCTTTTTCAGGTAAACTTTTTAAAAGTTTTTGACTGGGATTTATTTCACAAGCGGAATATCTCGAAACAAACCTTGGACGAGCCAGATCACAGGACCAAAAATAGGAAGGCAATGTAGATAATCGCTTATCATCTACAGCCCCTCCAACCGTAAAATGATAAAGACTCTGAAATTCGTTGTCGGGAAAACCTAAAATTTCATGAACAGGGTCATCAAAATAACAGCCAATCCCTGTACCCCTTACGCCAGAAAACTCGGCAGCCAAATAAAGCATCTGCCCCAGCATTCCCGACTCCCAGAATAATCTCCTGTAATACCAGGAGCCCTCACTTTTAATCGGAGAGGCAAAGTCCGAAATCATTCCTAAACTAAAGGCGCTTTGCCCGGCAATATCTTGATTACAACTAACCCGGGAAGCAATGGTTTGAAATGAGCCTTCCTGGAGTAAAAATAGATTTAAGTCATTTGGACAATCCGAGGGGATCTCCCAAACAAATTCTGATCTCATTGAACTTTTTAAAATTTCTAGTTTTTTATTGTTCCTCACTAGAAAATACAAGCCCGGCTTCATCCCCTTTACTCGATGGACAAAAATCGCCAGGTGGATCCGAGGTTCCCCAAAAGTACAATCCCAGGGAATTTTATGACTGGTTTGAATAAGAACGGAATAGAATTGCTTGATGGTCAAACCTGTCACACCATCAAATGAAACCGCACTTCTTCTTTGACGGATGATTTGTCTGGAAGTAATTCGCCTTTGACGCAACCCCAGAGAAAAATTTGTCAATGAAATGAAATTTTTTTGAAAGTCTTTATCTGAAGTTTTTGTTTCGTTTTTTATTGAATGTTCTGCTGCCAAGTCTATCGCATCCCAAATGCGATTTTCGGGGCTAAGACGATTGGCTTTTCCATACCAGGGTTGGGCAACAATCTTTTCAAGAGCCTTTGTATTAATACAACCAGTTCCCACATTTTGTATTTTGCAATTCGTAACAAAAGCAAGTAAATCAGGGTGCTCCAATTCTGCATTTAAGAAATCATCCTTACGGTCCAAGCCCAATAGTTGAGACAAATGTGCATCACTTATTCCCTCCATTAAAAATAAATCCCAGCCCAAAACTGCCGCAGCAATTCGCAAAGCCGCAAGGGCATGGCCAATATCATGTTGGCAATATCGAAAGGCTCTCTCTCCATATTTCCAAGCCTCTCTCCAATGAATGGAAGAAAGACCGATTAAAAACGAATCTTCGGGTAGGTCCTCTAATAACTCGTTAAATAATTGAGAAGAAAATTCTGTCCTCCTTTCTAAACCATGTTCTTTAGGAGCATAATGATAAACCCCTGCTTGATGGTGGACATTCTCTAACGAATCTAAAATTAAATAACCTTCAGTCGGATGTAAATTTCCGCTGGAGGGATTACTCCTCAAGGCCCACTTGGAATCTCCCATTTGCTTCCACGCAGAAATCGCAAGAGATAATTCTAAAAAGCGGGAAATCTGGTAAACATTGATTTCTTGAGAAGGAATAGGTGTCGGTTCAAATAATTGAAAATAAGGAGGAGATTCATCTTCAATAACAGGAGGTAAAAAAACCAATGGAGCCTCCTGAAATCGACGGAATGGATTAGGCTGCGTAGCCCAATCTAAATGACCAGGCCCTTTGGCATACCCTTGATAACGATGCTTGGTTTGGTCATGGTAGGAAAAAATACCTTCAATATTTTTGTCGGCCATTAAACTCCCTTGATGGGTCAAAATATTAAAAAGATTAACCTATCAAGGAATGGTTGATCACGCCACAAAAATTCAATACACTGTCCCATAATTATTTTTTAATCTTCTAAATAATATTAAAATGGATATCGAACAGTTAGTTCAAAACAACCTTAGTTCGGATGGGCTCTTAGATTTAGAGAATCGCAAATTAGGCGATGAGGGCGTAACCAACTTATCAAAAATGGAAACTTTATCTAAAGTAATTCGCTTGGAATTAGGAGATAATGAGATTAGCGATACAGGAGTCGCCGCTATTGCAGATAGCCCATACTTAGCCCAATTAAAAATTTTAAATTTAAAGTCGAATAATATCACCGAAAAAGGTGCTTTATCTTTAGCAAAATCTAAAAACTTTCCTGAACTGGATCAACTTATAATTAAGTTCAATAATATTGGTGAAGAAGGAGCGAAGCATTTTGCCTCTTCGGAAGGTTTTCCAAAACTAACAACTCTAGATTTATTCAGGAATCATCTAGGAACAGAAGGCGCTTCAGTAATTAAAAAATCAAAATTATATAGACAGCTAAGCAGGGTCCGCTTAGACTGAAAATAATAATGAGTATTATCTAAAACGATTCCTCATCACCCTCCCGAAGAAAAATATGGATTTAACTACTCAATTTCCAAGATCTCCAAAGGAAAAGATAGCTGGTATTGTTCATGTAGGGCGAATGCTAGATAAAGCTCGTGCTTATAAAAATAATACATTAGGAGAATATATTTTTCCCTGTCCCTTAGATAGTATTATTTTAGAATTTCTAAAAATTGATAAGGAGGAGTTTTCAAATAAAGCCTGCACAATGGAGGAAAACCAATTTGAATCATGGGTAGCCAAACTTTCCACACCCTACTCTTCTGAAAAAATCGCAGAAATAAATGATTCTATATTAAATAGTCAGCCAGATTCTAAAGAAAAATGGAAGCGATTTTATGAACTCCGAGACCAACTGGATTCAAATCGAAAAGATATCCAAAAGTGGGTTGACCTTATCGACTTGGAAGAGGATCGAATTTAGACATTTCCTTTTTACGTCAATTCGAGTTAATCTAGCAAATAACATACTTCCTGATTTATTTTTTAAACTTCCTAAAATAAATGAAAGATAAAATTTTAAAGAATCAAACACCTTTTAAAAACAAAAAAAAGAAACCCGGCAAACTAAAGAAATTCGTAATTAGATCACTGGTTTCAATTTTTTTTATTGCATTACTGACTTCTTTTACAGGCGGCTGGATTCTTTATTCAAAATATTCTAAAGGATTGCCAGATGTTTTGGAATTAAGGGACTATTCACCCAGCACCATCACTAAAGTTTTTTCTGATACTGATGAACTTATAGCAGAGTTTTATATTGAAAAAAGAATTTTGATCCCTTTATCAAAAATCCCTCTTCGTTTGAAACAGGCAACATTGGCAGTAGAGGATTCTAATTTTTACCACCATTTTGGGATCGATCCAAAAGCAATTTTCAGAGCTTTTTTAACCAATTTAAAGGCAGGGCATGTGGTTGAGGGTGGAAGCACAATCACTCAACAGTTAACAAAAACATTGTTTCTTTCATTCGAAAAAAGTTTTAAAAGAAAAATTCAGGAAGCCATATTGGCAATTCGTTTAGAATTAGTTTTCACAAAAGATGAAATATTAGAAATGTATCTCAACCAAATTTATTACGGGCATGGTAGTTACGGAGTGGAATCGGCCGCCAGGACTTATTTTGGGAAGAAAGTTGGAGAATTAAATATCAGTGAATGCGCTACCATTGCTGCCCTTCCAAAAGCCCCAAATCATTATTCGCCCTATCGAGATTATAAAAAGGCGTTTAAGAGACGTAATCATGTTATCCGACGAATGGCATCATTGGGATTTATTTCTGAAGAAGAAAAACGCAAATCTCTTAAAGAAGAAATCAAGCTTCAGGGAGAAATGGAAAAACTAAACCGCGCTCCCTATTTCACTGAGTATATAAGACAGTTCATCCAAGAAAAATATGGCAGCAATAAATTATATCGAGATGGTTTAAAAATCTATACGACATTAGATATAAAGGCTCAAGAGAATGCACAAAAGGCAATAAAAATTGGATTAAAAAAAGCTGACAAACGTTATGGGTACCGAGGGCCCGAAGGCAAGGAAGATTTAGAACAGGATCTCGAATTATTAAATCAAAAAATAAAAGAATGGAATCAGGAAAGAGAGAATGGCCTCTATCAGGAAGGTGAAGTGGTAAAGGGTATTGTAACTCAGGTCAGCAAAACTAAAGCCAAAGTGTATTTAGGTAATACTGAGGGTTTAATTTTTCTAGAATCAACAGAATGGGCAAGAAAGCCAAATATAAAATTAGATGGCAAACGAGTAAAAATAAAAAGCGTCAAAGAGGCTCTTTCTCCCGGGGACATTATTTGGGTAAAAATGATAAAGGAAACACCAGGTGGATCTTGGGAATTGGAACTTGAACAAGACCCAGAGGTTCAGGCAGGATTGATTTCCTTAGATCCTTATACAGGCCATATTAAAGCAATAGTCGGTGGATATGATTTCAAAAAAAGTCAATTCAACCGTGCGACGCAAGCAATTCGCCAACCCGGCTCAGCATTTAAACCCATTATATTTGCTGCAGGATTGGAGGATGGTTTTACTCCGGCAAGTATAATTATCGATTCTCCTGTAATTTTTAAAGAAAAAGAAGATACTTTTGACAAATGGAAACCAGTTAATTTTGAAAAGAAATTTTTTGGCCCTACCTCAATTCGTACGGCCTTAACCCACTCGCGAAATGTGGTTACCATTAAACTTTTACAAAATATTGGTGTTTATAAAGCTGTCGAAGTGGCCAGAAAACTAGGAATAGTAAGCCATTTAGACAACAATTTATCTATTGCTTTAGGTTCTTCGGGTATGACCCTATTTGAAATCGTATCTGCATACGCAGTATTTGCCAACCAAGGACAACGAATTGAGCCAACACCCGTGCGCTATATAAAAAATCGAAAAGATGAAATTATTTTTAATGCACAGCCAGAAACGGAGCAGGTATTCTCTCCAGGTTTAGCTTATCTAGTCACCAGTCTATTAGAAAGCGTTGTAAAAGAAGGAACGGGAATGAAAGTCCGCAAATTAGGGCGACCGGTTGCCGCAAAAACTGGAACTACTAACAATTATATTGACGCATGGTTTATAGGATACACTCCTGAATTGGTTACAGGTGTTTGGGTAGGGAAGGACAGGGATGAGTCTCTGGGGGTAAATGAAACAGGTTCTAGAGCGGCTATTCCAATTTGGTTGAAATTCATGGAAGAAACCTTAAATGGAAGACCTGTTCAAGGTTTTCCGGTTCCTCAGGATATCAAATTTGTGAAAATCAATCCTAAAACTGGAATGGAGGCTTCATTCAATGATGAAGAAGCCATATTTGAAGCTTTTTTAGCTGAAAACATTCCCGAGAAAAATATGGAATCCTCTGATTCACCTAAAGACTCCTTTTAATATTCTCAGTTTTCCAGGGCTTTATTTTCCTCTTCTCCTAAAACCACTATTTCCCCATCCTCTACTGTCAGACGGACGAGTGACTTTTCTGAGTCCCCATTGTTTTTTATGGAGGTATTACCGGTTACCCCTGAAAAGTTTCTAATAACTTCAAGACCTGTCTTTATTTTCAATCTGCTGTCTGCCCCTTCCTTCAAAAGTTTAATAAATATATTTGAAGTGTCATAAGCTTGAGCCGCTAAAACTGAAGGGCGTTCTCCAAAGTTTGTTTCATATTTTTCAACAAATTCTTGGGTTTCTGGCCTTGATGACTCTGCAAAAAATCCATCTACGAATAATACGGATTTTAAATAGTTCCTGGCATTATCAATTAATTCTTGAGAATTCCATCCATTTCCACCAAGTAATAGGACATTTTCAATATTATAAAAAACCAGTTGGGGGGCCAGAAGAGAAATCTTATCATAATATCCAGGGATAAAAATGGCGTCATAGTTTAACTCTAGACCAACATTTAAACCCTCAACCTCGTCACCAGAAAATAATCCACTATCAATAGCAGGGCGGGAAATATTTCCTTTGTCATTTAATTCTGGCGGTGTTCTTCCACTACGTAAATATCTCATAGCTTTGGATTTTAACTGTTGATCTGAGGCTCCGCCAATATGGAAAATTAAGTCTTTAAAATCATTTTGACTTCTTTTATAAGGAAGTGAATCAACTACATGACCTCCAAGCCCAATAACTTCTTTAACAAAAACTTCCTTCATAGTTTCTCCATAGGACGTATCGGGATAAACAACCATAAAACGATGGAGACCTAAATCGTTGATGGCATGGCGAGCTAAAAAAGTGGCTTGCACTTCTTTAGTCAGCGCATTCCTAAAAACAAAGGGACTTAAATCTGCCAATCCGGAAGTAGAAGCTGTTGGAGAAAAAACCGGTAATTCATATTCTTCTATAATTGAAATAATATCTTGAATATCCTTGCTAAATACAGGCCCAATGATTCCGACCACGTTAGGGTTTTGTGAAAGTTCCTTTACAATTTTTTGTACCGATTGGCCCAACCCAGAATCCTTTACTTTTAATGCAAATCGACTCCTTTCTTGTAAGGATAATCGATTAAATGCCAATTGAATTCCCTGCAACACTTGCTGCCCAACCAAAGCACGATTCCCGGATAAAGGTAATACCACACCAATTTGAAGTATCCGCCTGTTCTCATTTTCATTTTGATTTGCTAAAACTTTTTCATACTCTGGAGTTAAATTGTGGTTAGGAAACTTTTCAATAAAAGTCTGAAGGGTAGAATCAAATCGAATTATATTTCGATTCGACCGATAAATTGAGATCAAACGTATTAAGGCTTGATCTGCGGGGTATTCATCATCATATTTTTCAATCAGCGCTATTAATTGTTCCTTATTTAATTTCTGATTGACAATAACTTCGATATTATTTTGGGCAATATTTTTTAAATTAGCATTTGTAGACTCCGCCACAACCTTTTTCATGAGTTCGATAGCATGATTAAAATCTTCTTTTTTATCCGCTATCATTCCTAAAAAAGTTTGCGCTTGCCATTTTTGTCCTATATCAGGATTAGCTTTCAATGCTTCCATTAAAAGAGACTCAGCCTCTTGATATCGCTCAAGCCAAAAGTAGCATTGAGCAATTTTAAGCTTTGCATGATAAATCCAACTAGAACTTGGATAATTTTCAGAAAATAATTTAAATGATCGAAGAGCTGTGGAGTATGACTGATTTTTAAAATCAATTTGTCCTAATCTAAAAATGGATTTCGAAGAACGAGAACTTTGAGGATATTTTTGGATAAATTCCTCATATATTTGCCTTGATTCAATGAACTTTCCCTCATGGAAATAAGTTTCAGCACGTTGGAAAAGTATTATTTCATCATTTGTTAGTGGGGATACTTGCGAAAACCCATACGAAAAAAAAATATGAATATAAAGAATTATAAATGTGATCTTTTTTAAGAAGTGCAACATGGCACAAGGAAAGATATTGAAGATTATTCAATGAGAATAGTTCAGGATGAACTATTCCTGTAATTCAGCATTGCCTTTAAGGTTATGCTTTTTGACTCTGTATCTCATAGACCGAAAACTTAAGTTAAGTAATTTCGCAGCTTTGTTCATCATACCGTCAGTTTTATTCAAAGCACCGAGTAAAATTTTCTTTTCAATATTATCTAAAGTTTTTTCTAAGTCAATAGGTTCATCCACAAAGTTGGGCATCAATGATTCTGTTTTCATTGAAGTTCCAAGAATTTCTTCGGGAAGACTTGAGACTTCAATTTTTTCATTGGTTTCCAGAACCACCGCCCGCTCTATGGTATTTTCAAGCTCGCGAACATTTCCGGGCCAATCATAGTTTTCTAATAAACTCATAGCCTCTGGGGTCACCCCTTGAATCCTTTTCTCCTGACCATGCTCATTATTATATTTATCAATAAAATGCTGCGTTAATAGTGGGATGTCTTCTTTACGTTGCCTGAGTGAAGGAATTCGTATATTGATTACTTTTAGTCGGTAATAAAGATCTTCACGAAATTCTTTTTCTTTAACACTTTGCACTAAGTCTCGATTCGTAGCCGCAATAATCCTTAGATCCGCTTTAATGGGTTTAGTTCCACCAACTCGTGTAAATTCTTTTTCCTGCAAAACGCGCAAAAGTTTTACCTGGATGGATAATGGAGCTTCTCCAATTTCGTCCAGAAAAAAGGTACCTTTATTGGCTGCTTCCATTAAACCTTCTTTTACCGTATCTGCACTGGTAAAAGCCCCCTTTTCATGTCCGAATAGTTCACTTTCAAGGAGATTCTCAGGCATGGCCCCACAATTAATAGAAATAAAGGGATAGTTTTTTCGGGCTCCGTTAAAATGAAGGGCTCTTGCAACTAGTTCCTTACCGGTTCCACTATCTCCATCGATGAGAACGGTAGCATTACTACTGGCAACTTTGTGAATATAGTCAAATACCTTTCGCATTCCTTCACTTTTACCAATTATATTGGCAAATTTATATTTGTCATTTAAAGCTGATTTTAAATAGACATTTTCTGATGAAAGTTTCTTCTTTTCCGTGGCATTTTTAATAATTAATTGTAAGTCTTCAATCTTAAATGGCTTTGCAATATAATCGTATGCACCCTTTTTCATTGTCTCAACAGCAGTTTCAGCTGAGGCATAGGCCGTCATCATAATGACAGGGGTTTCTGGGTGAAGCCGATTCACTGCATCCAATACATCAATTCCATTTGACCGAGGCATATTAATATCTGTAAGTACAACATCGAATTCCTGGTCTTCAATCATTTTTACTGCATCAATACCATTCCTGGCAGTTTGAATTTCATGTCCACTCTTTGCTAAAACAATTGATAACAAATCACGCATACTTTTTTCGTTATCAACGACTAGAATATTACTCATATAAATTAGTTCTGTTAACTATTACCAAATGTTTGTGAATATAATTTCAATCGTAATGCTTGGAGCCGAATAAAACCCTCTGCATCATTTTGACGGTAAGAGTCGTCTTTTTCAAAGGATGCAGTATCTTTACAGTATAACGGCTTATTTGCTTTACAGCCAGTAACTATCGTGTTCCCTTTATATAATTTTAAACGAACAACTCCGGAAACATGTTGTTGAACACCATCCATTAAATTTTGAAGTAAAATTCGTTCAGGTGAATACCACATCCCGTTGTAAATCATACGAGCATATGAGGGAATCATTGAATCGCGTAAAAACATTACTTCTCGGTCTACAACCAGAGTCTCAATGGCTCGGTGGGCCACATGCAAAATAGTTCCACCTGGAGTCTCGTAAACTCCACGAGATTTCATTCCAACAAACCTGTTTTCAACAATATCAACTCGCCCAATACCATTTTTTCCGCCAACTTCATTGAGTTGGGACAACAAATTTGCGGGGCTCATTCTTTCGCCATTGATTGCTACAGGATCACCGTTTTCGTAGCTAATTTCAAGTACAGTTGAACTATCCGGGGCTTTTTCAGGGGACACACTTAAAAGAAACATGGATTCATCAGGCTCAAACCAAGGATCTTCTAATTCTCCCCCCTCATAGCTTATATGGAACATATTTCTATCCATGCTATAAGGTTTGGATTTGGTAACAGGCACAGGGATCCCATGCTTTTTTGCATAATCAATTAAACTACTGCGAGAATCTAAATCCCATTCACGCCAAGGGGCAATTATCACAATATCCGGTTGAAGAGTCATATAAGCTAGCTCAAAACGAACCTGATCATTCCCTTTACCGGTTGCTCCATGGGAAACCCCTTCAGCACCCTCCTGTTTTGCTATTCGGATTTGTTCTTTAGCAATCAAAGGTCGAGCAATAGCCGTTCCCAAAAGATAATTGTTTTCATAATAAGCGTTTGCCCGAAGCATTGGAAATACAAAATCTTTTACAAATTCTTCCCTCAAATCCTCAATAAATACTTTTTTTGCCCCAGTAGCCAAGGCTTTTTCCCTTACAGGTTCCAACTCTGCACCTTGTCCAATATCCGCACAGTAAGCAATAATTTCTGCTTCATATTTCTCCTCCAGCCATTTCATAATGACAGAAGTATCCAACCCTCCAGAATAAGCCAACACAATTTTATTCAGTTTTGTTTTCATGGTTCCTTCAATAATTTAAAAAATTAACGGAATGGTTTTTGGAAGGGATACTTTACCACTGATAAACCTTTTCACCCAAGGCAAAATATGCTGCTCCCCATAAAGGAGCTTGAACATCCATAATAACTTTGACAGGAATCTCTTTCATAAAGTCCTGAAATTCTCCTTTGTCTAAAAACGCCTCTAAAAACAGGTTGGATTTTAAGAGAGGTAAGATTTTAGGTGCAATACCTCCACCAATATAAATCCCTTTTCTAGTAACTAATTGAAGGGCCAGGTTACCCGAAATCGCACCATAAATTTGAGAAAACAACTCTAACGCCTTTAAACAATGGGCAACCTTTTTTAAAAGCCCTAATTCACAAATAGCCTCCGCCGCTCCCATTTTTTGAAATTCGTCTTTTAACCATGCAGGCTCTTTTTCACCACTCTTTTCTCTAAAATAATTATAAATGCGGACCAAACCGGACCCTGACAATATATGCTCAATTTTTACCCGTCCAAAAAGTTGTTTAACAAAACCCATTAATTCAATTTCAACCATTGATCTGGCAGGAAAGTCACATTGCCCTCCTTCTGTTTCTAAAATAAGAAAACGACCTCTCTGATCTGGAATCAAAAAAGCTTGTCCCAAGCCAGTACCAGCGGCTAATATACCGACTCTCCCTTTTGAAATTTCTTTACCTGTATGAATGGTTTCTAATTTTGTCGATGGTAGGAAAGGAATTGCCCCAGCCATTGCAGCCAAATCATTGATTAATGTTACGGAGCTAATACCAATTTTTTCTTGAAGCTCCTTTTGATCAATAACCCAAGGCAGATAAGTCACATCACATCGCCCATTAATTATGGGTCCTGCAATTCCAAAACAGGCTTTATTTAATTTGGGTTGGGTCTCACTGATGAATTGGTCTAATAAGGAATAGAAATCAGAAAAATCGGAGCTTTTGTAAGTACGATTTATTTCAAGTTTTAATTCTCCGGAAGAGTCTGAGAATAAGGCTAAATTGGTCTTTGTTCCCCCAATATCCCCTGCCAGAATCATATTCTATTTAAGAAAGGAACGAATTCGGTCGTCCAAAGCATTTTGATCTTTTGTGAAAGATTGTAGGGCTGAGTGAGTCATTAAATCATCCAGCGCAATTGAATCTGGCCATTGGTTTAGTTTTGGAATTTTCCCATGCTCCTTAATAGTGTTTAAATTTTCTTGAGAGAATCGATAAAACAAATCAAATTTCCGACCCTCAAAAAATTTCACCAAATCCTCCCCTGTCATAGAATCCAAATCAGTCCGTTGGATCAATTCTTCAATAACCAATTTAAATCCCGAATCCAATGTCCATAAATCTTTCACCTTAGAACTCCAAGGATGATTCTCAAGTTTAGGATTTAAGTTTGCCTGGAGATTATTTTTGATTTGATCCGTTGTTCTTCCAGATTCCTGAAACTCTTTCATAGCCGCAGGAGGAATAGTATGAACATCGACACCAGCCAAAGTAGCAAGTTGATCTCCATTGCGAATACTAGCTGCGATTAAACGCGTAATTGATGCATGATGGGAACGAGCATCCAAAATCGCTTTTTGAGTCGCCAAGGTTACTTGTTCCCCAACAAGCTTTCCATCTCCAAAAGAATTATCATCAACCACAGCGTTCAATCTTCCTAAGAATACATTAACAAAATTAGGATTTGACAGACAAGCTGCAAGATAATTTTGTCGTGCAGAAAAACCTAAAGTAAAGTTGATAGGAATTTTTTCCTGCCTTAATTTCCTGACTGACAAATAACCCTCCGGTGTCAGAGGAACTTTTACAATAAAAAATTCCGGACAAACATTAAAGTAACGGCGACCATAATACAAAGTTTTTTCAATGTCTCTTGAAATTGCAGGATGTAGTTCTACGCTTACCTTAACCTTAAAAGCTTCTACCAATCGCAAAGCAATTCGACAATTGATAACAAATCCAACCTCCATAACCAAATCGGATTCCGACAATCCTAGAGATGATTCTTTTAACTTTTGCACAGTTTCTTGAATTACATTATCCATCGTCCCCTTTTGCACAACTTGATTGGCTAAGGTATTGTTGGTCGTCAAAGCAGTAAGCTCCGAACGCCATATGGATTGAGCTAATTCTAAGTCACCAGTATCTATCCAAAGTTCAGTTCCTGTGGACTTTAATTGAGTAAGCAGAGGATCGCTTTTATAATCCTTATTCGCGGGGCCGTCACTTATTTTTTGATAAGCAATTTCATGAATTAAACTCTCTAAATCTTTGCCCACTGTACTCATTGCGATTCTCCCTTTGAATATCCTGGTTTTTCTAGCAATTGAAACATGTTTTTTTTGTAGTACTCAACTCCTGGCTGGTTAAAAGGATTCACCCTCATTAAATATCCTGAAATGGCAATTGCTCTCTGAAAAAGATAAAACAATTGACCTAGTGTATAGGGACTACGATTCGGAAGTACCCAAGTCATATTTGGAACCCCGCCATCTAAGTGTGCTTTTGAAGTTCCTTCATAAGCTTTCAAATTTACATAATCCAAGGATTTTCCTGCTAAATAATTTAACCCATCCACATCGTCTTTAAATAAAGGGACTTCCATTTGATTATTGGAGTTGGCTATCCATAAAAATGTTTCAAATATGAAACGATTTCCTTCTTGAATCCATTGTCCCATAGAATGAAGATCCGTGGTGTATTCAACGGACGATGGATAAATTCCATGCGAATTTTTCCCTTCACTTTCTCCGGTTAGTTGTTTCCACCATTCTGCAACAAAATGCAAAGCTGGATGAAAAGTAGCTAAAACTTCCGTATGTTTTCCTCGAAGATACAATAAATGTCTTATAGCAGCATAAAGATAAGCAGGGTTTTTATCAAATGAAGTTTCTTTACTAGCTAATGCCTCTGCATCCCTAGCACCCTCCAACAATTCCTCAATATCTATACCAGAAACTGCTATGGGCAGAAGACCAACGGGAGTTAAAACCGAATAACGTCCGCCCACATCATCTGGGATTACAAATGTCCTGTAACCCGCAGAATCTGCCATAGAACGCAACGCTCCCTTCGAACCATCAGTCGTGACAAATATTCGCTCTTTTCCCTTTTCGAAGCCATATTTCGTCTCAACAATTTCCTTTAACACCCTAAAGGAAATAGCAGGTTCTGTTGTGGTTCCTGACTTGGAAACTACATTAATACAAATATCTTTTCCCTCAATAATCTGCAATAAGTCGTTCAAGTAATCAGAACTAATGTTATGTCCCGCAAAATAAACTTGAGGAGCCTTACCCTTACTAGAAGGAATTTGATTATAAAAAGTTGGCAAACAAAATGAGTACGCTGCTTGTGCTCCTAAATAGGATCCTCCGATTCCAATACAAATAAACACATCGCAATCATTTTGAATTTTTGACGCGGCTTCCTTGATTTCATTTATTGATTCTTTAGAAATTTGAGACGGCAAATGCAACCAACCCAGAAACTCATTACCTAGACCTTGTCCTTTTTCTAAAACATCGTGCAATCGAGTTACTTCAGGTTGTAAGCTTTGTATTTCTTCTTCTAATATCAGTGATTTAACATTTTTATAATTTAGATTTAAACTCATAATCTCGCTTTATTTTTGTATGGGTTCTAATGGTAAATTGTTTTTTTGAGATAATCGGGTTTCGCCCAAAGAGATAATAAAGTAATTGCGAATCAACTTTTGTTCAATTAGGCTCGCTGCATACTGCTGGGCTTTTTGTTTATTGCTAAATTTTCCCAATCGAATTTTATACCAAAAACCTCCAGACTCCCGTTTGGTTTTTATTAGATAAACTCCTTTAATTTTATTTTTTGTCAGTTTGCGCATTATTTTGTTCGCTTGAGACTGCGATGTTACGGCAGCAATTTGAAGAGTATGAATTGTCACTAAAGCATCTTCAGGATTTACAACTTCGGGTAATTTCTTAATTGGACTAGTTACAGCCTCCGGAGGAAACAGAGAATCAAAGTTTACCCAATACTTTCCCACAAATATTATAGAGATAGCTAACAAAATAATTAAAAGTTTATATTTCCACTTTAACGAACCAACCCAATTCAATGTATCAAAAATACTAAATAACAATCCCTTAAATAGTGTAATGAAAGAATCTTTGATAGGAGACCCACCCCCATCGTCTAAACCAACAACCGTTTTTGCAGTTTTCAAAAGTCGTTTGTCTTCTGATCGAAATAAACGCACTTTCTTCCAACGCTCAGAAATATTTTGATTTCTGAAAAACCTAATAATACGTTCTCGAATTTCCGGTTCCAGCCTTTCAAAAAACGTTTTACATCGATCATGCAATTCTGGGTCCATTACCTTAAATCGTTTATCTAAATAGCATGCACCGATTAAATCCACCATATGCTTATAGTATTCAGGATTTATTCTTTCAAATGCATTTAAATAAAATTGGATCGCAAAGTGATCGGCTCGGTTTTGTTTTAATAATATTGGTAACCAAAACTTCACAATCTCTTCTGCATGTTCGCTTTGATTCTTTAATGCACTTAAATATACTCCTTCGGTTTTTGTTCCAATGGATTTTTTAACCAATAATATATTAACCAAATGATTTACAATCTCAGTACTTTGAAAATTTTCTTTTTTTAAGATAATTATTAATAAATCAATCTCATTTTCCGTAAGCTTATTTTTATTAGTTAAAATAGAGACCAAAACATTTCTAAATTGTTCTTCATCGGGGGCTAAAAGATAAGCTTTTAAATATATATTAAGGGCTTCTTCATCTTCGCGCCCAAGATTCATCAAAAAATTGGCATAATCTAAAGTGATCTCTTCCCTTAATTGGCGGCCTTTTTTGGGCAAAAAATAAGACGACTCTGTAAACCGAAACAATGATTTAAATCGAGACACCATTTCTTCACCAGCTTCTCGAAAATCTATATTCTTAACTTCAGAAATGGCTTTTTTGAATTGATACTCTCCAAAGACTCCATAAAGAAAAAATCCAATAAAGAGGCTCAAGAATAGAAGCATCCACTTTATAGATAGATCATTTACGGGCAACCCCTCCATAGCAACTTCATGGATAAAAAATAAAACCACATATCCCGTGGTTAATAAAAATAAAAAGGACAACCCAAGTCGAATAAAGAAATATTTAAAGCTCTGGTACACCGGATTCCTCAATTGGCGCAGTTGTTATTTGTGGTTCATTTCCCTTCCACGATGAAGTTGAATCATTTCCCGTGGGGGGTAATGTAATAATGACTTCCTTTTTAACCGCTACTTCCATTTTTTCTTTTGTATCCGGGCTTGGTAAATATCCGTTACTTGCATCCACCGTAACCATACGAATACCATCTGGAATTGGGAAATTAACAGGGGTTTGGTTTGCTAAAACCCTTTTCATAAAGTAAGCCCAAATTGGAGCTGCAGCCACTCCTCCCGTCAAGCCCCGGTTTCTTTTGTCAATCATAGGAGAGTTATTGTCATATCCAACCCAAACTGAGGTGGAAAGATCCCTGGTAAACCCATTAAACCAGGCATCTTTATAGTCATTTGAAGTACCTGTTTTTCCTCCTGCAGGGTGTTTAAATCCTAGTTTGCGAACATTTCGTCCTGTTCCTCTTTCAACCACTCCAACCATCATATCCAGTAGGGGATACATTGCTTTAGGTGAAAAACGTTGAACCCCATAAAAGAAATGCTCAAATAAAGTATTCCCTCTATAGTCTTCTATCTTTTTTATAAAATAGGGTTCATTTAGGATTCCTAAATTTGCAATTACACTATAAGCAGTAGCTAATTCTAATGGAGAGATTCCCGAAGTTCCCAATGCCAAAGATAAATTATTACCCAATCGACTCGTAATTCCCATTTGACTAGCAGTTTCAATCACCCTTCTCGGCGTTAACTCGTAAACTAATTTAGCTGAAACCACATTGAGAGATTTCATTAATGCTTTTTTTAGAATCAAATCACCAGAATACTTATCATTAAAATTTTTTGGTTTCCAGGGAGGGCTGCCAGGGATTTTAAAAGTAGAAGGCTCATCTGTAACTACCGTCGCTGGAGATATTCCTAAATTTTCCATTGCAGAAAGATAAACAATGGGTTTAAAGGAGGAACCTGGCATGCGATTACTTGAGGTGGCCCGGTTAAACTGGCTTTCAGAATACTTCCTTCCACCCAGCATGACTCGGATTGCTCCTGTTTTATTTTCAATCGTAACGATGGCAGTTTGGAGCCTCTGACTTTTACCATTTTCATTTTTTGGGAAAAGATTATCTAGAACTTTTAGATGATTTTCTGCCGCTTTAGCAGCCATAAATTGGTATCTTGTATCTAAAGTAGTAAAGACCCTAAGGCCACCAAAATGAACAAACTCCTTTCCGTAATCTTTTTCTAATTTTTCGATAACATGTTGCACAAAATATTGATTCGGGTTGGAATCTTTACGTGGAGGTTTGAGTTGTAAATCATCCTCAACAGCATGTTCCATTTCCCATTTGGTAATAAATTTGGTTCTATACATTCGGGATAATACATATTGCGCCCTTTTTAAAGCTCTGTCGATATTTTTAAATGGATTTGAATTATTGGGAGAGTTAGGCAAACCTGCTAACAAAGCTGCTTGAAAAAGGGTCAACTCCTTAGCCCGTTTCCCAAAATAAACTTGTGCTGCCTCCTCAACCCCATAAGCCCCACTTCCAAAGTAAACTTGATTACAATAGGCTTCCAATATTTCTTCTTTGGAAAAAGTTGCTTCTAATTGTAATGCAACCAATAATTCCTTTATTTTTCGGACCCACCTTCTCTCAAAGGAAAAAAACATGTTTTTCGATAATTGCTGAGTGATGGTGCTTCCTCCCTGGCGAATACCACCAGCCACTAAATTTCTCCATAAGGCGCGTGCTAGGCCTAAATGATCTAAACCATTATGGGAATAAAAACGAGAATCTTCGACCGCGATAATAGCTTTAGTGAAATAGGGAGAAATTTGCTCAATGGGTACAGGATGCCTTTGCCCCAATACCTTTAAAACCTCTCCATCCACCGAGTAAATTTCCGTAGGCAAACTCAAATTAATTTTTTCTAAACTGTCAGGTAATTGGGGTAAATCATTTCGCAATGAAAAATATATTCCTCCTGCACCGATAGCTAAAATTAGTAAAAGTGCAAATATAGTAAAAATAGTTTTTTCAATAAAGCGTTGAAACAAGATAAAACTCCAAATTTCTAAAACTCTTGAAACGGAGAATTGCTATGGTTTTCAGATTGGGAATAGGCCATTTCCATTTGGGATAACAAATTAGTGGCCATTTCAGGCGGTACAGGTAAAATGAGAACATCTAAAAAGAATTCACTTTCATATTCTACCCCTAAAACATAAGGAGGAGGGAACTTATTTTGCGACCGATCTTCCTTGATTCCAACCCTGGATATAAAATATCTTTTACTCAAAAACCACTTAGGATCCGGTAATAATTCACTACGTGTTTCCGGGTCCAACTTTTTCAACATTAATAAATAATCTTGAAGAGTAAATATCCACTCTTTCCTGAAGTTATTTTCTTCCAGTGTACCTTTTTGAATAGTTTGGGTAGATTGAATGGGTTCTACATTCTCATAGGAAATAAAAATTTCTCTAATAGGTAAGTTTTGGCTGTCAATAAAACTCATGGTAATCCAAGGACCAAATCGCGTTAACAAAACCCTTCGCCAATTTTTATATGAATCAATTTCTACCAGGTCGTAAGGTGAAACAATTTTATGGGACCAAGCTCCAGGATATTCGTAATAAAGTTCCAAAAATTTTTTTCTGGAAATTAATTGTGGAAAGGATGGGTTTAACTGTTCAAAAAGATCTTTAAAGGATTGAATAGATTCCGCTGATCGCTCTTGAATATTTAGGCTAGCTAAAATCGACTCAATTTTCTTTTGAGCCATGATATTTTGACGATCTTTTTCCCAAATTCTTCCCAACTGAGGCCTAAGGTGATTTTGCCATTTTAAATAATGGCCAACCCCTTTTTCGATCATTTGAGTACTGAACTCAAAAATACCCAAGAGGAAAATAATAAGAAAAAAAACTACTCCATTTAAATTTCCCCAAACACCAGAGTTTCTCAACGTGTTATCTCACAGTGATTCTTTTTACTAATTGCGTGACTTTTCTCAAACTCTCAATTTTTTCTCTTAAGGCTTTTCGGTCCAATTTTCGCCTTCCAGGTTTACCTTTTCTTTTGGATTGCTTTTGTTTGGTTAGAGACTTGGTTACTATAGGTTCATCCTCTGGAACCAGTTTTCTATCTTGTTTTAATCTTGAGGAAGGTACAATAGGCTTTAAATTTACTCGAGCAGATTTATATTTTTTTCCGATTTCTTTGATAAATTGTTTTTGCTCACTATCTGACATCTTACGAAATAGAGAGAGCGCAATTTTCTCAGATTCATGAGCCGCCAACATTTCTTCTCTATTTGGCTTCTTAAAAAGAATTTTCCCTGTCTTAAAGTTTACTGTTTTTACTTCAGGAGTAGAAATATCTAATGTTTCGACTTCAATCGGAACCACGTTCTCTTTGCTTATCTTTTGAGTCAATAATTGCTCTAGGGAAATATTTCCTAAACGCGCTAACTTTACAAGGACTGCAACAGGGGCATCTCTTTCACCAGCTTCATATCGGACATATGTCCTAAACCCGACCTTTAAAATATCCGACATTGAGGATTGAGTGCACTTCAACTCCTTCCGAATCGTTTTAATATTTTGAGCCAAAACTGACATCAGAACTACTCCTTTCTAAACTAAACCACGTAATAATTATACTAAGGAAAACTTCTATTTTTCAAAAAGACTTCCCATTTGTTTCTTAAAATTATTTAATTAATATTTTAATTTTTCATTCGTTAAGGATTTTAGCGGCTTCCTTTGCAGCATAAGTCAATATCATTTGGGCTCCTGCCCTTTTTATACTTAATAAAATCTCCATCATGACCCTGGCACCATCAACCCAGTTTTTTTCCGCCCCCGCCTTAACCATTGAATATTCACCACTCACATTATAAGCAGCAACGGGAACCCGAAATTCTTCGCGAACTCTATAAATAATATCCAAATAAGCCAGAGCAGGTTTAACCATCACAATATCTGCCCCTTCATTAATGTCCTCCGCTACTTCTCTTAACGCTTCATCACTATTTCCCGGATCCATTTGGTAGGAACAGCGATCTCCAAACTGCGGTGCCGAATTTGCAGCGTCACGAAATGGCCCATAAAATGCCGAAGCATATTTTGCCGCATAAGACATAATTATGGTGTTTATATGGCCGTTGGAATCTAATATCTCGCGAATAGCTTTCACTCGCCCATCCATCATATCTGAGGGGGCAACAATATCAGCCCCTGAATCCGCATGGGTTTTAGCCATTTTTGCCAAGAGTTCTAATGTTGGGTCATTTAATATTTCGTTACCTTCAATCAATCCACAATGGCCATGGTCGGTATATTCATCTATACAAACATCAGTGATAACTATTAATTCCGGAACAGAGGACTTGATTTCCTTGATAGCACGTTGAACAATACCATTGGGGTTGTAAGCCTCAGAACCAATAGAATCTTTTTTGTCAGGAATTCCAAATAAAATTAGGGCGGGAATGTTTAACGACTTAATTTCTTTGGCCTCCCTTGCCAAATTATCCAGGGAAAACCGGTAAACACCCGGCATGGATTTAATTTCATCCCTCTTTCCCTTACCTTCACAAACAAAAATAGGGCAAATCAAATCCTGGACGGAAAGAGAAGTTTCTCTTACCATATCTTCTATAGCCAGATTTTTTCTTAATCTTCTTGGTCTATGAATGGGGAAAGGCATTAGAATTTGAAAGGATTGGAATAACTTTATATAAATTAAGAGCTTAATTCTCTATATTTGAAAGATATTATAAGTTATTGAGCTATTAGTCAAGACACACCCTGGGCACAAAAAGGATTATTCATATTAATAAATATCCCCCATTTATATTTTTGGGAATTCCTGAGATAAATCGAGGAAAATTTTTCCTAAAAAATGGTATTAAAAATTTGACCTATTTAAAAATCTTTGCTAAAAATGATGTTCATAAATTCCAAGAACTTATTCAAAAATAATGACTTATTTTTGAAAGCCCCTAGATACTTCCAGTGGCATACTAATTGCTTCTATATCTTTTTCTAAATCCATGGGGTTATAATATAAATTCCATAATTTGTTGACAAATGGAGGGTACTTTTATGGAGCCTGACAACGCAAAAGCAGATGAGTTTTTTGAGAAGCTTAGCGGGGCAATTATGAATGCTATCACTTCCTCAGGAGAGATTAAATTACTTCTTAAACAAATAGAAAAAGAAGGATTAATCAAAAAATCTTCAGTGGTAAATCTGTTATTAAGCTTGGAAGAGTTGAACTCTCACTTAAATCCTAAATCACCAAACGACCCAATTTATAAATTGGAGCCTGCTGGAGAACCACCTAAACCGAGGACTGTTTTAGAATTTGGCAATATTCCCCTGGAAAATCCTGAACAAAAAATTGATGGTCAAAATTTAACGGATCATGAAAAGTTATTTCAAGAGTTTTGTCAGTCCAATTTTGACCAGGATTCATGGCTCAAAAAAGCACGAATAAAGTTTTAATTTGATATTAGGGTTACTGGATTCCTTCCTTAAATATTTTTGAATCGCAGGAAATATACTTTATTTGACGTACTGGAATAATAAATACCTCTTTTTCAGAGGTGATTTCTAAAATTTCTAGATCATCACTAATAAAATGTTTTTCCGTATCATCTAATTTCAATTCACTGTTATCAATAAACACCACTTTTAACCAATATTTCATTATCCTCCCCCTTTGAGACATTGAGGCTTATCGGGAAGCATGATAAACCTCTAATTCATTTTCTATCAAATTTTAAAGCAACTCTGCGGAATTAAATTGGGTATATATTAATTTGGAAGGGGAACGTCTGCAATTTTTTTTGCAAGAGGATGTTCTAGATAATCTTCCACGTAATTTTTCAGATAACCCTTTTCATAAAGTTTTTTATTAGACAATTTCGAATTAACCTTTTTCAAAATACGAAACCTTGTCCGCGGAAATCTAGATTTAAACTCCTCAAATGTAGTGCCAGTAATATCCTTTTCAACATTAGAAGGATGTTCCATAATCACTTGGGGAAGATACACTTGAGATTCATGCGTTAACCTCCGAGAAACATCATCGAATGTTAATAAAGTAGCACAATCAGAATCGCCCCCTAAAGTGTGATTAGGCACAAAAAGGTATTTCGCTCTGTTTTTTCTTAACAAGGTAAGCAATTTATAAAGGCTGGCAGAGACCACCACAATATCCTTTTTTTCCAGTTCACATGCATCAAAAGTTTTTAGTATTTTTTGACGAGCCAGAAAAACAGAAATGTATGATTCTGTATGAATCATTTTTGTATTTGGATAATTCTCATAATAAATTTTCTTAGCTTCATCAGGTAAAAACTTTCTTCCTTCCCGCATTAAACTACTGGTACCCTGGTCAATATACTTTAAAGGAGTTAAACATCCCATCCACAATAAACAATTTTTATTAATTCTTGAAATAGCTTTTGCATCTTCCGACATCGTATTAGGACCAAAAGAATAAAAATTGGCCGATGTTACAGCGGGACCATCCAAAATTTTAAATAAATGATCAACTGTGGGTGCATGAGGCATTAATTTTTTTCTATGCTCACCCATCGTTATAACAGACAATTCAAAGTTTATACGACCCGGGTATTTTTCAACTAAATAATTAATTCTTTCAGGTTGCACATATCCCACAGTAAAAAACACTATCATTTTATCTGTGGTGTCTAAAAACTCCTCAAGCCAATCCATTGCTTTGGGATGTAAAAAGATATCAGTCCATTCCATGTATTCGTTACCTCCCAACAACCAGGCCTCCCCTGGTTTCGTAGGATAACTCTGAATTTCTTTCAACATGAATTTCCAATGCTCTTCTGTTGTACGGGGAGGGTCAATGGTGGGTCTATAACTGTGATCTTTTTCATAGCAAAAAGAACATTTGACCGGGCAAGTTTTTCCCAAGCTCAAGGGAATTTTCCTTTCCCTTATTTCCTGTCTAAAAACATTATATAAAACTTCTTGGTCCATTTTGCCCTATCTAGTTCTTATTCATTCCAAGAGTCAAAAGCTTTCTGCAAAGATTCATCAATGGGAACTTGCTGACACTCGTCCTCACTTAATTCTTGAATCAGTTCATTTAGATGAACGGCAGCGCATCCCATGTAAGCCGTACTTTCTTGAACCAGTTTAGCCGACATTGATTTGAGCCTCTGGGATAACTCTTTAATATGATTTTCTTCAAAGGGGTTAATCTCGGCCCCTTTTCTAAATTCTTCAATAGCTTCTTTATACTTTTGTTCTTTGTGCAAATCCATCCCATTTTTAAAATGCTGTTGGGATTGCCTCACATGCTCAACGGTAGTAGGTGGTCTAGACATAGTTCCTTTTAATAAAATATTTATAGGGTTTATTCCATGGATTGGGCATATTGTAGCATTCCAACAGCCTCGGCTGTTAAAAAATAAATACCAACATCAATTGAATTTCAAAAAAAAACCCGCACCTTTTCCGTGCAGGTTTTTCAATGAACATTACCTATTTCATTTTCAAAAATAATTTTTAGGGCCGATGATTTTTTCCCTTTACCAATCAATCGACTTGGGATCAGTAACGAGCAAAAATTAAACTATTCTTTGGCTGTTTCACCCTCGGCAGGCGCAGGGTTATCAGGTGAACCCTTTTCTTTGTAATAACTTTCTTTACAAACCCCGTGAGCGCATTCCCCTGAAATATCTCCACACCCAACATTGCTCAAGGTAAACATTGCTAATGCTATTAAGATCAACAACTTTTTCATTAAAAATCTCCTCATTGTTCGACAAACCTAGGCTCCTCCCAATCGGGAATCTGCTTTTTATCAATATTTCTCAAACAATTCAATCAATTTTTTCAAGGGCGGGGGCATTTTTTCGCTTTATTCGCTCCATTTGCCTTTTTGCCTGGTATCTGGCTCGAATAATTTGCCTATGGGCCTTAACATCAATTCCCAATACTACAAAATATCCTATTATGGCTAATATGGTCCCTACGATTAAACCGCCTACCCAAAGGGAATTAAAAACAGAAGGTCCCATATCCCACAAAGTCTGAAGTGAAAAATTACCCAGTTGGTTTTCCGGAAGGGATTCGTCTAATATTTTAGCACCCAAATAATATGTTCCAGCATATATAAAGGGAGCCGTAATTGCGTTGGTAAATTGGGCAGCCACAACAGCACATATTTTACTGCACCGCAACATAGCCGCAAAAAGCAAAGCAATAAACGTTTGAAAGCCCATGGTTGGCGTGGTACTTATAAAAAGTCCCAATGCGACTCCCCGGGCTAAATTCTCTGGACTAGCTTGCAAGCGTATAAATCTATAGTAGAAATATCGGCAGGCGCGCTTGAAAGATTCCATAAATATTGTTTTTTAACTGTTGTTTTTGAATAAAATTATATTGTCTTTAGATTATAACGGAATTTTCCTAATTTCTCTTATGTCTTATTACAAAAATCATCTAAAGCTTCCCAATTCCCTTCCAGGCCAGTTAGTAGGGTCAAATATTATTAGTTATGATTTGGTGGATTCCACAAATGAAGTTTTAAAAAAGTTAATAACCAATGATACGCCTAATGGCACTGTAATAGTAGCTCAAGCCCAAACCCAAGGAAAGGGGCGGTTTAATCGTACCTGGCATTCTGAAAGAGGATCCGGAATTTATTGCTCCATTTTAATTTATCATCCAACCAAGATAAAAAATCTTCCCATAATTACTTTAATGGCCGGAATAGCTGTCATAGAGACCATTAACAAATTTAGTAATATTGCCGGCAGCCTTAAATGGCCAAATGATGTCTTAATCAATAATAAAAAAGTAGCCGGAATACTTACTGAGAATATTTCCCATTCCAACTATAAAGCAATAATTGTCGGGGTTGGGGTTAATTTAAACAATACACATTTTCCTCCACCATTAAACAAAACAGCAACATCCCTATTTATTGAAAATGGAAATCAAGTCCAACTCAATCGTTTTTTATTATCTCTTCTTGATCAATTGGAAAATCAGTACAAAAAGTTAACTGAATTTGGCGAGAGTTTTATTCTACAATTATGGAGAGAAAATTCAGATATGTTTGGCAAACAAGTAACGCTTACCCAAGGTCAAAACAAGTTTACAGGAACCGTCAAAAACATAGATGATAAAGGAAATCTGATCCTATTAACAGATACAGGTGAAATCTTACATTTCGAAAGTGGTGAGGTCAGCTTTAAATAATTATTTATTTCTTATCAAAAAAACATTATTTATTTTTTTCAGTTTACAGAAAAACATAAAATATGCTTAAAAGTGATTTTAAGAAATTATAAAAAGGAGGAAATAAGCATTTTCATATTTTTCTCCATAGAGATAGCTTAGAATCAAATATTAGAAAATCACAAAACAATACTTTTTAGTTTGCAAATAGTATTTTAATCAAAACTTTATTCTCTTCCCCATTAACCTATTACCAAAAGTAATAGCTCCTACCAAAGCGACCATAAAATGGACCGTAATACCCCGGATATCCCCAAAAAAATCCCCAATTTGAATATGGATAACCACGGTCAGGATATCGTTTTTCCCACAAATGTAATTCTTCAACCTCTACCACAGGAAACTGGTAATTTTTCTCACCAACTTTTCCAGATTTTGTTCCTATAACCGTCCCAGCTCCAGTGACGAACCTCTCATTAGAATAAATTTCTGGTTCAAGGTATTCACGATATTTAAAAATAAACCTCCCCGCAGTTTGGTCTCCAGATTCAGGGTAACCAAATGAATCTAATTTTCGCTGCACCACTTCCACTTCAGTCCCACTTTCCAAGTTTCGGGTTTCAACAATAGTTCCTCCCCATACAACTTTTTTTCCAATATTAGCATCGACATCATTACTAATTTGTCCAAAAGTTAATTCAGGATCTGCTTGGTCACGGAGGGTCTTTGATATAGGGTGCATACACCCAATCAGAAATATTAGGGTCAAAAATAAGATATTTCGTAAATATTTTTTCATTTTAATTCTCTTAGAAATAATCGGAATCTATTTAGATTTACATTTTTTTTCAAGGAAAAATATTGACAATTATTAGAACTATCTCTTCCTTACCCACTAATTCAAATCCGGGAATATTCAGTCCAATTCGATTATATAACGTGACGCTTTCTAAAATTAAATATTTTTTCTAATTTGAAAGATCCTTTTTTCCACATAACAGTTACTTTCAACGTTCACAAAAATCCCTTTATTTATAAGCATTTAGGGCCTTTTTCTTCTTGACCAAACTGCTTTTATTTCTTATAAAAGTAATGCTAGGGCAGATTAATTTTTATTTTGTGTTGGATTTTTTTTCATTCAACTTAATCAATTTTTAGGGATCAAGAATATTACATGACGGAATTAATGTTGGTAGCTTATCTAATTGCATTTTTTAATTTCCCCATAACCATGCTGTCTTTTTCTTTAGCAGTGGCAACCACTCTCTATTTGCAAAGACGCTATCATTTACAAAAAAAACAACCTCTCCTTGGAAAAAAAATATTAGGTATTTATCTAAAAACGGTTTCTTTTAACCTGGTTGGAAGCGTGTTCTTTGGTTTAGTTATTGCGTTTTGCGTTTACTTTCTAATAACAAAAAATCCATATACTTTTTTATTTAACATAATTTTTATTGGCGCAATTGCTTTCCGATGGTTGGATTTCTCAAATATTTGGTTTCGTTCTATTTACAATAAAAGATTTGCAAATGTCACGACAAATGAAAACTCAAATTTTGTTGCAATATATGGGTTGAAACCGGGCAATATTTTTGGTTTTACTCCCAACCAGTTAGACATTGGATATATAAATCGAAAAAATAATTTTCTTGAATTCAAAGGTGCTTTTAGCCACCATATTTTTAAACCCTCCAATTTTGCACGGGTGGAAAAATTAAGTTCAGAAAAAATTCTTCTTTGGCCCACCAAAAGAAATTCTAAAATGGACAGCGAAACTTTAATGATCAAAATTCGAAATCAATTTTGTCCTCACAAATCGAAGTCTCAACGGGATTTACTATTTGCCTTTTTAACAGAAACTCCTCTTCCGAAAACAATCAAAGAGCCGAAACACTTGTCCCCACAACCTTTTGCAACTCCTTCAGTTGAACTCTATTCAAGTTAAAGATAGAATAAAAAATCTTTATTCTTTCTGGGTCCCTTTTTGAATGCAAATTTCTGCTGAAAAAAACTATTACAAAATTTTAGGTATCGCTCCTCATTCAAAACCTAAAGAAATAAAAAAACGTTATCGGGAATTAGCTAAAAAACACCACCCCGACACAAATAAGGGAAGTAAAAAAGCCGAAGAAAATTTCAAATTAATATCGGAAGCTTATTCTGTTTTAAGCGATTCCAAAAAAAGAAAGCAATATGACCGAATACGAGTTCAGACGCAACGTGCGGCTCAATCACATTCTCGACCTTACTCCCAACAACAAGCAAGCGATTTCGATTTTGGCTATAAATACCAGCGTCAGGAGCCCAGAGGTAACCAGCAAGACCCTTTTTCCAATACAGGTTTTGAAGAGGAAGTTCAAATCGATCCCGATTGGCCCACTCGAGGATTTGACCTACAGTTTTTTATTGAAGTTCCATTTGTCACCGCAGCTTTAGGGGGCGAAATGCCGTTCCATTATGAAAAACAGATTATTTGTGAAAGCTGTGATGGAACCGGAAAAAATGAAGAAGATGACGAGTGCCCTATTTGCAATGGTTCTCAACGCGTTGTCAAACAGGTCTCATTAAAAGTAGACATTCCATCAGGAATTGCAGATCAATATACTTTACGCATTCCAAATGAAGGTGGTGCAGGCCGAAACGGAGGCCCTCCAGGGGATTTAATGCTGAAAATTGATATTCAGGTACACCCCCACTTTAAAAAATTAAAGAAAGATATCTACGCAGAAGTTTCAATTTCACCTGAATTGGCTAGCAAAGGTGGACCACTGAAAGTTGAAACATTAGACACCATCCAAACTATATCTGTAGAAGAAGGTACCCTTACAGGAGAAGAATATCGAATTCCGGGAGCGGGCTCCACGGACCCCTGGGGGAAAAAAAGAGGAGATTTTATAGTAAAGTTTCATATTTCTGACCAATAATACGATAAGAAATCATGAAGTTTTCATTGCTACTAGGATTTCTTTCAATAATTACTATTCTCGCAGGTATTTTATTATTCGTTTCATTTAATTCAATTCCTCGTGCTCCACAACCCACCTCGCAAACCTCAATACCTAACCGAAGAAAAAAACTAATTCCAGGCTCTAAAGCCCCTCCTAAAAGTAACATACCGCTAGGTGACCCTAAGATGCAGGCCATGAGGTTAGCGGTAAAAAAATATGCTCTTAAAAATCCAGGCCTCACTGCACAGGTAATGCAGGAATGGGTGAAAAAAAAACCTTGAGAGAAGAAAAAATACAAATTTATTGGGGCAAACGCATTTAAACCCTAGGTAGGCTTTACAACTGGATTTGCGGGTTTACTCGGCTCGGCTGTACTTCCCTCGGTTTCAGATTTTTCTTTTTCTTCAGGAACCTCGGGTTTTCTGACCAATCTAATAGAGGACCAAATCTCTGTAGGAGGATAGGCAAAATCATTTCCAATTTTATAATCAAAACGAACTACCTTCTCAGGTGTGCATTCACTAATCCATGTGGTAGAAGCTCCTCCAATGGAAAAGATGGGGTCTAAAGGAAACTTAGTACCATTTTTATCCAGGTTTTCTAAAGTTTTATCAAATAAAGTCATCGCCTCTGCCTTACTCGGAATTCTCCAATCTTCATAGCCAGCGAATTTTTCTTTATTGAATTTTTCAACATACCCGGTGTGATCATCCCATGTATAAAATTTATGCATATCCAACCAAGCATCACTTTGTTTCCACATTAAACCTGAATTAGGATCTGTAATAGTTCCATCTCCATTATCAATTAAAGGTTTCTTTTCAACTTTGGGTTTCGCTGCAGCTTTTGGGGCTGCTTTCGGTACAGGTTTCGCGCCAGGCTTTGGTGGAACCTTGGGCTTTTCTGCCGGTGTTGCTCCGGATGGAGATTCTGTTTTAGGTTTATTATCTTCCATTTTGATTAAACTTTTTCTTCATAACTCGGGGCATTAATTAATAAATCATTTAAGTCTTTCATTGAATCTTGTAATTCTTTCAAAAGATCACCAAGCTCAGCTGTTGAGCAATGGCTCAATTGATCACAATAATAATCTCGATAACTCTTGGCATTATTTTTAATCCATTGCAAAATTAATTGCTCATTGCAATCTCCATTAACGCCATTTCCCCCGCTTTTCTTTTTTAAAAGATTGGTTTGCGATTTCCGAATTATCTCGCAAATAAGATCTGATTTTAGGGCACTCATAATCAAATTATTCCTTCAAAAAATTTGCCACCCTTTCCTTGGGTAAGAACATAAGAGTCGCTAATTTTAATGCACTAAATTGTTATGTCAATATGAAATAGTGCAATTTAAAATAATAAATTTTTGAAAATTTAATAAACATTCCCAAAAACTTAATTTCCCTATGAATAATTATTTTATCCCTTTAAATCCGGAAAAAAAACCCCTTAAATTTAAATTAAAATAAATTAATTTATTGATTTTATTAGGTTTTCAGCCTTTTTCGGGGATCAAGGTAATCTCGAATCCCCTCTCCCAGTAGGTTAAAAGACAAAATTGTAAAAAATATTGCCAGGGAGGGAAATAATATTATATGAGGATAGAATTTAACTGCCGCCCATCCGTCATTCGCCAAGGTACCCCAACTACTAAAAGGTGGAGCAATACCTAAACCAATAAAGCTTAAAGTAGACTCGGCTAAAATTGCAACTGGAATGCGAAAAGTTAAGGTAACAATTAAAATCCCAAGAATATTAGGTAGGATTTCGTGAAATAAAATTCTGAAATTACTAGCTCCAATTACACGGGCAGCTTCAACATAAGTCATCTCTTTTATTTTTAAAACTTCGCCGCGAACCACTCTAGCTATAGTCACCCAACTTACTATGGTTAGGGCCAAAAAAATTCCCAATAACCCCCGTCCAAGAACCATCGTAATAAGTATAATTATAAGCAAATCAGGTAACGAAAAAATAACATCTACTACTCGCATCATTATATTGTCAACCTTACCTCCCACATAGCCTGATATTCCTCCATAAATGGTTCCTATCACCATTGCAATCAACGTTGTAGTTATTCCAATAAACAGAGAAATCCTTGCTCCAAATATCAGTCGGGATAATAAATCTCTTCCCAATTGGTCTGTCCCCATCCAATGAGCCGCCGAGGGGGGAGATAAAGTTTTTAAAGTGTCCTGTTCCTGATAAGAATAAGGTGAAATCCAAGGAGCCATTATCGCGCTTAGTATTACAAGTAAGATAAAAATCAAACCCAATTTAGCCGGCCAAGAAAGTTTATTAAATACGGAGAGCATACTTAAAGATTAGTTAAATTCACCCGAGGGTCGAGTTTTACATAAATGATGTCCACAATCACATTGGCTAAAATTATCAATACCGCATAAAGCATAGTAACGCCCATGATTAATGGATAATCTCGATTGGTTACAGCCGTAATAAAAAAGTTTCCCATCCCGGGAACTGAAAATATAAATTCAATGACAAAAGATCCTGTTATCAAACCTGCCGTCAAAGGGCCCATCACTGATACGATAGGAGTTAGAGAATTTAAAAAAACATGTTTCAATAAAACTACTATATCGCTCAAACCTTTTGCACGGGCTGTTCGAATATAATCTTCTGACAATATTTCTAATACTGAGGATCGAGTAAGCCTGGCTATATAACCTGCAAACCCAGCACCCAAAGCAATAGCAGGCATTATCATATGGCGAGGACCTTCCCATAATGCGGGAGGTAATAAGTTCCATTGATGCGAAAATAATAAAATTAGAAACGTGCCAAGGACAAAGCTGGGGAATGAAATCCCTAAAGTTGCAACTATTATGAAAAAATGGTCGAGTGCAGAGTTTTGTTTAGCTGCAGAAAGAATACCTGCCGGAATCCCAAGCCCCAATGTTACTAGAACTGCACATACCCCTAATGAAAACGATACAGGAAACGTGTCTTTTATGATATCTGCAACATCACGACCAATATACTTATAGGAAGGGCCCAGGTCTCCTTGAAATAACTGCTTCATGTATAACAGATATTGTTGCCAAAGAGGTTTATCTAAATGGTACTTCGCCTCAATATTCGCAATAATTTCCGGGGGAAGTTTTTTATCACGGTCAAAGGGGCCCCCAGGAGCCCAATGCATTATACAAAAGGTGAGAGTAGCCACCGCCAGCAAAACAGGAATTCCATGTAACAATCGCTTGCAAATAAAAATCAACATAGGCTCATCCTACCATACAGCCATTTTCTTTAATAATTTTGCTTTAGGGATGATAAGAAATTCCAAAATGACAACCAGACTAAGATATAATGGCCCTTTGCTTAAATTTTGACTTACTTCCCAATGATTACAAATTCACTTAAAGAATTCATTAAACTTTTAGATAGTTGCGGAGAGGTTCTACGTGTTCAAGAAGAAGTCTCTCCCATTTTAGAAATAAGTGAAATCGCGGATCGGATTTCCAAAAGCCCCGATGGGGGAAAAGCACTTTTGTTTGAAAATGTAAAAGGGAGCAACTTTCCTGTTCTAATAAATGCTTTTGGAAGTTGGAACCGAATGAATTTGGCTCTAGGAGTCAAAGATGTAAATAAAATTGCAAAGGATATCGAAAAATACTTAAAAACTAAACCGCCTACTTCTTTATTAGACAAAGCAAAGCTTCTTCCAATGCTTTTGGAAGCTTCATTTTTTCCACCTAAGCTTATTCATTCTAAATCTCCCCCCTGCCAGGAAGTGATCCTTACAGGAGATCAAGTCGATTTAAGCATTTTACCAATTTTACAATGTTGGCCATTAGACGCAGGACGTTTTATTACCTTTCCTATGGTTATCAATCGGAGCGTTGACCAAAAGGTAAGAAACGTTGGCCTTTATAGAATGCAGGTTTTTGATAAAAATACGACGGCTATGCATTGGCACATCCACAAGGATGGAGCTCATTTTTTTCATGACTATAGAAAGCAGAATAAGCGAATGGAAATTGCGGTAGCCATTGGAGCTGATCCGGCTTCATGTTACGCAGCTTCGGCCCCTCTTCCATACGGAATTGATGAATTTTTACTTGCAGGTTTTATCCGTAAAAAACCTGTTCAATTAGTGAAATGCAAAACTGTCGACCTTGAGGTTCCCGCAAATTCAGAAATTGTTTTAGAAGGTTACATTGACCCGAGAGAATTAAAGTTGGAAGGACCTTTTGGAGATCATACAGGTTATTACTCTCAAGATGGAGAATACCCGGTATTTCATTTAACCGCCATAACCCATCGTAAAGATCCCATCTATCTGACCACAATTGTCGGTAAACCACCACAAGAAGATTATTATTTAGGGAAAGCAACTGAACGAATTTTTCTTCCTCTTCTTCAGACACAACTTCCAGAATTAGTCGATATGAATATGCCTTTAGAAGGTGTATTTCATAATTGTGTCATAGTTTCTATTGATAAACGTTTTCCCATGCAAGCCCGTCGTCTAATGAGTACCCTATGGGGTGCAGGGCAAATGAGTTTTGTGAAAATTATTGTAGTTGTTGACTCTGAAATTAATGTGCACGATGAAAAGCAAGTTTTGCAAACCATCTTAAACAACATTGATATTGAAATTGATTTGTTTTTTTCTGAAGGCATTTTAGATGTTTTAAACCACGCCTCAAACTCGGCCCTATATGGTTCAAAATTGGGAATCGATGCCACTCAAAAAATTGATGGAGAACCCAAATCGAATAAAAAACCAAATCTAGAACCAGTTACTCCAAGCAAAAACTTGGATACCCTTGTAAAACAAAATTTTCACGAAATAAAAAATTGCCGTGTTATCGATTTAAATACCAAGTGTCCCATTATGTTAGTCTCCATAGAAAAAACTAAGGCTGAAGACGTAAAGAATTTTTTCGAATCTTTTTTTGAGGACTCCGGATTTAAGGAAATTGGAATATTAATCGCCTTTGAATCCCACGTGGATTTAAATAATAAAACAGAAGTTCTTTGGAAACTCTTTAACAACTTAGATCCGGAAAGGGATACGTATGTGGATCACCAACGAATTGCTATAGATATCACACAAAAATTCCCTGAAGAAGGTTACACACAACAATGGCCGGAAGAAATAGAAATGTCCCAAGACATTAAGGACCTGGTCGATAAAAAATGGAATTCTATCTTTAAGTAAAACGTTAAGTTTTGTTTACTAAAATTATATATGCCAATAGATAACATTATTATCAAAGGGGCTAGAGAACATAATCTAAAAAGCATTAATGTCTCAATGCCGCGAGATAAACTAGTGGTAATTACCGGACTTAGTGGTTCGGGTAAATCTTCTCTAGCATTTGATACCATTTACGCCGAAGGTCAACGTCGTTATGTCGAATCACTTTCTGCTTATGCTCGCCAGTTTCTTGAACTCATGGAAAAGCCGGATGTCGATTACATTGAAGGTCTTTCCCCAGCAATTTCCATAGAGCAGAAAACTTCAAGCAAAAATCCACGATCTACGGTGGGTACCGTAACTGAGATTTATGATTATTTGAGATTGCTATATGCTCGTGTAGGCCATGTATTTTGTTACAAATGCGGCCGTCAAATCTCTTCACAAACGGTTCAACAAATTGTGGATCAAGTCCAATCCATCCCTGAAGGATCCAAAGTCCTAATTTTGTCTCCTCTAGTCAAAGATCGAAAAGGAGAATTTAAAAAAGAACTCCTGGAACTTCGTAAAAGAGGATTTGTTAGAGCAAGAATAGATGGTGAAATCCGTTCACTGGAAGAAGAAATAAATCTCAACAAAAAATTTAAACATTCTATCGATACTGTAGTTGATCGCTTAATAATAAAAAGCAATATGGGTAAACGCCTTGCAGACTCCGTTGAAACCGCTCTAAATCACGGAGAAGGGAATCTTGTTATTTCCATTTTAGGGAATGGCAAGGTGGAAAAATCCTCAAAAGAGTTGTTATTTAGCGAAAAGTTTGCCTGTAATTATTGTGGGATTAGTTACCCCGAATTAGAACCAAGATTATTTTCATTCAATAACCCCAGTGGCGCCTGCCAACAATGTGATGGACTTGGAAATAAAATGGTTATTGATCCCGATTTAGTAGTTCCTGATTCAAAGCTTTCTATACGTAACGGTGCTATCGTCCCCTGGAGAAAGAAAACCTCCGTCTATTTTTTTCAAATGTTGGAAGCTTTATCTGATCAATTTAAATTCAAGCTAAATGCTCCGTTTAAGGATCTTCCAAAAAAAACTCAGGAAATAATTCTTTATGGTGCAGGGGGTCAATCCGTAAAATATTTTTATGAAAAAGGAAACCGTCGCCATAGTTATGAGGGAACTTATGATGGGGTGATCCCAGACCTGGAGCGGCGTTACATAGAAACTGATTCGCCTTCCACTCGAGACGAAATTGCTCAATATATGCGCGCCCTTCCCTGCCCCACCTGCGATGGAACCCGATTAAAAAAGGAAGCAGTTTCCGTTAAAGTGGGAAATAAAAATATTATTGATTTAACAGGAATATCTATTGGAGAACTCCAGCAGTTTTTTAATACTCTAAAATTCTCTAATCAGGAATTTTCCATTGCCCGCAGAATTGTTAAAGAAATAAAGGAGCGATTAAAATTTTTAATGGATGTGGGTTTAGATTATTTAACCTTAAATAGGACTTCTGCAACTCTTTCAGGAGGAGAAAGTCAACGCATTCGACTTGCCACTCAAATCGGCTCCAGCTTAATGGGAGTTCTTTATGTATTGGATGAACCCAGTATCGGCCTTCATCAAAGAGACAATGAAAGGCTTCTGAACACTTTAACCAAGCTTCGTGACTTAGGAAACACTGTCATTGTAGTTGAGCATGATGAGAATACTATTCGTGAAGCGGATTACGTTATCGATTTAGGACTGGGTGCCGGTATTCACGGAGGTGAAATCATTTTTGCTGGCTCCCCGAAGCAATTACTTAAAAATAAAAAATCACTAACGGGTCAATATTTAACCGGCAAAAAGGAAATCCCAGTCCCCAAAAATCGACGTAAAGGAAATGCGAATTTTTTGGAGATCCAGGGAGCAGCACACAATAATTTAAAAAACATTAATGTTAAAATTCCATTGGGAGTTCTTACTTGCATCACAGGGGTATCCGGTTCAGGAAAAAGTACTCTTACCATAGATATTCTATACAAAGCCTTAGCCCAACATTTTTGGAACGCGACTGAAAAGCCTGGAAAATTCAAAAAAATAAAGGGAACTCAATTTCTCGATAAAGTAATTGATATTGATCAATCACCCATCGGGCGAACTCCACGCTCTAATCCTGCCACTTACACAGGACTCTTTACTTTAATTCGGGATTTGTATAGTGAAATCCCTGAAGCCAGAGCCCGTGGGTATAAGCCTGGAAGATTTAGTTTTAATGTTAAGGGCGGACGCTGTGAAGATTGTCAGGGAGACGGCATCATCAAAGTAGAAATGCATTTTCTTCCTGATATCTTTGTCACTTGTGAAGTTTGTCATGGTAAACGGTTCAATCGAGAAACCTTAGAAATTTTATATAAAGGTAAAAATATTTCTCAGGTTTTAGAAATGACCACGGAAGAGGCCTTGGAATTTTTCCAAAATATTCCTTCCTTAAGATCCAAACTAGAAACCATTACAAATGTAGGGTTAGACTATATCCACCTTGGCCAACCTGCAACCACTCTATCCGGAGGTGAGGCTCAAAGAGTTAAACTGGCAAAAGAACTTAGTAAACGCAATACAGGTCAAACTTTGTATATCTTAGATGAACCCACTACCGGCCTTCACTTTCATGATATAGAACATTTATTAGGGGTCATTTCCAAATTAGTAGATGCCGGAAATACAGTAATTATCATTGAACATAATTTAGACGTAATTAAAACCGCTGATTATATTATTGACTTAGGGCCTGAAGGAGGACATCGAGGTGGGGAAGTGCTAGCAAGCGGAACTCCCGAGGAAATTATTAAACAAAAGAAATCTTATACCGGAAAGTATTTGAAGAGTTGTCTAAAATAAGAGATTGACTATTAAATTAAAACCAAACTTTTGGTTTGCAAATTATAAATACACTTAAAACCTTGTTTTTAGCCCTATTGTAATTTGATGGTTTTCGAAACCGGATTGGATGGGGTTTCCTAATAAATCGTCACTGGTAAAGTCCTGGATTTTAAAGAATTTATATCCTAATAATAACGAACCGTTTTCTGAAATAGGAAAACTAAAGCCACCCCCTAGTTGATAGGCTAAGGCAATATCTTGGCTGTCTACCGAAGACAATGTTCCAACGGTAAGTTGCCGCACGTTTACCGAGGTCCCTCCAAATCCCGCAACCAAGAAGGGAGTCATTTCTCCTCCTAAATCAAAATCATAATAACCCTTCATAAAACCCAGTGGTTTTACCTGATTGTCTGAAACAATAACATTGGGTTTTGAGATTTGATTCCCTAAGGATGAAAAGGGAAATTTTCCACTTCCTTCTAAACGAAAATTAACAAACGAGCTTTGAATAGCGGACTTTAGCAATAAATTTTTGGTTAAGAATTGATAAGTTACTTTTGACGGCAATTGAACAGAGAGAGTATTCTCCGGAAATTTAAAATTGAGGGTAGAAAAAATATCAATTCTATTTACCTTAAAGTCGACTTGTGTTTGCGCAACTGAAGAATTTACTACTAAAAGAAACCCTAGAAATAAAAAAGCGGTTTTAAAGGTAATTTTTTGAGCAATTCCAAAAGAATGAATAAAGAAGAATTCCATTTCTTCCCAGAATTAAAATTAATATAAATTTATAGTGACTTGGGGAGCTAGATACTTTTATATCGGTGGGAAATTAAATTTCTTAAGGGAAAATATTATCAGTTTTTAGATTCTAAACGAGCAAGAGCCCTAAAGAGTTTATTTTGAGTTTCCTTAAACTCTTCTTCTGCCAAATCAGGTTTAGCAAGAAGCTTTTCGGCCTCTGCACGCGCTTCTTCAGCACGCTGGTGGTCAATATCATGAAGAAACTCGGCAGTTTCTGCTAAAACAATAACCCGGTTATTTGACACCTCCGCATAACCGTGGCTAACAACAAGTTCTATAACCTCATCACCTTTTTCATAAGAAAATCGACCGGGTCGCATAGTGGTAATTAATGGAGCATGATCAGCCAAAAAACCTAAGTCCCCTTCACTTCCAGGAACATTGACTTGATCCACTTCAGTGTCGTTGACCATCTCCTTTTCAGGAGTAACAAGAGTAAGATGAATTTTTTGAGCCATTATCCTTCTTTCTTTAACTTTTCAGCTTTTTCATACACTTCATCAAGGTTTCCTACCATGTAAAAAGCCTGTTCAGGAATATCATCCATTTTACCATCAACAATCTCTTTAAAACCTGCAATGGTATCGCCCACTTTAACGTATTTTCCAGGTGCCCCTGTAAAAATTTGCGCAACAAAAAATGGTTGCGATAAATATTTCTGAATTTTTCGAGCCCGCGCTACCAGCATTTTATCGTCTTCAGTTAACTCATCCATACCAAGGATCGCAATAATATCCTGCAAATCTTTATAACGTTGGAGAATTCGTTGAACTTCCCGTGCTACCGTATAGTGAGATTCACCTACAATTTCCGGATCAAGAATTCGGGAAGTAGAATCCAGAGGATCCACCGCTGGATAAATACCCAACTCTGAAATTCTCCTGTTCAAAACTGTAGTGGCATCCAAATGCGAGAATGTTGTTGCCGGTGCAGGGTCTGTCAAGTCATCCGCAGGAACATAAATCGCCTGAACCGAAGTAACAGAACCCTTTTTAGTAGAGGTAATTCGTTCTTGCAGGTTACCCATTTCAGTAGCCAAAGTTGGCTGATATCCTACCGCAGAAGGAATTCGACCAAGGAGAGCTGACACTTCAGAACCTGCCTGTGAAAATCGAAAGATATTATCAATGAATAATAATACGTCTTGACCACCAACATCACGAAAATATTCTGCCATTGTAAGACCTGTAAGCCCCACTCTCATTCTCGCTCCCGGTGGTTCAGTCATCTGCCCATAAATTAGAGCTGTTTTATCGATAACATCAGACTCAATCATTTCATTATACAAATCATTTCCTTCACGAGTTCGCTCTCCTACTCCAGCAAACACCGAATACCCGTCATGCTCGGAGCCAATACTACGAATCAATTCCATGATAAGTACTGTTTTTCCAACACCTGCTCCACCAAATAATCCAGTTTTGCCACCTTTCAGATAGGGCTCTAGAAGATCAATAACCTTGATCCCCGTTTCCAACATTTCCATTTTCGTGTCTTGCTCTTCAAGGGGAGGCGCATCACGGTGAATGCTCCAGGTCACTTCCGATTCTACCGGAGGTTTTTGATCTACGGGCTCACCGATCACATTAAGAATACGACCCAATACTTTTTCTCCGACTGGAACAGAAATTGGTTTTCCCGTATCCTCAGCCACCATTCCGCGGACTAAACCGTCAGTAGGATGCATAGAAATAGTACGTACAGAGTTATCCCCTAAATGCTGAGCTACCTCGAGAGTGATAGAATCCTCTTTACCGTTTTCACCAGGCTTCTTAATCAAAACGGCATTATACAAAGCCGGCAATTCTCCACCTTTGAAATTGATATCCACGACAGGACCAATGACCTGGGTGATGTATCCTGTATTCATTAAAGACTCCTTTAACTAAATTTTCTAGTCTATCCCTTTAGCGACTCAGCTCCATTCACCACTTCAATCAACTCTTTAGTGATATAAGCCTGACGCGTACGGTTGTAAAATAATGTTAGTTTTCCAATCATTTCTTTAGCATTTCGAGAAGCATTGTCCATCGCTGTCATTCGTGCCCCATGTTCACTTGCACTGGATTCTAAAAATGCACGATACACTTGATCCGACATATGTCGTTTTAATATATCCTCCAAGATGGCTTCTTCATCCGGTTCATAGATATAATCCATCGGATAATCCGTTTCCTCTTCAACCTCTCCGGGTACAATAGGAAGTAATTGTTCTTCAATAACCTCTTGTCGCAGAACCGATTTAAACTCGTTATAAACCAAATAGACTTTATCCACTTGCTTTTCCATAAAAAGCTTGGCAATCATTCCACCAATTTCCACTGCCTTCAGGTAATTAAAATCTTTAGTCCACCCTAAATATTGATCAAGAATTTTGTAAGGTCGATTGCGAAAAAAATCCAGCCCCTTTTTACCCGCTAGAAAAAAGGAAATTTCATTTTCGCTGTTTTGCTTGATCAATTCTGTGGTCTTTTTAAGGATATTGCCATTAAACGCTCCGCAAAGCCCCCGATCCGCAGTAATCACAACGAGCAATACTCTCTTGCCATCTCGATTTTCCAACAAGGGGTGCAAGTCATTATTGCAACGCGCGGCAAGGTGGTTCATCATTTCTCTAAGCTTCAGGGCATAAGGCCGGGCTGTCATTATCGCCTCTTGCGCCTTCCTAAGCTTTGAGGCCGAAACTAATTTCATAGCTTTCGTCATTTGCTGCGTGTTTTTTACACTACGAATTCTTTGCTTTACGTCTCTTAAATTAGGCATGTTATCTTCTTATTGAAAAATCTCTTTAAAAGCCTTAAGGGCGTCTTGCAACTTTCCTTCCGATTCATCATCAAGCTTTTTATCCGTCTTGATTTTTTCGACCAAATCTTTATGTTTTTCTTCAACATAATTCAGAAAGCTTTCTTCGAACCTTCCAATATCTCCCACTTTAATATCATCCAATAAGCCTCGGACTCCGGTAAATATCGAAACGATCTGCTGAACAACACTCAAAGGTTTATATTGAGGTTGTTTTAAAAGCTCTACCAGACGTTCCCCTCGAGCTAATTGCGCCTGAGTTGCAGGATCTAAATCACTGCCGAATTGGGCAAAAGCTGCCATTTCTCGATATTGCGCTAAATCCAGTCGCAACTGACCTGCCACTTGCTTCATTCCTTTAATCTGTGCTGAACCACCTACCCGTGATACGGACAATCCAACATTAATAGCGGGCCGGACACCAGAATAAAAAAGGTCAGTTTCTAAGTATATCTGCCCATCAGTAATAGAAATCACATTAGTTGGAATATAAGCTGAAACGTCACCTGCTTGTGTTTCAATAATTGGTAAGGCTGTCAATGAGCCTGCACCCAACTCATCACTTAATTTCGCTGCTCGCTCCAATAGACGGGAATGAAGGAAAAATACATCTCCCGGATAAGCTTCACGTCCAGGAGGTCGTCGCAACAACAAGGAAAGCTGACGATAGGCTGCCGCTTGTTTTGACAAATCATCGTAAACAATCAGACAATGCTGACCATTATCACGAAAATATTCTCCCATGGCACAGCCTGAATAAGGAGCAATGAATTGCATAGGTGCCGGGTCACTTGCTGTTGCCGCAACCACAGTGGTGTATTTCATAGCATCATGCTCTTCTAAACTTTTAACCACTTGAGCTACAGTAGACCGTTTTTGACCAACCGCAACATAGATACAAAAAACGTTTTGACCTTTTTGATTAATAATTGTATCCAAAGCAACTGCGGTTTTTCCGGTTTGCCGATCTCCAATTATGAGTTCACGTTGTCCGCGCCCGACAGGAATCATTCCATCAATAGCTTTAATTCCAGTTTGCATCGGTTCATGAACTGATTTTCTATCAATTACACCAGGAGCAATTCGTTCAATGGGTCCAGCCTGTTTAGCATTGATGGGTCCTTTACCATCAATAGGTTGGCCCAATCCATCCACTACACGACCTACTAATTCAGGCCCAACCGGCACTTCCATAATTCGGCCGGTTCTCTTAACCTCATCCCCTTCTTTGACTTTGTCGTCAAATCCTAAAAGGACCGCACCAATATTATCTTCTTCGAGGTTCAATACCATTCCGGAAAGGTTATTTGGAAACGAAAGCAATTCTCCGGACATAGCTTTTTCCAGGCCATAGATCCTCGCAATCCCGTCTCCAACAGAGATGACTCGCCCGGTCTCTTTGAGCTCAATCCCCTCCTCGAATCCCTGAATTTGCTTTTGAATTAAGGAACTAATTTCATCCGCTCGCAAACTCACCTTAATACCTCCTCACTTTCAATAGACCGTTTCAAAAGGGCAAGCCGGTTTTTAATTGAGGCATCCGCAACTAAACTGCCTACACTTAACCGCAATCCGCCAATTAGGGATTCATCGACTTTTGATTCGATGATCGCGCTTTTTCCTAAAACCTGGTCTAACGATGTTTTTAATTTATTGATTTGATTTTCGGACAATGGAGATGCAGAAACAATATCTACTCGAACTTGATTGAGTCGCTTCATCACAAAGTACTCAAAATATTCAACAATATTTTTCAAGTAAGTCATTTTCCTGCGTTCCAGAAGAATCTTTAGCAGGTTCGTCACTTCTGGAATCGCATTTATTTTGTCACATAATTCTTTAACAAACGCCGACTTTTTCTCATCCGGAATCGAAGGATGAATAAAAAATCGCGACACCATAGGATCATCTTGAGATGCACTCACTAAATTTTGCAAATTGGTTAGAGCAGAACTCAACTTACCCTCTTCCTGAATAGAATCAGAAAGCGCCTCCGCAAAACGTTTGCCTATTTGGTTTTCAATCATAAGAACGAGTAGTTAATTTTAATTGGTTCTTTGTTCTAAACTTTTGACAACCTCATCGATCGACTCATCCACTAAGCGTTTTTTATCATCTTCGCCTAAACTTCTTTTTAAAATCTTTTCAGTAGAAGCGATGGTTAAAGTCGAAACGTAATCCCGAATTTCAGCTAGCAGTTTATTTCGGGTAGATAAAATCTCATGCTCCGCTTCTTTTTGCATTTGCCGAACTTTGGCTTGAGTTTCGCTGACTGTTTTATCCTGAATTTTCCTTGCTTCCTCATTTGCCAACTGGACAATCGTTGTTGCTTTTTCATGTGCAGTTTTAAGTTGTGCCTCAAAGTCTTGCTTAATTTTCTCCGCTTCTTTTTTAAGACCCTCAGCGCTTTGAATATCGCCGGCGATTTTCTTTTGGCGCGCTTCAAGCATTTCTAGAATTGGTGGAAACGCATACTTTTTAAGCAGAAACAACAATAGCCCAAAAGAAATAACGGACCAAAAAATCAAAGATGAAAATACAGAAACTTGCTCAAACTGTGGCATGATTAACTTTTTAATTAATGGTTAAAATAATAATGAGAAAAACGGTGAGTTTCTTAATCTACACTTTTCCCATAATGATAAACGCTAAAACCAATCCATAAAGCGCGACCGCTTCCACCAAAGCAAATCCAATCCAGCAGTATTTAGCCACTCGGCCTTCGGCGTTGGGTTGGCGGCCAACAGTCTCAATCGTTTTGGCAAAGATATAGGCAATACCAATGGCGGCACCAAAGAATCCTGCGGCACACAATCCCATACCTAAAAACGCTGCTGCGGTTGCATCCATTCCAAACTCCTCTCTAAAAAAATAAATAACTCAATGAAGTTTAATAACATCACCTATATAAACACAGGTGAGGGTTGTAAATATATAAGCTTGAATAAAAGCAATGGCAATTTCTAAGCCATTGATCACAATAGTAAATCCAAATGGCAGCCAACTGACCCACAAGGGAGACGCGAGAGCCAGGCCAAAAAGAACGGCAAGCACCGTGTGGCCAGCCGTCATATTCGCAAACAAACGAACCGACAATGAAATCGGTTTTGCAAGCATACTAATTATTTCAATGGGAACCATCAACGGAATTAAAATTCCAGGAACTCCGGGAGGAACCAAGATACTAAAAAAATGCCCTCCATGCTTTGCAAATCCAATAACCAAAGTCGCCACAAAAATAATTAAAGCAAACGTTCCAGTCACCACAAGTTGGCTGGTTATCGTATAGGAACCCGGGATCAATCCAATCAAATTGCAGGAAAGAATAAAGAAAAAGATGGTGGCAATAAAAGTAAAGTATTTGCTTCCTTCTTTCCCAATAAACTCATCCACCAACCCTTTAATAAACTCTAGAACCATTTCAAGGACACTTTGCAGTTTCCCGGGAATCAACTTCACTCCCCCCTTGATAACCAGCATAAATAATCCAAATATTAAGGCCATACCAATCCACATAGCCAAAACAGCTTTGTTAATTGATAAATCTAATCCCATAAAATTAATGGGAATGATGGGATGTAGTTCAAAATGATGTAAAGGATTTTCCATTATTTATTGCGCAAATTAATAAGTTTATGTTTCTGGGTTATCTGGAGGGTTTTCGGAATCTTTCTCCTCGGATTCTTTTTCCTGCAAAAAAACAGCGGTACGATATACATTAAGGCACCCTGCAGCTCCGCCTATTAGAAATCCAACAGCTAAACCCCAGGGTTGAGTTTCCCAAAAGTAATCTACCGCATAGCCCATTAATGCACCGATGGCTACGGCCACCACTAACTCCACTCCAAGTCTAAATGCCAAACTCAATCCTTGACGGAAACCAGTATCATTTTCCATTTAGTTGTTTTGGCAGGAGATAAGCGACTGGAGAAGGCCAAAAAAGGGCTTATCATACCTAGATTCTTTGTTAATTCAAAATGTTTTTTGATCCATCCGAGGAAAACAAACAAACTTCAAATAAATGAAGGGTTTCTACGTGGATGAAATCATTTTTTGGAAGAACTCTTTATTTTAAAAATTCTCCAGCCCTAACTGGAAATCTAATAATAAAAGGAGTTTCAAAGATATTCAAGTGAATTAGTGAATAAATAAGAAGATTCGTGAAAATTTTCAAAAATTCTAAAACGAATGGGAGGGAAAGGTAGAGAAACACTTAAAAATCCAATAACAGCATCAAAATGACTCTCTCAAATCGTATGATCTCCAAATCTTATGATCAAATTTGAAAGCTCATTATCTAGTAAGGCAACTCTCCATATTCTGTTTCATAGTCCTTAAGGGATAGCATGTCAATGGCATCCCAAGGACACCCTTCTAGAAAAGTATCCATTGGCCCTTTAGAAATACATTTCTTACACCCAATGCAAAGTAAAGGATCAACCTCTACCCGATTAAACACCGGAGCAGATGGGTTTCCAACTTCATACATACAACTATCGACAGGACATTCAGTGATACATATAGGAGAACCGCCACATCCGGTACAGGCATCATTGATGACGGCTAATATTTTGGGTTTTCGTTTTCGTTGTACGTTTCGTTTTGCTCGTTCGGCTACAGCCATATTGATTTCCAATCAAATATTAACGTTCTAACATTCTAGCAAATTAAGCTTGAATTTATAACAAAATCCTAATTGGGTTGCAATAATATTGATCTCCTCCATATTTCCTACATTACTGCGAATTTCATTTACAGATCTTTGTAAGATATAATATGATTATCAGGCTTTAAAAAAATCAACTTATTTCTTTTTTAGATTAAGTTCTTTTGTTAAAGTGAATTGAACTAACGTAAATTAAACGTTTCTGAATATATGATGAGTCTAAGAAAACCATGTCTTTTGAAAATATCCTTGGTCAAGACCAAGTTAAACATATTCTATCTAATAGCCTTAGTAAGAACCAATTGGCCCATGCTTATTTGTTTTTCGGGCCCGAAAGCATAGGTAAAAAGCGAACTGCTTTTGAATTCGCGAAGGCCCTGAATTGCTTAACTTCAGGTCCAATTGAAGCCTGTGATAATTGCGACCCTTGCCGAAAAATTGACCGGGGTCTCCATCCAGATATTTTTTTTACTCAGCCCACTCGCTCTACCCCCACAGCTCGTGAAGCCGTAATAAAAATTGATGAAATCCGAAAGTTGCAAACAAAGCTAGGGTACCTGCCTTATGAAGGACGCACTAAAGTTGCAATCATTGATGATGCAGAAAAATTAAATTTACAGGCAGCAAATTCGTTTCTAAAAACTCTTGAGGAACCTCCTGATTCCACTATTTTAATTCTTATCGCTTCTAATATTCATAAACTGTTACCCACGATCCAATCACGTTGCCAAAGCATTCGTTTTAATCCCTTACCCGTTTCTGCTATCAAGCAAGTATTGTTGCAACAATCTGAAATAGAACTTGACCCTCAGGAATTGGATTTTCGCGTTATTCGCTCGAAGGGACAGGTAAGAAGAGCCTTAGAGGAAAATATTTTAGATTTGGCTGAATATAGAGATGAACTTATAAAGCTTATTGATTTAATTTCATTTAAAAATGTTGATATTCTTTTTAAGTGGACCAAAAAAATGGGTAGAGAACACCAGATAATTATGGAAGTTTTAGAGGAACTGCTTGGTTTGATTAGAGATTTGGCGTTTTTAAGAAACTCGGTTTCCAAAAAACAATTAATCAATAAAGATTTAGAGCCTCAAATGGCATCAATTTGTAAAAGAAAAACCTCATCTCAATGGTTGAAATTAGCCTCCACGATACATGATACGCAACAATCAATTTTGGCAAATGCTAACCTTCAGTTGTCATTAGAAAATATGCTCCTGAATTTCTGTGAGGCCGCATAAAATGACAGCTGAAATTCAATCCAACCAAGATAATAGCTCTGACACCTCCACCTCAACACCCAAGTTTGTTATTGGGGTTCGAATAAGGGGTACCGACAAGTCAGACTTATGTAATCCCGGGAACCTAGTTTTAAAAGTTGGTCAACAAGTCATGGTCAACACGGAGGATGGAGCCAAAATTGGAATCGTTGCTTCCAATAAAATTATTAATTTCCGAAAAGAGGCCATCCCGGTATTAAAAGTTTTAAGAAAAGCTAATTCAGGGGACCTCCAAAAGGAGGCAGAAAAAAAAGATAGAGAATCTAACGCCACATTAATTTGTTTAGAGTTAATTGACAAACTGAATGTCCCAATGAACCTGAGTCGCGTGGTTTATTTTGAGGAGATGAAAAAGTCTATTTTTTACTTTACCGCTGAAGGAAGAGTAGATTTTCGGGAGTTGGTCAAAGAGCTTGCAGCCAGGTTAAGACATCGAATTGAAATGAGACAAGTTGGAGTTCGCGATGAAGCCAAAGCCGTTACCGGTTTAGGAATGTGCGGTCAATCCCTTTGCTGTTCCACTTTTTTACCGGAATTCACCCCTGTCACCATCCGAATGGCCAAGGATCAGGGGCTTGCATTGAACCCCAGTAAAATATCTGGTGTGTGTGGTAGATTAATGTGTTGTCTACAATATGAGCATAATGTTTATCGCGAGTTGATAAGAGAACTACCAAAAGTAGGAAAATCAATTCAAACTCCCGAAGGCCCTGGAAAGGTTATCAAAAATGATATCCTTAAACAGGTCATTATTGTACGACTTGAGGATGAATCCATCATATATTATCATCTAGATGAACTTCGGGACAGTTTGAAGGCGAACAAAACACCTACTCCCTCACCCTCTTCTGAAGAAAAATAATCAATCCCTTTTTCCAAGTAAACAATGAATAAAAAGTTTTTTATTACAACACCTATTTATTATGTAAACGATGTTCCCCATATCGGCCACGCTTATACCACTATAGCCGCGGATGTAGTATCTCGTTACAAACGACTCGCCGGATATGATGTTTTCTTTTTAACCGGAACGGACGAGCACGGCCAAAAAGTGCAACAGGCCGCAGAAGCAACGGGTAAAGACCCACAAACCCATGTGAACGATTTACACATTCGGTTCAAAGAATTGTGGGAACGCTTTAATATAAGTAACAATGACTTCATCCGCACTACCGAAGAACGTCATCAAAAAGTAGTTCGGGAGATTTTAAATAATTTGCACCAAAAAGGTGAGATCTATAAGGACAGTTATGAGGGATGGTATTGCATGCCCGACGAACGATTTTGGACGGAGAAGGATTTAGTTGAGGGAAACTGTCCGGAATGTGGGCGCAAGGTAGACAAAATCAAGGAGCATAATTATTTTTTCAAAATGGGGAAATATCAGGATTGGTTAGTGGATCATATTGAAAAACATCCTGAGTTTGTTGAACCCGCTGCAAGACGCAATGAAATTTTAGGTTTTTTAAAAAAACCATTAGGTGACCTTTGCATTTCACGACCCAAGGAAAGACTTCCCTGGGGAATTCCCCTACCCTTTGATGATAAGTTTGTTACTTATGTATGGTTTGATGCCCTTATCAATTATATTTCGATACATGGTCATTTGGAGGAAATCAAGCAGAGTGGCTATTGGCCTGCCAACCATCATTTAATTGGCAAAGACATTCTCACGACTCATTCGGTTTATTGGTCGACCATGTTAAATGCAATGGGGTTAGAGTTACCCAAAAATATCTTCGCCCACGGCTGGTGGACTGTGAACGGTCAAAAGATGTCAAAATCCTTAAGAAATGTTGTAGAACCCAATTTACTCATTGATCAATTTGGGGTTGACGTGATTCGATATTTTTTAATGCGCGAAGTTCCCTTTGGCCTGGATGGAGACTTTTCCCATAAAGCTTTAATTGGCCGGGTTAACAGTGATTTAGCCAACAATTTGGGTAATCTCGTAAACCGCACCTTAAACATGCTCAAAAAATATTACAAAGGAGTAGTCCCGAAACCAAGTGTTACCCATGAAGAAGACTCAAACCTCATTGAAAAAGCAAAGTCCGTTCTCGAAGAAGTCGACAAACTTTACGATGAACTGGCTTACAGCAAAATTTTAGTGAAAATTTGGGAATTACTGGACACCTCCAATCAATATATAAATCACACTGCTCCCTGGAACTTAGCTAAGACGGAAGAAGGAAAAGCTCGATTGGACACAGTCCTTTACAATACAGCAGAAGCTTTGAGGGTCATCGCAATTTTATTGACTCCTTTTATGCCGGCTACGGGCGAAAATATAATGGAACAATTAGGACTTGGAACAGCTATTGACAAACAGGGACTTGATTCCACGCAGCAGTGGGGATGGATACAACCAGGAACTCAAACTTCTCAAGGACCACAAATTTTTCCGCGAATTGAAGAAGATGCTGCAAAAAAGATATTAGAAACTGTGGATATATCTTCCTCAGAAAACTCAACTTCAAAACCTCCTAAACTGGAATTGAAAGAAGAAATCACAATTGAAGATTTTATGAAATTAGATTTACGCACGGCCAAAATTATTGCCGCCGAAAAAGTAAAAAAATCTAAAAAATTAATCAAAATACAAGTGGATTTGGGTTCTGAAAAAAGACAAGTATTAGCAGGAATTTCTCAATCCTATGAACCGGAATCCTTAATAGGTCGAACCGTTATAGTCGTCGCCAATTTAAAACCCGCAAAACTTATGGGTCTTGAATCACAGGGAATGATTCTCGCCGGAAGTATAGACGACAAAATAGTGGTGGCGGGATTTGATGATGAGTTGCCACCAGGAGCACAGGTAAAATGATAATTGATACGCATGCGCATATTGATACGGATTCGTATGATGAAGATCGCGATGAAATAATCGATCGTGCTTTAAAACAAGGTATAAAATATATCGTTAATGTAGGGTGTGATGTTGAAAGCAGCCAGCGCTCGGTAGAGTTAACCGAGCACTATGATTTTATTTATGCTACCGCTGGTATTCATCCGCATGATGTTAAAAATATCGATGGGGATACTTTTGATCAAATTCGAATTCTTTTAGACCATCCCAAGGTGATTGCTTTGGGAGAGATCGGATTAGATTATTTTAAAAACTATTCTCCACAAGAAGTTCAACGCGCACATTTTCGAAATCAAATTGAAATTGCCAAAGAATTAGACAAACCCATTATCATCCATTGCCGGGATGCGAAAGAGGACATGATTTCAATTTTATCCGAGTATTATGACAATCCCGAAGGGAAGTCGGGAATTTTTCATTGCTTTGCAGGGGATGTTGAATTAGCAGAAGCAGCACTTGGAATGGGATTTTATATTTCTTTTTCGGGCTCAGTAACCTTCAAAAAGGCTGAAACTCTAAGAGAGGTGGCAAAGATGGTTCCGGCAGACCGGTTATTTGCCGAAACAGATTGTCCGTTTCTCACTCCGGTACCTAAACGCGGGAAGCGTAATGAGCCTGCCTATGTGAATTATACAATTGATAAATTGGCAGAAGTACGCGGCCTTCGGGTTGAAGATGTTTTGCGATCCATGGAACAAAACTTTCATGATTTGTTTGGGATCGGAGAATCTGCTGAAGCAGGAACCATTGCATATCAAATCCGAAATTCTTTTTATCTAAACTTAACTCAGCGATGCACAAACAGTTGCGTTTTTTGTACCCGTTTAACCGACCCTATTGTTCAAGGCTACAATCTTGCCCTGGATCGTGAGCCTACAGCAGATGAGCTTTGGCAAGCAGTTGGTGATCCTAAACAATATGATGAAGTCGTATTTTGTGGCTATGGGGAACCCACACTTCGATTAGATATTATTAAAGAAGTCGCTCAAAAAATTAAAAATGCTGGCGGAAGAGTCCGATTAAACACCAATGGGCATGGAAACGTCATCAACAAACGAAATATTTTGCCTGAACTCCAAGGATTAATTGATGAAGTTTCCATAAGTCTGAATGCAGATAACTCAGAAGCCTATGATGAAATTTGCAAACCTCTGCCTTCATTTCAGGGAATGATTTATGAAAAAATTCTGGAATTTATTAATGAAGCTAAAAAATATATTCCTAATGTGCAATCCACTATCGTGACCCATCAACAAGGTGTGGATGAAGAAAAATGTAAAGAAATTACCGAAAAAGATTTTGGCGTGAAGTATCGGGCTCGTCGTTATAACATTGTGGGATAAATCATGGGACAACTTTGGATAAAAATTGGAGCCATTCTTGGTGGCCTAAGCGTTATGCTTGGAGCCTTTGGCGCTCATTCTTTAAAAGCTCGGTTGGCTGAAAAAAGTTTAGAAACTTTTCAAACCGGTAATTTCTATCAATTCATGCATAGCATTGCGCTGGTTATTGTAGGTATCCTTGCATTAAAAGTTGAAAACTCTGAAAATAAAAAGCTTAATCGCGCCGGCTGGTTTTTTCTGGCTGGAATCATTATGTTCAGCGGAAGTCTTTATGCCCTCGCATTAGGAGGTCCCAGATTTTTAGGTCCTATTACACCCCTCGGTGGCCTCAGCTTTATGATTGGCTGGCTCCTCCTCGCCTTCTCTCTACCCAAAAATTAAAAACATTTAATTTTTAGTTAATTTTTTTTTAATCAACAAAATTTTATTCTAAGAATGGGTTTTTAAAATGTTTTGTTTGATTTAATAATTTTTATGAGGGCACAGGAAAATGAAAAGGTCGACTAAATTTTCAATATTTTTTATATTCGCTTTAGCTTTATCTTTTCCATTTACCGGATGGTTGCAAAACGCGTCCATTGATTTTCCCACACGCTCCTATGCCATGAGCGCAACTAGCAATCCTGTGGGAACCAACATCATCACTGAAGTCGCAAAAGAGAAAAATCCTGCAGTGGTAAGCGTCCGGTCAATTAAAAAGATTAAGAGAATGCGAAGTCAAGCTCCGTTTAATGGTCAACATCCATTCAACAGAAACCAACCCGGCAATCCATTCGGAAAGATGTTTCCAACGCCACCTCAACCTCCTCAAAAAGGGAATGGTATGGGTTCCGGATTTATTATTAGTGAAGACGGATTGGTAATTACGAATCATCATGTTGTAGACGGCGCTGATGAAATTAAAGTTCTTCTGTTAAATGGGAAATCAACTGAAGAAAAAGAATATTCTGCTCGATTGATCGGTTCGGATGCTAAAACGGATTTAGCGATCCTTCAAATCAATCAAGATCCTAAAAACACTCAAACCTTTCCCTATATGAAATTTGGTAACTCAGAGTCATTAGAAGTTGGCGAATGGGTTATTGCTATTGGAAACCCGTTCGGGCTAAGCCATACAGTGACTGCTGGAATCGTTAGCGCTAAAGGACGCAATATTGGATCGGGACCCTATGATGAATTTATTCAAACGGACGCTTCAATTAATCCCGGAAACAGCGGGGGTCCTTTGCTTAACTTAAAGGGTGAGGTCATTGGAATTAATACTGCAATTATTTCCGGTAATTCCGGAGGCAATGTGGGGATTGGGTTTGCTATTCCCATTAACATGGCATCGACCATCATCGACCAACTCAAAAAAGATGGCAAAGTTATTCGTGGATGGTTGGGAGTGATGATCCAAAAATTAACACCCGAATTGGCTGCAAACTTTGGGGTGCAAGGGGAAGAAGGGGCTTTAGTCAGCGATGTGCTTCCAAATGGACCTGCTCACAAAGGAGGTCTCTTACGGGGTGATGTAGTGGTCGCTTACAATAATGAAAAAGTTAACAGTTTTTCCGACCTGCCAAAGCTGGTCGCGAAAACTTCCCCTGGGAAAACGGTGGAAATGGAAGTGATACGTAATGGTTCTAAACAATCAGTTTCCATCACTATTGAGGAATTAACTGAACGCAATGTTTAATTATCTTTCACATTAAGTTTAGTTAGTTTCACCTGTCTTAAGAGGGGCTTTTGGAGCAATCCATGAGCCCTTTTTGAGTTATTGAGAATTATTTTATCCTTTTGCGTAAACTGGAACTAAAAATCGGCTATGGTAATTCACACCAGGTGTTTCGGCTTTCACTTCTAATTCCCAGAATATGGCCGGGCGTTGGCTTAAAACAGTTTTTAAATTCTTATCATGTGGAAGTATCCATTGAAGGAAGAACTTTTCTTGATTCCTAACCATTGAACCATGAATAGTCTTTGTATCGCTGAACTTTTCGTAGCACACAACTTTAGAGCTTCGGTTGCGGCCACTTCCTCTTATTTCATATCTTTCCTCAATGCACCGCAAGTGACACTCAACTTGTTCGGCATTTGCAGGCAAACCGATCAAGGAAACTCTAATTTTATTTCCTAAGAAAAAAGGGAACTCCTGAAACTGAAGCCGACTATTCCCATATTTCAAATACAAGGCCCATTTTTTGTAAAAGTTAATTCCAACTCCCAATCCACAAATCAAATTAAAAAAACATACAATAAACTTTAAAAAAAACACGGATTGATTTGAGAAAAATGCCCACCAGTTAAATGGAGCAAGAAATACACAGAACACAACTAACAAAAAGATTGAATGCAAGGCTTCCTTCAATTTGTTTTCTGATATTCCCAGTGCGTGCCAGGGGTAATCCCATAACCAGGGGGAAGCCGTCCTTTTCCTTTTTGCATCTTCAAGCCGAGCTTTTTGCCAAACACCCACCAATCCATGCCCCATAAATGAAGCCCCGGCAAGGAAAAACATAAAACCAAACACCCCTAAAACCCATCCAGGAGCATGTAAACTTTTAGGTGAGTATTCGATTACCCCAAAATACAAACAACCGATCACAATCCCTACGGCCAGAAAAGGGCTTCCTAAAAAAAATGATGGCCAACCATGGATTGTTGTCCGGCTTATACCTGGATGGCTCTTTAACTCTTTCCCTTTTTCATCCTCAAGGGGAGGAGCTAGTGTGTCCAATTTCTACCTCTCAATAATTTTTATATGGTTTTAGTTTAAGGGTAAATTTTAAATTACGTCTTAGATTTGGCTTAATTGGACTAAGAAAAGTTTAAAGGAAGGAAATTTCAAAAAGATTGGATAGCTTTTAATTAAGTACCATAACCATTTTAAATTAATTTGTTCTTTAATAGTTGGGATTAGATAATAATTTTCTAATCAATCTAGCGTAAAAATTTCAAAGTAACCATACGTTTTCTGAAATATTGGATCAATGTTGCCAATAAAAATGCAAACACCAGGAGGTGAGGCCATTCAAATCCTTTTCCTAAAAAAGAACTAAATTTTACAGTTCCCCGAATATCTCCGGAATAATGTTTTAACATTTCACCATACTCCACCATCAAATGGACGGGATACTCATTGGATTCTTCGCCTCCAATTTTTTTGACCGGGACTTCAAAATATTTCTCTTCTCCCCCACGAATTGTAAAACCCATCATCCCCTTAAAACTTTCTGCAATTAAATCTGGAGGCAGCAGCAACATGAGGCGAATATTTTTAAATGAACTCGATTTATTTTTTACCAAAATTTGCAATAAAGACGTTTCGTCATTTGTCTTAGTTCTTATTTCTCCATCAATGCTTGCTTTCAAGCTTTCTTTAAATGAAAAAGAATCCGTATGCACCTGTGTTATGGATTCCTCAGAGTTTTCAAAGTTTTTATACTGAACCATTACAACCAGAGGGTAGCTTCCTATTCGGATAACTTTTGGGTGTTTTTGAGTAATAATAGTTTTTTTCTCGCCCGGATTTAACAAGTGAATCATCTCAACGGGTGCCATGGAGTGGTGAAAATGAAACATAGGATGGATATGATAAAGCGGCTTGCTACTTATATTTTCTATTGTCAATTTAATATCGACTTTTCCACTATCATTGACAGAGGTATGAGTAGAAACATTTAAAGATTCCGCAAATACCCCTTTCACAAAAACCGTTATAACGAGCAATATAAAAAGTGTGAGTTTAAGATAATTTTTCAAAACTTCAAAATAGTGTCCCATATATTTAAAGTTACGGAAATCCTATGAAAGATACCACCAAATTCTCACATAATAGAAAAAGTAACAACCCCAAAAACTTTTTTCTGACCAGGAAATTGTTTTATATAGATTCCGAAAAAGCTTCTTTTTCAAGGGTATTTATTGATATCATAAAGAAAGCAACGCTTAATTAATCCTTTATAAGGAGAAGCGCCATGGAACCCATTGCTGTTGTTATTATTCTAATCTTTTTTTTATTCGCAATATCATTCAAGATTTTACGCGAATATGAAAGAGGGGTAATATTTTTCCTGGGAAAATTTTATAAAGTGAAAGGCCCTGGAATTATTATTGTAGTTCCAATAATCCAAAAAATGGTGAAGGTGAGTCTCCGCACAGTGGTCATGGATGTTCCTCCTCAAGACATTATTACCAAAGACAACGTAACCGTTAAGGTTAATGCGGTTGTTTATTTTAGAGTGCTTGATCCTCAAAAAGCCATTATTGAGGTCGAGGACTTTCTATATGCGACGTCCCAGTTATCCCAAACCACATTACGAAGCGTATTAGGGCAAAGTCAATTGGATGATTTGCTTTCCAACCGTGAAGAAATTAATAATCATTTGCAGCAGGTCATTGATGACCAAACTGAGCCATGGGGCGTCAAAGTAGCCAATGTTGAAGTAAAAAATGTCGATTTACCTCAGGAAATGCAGCGTGCATTAGCAAAACAAGCGGAAGCGGAACGAGAAAGAAGAGCTAAAGTAATCCATGCCTTAGGAGAATTTGAGGCAGCAGAAAAAATTGGGGATGCTGCGGACATTATAAATGCACACCCTCCAGCTCTACAATTGAGATTTTTACAAACTATGCTGGATGTTTCAGTGGATAAATCAACAACAACTTTTTTTCCACTTCCCTTAGAACTATTCGGTCCATTTTTAAAAAATAAGGAAATCACCAAAGATAACGACAACCCAAGTACAGCATAATCATAAACGCTTACGTTTAATCTCTCTATTTTATTGAAAAGGTTATCTATATAGCCTCCTAATCTTGAGTTTTCCTTTGCTTTTTCCCTCTCTCTTTTACTAATTACCAAAAGAAGTAAATCAGGATATAATACAATGGTCGAAATGGTTATTTCAAAATCACTTATATGGATTCTGCCCAACAAATAAAAAGTTTTCTGGATAAAGTTCGAAAACGGCGTTCTCTCTTCCAATTTTCTTCCAACTTTTTTCTAATTTTGGCTTTGGTAATAGGAGGAGCGTTAATTATAAATATAGTGGCCTTCTATAGCTCCCCTGCTCTTCCTATAATTGTTGTATTTTCAATATTGTGGATAATTTCTTTAATTTTTCTTTGCATATACATAACTAGAAAAAATGGTTGGTCATCATTATCAACGGATCAAACAGCCCTTTTTATAGAAAAGAAAGTTCAAGGCCTTCAAAATAGCCTTATAAACTCCATCCAACTAGAGCCTCACCTGCACAAATCCCAACATTCTTCTGCTATTTCCTTTGAATTCATTGAGGAGTTAATTACTAGAACAGGGAAGCAGGTAAAAGATCTGGATTATAAAACATTAGTAAACCCAAAGAACTTTTTCCAGAGTGGACTCATTCTTTTATCAGTAGTTTCAATAGCATTAGTTTTAAATTTTTTTATTCCTGAGTTTTGGACACAAGGGTATGAAAAACTAGCTTCACTACCTGGCCCAACAAAAGAAACCAAGCTATTAACACAATCAAAAAAATCGAATGAGACATTGCATGAAGAGCCGAATTATTCTTTAAGCAAATTTACCTTAGCTTATAACTATCCTGCATATACACGCCTTAAGCAAAAAACAATTGACCCCTCAGACGGGAAGATAAACGTGTTTCCCGGCACCGAAGTAATTATCCAAGCCCAGTCAAATCATCCTTTGGCGGGATCAAGCCTGGTCATAAATGGTACAGACCGGCTTTCCATGGATGTCACCAAGGATATAAATATTCGTGGTCGTATTATTATCAGAGAACCCGGGCATTACCAATATGAAATAAAATCACCGAAAAATAATAAAATTTTATTGCCAGAAGAATACCCGATTACATTAATAAAAGATAAATCTCCACATATCACAATTTTCTTAGCAAATCCAAAACCGGTTTATTTTCTAACAGATAAAGTTCAATTCTTTTATGAGGCGTCAGATGATTTTGGGATTCAAAAAGTGGAATTGGTTATTAACGTTAATGGGAAAATTCAGAAAAAACTTATAAAAAATATTAAGGGATTCCAAACTGAATTAAAGGGGGATTACACTTGGGAATTAAGCACATTGGACATCCTTCCAGGGGATGAAGTTCAATATTATTTAGAAATTTTTGACAACGATACGATCTTAGGGCCCAACGCAGGGCAATCTGAAGTGTTTTCCTTTGAAATTTTTGATGAGAAAAAGAAGCACTTAGATCTTATAGCCCTTCAAGAGGAATTAGTAGAAAGAATGGTTGAGCTATTAGCACGAAGTTTAGTCAGCAATATGAATCAGTATGAAAACACGCCTGAAGGACTAGACAAATTAAAACATACCTTGGCTTACAATACGGATCAATTGATTCGAATTATAAACCTTGCGCAGTCTATCCAAACACAAGCGGAAGAAATACAATCTTTTCCACAACCCTACCTCACACTAATAAAAAATATTATTTCAGGTTTGAATGGGATTAGAGAAGAACAAATTCAAACAATGAATCAAATAAGTAATGCGATTGTAAAAGCTACACCGATAGGACTCAATTTCCCACCGGTGGATTCGGTTAACGACAAACTTATTGCTCACTTGGAAAGAGATATATTATTTTTAATAAAAATGCTTAATCGAGAACGAATGAGTCAAGTTATAGATATGGAGAAGGACCTTTCCGAATTAGCAGAATCCTTAAGAGAAGAACTGGAAAAAGCTCGAGATAAAAAGTCAGAACTCAATACTCCAGAAATGAAATCCATGATAAAGAAACTCAAGGAAACCTTACAAAAAATCATGGAGCAACTCGCAAGGCAGAACCAATCTCTTCCCGATGAGTTTCTAAATCAAAATGCTTTTGAATCCTTAAATATGGAATCCTTTGATTCATCTTTAGAAAAGCTAATGGACTTAATCAACCAGGGGAAAATGGACCAAGCCATGGAAGAGTTAGAAAAAATGATGGATGACCTGAGAGCTTTTTCTGATCAACTACAAGACATGCAAGACAATCAACAAAACTTAGTTGATATGGAAATTTTAAACCAATTAAATGAGTCTCTGTCAAAAATTGAAGAACTTGAGGCAAAAGAAAAACACCTACTTGATAAAACAACAGATATCAATAAGAAACTTCGCTCTCAGCAATTCAAAAAATTTGAAAACCGCTTACAGGATTTTTTCCAGAGTCTCAAAAAAGATGTTAATGATATTCAAAAACTTCTGGGCGAAGATGAACATGTATTAGAAGATCACCCAAAAATGAAAACGTATAGTAAATTAATGGACCAAGAGGCAAATCTGCGACAAAACATCAGCGAACTAAACCAAAAAACTGTAGACTCAGCTGGCAAAAAAGATGTTCGTCAAAAATTTCAAGATTTGAATAAAGCCCGGAAAAACTTATCAGATGTCATGAACAAAATGCACGACCTTCACATGAAAATGTTTCAGGGATTCCAAAGCTTTCTCCCTCAATTAACAGAGAAATACAACAAACTTGAAGAATTAACTGAACTAATGGACTTATACGAATTTAATTCACTCTTTCAAAGAACGTATCCGGAAATACTAAGATGGCAAAATCATTTTCGTACTGCAAGAGATTTGGATTCTTCCTTGCAAGACAAAATGAAAGCTGATCTAAATTCCATAAACGAAATAAATCGTGAAATCTCTAAGAAACTAGGGACTCTTATGAGAGATATCTCAAAAGACTATCAATCCATGATTTCTGAAGAGGATACACAAAAGCTTCAAAATCTCTCAAAGCAACAACAACAAATGCGGCATGACGCAATGGATTTAGAAGAAATCTTTCGTGGTATGAATCAAAAAAATCCAATGATCACTCCTGAACTATCCAGGGGAATGAAAAATGCTGGACGTCAAATGATGCATGCTGAACGCGGATTAGAAAACAAAAGAATTCCCGAAAGTATAGAATCCGAGAATCGAGCCTTAAAAAAACTATCTGAAATCAAAGAAATGTTAAACCAATTAAAAAATGCGGATTCAGGTCAAGGTCCCAACGGACAACAAAGGATGTTTAGTTTTGGTCAAGGGCAAGCCAGGGAAAATCAAAGAGGACGCGGTTCAACCCGAATGCAACAAGAAAAAGTCAATCTACCCTCTGAGGATCAATACAAAGTTCCCGGACAATTTCGTGAAGAAATTTTAAAAGCCATGAAAAACCGATATCCACAAAAGTACCAGCGCATGGTTAATGAATATTATAAAGAATTAGTGAAATGATGACTTTTAAAAAACATTTTCTCAACTTTTTAATTTTGGCTTTATTTAATTGGATTTTAACTGGTATCGCCTTTGCTGGTTTTCAAGAAGATATAACCCGAGGTTATTCCTATATCGACCAATGGCAATTTAGCAAAGCCCAGTCCTATGTAAAAACCCTAAACAAGACTTATCCCAACTCTGGGGATGTTATTTTCTTTGAAGCCAGGGTCGAGTTTTATAAAGGTAATTATCAAAAAGCATGGGAATTACTTAAAGATGTTGAAGACACTCAATCCATAGTTAAAACATTTAAGACGTTAGTCAAGAACACACTTGATGCAACACAAGGTTTTGTTTCCCACGAATCCGATCATTTCATTTTCCATTATTCTGATGGACCAGACGAAGTTCTAATTCCTTTCGCAGAAGAAGTGCTAGAGAAATCTTATCAAGTATTAGGGAAAATTTTAAATTTCTATCCCAAAGATAAAGTTTTAATCGAAATTTATCCTGACCGGGAACCATTTTCTCGCATTTCACCGTTAACATTAAAAGACATCATGACCTCAGGAACAGTTGCTCTATGTAAATACAATCGTATCATGATGATTTCTCCGGGTTCGTTAGTTCGTGGATATAATTGGTTAGATACTTTAAGTCATGAATACGTTCATTATTTATTAAGCAGTAAAAGCAATAATAATGCGCCACTCTGGCTCCACGAAGGAATGGCTAAATTTTTAGAAGCTCGATGGCGGAATGGGGAAAACCATCTATCACCTATTATGGAGACCGTATTAGCAGATGCTTTAACAAACGATTATATGGTTGAACTTGAAGCAATGATGCCTTCCTTCGCTAAACTTAAAAGTGCTGAAGACGTTCAATTAGCGTATGCGGAAGTGGCAACCATGATAGATTACATGGTCCATACTAATGGGGAAAATATTTTGGCATCATTAGCTGATGCTTTGTCACAAAATAAATTAGTGGAAAAAGTTTTAGAGGAACTGTTGGGCAATTCACTATCAAAGTTTCAAACTCAATGGAAAGATTATATTAAAAAACAACCCTTAAAAAAAATCCCGGGACTCACAGTATTAAAGTTCCAATTTAAAAAAAATCAATCTCAATTTGGAGAAACTTCTGAAAGTAAAACCGATATAACTTCCGTTAGCAGACAAGCTCAGGATTTTACCCTTCTGGGAGATATATTAAAATCGCGTCAATTTGTAGAAGCAGCTATCATTGAATATGAAAAAGCCATTGAAAATTCCCAAACTTTATCTCCAGTACTTTATAACAAATTAGCAATTACCTACTTGTCCAATAATCAAGATAAAGAAGCAGAAAAGCTTCTTCAAGAAAGCCTAAAGTATTATCCAATGTTTCATACAACCTTGAGTAACTTGGGAGAAGTTTACTTTTTCCGTAAAAACTTTTCCAAATCAGAATTTTATTTTAAACAAGCGGAGAAAATCAATCCTTTTAACCCCCTGGTCCATGCTAGACTAATCAATATTTATACAAAACTAGCTAAAACATCAAAGAAAGAGGAACAAGTGAGGTTATTCAGCTTAATCAAATAAACCTCGTCCCAAAAATTCAACTTACAGCCAATATTCGACAAGGAAAAATAATGGAAACACCAGTAGAGGATCTGACATTAGCCAAAGAATTTCTCGAAGCTAAAGAAAAAGTAATTCATGAAATTCGCAAAGTCATAATTGGTCAAGACCATGTCATCGAAAATCTCTTAATAGCTCTTTTTTCTAAAGGACATTGTTTATTTGTCGGTGTTCCGGGCTTAGCAAAAACCCTTTTAGTCAGTTCACTTGCAAAAATTCTTAAACTAGAATTCAAACGAATCCAGTTCACTCCTGATTTGATGCCTACAGATATCACAGGAACAGAAATACTTTACGAAGATCATGCAACTGGAAAACGTGACTTTAGATTTATTAAAGGTCCTGTATTTTCCAATATAATTTTAGCTGACGAAATAAATCGTACCCCCCCAAAAACTCAGGCTGCTTTGTTACAAGCAATGCAGGAAAAACAAATTACCGCTGGAACTTCTACTTTCCACTTAGAGCAACCCTTCTTAGTGTTTGCTACTCAAAACCCTATTGAGCATGAGGGAACGTATCCTCTTCCTGAGGCACAGTTAGATCGCTTTATGTTTCTCATTAATGTGGAATACCCGACCAGAGAACAAGAAGTTGATATAGCCGTTTCAACAACTTCCGGGCATCATCCCGATTTAGATGTGGTAATGGATTCCGAGCAAATTGTAAAACTACAAGAGTTGGTTCCTCGTGTCCCTATCTCCGACCATGTAGCCCATTTTGCCGTTGATTTGGTACAAGCCACCCGACCTAAGAGTAAGATTTCCCCTGACTTTGTAAATGAATGGGTAAACTGGGGTGCTGGACCGAGAGCCTCACAATATTTAATAATAGCAGCCAAAACACGGGCTTTAATGGATAATAGGGTCGCTGTAAGTACAGAGGATATTCGAAGTGTCGCTCGCCAAGTCTTAGAACATAGAATTATTCTTAATTTTAAAGCAGAAGCAGAAAACTTAAAACCTGTAGATATAATTGAAAAACTACTGGACAATGTAAAAACTAAATAGTTTCAAATTGCTTCCCCACAACCTTGATTTATTCCGAAAAGCGATTTATAGTTTTTGATTTGGTCCTGGTTACGCTGGATTAAACGTAAAACTTTGGAGCTGCCATGGAAGAAGATATCCTAGAGCAATTAGCCATAGTCGCAAAAGCATTAAGTATGAAAAAGCCTATTGACGGGCGAAAAAAATTAAAAAGAAATTCCAAAGGACGAAAATGGAAACTACGCGATCCCGTCAATATTAAGGGCTTAGTTTTACATCAAGAATTAGGCTGGGGTACCGTAGAGGCAGTTGCCAAATACCATACAAGTAAGAATTCACACCTACGAAAAGGAGGGGTTGAAAGTATTGCATATACCTTCGCAATTCGTAAAAATGGGCAAATTATATTATGTAACAACTTAAATAAAGCGACCTGGTCTCAAGGATTTAAAGGACGCCCTGGGGATGAGAATGCTGAGTTCATGTCCGTAATGTTCGAAGGCCTATTCCAGGGTGAAAAAGTAACAGATCCTACCGCTGGCCAACCTAATGATCAACAGTTATTAGCGGGACTAATATTATGGCAAATTTGTCGAGAACATTGGGACTGGAAGGAAAATGATTTATACGGACATTTTTTATTTGGAAAACCCTCATGCCCCGGAAACACCTTGCAAACTATTGTGGAAGCCATCCGTTTTAATGCCAACAATTTCACAAGCGTAAGAAATCGACAAAAAGCTCTAAAAAATTTGGGATATTATAAAGGGAAGGTGGACGGAAAGTGGGGACCCGTTTCTAAAGGATCTCTTATGCATTTTCAGGAAGATAAAGAACTATTAGCCGATGGTGTCTGGGGACCAATGACCGAAAAAGCTATTATCAAAGCTCTAGCTGAGAAAAAATAGGGAGCAAGAAAATCTTCCGTTGGAACTTACAATTTAATTCTTTTTGGCCAGGCGATCCAGCTTCCAGTCTACTTCTAATCGCGCTCGGCCTTTCGAGCGACTTTCATATTCCACATAACCGTTCTTTTCTCCAAACAAAAATAAATCGCGGGTAATTTCTACATCTTTCTTACAATATTCTATGATTTTATCTAACTTTGCAGAATCCCCTTGTAAATACTCTTTATACCAACGCAATGAAACTAGTCCATCTGCACTTTTCTCCGCGCCTAAGGTTATCTGAGCTAAATTATTTAAACTGAGTCGATGATTAAGTTTTCGATGAACATCAGTTAACATATCAAAGGTATTTATTTCTTGAAGGTCAATATGCAGGTCATTGGCATAGGGTTGTAAAACAGCATAATCAAATCCAATAACATTAAAGCCTACAACTAAATCCGCTGTTACTAATTTTTTTACTAAATCGGACGCTTCTTCTTCAAGATAAGTGAGATATTTTTTTTCTAAGCTATCCCAAACAGCCCCTACCGCCAAACCCATTTTGTGGCTATTTCCCCAACCTCCAACTTCATCTGCACTTTTTTGGGTCTCTAAATCAAAGTACAATATCCGAGGATTAGACTCCTTCGGTTTACTTGGGGCTGAGTCAACATTGTTATCCGAAAACAGATCAAATTGTTCATTCATACATGCCTTATAGCATTTCCTTTTGACTTTGTTCAAGAAAATCTAACTTTTTCAAAGACTTTTAAATTTTATCAATGTTTTCAATTAGTTAGAAGAAACCCCTTGAAATGCCTATACCTAACCCACATTTTTTCCAAATCAGTGGTTAAAAGACCTGGAACCCTAAAGTTTAAAAGGTTTACAGCCGATAACCATCAAAGTAACTGAATATTTTTATTAGCTCTTGGATTTGGAAACTTTAAATGGCTGAAACCTCAATATTTGGAATTCAATCTGGTTTTGATACTGCCGATGTGGTGAGTAAACTTATTCAGCTCCAAGGGAGACCTATTGATCTCAAAATTGCCCAGGTTGAACTTGAGGAAGAGAAGCTCAATGCTTTTCAGGATCTAAAGTCACAATTACAGGTGTTTAAAACCTCTCTTGCCTCCATTAGTACGGAAAGTCGATTTATTTCAAATAAAGGGGAATTTTCTAAAACTTCTGGTGAGGGAGACGTTGTCGAAATTAATCCCACAAGCCTTTCTACTTCAGGGTCCTTTACCCTTGAAGTCACCCAATTGGCAAAGGAAGGAAAGATAACTTCTGCAGGTTTTGAGTCCATTAGCAGTCAAGTACAACCAGGAATATTTGAAATAAAAGTAGGAGACAAAACTACTTTTATCCAGATTGACTCATCCAATAATTCCTTGGACGGGTTACGATTGGCTATCAACAATTCTGGAGCAGATGTACAAGCATCTTTCATCAACGATGGAAGTGGATCTACACCGGTAAGGTTACTTTTATCAGGTACTAAGACGGGTGCTGAAAACACAGTCACTGCCCGGCTCTTCACCTCCAGCATTGGCACTGGAGAATTCGATTCCATGACTTTCACTGAAACTCAATCCGCACAAGACGCTTTGTTAAAACTGGATGGAATTGATATCGTTAAATCGAGCAATACAGTTAATGATATTGTTCAAGGGACTATTTTAAATTTGGTGTCAACCGGCAGCGGTACTATTGAAGTCAAAACAGACAGAGAAGAAATTAAAACCAAAATTTTTGATTTTGTAGATGGCTATAACCAACTCTTTGAATTTTTAAGAGACCAATTGACATTTGATGAGGAGACTTTGGAAACCGGTCTTCTATTTGGGAACTTTATGGTTCAGAACCTCCAAAATACGTTGCGGAGCGTCACCACAGGAGAAATCGATGGACTCAAAGGGGCAAACTCATTTCTGGCTCAAATTGGAATCACCACACAATCCGATGGAACTCTAATAGTAGATTCTCCAAAATTAGATGAAGCACTTTTAGAAGATTCCCAAAGTGTAGCGGGACTATTTGCCAGTAAGGGTAATGCCAATAACTCCGCTGTCACCTTTGTAGGGTTTACTGACAAAACTGAAGCGGGATCATTTGAAGTCCGAGTGCTGGGTGGAGTTCCACAACTCCGGAAAGTAGGTGAACCGAACTTTACAAATGCTACAGGAACAGGAAATTTTTTCGCAGGTGCCGAGGGCACTTCCGCAGAAGGTTTAAACTTCAGAATAGGAACTTCTGTCGACGGAAATTATGGCACCATAGATCTAACTAAGGGAGTCGCTGAACAATTAAACAGTCAAATTAGTGCATTATTAGATACCACACAAAACGGTCCACTTGAATCTGAAATAAAAACTGTTACTAGTACTATCGATGATTTAAACGAAACCATTTTTGATATGGACGAACGATTAGAATTGTTTGAACAAAATATTAGAGATCGATTTATTAACCTGGAATTAATATTGGGTCGATTAAACACTCAAAGACAAGCTTTTTCTAATTCAATTGAAAGCATCAAAAGTGTGTTTAATAAATAAAAACTTATTACTGAGAGTTGAGGAGAGTTATTAGGGATGGGTCCTGCAGATTACTTTAAAGAATATCAAAGAAATGAAGTCGCTACTTCCAATCAGGGAAAACTCATCATCATGATGTATGATGGAGCTATTAAATTCGTCAATATGGCTATCCAAGCCATGGAAAAAAATGATATCCCTGGAAGAGGAAAATACATACAAAAAACTCACGATATAATCAACGAACTTTCTCTAGCCTTGGATTTGGAAAAGGGAGGAGATATTTCTCGAAAATTAGAAGACCTCTACCAATTCATTTTACGACAACTTACCTCGGCCAATGTAAAGTCCGACTCTAAAGCTTTAGAATCTATTCTAAAAATATTAAACCCCTTGCGCGACGCCTGGGAACAAATTTTTCGGAATGATAGCAGCCCTCTTCCATCCAATCCCTCTCAGGGACCAACCAAAAGCATTACCTCCAAGTGTTAATTTAATCACCTAAAAATTTAGCCAGTTTTTTTTGACAATTCACGTCCCATGTGATAAAAATCGGCCCTCCATTAAACAGTTCCAATATTTATTTCTAACCAAAAAAATATTATGAAAATACACGAGTATCAGGGGAAAGAACTGCTTCGTAAGTACAACGTTTCCGTACCCAATGGAAAAGTGATCACTAAAAAATCCGAAGCTTCCAATGCAGCCAAGGAGTTAGGTACTCCGGTGGTTGTGGTTAAAGCACAAATCCATGCGGGTGGCCGCGGAAAAGGTGGTGGCGTAAAGCTGGCTAAGAGCCCCAAAGAAGCTGAAAAGTTGGCAGGAGAAATCCTTGGAATGACCCTCGTAACTCATCAGACTGGCCCCGAAGGGAAACTTGTTAAAAAAATCCTTATCGAAGAGGGAATGGAAATTGTTAAAGAGCTCTATATAAGCTTGCTCATTGACCGTGAGACCAGTCAAGTAATGATTATGGCAAGTGAAGCAGGTGGAATGGAAATTGAAGAGGTTGCAGAGGACACACCTGAAAAAATCATTACTGAATATGTGGATCCTGTGGTTGGTGTTAAACCTTACTTAGCAAGAAAAATTGCTTTCAGTTTAAATCTCAGTGGAGAGGTTTTAAAAAAGGCAATTCCATTTATTATTAATTTATATAATTGTTTTGTTAAAGAAGATCTTTCTATGCTGGAGATTAACCCTCTTGTTATCACAGGAGATGATCGAATTTTAGCATTAGACGCCAAAGTAGACATTGATGATAATGCCTTAGGGCGTCACAAAGATACTTTAGCCTATAGGGATCTTGATGAAGAAGATCCCAATGAAATTGAAGCTAGTAAATTTCACCTGAATTATATTCAATTGGAAGGCAACATCGGATGCATGGTCAATGGCGCGGGTCTGGCAATGGCCACTATGGATATCATTAAACATTCAGGCGGACAACCCGCTAACTTTTTAGATGTGGGTGGCGGAGCAAATGAAGAAATGATTGAAAATGCTTTTCGTATTTTACTTTCCGATCCTAATGTCAAAGCTATTTTCATCAACATTTTTGGTGGTATCTTACGTTGCGATATTTTAGCGAATGGAGTCATCGCAGCAGCAAGAAAATTGGACGTGAAAGTTCCTGTAGTTATTAGAATGGAAGGAACTAACATGGAAGAAGGGCATTACCTTTTAAAAGAATCAGGTTTAAATTTTATTGTTGGAAACGGCATGAAAGATGCCGCTCAAAAAGTGGTGAAGGCAATCAAATGAGCATACTTGTAGATGAAAAAACACGGTTACTGGTTCAAGGAATCACAGGACGAGAAGGCATGTTCCATACGGAACAAGCCCAAAAATATGGAACAAATGTTGTCGCAGGTGTTACTCCCGGAAAAGGCGGCCAAGAAGTTTTAGGAGTTCCTGTTTTTAATACAGTTAAAGATGCAGTTGCAAAAACTAAAGCCAATGCAAGCGTTATATTTGTACCCCCGGGGTTTGCGGCAGATGCCATCCTTGAATCGGCAGATGCTGGTGTTCCATTAATTGTTTGTATCAGTGAAGGAATTCCTGTTTACGATATGGTGGAAGTTTATAAATACCTTCAAAACACAGACTCTCGTTTAGTGGGCCCTAATTGCCCAGGAGTTATTTCTCCGGGTAAAGCAAAAATAGGAATCATGCCAGGCCATATTCATAAAAAAGGAAATGTCGGTATTATTTCTCGAAGTGGCACATTGACTTATGAAGCTGTAGGACAATTAACTGCTTTAGGGATAGGTCAATCCACTTGTGTTGGGATTGGGGGAGATCCCATTATAGGAACCCGCTACATAGATGTACTTAAATTATTTCAAAAAGATCGTTCCACAAAAGCAATCTGTATGATTGGAGAAATTGGTGGATCGGCTGAAGATGAAGCTGCTTATTTCATTAAGAAAAATATCACTAAACCAGTAGTTGGTTTTATTGCAGGGCAAACCGCACCTCCGGGGCGACGTATGGGACATGCGGGAGCCATTATTTCAGGTGGACAGGGAACTGCGGAAAGTAAAATGAAAGTAATGAAGAAATGCGGAATCAAGGTTGTTAAGAGTCCAGCAGACTTGGGCAAAACAATTTCTAAGTGCTTATAGCATTACTAACAATATAAAATTCTTTTAAATATAAAACCGGAATCATTAGATAATGATTCCGGTTTCTTTTTTGCATTAAAGAGTAGATAAATAAACGAATTAATTTATTTTTACTCTTGATAAAAACTGAGAGCCCCTCCCTGAATGATTTGATTCACTCAATTTTTTTTAAGCCTTAGTAACAGAGCATTCCACCGGAACAGGATTCGATATAATATCGAAAACAGGAGAATTCTCAGCAAGATCTTTTAGAATTGCAGGATGAGCATCTGATTTAACTTTAAAATTCACACGAACATTTTGATACCCTTTACGAACGTCATCATTCAATCCCAAAAACCCTTGTAGATCCAAGTCTCCCTCTAATGTCGATTCAACTTCTTCAATTTTAATACCTCGGGATGCTGCGTGATAAACCATGGTTGTCGTCATACAACCCGCTAATGCTTTTAAAACGTACTCTACTGGATTGGGACCAATATCCTCACCCAATAAAACGGGTGGCTCATCCGCATCTAAAATGAAAGGCTCGGTTCTAGTCATATCTTCCTGACCGGCCACAAAAAACTCCTTGATAGTTGTTCGATTATGTCCACCTTTAACCCATTGATTGGTTGCCTTAAACCGGAACTTGGCAATCTCAGGGTTATCTTTTACAGCGTGAATGGTTTCAAACATTTTTGTTACGTTAACACCGTTCAAAACTTTTTCTTGTTTAGTTTGGGTTGTCATAATTGTTTTCTCCTTAATTATTAGGTAAGCAATCAAACTAACTAGTTAGTTAACTTTCTAACAAAAAAATATTTCTACTCAATCAACTTTTCGACCTCCTGCAAGGCTCGATCTGTGGGCCAGGAATCCCTATACTCTTGACTACCCATAATCGAACCGCCGACAATCAAGTAATAGGCATCAGCAATTCTATCGGGATCCAAGCCCTGATATTTTTCATCAGATGCCCTTAACTCTTCAACTCTTTCCTTAATAATTCCTCTAAATTGGTCTACAAAATTTTTTGCTTCATGAACAATAGGATTCTTGGGGTCAGGAATTTCAGAAACCATGTTAAAAAAACCACAGCCACGATACTCAGAAGCAATCAATCCCTTTTGCATCCATCGCATAACACCTAAATATCGATCCTTAACCGTTTTTTCCTGCTTCAAGGAATTAGCAAGGGAATCTAATTCACGTGCGTGTCTTTCTTTCATATAAGCAACACATAAATCTTCCTTGGAGGGAAAATAGGAGTACACAGTAGGCTTGGAAACCCCTGATCTTTCAATTATTTGGTCTACAGTCGTTGCTTGATAGCCCTGCTGATAAAATAATTCGAAAGCCGCCTGAATGATCTTATTTCTTGTTTGGGTTTTTCTAGGTTTGTTCATTAGTTTTCTTTTTAACTAACCATTTAGTTAATAATAAGCAGCAATATAAGAAAAACTAACTAGTTAGTCAAGTTAAATTTTTAAATTCCATTAAAATGTTTTCAAAAATAGAACCAAACTTATCCTGTTAACTAGCAAACCTCAGATAATTTCAAGGGTTATTCCTTAGTTTCTTCATAAATTACTTCTATTTTTCCAACGATATTTTGATTTAACTTTTCTAAATCATCACTCGGAATCCACCACTCGGTGTGATAATTTGCCCCGACCTGTTGAATAGGATATTTTTCAATAAATTCACGTTTTACAAAAAATTTAGTTACGTACCCTCTTCCAGATTGTTCAACATTCCACTTATTGATTTCTTTGGCATATTTTTCATTTGTAACAGGGTAGAATATTGGTTGATCTGGCAATCTTGGAGGCCAATATCGGTACCCACTTTCAGAAACAAGTTGAAATTCTTTTGGACCACAAGGTCTATACATTACCATCACTTCTAATTCACTCATTTTTTAAACTGGAGATAAAATAAAAGCTTTTTAAATATTTCTTATCAGTTTGAACTGAATATTATTATTGTGAAAAGAAAATATACAGAGGAAGGTGTTAAAATTTATTTTTTTACCACACATTCACCGTTTTGAAGGCTTTCTTGCAGAGGATTTTTAACTTCTTGGTTTTCTTTAAAATGTTTGGTTTCTGTTACAGGTTTACCATCCTTAAATTTTGTTTTGGATTTAACCTTGCTTCCAAACTTATCAGGATTTTTATAGTAGTCTGAAACTTTTCCCAATTTCTCTTTCGGATAATTACATTCCATTTTCATATTTCCCGGCATTTCTTCCAAGTAGTTACATTTCTCTCCTTTAAACCCATTAATAAACCGTTTCATGGTTTGGCCGGTAAAAGGATGTTTAAATTCTTGAGTAAACTTTTCGCACACTTTTAATTTTTCAGACAGTTCTTGAAGTTGCACTTCCGAAGGATTAGCCATAGCTTTGCCTGCGCAAACTAAAGCAACACTAAAAACCAATAATTTAATTCGAATTACTTTTCCCATTGCATGATTCTCCCAAAACACCCATCGAAAAATTTAGTTTTTATTTAAAACTAAATTTCCTTGCCAGTAGAGTTTTCTTTATCCAATCTTGACAATTGTTCTTTGTAATCCAAGTTACTAAATGTTTCTCCCTGGCGCATCATTGAAAAGTATATTCCCGCGTAAACTCCAATAATAGCGTGCAAAGCATCGTGCGAATCCACCCCATCATCAATAAGCCGCTTATATGTTTCAGCAACAAAATCAGGAGACTCATCCGTTATTTGTTTATCAATCATTACATGAAAGACCGTATGAACAAATGGATTTACTATTTTACCTTCAATTTCTTGAGGATAAATAGCTAGTTCTCCCATTTCCCAAGCTCCATCAAATTCAGGATGCAAGTCCATTATTTCGGCAATTCGCTCATCTACTTCCGGAATATCCAGACCCTCTGATCGATCCCCAGCAACACGCAGAATACGTGTTTGTGTTTCCTTATCAAATCTCATAAATTAACTCCAACAAAAAACTATTATTCACAATAGATCCCCCTATGATTAAAATTTCATTTGGGTAATTTTGTTCTAATTAGGGAGTTTCGGAAAAATGAGTTCGGCGCGCCCCTTGTTTTTCACCGCCATAAACCATAAATACTCTTTTTCCTTGTCTGATATGATATTTCGCCCAAGCTGGAGATTTTCCTTCATACCGTGCCCCAGGGTCCTCCCCTTCAGCCTTGAGATAATCCGGGTAATCCAATCCTGCATCCCAAACATCCACTATTAATGATTCCGAGGTGAACCCCTCTCCTGTGAAACTGATTTTGCTCAAAAATTCTTCTATTTCAACAGGATTATTTAATTCAATGGGCTTCATAGTCAGTTTTTTCTCCTTTATTTATCATATAGATGCGATTTCATTATGAAAAGATTTTGATATTAGATAGTTTATTTTGTTAGCTTTTTCCAATTTAAATGCAATATAGTAGCATAGTAATTTTTGAGTATCAGCGTTCACAACTCTGAGATTTATGGAAGATTGTAACTGAGGAGTTTTTTATGATAATCCAAGACAACTTAGTATTGACCCGGGCTGAACCCAATGGCCAAGGGGGAGTTCAACTGTTATATAGAGTTCATAGTTATGGGATTGCAGCCTTAAGTCCAGCAAAAGAAGATGTTACCGCACTGCATTGGGTTGTAGATGTCATTAAATACAAAAATAAAGAAACACTTCAATATGACGTATGCCACACGACAGATTTAGCTGATAAGACCTTATCATTTAAAAATGATAAAAACTTAAACGAATTTCTTGAAAAAGCATTTTCCTATTTCCGGGAATTAAATACATTGGAAAATATGATAAAGGAATGATTCCTCGTAAGCGCTATCTCTGGTACGAACCCAAAATGCATATTAAGTGCCTAATTTTTTTAGGATTTTTAAACACTGTCATTGAGTTAAATAAGCTAAAAAAAATCAAGGATTTAAAGGTACCTTTCCCTTAAGTTCATAAATTTACATTTTCTATTATAAAAACCACATAAATTGTAGATTTTTTTTAATGGTAGAAGCTCATTAAAATTGTATAAAGCCCGCAAACGTGGTAAGTTGTACCACCACTTCGTAAAAAACGGACTTAATTCTATAACTAATTGTTTCCTATAAAGAAATTTTTAATAAATAATTTAATTACTACATCTTTTAACGAGGAAAGATATGTCAGATCAACAGACTGCAAAAAAAGAGGAATGGGTTCCAAAGGGAGATTTACAGAAAGTCGTGGAACCAGATTGGTTTTTTCATGAAGCCCCTCGCGAATTTCAATTTATTACCGGTAGTGAAGCGGCTCGAGAGGCTATTCGTAGAGCCAATGTAGACATTGCAATATCTTATCCCATTACTCCTCAAAGTGAAACGATGCAACAAGTGGGATACCTTTATGACGAAGGCTATGTAAAAGAATATTATCGGGGTGAAGAGGAAATTGGAGTTATGTCTGCTATTGGCGGATCTTCCCGAGCAGGAGTACGGTCCTTAACTGCGACTTCAGGGCCTGGTCTGATGCGTGGTATGGAAGCCATCTCCTCATGGCCTGGTGCTCGTCTTCCGTTAGTTATGCTTAACATGTGCCGAGTTATTAATACCCCATTGGCAATTCAACCTGACAATATTGAAATTTCATTTTTGTTGGATACAGGAGTATTGCATGCTCATGCTGAAAATCAGCAAGACTTCTATGATTTTGCTCTGGCTGCATTTTTGGTTTCCGAGGAAGTGGACGTTACCTTACCCGCGATCGTATCCGTGGATGGATTTTTTGTGACCCATGCCCGTGGAAACGTAATGATGCAATCAGAAGAATATAAATTACCGCCGCGTGATGGTTGGCGCTCAGCGGTTCCCGCAATGGATAACGAAAACCCGCCAGCCCGTATTGCTCGGGATTCACCAATCCAGAAAAGTAACTTTATTAGTTACCATATGCATGCTTCCTGGCAACAAGAAGTATTTGCTGCGGTTAACCGCTCTGCTAAACATTGGAGAAGGTATATTGGTGACCTAATTGAAGTCGTCAACCCCGATGCAGATGTGTTTGTTGTAGCTTCCGGTTCAGCGGTTTCACAAGCCCGGGAAGCCGTGAGACAAGAAGAGGAACAAGGCCGTCAAGTGGGACTTGTAAAAATAAAAACCATTCGTCCTTGGCCCGGTGTAGAAATTATCAACGCCTTGAAAAATGCAAAACAAATCCTGGTACCCGAGTTTAATCAAGCAGGTTGGTTACACAAAGAGTTATGTGCATCGCTTTATGGCAATGTGGATGCTGAAATTTTGGCAGGTCCAAGGGTCTATGGTGGAATGAGTATGCCAACTGAAATGATTTTGGAATGGTTGGCAAAATTAAGAAAGTAAAAGACTATCAAACAAAGCCCGGTCAGTTTATTGCTTAATGATTGGTTTTTGTTATAATGTTCGCTTTTTAATTCAGCCAATTGCATTTATAATGAATTGACAATTACTAATTGTCTATTAATTAGTCAATTTTCAACTTTAGATAATCGAAATTTATAATATAGAAAGGTCAAAATCATGTCTCTTGAAACTATCAAACCTTCTCCAGGTTTTGAAGAAATCTTGCCGGTAGAGTACAGAGATTTACTTGAGTCTGGGCAATATGGAAAAGAAATGAAAGTCACTGACATGGGTAAGTTCAAAGAATTAATAGAAGAGCATCCCATGTGCGCTGGTTGTGCCATGACTTTATTCATTCGTTTAACAATGCTGGCTCTTCCTAACCCTGAGCATACAATCAATGTTGGTACTGCAGGTTGCGGACGGTTAGCTATTACCCAAGCCAATATTCCATTCATCTATGGCAATTATGGAGATACCAACTCTGTTGCTTCTGGATTGAAGAGAGGCTTGGACACACGTTTCCCTAATCAGTTCAAGGACGTTATTGTCATGGCTGGAGACGGTGGCCTTATTGATATAGGCTTCCAAGGTTTAATGCATTCCTGGTTCCGCGGTGAAAAGTTCACTACCATTATGTTAGATAACGAAGTTTATGGAAATACCGGTGGTCAGGAAAGTGGAATGACTATGAAGGGACGAGTTCTGAAAATGGCTCCCCGTGGTAAAATTCAAGATAAAATTGATGCGATTGGTTTAGCAAAAGTTGCGGGCTGTGCCTACATTGCTCGAATTGCACCCACTAATCCTGCACGTGTAGTTCGAACCGTTAGACGTGCTATCATGATCGCAAGAGAAATTGGACCCACTTATATCCAAGCCTATACTTCATGTAATATTGAATACGCTATTCCAACTCCAGACGTAATGAAAGACGCATTTGAAGTTGAGAAAGAGCGTTATGGTTTCTTGGAAATCATGTCCGATGATGCAAAAGAGTACATTACTGATTTAGAAAAGAAAGCAAAAGAAAAGGCCAAAGAGGCCCGTCAGAAGTAATTAAAGGAGGAATCAAATCCATGGCAGAAGTTAAACGGTATAATGTTCGTATGGCCGGAATTGGCGGTCAGGGGGTTGTAACCGCCTCTCATATTTTAAGCAATGCGGTGGTTATTGCTAAAGGTCATAGTTCTCTTGTTCCTTTTTTCGGTTCCGAGAAAAGGAACGCTCCAGTAGAAAGTTATGTAAGGATTTCAAACGGTGAAATTTATGAAATTGGGGAAATTGTATACCCAAATGTTCTGATGATTTTTAGCGCCCAGGTTATTACTTTGGGGAAGTCCTATACCATGCCTTTTTACACGGGTTTAAAACAAAAAGGACATATCCTGATCAATAGCAAGACACCAATTGATTTCGTTCCTGACGAAGCTCGCGAGTTAGAAGAAAAGGAAGCAAACATCTATTATCTTCCCGCTACTGAATTGGCAAATGAAGTTGCGGGTACAGAGTTGGCGACCAATATGGCAATGGTAGGAGCGATTGCAGCTATTTTTGGAATGCCAGCAATGGATGCCATTGAAGGATCAGTAAAAGACCGATTCATTGGTAAAGGAATTGTTGTTTCCGGTGGAACCGCTGCCTTAGATAGTGTTATTGATAAAAAGTTTGCTAAGAAGGCTAAACTTTTGGAAGCAAATATGAATACTATTAAAGCAGCATACCAATTTGCAGTAGATAATAAATGGGGTGCTCAGGCTGAGAAAAAAGACACCGTAGCTGTATAAATTTGTAGAATGGAGACAACATGTATTACATTGCAGATGTAAATAAAGAAATTTGCGCTAAAACAAATTGTCACCTCTGTACTACCTATTGTCCGGAGGCAAATTGTATTAATTACAGTGAGAAGGATAAGTCGGCTTATGTTTCTGTAGACCGTTGCAAATCCTGCGAAATCTGTGTCTATATTTGTCGCGATGTCGCTAAAAACGATGCAATTGAAATGAAGTGGATCACCAATCTGGAAGATCGCTTTGTAATTAAGCGCATCGGAGTGGTTCAGCGGTAAATTTAAAGATTAAATTCAAAAGGTATTTGGGGTTTTCCCAAATACCTTTTTTTTTACTTTATTAACAACTAGAGAAAGTAAATTATTTAACATGGAAAAGACCCTCGCAATCATCAAACCTGATGCAGTCGAAAGAAACCTAATCGGAAAAATTTTGGAAAGAATAGAAACAGACGGATTTCAAATTGTTGCTATTAAACGATATCTTTTATCAAAAAAAGAATCTGAAGGATTCTATCAGGTCCATAAAGATCGTCCATTCTTTGGAGATTTAACTACTTTTATGAGCAGTGGCCCCGTTATTCTTCTTGTATTAAAAAGAGAAAATGCAATGTTCCATTGGCGCCAATTAATGGGAGCTACCAATCCAAAAGAGGCTGATGCGGGAACAATTCGAAAAGACTTTGCAATTGATATTGAAAAAAACTCAGTTCACGGTTCCGATTCACTTGAAAATGCCGCTTTTGAAATCTCTTATTTTTTCAGCCAAACAGAAATACTGGAAAACTAAGATGAATTTTTTATAAAATGATCCGGGTAGGAATACACTATGCGAATTTTAATTAAAATGATTTTCGGGATTCTCATGTTAATGGGTTTAGTTTTCACTAAGCCTTTTGACTTGTCTGCAGAGACCTACCAGTATCAACTGTATCAAAATTTCGAAAAATTCGGCATTGTAGTTTTCCCCAAAAGTCGCAATAACAAAGAAATAACTGATTGGATTTTGTCCATCGGATTTAAGGAAGTCGATTCTGGTCAAGCTGTAATGCGATATGGGACCAAAAAGGAAAATATGACTTTAATGATGCCTTTCGAAGCGCAGCAAAAATTTGATATGAAACGATTTATTGTCCTGCAAATTCTGTCAGACGGATCTCAACTTATGGTAGGAATTTTTGACCCAAAACATGGACTAACTCTTCCAAGTAAAGTTTTTTTATTAGAGGATGTAAAAAAAAATATTCCAAAAACCTTGGATGTTTTTAGAAAAGAAACAGGGTCACAAAAAATTAATTATCTACCTAAAATCGAAACAAAGTTTAATAGAGTTATGCACTGAGTCTAGAAAAAGGAGGATTCATGCCCATCTATGAATATAAGTGTGAAAAATGCAAACAACACAGCGAGGTTTTGCAAAAACCCAGCGATGCCCCTCTTGATACTTGTGAGAAATGTGGAGGAAGTTTATCAAAGGTGGTTTCAAATTCCACATTTCATCTTTATGGTTCTGGGTTTTATTCAACTGATAACAAAAGAAAATATTTGAAATAAAGTTTTTGTTAATTCCATTCAAAGATTTTCTAATCATCAGTATTATTTTTTTGTTTCCTCTCAAGGATTTGATACAGTATCACCTTCACTTTTTTATAGCCGGAACAAATGATTTTTATAACTAGAAAACTAGAGTTTTGCGCAAGTCATCGACTATATAACCCAAGTTTTTCAGATGAAAAAAATGCAGAGGTTTTTGGGTTATGCAACAATCCTAACGGACATGGCCACAATTATGTTCTTGAAGTCACTGTAAGGGGCGAAGTGGCGCCTGAGACAGGAATGGTTTTAGACTTAAAGAAACTTAAAAAAATTGTAGAAAATGAAATTATTTTAAAAGTGGACCACAAAAATTTAAATGTCGATGTTTCTTTTTTAGATGGAATAATACCCACTGCAGAAAACTTGGCAATTAAATTTTGGGAAATCATCGAAGCAAAACTGGAAGAAGGTACTCTTCATGAAATTAAACTTTATGAATCTCCTCGCAACATTGTTGTCTATCAAGGAAAAATAAGTGAAAGAACTCGTTAAAAAACTACTCATTGAATTGGGAGAAGACCCCTCCAGGGAAGGACTCAAGAAAACTCCCGAGCGTGTTGCGAAATCTTTAAAGTTCTTAACTGGTGGCTACAATGTAAATATTGATGAATTGATAAATGATGCTTTATTTACGGTTCCTACGGATGAAATGGTAATTGTAAAAGATATAGACCTGTTTAGTTTATGTGAGCATCATCTTTTACCCTTCTATGGAAAATGTCAAGTTGCTTACCTTCCGGATGAAAAAGTTGTTGGCTTAAGCAAAATCCCTAGAATTGTTGACGTTTTTAGTCGCCGTCTGCAAGTTCAAGAACGTTTAACCCAGCAAATTGCGGAATGTATCAATGAAATTTTAAAACCAAAAGGCGTTGCCGTTGTCATTGAGGCATTACATTTATGCATGTGCATGCGAGGAGTTGAAAAACAAAACTCATATACCGTTACTAGCTCTATGTTAGGCACATTTAAAACTAACCCTAGCACACGGAGTGAATTTTTAAGCCTAATTCGTTCTAATTTTCGTGGTGGCTAGAATAAATTTGTTAACCATTTATTTTATAAATAGTTACATTTCCACACCGGTTTGACTTTGTTTTTCTCTACGAGCTATAATTATTGCAAAATGCTATAGAGGAATCTAGATACTTGAATCAAACCTCCACTAAAGAACTTCTGTTAGAATCCAACCAATATATCCCTGATATCTTCGGCACAGAAGATATTAATTTAAAGCAAATTGAAAAAAAGTTTGATGTACGGATTACAACACGCGGAAACCAAATCAAAGTTATTGGTGATCCAGTAAAAATTGAAACAGTCGAGAACCTTTTAAAGCAACTTCATCAAATGATGTCAGAAGGTCACCGCTTAGCAGATGGAGACATAAAGTTTGCCATTCGTTTAATAGCTGAGGATTCAAAAGTAAACCTACTTTCTTTATTTAATGAAAGAATCGTAGTTTCTCCTAAAAAGGGATATATCACTCCTAAGGGAAAAAACCAAAGGAACTTAATTCATTCTATTCGCGCTAAAGATGTTTCTTTAGCAATAGGTCCGGCTGGAACCGGCAAAACATACCTCGCAGTCGCACTGGCCGTTGAAGGACTACTTAAACATAAATATAGACGAATAATTTTAACGAGACCCGCGGTAGAAGCGGGAGAAAAGTTAGGTTATCTTCCGGGCGATATCGCAGAAAAAATCAACCCATACCTTATGCCTCTTTATGATGCTCTATACGACATGGTCGAATTCAATCAGGTCCAACAAATGCTTCAAGATGGATATATTGAAATAGCGCCTTTGGCCTATATGAGAGGCAGAACTTTAAACGACTCTTTTATTATTCTCGATGAAGCTCAGAACTCAACTATTCCACAAATGAAAATGTTTTTAACTCGTTTAGGATTTCGTTCCAAAATGGTGGTTACAGGTGACGTCACACAAGTAGATTTACCCCAAAATATTTCTTCCGGCTTGGTAAATGCTAAAAATATTTTAAAACATATTGAAGGGATTGGAATTGTTCAATTTAATGAAAAGGATGTGGTTCGCCACGAATTAGTCAAAGACATTGTAAATGCCTACGAAAAAGCAACCCTTTCTAATTCCGATTCAGATTCGAACTCTTAGTTTATGGCAAGTAACTTGGATTTATATTTATTATTTTCCCAAACGTTAAATAAGTTTTCCCATTAATCTTGTAATGGAAATATTATTAAGAAACGGGCAACGAAAATATAAAATCGATACAACAGAGCTTAAATCACAAATAAGAATTCTTTTAAAAACTCTTAACCTAGAAGACTCTGAATTAAGTATTTTATTGACTCGTGATTCAAAAATCAGAGAATTGAATCGGAAATTTCGAAATCAAGACAAGTCAACAGATGTTCTATCATTTCCTCAAGATGAAGAGGCTATCAATGAAAACGGCCAGTTAATGTTAGGTGATATTGTAATTTCTGTTGAAACAGCGGAGCAACAAGGAAAACAACATGGATTACCTTTAACAAAGGAAATCCTTTTGCTGATAATTCATGGTCTCTTGCATTTATTAGGTTATGATCATGAAAGATCTTCAAAAGAAGCAAAGTTTATGAAAAAAGAAACCCGGCGTTTATTTAAAAAAATATACCCAAATTCTGATTTAACCGGAGCTACTGAGTTTTAGCCATACATTAATTCAAATTAAGGAGAATAAATTAATGGATACTTTATGGGCTCCTTGGAGAATGCAATATATTGTGTCAGGTCAATCCAAAGGATGTATTTTCTGCATAGTCCCTCAAGAAAAAAACGATTCCGAAAATAAAATTCTCTATCGTGGAAAGTTTGGGTTCGTAATGATTAATATTTATCCCTATGCTAATGGACATTTAATGGTTTCCCCATATAGACACCTATCCAGTATTACAAAAATGGATAATTCAGAAATTTTAGAAATAGGTCAGATGACTCAAAAATCCATGGAAATTTTAAGCTCAGAATATCAACCCGATGGGTTTAACGTAGGCTATAACATAGGCACCGTAGGAGGAGCAAGTTTTGATGAACATATTCATTCCCATATTGTTCCCAGGTGGAAGGGAGACACAAATTTCATGCCAGTCATTGGGCAAACTAAAGTGTTGCCGGAGCACATTGAAGCGACATTTAATAGACTACAACCCTTATTTGAGACAATCACCCTAAAATAACTTCATGTCTAAAACGAACGACAAAAAAACCATTATTGAAGACGAAACTCCAATGATGCAGCAGTACCATCAGATAAAAAAGGAGTATTCCGACGCAATATTATTTTTTCGAATGGGTGACTTTTACGAAATGTTTAATGAAGATGCTAAAGAGGCATCACGGATTTTGGAAATCGCCCTTACCTCTCGTAATAAAAATAAAGCTAATCCCACTCCTATGTGTGGAATTCCATACCATTCCGCGAACCTTTACATTTCCAAATTAATAAAGGATGGGAAAAAGGTTGCAATCTGTGAACAAACAGAAGACGCCAAACTAGCTAAAGGATTAGTAAAAAGAGAGGTTATTCGCGTTGTCACTCCTGGAACAATTTTGGATGATTCTTTATTAGACCCCAAAAGTCATCATTTTATTGCATCCATTTTTTTCGGGAATGAGGACTATGGGTTAGCTGCAGTAGATTTGTCCACAGGAGTTTTCAAGGTAACTCAATTTGAAAATAACACATCTGATGACATTCTTTTGGATGAATTGGTCAAACTTGACCCTAAAGAAGTCCTTGTACCTGAATCGATACTCAATAGTAACGGTTCTACTCCACCTTGGATCAAAGACCAAAGCTTTCTAATCCACTCTTGTGAAGATTGGACTTACTCCTTCAATCAAGCTTACCGTATTTTAACAGAACAATTTAAAACTCAAACCTTGGAAGGATTCGGTTGTGAAGATCTTAAATCTTCTATTTGTGCTGCTGGAAGTTTAATACAGTTTCTACAAGAAACTCAAAAAGGTAGTCTCCAACACATTAATACATTCACCACCTTCAGCGTTCAGAATTATATGATGCTGGATCAAGCCACAATCAATAGCTTAGAGTTAATTCGTTCCAGTGACGGAAGCAAAAAGTATTCGCTTTTGAATTTATTAGATCAATGCTGTACCCCCATGGGTTCTCGATGTGTTCGGGAATGGATTTTAAAACCTCTCCTCGATAAAATTTCTATTGAAGAGAGATTAAACGTTGTCGAAGAATTCATTAACAATCCTATATTGCGTAATGATTTAAGAAATTTACTTAAAACTATTTATGACTTAGAACGTCTTTTAGGTCGAATAGCGCTTTCAGCTTGCAGTCCCAGAGATTTGACTACATTAAAGGCATCATTACAAACCTTACCAAAGCTTTATTCATTGATTGAAGATTGTTCATCTCCCTTAATCAAAAAACATCTTACCGTTTGGGATAATGTGGAAAGCGCCGCCCAAAATATTGAGAAACATATTATGGATGACCCTCCTCATAACTTTAAAGATGGACATTTAATAAAACCCGGAAGTAACGAGGAATTGGACCGTTTAAAAAGTATTTCGCGAGAAGGTAACACTGCAATTGCAAAATTAGAGACAAAGGAAAAAGAGCGGACTGGGATATCCCAACTAAAAGTTGGTTATAACAAAATATATGGCTATTACATTGAAGTAACTAAAAGGAATTTAGATAGGGTACCAGAAGATTACATTAGGAAACAATCACTGGTAAATTCAGAGCGATATATTTCCCCTGAATTAAAAAAATATGAACAAGAAATTTCCGGAGCTGAAGAAAAAATCATTCTTTTAGAGCAACAAATTTTTCAAAAAGTCCGCGAGCAAGTCTCCAAAGAAGGTTCTAGAATTCAGCACATGTCACTCATTATCGCAGAAATTGATGGATTAATTTCATTTGCCGAGATATCTCACAGAAACCGCTATTGTCGACCAAACTTGAGCGAAGAGGACTCATTGGAAATCACCAATGGTCGCCACCCCATTGTAGAATCCCTTGATCTCAATCAACAATTCATTCCAAACGATACTCGATTAGATTGCATAGAAAACCAAATTATGATCATTACGGGACCCAATATGGCCGGAAAATCTACCTACCTCCGCCAAGTTGCTCTAATAACGCTTATGGCCCAAATGGGAAGCTTTGTTCCAGCAGAAGAAGCCAATATTGGAATTGTAAATCGCATTTTTTCTCGAGTTGGAGCGCAGGATCATTTAGTTAAAGGACAGTCAACCTTCATGGTAGAAATGAATGAGACTGCAAATATCTTAAATAATGCCTCCTCAAAAAGTTTACTCATTCTTGATGAAATTGGCCGTGGAACAAGTACATTTGATGGAATAAGCCTTGCCTGGTCAATTGTTGAATATTTACATGACTCTATAGGAGCTAAAACTTTATTTGCTACTCATTATCATGAAATGACCGATTTAGAGCGAGAGCTTTCAGGAGTAAAAAACTTAAACGTTCAAGTCAAGGAATGGAATGACGAGATAATTTTTTTAAGAAAAATTTTACCCGGCCCCGCTGATAAAAGTTATGGGATTCAAGTGGCACGACTTGCCGGTTTGCCTGAGCATGTATTGGAAAGAGCTCGGGAAGTTCTATCCAATTTGGAAAACAGCGAACTTGATGAAGCGGGATTGGCCAGAATTGGGCATAAGCAAAATGACTCCATTTCCTCTAAACAGATTCCATTATTTCAAGAATTCTCTCCTCCACCCTACCTAAAACAATTAAAAGAAATTAATCCCGACGACCTTAGCCCAAAGGAGGCCTTAGAAACGCTCTACGAGCTAGTTAAACTTATAAATAAAACCGAAACAACGGATTGATTTAAACTATTTAGAAATGCCATGCAATTCTCACCTAAATTAGAGTGCAAAACCTGGGTATTTTATTGAAAACTAAAGAAAAACTCATCATTATTTACTCCCTATAGAAAATATACTATAATAGGGTGTCATAGTTCCCCTTATCAGGGGATTCTAAATTTTCACCACGGAGGCTTTTCTCCCAATATCCTCCTTTAAAACAGTTTTCATTGAGGTTCCTCTTGAAATTTTCCTCTAAATTAATTTTTGTATTCATAATTGCATTTACCTTATTTTGCTACCCCTCAACAATCATTGCGAGCCCCTCAATAAAAAATATTGCGATTAAAAATGGCGACCATTTAATTTATATTGATGCTAATCTTCGAGATGCATTTAATCATCGTTTGATTGAAGCTATAAAAAGTGGCGTTCCCATGACTTTCACCTATGATGTTGAATTAGTTCGTGAGGTACCCTTTTTTCTGGATAATACGGTCAGTAAAAATAAAATCACCCACTCCATTCAATACGACACCCTGAAGAAAGTTTACCAGTTTACGTCTGAGGGGAAAAACGTTCATCGAAAAATTATCACGAAGAGTTTGGAACGTTGCGAGAAATTAATGTTAACGCTCAGCCATATTCCGGTGGCTCCCCTATATAAAGTGAATCCAGAAAAGAAATATTATATCCGTGTAAAAGCGGAATTGGATGCAAATGGTTTTTGGTTTCCTTTCAACTATCTGCTATTCTTTGTTCCTTTTAATGAATTTGAAACATCCTGGGCCGAATCCAGATTAATAGATGTTCCCCAAAATTCAGAATTTCCCCGGGAAGCTTTTAATGGGAAGAAAAAAAGGACGGAATCGGGTTCCGAAAAGATAGGCAATGTCATCCAATCCTTTAGCAAATAATCCACAAAATCTTCACTTAACGGATGCTCAAGTTCGTGAAAAAAGACGCAAAGCTCGTCGCACGATCATTTTTATTTCCCTCGCTTTTATTGTACTCACCCTCCTAGAAGTTAACTTTCTACAACAACGCTCTTCAACCATTGCTGATAACATTTCAGTTTTTCTATTATTTAATGTAATCATCATTTTACTTTTTATTTTAATTCTACTCATCACCCGCAATCTTATAAAACTTTACAATGAGCGAAAAAGTAAAATCATTGGTTCTAAATTCCAAACCAAGTTAATTTTCGCTTTTTTAATATTAGTACTCTTACCCTCCATTCTTTTATTTATTGTCGCTAGTAAACTATTTACTTACAGTGTTGGAAATTGGTTTGGTATCCAGGTGGAACAATCTTTAAAGCAGTCCATGGAAGTCGCTCAAGAATATTACGGAACCCTTGAAAACAGAGGGCTGTATCTCACCCAACAATTACAAAGTTTTATTGAAAAGGATGATCTATTAAACAAAGCTAAAAGAGATAAGCTACAAAATATTGTTTCGGCCAAAGTAGAAGAATATCAATTAGGTGGTGCCATTTTATATGATAACCAAGGAGAAGTAATAATCTCGTATGCTAACAAATCGATGCCACAAAATTACACCAACCTGGATTACGCAGATCTCATTCAAGAGAGCATGCAAAATGATAGCGGCATGGAAACACATACCTATACTAAGGAAAATTATTTGGTTGTGGTGTCCCCACTAGTCCAGGATATTAAGGGGCAATCATTCCTGTGGGGTCATATTCTTACACTCTCTAAAGTTCCCCATAATACGGTCCTAAAAATCAACCAAATCGCTGAAAATTATGAGAACTATAAAAAGCAACGGTTTTTAAAGTTACCCGTCAGTGCTAATTACTTTTTCACTTTTATTTTAATGACTCTTCTCATTCTTTTTTCGGCCATTTGGTTAGGGTTTTATATGGCCAAAGGAATAACTGTACCCATTCAACAACTGGCTCAAGGAACACGACGGGTTGCTGAAGGAGATCTCAATGTAAATATTGATATCAATTCTACTGATGAGATCGGACTATTGGTGGATTCCTTCAACACAATGACTCGGAAACTGAAAGCCAGCCAATTAAAAGTTGAGCAGGCACACGAAAATCTAAAAAAAACCAACATAGAGTTGGATCGACGAAGATATTATACCGAAACGGTTTTAGAGAACATAGGTGCTGGGGTTATCACTATTGATAAAAAGGGAATCATTACCACTTTAAACTCGGCCGCAAAACGTTTACTTAAAACAGGAGAGAAAGATATTATTGGTTCCAGCTACCGTGATGCCTTTGATCACAATTTCCATCAGCCCATTCGCCAAATGATAAAAAAAATGAGTAAGGCAGAAAAAGAATCTCAGGAAGAGCAGGTTGAAATCACCGTAGATGAAAAAAAACTTACTATGTTGGCCAATATAAAATTTCTAAGGGATGATCGTCAAAAATACTTAGGTTTGTTAATCGTGTTTGAAGATGTAACCGAACTAATTAAAGCGCAAAAAATTTCGGCTTGGCAAGAAGTCGCACAGGGGATTGCCCATGAAATCAAAAACCCACTAACCCCTATTCAGTTAAATACTCAAAGATTAAAGAAAAAATATTACGAAGATAAACGAGCCTTTGCAAAAGTTTTCGATGAAAGTATTCGTATCATTTCTCAAGAAGTTGAAGGAATGAAAGATTTGGTCAATGAGTTTCTGAGATTCTCCAGAATGCCCATGCCACGACCACGAATGGAATCATTACATAAAATCATTGAAGATGTAACCTCCCTATACACTTCTAATGAAAAATCCTTAAAGATCAAAAAAAGTCTAGATCCCAATATAAACCTTTTAAACATTGATCCCGAACAAATCCGGCGTGTTTTCATTAATCTATTCGATAATGCTTTCGATGCCATGGAAGAAAAAGGGACAATCCAAATCAATACCCGATGGGATACTCCAAACAAAAAAATTGTGATAGATTTTTCTGACAATGGTTCGGGAATCAGTCCCGAAGACCGCAATAAATTATTTTTACCGCATTTCACGACAAAAAAACGAGGCACCGGGTTAGGTCTTGCCATCGTTAGCCGAATTATCAGCGATCACGGGGGCACAATTTCAGTCAGAAACAATGAACCTCGTGGTACAATTTTCAGCATTGAGCTTCCTGACTCTTCCTCCACCCAGAGTGCAGGCACTCTTATTGAGCCAAGTTTTTCCAGAAGAGCTCAACCTCCAAAATAACCTACGAATTTGTTTTTCCTTGACCAGCTAGATTGAATCTTTTTTAATTTAATATAAAATAGGACCCACAAAATTTCTAAATCATTTTAGTGAAAAATATGACTCAGCCGCACAAATTTCTATTAGGTAAAGAATGGAAAAACTCCATAGAAACATTGCCGGTTATGAATCCCTTTACGCAAGAAGTGTTTGCAGAGGTAGCCTTAGCTGGATCTAGCGAAATTGAGCAAGCTATTGATTTAGCTGTTGAAGCGTTTAAAAAAACAAAAAAGCTTCCAGCTTTTATCCGTAGTCGAATATGCACTCAAATTGCTGAGGGCATAAGAGAGCGACAGGAAGAATTTGCGTCAATTATCGCCCAAGAATCGGGAAAACCCGTGGTTTATGCTCGAGGTGAAGTGGCACGTTCAATTTCAACATTCTCAATTGCCGCCGAGGAGGCGAAAAGAATTCATGGGGAGCTCCTAACACTAGATATAACGGAAGCCTCTAATGGAAAAACAGGTTTGGTAAAAAGGTTTCCAATTGGTCCCATCTCCGGGATTTCTCCATTTAATTTTCCACTTAATTTAGTAGCGCATAAAGTTGCTCCTGCATTAGCTTGTGGCAATCCAATTGTTTTAAAACCCTCTTCCGCTACACCCCTCACAGCACTTTTGCTGGGGGAAGTAATTATGAATACCGATGCAGTAGAAGGAAGTTTTAGTGTTTTACCTTGTAAAAGCAAAAATGCCACAGCTCTAGTTGAAGATTCCCGATTAAAGATGGTTTCTTTCACTGGAAGTCCACCTGTGGGTTGGGATATCAAAAAAAGAGCTGGTAAGAAAAAAGTCACTTTAGAATTGGGTGGTAATGCTGGAGTTGTGATCGAACCTGATGCAGATTTAAATTTTGCTGCAAAAAAAGTATGCTTTGGAGCTTTCGCCTATTCGGGGCAGGTATGCATCTCAGTTCAAAGGACCTATGTGCATGAATCCTGCTTTAATGAATTCAAAGAACTCTTAATCCAGGAAACAGAAAAACTAAAAAAAGGAAACCCATTGGAAGACCATGTAACACTTGGGCCATTAATTGACAATGAAAATGCTGAGAGAATTGAATCCTGGATTAATGAGGCACTTGATGGAGGTGCCGATCTGATTGCAGGAGGAAATCGAGATGGAACCTTTTATGAACCAACGATACTTACTAATGTCAATTCCAATAACAAAGTAGTTTGCGCAGAGGCCTTTGGTCCCGTTTTAGTTTTAGAGCCTTACTCAGATTTTCAACAAGCCGTTAATTCCATCAATGATTCTGACTTTGGGTTGCAGGCAGGTATTTTTACAAATCAACTCGATAAAGCAATGTCTGGTTTTAACCAGTTGGATGTTGGCGGTGTGGTACTGAATGATGTACCCACTTTCCGTGTCGATAACATGCCTTATGGAGGAGTCAAAGATTCTGGATTTGGGCGTGAGGGAATTAAGTATAGTATTGAGGAGATGACAGAACCTAAACTATTAGTATTAAACAATTATATGGATTAGAAATAGAAAATTATGACTGACGATAATCGCTTTATAGATAACGGAAATGGAACTATCACTGATAATAAAATGAATCTTATGTGGAAAAAAACAGATTCGCTTCAAGACACAAAAAAATGGAAAAACTGGTTTTCCGGTCATGAGTACATGCAGATTGTAAACTTAGAACGCTTGGGGGGTTACGAAAATTGGCGATTTCCCTTTGAAAATGAAGCTTGGAGTCTATTTGATCTTGAGAAAATCAATAAAGACAAATATGGTGACGAAATTTATTTAGATCCTATTTTTGAGCCAGGAAGCGCAGGGGTAACTTGGACAGAAGATATTAAGGATTCATCGGCTCTTGTGATTCAATATGAGGATGGAGTAAAAGTCTGGCCTTCCCAATACGCAAACTTAAACATGGCGGTTAGACTGGTTCGAGACCTTCCTTAGAAGGAGTCTTAATTTTTAGAAATTTGAGGAAATTCAATCTCCAAACTCGGATTTTCCGGGCCTATGTATTTAAACCAAGGTTGGACTACAAATCGAATCCTTGCAAATGGAGAATCAAATGATTTTCCCGTTTGAGGATGAATTCTGTGAGCTCCCACCTCTAGAATTAGTTTTTCCCCCATTGGTATTTCAAAGGGATTAGAGGCTGTATTCTTTAGATTTACCTTAACTGATCCATTAGCCTTATTTTGACCCTCAGTTTGCCCCTTAACCAGAACTCGCAATCCGTTAGGCCCTTCCTGATTCAAGGTCCACCTGTAACTGGTAAAAAATCCTCTTGACTGCGACTGCAAGGCTAATGGATCATGAAACTGGATCCAACTCCCCTTATCATCTCTATAAAAATGCAAATTCATCACAGCCCATTGCGCAACAGTATCTTCAAACATCTGTCGCCCCATACGTCGACAATGAAAGTTTTTCATAAGATCCGCAACACGGATCTTATGTTTCGCAAATAGATCTTTACGAAATTTTAGTGCACCAGGATCATAAAAGTAACAACTTGAAATTGCCAGGTTAAGGTCAATTTTAGGATCAGTATTTCCTTGTGACTTTTCAACCAACATATTCACAATTTTTGTTTCTAATTCGGGTTTAATTAAGCGGCTACTTTCAATGGAAAGCTTTAAAAGGTTTTCCTCTTGTTTGGCATTTAAAGCTTTTTCAAATTCTCCCAGCATTATTTCATCATATGAGTTCCCTTTATGAATTTCCTTAAAATACTCAAATCCCTGAAACACTTTTTCTTTTAAGAAATCATATCGTTTTGGATTAGAATATTTAAACAAGGGATAATGTATATAGCCCGCCACTGAGTTAGCAAAATCTTCCTGAGGATTACTTCGAGAATAAGTTGGTAAGTTTCGATCAGAAATAGGAGCATAATTCTCAACTTCTGAATTATCCAAAAACACGTAAACAAAGTCACTATCTTCTTTTCCGTCCAACGCAGGGATATGAATTAGCTGAAATTTTGTTATTTTTAACCAATCCTCAGAATAGCTAAGGAACTTATTGGCAATATCATAAACATGCCCCATTTCATGATGAACAATATTAAAAAAATCCTCCTGGTCCTCATAAAATAAAGAATTGTATAGCTCAATCCGTAACGGATCATCAGAAACTTCAACCATATATTTTTTGACGCGCTTTCGATAAATCGTTGAATAGCTAGGAAAGGTTGCTGCAGGAACTTCATCATTTATTGATTGTGTACCGGGAACACGGATTTTACTCGCTCTATAAAATCCCTTGAGTCCTGGTATTCGATAAAAATTAGAAGGTAATTTTTCAAAAGCCTTATGGAAGTTTTTAATTTCTTGAGGTCGCCAACTTTCATCTAAATCCAACAATTCATAACCAAAAGAGTTTTTAAACATATCTTTTAATTGATTGACCTGTTCTCCATAATTTCCGGGGAAAGCATAAAAAGGTCTTTTTCCCTTTTGCTTTGTACCCTCTGTTTTTCCTAAATGTGTAGAATTAGCATTTCCATGAACTATCAAAATAGAAATGAAAAACACGTAAATTGTAGATTTTGAAAAAAAAGACACAGCAACCTCATAAATGTATTACTACACCTTATCAAAAACCATGAGAAAACAAAATAGGGTTGTTTAGAATAAAAAGAAAGGTGGTTTACCGATAACTTTTTTTATCGAGGATTTTAAGAATGGATTTGAGCTCGCTCTTCATTTTTTTTCGCCAGTCATTAAATACTTCCTTTTCAAATCCAAAGTCTAGTTGATTGGCTTTTCGATTCTTATTTTTTAGACGTTTCTGAGCACCTTCAATTGTAAAACGCTCTGTATAAAGCAGGTTTTTAATTTCAAGAACTTGCTCAATGTCTTTTTTTTGGTAAAGTCGTTGCCCGGAAGGATTCTTATCAGGGTTTAATATTTCAAATTCTTCTTCCCAGTAACGAAGGACATGTTGCTCAATACCTGTAATTTCAGAAACTTCACCAATTTTAAAAAAAAGTTTATCCGGAATGGATGGGTTCATGTTAATCCCCATTGGTTGAGTGAATTAAATGTTTACTTGGCTTAAAGGTCAGAACCCTGCGAGCAGAAATTTCTACAGGTTCACCCGTTTTGGGGTTTCTTGCATTTCGTGCTTTCTTATTTCTTAGGTGAAAATTGGCAAACCCTACAATACGAACATCTTCACCTTTACTTAAAGCGCTTTTTATTTCATCAAAAATAATGTTCACAGCATCTGCGGCCTGTTTGCGAGTAAATCCAACTTTTTCATAAACTCGATCTACCAAATCAGATTTTACTACAGTACCAATTTCGGTTCCTTTAACCATATTTTTTATTCTATTTAGTGATGTTGTTCTTCTTCTTTTTCTTTTTTTGATTCTTCAATAATCTTAGTGATTAAATGTTCAGGGACATCATCATAATGATCAAATTCAAGGACAAAAAATCCTCGACCACTAGTAAGAGCTCTTAATTCAGGAGCATAATTTAATATAGAAGCCATTGGGACATGCGCTTTAATTTTTTGAGTATCTTCACCAGCATCAACCCCCAAAACCTTTCCGCGCTTAGAATTCAAATCTCCCATTACATCCCCAACAAATTCACTTGGAACACTAATTTCTATCAACATTACCGGTTCCAATAAAATGGGCTTACACTCTAAAACTCCTTTTTTAAAACCAATCGAGCCCGCAATCTTAAAGGCCATTTCTGAGGAATCTACATCATGATAGGAGCCATCATACACAGCCACTTTCACATCAACCATTGGATAATTAGCGAGCACGCCTCCTGCCATAGCTTCCTGAACACCCTTTTCAACTGCAGGAATATAAGTTTTTGGAATTGCACCTCCAACGATACGATTCTCAAATTCAAAACCTCCTCCTTTAGGAAGAGGAGAAATTTCTAACCATGCATCTCCATACTGACCTCGACCTCCGGATTGCTTTTTATGTTTTCCTTGTACTTTGGTAGATCCGCGGATGGTTTCTCGATAGGGAACTTTTGGTGCCTTTACATCCACCTCAACACCAAACCTTCTTTTCAGACGTTCAATAATGACATCTAAATGTTCGGATCCCATACCTGAAATGAGAAGCTCATTTGTCTGCGGATCACGCTCAACTTTTAAAGTAGGGTCTTCTTCTTTAAGACGTCCTAACGCATTACTAATTTTTTCCTCATCGGCACGAGTTTTAGGAACTACAGCTCGGGCAAGAACAGGGTTAGGAAATATTAATTCTTTAAAAATAACTCCTTTATCAGATGCAGTTAATGAGTCGCCGGTGGCGGTAGTTTTCAATTTTGCCACACCTACTATATCCCCAGCATACGCCTCTGATACCTGCTCTTGTTTTTTTCCCTGCAACGCAAACAGCTGCCCTATTCTCTCATTTGTTTCATGCGTTGAATTATAAACATTGGTATCCGGTTTAATACTGCCTGAAAAAATACGGAACAAAGTAAGCTTCCCGGCATAGGGGTCAGCAAACGTTTTAAAAACTAAGCCTGAAAAAGGTTGCTCACTATCCGTAGAAACCTCAATTTCTTGTTTGTCCTTTATTGAATTTGCGGGTTCAGGGGAACGATTATCAGGGGAAGGAAGATAATCCACAATGGCTTTTAAAATTCTATCTGTTCCAATATTTAGAGTAGCAGATCCAATCAACACTGGCACAAGTTGTCCACTTTTTATCCCGGCTTGCAACCCCGCATTAAACTGCTCTTCGGTCAACTCGCCTTTTTCCAGGTAAATCTCAACTAATTCATCATCTGCCTCTGCAACCACTTCATATAATTCTGCAGTGCTCTCTTCGACTTCATCCTTTAGTTCACTAGGAATTTCTTCGGATTTACCAATTCCCTTTCCACCTTTTTCATATGAATAGAATTTTTTTTCAATTAAATCCACAATTCCCGAAAAATCTTCTCCCTGTCCCACAGGAATTTGAGTTAATAAAGGTTGGACTTTAAGCTTCTTTTTTATTGAATCTAATACGGACTTAAGAGAAGCTTTTTCGCTATCCATTTTGTTTATGAAAATTATTCGCTGTAAAGATTTCTCATCAGCCCACTGCCACACTTTTTCAGTGTAAAACTGTACCCCATAATCAGCTCCTATGACAACCACGGCCCCATCCACCACTCGAATACAACCCGGTGTATCTGCAATAAAATTATTTTCCCCTGGAGTATCTAAAATATTAATTTTATGCTTTTCCCATTCAAAAAAAGCAAATGAAGCATTTATCGAATGCCCGCGCTTAATTTCATCAGGGTCATAGTCCATGATTGAGGAATTATCTCCAACCTTTCCAATTCGGTCCGAAACTCCTGTAGAAAATAATAAAGCTTCTACCATCGAAGTCTTACCGGATCCACCATGGCCAATAATTCCAACGTTCCTGATCTGTTGCGGTTTATACGTTTTCATACTTCCCTCACAGACTATGGGGGCTTTAGTCTACACCCTCCAGTTAGATTTGAAATAGGTTAGATTTTACACAAGAAAGCACATATTTTATAGTTAGTCAAAGGTTTGATCAAGTTTATACCCTCTAAATTTTAGAGAGAATTATGTAAAGCAACATCCAATCTTTTTAACTTATGGTACACCGTACCCCAAAATGAGGGGTAAAGCTTTAATAAATCTCCCAAATGATTTTTCGTTATTTTTACTGCTAATACACGATCACTATCAGCAGAAATTTGTGAGACAGATGGAAACTTTTTCCAATTTGGAAGATCGCCCATAATATCCCCACTAGATAGAAAAGCAACGGTTTTTCGTTTAGGGATCCGAACTTTTATTTGACCTGAAATCAAAACATAGGCCTGCCCATCCTCTAAACCATTTGAAAATAAAGGTTCTCCTCTTTTCCAGTGGGCGACATCACCAAAACCCAAAGAAGCCACCAAACCCGGGCGAATAAATTTATTGAAATAATTCCCTAAATGGTAAAATTCATCCACTATTTTCGGAAATATTCCTTCCCGGTAAAATCTCTTGGGAATTTTCACCAATGTCATTGGTGAAAGGGCTCTTACGGTTCCACGCCTTTGGGGGTTTTCTGTTGAAACTGCAAGCTCACCAAAAAACATCCCTTTTTCATAAATAGCATACTTATCACGATTCAACCGAACTTCAGCAAAACCTTCAATAATTATATAAAATGAATCACCCACTTCGTTCTTTGAAAAAACTATTTCACCACTTTTCTTTTTAATCGTAGAAGATCCGTTTACAATCTCTTTTAACTCTTTGGAACTAACTTTATCAAACAAAGCCACCTCTTTCAGGAATTCAGCCAAAGTTTGTTTATTGGAATTCTTTTGTTTAATGAGAACATCCGTTTTACCTTCCTCTGCAAACCGAAATAAGGGATGTGGCAAAGGATCTTTATGTTGATGAACTAGAACAGTTTTTTTCATGGTTGATGGAGCTAAATAACTGAGGGAACCCAAATTTGTATGCAGAACACCCCCTCCTACTTCCTGAACCACCAAGTCAGCATCCCATATAAAACCTAAAATTCCATCTCTTCTTTTTTCACTGAAAACGCCTTGCTTCCACCATTGCCGAACCATTTCAATATCAAACTTCGTATCGCCTGAATGACTGACAACTTTTTCCTTTCCATTCACTCGATATACAAGACGGAATCTACCAGTGGGAATCGAGTGTAAGGAGTAATCAAAATCAAGATAAGTATTTTTGAACCCAGGCAGTTTAATTCTCTTATCCGGTTCAACCTCAAAAAAATCAATAAAACTTTCAATCACCTCCGTTGGAAACCTTGTGATTCCTTGAATCTTTCTCAAAAAACTCTCAAAAATTATTCGAGAAGTAATAAGTTTAATACGCTGGCCCGATAGAATCTTTTCAATAAATCCTGAATCATGGTCTGAATGCACGTGAGTAAGAAACATATAACTAATTTCATTACTTGCAATTCCATAGCTCAACATAGTTTCGTTATTATCACTATAAGCATCAACCATAATCCCCTTACCGTCCACCCACACTATCAATGAACTATTCTGTCTATTATGGCTAAACCCAGAACCAACCCCCAAGTAAGTCACTCCCATAAGAGGTTTCTCAATCGACACAATTTTTTCTGGACGAGGGGGAGGATCTAAATGCAAAATATCTATTTTACAAATGGGTTTATTCTTAACAGAAATCTCAAAAATTGCTGGTTGCACTTGGGAAATATTAAGCTTTTTTCTTTTATCTTCGGCTCCAGAAATTGTTAGCGACTCTTGAATGTCTAACAAATGAAATTGCACCAAATTATCAATAAATTTACTTCTATCGCTTTCTTTGGCAAGCACAAACAAATCCATTTCGTTTTTTAAATGCAGACAAAGAAAATAATTTTTTGCGAATTGGTTTACTATGGAAGGGATTTTCTTTTTATATAACCACGGCTCATTTTTCAAAAAACCCTTAAAATAGTTTTCTAAATTTGAATGGATGGTTTTTTCTTTTTCATTACTCTCAAGTAATTGTTTAACAATTCTAGCAAGATCAACATTAGTTGATAAACCCGATATTAATTTTCGAAATTGATTTTTTTCTTTATATGAAAACTCAGAATTTCGTTCAATTTTTCTAAATTGAGCCAGCAGCATATTTTTAAATGTAGGCCCGAATAATGTCTCATTTATAATTGATTTAAAACGTTTCTTCTGGTCAGAAGTACAATAAATAGATATTTTTGATTTTTGGTTTTTTACAAACAAAAAACTATACACAATAAACTCAAAATCAAAATAATTTTTTCCTTTAACAAAGGTTCTCAGTGGGAGAAAGTATTTTGAAGGAAGGTCTTTATTTCGCCGCGAAAAATCCTTAACGATCCCTGGTGGACACCCAAAACAAATGGAATCAAATCCAGGAATTTCTAAAACTCTAAAGTTATAACCTTTATAAACTTTGTATTTAGGCGGGGTGGTCATTCTTTTCAGGTTTTTACTTTTCTTGGAGAAAAATTCAGCCTGATCGGAGTCCCAGAAAACCCAAAACCTTTCCGCAGACTGTTTATGAGATAACGTTTATATGAAAAATGAATTCCCTCAGGGTAATTCACAAAACACTGAAACGTAGGAGGACAAGTTCTAGTTTGTGTGGAATAGAATAGTTTTAAAAATTTTCCTCGATAGCTACTCATGGGATTTTTTTGGATGGCCTTGGAAAAACAGTCGTTCAATTTTCCTGTTGGTATTTTTTTATTGTATTCACCAAAAACATTAAAAATTAGCGGAAAAAAACTCTTCAATCCATAACCCGTTTTTGCAGAGATGTGCATTATGGGCGCAAAATCCAAAAATTTCAATTTGTTTCTTACTCTGTCATCAAAAACTTTGATTGTTGCTTCTTTTCGGTCCAGGGCATCCCATTTGTTTATAGCTAAAATACAGCCACAACCCCTCTCTAATGCATAACCAGCTATTGCTGCATCCTGATCACTGACACCCACTTCAGCATCTATTACCAACACCGCCACTTCACATCTGTCCAAAGCTTTCAAGGCCATAATAACGCTCACTTTATCCAACAATTGAGTCGTCTTTCCTTTTCTTCGGATTCCAGCAGTATCTACCAATATATAGTTTTGGCCTTCAAATGAAATTAGAGTGTCCACAGAATCTCGGGTAGTTCCCGGAATATCAGAAATTATACATCGATCAGTTTTAACCAAACGATTTATTAAAGATGATTTTCCGGCATTGGGCCTGCCAATAATTCCAATTTGTATACCTTCATTGTTTAAAATTTCCTTCGATTCCGGAAAACTCTTCACTAACTCTTCTAATAAAAAAGTCACTCCAATTCCATGCTCTGCTGATATTGGATAAGTCTTATTAATACCAACCTCATAAAAAGGTCCCATAAGGGCTTCATGTTTGGGATCGTCAATTTTATTTACCAATAAAAACATACTCTTTCCAGACGCTCTAATATTTTCTATTACTTCATAATCCTGAGGTGTTAATCCCTGTTGTCCGTCTACTACCATTAAAATACAATCAGCCTCTGCAATGGCAATTTCGGCTTGCTCTATTACCTGAAGTTCTATTTCGTTATCACCCGCTAAGTCAATTCCACCTGTGTCAATTATTTGAAAGGTTTTGTCAAACAATTCTACGGTTTTATACATTCGATCTCTTGTCACACCAGGAGTATTATTTACAATGGCAGATCGAGTTTTAGTTATGCGGTTAAAAAGAGTAGATTTTCCAACGTTGGCTCGTCCAACAATGGCGACACAGGGAAGAGACATGACTATAAAGGATTAAATGGAGGGACCACGCTGAAGTATATAATCATGGATCCCTTGGGCGATAGCGGACGCTAAACGATCCTGATACTTTTTATTCTTCAGTTTTCGTTCTTCTGATTTATTCGTTACAAATCCTACTTCAACCAAAATACTAGGCATATTGGTATGATGCAATACAACAAAAGGACCTTCTTTAACTCCCAAGTTATTCACACCACGATATTTCTTAGTTAGATTTTTAAAAAGACGTTTTTGTACAGTCGCGGCAAAACGAGAAGAGTGATTTATTTTTGAAGTACTGATCAAGCTTGCCAATATATTTTGAACGTCATTATCTGACACCGAATGGACGAGATCGCCATTTTCGCGGGCGGCCGTTTCTAAAGCTTGCTTCGAAGAGCCCGTTCCCAAATAATAAGTTTCAATACCTTTTGCTGATTTTCTAGGAGCAGCATTCGCATGAATAGAAACAAACAAGTCAGCGTTCATTTTGTTAGCAATATTCCCACGTTCTTCTAATTCAATAAAAGTATCATCTTTTCGAGTTAGAAGAATTTTATATTTATATCGTTTGGTTAACAAAGCGCCCACTTTTTTAGCAATATCCAGATTTAATTTCTTTTCAAGAACGCCAGAAACCCCATGAGCCCCATCATCCTTACCACCATGACCCGCATCAAGAACAATCAATGGAACCGAGCCTTTCTCAATTTTAGAAGGAACCTGAGAAGGAACAACTTTATTTTTTCTGACCGAAACCTTTTTTATTTTTGCCAAAGGTTTTTTATGGTTTTTGTTGGGTGATTTTTTAGCTACGACTTTCTTTTTAAGAGGTTGGAATTCAATAATGAAGTTATTTTTTTGTTTTCGCGTTACAATTCGTGCGCCGTCTTTGGAATTAATTTTTAATTCAAGTAGGCCATTAGAATTTTTATCGACACCTAATTTCCATTTTTCTACAATTGATCCCTTTATAACTTTTGACGAAACAACACTTTTATCCCAAGTGGCATTTTCAAACGTTAATAAAACCCGGTCAGGATTAGAAAGTTTTGCCTGGCGAAAATTGATAACACCAGATGAAGAAAGAGTCAGGCGAGAACCTACCTCATTCCGCGAAAATACTAAGTTACTTAAAGTTTTTCTACGTATTTTATTAATTTTCTTAGAATAAGACTTAGAATTGGAAGCTGTCACCTGGCTCAATTTCTCTCGAGCCTTGTTAATCTGGTCTCCTTTTGGGTATTTTTTAATAATGGTCTGAAAATTATTATGTGCTAAATCAAACTGTTTTTGTTTTAAGAAGATTTCTGCTAAATGAAACAATGAATCATCGTGCAACGAACCCTTTCGGCTTCCTCCAAGAAGCTTTTGATAATATGCTTGAGCAGACCTAAAATCTTCCACTTTTTTTAATTCATGCCCCATTTTGTGAAATAACCGGGCAATGGTAAAAGTGGCCTTATAAGCCTCGGGAGAGTCGGGATAAAATTTAAGAACTTTTAAAAACCCATTGATAACCCCAATCCATTGTTCTCTTTTCCGGACATTCGATGACGATTGGAAAAAATCATAATATTTTTCCTGAGCGTGGCTATAAATTTTTTTCGAGGATTGAACAGGAGTTTTTTTCTTAGCCGAACTGTCGCTTTGCCAAAGTGGAAAATAGTTCATCAAAACGATTAAAAAAAGGATCAAACCATATTTAAATTTATTGGGATTTTTCATCGTCTCAATTCACTGGGTTTAAAATAATTTCGGCATATTTCTTAAGGTGGGCACCAAAATTAATTCTTCTAAATATCTAATTTCATTAAAGTTCTGACTATAGCACTGATCAATGTTAGCGTCAAGAATACTAACCTTTTAGAAACCCATCGCTAAACGCTCAGCCAAATATGCAGGAAGCCCTTTCGAAATCACTTTGGATTGAGTGGCATTAAAATCATATTCGTATCTTATTATCTCTAACTTCAGCGCGCTGGAGTCAAAAACCACAAAGCTGGGCCTAGGATTTCCATCTCTGGGCTGTCCCAAACTCCCTACATTTACTATATATCGGCATCCAAGTTTTAATTCATAATTAAATTGGTAAATTCCCTCCACCCAATCATTAATTTCAAGTTCGTATATTCCAAGTTTATGGGAATGCCCAACAAAACAAATAGAGTTTCTAAAATGAGGAAAATTACTTTGGGCATCATATTTATTATTTATATAATGCCATTCTTCAGGCTCAAAGGGTGAAGAATGGACCCACAATATCCCATCTTCTTCTTTTTGAATGGAGAGAGATCTTAAAAACAACCTATTTTCATCCGTAAGTTGCCTTTTTGACCATTCGCAAGCTTCTTGAGCTAATGGATTAAACCCAGAAATATCGATCATTCCCACAGCCCCATAATCATGGTTCCCGGCTAAAACAATATCTACATTTTTCCGGATCCAATCCAAACATTCATTAGGATTGGCGTTATACCCCACCATATCCCCCAAGCATACTTTTTTGTCATGAGGTATCTCTTGACTGATCTCAATAAATTTGTTTAAAGACTCAAGGTTGCTGTGAATGTCAGAAAATATGAGATAGATCATTTTGCTCAGGAATCATTAGAAACTTGAATTAAATCATTTTGATTTGTTTTAAGTATTTTATCTAAGATACCATTTATAAACTGAGGAGAGTCTTCACTTCCGTACTTTTTAGCAATTTCTAAGGCTTCATCAATTGCTACTTTAGGGGGAACGGTCTTGCTATAAAGAATTTCACATGTCGCTAATCGTAACAGATTTTTGTCAATTACAGCCATCCGCGACAAAGCCCAATGTTGGCTACACTTTTCCAAAAGATCATCAATTTCTTCTTTATGTTTAACCCAATTATCCAGTAATTCATCTGTGAAGCTCTGGATTTCTTTTTGGCAAGAATTTCGTTCCCAAAACTCTTGCTTCCTTTTATCAATTTCTCCTGGGTTCATATCCATTAGATAAAGAAACTTTATCGCTAATTCTCTAGAGGAACGTCTTTTTCCCATTTAGATTCCAAATTAAAGTAGTTTCGATAAATTAATCATCTCAATAGCAGTAAGCGCAGCTTCCCAACCCTTATTTCCTGATTTAGAACCTGATCTCTCAATTGCTTGTTCCAATGTATTCGTCGTTAAGACTCCAAAAATTACTGGAATAGATGACTCCATCGCTAACATTCCTATTCCTTTACTTGCTTCTCCAGCAACATAATCGAAGTGAGCAGTTGCGCCTCGAATTACTGCCCCCAAACAAATAACTGCATCGTATTTATTTTGAGTACACATTTTTTTGGCTATAGAAGGAATCTCAAAGGCACCAGGGACATGAATTACATCAATATCTGAGTCAGCCACACCATGACGCAATAAGCAATCCACCGCTCCCTCTAACAAAGGTCTTGTAATGAAATCGTTAAACCTGCTGACAACAATTCCAACTTTTTGCCCATCGCCTTTTAAATTTCCCTCAATTTTATTTGGCACTATTAATCTCTTTTCTATAATACGTTTTTAATGAGATGACCCATTTTTGATTGTTTGGTTTTCAGGTATTGGATATTTTGTTTTCTAGGCTCAATTTCCATGGATACCCTTTCCACCATTTTAAGACCATAGGCTTCCAAGCCTACAATTTTTTTTGGATTGTTACTCATAATCCGAATTTGACCTAATCCCAGCGAACGAAGAATTTGCGCACCAATTCCATAGTCTCTTAAGTCTGGCTTAAACCCTAAAGCTTCGTTAGCTTGCACAGTATCCTTTCCTTCGTCCTGCAAAGAATATGCTTTTAATTTATTTAAAATCCCAATTCCACGACCTTCTTGGTACAAATAAAGCAAAACTCCTCTTCCCTCGGTTTCTATCATTTCCAATGCCTTCGCTAATTGCTCTCCACAATCACATCTGTATGAACCAAAAACATCTCCAGTTAAACATTGTGAGTGAACACGAACTAGGGTTGGAACCTCTGGTTCAATTTCTCCTTTAATTAAAGCAATATGAACCTGATCAATTAATTTATTTCTAAAGGCGACGGCTTTAAAGTCTCCGAATTCTGTTGGCAATTGAGTCGCCGTTACCTCTTCAACTAAAGTTTCTTGATTTAACCGATACTCCATCAAATCCTTGATGGTAATCATTTTCAAATTGTGCTTCTTAATAAACTTTGACAGCTCGCCAACACGGGCCATAGATCCATCTTCATTCATTATTTCACAAATTACGCCAGCAGGTTTTAAACCCGCAAGTCTTGCTACATCTACAGAACCCTCTGTTTGTCCGGCACGGACCAAAACCCCACCGTCTCGAGCCCTTAATGGGAAAATATGTCCAGGCATGACCAAATCGTACTGGGTCGAATTTTGATCAACTGCAACTTCAATTGTTCGAGCTCTATCCCCTGCGGATATTCCCGTAGTCACTCCCTGTTTAGCATCAATCGAAACTGTAAACGGGGTTCCAAATTGAGATTGGTTCTCTTGAACCATCATGGGTAATCCTAATTCCGCGGTTCGTTTTTCAGTCAACGTAAGACAAATTAAACCTCTCCCATATTTGGCCATAAAATTGATCGCTTCCGGGGTCACCTTTTCAGCCGCAATCATCAAATCACCTTCATTTTCCCGGTCTTCGTCATCCACAATGACGATCATTTTACCCTGTCGAACATCTTCAATGGCTTCATCAATTGAACTAAACACTTCCATAGTCACTCTCTTTTCAAATAACCCTGCTGCTTTAAAAAATCCAAAGAAATTCCTTGGCTTTTATTTCCACTGGTCAATACACTTTCGCAGGCTTTGACCACATATTTTCCAATCATATCACATTCAAGGTTTACGATATCCCCTAACTTTCTATCCTTAAGATTCGTATGTTCTAAAGTAAAAGGTATAATTGAAACTGTAAACTGATCATTTTTACAATTAAATAAAGTAAGACTGATTCCATCAATCGCAATAGAGCCTTTCTCAATAATAAAAGGGCTCAATTCAGGAGGATGCTCGAATCGAAACAAGGATTCCCCTGGTTTAGTTTGAATTTCTGCCACTCTACCAATTTGATCTATATGCCCCATCACAAAGTGTCCACTGATAGATTTATTTGGGGTCAAAGCTCTTTCCAAATTGACACAAGAATCCTCCTTCAACTCTTTCAAACTGGTACGATTCAAAGTCTCTGTCGAAATATCCACCCAAAATTCACTTTTCTCTGTTTCACAAACTGTAAGACACACACCATTTACCGCAATACTTTCACCCAAATTAAAATTTCCAAACTCAGGGTTTGTACTCACACGCATTCTGGCCTTTTCATTATGTAGGATAAATGCCTTAATCGATCCTACAGTTTCAATTATTCCGGTAAACATTTATAAATATCCTTCTACCATCCAGTCATTACCTAATGGTGTAAACATTAGGTCTTTCACCGGTAATGCTTGTTTTAAAGTTTTCACTCCATTTCCTCCAACAACTCCCGGAGCAAAATTTCCCCCAATTATTTTGGGTGCCATAAACCAAACAATTTTATCAACAATTTTCTCTTTTAAAGCAGATGCATTAACTTCTCCCCCACCTTCTATTAAAACACTTGTAATTCCATTTTCACCTATACGCCTCATTAATTTTGTTAAGTCCACGCCTTTATTTTTTTCAGAAACTATCCAAGTTTTAACTCCTAAACCTTCAAGTCTTTTTAGGCGTGAGAGAGAGGCTTGTTGAGAGGTCACATAAACTACTTGTTGGATTTTCGCGTTTTTAAATACTTTGGCAGTTAAAGGTACAATTTCCTCATTATCTAATATTATTCGAATAGGATGTTTTCCTTTCTTTCCTTCTAACCGAGTGGTTAAACTCGGATTATCCTTTAGTATCGTTCTTGCTCCCACAATAATAGAATCAACCTGGTTACGAAATTCATGAACTTTTTTTCTCGCCTGGAGTCCAGTAATCCACTTTGATTGGCCAGAACTAACAGCTATTTTTCCATCTAAAGATAAACCCGATTTCAGAATCACAAATGGTCGGCCTGTTTTAATATATTTAATAAAAACTTCATTTTGTTTTTCACATTCTTTTTTTAGATAATTTAAATGAACCAAAATACCGTTTTTTCTCAAAGTCTTTATTCCTTTTCCTCTCACCAAAGGATTGGGATCCTTCATTCCAATAAAAACTTCTCGTATACCACTTTGAATAATAGACTCCGTGCAGGGGGGCGTTCTTCCGTAGTGACAACAAGGCTCTAAATTTAAAAACAACTGACCCCCTGAAGCATTACCTTTTGCTCTTTTTAACGCCTCAATTTCCGCATGGGGGCCACCCGCTTTTTTATGAAATCCCTCACCAATCACCTTCCCATTCTTCACTATAACTGCTCCTACCATTGGATTGGGAGAAGTCTGACCTCTCGCTTTTTCGGCCAGGGCCAATGCTCGATTCATCAATAAATGAATGGTCTCCTTATCCAAAACAACATCACCCAAATGCAACGGTTGCCTCATCAATTATTAAAGCAAGGCATTTTATTAAAAGAAAATTGAGTGATTAAACTTAGCAAACCCCGACTGGCTTGTCAAAAGATAACACTTTGAGAATAAGGAGGTTTTAAGCTTATCGGAAGGTTAGTTGGTACGGCGTAAAACGTCTACCATGCGTTTTTGAATGCTACCTCTCTGGTAAACAATTTCAATTCTTCGATTGGTGGATCGGTTTTCTCTACTCGTATTAGGAACTTTTGGTCTAAATTCCGCAAATCCTTCTACAGATAATTGCTCAGGAGGAAAACCTTCATTAATCAAAATTTTTGCAACATCTGCGGCCCGAGAGGCAGATAGCTCCCAATTAGAAGGAAATTGTGAACTACGAATAGGAACGTTATCAGTATGACCTTCGATTTTCACATTGTAGTTGAATTGACTTAATAGTTCATAGACCTGTTTCAAGGTCTTTTTGCCGGCTGGTGTCATTTTAGCCTGGCCCGCAGGGAAGAGAACAACATCAGAAATGGTTATTACCGCCCCTCTTTCATCGGATGAAACTTCGACTGCTCCCGCCAATTTATTCTTGAAAACAAACTCTTCTACCTCAGATGCAATTTCTTCAATTTCTTTCGCAACCATTGCCCCCACTTCATCAACCGCTTTGATAGCGCTATCTTCAGGGTCTTCAGGATCAACTTGTACTACATCTAATCCTTCTCGAACCCCAGACTCCGGAACAAAATCACTTCCCAAAGCTGCTTTTAGAGATTCCTTAATTTGTCTCCACTTCTCATCTTCTATTGTTCCCATTGCAAATAGTAAAATGAAAAAAACCATTAGGAGGGTTACTAAATCGGCAAAAGTCATTACCCAAGGCGGGATTCCCTCATCCTCATCTTCTAATTCTTCCTCTTCTTCAGGAGAGGCTTGTAATTCTTCTTCCGCCATTACAGTTTATTTTTTACCTTCTTCTTCTCTTTTGATTTTCTTTCCAACAGCGTTATCTAAAAGATTCTCTAAGGTTTCTTTCATAAATCGAGGATTTACACCTTTACGAATAAATGTAATTCCCTCTAAGACTAAATTCATCTCCAGTGCTTCGGCAGCACTTCGACGTTTTAGTTTTACTGTCATTGGAATAAAAATTAAGTTGGCCAAAACGGCTCCATAAAAAGTGGTAATCAGAGCCACCGACATTTTGGGGCCTACCGCATTTACATCATCTAGAGCTGCCAACATTTGAATCAAACCAATCAAGGTTCCAACCATTCCAAAGGCAGGGGAATATTTACCCATTTCTCCCATTATCTCCCACCCATCTTTATGGGATTGTTGGATTTGCTTAATCTCTTGCTTTAAAAGAGTGATCACAGTAGCTTCGTCTTTTCCATCAACTGTAAATTGCAATCCCTTTTTCAAAAATTCGTTTTCGATTTCATTTAATTTTGATTCTATGGCTAATACTCCACCTTTTCTTGCCACATTACAGACCATGACCATAGTCTCAATGAGTTCTCCATAGTCACTCTTTTTAGTCATAAAAACTTTAAAAAATAAACCCATCACTCGAAGGACCTCGTTGAGAGGATATGCTATTAAAATAGCAGCAATCGTTCCTCCAAGAACAATTAGAGCTGAGGGGGCATTTACAAATAAATCCAAACCACTATTCAAAAGAATAGAGGCTAAAACCAATCCCACTCCAGAAACAATTCCAATTAAAGTTGCTATATCCATATTTTTTTAGTGTTGCCTTACTTTTATTCCCCCAACTATTGGGTCCAAATTATTAAACTTTAAAATTTTATTTAAAATTTCCTGACTTAATATAGTTCCCCTTCGAAGAAGATTGATCCCTGATTCAGAATAAATATCTGAAGCTAGCTCCATTCCTTCTTCAAGTGCAAAAACTGAACATTCGACTAAATCTAAATGATCTTCTGGATTTTTCGCCTGAATATATTCTTCTAATCGAAACACAATACTCTCATCAAATAGAGTACCTGTTTTTTCTTGAACTAATGGGAAGATATCTTTGGGCTTTTTCCCTGGGTTAGAAATTAGAGCATGATCATAAAAACTGGCTACAGAAATAATGCGCGATCCAATGGGAATTTGATCCCCTGCTAATCCATCAGGTTTTCCAGTGCCATCCACATTTTCATGCATGTGTCGAATAAAATCTGCGATTAATTCAAAACCGGGGAATCCTTTTAATAACATTTCCCCCACTAAAGGATGCTGTGTTGATTTTCTACTTTTATCTTCGTTTACAACCTCTTCAACTTTTTCATTTTTAGGTAAACTAACAATTCCTAATTCGTGAATTTTAGCTCCAATTTCAATATTTTGAACTAGCCGCTCACTTAATTCTAATTTCTTAGAAATAAAAACTGCGATTTCTCCCACCCTCTCAGAATGCCCCCTGTGCTGGGATTGATTCAACTCAATGATATTTGCCAACAAACTTACTGTGGAATTAAATCGTTTAAACAGTTCCTCGTTCATTTGGGAAATTTGATAATTTTTTGAGTCCAATTGCTGATTAAGAGTCATAACATCTTTAAGATTTGAGTTCAGTTTGCTCTTATCTACTCTTAATTCCTGGTTCAACCCTGCGACTTTCTCATGCATATCTTGGACTTGCCTTAAAGATTCCTCTAATTGTCGATTTTTATTTACTAAAGCATCTTTTAAATTATCAATGCGCATCAAATAATTAACCACAAAAAGCAAGTCACCCTCTTTAAATGGCTTTGAAATAAAACCATCTCCGCCGCTCTCTTTTGTTTGAATTGCAAAATCTTCTTTGGAATCAAAAGCCGACATCATTACTATAGCCGTATGCAACCCTCTCTCTCTAATTTTCCTGCAAATCTGGAAACCATTTTGATCTGGTAATCGAACGTCACATAAAATGAGATCCGGTTTAAATTTATCTACAATATCAAGACCTTGTTCCCCGGATTGAACAGCATAAAATTTTAGAGAATCGCGTTTAAAATATTTCCCTAAAATTTTATTAATAAATGCAATTAACGAGCTGTCATCCTCAATACAAAGTATTTTTTTTGTTAAATTTTGAGAGGTTATTATCATCGAATTTACTTAGAACTATGGAAATCTCATAAAAATTTGCCGAACTAAAAAATCTTTTAGAACCTTATATAAAGATTCTTTAAACAAAAGGGAGCATAGTATTCAGCAAAATTTTCAAATTGATTGAAAAAGAATTATTTAAAAGAAAATAGGCCCAACAATATTACCTGTGGGCTTTTCAAAAAATTTTTCCTATATTTTTAAGATAGAAAGTGAGGCAAAGGATTGTCAAGAAAAACTTATTCAATATGTTGCGGGCATATGAATTCTTAAAACAAAGGAGTTGGAATCAGTCTTCCTCTAGGCTGGCTACCTCGGTATGAGGCATAGATACACATCGAAAACCTACTGCGGGATGTCTTTCGGCAGGGTCAAATGAATTTCTGAAATGACATTTTGCATGCACTAAATAATTTAGCCAAGAACCCCCTCTGACAATCTTTTGCATTGTAAATTGAGAAGAAAAAAGCTGAACGCACCATTCCCAAACATTTCCCGCCATATCAAAACAACCATAAGGTGAAATTCCTTCCTCAAACTCAATAACAGGGTTGGTTTGACCGCGCATAAAATCGCAAGTATTACAATAACCCGTTTGATAACCCATGGCTTCACCCCAGGGATAATCACGGCCATCTGGCCCCCTGGAGGCCTTCTCCCATTCTTTTTCCGTTGGCAGCCGTAATCCTAGCCACAAGGCAAAAATGGTAGCTTCGTAATAATTGATCCCATTAACCGGCTGGTCATCCGTCCAAGAAAACTTGGGATAGCGTATCTCAAAGTTGGGTTCAAATTGTTTAAACAAAATATTTGTAACAGGATATTTCATAATTGAATATTCTCTCAATTCCACCTGGTCTTCTTCATCTGCTTCCATTTGAAAAATAAATTTTCCCTCTGACACGGTCACCCGCTCTGTCCATTTTTTTAATTTCGCTTGGTCGACAATTTCTGGATTTTCACGCTCGTTTAAAAATTCCTGTAGCTCAGGAATTTTTTGAATGCCTTCCCATTCTTGCGAATCAATGACCTTAGACATTTCCATTTCATAACAAAATGCCAAAAGTTCAATAACCCCAAATGAGATTCGACAGTCGCGCCTTTGCCTTTTTAATAAATTAGAGGTGATTTTTTTAATTTGTTCTGGGCTAACTTTATCTAATATTGTTTCTAGCCGAATGAGTCGATTTTTTGAAAACTGCGGATACGCCTGCTTACATTGATATTTTAGAAATTGTCCCACCAATAACCTTCTGTCTTCAGATAACTCTTGAATTTCTGCAAGAGAATTTCCAGCTAAGAACAAAGATCCTTGATCCAAAAGGATATCAACAAATTCATTACTAACCTTATTTGCAGTTCCAGCAAAAAATAATAAAACCTGTTCCCATTGAGGTTCCCTGCAATGAGCATCTACCTTTTCTTGCCAATTCGGATTTTTAGCTAACCATTTTCCTGCAAAATATTCCTGAAAAGCCGGATGTCGAAATTCCCATTGACTTTCGGTTTCACACAGCAAAAACTCTAAACCTTCGATAATTTTTCCATTTATCAAAATTGATTTTTTAGTTTCATCTTCAGACTTTAAAATTTCTTTATCAAAGCCTGTATTTATCTGTTCCTGCCTTTGAAATTCTCCTGCCTCCACTAGCTTCCAAGCGGCTTGTTCAATTTGGTCTAAATATTCTTTATAAGACTTAGGGTCCTCTGAGTCGAAAGCTTCGACCAATTTCAACTGCACCCAAACATCAAATAAAGAAGTACGGGATTCAACCTCATCCAATTTTTCTGCCAAATAAACTGTTTTAATCATTCTTAAAAACAGCGGGGTTTCTACTAATTCTGGAAAATATAAATGAATATTCTCGATAGATTGCTTTATGGCTGATTTTTCTAGATAGGTTTTACTTTGCCTTTCATCCACGGGTTGGATAGAAATTCTAAAACTGGAATCCTGACCTCTCCTAATCACTGATGTGGTGGCTAAAGGACCAAAACCAATTGGACGGGTGGCCAAGATCAAAAAGTTATCGTGCAATGCGTCGCCATCCACAATCGTATCCATATAAAATTGAAATCGATCCTCAGGAAGTAAAAGATCAAACCCGTCTAGCAAAAAAATGACCCGACCTGTAAGAAGAATCCTTTCTAAAGTTCTCTTTAAAAGAGGGACCTGAATTTCCAAATCAGATTGGTCCTTTTGTTCCCGGAGAATAACTTCCGAAACTTGCTGAAGCCAAAGGGAATAAAATTGCTTCATACCGGTTTCTTCTTTTAATTGCGAAAGGTCAAAATAAGTAGGAAATGGGTATTCAACCTGGTCTGAGTTTTTGAGCAAATCCTCAAGTGATACCTTAAGAAAGGTAGTCTTACCCATTCCCTGAGCAGCTTCAAGAATCACTTTGTTTTTTGAAACTTCTAAAATATTTTCGTGGATTATTCTGGGTGCAGGAAAAACTTTCTCTTGTAAACTCTGCCTAAAATCAACGGGATTAATATCCAATAATATAGGCTCAATATATGTCTCTTCCGTTCTTCCTTCTCCTAACTCCTTATCCAATTCTGCAGAAATTAGGCCAAGCATATGCTTTCGATAAGTTTCTATAACCCAATCATCAGACTCTTCCGGCCGAACACGCGCTTGCGGAGAATCACTATGGGGTGTAAAAAGGGACAGGTCCTTACTTTCACTCATAAACTTTTTTTTCATATAATTAATTTAAATGCTATTAATATGTTCTTGGATTTTAACATAATAGCCCTATATAACCTGCATTTACCTCTATGTTCCCTATATCCGACGAGAATCCCACTCACAATTTCCCTTTATTGACCATCGGGTTCATTGCTATCAATGTATTAGTTTTTTTTCAGGAAGTGGTAGGACCTGCAGATATGGCTTCTGTTTTCAATACTTATGGTTTGATTCCCTACAAGCTTACAAACGCTCCTATTCAAAATTATCCCAATTTCTTCACATCGATGTTTCTCCATGGAGGGTTCATGCATTTAGCGGGGAACATGTTGTATCTATGGATATTTGGCAACAATATTGAAGATGTCCTTGGAAAAGTACGTTTTGTAATGTTTTATTTCCTTTGTGGCATTGTTGCAGCACTGAGTCATGTTTTCGCAGATGTTAATTCACAAGTTCCCATGGTAGGGGCAAGTGGGGCCATCTCAGGGATACTGGGAGCCTATTTAATACTTTTCCCAAAAGCAAAAGTTAAAACCCTGGTATTCCTGGGTATTATTTTTACAATTGCAAGAATACCTGCTGTAGTTTTTCTTTTGATTTGGATTGGAATGCAGATTTTAAATAATATGGCAGGTGGCGAAGGAGTGGCATGGTTGGCACATATTGGAGGCTTTATTGCCGGGGCAGTTTTCATTCTTCCCTTTAAAAGTCGTCGACGGAAGATTCCACCCGGATTTTAAAATGAAAACATAGAAACTAGCCAAGCAACCACCAAGACTAAGAAAAAAATCCAGAACACCAAAAATACTTTCCCCCCAAATCTGGGATAATTCGGTAAAAAAGGAGCTTTGGTATCTAAGCAATGAGGGCAGTTTTTGATGTCCGGTAAGTATTCTTTCCCACACTGGGTACAAATAATAATATCTTTTGTATCTGAAGACATGTTTCACTCCTGAAATATAGAATAACATGCCTGATAAAAACAATTTAATTTCTAAAATGAAGTTAATTTACGAACATTTCTCAATTAATCGGATTCTTAATAAATTGAGAGCAGCTTGGGCGGCGCGTTCTTTATTCTTTACTCGGTCCTGGTGAAAGTTGAAACTTTCTACTATTGTTTTTTGAATATCTGAAACCGCAATAAAAGTTAATCCCACTGGCTTGGTATCCGTACCACCGGAAGGACCAGCAATTCCCGTAATAGCAATTCCATAATCTGCCCCTGTTTCAGCCCTGGCTCCTTCAGCCATTTCTTGAGCTATTTGAGAGCTTACAGCTCCAAATTCTTCAATCTTTTCAGGCTCAACCCCTAAATGTTTTACCTTAGATATATTGCTATAAGTTACTAAGCCGGCAACAAAATACTCCGAGCTTCCAGGAATGCTTGTTATTCGATGCCCGACTAAACCGCCTGTGCACGATTCTGCCACAGCCAGTGTCTCACCTCTTTCTTTCAAAACTTGACCAATGTTACCTTCAAGGGTTTCATCATCAACACCAAATATATATTTAGAAACCTTCTGCCTGAGCCAGGCCTCCCCCTTTTCTAAATTCTGCTTAACCACTTTATCATTTTCGGCCACCGAAGAAAGTCGAATACGAACTCCTAAATGGGAGGGCAAAGAGGCAATCTGAACCCAAGTTTCTAATTCATCTAAAGGACCTACCTTTTCCCATAAAGATGATTCCACAATCCCAGTAGTTTTTAATACACGGTGACCAATTTTAACCTTACTAATATCCTTAAGGTCTGGAACCAAATATTCCTCAGTCAAATGCTTCATTTCCAGGGGAATTCCAGGCAAAGCATAAATGCTTTTATTTTTTTTAGAAACTTTTAGACCAGGTGCGGTTCCTTTTTCATTATAGAGAATGGTTGCCCCTTCGGGAACTTGTGCTTGTTGAAAAGTGCTTAGGGGAACCGGACGACCTCTTTTATTAAAAATCTTTTCGATATTGGATTTAACTTTTTTATCTATTTTTAATTTAAAACCAAATAATTCACACAATGTCTGTTTCGTAATATCATCATGCGTGCAACCTAACCCACCCGTAAGGATAACTATTTTTGCTCTTTCTAAAGCACACTCTAAGGTCCTTTTAATTTGATCTGCATCATCGCCAATTAATGTTACCTGGGAAATATTTATACCAATTTCTTGTAATCGGCAACTCAGCCAGGACGAATTGGTATCCTCAACAAAACCACTTACAAGCTCATTTCCTATGCTAATAATTTCAGCGTTTAAATTTTCGCCACCATTTGCAAACATAAACTTAGTTTAATCTTTTAAATTAAATAAATACCTATAAATAATTATTTTTATTAATTTTTATCTAAATATATTTTCAACCATTCCAAGTATACATTCCCCAAAAGCATTGAGCAAAGCAATAAACAATTTAGCTCAATCAAATGATTCTATATTAAACTCTAAGCTTTTTACTTTGGTTCTAGATTCATAACATGACAGAATAACTCAAATACCTTAGCTCTATAAAATGGCTTTCTAGCACACAATTTAAATCTAATTACTCCTTTTAGAATCCTAACCTCATTATTAAAATTTGCCAATTCCATAAATGAATCTTCCTGCAGATACCTGGCTGACCTCTGATATTCGGAAAAAGACTTTTCAGTTGGATTTAGCGAGAGGTTTTTTTAGAGGTATCATAACCTCAGGCACACAAACATTTGCATTATTTATTGCCATTCGATTATTCGATGCGGGTTATTATTCGAAGTCCTTGATTGGGTCCGCACCTTTCATCGGAATGTTATTTTCACTTTTTTTAGTGCATTATGCTTCCTTAACAAACCTAAGAAAATCAACCTGCGGTGCCTTATCAACAGCCCTCTGTGGCGTTTTATTAATAGTATCCGCCGGAACCTCTTCCATTTCAAGCTATACGATTTGCATTATTACCAGCTTTATTTTTCTTCATGGAATGGTTCCATTTTTAACTTCTATATATAGCGATAATTATCCCACCCATAGGCGGGGCGCATACTATTCAAAACCCATTGTTGTAACAGTAATAGTATCGGTTCTTTCTGGTTTTATAGGATCTTGGTTTTTAGATCAGGACCTCGACAACTATAAATGGATATTATTTGGCTTGGGTTTGGCTGCTCTTGCAAAAGCATTCACAATTTACAAAATGCCTTCAAAAGTTATTGAAGATGGTGATCACAAAAATCCACTAGGGAACCTAAAGCTGCTCTTTGAAGATCGATCTTTTGGGTACGTCTTATTAACCTGGTTCATTATGGGCTTTGCCAATCTATGGGTTTTACCCCTAAGGGTAGATTATATTACCTCAAGCCATTATGGCATTGAGGGTTCCGCTATGTTCGTGGCACTCATAATCACCATAATCCCAGATTCTATGCGAGCTATTTCCGCCCCAATCTTGGCCAGATTATTTGACAGAATTAATTTCATAAAACTTCGGATGATAATTAACATTATTTTTGCACTTGGAGTTGGACTATTCTTCTTAACCAAAACCCCATGGGTAATTGGAATAGGGTCTGCATTAATCGGCATTGCTTTTGGTGGAGGGACTGTGGCTTGGGGTTTATGGGTTACCAAGTATGCTCCTCCGGGAAAAGTAACCGCATATATGTCAGTTCATGTTTTTTTAACCGGTGTCCGCGGAACCATAGGCCCAATGATAGGTTTTTGGACCGTTGACCGGATTGGAACAGTAAATATTGGTCTCATTTCATTTGGTTTAATGATAGTGGCCACCTTAATGCTATTTCCTGAGATAAAACATGGAGAGAAGCGGAATGAACCTGTTCAGCAAACGGGTTAACAATGAGGTTCTTGAACTCGAGAGATAACCCTGTTATAAAAACATGGAAAATTTGAATTTCATTAATTGAAAACATTTGACCAAATTTTTTATATAGGAGGTTTCCTTGGCCGCAAAAAAAATCAAGCCAAGGAAGTTGAACGTAAGAGCAAAAAACTCCCATCAGCCTATGCAAAGGACGCTTAAGTTAAATACTTCAGCACCAAATATTCCCGAAGACCAACTTAAATTAATTAAAGATGTAGTTGCTTCCGGAGGAATAATTGCATTCCCAACAGATACTTTTTACGGTCTCGGAGCTAATCCTTTACTTAAAGAATCAGTATCTAAATTATTCAAAATAAAAAAAAGGTCAGAGAAAAAGGCTATCTTGGTTTTAATAGGAGAGTTGACTCAACTTGATTCATTGACTAACGAAATCTCAGAAACTAGTCACAAATTAATGGAAGCACATTGGCCTGGTCCTTTGACACTTTTATTTAAAGCAGCAACACAATTGCCAAAAAACCTCACAGGAGGAACAGGAAAAATTGGAGTCCGATTCCCAAAGGAAAGTACTGTAGTAAAGATTTTGAAATTTTTAGGGCACTCCCTTACCGCTTCCAGCGCAAATCTTAGCGGGACCTCAAATCCCCAAACAATTGCTGATATCCAAGAATCTGTTAAAAATAAAGTAGATTTAATTCTAGACAGTGGACCAACAGTTGGAGGATTACCTTCAACTGTTTTAGACCCTACTGTTCACCCTCCCCTTTTAATTCGTGAAGGAGCATTGCCCATTTCAAAAATTGAATCTACACTGGGTTATGTTTGTAAAAGAAAATAAATAAAATTTATTTTTTATCTATTTAGGGTGTTTTATTTATAATAGAATATTTTTAAAAAGTGACTGAGGCTGATTCATGATTTTTGGAATAGGTTTAGATATTATTGAAATTGCCAGAATTCAAAAAATGCTGGAAAAGCATGCGGAACGCTTTATACATAAAGTTTTCACTTCCCATGAAGCCAAATATTGCCAATCTCAAGCAAACCCTTGCAACCATTTTGCAGGTCGGTTTGCTGCAAAAGAGGCGGTTTTGAAATCCTTAGGAACTGGTATAGCTCAAGGTATAACTTGGAAAGATATCGAAATCAGAAATGAATCCTCCGGTAAACCTAATTTATGCCTTGCAGGCAGGGGAAAAGAAATTTTCAATATCCTCAATTTAAAAAATATCCATATTTCAATTTCGCACGATAAGATACATGCTATCGCTCAGGCGGTCGCTGAATCTAATTAAAAAAATCATTTTTCAAATTCGCAATCACATTTAACCGGGCTTTGAGTTGGATCGTCGGCAAACACTTCCCAAAAAAATAAGATACTTTTTTGAATATCTTTTATTCTTAGCATTATGCAAACCAACACAATGTCTATCCGCAAAAAGTGTCTATAAACTCGGAAAAGGAGCCGGAACTCTTTTTCATCAAATAGCAAAAAAACGCAGACAAATTGCCAAAACTAATCTGGACATAGCATTTGGGAATTCAATATCGAGAACAGAAAAAAAGCAGATTATTAAGCAATCCTTTCTGCAAATGGCAGTATCGGCTTTTCAGTGTGTGTGGGTCATGAAAAACCCTGAGGAAAGAGTTCATCAACTAATTGAATTTAAACCAAAGGGATTGGAAGTAATTCAATCTTGTATAGAGGAAGGAAAGGGAATTTTCTTTTTAACCGCCCATTATGGAAACTGGGAAATCATGGGCTTGTACCACGGATATTTGAACGTCTGTCAATTAAACTCGATTGCTCGAAGACTAGATAATCCCTATTTAGAAAAATTGATTATGGACTTAAGAACCACTTCCGGAAATGGGATATTCCACAAAGACGAGTCACCACGTAAAATGGTTCGTGCAGTAAAAAATAATTGTGGGGTTGCAATTATGATGGATCAAAATGGGGGTGATGGAGGAATGTTTGTAAATTTTTTTGGCAAAAAGGCCTCAAGCCCCAGGGCACTGGCAACCCTAAGTTACAAAAACGACACACCTATAGTTCCTATGTTCTGCTATCCCCAAGAGGGAGGAAAATATAAAGTGGTTTATGGTCCCAAATTAAAATTAGAAAAAACAGGAAATAAGGAAGAAGATATTTTCCAATGGACTCAAGAGTGTGAATTATTTATTGAAAATACAATTAAGAAACAACCAGAGCCTTGGATGTGGTTTCACCGGAGGTGGAAATCGCGACCGAAAGGCGAAGATAAGAAAAACGATCTTTATGGGCCTTAAGTGATTGATTAAAATTTTCACTAAAACATATTTTAATTCTCAAGTATACCAATTTATCCAAAAGTCATATAAAGCAAACAAATGCTTTTCAATTCTTACCTTTATATCTTTATATTCTTGCCCTCCATATTTCTATTTTACTTTCTTTTACAAACAAAGTTTAATGAAAAAGCTTCTATTAATTTTTTAGTTCTAGCTTCATATATATTTTACGCATATTGGAATCCGAAGTTTCTCTCCTTACTTTTGATTTCTATTTATCTAAATTATTTCATAGGAAAAAAGCTTTCTAAACAAGGCAATAAAAATTTGCTAGCAATTGGAGTAATACTAAATTTATCTCCCTTAATTTTTTTTAAATATTTCAATTTTATATTAGAAAATATCAATTCTCTTGTCTCCCTAAATTTAGAACACATTAATACAACGTTACCCCTAGCAATAAGTTTTTTTACATTTCAACAAATAGCATATTTGGTCCACTCATACAAAGGGGTTACCCACGAATACAACTTAAGTTCTTACAGTTTATTTGTATCTTTTTTTCCTCAACTTATTGCAGGGCCAATTGTTCATCATAAAGAAATGATTCCTCAATTTTCCTCAAGTAAAAACCAGAGAATAAACAGTCAAAACATTAGAGATGGAATCACAATATTTACAATTGGTCTTTTTAAAAAAACTGTTATCGCTGACTCATTTTCGAAATATGTATCGAATGGATTCGACTTCGATACTCAATTGAACTTTTTTGAATCTTGGGTTACATCTTTATCTTATACATTTCAACTTTACTTTGATTTTTCCGGTTATTCCGATATGGCTATTGGATCCGCTCTATTATTTAACATTAAAATTCCCATTAATTTTAACTCTCCCTACAAATCAAGAAATATCCAAGAATTTTGGAGAAACTGGCATATTACATTAGGCAGATGGTTGAGAGATTATATTTATATTCCCTTAGGTGGGAATAGGGGGAAAGGTTATCAAAGCTTACTTAATATTTTAGCTACCTGCCTGATTGGAGGAATTTGGCATGGAGCAGGATGGAATTTTTTTATCTGGGGTTTATGGCATGGAATAGGGCTAATCATTTTTCAAATTTCCAGTAATTTTAAATTAAGACTCCCTATGTTTGTTTCTATTTTTGTCACCTTTCTATATGTACATATTTCTTGGATTTTTTTTAGAGCTCCAAACATCGAAAGAGCAAAAGATATCATCTCCTCGATGATGGGATTAAAAGAGTTCAGTTGGCCTCCTAAGTTGTGCAATTTTTTTATGGATAAAGCTTTATGCGTGAATTCTCAATGGATATACAATATAAAAGGCAACGAACCGACAAAATATATTATGAATTTATTAATATTTGCAACTCTAATAAGCTTTTTCTTTCCAAATTCTCAAAAAGCAACATCAATATTCAGAGAAAAATGGTATTCAGCAATTATTGTCGGTTTAATGTTTTCATTGGCTGTTTTATTTATTTCAAGAGAAAGCGAATTTTTATATTTTCAATTTTAAAATAACATGCAAAATAAAAAATTCATTTTCTCATTTTTCTTAATTGTTGGATTTTCTTTATCCTTGATTGCAACGTTAAATTACTTTATTGATCCAGGAAGAATTTACTATTTAAAAAATTCCGGCGGTAAGGTTTTTGAAGTCTTCAATAAATCCAAATACGGCATTTCTTGGACAGGAAATGAACGCTACTTAGCAACCCTTCTTGCTCAAAAATCCAAACCAAAAGATTGCATAGCAATTGGATCTAGTCATATTATGCAATTAAGTATTATAAGAGGGCCAAATATAAATAGACTTTGCAAAAGTTTCTTAAACTTAGGGGTAAGTGGTGGGTCTATTGAAGATCTATTTATTTTTTATGAGATACTTGATAAAAATAAAAAACTTCCCAAAAAGTTATTATTAGGTATAGACCCATGGACATTAAAATGGGACATGGACACAAGATATACAATAAATACTGAAATCCTAAGTTCTTTTTTAAATAAAAATAGGATTAATAAACCTAATTTTAAAAAGACAGCCATCAATAGTAACCTTTTATTAAATCTACTAAATTTTGAGTACACTCTTCACACTTACAGATTTATAAAGCGTGAGGGTTTGAATTTTGAATCTTCTACAAACTTTCAGTTTCAGGAGTTGGTTGAAAACCCATTATCTCACCCATGTAAAATACCATGTAAACTTAAAGATGGAAGTCACCAATACACAAAAGAATATTTAATAAAAAATAAGACCGATAAGAATTATGACAAAAAACCAAGCTACAAATTAAATGGGAAATATTATGATGAGGATTTAATTCTTCAATTCAACCGTTTTCTTAGAAAAATAAAGAAAGATGTAAAGATTTATTTTATACTTACTCCCTATCATCACAATAGTTTCAAAGCAAAATTTCGCAAATTTACTATCTATTTGGAAAAAGTAGAGAAAAAAATAAACTTAATGGCAAATGAATTGGGAATTAAAGTTTTTGGGAGCTATAGCCCTTTAAAGGCAGGATGCCTTCCAACCGAATTTTATGACTACATGCATCCGAATCCAAATTGTTTAAACAAGATTTTTAAAAATCAAATTTAAATTATGCCTCTTCGGCAATGAGGGATTTTAATTTCGTTCTTAAACGCAATACTGCTTTCGAATGAATCTGTGAAACTCGGGACTCGGTAATGCCAAGGACTTCACCAATTTCTTTCATCGTTAGTTCTTCATAATAATACAACGAAATCATTAACCTTTCTTTTTCCGGCAAAGAATCGATAGCGGTCGCAATAATGTGTTTGAGTTCATTTAGACGAATTTGAGTTTGAGGGTCTACATCACCTTTTCCTGCTAAACATTCAATTAAGCTTTGCTGTTCACCTGATTCTTTATTAATTCCTAAATCATCTAAACTAATTATAGGCATGCTACGGGTTTCATTTAAGGTTTCAAAAAAATCCTCTAAACTTACTCCCATTTCTTCTGCCATTTCTTCATCTTCAGGAGGACGGCCAAACCGCGCTTGAAGTCTTTGCGTAACAGCTTCCATATTTGCTGCCTTCTGGCGAACCGACCGAGGTACCCAATCCAAAGACCTCAACTCATCTAAAATGGACCCACGAACTCGAAATTCCGCATAGGTTTTAAACTTTGCCCCGCGTGTGGGGTCATATTTTTCTATAGCATCAATTAGGCCTAAAACACCAACACTTATTAAATCGTCTACTTCAATGTGAGGAGGCAAACGAAGAGCAATTCTGTTAGCAACATATTTGATCATTGGAGAATAAACCTTAATTATTTCTTCTGTATTCTCGGAACAAATTTCAACAACTTCTGGGGCCTGGGGTTTTTGAATCATGAGTTAATCCACTAAGTTATGCTGATTTATCAATATTCTCTTCATTTGCTACAGAGTCATCTGGCAGGGCTTCAGGCATTTCATAACTTTCGAAATTTGTTGCCATTAATCGTTTACCCACCAACCATGCAAATAACCCAAAAATTGCAAATCCCTCAACTCCTCTAAAAAGAGCTGTACTAATTTGAGCACCATAAATCCAACTACCTACAGTAATAAAAGAAAATGCAAATAATGCAAATAACAATGTTACTTTTTTTACAACTAAATCATTCATTGTACTTGAAACACCTGATTCCAGAGAAAAGGACGATCACTTGATTCCGGAATTAAGTTGCGTTCCTTTATCAGTTTCTTACATAATTTTTGAATTCCCCCGCAGATGGATGAATGTGGATAAAGCTCTAATATGGCTTTTTGCTGACGAACTGCCCGGGATACATTTGGGTCATAAAGAACAAAACCAAAATAATCTATAGACACATGGGTTAAAAACCGATCAACCACATCTGATAATCTTTGGAACACTTCTTTGGCTTCTCTTTCGTTTTTTACAGAATTAACAATCAAACGAAATCTTTTTTGATGGTGGTTCTGAAAGAGTACTTTCATAAGAGCATATACATCTGTATGAGAAGTTGGCTCTGTAGTAGCCACCAAAATTATTTCATGAGCAGCACTACAAAAGTAAGTTACGTTCGAAGAAATTCCAGCTCCAGTATCAAAAATAATATAATCATAATTAAAACTAACCCGGTCCAATCGATCCATAAGGACCATTTTTTTCTCATTATCTAGAGTTGTTAATTCTTGCCAACCATTACTTGCAGGAAGCACATCAATTTTATTAGGGCCCTGGATGATTACCTCCTCTAGTTTTTTTTCACCGGACAAAACGTGCCCGATATGAAAATGAGAAGCTAATCCCAAAAGAATATCAATATTATTTAATCCAATATCTGCATCAAAAATCAGAACTTTAAATCCCTGGCTACCTAATTCATAAGCCAAATTGGCAACTAAACTAGTTTTACCTACCCCACCTTTTCCACTACTCACTGCTAAAACTTTTGGAGTTTGAGATGCTGAACCGGAATTAACCATCTGTTTTAATGTATTTGCCTGTCGGCCAACTGAAGCAACTTGTCGCATATTCTCTTTTGATGAGGCTATAATTTAATGTAAGCCTAAATTAATTAAAAATCAAACGAATAACCTTGGTTTGCCCTGCAATTTCAATATCTTCTGGAACACGTTGTCCGGTGGTAAAATATGAAAATGGGACTTTATATCGAACAGAAGCATTGAATAAAAGCCCAAAATTCACACCTTCATCCAATTTCGTGAACAGTAAACGGTCTATATTTAACCCAGAAAATTGTTTAATAGTTTTTTCGATAACCTTCTCTTGAGAGGTCACACTTTGAACCAAATGAATTTCAATATTTGATACCGTCTTAAATACTTCTATTAGTTCATCACAATATTGAACGTCCTTGTTATTTCGACCCATAGTGTCTATTAATATTAGATCTTTATCTGAATGATCCTCGACCATTTGTTTGAAATCCCTTTGATCTGCAGCAACTTCTACAGGCACTTGCATCAAATCTCCATATATTTGCAACTGTTCGACCGCACCCAGCCTAAATGTATCTAAAGAAATAAAGGCAACTTTCTTTTTTTGCCTTAGGGCAAAATCGGCTCCCAATTTGGCAATAGTGGTGGTTTTCCCAGAACCGGTAGGGCCCACGAGAGCCACAATTTTAGGCCCCCATTCGTTAAGAGAAATGGGGCCTCCACAGCGAACTCCTTTTTTCATTAATTTTCCTAGCTGTTCCTCTAGAGGAGTAGACATTAAAGGATCCTTTTGTCCCAATCGATTGATTTGTTTAAACGCTAACGCTGCTAATTGTTCATTGATTCCATTTTGTGTTAACTTTTGGAACATTTTTAATTGCCCATTATGTAGTCCAATCGATTTAGCTCTTTCAGTTTGAGGTACCAAAGATCGAATTAAGGTATGCAATTCTCCTATTTCGTCGTATTCTTCAAACACAGTTGGAAGATTTGTATTTTTATCAAATGTAGAGGTAACAGCATTTTCTTTCTTATTTTCGCGCTCCATTGCTGCAGTAATTTCAACCATTGAGGCATTCTGTGGCCCTCCATTATTGGGATCATACTTAATGGAACGTGTAGAGAGAACCAACGCATCTTCTCCCAATTCCTGCTTAACATCCTTTAAAGCTTTGGCATAGTTTTCTGCAATGTATTTTTTAATTCGCATTTAGAGTCACTACCTTTAGAGTCTTAATTTGAGCAGTTGGTAAAATCTCACTATGTGAAAGAACCACTAAATCCGGCATGAATCGCTCCGTCAAACGGCGAAGATACATGCGAACAATAGGAGAAGACAATAAAATGGGGGTAGAATCTATCATTGGAGTGACCCCCTCAGCAGCTTCTTTAATTTTCATAAGTAGTCGTTCTGCCACTGTGGGTTCAAGTGCTAAAAATGTAGAAACCTCAGTTTTTTGAATAGACTTTTCTATAATATCTTCAACATTTCTTTCTAAAGTCAACACTGATAAACTTCCATCACGCGACGCATATTGCTTCGTAATGGGCCTGGCCAATGCTTGACGAACATACTCTGTTAACAGATCAGGATCTTCAACTTTGCCCGCAAAGTCGGCTAACGTTTCAAGGATGGTTCGCAAATCTCTAATGGATATTTGTTCTTTTAACAGGTTCTGAAGCACCTTTTGAACTTTACCTAAATTCATAAGATTTGGAATCAATTCCTCGACTACCTTAGGATTCGATTCTTTAAATTTATCAACAAGAGCTTGCACTTCCTGTCGACCTAAAAGTTCCAATGCGTTACGTTTAATAGTTTCTTTGATATGGGTGGTAATCACAGTAGCGGGATCTACTACCGTATACCCGGCAACTTGAGCTTCTTGTTTCGCAGCGCCTGTAATCCATACCGCTGGAAGCCCAAAAGTCGGTTCCTGTGTTTTTACTCCATCAATTTGACGGTCCGTCTTACCAGGACTCATAGCTAAAAATCGCCCCATCATGATGTTGCCGCGTGCTATCTCAACCCCTTTTATTAAAATAGCGTATTCATTGGATTTTAATTGCAAATTATCTCTGATATGCAAAGGAGGCACAATAAAACCCATTTCTAAAGCAAATTGACGCCTAATTGATTTAATTCGATCCAGTAATTCTCCATTTCGATCCGCATCCACCAAAGGTATCAATTCATAGCCCACTTCTAATTCCATAATGTCCAGAGGTAAAATCGATTCCACTTTTTCTTGAACAGGTGCCTTTTTCTCTTCTTCAATTTTCTTTTGCTGAACGACCTCTTTCTTTTGTCTTTCTTGAAATAATTTATAACTAATCAATCCAGCCCCGAAGGACAAAAGAAAAAAAGGAACATGAGGAAGTCCTGGAATTAATCCAAAGAAAAAGAGAACCGCTGAAGCAATAGAAAATGCGGCAGGATTATTTACCATTTGAGAAATTAGTTCTTGAGGAAGATTTTTTTCTGAAGTTGCCCTTGTGACAACTATACCTGCGGCAGTTGAAACAACTAATGCAGGGAGCTGTGTCACCAAACCATCACCTATAGTCAAAAGAGTATAAATTTTAGCGGCTTCACTAACATCCATATCTTGTTGAAACACACCTATAGCAAATCCGCCCAATACATTGATTATAGTTATCAATATTCCTGCTATTGCATCTCCCCTGACAAACCTTATAGAACCATCCATTGCTCCATAAAAATCCGCTTCTCTTTCTAAAGTTCTGCGTCGTTGACGGGCTTCCTGCTCAGTAATAATTCCAGCATTCAAATCTGCATCAATGCTCATTTGTTTGCCGGGTATCGCATCCAATGTAAACCGAGCTGCAACTTCTGAAGTACGAACCGAACCTTTGGTAATAACAATGAAGTTAATAAGAACTAAGATAATAAATATGACCGTACCAACAACATAATTGCCGCCTACAACAAATGCTCCAAATGATTTAATAACTTGTCCTGCCGCAGTTGGCCCCTCATTACCGTGAAGGAGAATTATACGTGTTGAAGCCACATTTAGAGATAAACGTACCAGTGTCACCACTAACAAAAGAGAAGGAAACACAGAAAACTCTAGGGGCCCCAACATAAAAATGGAAACCATTAAAATAATCAGAGCGAAGGTCAAACTAAAAGATAAAAGAAGGTCCAGCATAAAAGTAGGAATAGGAATTACCATTACTACTAGAATAGTAATCATTCCAAGTGCTACTCCCATTTCGTTGGGACGTACTAACATTACCTTTTGAATTTGTGACGCCATATATGAATTTTTCTAAATCAATTTTTTGACGTGAACTTTAAACTTAAAAATATTTCGTAAAATGTTATTCAAGGGTTTTTCAAGGAATTTTTTAATCCCATTTTCAAAAACCGACAAAATTATTTCAAAAAAAGATTGAATACTTTTATTTAAGCAAACTTCATACCAGAGCTTTCCCCTTTAACCGAAACACATAAGCTAGAATTTCAGCGACTGCACGATAAAGCTTCTCCGGAATCATTTGACCTATTTCTACCGTTTGAAATAATAGACGGGCTAGTGGTTTATCCTCAATTAAAGGAATATCATTATCTCTTGCTAACTTTTTTATTTTCTCTGCAATTTGTCCACTTCCTTTTGCCACAACTATAGGAGCGTCAAAATTTTTATGGTCATACTGGATAGCCACAGCGATGTGAGTTGGGTTTGTCACAACAACATCTGCATCAGGCACTGCAGACATCATTCGCCGTTTCATCATATCCAGTTGAACACTTCTCACTCTTTGTTTTACTTGTGGGTTCCCTTCAGTATCTTTTCTTTCATCCTTCAATTCCTGTTTTGTCATCCTTAGATTTTTTATATACGTGAACTTTTGAAAAGCAAAATCTATAATCGCTAAAAAAAGCATAACCAATAACACTTTGATCATGATCTCTAATCCCACTTCGCCCAGAAAGTGAAGTATTTGCCCCACCCCCATATCCATCAAAGCAGGAATTTCCTGAAACCTTCCTTTAACAGTAATAAAAGAAATAAAAGCAATTATTGAAATTTTAAAGATTGATTTAAATAGCTCCATTAATGCGGTACTGGAGAATATTCTTTTCACTCCTTTTAATGGATTTAGCTTATTAAATTTCAGTTTTAAGGGATGGATGGAAAACCTGGGGCCACCGGTTTGGATTAAATTAGCCAACACCCCTCCAAACATTATTGAAAGTAAAATAGGACTTAAAATCACCAATATATTTTTTAATATCCAGGTTAATAGAGAATGTAAATCCTCAACGCTAGAACCAATTGCGAAAGACTGGTTAATAATGTAATTCCAGGTCCCTAATAATCTTTTTGCGCTAAAAGATCCGGCAATAGAAAAAGACAGAATTGCCATTAAAAGAATAACCGTAGAAGTAAACTCACGGCTATTGGCAAAATTTCCTTTTTCTTGAGAATCTTGTATTCTCTTCGAAGTGGGTTCTTCAGTTTTCTGGTCTTGGCCTTGTTCGTCCACAAATCACCTAACTATGCAATTCCTTTTCTCAATCACATGGTACGCATTAAACCATTCAACCAAAATGGAAGCTGAGATACTTGATGTTTAAAAATCATACTAAATAAAGTCATAGTCAAACCAATCGTGACCAAACCCAAACCTATTTGCAAAGGGAAGCCAACGATAAAAACATTCATTTGAGGGACAGCTCTTGCTATTAATCCCAACCCTACGCTTATAAAAAATAATATTGCCATGATGGGGGCAGCTATTTTCACAGAAACCACGAAAGTCGCTTTAAATAATTGGAGAATCAACCCAATTGAATTTTCAGAAAAGCTAATTTGTTGAGGATTGATCATTTGAAAGCTTTCAACTAATGCATAAATAGTAATGTGATGCGCATTCAGCACTAAGTAAAGAAGGATAGCGAAAATATTCTGAAATTGAGCCGTTATTGAAACCTGTGATTCCGTCTGAGGATCAATGACGTTGACAACTCCAAAACCCATTTGGAAATCTACTAGTGTCCCAGCCACTTGAACTGCTGTAAAAACTAATCGAGTGACAAAAGCGATAGCCAACCCCACAAATGATTCAGAAATTAACCGGATACTTAGCTCCCACATATTCATAGGAACCGCGAGGTCAATTTTTTGGATTAATGGGTAAACACTTAAACTTAATAAAAAAATAAATCCAATTTTTACACGTGCCGGGAATTGACGACTTCCCAAAATAGGAACAAAAATAATAAAAGCTGCCACTCTAAAAAACACAAACAAGAATCTTTCAAACTCTTCATAAGTGAAACTAAAAATATCCATTAACCAACGAAAGAAGGAAACTGAGTAAGGATTTTTTGCGTAAAGTTAAGCATTATTTTTATCAGCCAGGGGAAAAACAGAATTAACGCAAAAAATACTGCCAATATTTTTGGAACAAATGTCAAAGTCAATTCTTGTATCGATGTGACAGCCTGAAAAATTGATACCAACAACCCCGTCACCAGTCCAAACCCAAGCATAGGGGCTGACAACAATAAAGTTGTTCTGATAGCGTCCATTGCAAAATCAATAATAAATTGTTCAGTCATATCTTAAAAAAAACTTTTTACTAAAGAGCCAACGGTTAAGTGCCAACCATCTACCATCACAAAAAGCATTAATTTAAAGGGCAATGAAATTAACACTGGAGGAAGCATCATCATTCCCATTGAAAGCAAAATACTGGCCACAACCATATCTAAAATTAAAAAAGGAATATAAATTAAAAAACCAATTTGAAAAGCTGTCTTCAGTTCACTTATCACAAAAGCGGGAACAACGACATGCATTCCTATTTCCTGAGTAGTCTTAGGTTTTTCTTCTGACATATTTACAAATAAAGCCAGGTCCTTTTCCCGAGTTTGCCTTAACATAAAACTTTTAATCGGGCTTTGAGCAATCTGGAATGCTTCGTTTTGGGAAATTTCCTCTTTCAAATAAGGCTGAAGTGCACGCTCGTTTATTTCAGAAATTACGGGACTCATCACAAAAAATGAAAGAAAAAGAGCCAAGCCAATGAGAACCTGGGTGGGCGGCGTTTGTTGCGTTCCCATGGCCTGGCGTAGAAAAGATAATACGATGACAATCCTTGAAAAGGATGTCATCAAAACTAAAATTGACGGGGCCAGAGTCAGCACCGTCAGGAGGAACATTACTTGAAGTGCAGTAGAAAATGATTCGGGCTCATCCGTATCCTCAACCCCTATCTCTACTGTAGGAAGGGGAATTGCATATGCCAATTCATTTCCAATAAACGATGTCATACTCCCGACAAAAATCAAAATGATAAAAGAAATTTTAATCAACTTTTTCATTAAGCTAATTGCACCTTTTTCTTTTTTAGCAAAGGGTCCATTCCATCATTTGAGGGAGATTTGCTCAATTCTGAGGATGAATATTTTTTGATGTACTCAGGGAACGGATTTGTGGAGCCGGACCTCTCTTGATTAGCCTGGTTATTGCTTACATTGTTTTGAATGCCCTTAACCTCTTTTACTTTATTCTTCTTCAAACCTAATATACTTTTTTCTGATTTCTCCGGAGAACCAGACTTCCCTTTTATTTTTAAAATTCTATCTTTATCTTCAATATTTCCAAGCAATGAGATATTATCATTGGAAATTCCTACTATAAGAACCTGGTCAGAAATCTCAACCAATGCGATACTTTTCTTTGGAGCTAGAAATCCGGAAGATAGAATTTTAATAGGCTTGGGATCTTTACCAAAGGAACCATTATTCCAAAAGAACCTTTTAAATAAGTAGTAAACTATAAACATTACCCCTAACACTATTGAAAGCGTATAGAACATTTTCAAACTGGTTGATAGCAAATCGGGAAATTCTTTTTTGTCATTCTCTAATTGAAGAAGATTTTTATCTTTTTTAATTGAAGATCTTTCCTTAACAACCAGATCATTTTTCTTATCAACAAAATTTTTACCAACCACTTCCGACAATGGCTCTTGCCCATTTTTAATCAAGGAAGAATTTTGTCGATTTTTATTTGGTGGAAAATTCTTTCCACCCTTCTCTTCACGTTCTTCAACAGAAACTTTTTCAAACTTTTTACCACTCACCTCATTTCTCTGAATTTCCTTGATTTTATTTGCTCTAGCTAGAAGGCTTTCTAAACTCCCGGAGTTCTTTTTTAAACTCAGTCTTAAATAATTCCCTTTTCTTTTAATCGAAAATCTTTTTACGATATCATCCCCTCCTTCTTCTAAAATTAAACGAAGACGCAGTGTATTAGTATCCAGTCGAGAAACATAAACTTGAACTAATTCTGAGTCCGATGTAGGAAAGTACTTATAGGAAGAACTAATACTTGTTGAAGGGAAATCGATTTGAATCGTCTTGGAAAAATAACGGGGAGAACGATAGCGTACCGGGTTTTCGAATTCTAACTCTAAGGAAACTTGGTTCAGTTCACTTTTAACTGAAACATCCTTTAATATATTTTTTTTGGCAAATGAAGGCTGAACATTAAAGATTTCTTGGGAACTTATCGTTAATAGTAATAACCCAATGACTTTTATGCTTTTTGTCATGTCTTCCTTTGCAATTTGAAAACAGTGAGGGCGTCAAAAAAACCATCATTTTTTTCTTTTTCTGTTTTAATTGCAAAGGCCGTACCGTAAAAAAATAAAACGAGAATTCCTGAGGCTTTGATAGGAGATTACTTCTATACTGAGAGAAAGACAATAGAATCTTAATATTGAAAATAGAAAAATAGGTATGGATCAGTTGGATCAAATTACTGGATCAACTAATAAATAAAAATTTAAGACTATCCTAAGGATTGAACCCTTTCCATTGGTGAAACAATATCTGTTAAACGAACACCAAACTTTTCGTTCACAACAACAACTTCGCCCCTTGCCACCAATTTTTTATTAACAAGAACTTCAAGAGGCTCACCTACCAATTTAGTCAATTCAATAACAGATCCTTGTCCTAACTGCAAAAGATCGTTGATCAACATTTTTGATCTTCCTAACTCAACCGTTACAGTGAGAGGAATATCAAGAATTAAATCTAAATTAGCAGATTCTTCACCTGATTCAGGGGCTTCTACTTCTTCTTCTGTTTCTGTATCAACCCCAGCATTAAGGTCATCTACATTATCCAGGTCTTCTAAATTTTCCAATTCATCATTAGTTTCTGCCATAAACCTTACCCTTCACTTTCCATTATTTTTGTAATTTGTAACGCCTTCATACCGCGAGACACACCAGGAAAACCCATGAATTTTGCTAATCCTTCCACTCGGATTTCTAAAGGATCTGAAACATCATTTCCTAACATAAGGGTATCGCCAATTTTTAAATTCATTAAATGCTGAGGATTAACCGTGGTTTTTCCGAGTTCAGCGACAAGTTCTACATCAGTCCTTAGTAATTCATGACGCAATCGCTTAATCCAAACTTGATCAGCCTCCATCTGCTCACTTTGGAAATTCGCTTTTAGTTTTCCAACAATGGGTTCAATAGCTGCATAAGGAATACAAATGGTAATTGAACCTGCAGTATTTTCCATTTCGATATCGAAAACAATCACTAACACAACATCTGTGGGAGGGACAATCGCTGCAAACTGAGGGTTTACTTCTGATCGGACATAAGTTGTGGTAACCGCATGAACCGGTTTCCATGCCTTTTCCCAATCTTCAAGCGCAGTTAAAATTACATTCTTAGTCATCCTAATTTCAATTGCGCTAAAATCTCTTCCAGCAAACTTAACTTCATTTTCTCCAGTTCCACCAAAGAAATTATCCACCAAGGCAAAGACCAATCGACTTTCAATGACCATTAATCCAAAGCCACGCAAAGGTTCCATTCTAAAAACATGTAAACTGGAAGGAACCGGCAGCGATCTTAAGAATTCTCCGAATTTAATCGAGTCCGTGGAAACCGCACTAACATCAGCTGACTTTCTCATTAAATTGGTAAAAGAGTTTCTAAATAAGCGGGAAAACATTTGGTTGATAATGTCAAGCGTTGGTAACCTTCCACGGATGATTTTTTCCTGGCTGGTTAAATCATAGGGGACAACCCCACTTACCTCCTCAGGAACATCTGTCTCCGTATCAACTTGCCCATCACTTACACCACGCAAAAGAGCATCTACTTCGCCTTGTGATAAAACTTGTCCCATTTAATTTCCTTAGTTAATTTTCTCGGTCAAATAAATGACTTAGTTAAAAAAACTCTTAATACTATTGGATTACAAATTCAGAAAAATAAACATCCTTTATATGGCCCATAATTAAAAATCGGTTGACTCTTGTAGTCACCTCATCTTTGACCTTAAATTTTCCTTGAACAGAATAAACATCTTCAAAAGTTTTACTACTTAATAAAACCAAAATGGAGTCTAATATTTTTTGTTTGTTGGCCTGGACTTCTGCTTGAACCTCCGGAGCGTTTAATTCCAAAGTAATGGTAACTTTTAAAAACCTTTTTCCTTCACTCCCTGCCAAATTTACTAAAAAAGGTTCTAGAGGCACCATCACATCATTCGCAGGTTCTTCTTTTTGAGATTCTGTCTCCTGAGAATTAGTATTCTCAGATTCAGTTTGCAGCATTGCAGGCTGGAAATATTTTATGTAAGCAAAGTATCCCCCGCCACCTGCTGCAAGCAGAAATAAAAGAATAAAAATAAATTTTGATAAAGATTTTTTGGGAGGAGGACTTTCTACCGCCACCGGCGCTTCTGGTGCCGCTTGTTGTTCTTCAGCCATGAAAAATTACCTCATTTGCCTTCATTTAATGGAACTATTACCCATTAATAAGAATCCATTCTTCGCGAAAGCTAAATAAAATGAATAGATTATGGGATTAAGATAAGCAAAGAATATGCCAAGGACCAAGTAAAAAATGATACAACTCGTCAAGGCTTAATAGGTTAAGGAAAATTATTTTTTTCCTTCCTCGACAAAATATTCCCTGCTGAAATCAAGTCATTTTTTTGACTACCTAAAGTATGCTAATAAAGCAAAAGCCTCCAATAAACTATCACGGTCAAATTCACAAAATTCTTTACCAATTTGATCATTTTTATTGCATTTCCAAATCTTAGTGCTTTTTTAAGGTGCAATTTCCACTTACTTACACTCCTCCCACAATTGGCCAACAGCACCACAGGATTACATAAACTATTGTTCTTAAATAAGTTATAAAACTTTTATTTAATTTTTTATTTTTCTCGCACTCGGTACAGGAATTGAAACTACCTAATAAACCTGCAAGTACGCGGAAATGGAACTCAGGAAAATTTTATTAAATATTGTCAGATTTTTGGCCACCTAATGGCAGGGGATAAAGATGAAAGCAAATACACTATTCAGGGTTTTCTCACTATTAATTGTAATTATTTTAATTTCCAGTTTTGTTGAAGCGGCTGATGCCCAAAATTCTCTAAATGGTGCCGATACGTCTTGGATACTGGTTTCCTCTGCACTTGTAATGTTGATGTTACCGGGATTGGGTTTTTTTTATGGGGGAATGGTAAGAAGAAAAAATGTATTAAGTACATTAATGCACAGCTTTATCCCGTTAGGAGTCATAAGTATTCAGTGGGTCGTATTAGGTTATTCCCTGGCATTTGGTGCAGATATAGGTCACTTCATCGGTGGTTTAGATAAAGTATTTTTATCAGGAATAGACATGAACACAATGAATGGTTCCATACCTGATCTCCTATTTTGCATGTTCCAACTGATGTTTGCGATTATTACGGTTGCTCTTATAAGTGGCGGTATAGCTGAAAGAGTTTCTTTCACTGCTTATGTCATATTTATTTTTGTGTGGTCCACCATTGTTTATGACCCTATTTGCCATTGGGTTTGGGGAGGGGGATGGTTGGGAGATTTAGGCGCACTCGATTTCGCGGGTGGAACCGTTGTCCATATTTCTTCGGGAACAGCAGGGCTTGCAGCAGCTATTATTTTAAAAAAGCGACGAGGATATCCCGGTCCTATGATGATTCCTCACAATTTGCCTTTTGTTCTTTTAGGAGCAGGCCTCCTCTGGTTTGGATGGTTTGGGTTTAATGCAGGAAGCGCTTTGGCGGCCGATCAAAATGCTGTGCTCGCATTCACAAATACTCAAGTTGCGACAGGGGCGGGAATGCTAGGCTGGGTCATCGCTGAAAATATCAAATCTGGGAAACCCAGTGCTCTCGGTGCTGCTTCTGGAATTGTTGCTGGCTTAGTTGCCATAACACCTGCCGCTGGCTTCGTCACTCCGTTATGGTCCATAGTTATAGGATTTGCAGCCGGAGTAATTTGCTTTTCCGCTGTGTTGGCTAAGTTCAAATTTGGCTTGGACGATTCTTTGGACGTCTTTGGAATCCATGGAATCGGAGGAGCCTGGGGGGCCTTGGCCACCGGTTTATTTGTTAGTGTCGGTGGCACCGGCCTATTGGACGGAAACTTAAATCAAGTTTGGATTCAATTGGTCGGTATCGCCGCAGCCGGTCTTTATTCGTTCGCTGTTACTTATGTCCTGGTAATAATAATAGAAAAAACAATCGGGTTTCGTGTTGATGAAGAGAATGAGGAAATCGGTTTGGACAATTCAGAGCATGGGGAATCTGGCTACAATTTAGTCTAAAGTCCAATTACTAGGTAACCTCAATAAATTCAATAATTTATTTGACTAGCAGTTGGGAGAGCTTTACTCTTACCAGAAGATAAGTCTTTGATTTAATGATACTAAGATAATTTATTCAATAACATCCTATTTTACAAAAAAACAAGAGGAGGATTAATGAAAGTAAATCGCTTTATAGTTTATTTAATAGGATTTCTTTTTATGGGTGGGCTAGCATCACCCACTTATGCTGGAAAGAATATGTTTAAAGTTTTAGATGATATTGAAATTCACGGGTTCGTTTCTTCTTCATATTCCTACAACGCCAATAGGCCTTTATCACAAACCAACTGTGGAAATCCGGCTTTTGGAGGCCAAGCCTGTTTAAGAATTTTTGACGTAGACGACAATAGTTTTAAATTCGATAATGGCGAATTGGTCATCTTAAAAAATGCGCAGGACAAAGGAGACATTGGATTTCGAGTCGATCTTACTTTTGGTTTCAGTCTTCCTGAAGTTGCTCAACGAGCAGGAAGTTCAGCCGTTGGACCTGTGATTTCTGGCAATCCCAACAATGCTCCCGGAAACGATGACTTTGATGTACAGCAGGGTTTTGTTACCTGGGTTGTTCCTGTAGGAAACGGCCTCAAGGTAGATGTCGGTAAATTTATTACCCATGTCGGAGCTGAAGTGTTCGAAGGTTATGACGGTTGGAATATGAACTTTTCAAGAACTTTCGTTTTTGGACTGGGAATTCCTTTTACCCACACCGGTATTCGAACTACTTATGATCTGAACGATCAATGGAGTTTCCTTTTCATGTTTGCCAATAACTGGGAAGGATTTGGCGTGAACGACAATAACACAGATAAAACTCTTGGGGTTCAAGTGGGATATCACCCTACTGATAATATCGGTGTTTTATTTAACTGGGTCGGCGGTAATGAAGTGGCAGCAAATGCATGGCGTAACATTTTTGACGTCGTTGTTGACATTGGACTAACCAATGAGCTTTCACTTCAACTGAATGCAGATTTAGGAAATGAGGAAGGTACTGACCCTACGGGTGGTACTTCCTACTGGTGGGGATTTGCCGGAATCCTAAGATATGACGTCAACAAATGGTTTTCGATAAACTTAAGGGGAGCTCACTTCAATGATCAAGATGGAATTGGTTCCGGAATGATCAATAATAAACTCTGGGAAATCACGCTAACCCCTGAGTTTCGCATTCATGAAAATATGGTTGTTAGGTTTGAATATCGACACGATGAGGCAAACCAAAATTCCTTTGAGGATGATATGGGGATGGGAACCGACAGCCAAGACACTTTTGCTTTAAATACCTTAATTCACTTCTAGTGAATTTGCACTACCTCCTTCTTTAAAGCCCTGAAGACTAAGTTTTCAGGGCTTTTTTATTTCTTCAGTAATCCTTATGGCCTTTCCACCCCACCGAATCCACTTCAAGGGTTTATTATCTTTTCTTTTAGGATAAAATGTCATAATTAATCCATTTATGAAAGTCTTACACTTGTTGTCTCAAACTCAAAATAATATTATTTATTTAATGTTCTTGAATGGAATTGTTTTTCTGGGATTGAATTTCATTGCATATTCTATAATCTTTCCTGGAAACAAAACCTCTAAGAGAATTGGTTATGTTCTAATCGTTGCCGTTTGTTTGGCATATGGCGTCATGCAAGAGTTTCAAATCCTAAAGGACCTTGAGTTTCCCGAAGATTGGATTGGGAAAATTATTATTGGGGGATTTGTAATTCCAGTTTTCTTCATTTCATTAGCTTACTATCGAATAAAAAAATCCAGAATAGAAAAAAACACTCTTAAATAAAAAGTATTCTAAAGTCAAAAGTAAAATTATGGAAATTATCGATTTAAGAAGTGACACGTTCACTCTTCCTACAAATGAAATGCGCCAAGCTATGGCCAATGCGGTAGTTGGGGATGATGTCTTTGATGAAGACCCAACCATTCATGAATTACAAAATCTCGCTGCCACCACTATGGGAAAAGAAGCTGCCTTATTTGTTCCCAGCGGTACCATGGGAAACCTGGTGAGTTTACTCACTCATTGCCAACGTGGTGACGAAATAATATTAGGGGAAAAGAGTCATATTTTTGTCAACGAGGTTGGGGGGGTGGCCGCTTTAGGCGGTATCCATCCACACCCTGTTCCTAATGCTTCGGACGGAACAATCCCATTGGAAGTAATTAAACAAACTATCCGCCAGCATGATCTCCATTTTCCTCCAACAAGATTAATTTGTTTAGAAAATTCACATAATTATTGTTGCGGCTCCCCCATTCCAGCCTCTTATTTTGACCAAGTCAAAGCATTGGCTGAAGACCGTGGATTAAAAATTCATTTAGATGGGGCAAGAATATTTAACTCTGCTGTGGCTTTATCAGTAGATGTCATGGAATTAGTTCGTAGCGTTGATTCTGTTATGTTTTGTTTGTCTAAAGGCCTTTCAGCACCTGTGGGTTCTTTAATATGCGGGACCCAAGAATGGATTGAAAAAGCTCGTAAATGGAGAAAAATGGTAGGAGGAGGTATGCGGCAGGCAGGCCATTTAGCAGCCGCCGGTATTTTAGCTCTGCAAAACCCGGAACTACAAATTGAAGAAGACCATAAAAATGCAAAAGCTTTTGCTTCAGGGTTAAGTAAAATACCAGGGATAAAACTGGATATTGATGCCATTAAAACGAACATTATTTTTTTTGAAACTCATTCAACCAAAGGATCTTCAGAAGATTATTTAAAGTTTTTAGAAGGCAAAGGAATCAAGATGCTTCTAATGGAAAATGGACTCATTCGTGCAGTATTTAATAGACATATAAAAAGACAGCATGTTGACCATATAATTTCAGTCTCTGAAGAGTTTTTTTCAAAAAACTCTTAGGTTTATAAGCATTATCATTTTATAATTATCATAGAATAAATATTTAACTTCCCGAAAAAGGATTGTCATGGAAACAATGTTTGTAGTTGGTGATGCAATGCAGGAAATTCTGGAATATGAGAAACTTGCCTTAGATGTGGTTCAAAGTAGATATCTACTTTGTATATTAGTTTCTCAGAGGATCCACCAATTAGAAAAAGGTGCACAGCCTATCATAGAAGTTGGAGAGGGCGAATACGAGTCACCCAAATCATTCTATGAACTCGCTCTTCGTGAAATAATTGAAGGGAACATGGACTTGGAACAAGTAAGCCACTAGTTAAAATCAACCTCCCCTATTCTACTTACTCTTTTTATCTTAATTATATTCATAAAAAAAAGGCCCACCAAATTGGTGGGCCTTTATAATTTTAAGTGAGTTTCTTATATCACTTAATTATTTAGCTTTCCCTTCATCATACATCTTACGGGTTCTTTTGGTCATCCAAACCAACCACATTTGAAAACCAAAGAAAGCTGTTCCCATAATTGCAGCCATCATATACATTTTACCTAATGGAACTGGTGGCTCAAGAAGGGTGTAAACCCAGGTTGAAATAGCCATGTGCTCATCATGTTCCTTATCCCAGCCGGACCATTCCATAAAGGAAACAGGAACATATTTTTCAGTAGGTAATTGAACATCAGTTTTATTTGGGTTATCTGTAGTCAATGTTCGCTTAAACATTACCTTCACACGGCCTTGGTGGAATTTGGAATTAACAACCGTAACTCCACCAGGGGTTTCTTTTTCTTTAACATCATCAAATCCTTTACCCACTAACTCTTTAACCCCGATATCTAAATCATAACCATCAGGATTTGGTGGGTTGGTAGGATTATAATTTTTCGCAATAAAATTAGCTTTCCAAATATCTACAGGCTTTTTGGAATCACCATAAATGAAATAGGGCTTTTCAGCTCCAAAAAGATCTTCCAACTGGCCTGGCCACTGAATCGCTACACCATCTGGATAAGCTGAGTCTTGAGATAAGAAACGGTTGTGATATTCCACTAAATAATAAACCGCTTGCTCCTCTTGACTCCAGCGAGACATAACCCACAAATTATCGACCTTGGGTTTAAAGTTTCTTTCACCTCTAGTGATCTGACCCGCTAAAGCAACATAATGCCACTTTTGATCGCCGGTATAATCTCCGGAGCGAGCAACGATATTGGGATCATGCTCAGGAGCTTGCCACATGGGATCATTAAAATCGGTTGAAACCGGTCCCTCAGTAAACTTAGAAGCAATCAAAGAATCATTGATGGGTTTATTTGTTAAACGATCAATTTTTTTCCTTGGACAAAGAGAGTTTACAAATGCCGCCAATTTCCAACGATCTTCAATAGTAATCTGATCCTTAAAGTTAGGCATTGGAGTTCCATTTAACCCTGTAGTAATTGTCCTAACTACATTAAATGGATCATAATGTTTTCTTCTGGATCCACGAAAGTTCCAACATTGTTGCCAATCGGCAGCAAAAATTTGGAATCCCCAATCGTCTTTCATTGTTGGATTACCATCACCACGGCCTTCACCACCATGACATTCCCAACATTTATTTTTAATAAAAACTTCTTTTCCTTGGTCAATGGCCTCTTGAGGCACACCTAAATGATAAGGTTCTGCTGTATTCCAAGGATTTGTACCGAAATCCTGCTTATTGACTTCTTCGTCTTCATCAGAGAAATCTCGATCCTGCACTAAAGTTTTTACAAATTGAACAACAGACTTAATTTCATCAGGACTTAAGAATTCTCCCCAGGCAGGCATTGCTGACCCAGGCAGCCCATTCTTAACTGTATCCTCTAAATTCCGATCCAAAGGAAGCTCACCAGAATCTGTCCAGCGAATTTTAAACGTGCCTTGAATAAAATTCCGCGGTCGAGTAAACAAACGATCCGCAGAAGGACCATCACCGCCACCCTCTACACCATGGCACCAAACGCAACGCTTATAGTAAACCTTCTTACCCAATTCTAAGCGATCTTGTTGGACAGGATCGGGCTGTTGCTGTGCCATTGAGGTAATGGGGACAGCTAAAACTAGAAGGGCAATAAACCCAACCAACCATCCTTTTAATGATATTTTATTTTTTAACATAATTTCCTCTTAGACTTTTCGAATATATTAAAATTTTTGAATTAAAATTTATTTATTCTTTTTCACCTTCGCCAAAGGAAGACTCTTCGTCGAATGTTCTTGGATGCCATCCTGTATACCAGTATTCAAATAAAATGACTTTCCAAATTTCTTCTGTCTTCAAATGTTCTTCCCAAGGTGGCATTGCTGAGGACCAAGGTGTCGATTCATTAGGCAACCCTGGACCACCTTTTGAAACTCGCCAAAAGAGGAAAGATTCACGCAACATGGCAATGGTTCCCGGATCAATAAAGTTTGCCGGAGTTGGATTGAAAACGTGAGAAAACATTCCCAAACCATTTAATTGATCGCCATGACAATAATGACAATTTTGAAAAAAGATCGTTCCACCTTCTGTGATGTATTTAACATACTTTGCTTTATCAGCATCCAGAAATGGGAAACTATCTTTATAGTTATCTTGCTCATCAACACGGAATGGGTTTTGAGTTCCTTCCAATTGATAAGTTTTCCCATGAACTCGGGTTGTAGCAGGAGGAGCAGGGTGAACCGTACGCAACTCAACCGGCTCCGGAAAGTTGGGCTCTAAAGACTTATAGGTTGCAAAACCCACCAAAAGAGGAAGCAATGCAAAAACTATAATTCTTGTAATTTTAAAATCCCCAATAATGGTTCTTACGATGGGTCGCCTGAACTCTTTAAAAGTAACCGGATCTTGAGAAATATAAAGAAAAGTTCCGATACTCCAAAGCATCATATAGGTGATCAGGAGAGTCCAAGGAATGGGTGGATACAATATGAATTTATAGAAGTATAAACCCGTTAACCAAACTATTAAAGCATTCAGCGCCATAGGGGGCTTTAGCCTTAAAATGAGGTTAAAACAAATAAAATATAGAACTAATAACAAAAAATACACATAGCGGTTAAACACCCAAGAAAATTCTTTGGGGGTAAACATTTTGAACAACCCAAAATGGAAGGCCGCCCAACCCACCGCGTACATAATTAAACCAACAATTACTTTGTTCATCTTTACCCTCCAGGATTAACCTTCTTCAGGCGCTGTAGTATTACTTATAAAGTCAACTAATTTATCTAAAGCATTCACAGACAACTTGGCAGCAAAATCTTGAGGCATAACACCCTCAGGAAACGGCTCACCACTATCATCTATAACAATATATGCATTAGGATTTAAAATTGACTCTTTTGTATATTCACGAGCGGTCTTCGCTTTACCCTTATAATTCGGGTCTTTCAACCGCAAAGGAGCATTTGTTTTTTCATGTAACTTTGGACCTAATTCGCCCACAGCCCCAGGAATACCCGGTATCGTGTGACAAAGAGGACATCCCAAAGTATTAATCATTTCCTCTATAGGCTCATTACCAGTCACAAAAACTGGAGCCTCTCCGCCGTCATCAGAAGCTGCTTCTTCTGTTGGAGCACTATCATCGCCAGAAGGCAGAGGAACTGTTACTTTAGCAAAGTCACCTGGAGTATCCTTAGATTGCAACCAACCAATAACCGCATTTAATTCCATAGGACTTAAACTAATTGGAGGCTTACTGATTACAGGCATCGGGCTAACGGTATCGCCCGCTTTCCCATAACCTTTAACAACGTAACAAGAAGGACACATTAATGACTCACGGATATAATCCTCGCCATTCAACTCATCACTGCCTTGACGTCGGTACTCTGCTGGAACTTCCATCGGTTTACCTTTGACAATTCCCGAAGCCTGGTCTTTTTCTCCAATTTTAATGGGTTCATTGATGTAACGATCTTCTTTAACACGCGTATGACTTCGTTCCTCAACCCCAAACAAGTTAGGGCACCGACCAATATTGTCACCAGGATCAAACGTATGACACAAGGGACATTGACCTTTACCGATTGCCTTCTGACCTGCTACCTGCTTGGCACCAAATACAATGATTCGGCCCATTTCAACATATTGGTCCATAGTAATCTCACCTTCAAGCTTAATACCACCTTTTGGTGGAGGATCACTACGCTGCTGCGGCAACCAGTTGGTATAACCCGCTAGAAGAACAGAAATAGTTGAATAGAAAAAAGCCGCCCTTAACAAAGGAGGCGACTGGTTTTCAATATTTTCACTTTTAAAGAATATTCCCCAAACAAGCAACATTATTAGCACGGTTAAAACCTGCCAAGAAATAAAACCTAACTGCTCTTGCTGTGTGAGGTCAAACATGTGGTTAGTGAGCAATAAGTTGAGAATAATAAACCCACCAAAAACACCACCCCATAATGTTGTATTCACACCTTCATGCTCTCGACAATGTTTGATAACATTTACAAAAGCATAAACAGAGAATAGCGTGAACATTATGGTAACAAATGTCCATAAGATATCTTGCTGCTCAGGAAGCATCCCTCTTTTCTCCTCTTCTAGCTAAGATTAAAAAATACCTTGCTAATTATTGTTGCTGTTGTGCTGGCACTGGAACTCCCTGTGGAGCCGCTTCTGCCGCTTTCTTCTTACCGGTCAAACTACCAACCCAGAAAACGATCACAAACTGTACCCAAACAAACAGTGCATTAAAAGTCAGAATTTTACCCGCTTCACCAATTGTCAAAGTATACGCATCCGGAGAATTATCTCGCAATACTTCGGTTACGTGCCAAAACAATCTTACCGCTGAACGGATATAACCCATGAGACCCATCAGCCAAGTAAAGGAAATCGCCAGCAAGAAAATTGCATACGTTCCAACTTTGGACTGAGTACCCCATTGTATTTCCCCATAACTTTCAGAATCCTTAAACATGGAGATATTAATTGCTGTACCAGCAAACAATGTCGTCAAAGTACTTGTTACCTGAGGAACCGAGAGACCCACCCGTTGGTTTGCAGGGAGGAAGTATCCATAGACACCCAGGAAGATAATATTACATGCCGCGCCGATAAAAATTGCTGTAATCCAGCAGTTTCCAATCGTCGCCCAACCTACTTTAATGATCTTATTCGACCTTTGATAGAGTAAGAAACAAAGGATCGTACAAGTGATCATCAGATTAACAGCTGTATTTTTAGCTGACATAACCCCAAAGTGACCCACAACAGGATGTTGCGCACCACCCATCGCTTTCAGCTCAGCAGGTGTCATAACGATGGTATGAGGAGTCATCCACATCGTAAAACAAACAATGAGCAGTAGGATCATGTACTTACAATATTTCATATAACGATGGGACCCCGATACCCGGGACATCGAATTATGCAAATAAGAGTTTGCTCCGAAGAACAATAGACCAATCATTACCGCTTGGATAATGAACAGCCAAGCCATAATTCCACCCATTAAAGTAATACCCATTTGTTGGCGGAAAGCATACACTTCTTTCATTAACCAATAACCAGCAAACGGCAAAGGAATAAGGCCAAAAATCGCGATAAACATCGCAACATAACATACCCAGTCATAATGCGCTTTTTCTTCTTCATTTCTCGCTGTCAGATAATGATAAGCAGCGTAGGCACCAACGATACCACCACCGAATACGATATTACCTAAAATACGATGAACCCCAACCGGATTCCAAAGAGTAGAATGAATTACGTGCCAGATATTTCCTAAAAACCGGCCCTGCTCATCAATTCCGCCCGGAGCCTGCATGAAAGTTGCCCATGAGTTTGCCAAATACATCAATACCGTTCCAATGAGATTAAGCAACACAGACAAACTACAATGAACCCATTTCAAGAATAGATCATTCTTCATTTTGTCCCAGCCATAGTAGTAAACATAAAGCACACCACTTTCTGCCAGAAACATTAATGCATACACATGCATTACCGGTCGGAAAATTCCCGCCATATATTTAAAGAATCCCGGAAACAAGGTGATAAACGTAAAAAGCAAGACACCACCTAAAATAGCTGTCCAAGAGTATGCGGTCAGACTAACTTTCATCAAGTCATGAGCCAATTTGTCGTATTTCTCAGAAATCACAGGATCACTTTCCCGGGTTCGAATCCCCAAGAATTCAATAAGCATACAGAAAATTGGCACCGCCAGAACAAAACTACCGAAATACAAATGCTGTTGATTTGCAATCCAAAGTAAAATACGGCTGGGGGCAAAATCATAATTATTGTAATCTACTTCGCTAAGATCAGGAGCTGGTGCACCGCTCACCGGACCTTTTAGCGGGTTACCTTCCCAATCTTTGTAGAAAACGTCCTGACTCCACTCAATTTGGGGTTCTTCGCCTTCAGCGGCTTCTTCTTCAGCCAAAACTTCTTTGGCGAAAGCCTCTTCAGCGAATGCTTGCTCGGCATACACTTCCTTTGCATACGCGTCGTCAGCAAAAACACCAGGGAGTGCAAACATGGCAAATGCCAACATAAGCACAATCGGCAAACCCCTAAAACATTTAGCCTTTGCATTAATCATTGCCTAACCTCCTCAAGGAATAAACTGGGCATCCTAGGAATATAAAATTGTTTTTATTTAAAAAATTCAAAACCATATAGTTTTTAAAATTTGATCACAATCTAGTTTGTACGATTTCTACTATAAAAAAAACAGTTTAATAACGAATTTCAACCAAAATCAAATTCGCCAAAAATACGATTGAGCAGCAAAGCAGCCGCTAACTCCTTGTTTTTTCCAACCTTATAAATAATAAGGACTTGCAAGGCTCTTCCAGCCTTTCATAGCCAGACGCTGTTATTTAACATGGCCATTTTTTGATGTCAAGACAATTCTAAGAATTAATTTTCCAAGTACTTTCCAGCTTTTCGCCTATTCAGAAATCCTCACTTTTACAGCAAATGAATGCGCATCTAATTTTTCCATATCCGCCAATATTTGGCACGATTTTCCAATTTTTTTCAGTTCATCCTGGGAATAGGAAATCACACTGGTCCTTTTCACAAAATCATAGACTCCTAAAGGAGAAGAAAACCTGGCAGTTCCACTTGTCGGCAAAACATGATTGGGGCCTGCAATATAATCCCCTATAGCCTCAGGCGTAAAGTGGCCCAAAAAAACGGCACCCGCATTTTGGATTTTTTTTACCCATTTCCAAGGTTGGTCCACCGCCAGCTCTAAATGCTCAGGAGCAATTTGATTTGCCCAATCCAGAGCTTCCTCTAATGTTTCAGTAATAAAAGCAAAACAGCGGTCATTTAAAGAAGCTTCTATAATGTCAACGCGCTGGCGCTGACTCTTTTGCGTCTCAAGCTCCAAAAAAGTAGCATCTGCTAATTCTTGAGAGGGAGTTATTAAAATTGGAACTGCTTGCTCATCATGTTCAGCCTGGGACAACAAATCTGCAGCTACATATTGAGGGTTAGCAGACTCATCAGCTACCACCAGAATCTCGCTTGGCCCTGCAATCATGTCAATATCAACCAAACCGAAGACCATACGTTTCGCCAAAGCAACATATATGTTTCCCGGACCTACTATTTTATCGACTCTGGGAATACACTCAGTTCCATAAGCCATTGCCGCAACAGCTTGCGCACCCCCAACTTTATAGATCGCACTTACTCCCGCTAAATCTGCTGCTACCAAAGAATGCGGACTCACTTCTTCATTAGGGGTGGGAGAGCACATGATGATTTGATCTACCCCTGCCACTTTAGCCGGGATGGCATTCATTAATACCGAAGAAGGGTAAGAGGCCTTTCCTCCCGGAACATAAATTCCAACTTTTGACAAAGGTCGAATGATTTGACCTAATTGAACTTCACCCTCTTTATATTCCCAAGATTCCTGAATTTGCTTTTGATGATATCTGGAAATATTATCCGCGGCCAATTTAAGAGCCTCTAATTCATCAAGTCGAATTTGGTCATAGGCTTCTTGAATTTCTTCCTCTTTCACTTGAATATCTTCAATGGAATAAGAAGCATTATCGAACCGATGAGTATATTCGAGAAGGGCTTCATCTCCACGGGATTTAACCGCATGAACTATATTGCGCACGACCTCATCTTCTTCTTGGAAATCAACATCACATCGGTTAATAATGGCATTGATTTCATCTTTATAATTTGCATCTGTATATTTCAATATCTTCATGTGGTTTTCTCTAAATTGAAGCTTTTTAAAAATTCTCTGGTGGCTTTCCCCTCTAGATGACCTGCTATCTCCATACAATCCAAATGCATTTTTAAGAAAGTAAGCTCGCTAGGAAAATCGACATCATACCACACTGGCAATAGTTCTAATGTAGCCTTGATTTGGCGAACCAATTGTAAAGTTTGCTCCAGAACTCTCTCTGTTCCCCAATCAATCTCTTCGAAAACAGGGTAGACTTTCTCTTTCATGCCAATTAAATAATACCCTCCATCAGTACTGGGGCCAATCACAATATCTTTATCTGAATTAAAAGCTAATTGCATATATTTTATTGGTAAAGTTGGAGAGTCTGCTCCAATGATTGCAACTCTTCTATAACCCATTTGGATTTTTTGCTGAAATGCATTTTCCATTCTTTGACCTAAGTTCACTCCTTCCTGGAGTTGTATTTTTAATGAATCTCTTTGGAGAAATTTAAAATATCCTGAAACTAAATCAGGATATACAAAAGCAAAATGGTCCACCCCTTTGACCAGCCCAATTTGGTTAATGCTGTCTAACAAAAAACTCTTGTAAAGATCGCAAATAACCTTTGGATCATAGAGTCCGGTTAACCGAGTTTTCACCTTACCTTCTACCGGATCCTTCGCAAATAAAATTAATGCACTTTTTTCAATAAGATTCATAGAAATTGCAATGGTTAGCTGTTAACCTAAAGTTAAGAATTAAGTTTTCTAGATTTTTTCTCAAGTCCTAACCACACACCAACAAGCATTCCATCCACACCCAAAATAATGAATTTAGACATAACTTTTATACTTTGGCTTCAAAAATTACTTTATACAGATTTCTTAGCTTCTTTGGTTGTATTTCTTACGGATAAGCAAAATTATATTATCCCTTGTGTTCTCGCAATTGGAATAACTCTTTACCGTGAAAAAACCCGTGGGCTCTGGATAATTTTTATTTTTTCACTAGCCGTCCTTATCACCGACTTTGTAACAGCAAAAATGTTAAAACCATTTTTTGCAAGAATACGCCCCTGCCATATATTAAGTGAAATTCAGTTGTACATTAATTGCTCAAATTCTTATTCATTCCCATCCATACATGCCGCCAACACGTTTGCCATAGCTACTATATGGACACTAATTTTCCGTAGAACAAAGTACTGGATAATTGGACTTGCAATTTTTTCCGCATTTAGCCGTATTTATTTAGGGGTCCATTATCCTTCAGACGTTATTGCAGGCGCGATATGTGGTATTCTAGTTAGTGTTTTAATTTTCAAAATATTTCATCCATTTCTGATAAATTATGAATTCCAAAGTTTACAACCAGAGATGAATATAACCCCGAAAAAAATTTTAATAATCAAACTCAGTTCTTTAGGGGACGTAATTCATACTTTACCAGCTTTACACACTCTCAGAAAACTTTATCCCAATGCCCATATCTCCTGGATTGTAGAAGAAAAGTGCAAAGATCTTCTATATGAAAATCCCGATTTAGATGAATTGATTGTCGTTAAAATTCGTCACTGGAGAAAAAATATTGGATTAAAAAGTCTAAGTGAATGTCTGGCAAGTCTTCGTCAGATAAGAAAGAGAAAATATGACCTCGTATTAGATCTTCAAGGTTTAATAAAAACAGGGATAATTGCAAAACTTTCCGGGGCATCCACTCGCTTAGGATTCCATAAAGATGATTGTCGGGAGAAACCCAATGCTCTTTTTACAAACGAGAAAATCTCCTTCATCGGCAAAAAAACTCATGTAATAGATAAAAACTTGGCAATGATCCAAAGCCTTGGGGCCAAGTCTCTTCACAAAAAATTTCCGTTGATAATCCCTGACAGTTCAGAAAACCAAATTCAATCCTTTTTCAAAGAAAACGCCCAGTTACTTTCCAATCCTCTGATCGCAATTCATCACGGAGTTGGTTTTGAAACAAAAAGATGGAAATTAGAAAATTTCGCTGAACTAGGAAATAAAATAATTAAAGAGCTTGGAGCCAACATCATCCTCACATGGGGACCGGGAGAAAAAGAAGCGACACAAAAGCTTTCTTCTATGATTCAACAAAAACATTGGGTTTCCCCGGAAAATACGCTACACCAATCCATGGCGCTTTTTCAACGTCTCAATTTATTTATTGCCTGTGATACAGGCCCTATGCATTTGAGTGCTGCTTTGGGAATTCCAACTGTCTCAATTTTTGGGCCCACCGACCCAGAATATAGTCGACCTCATGGGGATCACCATACAGTAGTTTGCAAAGTTCAACCCTGTAGTTTTTGCCACAAGAGAAGCTGCCCAACTCAAAATGAATGCATGAATGAAATCACGGTAGATAACGTATTTGATGCAGTCAAACAAAAATTACAAGAACCATTGAAGACGAAAATCTCATAACTAATTTAGGATAAACCATGGCCTTCGATAAAGACTTTTTAGATATTTTAGTATGCCCCCAATGCAAAAACGAATTCAAACTAACCGAAAGCGAAGAGTGGTTGATTTGTGAGAAATGTAAATTAAAATATCCTATTAAAGATGAAACTCCCATACTTTTAGTGGATGAAGCAGAAACTCTTGATTAAGTTTCTATCCTTAAAAAATTAGTTTTTATTGAAAGAAAAAATTATGACTTTAGAAACCTCACATCGTGTTGGCATTCCCGGATTAATATGCGAAGAACCTGTTATTTTTGAACTCGGTTCCCCCGGACGTAAGGCTTACTCATTGCCGACTTCAGATATTCCAGACATTGAAATTAAAACGACCATTCCCCCTGATGAAATTCGTGAATCCATTGAGGATTTTCCTGAACTCAATGAATTAGATGTCGTCCGACATTTCACTCGATTATCTCAATGGAATTTTAGCATCGATGGCAATTTTTATCCTTTAGGGTCTTGTACCATGAAGTACAACCCAAAAATTAACGAGGATATTGCACGTCTTCCCGGGTTCAGCGAACATCACCCTTACACTCCGGAAACATTTTCGCAGGGAAGCTTGCAAATGCTGTTTGAGCTCCAGTCTTATTTACAAGAAATTAGCGGAATGGACGCGGTAACCTTACAACCAGCCGCTGGAGCACATGGAGAAATGACAGGAATGCTGATTATACAGGCTTACCTGAAATCCCAGGGAAATGCTCGATCAAAAGTACTTATGCCTGATTCGGCACATGGAACAAACCCGGCAAGTTCAGCATTATGTGGTTACGAGGTAATTCAAATCCCTTCAGATGAAGAAGGGTTAATTGACATTGCAGTATTAAAGGAATTAATGGATGAAGATACAGCAGCCCTCATGCTAACTAACCCAAACACATTGGGGATGTTTGAAAAAAATATTTCTCAGATCACTGAAATTGTTCATGCAAAAGGAGGATTGATTTATTGTGATGGCGCAAATTTAAATGCCATAGTGGGTGTCAGCAAAATTGGTGATATGGGGGTAGATGTTCTCCACTTTAATTTACATAAAACATTTTCAACCCCTCATGGTGGTGGAGGTCCCGGTGCCGGGCCTGTTGGGGTTAAAAAGTTTTTAGAACCTTTCCTACCCGTCCCCATGATTGAACAAATTGAAGGGCAGTACAAATTATCATTTGATCGGCCGCAAACCGTGGGTCGTGTTCGTGCATTTTTTGGAAACTTTGGGATCTTACTTCGTGCTTACGCATATATTCGAACATTGGGTCCTGATGGCTTGAAAGAAGCCTGCGAATCGGCTGTATTAAATGCCAATTATATTAAAGCTCAACTAAAGGACTATTACCACCTTCCCTATCCCGGCCCGAGCTTACATGAATGCGTTTTTAATGATAAAGAGCAATTAAAACACAATGTCAAAACCATGGACATTGCAAAAGAGTTGATTGACTATGGATTCCATCCCCCAACCGTTTATTTCCCTTTAATCGTCAAGGGTGCCTTAATGATTGAACCCACAGAAACTGAATCTAAAGAAACTCTGGATCAGTTTATTAAGGCCATGAAAGCGATTGCAGAATCTGCTCAATCCAATGCAGAAAAATTGCACAATGCACCGCAATTGCCAAAAGTTTCCCGCCCTGATGAAGCTCGCGCAGCACGGCAACCCATTTTAAGATGGAAAAAATAATCCTGCTATCTTCAAAACCTTAGGATGAATTTTCCTTGCCCTTGTTGTAATTTTTTGACTCTTTCCCAAGAACCGCCGGGAACCTTTGAAACCTGCCCTGTGTGTTTTTGGAAAGATGTGTGGGAGCAATTCGATAACCCTAATTCTTTATGCGGGCCGAACACAATACCTCTCATTGCTGCGCGAAAAAATTTCAAATCCTTTGGGGCTTGTTCCAGAGAATGGATAAACGCAGTCCGACCTCCTCAACCAAAAGAAATTCCTAAGAAATAACAGCCTATTAAAGCAAGCCTTGCACAACTACCATAGCAAGTAAAGTTACCAAACAGGCTCCTATAATATTCAAAGCCAATCCGGCACGCGACATCTTAGGAATCGTCACCCACCCACTACCAAAAACAATCGCATTCGGGGGCGTAGCTACCGGCATCATAAACGCAAAAGAGGAAGAAATAGTCACAGGAACCATTAGCAATAAAGGATCTAACCCGGCTGCAACAGCTGCACCTGCAATGATTGGAAATATCATAGTCGCTGTTGCTGTGTTAGACGTCATTTCGGTTAAAAATGTTATTCCTAGGCAAAGAACTAATATAACTCCCCATAGAGGAAATGCTTCAACCCCCGATAGCTGTTGACCAATCCATTGATCTAAGCTTGTTACTTTAAAACCGCTGGCCAAGGCAAACCCACCCCCGAATAAAAGCAATATTCCCCATGGAATTCCACGCTGTACAGTTTGCCAATCCAATAAAAAAAATTCTCTTTTTCCCTCAATCTTCAACCCATTTAATAAGCCTATTGGAGCAAACATTAAAAATAATCCCATCAACATTGCTACGGTAGCATCGTGCAAGTATTCTGGCCAAGGAAATAATCCGGACCAACCAGGCAAGCTTAATGGACCTAAACTTATAGGTTTTCTAAACATCCAAAGAAAAGCTGTAACCGCAAACACTCCGGCGACCCATTTCTCAGCTAAGTTCATTGGTCCTAAATTATTTAATTCTTTTCCAACAACTTCTTGCGCTCCATCACTAACTTCAATTTTACTAAGAGGAATAGACGTAGAAAACCGACAAAGGTACCACCAAACCAGAGGTAGAAAAACAATCACCACAGGGAGAGCCATCAACATCCAATCAAGAAAAGTAATGTCCGGCCGGTCAGGAAAACTATTATGATAAAAACCTGCAAATATAATGTTTGGAGGCGTTCCGATCAGCGTGCCGACTCCTCCGATACTGGCGGAATAAGCCAACCCCAACATTAGAGCAAGTCCTAGGTTTTTCTCTACGGCTTGGGAGTCAGGGACTTCCGATGAAAATTTTGTTTGAGATGCAATTTGCCGGACCACTGCCATGGCAACCGGCAGCATCATCATAGTGGTTGCTGTATTGGATATCCACATGGATAAAAATGCGGTGGCCGTCATGAACCCAAAAATTACTCGCTGAGGACTTGTCCCTATTTTAAGGATTATGGTTAAAGCAATCCGCTTATGTAAATTCCATTTTTCCATGGCCAGGGCAATCATAAACCCACCCAAAAATAAAAAAATAAGATGATTGCCATAATTAGGAGCAACATTTTTACTGGGCATAATTCCGAGGAGGGGATAAAGAACTAGTGGCATTAAGGCCGTTACCGCAATGGGCACTACCTCACCAATCCACCACAATGCCATGAGCAAGGCAACTGCAGCCATGCGCTGACCTTCAGGAGTAATACCGCTTGGCCGTGGCATCACCAGCATTAGAGCGAACAAAAGTAGCCCACTTATGATTAAAACAAGCTTTCGTTTAATATCACTCGTTTGCGTCAGCATCACCTTGCAGTGTAGCAGGGATAAAAAATTTCAACAATAATTAGGAAAAGGAAGTTAAAACCAAGTCACCTACTCAAGCGTTGGCGAGAATTTGGTCCAGCTTAGCAGTTGAAACGATGTGTCTATCCATACCAATGTCTTCGGGAGAATAACCTAAAGCCAGCGCCACTAGTTGCGGTAGGTGCAGAATGGGAACGGAATAGCCTTTTTTACGGAGGCTTTCGATTTCGGGTTGATAGGAATCTAAACTTAGATGACATAACGGGCATCCGGTGACAATACAATCAGCACCATGTTCTGCTGCATCGATGAGAGCATTGCCGGCCATATCATGTGAGGCTTGTTTGTTCATCATGATAATGGGAAATCCGCAGCATTTGAGTCGGCTGGGATAATAGATAGGAGTAGCTCCCAATGCCTCAAAAATATCTTCTAAACCAGTGGGATTATCAGGGTCATCGTATTCTGAAAGTTCTGAAGGACGTAAAACATAGCATCCATAAAATGCGGCCGTCTTAAGACCTTCCAAAGGCCGTTTGATTTTAGATTTAAGCAATGCCATTCCTTCTTCGCTGGCCAGAATGTTGGAGAAATGTTTTACTTTAATTTTACCACCCTGATACTGATGTCCTCCATCTTTGAGCACATAATTAATTTTATCTTTATATTCAGTATCACCATCCAGTTTACATTCAGACTTTTTCAAATTTCCCTGACAGGTAGAACAAATGGTAATGAGGTCCAGGTTTTGTTCTTCGGCTATTGCAAATGAACGAGCATTAATCGCATCAGTAAGAGTAGGATTTTTTTCAGATAACACCCCCGCTCCGCAGCAAGCGGCACTCTTCATTTCCACAAAATCAATTCCTAATCCTTCTGCCGCTTTTTGCGTGGACAGCATTAATTCTCGTGTCGCCCCTTTGGCCACACAACCTGTAAATAATGCAAACTTCATTCTCCAAACTCCCGAAATATACGCCGAACATCTTTCACATCATCAATAGATTTATGAATGATAGGCGGAATTTTACCTTTAAATAACATCCGCAACCCAACAGGCAACAACTCAAATAATCCTTTCAAATTAAAATAACCTACAGATTCAACGGGTATTTTATTTTCGTTCAAACGGCCGCTATGTTTAACGGATTTTGTAAGCGACAAGGCATGACGCGCTCCATTATTGTTGTGAACCCCTTCTTCCAGCCCTACCCGCATTAGCTCTTTAATTCGATAGAAAGGTCGGGCTGGTTTTGGGCACCGCTCCACACATTCACCACAATGTGTACAATCCCACATACCACCCGGTTCACTCAACTCTTTAATTCTCTCCAGAGTATCCTGATCCCGTGAATCTTCTACAAACCTTTGAGCTTTGGCCAGGGCAGCCGGCCCTAGAAATTTATCATCCACCTCCAAAACATTACAATCGGAATAACAAGCGGCACACATAATACAGGTGCTAGAATCATCAATTAACTTAAATTGTTGTGGTGTTTGATGCCTTTCTTTTTCAGGAGGCTTTTCTTTATTTTTTAAATAGGGTTTAATTTGATCAATTTTGTCCCAAAACGGTTTAAAATCAACAACCAAATCCTTAATCGGAGCCATATTCCCCAAGGGCTCTATCGTTATCGTATCGTTACCATCTTTTAATAAATGTTCAGCTTGTCGCTGACATGCCAGCAATGCATGACCATTACCTTTCATGGCGCAAGAACCACAGATCGCGCTTCGGCAAGACATGCGATATGCTAAAGATCCATCCTTAGTCCACTTAATTTCGTTGAGACAATCCAAAAGCGTCGCCCCTTCAGTAATATCTAATTCAAATTCTTCATAATAGGGTTCTGGGGATTTTTCAGGATTGAATCGTTTTATTCGAAAAGTTGCCATTAGTAGGTTCTTTCCTTTGGTTGATACTTAGTAATTACAACAGGCTTGTATTTTAATTCTAATTCATCTTCTTTGGGATAAACTAAAGTATGCTTTAAAAAATCATTATCATCGCGTTTAGGAAAATCAGTACGGTAATGCCCTCCACGGCTTTCTTTTCTATCTAAGGCCGCAGTAGAAATTATTTGTGCCATCTTTAACATATTTCCCAATTCAATGATTTCATACAATTCTGTATTAAAAACTTTACCTTTGTCAGTTACTTTACCTTTTTTAAATCTTTGCTGCAGTTCTTGAATGGTCGCCACACAGCTTTTTAAATTGTCCTCATCGCGAAAAACACCACATTTCTCCATCATCACATCTTTCATTTCATTGCGAATATCATTATAACTTTCCGTGCCTTCGCGCGCATAAATCTCCTCAATATCTTTTAAGACCTTGGCTTTCTCCTGCCCTTCATTAAACTGACCAAAGGTAGCATTTCTTGCATATTCCAAAGCAGTTCTACCAGCACGCTCTCCAAATACCGTTGCATCCAGTAAAGAGTTTGTCCCTAAACGATTCGCGCCATGGACCGAAACGCAGGCGCATTCACCTGCCGCAAAAAAACCTTTTAAAGGAGTTTTGTCTGCATCTAAAATCACTTGACCTGTTTTATCTGTAGGAATTCCTCCCATTGAATAATGAGCCGAAGGTTGAATGGGCAATGGGTCTTTAATGCAATCGACACCAATAAAATCTATTCCCAGTTGTCTTATCTGAGGAAGCCTTTCCATTATTCGTGCTTCCCCTAAGTGACGAAGATCCAAATTGATGTATCCTTCTCCATTCACTCCACGACCGGCATCAATTTCACTTTGTTCTGCCCGGGCAACAATATCTCTTGGAGCAAGCTCCATTCTTGAGGGTGCATATTCTTCCATGAACCGGTCTCCGGCACCATTTAACAAATACCCACCTTCTCCTCGAGCAGCTTCTGAAAAGAGAATTCCTTGACGATATAATCCGGAAGGATGGAATTGAACAAACTCCGGATCCTCTAAAGGAATACCCGCATTAAAAGCTGAAATTGCACCATCTGCGGTGGAGGCAAAAGCATTAGTAGTAATTTTAAATACCCGCCCATAACCCCCGGTACAAAAAATTACAGCCTTTGCCTGGATAACTTCTACGGCCCCTGTATGCACATTACTGACCACAACTCCGCAACATTGATTTTCTTCAACAATTAAACTGTGCATGAACCATTCAGAATAGATTTGGATTTTTTTACTATTTTTCAATACCTGCTCATGCAAGGCATGGAGTATGGCATGACCGGTTCTGTCAGCAGCAAAACAAGCTCGCGGTTTAGAATGACCTCCAAAGCTTCTTTGAGCAATTTTACCTTCCTCAGTACGACTAAACACACAACCAAAATGTTCCAACTCATAAATAATCCTTGGAGCGGCTTTGACATATTCTTCAACGGCATCCTGGTCGCTTAGGTAATCTCCACCTTTGACAGTATCAAACATGTGTTCTTCCCAGCTATCGGGTTCTGAATTTCCAAGGGAAGCGGCTATTCCCCCTTGGGCAGCACCGCTATGGGAACGAGAAGGATACACTTTGGTAAGAATGCCTACGTCCAGCTCTTTACAAACCTCTAAAGCCGCACGCATTCCGGCTAGCCCGGCTCCAACTATCAACACATCATGTCTAATCATTTTGTTTCAATTCACCTTTCCATTTCCATCACTATACTCACCCTTGTTTTTCAATAAGTTCTACCCCTTAGGCCCAAGGAATCCTAAAGGATTGAAAACAATGTAGGTGGGTGTTTTTGGGTGAGATGGTTCACTTTAGGTATGAAATTCGTTAAAATTGAAGAGGTATTGAACCACCTTAAGCCGGGCATTGTCAAGGAAAATACTTTCCTTTTTTAAACCCACTGTGCTACGCTATACTTCTCTATTTTCAATCAATTACCCACAATGATTTTGTGATTCTTCAAAAAGTTTTTCCAAGTTACCCTTTCAAAATTAACTTGTTCTCAATTAATTAAATGGACTATGTGTAAGATATGGATGTCAATTCGACAGAAGATAAAATAACTTTTGATTCTCTTCCCATTGCAGAACCCGTCCTAAGAGGAATTCAAGATGCTGGTTTTACCCATTGCACGGATATTCAAGGGAAAACCCTACCCATCACTTTGGAAGGAAAAGATGTTGCAGGACAAGCACAAACCGGCACCGGGAAAACGGCTGCTTTTCTAATTGCAACTTTTTCTCATTTAATGAGAACCCCTGAGAAAGAGTTAAAACGACCCGACTGGGTCGCTCCAAGAGCATTGATTGTTGCTCCCACCCGAGAACTCGCGATTCAAATTGACCGGGATGCACAAGTTTTAGGTAAGTATTGTAACTTGCGTACCGTTTGTATCTATGGTGGGGTTGATTACGAAAAACAGCGGAGGCAAATCCAAGAAGGGGTAGACATCATGATTGTCACCCCGGGTCGATTAATCGATTACTATAAACAAAAATTTTTTAGCCTCAAATCGGTCGAAGTATTGGTAATTGACGAAGCGGACCGAATGTTCGATATGGGATTTATCAGTGATATTAGATACATCCTCCGTAATACCACTAAATATAATCAGCGATTGTCGATGCTGTATTCGGCCACTCTAAACCATCGGGTGATGGAGCTTTGTTATGAACATATGAATGATCCGGTTCCCATCAAAATTGATCCTGAAAAAATGGTGGTCGATAAAGTGGAACAAAAACTTTATCACGTTGGATCGCATGAAAAATTCAGCCTTCTTTTAGGAATTTTAGATTCTGAAAAAGGGGAAAAAGTATTGATCTTTTCCAACACTAAAAATACCGCTGAATATTTAGAAGCTAAACTACGCTACAACGGTTATGAAGCAGACCAAATCAGCGGGGATTTGCCACAGCGAGTCCGCATGCGTGTTCTTACTCGTTTTATGGAGGGCGATTCAAACATTTTGATTGCAACTGATGTTGCTTCACGTGGTCTTCATATTGATGCTATTTCTCATGTGATTAATTATGATTTACCTCAAGATTCAGAAGACTATATTCACCGCATTGGCCGAACAGCCAGAGCCGGTGAGTCAGGTGATGCAATTTCATTAGCCTGTGAAGATTATGCAGAGCATTTAGTGCGCATTGAAGAAGCACTGAAAATGAAGATCCCCGTCGAATGGCCTGAAGATAATATGTTCTTCGAAGAAAAACCGGGGGGACCGGAACGAAAAGAACCTCGTCCCCCACGAACCTTTAAACCACGTGAAGGCGGAAGACCTCGTCACGGGGGTGGTCGACGCGATGGTGGTGGCCGCTACGGGAACCAACGGCGTTCTAATACTCGTGGGTCTCGACAACAGGGTCAAGGAAATCGACAAGGTGGTAATAATCGTAGGGGTCAGGGCCAAAGTCAGAATCAACGTGAAGAAAGTGGAAATCGCTCAAATTTCAATCAACGCGGCAACGAACGTTCAGGATCTCATTCACAAAATCGCCCCAAATCATCTCGACACGGGAATCAACGGCGTTCCGGAAGTTCACGCTCTAATCCGCGCAGACCCTCCTCTCGCCGTCCTTCAGGTGATTCAGGCAATCGGTAATCAATTAATCCTTCTAAAGAATTTTAAATCTAGTTAAATCAGATTTCCAAACTCTTTCTCAGACAAAACTATCACTTCTAATTTTTTTGCTTTAGCAAGTTTGGAACCGGGATTTTCACCAACTACAAGATAATCGGTTTTAGTGGATACGGTTGAGGTAACTCTTCCACCGGCATCGAGAATTTTGCGTTTTGCTTCATCACGGGTCATGGTCTCCAGAGTTCCAGTGAGGACGAATTGTTTTCCATCCAGTTTTTTTTCTCCTTTAGACTTTTTTTCAACGGTCATTTTTAGTCCAAGTTTCTTTAACCGCTCAATTTCTTTTTGATTGCTCTTTTCTTGAAAAAATTCTAGTAAGCTTTGGGCGATTTTTGGTCCAATTTCTTCCACTGCCTCTAACTCTTCACTTGTAGCATTTCGTAACTTATCAACAGATTGAAATGTTTCGGCCAACACTTGAGAAACCCGTTGCCCAACAAACCGGATTCCCAAAGCATAGATGAACCGAGATAAATCGGCATGTTTACTTTTTTCAAGGGCATCAATAAGATTTTGGGCAGATTTATCCGCCAATCGCTCCATCTCAGCCAATTCTTCTTTTTCAAGTGTATACAAATCCGAAAAGGTGATGACACGCTTGCTTTCCACCAGTTGATCAACAATAGCCGATCCAAGGTGATCAATATCCATTGCATCGCGTGATGCGAAATGAAGTAAACGTTCTTTGAGTTGAGCGGGACAAGAAAAATTTGGGCAACGCCAGGCTGCCTCTCCTTCAGGCCTTACAATTGAAGTCCCACATTCGGGACATTGCCTAGGCATCTTAAACTTGGTTTGTTGGTTCTCCGGCTTAGGCTTTACCAGTCGTACAACTTTGGGAATAATTTCACCAGCTTTTATAATGACTACCTTATCTCCTACATCGACTTTTAAACGTTTCACTTCATCTTCATTGTGAAGAGTTGCCCGTTTCACGGTACTCCCTGATAAAAATACTGGTTTAAGCTCTGCAACTGGAGTAATAGATCCCGTTCGACCCACCTGAACCCTTATATCCAGAACCTCTGTTACCGCTTCTTCAGCTTCATATTTATAAGCTACCGCCCAACGAGGATGCTTTGTTGTGCTGCCTAACCGTGCTTGCGCTTTTAAATCATTTATTTTTACCACTAATCCATCGATATCATAATCCAACGTAGATTTTTGGGCTTGCCATTCTTGGATCATTGCAAGCACTTCATCAAAGGTTTTGCATAATCGAGTTGAAGGATTCACTCTTAGTCCAAACGATTTCATTTTTTGCAATGAGTCATAATGAGAATCAAAAGCGGGTCCATCCACGTAACCCAAGCTATAGATCCAAATATCAAGCGGTCGAGTGGCTGTGATGCGTGAATCCAATAACCTAAGGGAGCCAGCAGCAGCATTACGAGGGTTTGCAAAAAGAGCTTCCTCATTTTTTTCTCGTTCCGCATTAAGGGTTTGAAATCCTTTATGGTTCATATACACTTCACCGCGTACTTCCAAATAAGGATAATCTTTTACATTGCTAGACAATTTTAGAGGAATAGAGCGAATGGTTTTTAAGTTTTGTGTTATGTCTTCACCGGACTTCCCGTCTCCCCGCGTTGCTCCCTGGACAAACTTTCCGTTTTCGTAAGCCAGCGTTACTCCTAACCCGTCAATCTTCAATTCAACCACATACTCGATTCCCTTTTCGGTTCCCAAATTTTTTATCACACGATTATGAAAATCTTTTATTTCCTCAAGGTTGTAGGTGTTGTCCAGGCTAAGCATTGGAACTTTATGAGTTACGGGTTGAAATTTCTTTGAAGGTTTGCCACCTACTCGTTGGGTTGGAGAATCAATTGTAATCCAATCCGGATGCTTCCCTTCTATATCTTTTAGCTTTTGCATTAACCGATCATATTCCCTGTCAGAAATTTCCGGCTGATCTTTTACATAATAGAGATGATCGTGTCTATGCAGTTCTTTGCGAAGGGCTTCAATTTCTTGTTTTTCGTTGGACATTCTTATTTTATAAATGGATGGAAGGAATTAAGATGGAAATTCAAGGTTCTAAGGTTACATAATAACCATATCGTCCACGTTGCACCAACAAAACCACGGAACTACGTTTACCCGCCTCAAGGATGGCTTGATTAAATTCAACTTCATTTTGTATGGTTCTCTGATTAACTTGTCTGATAACATCCCCAGGTTGGATACCCACTTTGCCACAGGCTCCTTGCGGAATAACCTTAGTTACAACTACTCCGTTATTAGCGACTAAACGAAATTGCTTTGATAAATTTCGGTTGATGGTTTTTATATTTACACCTAACCAATCTCGAGCAAATTCCACTGCGATTTCTTTGGGAATTAAAGTTACTTTTAGTTGAGCCTTTCGAATACGACCATTCCTTAAATATTCCAACCGAAAGGAGTCGTTTACCGGATAGGAACCAATTTTTTCAAAATAATCAGATTTATTTTGCAAGTTGTGCTTATCTACTTTCAAAAGAACATCGCCTCTTACAATACCCACACGAGAGGCAGGGCTTTTTCTAAAAACCTTATTAACCACAACACCGCGAACCTGATCCAAACCAAAATGCTGCGCTAAATTGGGAGTCATATTTTGCACAGAAACTCCTACCCATCCTCGACGAACTTTTCCAAATTCAATTAGATCATCTACAATACGCTTAGCTTTATCTATTGGAATCGCAAACCCAATTCCCTCAGCATCCTGATAAATCGCAGTGTTGATTCCTATTAAGGATCCGTTGATATTGAGTAATGGACCGCCGCTATTCCCAGGGTTGATAGAGGCATCTAATTGAATAAAATCGTTATACACTCGGTCTTTTCCGGCTTGGATCGTACGATCTAAAGCACTAATAATTCCTGTTGTGACCGTATGCTTAAGTCCAAATGGATTGCCAATAGCAATAACCGTCTCCCCTATCATTAAATCATCTGATCGGCCTACTTTGATATAAGGTAAGTTTTTAGGTGAATCAATTTTAATGACAGCCAAATCCGTTTTTATATCCGCCCCTATTAATTTAGCATCATACTCCCGATTATCACCCAAGGTCACTTTTATCCTTACTGCTTTTGTAATCACATGCTCATTTGTCAAAATATATCCCTTAGGGTTTATGATCACACCAGACCCCAGGCTGCGACGACCTGAGGAAGATGGGGGATTAAATCCACGAAAAAACTCTTCAACTAAAGAATCATTCAAAAAACCTCTAAATGGATTTTTAAATTTTCTTGGGGCTTCTTCAGTAAATATATTAACCACAGAGGGACTGACTTTTTGTGCAGCAATAACTATGGGAGTCAGGCGTGAAAATTTTTCCTTAGAATCTACCGGACTATAAAAAGATAATCCTAAAAATCCTATAAGAACCCAAAAGCAAACTAATAATTTATTTAGGAAGGTCATGATGAAAAAAACGGTGGTCCTTGATCATCAAGAACCACCGCAAAATGATTAGGAAAAACCTGTCAAAGATAGTTTCCTTAATAAAGTGAAATCTATTTAAGCTTAACTGCAATATAAATTGTGGTACCACCCCGCTTAATAAGCATTAGGGCATTATCTCCTGCTTTTAAATTGCCTATGAGCTTATTATAATCAGCTAGGTTTCGAACAGGTTCGCGTTTTATTTCAGCTATCACATCGCCCCGTCGAAGACCGGCTTCTCCACCTGGTTCCCCTGGAACCACATCCGAAATCAAAACACCTTCATTAGTTTTTAAATTCAAACTTTGTCTTAATTCCTCAGTTATTTCTTGAACTTGAATTCCTAATGGGTCCTTAGCAGCAGCCACTTTCAAGTTTTCATCTTTTAAAACATCTAAGGTCACATCAATTACCTGAATTTTCCCATCTCGAATGACTTCGACGGGAACTTTTTTACCAGGAGGGGTAGCCGCCACAATTTTAGGTAGCACTTCCATTGTTTTAACTTCTTTACCATCAAATTTGACAATCACATCACCTGATTTAATCCCAGATTTTTCGGCCGGACCATTAGGAATAACATCTCCAACTAAAGCTCCATCTTTACCGCTCAAGTTAAATGATTCGGCTAACTCAGGAGTAATTTTTTGGACCATAACCCCAAGCCAACCTCGAGTTACCTCTCCTTTATCCTTTAATTGACTGAGAATACTTTTGACCACATTAATTGGAATCGCAAAACCTATACCTACGTTGCCACCGGAATTTCCAGATATAATAGCAGTATTTATACCAATCACTTCTCCCTTTATATTCATTAAAGGACCGCCACTATTGCCAGGATTGATAGATGCATCTGTTTGGATATACTCATCATAGGGTCCCGCACCAATAGAACGATCTTTTGCGCTGACCACACCTACCGTAACGGTATGGCTTAATCCAAAAGGGTTTCCGATTGCAACAACCCATTCACCAACTTCTAGAACATCAGAATCTCCGAGCTTTAGAAATGGAAATTCCTTTTGATTTCTTTCATCCTCTAAAATTTGGATCAAGGCAATATCCGTTTTCGAATCACTGCCAATAATTTTAGCGTTATATTCTTTTTCCTCATGATCCCCATCTTCCACGACAACTACAATTTCGTCAGCACCTTCAACAACATGATTATTGGTGAGAATTAAACCTTCTTTATTAATAATAAAACCGGAACCCATTCCCCGTCGAGGTCGGCGATTTCGGTCCCCAAAAAAACGGTCATAGAAATCTTGAAAGGGATCTTTGAAGTTTTTATCATTTGGACGTCGAGGAGATCGCGTAGGAGCCGAAGGTTTCTTACCTTTAATACTGATATTGACCACTGCTGGATTTTGTTTTTTGGCAATCTCCACAAAAATATTACTGCCTAGAGGAACACTCTGGCTACTTAAAGCATGAGCGGAACCGGGAAATATGGTAAATGCTAAAAACAGGATGGAAAAAATAAAAGTTGGAAAAACTTTGTTAAATTTAAAAATCATTAGAAACCCTCGAATTAAAATTTACCCATTAGGCAAAACTTCAGATTAGTTATCAATAAAAAATAACTTATAGAAGAAGGAATATTTACAATAAATTGGCCAAATGAAAAAAAACTGCTAAATGGCGCCTATTCAAAACATTTAGAAACCTAAATTTATTAAAAATCAGCTTATTAGAGAAAGTTATCTTAATTTGATAAGATTGATAGCATGCAATAAAGTTATTATATAATGCTCATTTCCTGATTTACAACCCCCATATTTGAATGTAATCCTACCCATTAAATCTATTGACCCAGCTCGACCGATTGAGTCATAATTTGCCCAAACCCGATTCAATCAATATAACTCTAATTTCCCGGATTATTCTTCCTTATAAGGGTGATCTTTTTCGAGGTTTGTCTTTTGTTAAAGTTTCAAAATTCCGACAATTGGAAAAATTTATGAGTTTCTTTCTTACTGCATTGGGTTTAATGATGGTTTTTGAGGGAATTCCTTACTTTTGTTTTCCAAACCAAGTAAAAGAATTTGCTAAAAAACTTCCTGAATTTAAAAACGGAACGATACGTATTATTGGATTCATTGTAATGATCATTGGATTAATTGTTGTATACTTTGGGAGGACGATGTAGAACTATGATTATTTTAAATAGAAAATCAAAATTATTTTTCATTCTAATTATAATTGCACCATTAGTTTTTTGGGGTTGTTCAAAAAGGAAACAGACTCAAACCCAACCCTCAACGACAAATACCCAAGCTCCTCCACCTCTTGCAATACAATTTTCCAACATTCCAATTCCAAAAAATTACTCCTTAGACCGAGATCGCACATTTATTTATGAGTCCGGATCAGGAAATGTAAAGGTTGGGCGTTTATATTTTTATGTCAAAAGTTCTTCGGAAGATTTGGTTGAATTTTATCGAAATGAGATGCTGCAAAAAGGATGGAAATTAATAAGAATAATAGAACATGATGGAACCGTAATGTTATATGAAAATCCAAAAGAATTATGTACCGTAATTGTTTCTCACTCTTTTGCAAAAACTCGCGCTGAAGTTCAGGTAGGCCCAAAATAAAGCTTCAACCCTGTTCTCGTTTCATTATTCCGGCGCTTTCACTTGGTTTGAGGGCGCCCTAATTTTTTTTCAAATTAAATCCTCATGCAACAACCGTCGCTTACTAAAGGCCAACTTCTTCTCAACTTTCCAGCCAACCCGGAGTACCGCTTTGAAAACTTTTATACTTCTACTCAATCTGAATTAACTCTCAAGACATGCAAGGAAATCTGTTCTAACAAAGAATTACAACACCAATCAATTTATATCAGTGGTGACAAGGGACAAGGCAAAACTCATTTGCTTATTTCAATTGGCAATTTCCTTGCTGAACACTACCCTCATGTCAAAACATTATACATGCATTGTCTTGACTTCATTCAATCTATGGAACGTGATAAAAAAGAAAAAGCAAATAAAACCCTATTTCAGCTTCAAGCTGTAGATTATTTTTTATTGGACGATGTAGATTTGATTGCAGGACATTCCCTGGCGCAAGAAAAACTTTACTCTTTATACAATTTTCTTAGAGACCAAGATAAAGTGATCGTTTTTACTGGCCGCAAATCTCCCAATCAACTTAAAAATATTGAGAGTTTTCTTACATCACGTTTTCTTTGGGGAATGACGGTAAAGCTTTATCCTATGGATGACCAGACAACGCATCAAATAATCAAAAAACTTGGGAATGACTTTGGATTAGGAATCCCAGATAAAGTGATAACTTTCCTTTTAAATAGAATACCTCGTGATTACTTAACAATAAAAAATTCAGTTATTCGCCTAAACGATGAATCTCTTAAACAGAAGAAAAAAGTCACCTTACAATTAGCAAAAACAGCTTTGGGTTTATAATACATACCTTCAGGAAACCCTTAATGAAAAACCACGAAAATATTTCCTTTTTATTAGAGACTCTCGCTAAAGAAATACCCAACAACCCGGCTATCCTAGTTCCCAGAAATAATACTTGCGTACAAATTACTTTTCGGGACTTAAATAAAAAATCCAATCAATTGGCATCCGGTCTGATTAACAATGGAATCGAAAAAGGCCAGCGCGTTCTGCTAATGGTTCCTTCCGGCATAGAATTCATTGCCACAACTTTTGCACTCTTTAAAATTGGTGCCGTTCCAGTTTTAATTGATCCGGGTCTTGGAAAAAAAAACGTACTCAACTGCATTAGCAACGTTAAACCCAAAGCCATGATTGCGATTCCTTTAGTACATGCATTCAAATTTCTTTATCCGGCAGCATTCAAATCCATCCAAAATTATTTTACTGTAGGTCGGCGTTGGTTTTGGGGAGGACCCAAATTAAATCAAGTTGAAGAAAATGGAAGCACAATATTTCAACCCCAAGATGTAAATTCTAAAGAACCTGCCGCAATTTTATTTACAAGCGGGAGCACAGGCCCCCCTAAAGGAGTCATTTATAACCATAGGATGTTTTATCATCAAGTTCTACTTCTACGCAGTTTGTTTAATATTCATCAGGGAGAGGTTGACTTGGCCACTTTTCCGTTATTTGCACTTTTCAGTGTAGCATTAGGAATGACAAGCGTGATACCAGACATGGATCCCACTCAACCCGCAAAAGTTAATCCAGAAAAAATGATTAAACATATAAAAGACTTTTCCATAACAAGTAGTTTTGGATCACCTGCTTTATGGGAAACTATTTCTCAATACTGCATCGATCAAAAAGTAAACTTATCTCCTTTAAATAGGATTTTAATGGCGGGCGCTCCTGTGGCTGGCTCCTTATTAAAAAGATTCGAAAACATCCTCGACCCTGATGCATTAATTTTTACGCCTTATGGCGCTACAGAAGCACTTCCCGTTGCCGTAATAGACCATAGAATGATCTTGTCAGAAACTTGGGAACAAACCCAACTTGGAAAAGGAACGTGTGTTGGCAAACCGGTTGAGGGACTGGAACTTAAAATTATTTCCATCACAGAAGAGCCCGTCTCAGAATGGGATAATTCCCTAGAGTTGCGAAAGGAAGAAATAGGAGAAGTGGTGGTGCATGCCCCCTGGACTACCCAAAAATACTTTAACTTAGATGGATTTAATCAGTCATCAAAAATTAAAAAAGGAAATCAAATTTGGCATCGGATGGGAGATGTAGGTTATTTGGATTCAATTGGGAGGCTTTGGTTTTGCGGAAGAAAAAGTCATCGCGTCGTCACAGACCAAAAAACTTTATTCACTATCCCTTGCGAATCTATTTTTAATACCCATCCTGAAATTCAAAGATCTGCCTTAGTAGGGTTAAATCGTAGTGGGAAAATAGTACCGGCTATAGTGATCGAATTAAAAAGGACAAGAAATATTAACAATACTCAATTTAAAAATGCTCTCATTGAGGAACTTGAGGAACTAAAAAAAGAAAATTCCTTAGTCCAAGATATCAATAGTTTCTTGTTCCATCCCGCCTTTCCAGTAGATATTCGCCATAACGCAAAGATCAATCGGGAACAATTAGCAGAATGGGTCTCTCGACAAAAAGAGGCCACTAGAAAGAAGTGATATTTAGCATCAACATTTTATTGATGTTAATTTTCTATGGTTGGGTATAAGTGATACTAAGAATAGGCTGTCCGGAAGAAGCCTCACTGGAATTAAAAATAATTCCATTGTTAGTTCCACTGGTTTTAACAACTAAACCATTATTCGAAATGCTACCATCAATCCAACCTTGCAATAAATTGATCCCTGAGGAGTTTAGATTAAACGTCTGAGTATTCCATATCAAAGGTGGAATCACTCCCAGAATTGAACTGCCCAAGGAAGAAGCATTAGTAAAATCATCCCAAGTCACAGATCCTTCAGTCCAAGGAACTTTAACCTCAAGAAAATGGTAATCCCCTGAACTCGGATCCACCATATCGAAAGTGATGCTTGCTGATTGGACCACCGCATTGTTTGGTATCGAAGAAACATCCCAAGACAAAACTGACATTACTTCCCCATATCGCCCATTACTCGGATCTTGTTCCACTCCATCTGCTACTAACTCTGGATCACTAGGATAGTTACTACCGGGTGACCTTTGACGAAGGATGGCATCCTGAGTCCCTGAATAAGAACCATTGTTTTGAAAGTTCACCGTAATTGATTGAGGGGCAGATCCAGTCGTATAAGAAATATGAATTGTGGGTTTTGTATTGGAAGACTCTTTCGAACTAAAAATGATTCCATTGTTACTTCCATCAGATCTTATAACTAAACCATTGTTGGAAATACTACCATTGATCCAACCTTGCACCAGGTTTTCCCCAGCCTGATTTAAATTTAAAGTCTGTTCACCCAACACCAAAGGCGGTATCGCCCCTAATACTGAGCTACCGATAGATGAAGAACTACTAAAATCATCCCATCCTACGGTGCCTTCAGTCCATGGAACCCTTGCTTCCAACAAATTATATTCAGCAGAACTTGAGTTCTCCATGTTTAAAGTAATGCTTACGGATTGAACCACGGCATTGTTGGGAAGCGAAGAAACATCCCAAGATAACACGGCCATAACTTCGCCGTAATTCCCATTGTTAGGGTCTTGCGTTACCCCATCTGCCATAAGGGTGCTTTCATTTCCAAAGTTTTGAGTTGGAGATGTTTGAACTATATAAGAATCTTTACTGGTCACAAAACTTTGGTTGATGGTTCCTGAGGACAAGGTGGTTTCTTGAACCACATTTGAAAACCCAGAGTTCCCTGCACCATTAAAAGCACGAATTCGATAATAATAGGTAACAGCACTTTCAAGTCCCAAGTCCTCATAACTAGTAGAATTTGGTGCCAAGCTTGCAACTTGAATCCAATTTGAATTATCATCCGAACGTTCCAAATAAAACCCATCCTCATTGTCAGATTCATCATTCCAATTTAGATCAATTTGTTCCTCCGAAACCGCATTCGCCGCTAAAAAACTTGGAGAATCGGGTTTAGAAAGGTCCACGGCCTGTCTCCAGTTAGCTACAATCTGATCTGTATTATTCATAGACAGAGCATTATCTGCAGAATTATCCGGGTCAGAATCATGGTCAATTCCTGTAGGAGCACCGTTAAAATTTACGTTTGGATTCGAAAAGTTTGAAATTCTTGGGCAGGTGCCACCAGGGCAAGAGTAAGACATAATAGTTCGAAAACCTGTAACTGAATCTCGATGCCCATGGGAGTATGGATATGATCCTGCCACACTAGAGTTTGCCCGATCATGGGCACAACCTTCATTATGGCCAATTTCATGAGTCATCGTATGGTTGCCTAAACATCCGCTATAGGTGACATTGAATGCCAATCTCTCCATATTATTGGATAACCAACCCGGTGTCATAACCCAAGCAATACCACAATAATTGGAATCCTCATCAATCATAGAAACTACATCAGCACCATATTGGTCCCTCAGAGCATTCACTCCTGCAATATTTCCATCGGTAATTTCGTCTAAAGCTTCGCCCATATCACCGGTTTCCGTGTAATCAATCTCAGCCATATGGACTAAACGCAACCGAGCAGTAATTTGACTTCTGGCATAGGCTGTATTCGCCGAATCTACTGCATTAATTATCATAGACTCAATTCCGCTGGTTCCGTAAATAGCACGAGTAGCCTGGGTGTAAACCACCATAAGGTCAATTGTTTCACCGCTGTCTAATGCAACCGGCGGGCTACTTTCCCCGTTATTTTCATTTTCTTTAATTGGCTCAAAATCTATTTCAGGAACTAAAGGGTCCCTATGAGGAGGCAAAAGTCCAGCATCTATTTCTTCAATGGTTATGCCCCCTGAAGGTCGGGGTCGAAATAAAAATAAATGCCCTTCCCAACTCACTCGTCCTGCCCATGAACCTTTATATTTAGTGATATCTACCGTTCCAAACTCAACACCCTTAAGTTTCCCACTCCATGTCATTTCGCCTTTCGGCCCCATATGAACGTGAGTTTTTTCAGCTTCTAAATTCATATCCTCAAAAAGATTTAGCAGAATTCTCTTATATTTTCTTAAATTAATTTTTATATCCGCATTTCTTGTTCTAAGGGCGGCCCTACTTTTTTTATTTTTTCCCCTTGAAAAACTTTTTGTTTGAGCATTATTTGCAGGTTGGTCAAAAAATAAATTCGGCACCTTTGATTTGGGCTTGGCTAGCAAAGAACCACTCCAAATGGTAAGCAAACCAAACATGATTAAAAGAACCACTAAAACTTTTTTTAACAAATCATTAAAATTCCCAGAAACGTACCGGTTCATTTTGACCTCGATTTAAAAATGAAAATACTAACCTTAAAAAATTCCAAACTTTATGGGCATAAATTACATACCAGACTCAAGCAATTACAATTCACTTAATCAATTTATTTTTTTTGTTTGAGTATTATTAAAATTGTTTTCCTTACATAATAATTCAAACTTTTTAAAGTTTCGAGATTCAAAGGAAAACAAAATCTAACTGATTCCTAGAAAAGTAAACTTTTGGAATAAAAACTTTATTTAAAAAAATATTAATCAGCAATTTGATTTTATTCCAATGGGAGCAAAGCTAATTGAAATAAATTAATTCAAAAACTTATATCTTGTATCCGAAACAGCATTTTTAATGCCAATTCTTCCATTTTTGATAATTGCTTAAAGAAGGAAGGATAAATCAGTCATATAAATATTATAAATTACCAAAATGAACCTAATGAACTATATTGAGAAAAAGGGCCTAAGAGAAATTTGTATAAAAAAGTGACCACAGTTATTAAAAATAGTAACAGGGGATTTTTTGCTGAAGATAGGAAAATAAACCCACCTCCTCAATAGAGGAGGTGGTGTGTTAGATTAATTAAGGTTGTGTATAAGTCACATTGAGTATGGGTTGTCCCGAAGCGGCTTCACTGGAACTGAGGTCGATACCATTATTAGTTCCACCTGATATAATAACAATACCATCATTGGAAATTGATCCATCAATCCAACCCTGAACTAGTGCAATACCTGAGGCATTTAGATTAATCACAGTATTACCTATGATTCCGGAGGTAATGGTTCCAATGATGGTAGATCCTATGTCTCCAGGACCATCCAGGTCGTTCCACGCCACTGTTCCTTCCGTCCAGGCAGTGTTCACCGCAAACAGTTCATAACTGCCGGTACTCGAATCCGTTAAATTCAAGGTAATGCTTGCTGAGTCTACAACTGCATCTGTAGGAATCGATGACACATCCCAGGAAAGCACTGGTCGTAGTTCACCATAATTGCCATTATCCGGATCTTGATCCACTCCATCACCCTGCAAGAGAGTTTCACTTCCATAATTGGTGTTGCCAGAAGTTTCTCGTAAATACGAATCTTCTGCGTTTCCAATGCTAACCTCAACAGGTGTTGGGGGTGGCGGACCAGAATCTGAATAAGTGATGGTCAGTTTAGGTTGTCCGGAACCGGCTTCACTTGAATTGAAATCAATACCATTCGTCGCTCCACCGGTTCTAACCGCTAAACCATTATTAGGAATAGTTCCATCAATCCAACCCTGCACTAAGGCCAAGCCGGAGGCGTTTAAATTGATCACAGTCGATCCCAACGATCCGGCAGCAATCGTACCTAGAACAGTACTTCCAATATCTAAACCGACATCGTTCCAGGATACCGTTCCTTCTGCCCAAGGGGCGTTAACAGCATACAGTTTGTATTCTCCGGAACTGGGATTGAATAAATCCAGGGTCACCTGTGCATTTTGTACGACCGAAGTATTTGGAATGCCCGATACATCCCAGGAAATAACGGATAACAACTCGCCAAAATTACTATTATCGGGATCTTCATCCGAACCATCCGCCAATAAAACAGTCTCACTACCATAGTTCACCGTCGGTGATGTCTCACGTACATACGAATCCTCGGCATTCACCAAATCAACTGTTGTGTCACCGGGAGGTGGAGAATTATCTATGGTATAAGCTAAGGTTAACTGGGGTCGAGGATTTGAATTCGGTCGGATTTCTTTGGAAACAAAATCCAACCCGTTTGTCCCACCTCCACTTTTAATCACAACTCCATTATTTGGAACACTTCCATCTATCCAACCTTGGATTAAATCTAATCCGGCTTGATTGAAAAATACAGTTTCTGCATCCGGAAATATGGTACCTAAAATGGTTGCGCCAATACTTGAGGGATCGCTAAAATCATTCCAAACAACAGCATTTTCTTCCCATGATTGTTTCGCTTCATAAATATGATACTCATCTGGACTTCCATCAGTGATGCTAAAGGTAAATTTTGCAAACCCTAAAGTGGCATCAGCAGGAATCGAAGATAAATCCCAAGCCATCACCGAAATAACCTCACCAAAAATACCATTATCAGGATCAAGATCAGCACCATCCATTACTAAAATTACTTCTGATCCGTAATTGGTTGTCGGAGAAGATTCTCGGAGATAAGAATCTTTATCATTTACAAATGAAACTCTTGGCACTGTTTTATTGGTATGATAGAGAACTTTTATGGTTGGTTGATGATCTGTGGCTTCACTTGAATCAATTATGATTCCGTCATTGGTTCCGCTTGTTTTGATAACGATCCCATTGTTAGGAATAGAACCATCGATCCAGCCCTGGACTAAATCCACACCCACTTGGTTTAAATCAATTTCATTTTTTGATGGAGTATTTGGTGGTATCGTTTCAAGAATCTCAGATCCGATGTTGGAGAGATTGCTAAAATCATTCCAGTCAACGGTGTTTTCCGACCAGGCCGTTTGAGCAGCAAATATATTATATATTCCGTTACTCGTGTTGGATAAATTAAGGCTAATGCGGACTGAATCTACCACGGCGTCGGTAGGAATCGACGAGGTATCCCAGGAAATCACAGATATTACTTCACCAAATGAACCATTGTTGGGATCTTGTTGAGTGCCATCAGCAATTAAAACCGGTTCACTACCAAAGTTCGAGTTTGGTGATGATTCGCGTAAATAGGCATCCTGTGCATCTGAGATAATTATTCCAGAGGAATTTGCCAAATCAAAAGGAGAAAAAAACAAAAAAGCATTTCCCGTCGGTTCTACGATTTCGTAGTCTCCAAAAATCAGGTCATCGTGGCCATCATTATTTACATCTCCCGCGGGATTAAAAACAGTAAACTTTTCAATAATGACATCGGTATTTCCATCTGCATTTAAAATAGGTGGCCAAGATTCTCGGCCATAAAAAATAAATGCAGCATCAGAAAAAGGAAGACTGTCGAAATCAGATTCTTTACGCCCTCCTACTATGAGATCACTTAATCCATCTTGGTTTAGGTCTGCTGAAGCAATTCCACCCCCAAACACTTCGTCATCCGAGCTTTCAATAACAACATCGGAATTGGTATTTGGATTTAAAGTAGAAGGCCAAATACTGCGACCAAAAAAGATAAACGCACTATTCCCTGCTTCCCAGGTAATATCGTCCAAATTATCTCCGTTTAGATCACCAGCAAAGTTAAATCTAATGTTTGACCCTGTACCAGCTCCGCTAAAAATAACATCAGCATCATTATCACGAGTCAAAGGAGAGGTCCAGGTGTTGCGTCCAAAAAACAAGTTATTGCTTACCCGACTAGTTATAAAAAAATCATCAATATTGTCTCCATTCACATCTCCTACGGAAGTGAGGTTAGTACCAAGCCTATCTCTGAAAACGGTAGCGGGATTGACTCCATTAATAATTACATCCGCATCTGTATTTAATTCCAATGACGAAGCCCAACTATTACGTCCAAAAAAGATATAGGCGCTACCGCTGTTCTCTCCATTATTACCACTGTTGGGATTTCCCAGTAGAATGTCTTTTATATTGTCATTATTAACATCCCCCGCAGATTCAGCTGCCAAGAAAACACTATCATTAGTGGCAAATACGACATCAGCCTCTGTTGAGGCCATAACGGAAGGCCAGGAATTTCTTCCAAAAAATAAATAAACCTCATTAGAGTCAGTGACCATAACATCATCAATATTATCGCTATTGACGTCCCCAACTGGGATAACTTTTCTACCAAAAGCTCTGGAAGTTTCCTCGCCATTTAAAATAACATCCGCATCTGATTCCGCTATTAGGGGAAATGTAAAATCTTTGCCGCCAAAAAAAATGAAGGCACTACTATGCTGTGTGCCTACGATAACATCATCGATCCCATCATTGTTTACATCCCCTGCACGGTTTACAGAAAAACCAAACAGATCAACCATATGAGATCCTTCAATTAAAGCATCTTTATCATTAGCCGAAAAAAGAAGGGTTGGATCGACCCATAGGGGAAAACTAAGTTGTTCGTTAGGTTCCAAGTTAAGAGCAAGCTGATCCTTGTGGACGCTGTATTGTAATCCTTGAGTATGGTGTTCCTGGTTGCCGTCAATGAACTCCGGTTTGGGAATGATGAATAAGGTCTGAATCAATGTGTTTTTTGTAGTGGCAGAATTTTCCTTATTAAGAAATCTTTGGATCCGATTCGCCATCGAATCATTCGATATTTTGCGTACTTCATTTTTAACATCTCTCGTCTTGGATAAAACAACGCTGCCATCTTTTTGTTCCTTCAGGTTAGCCCCAGCAAACTTCCACTCAATCACAGGATGATTCTTTTTAAGTTCAGTTTTATTTGCTAAATACACAAATTCTCGTAACGATTGCTTATCTGCATCGTAACGATACAAAATGGAATTATGACTCCCACGATAAATCAGATAACGCCCCTTCAACTCAGCATGGTAAACCTCATCAGAAACCAAACTCTGTTTCACAATGTCATTTAAGGTTTTCAGAACAATCGGATTTTTCGAATTCAATATTTCCGGAAAAAAAGCAGTTTGGGAATTTCCTATCTTCAATAAAAAACCATGATCCTGTTTAACAAATGGGTTTTGGCCTAAAGCATTGGCGGAATCCAATCCTAATACCGGGTCCGAGAGAACGGAGTCCAAAGTTTTATGAGTAGGGTTTAAGTTAGCAGTGAAACCCAAATTCGGAAGAAACCCCATAATTAAAAGAACGCACAAATTGGAAAACAACTGATGTTTGGATTTCATGATTTCCCCCATGACATTAGAATTTTATTGAGAATTTGCGGTTTTAAATTAAGACAATATTGGAGCGACACAATAGTAACCCAAAGGAGGCGTTTTTCAAGGAAAAAATACAAGAAATTTGCCAGAGTTGGATTAAATCACCTAAAGTAAAGGGGAAATCTTAAATAACTTTTCGAAAAAAAAACCCAAGTGGGCTATTTAATGCAGATTTATTTGAATTTCACAGGGTGAGATTTAATTTCTAACGGCCTGAAGATGGGATAGCACTTGGTCAAGGAGGGCTTTATCATAAAGTTTTCCAGTCAATTCTCTTCGAATTTTTTCACCAACTAAAAGGAATTTTTTCAATTCACTCTTCGTGGGCGATTCGGATACTTTTAATCCGTTATTTTTCATTACCGCAATGGCTTGATCGTTATCTTCCTGGATTTTTTGAACCAGTTCCTTTAAATACTTTTTGCTTACGGCTTTCACTTTTTCTTTTTGTTCAGCATTCAACTTTTTATAGATCCGCTTTGTCATCAAGACAGCCCCTGTCGCATTTCCCATTTCCAACTCTGACATATACTTTACTTTTGTGAACCATTGCAGGGCTAAGGCCCCAACAGGAGAAGCATAAACAGTATCTATAATTCCAGTTTGCAGAGATAGCAGTACATCTGTAATTGATAACGGATGCGGACTGACATTTAACTCTTCATAGGTTTTTTGAACTAATGGGTCTCCTTCCCACATCCAGGCTTTAGAATTTTTGAGATCGCTTAAGGTAATAATTTTGTCTTTAGAAAAAAAATGGACCCAACCGACAGGCACCCAACCCAATAGAATATAACCTTTTTGTTCGAACTTTTTAGAAAAGTAATCTGTCATTTTTTCATAAACGTATTCAACTTCTTTATTATTGTGAAATAAAAATGGCAGATCCAAAACACGCACTTCGGGTAGAATCTCTCCCAACCCAACTCCAGTAAAACCAGCAGCATGAACTTGACCTATTCTCATTTTACGAATGACATCCTTTTCATCCCCGGATACTCCGCCAGGGTAGAATTTAAACTTCACCGTCCCTTGAGTGGCTGCTTCTACTTCTTTTTCCAGGCGATGCATTTGTTTCATCCATGAAGAACCTTCCGGTGCTAAGGTTGAGAATTTTATTTTTATTACTTTTGCTGCATGGGCTTCTGGAGTTTGTACCGTAGCCATAATAAAAGCTAACAATAAAGAAGCTAAAATTCCGCATAAAATGCAGGTTAAAGTCCTTGGAGACATTCTAGGAAATTCATATTTTTGATTTGAAAAGAATTTCACCATTATCAATCTAAAAAAGTTCATCCACCTTCTCCAATAGTTTTTTCGCTTTGATTTTTGCAATTTGATTTGCCAATCTCTGTTTAGGCCTACCTTCCGTCGATGCTTTTAAAACTTCACTCAATAATTCGATAAACTTTTCTTTATTTTGAGATTGGACTGCATAGGTTTTTGCATACATAATCTGAAACATTAAAAACTTATTTTGCGTCAATTCTAATCCGCGCTCAAAATGGGCTAAAGCCTTTTCAGGATTTCCTCCAAGCATTTTAGATCGACCACCATAAAAGCTACCAAAAAATAAATGCGGCCCTGCAAAGTAAAAACTTTCATCCTGTTTAAGAACCGTATCCATGGACTTTTCAATTTTTGAAATTGCCGCTAAGGCTTCCAATTTATCTAAGTTTAAAAGCAACCAACCAGCACCACATTGACTCCACCAAAATAAGGCAGGAATCTGATCTTTATTCAAGGAGTTTAGACTAGAGGACAATTGATCCAAATTCATTTGGTTGAGGTTATCATTTGTTCCCAAACTATTTAATGCGGATTGAGCATAATCTCTACCTCTAATATAAAAATTCGAGGCACGCTTTGGATCCTCATCTTCCACAAACCCAAATGAATAATTGCAAAAGCCTTCTGCCAGCTTGAGGAGAAGCTCAGAGTTAGTGGGATCTGATTTCAGCAATCCTTCCATCATTTTCAAACTGGAAGGAATGGCTCTTTCAGCAAATTGCGGATCCGCTTCTTCAATAATAGAATCATACTGCCCGGCAATCAAAGGAAGGGCCAACCGAACCGCCATCTTTTGAGTAGAACAGGCAGGAAGAATTATCATTAAAGTTATGAACCCCATTCGTTTTAAATTCATAATAACCAATGATAACAGATGGTTAAACACTCAACAACCAAAGGGATCAAGAAGGACATGAATTGACAACATTTTTTTGACCTGCTATGCTTCGCCATAAGTTTAGGCACAAAGATTTTACTTTAAATATTAGGGTAAAATTTTAGCCTTACTCGTTTTTCCAGCAATATTGATTACTATTTTCCATAAAGGAATTTTAAATGGCTGAAGAAAATAAAGAAGAAGGTTTTGTAATTAAAGATAAACGATCCACAAATCAGTCCGATGACGATATAAAAGCTCTTGATGAAGAAAAAGAGAAAGAAAAAGCCAAAGAACAGGCTGCACAGCAACAACAGGAGTCTTCTTCAGCTGGAACCACTCCCTTAGAAATCAACTTTTCTACATTTGTATTATCTCTCACCTCTTCAGCATTTTATTACTTAGGTGATATTGCAGATCCTACCACGGGTCAGGTACAAGAGAATTTACCTGCTGTTAAGCAAACCATAGATATCTTAATTATGCTCAAGGAAAAAACACAGAACAATTTAAATGCAGAAGAAACTAAATTAATGGATCAATTGGTCTACGAACTACAAATGAAATATCTCGCCAAAAACCCAAACCAGTAAAAATTGATTCTAATTAGAAATTTTTCCTGCTTTTTTAACTATGTTTTGATAAAACAGTTAGAAAATATTCGATTCCATTTTTTAATTCAACCTAATGACTGAGACTCTTTTTTCAGACCACAATGGAGTTTATATCCAGGGAATGACTGACCCTGAAGAATTACGACAATTCATTCAGAAGAAGTTCTCTGAAGCAGAACTCCAATATGCATACGAACAACTTTTGGAGAGCACCAAAGCTCTTTCTAAAAAAGAAAAAATTCCTCCTCTTAAAGCGCTTTGGATTTTACTGGATAAAGCTTATCAAGAAAAAGCCCCTGCTCTGACTTGTCATAAAGGCTGCGGGCATTGCTGTTATACAGGGGTTACTATTAGTCAATTAGAATGGGACGGCATGCTTAATGCTGCCAGGAAAAAAGGGTTAGATCTTAACGAGGTTTTTGAAAGTTCTAAAAAGACTGTGGATCGAGTCGCGAAAGTCTTAGAGTCTGGAGTTGACCCCGAAACTGTGGATTGGTACCGTACGGTAATTAATCAACCTTGCCCGTTTTTAGACTCCGAAGAATCTTGTTTGATTCATGAAGATCGACCTTTGGACTGTCGATTGATGGTAGCTTTTCGTGAAGTATGTGGATCGAAAAGACTGGAACATGCGCAAAGAGGAGTTTTAATCGAAGAAGCTGTTGCCCCCACTGTCATTGCTCGGTTGCAATATGACTCTACCCCGAAATTCAAGCGAAGAAAATTTTCAGGAATACAAAAGCTTCGCCTTATTCAATATTGGCTTTTAATGTGGAAAAAGAAAAAAGCCGCGAAGAAACGACGTAATTGATAAAAACTTTTAAAAGGAATTTCAATTGCCGAAAGCTGCCGTACTGACCTCACCTAAAACCATTATTCTCCAAAATCAGGATTACCCGGAACCGAAACAAAATGAAGTCAGCATTGCTGTAGAATATGCCGGTATCTGTGGAACCGACTTAGCTTTATATTCGGGAGATTATTCTGTCCCTTTACCACTGGTTTGTGGTCATGAATTCGTTGGAATTGTTAAAAAAGTTGGTGATCAAGTAGATCCTAAGTGGGAAAGCAAACGAGTCACAGCAGAAATCAATAATTCTTGTAAAGCGTACTGTTCAAATAATTTTTGTGAAGCTTGTATAAGAAACATGCCAGAACACTGTTTAAATAGAACGGTCACCGGCATCATAAAAAAAGACGGTGCTTTTTCAGAGGAAATCGTTGTTCCTGAGGGGACTCTTCACGAAATTCCGGAAAATATTCCCGCATTAACAGCAACTTTGACTGAACCCCTGGCAGCCGCAATACAAACCTTCGAAATGACCCCAATAAAAAAAGGGGAAACTTTAGTGGTTTTGGGACCAGGCAGATTGGGAATTTTAATAACTTTTGTTGCATCACTACAAGGTGCAAAGGTTATTGCCGTTGCTAGAAGTGAAGAAAAAAGAAAACGTGCTCTAGACTTTGGTGCATCCATTGCCTGCTCCCCTGATGAAGCTAAAGAGATGGTTTTAAAAAACACCAACTACCTTGGTGCAGATATCGTAGTCGAGTCTACAGGTCATCCGGAAGGAATTTCAAAAGCACTCAATTTAGTACGCCCTAAAGGGACCCTTTCATTAAAAACCACTTGCGGGCTCCCGGAAAAATCTTTAAACACAACTCAAATAGTTGTAGATGAAATACAAATTCAAGGATCGCGTTGTGGTCCATTTGATAAGTCATTAAAAATAATCTCTTCGCATCAAGATAAATTAAAAAAACTCATCTCCCATGTGGAACCCTTAGAAAATATTGTTCCTGCCATGAATAAAGCTTTACACGAAAGCAAAGTAATCCTAAAAGTTAATTAAGTTTAAGTAACTCATTTTAAAATATTGAAATGAGTAACAAATTTAACATCCAGGTTTTCCAAAGCCACCCCCTCCTGGAGTTAAAATTCGAATTCGATCACCCTTACCAACTTGAAAGTGACTTTTACTCCCAAGAATTAATTCTTTCTCACCTTTTTTAATAAAAATATTTTTTCCTTTTAGTCCAGGCTCTCCTCCCATTAAACCAAATGGGGAAAAGTTGCGGCGTTCTGTTAACACGGCCAACTGAAGTGGCTCAAGAAACTCAAATTCACGAATTAATCCATCACCCCCAAAATGAAGACCCTTACCACCTGAGTTTTTTCGAATAGAAAATTCTCTTAACAAAACAGGGTATCTCTTTTCTAATATTTCAGGATCAGTTATTCGCGTATTGGTCATATGGGTATGAACACCAGAAGCACCATCCCAATTAGGACCTGCGCCCGCACCACCCCCAATAGTTTCATAATATCCAAACGATTCATTTCCAAAAGTTAAATTATTCATGCAACCCTGCGAGGCTGCCATTGCACCAAAAGCTTTGAATATCACATCTACAATCCTTTGAGACGTCAACACATTTCCTGCAGCAACTGCAGCGTTTTGTGATGGAGACAAAATAGAGTTTTCAGGAATATGGATAGAAACAGGGTTCAAACAACCTTGATTTAAGGGAATGTCATTATCAACTAAACAACGCAGGCAATATAAAATTGCTGAGTGAGTAACAGAAATTGGTGCATTTAAATTCCCTGCAACCTGAACACCCGTACCTGAAAAATCAAAGTCGGCTGATCCATCCTCCCTTAATAATATTGATAGGCAAATATGAGTACCGTCATCTAAGAAATCCTTTGCCACTAATTTATTCTTGCCGGATTTCTTTAGAAACGTTTTATTAATTAACGTTCGAACAGATTCTTCAGCCGCATCTTGAATATACGACATGTACCGATGAACCTTAATTAATGAATAATCGGCAATCAATTTCATTAACAATTGCTTGCCTCGTTCATTGGCAGCAACTTGCGCCCTTAAATCAGATATATTGTCGTTCACAGCCCGAGCACCACTAATGCTTTTTGAATTAGAATTCAATCCTCCTTTCTGAGGATTCAACAATAATTGCTTTACTTTTTCTTCCTGGAACTCCCCCTTTTCTAGAAGTTTAAAAGATAAAATTGCCGCCCCCTCCTCTTCTATGCTCGAAGAAAAGGGAGGCATGGATCCTGGAGAAATCCCGCCAATATCTGCATGGTGACCGCGGCTTGCAACAAAAAATATTGGTTTTCCCTTTTCCATGACAGGTGTAATCACGGTTAAGTCTGGTAAATGGGTACCTCCGACTTTAGGATGATTGCTTAAATAAACATCACCCGGTTTCATTGAATCGCCATGGACTTTAATTTGGGAACGGATAGCCTCCCCCATAGAACCCAAATGCACAGGTTGATGTGGAGCATTTGCTACCAGGTTTCCTTTGGGATCAAAAATGGCACAAGAAAAATCTTGTCTTTCTTTTATGTTGGTCGATATTGCGGTTCGCTGCAAAGTCCTCCCCATCTGCTCAGCTATAGACATAAATTTATTACTTATGATAGCCAGTTGGATCGGATCCCGAGATAATGAACTTTTTTCTGTTGGCTCCTCTTTTGGAACATCTATTTCTACATCCCCAAATTGATTTATTTTTGATACACACCCGGGTTCGATGATTACAGTGGATGTATCGCTTATTAAAATGGCGGGTCCATTAATGGGATCTCCCGGATTTATTTTATTCATTAAATAAACTTGAGTGTCTAACCAGCCATTTTCAAAGTAACATTGAGTGATACACTCTAATTCTGTAATACCTTTTTCAAATTCCAACGGTTGTTTTTTTACCCCTGAAGGTTCAAACTCAGCTCGAACCCTAATATCATCTATCCAAACTTTTCGATCATTTAAATCAAAACCAAATTCTCTGGAATAAATATTTTTAAACGCTTTTAGAAAATCGTGATCCTTTGGCTCCGAAATCATTATTTGGGTATCAGTCCCTTCATAACGAAGATTTAAAAAGCGTGTACAGGAAATGTTTGGTTTTTTGGCTCCCTGTTCCATTATTTCCTGAATCGCTTCATTCTCTAACTCTTCTAATTTTGGATTTAACTGAAAAAAGCTGTCAGATTTTAACTCCTGTGATACAGGGACTTGCTTTTCCACGACTACATTTGCCAAAGCTAATCCATAGGCTGAAAGAATTCCCGCAAAACGATGTATTAATACCTTGCCAATTCCTAAGGACTTTGCAAGAGAACATGCATGCTGTCCGCCTGCCCCACCAAAACAGGCTAAAACATGATTGCGAACATCATGACCTCTGGCTACTGTAATTTCTCGGATGGATCTGGCCATTATTTCATTTGCAACTTGAATAAATCCCAAAGCAACTTGCTCGGCATTCAAAGTTTGCAAATTCTTACTAACTTGAGATTCATTAATCTCATCTCTAACTTTGATAATAGCCGCTTTTGTACTTTCTAAATCTAAAGGTTCATCATTTTGAGGGCCAAAAATTTTTGGGAAAAATTCTGGTGCAATACGGCCTAAAAATAAATTCGCATCCGTAATAGATAACCAACCATTTTTTCGATAACAAACTGGACCGGGGTTTGCTCCTGAAGATTCAGGACCCACTTGAAACATCCCATTATTAAAAAACAATCGTGACCCACCCCCAGCCGCAACGGTGTTTATATCTAACTGGGGTGACTGGATATGGACACCTGCTTTTTCAGTTTCATAAGTCCATTCCAGTTGGCCATCAAAGCGAGATACATCGGTTGATGTCCCTCCCATATCAAAGCCTATAATGGGAGTTGGCTGCTTAGGATTGTATAAGGTTTTTGCATAACCAATAATTCCACCTGCGGGCCCCGATAGAATTGAGTGACTGCCTCTTACCTTTTTAGGCGTAACTAGACCCCCATCTGATTGCATAAAAAACAACTCAGTGTTTTTTTTATTTAAATTAGCCTGAAAGGCGTTTAAGTATTCCCGAATTTTAGGGGTGAGATAAGCATCTAGTGCACAAGTTTGTCCCCGATCAACGATCTTAATCCGCGGCATAACTTGTGAGGATAACGAGACATTTTTAAATCCCAATTGCCGAGCAAGAATTCCGATTTTTTCCTCATGGTCTGGATAAACATAAGAATGCATGAAAACTATTGCTAGACTTTCAATTCCTTTCTCAAGAAGTTTCAGGAGGGAGTCTTTTAACAAATTTTCATCAGGTTTTTTTAATATTTCAATATAATCTCCTGATTTACACAGAACAATCTTTGGGGAGTTTTTATTATCATTATTTTTTAAAACACGTATCCTTTCATCCACCTCCAACACCGAATCATAAATGGGTTCTGGCTTCTTTATATTTAAATCAAATAGCTTTGGTCGATTTTGTTTTCCAATAGATAATAAATCACCAAACCCCTTTGTTATTAAAATTGCCGTTCTAGCACCTTTTCTTTCTAAAAGAGCATTTGTTGCTAACGTTGTTCCTAAACGAACCCACTGGATGGAAGAAGTATCGAACCCGCTTTCGGGCAAGGATTTACCAGTACAATCTTCCAAAATACGTCGAATTCCTTCCCAGGGGGCATCCACATATTGTTCAGGGTTTTCGGACAATAATTTTAGAATTCTAAAACCTGGCTTACCTGGCACTTCCGCATAGATATCTGTAAAAGTACCCCCACGATCAATCGCAAAGCGAAAAAAATTATTTTTTGTGTTTTCCATAGAAGAGAAGTTTGGGAAATAAAAACCTAATTTTTATAACACTTTTTATCTACTCTTATAATTTTAATTTTTTAAATACAGAAAATTCAATGGTAGGTAAAAAAGGAATTTTTAGAAGAAAAAGAAATTTTAACCTTTCAACAAATCCATGCTCAGTCCTTCATAAGATAGAAACATTTTTAGACTTCCATTTTCGTTTATAGCTTTTAAATATTTACGGGTTTGTTGAAAAACATTGTTTAATTTAAAGTCACTATAGGTGGGTTCATGATGATAGAATGCTATTTGTTTCACACCTGCTTGGGTAGCAATATCCACTCCAATGAAGGTTGAACTATGCCCCCAATCTTCTCTTTCGATTCCTTCAATAAATGTATATTGGGAATCAAACACAAGTAAATCTGCGTCCTTAAAAAAGTCAATAGTAGGTTGAAGATCTTCATCCGCCAACTGTTTATATTCTGCATCCGTAGCATACACAAAACTTTTACCCTGATAATCCACACGGAAGGCAAAACTTCTTCCAGGGTGGTCCATCTCTTTCCAGGTAACAGTTGCATCCCCAATTTTTAATACCTTGTGCTCTTCCAGATTCACGGTATCCACAGATGCCGCAAAAGAATTAAAAGAAACCGGAAAGTACTCATACTTTTGTTGCCCTATTAAGCGCTCTTTTATATTTGGGTGAACTGCATAAATTTTGAACTTATTTCCCGACACATAAAAGGGAACAAAGAAAGGGATCCCCATAATATGATCCCAGTGAGTATGGGACAAAAATAAATGTGCTTCGCCCTCTCCTCGACCAAATTCTTTTTTCATTAGTGTGTTTCCCAACACTCGAAGTCCAGTGCCACAGTCAAAAATCAAATGTTCTTTCCCTACCTCTAATTGCACACAGGAAGAATTCCCTCCGTAGCAACTTCTAATATGCAAAGGTAGCTGGTCAATAAAAGCATGTCGCGTATTATCATCCTTCAAATCTTCAGCTCGAACCATTTCTAAAGCTCTAGCAATTTTTTCTTCAATTTCTTCTCCTAAAACTGGAGAAGGGATCGATCCGCGAACTCCTCGAAAAGTAACTCGAAATTTATTTGACCTCATATTTTTTATTTCTCAATAATAGTTGAATAATATGCCAATATTGATTCTGCCAATTAATAATTTACTTAAACAACACCTGCTTCGCCGTTTGCAGGCTTTCGCGTGTCTCATCCACAATATCTTCCATTTGCCGATTCCCTATCCCTAATGTTTCTATAAACTTCGAATTAAACGGCTCCACGTCATTACAAATTTCATGGCCCATTTGGTAATTATTGGCTATAGAGTTCGCTAAAATCACCACTAAAAGTTCGGGATAATTTTTTCCTTTTTCCGAGGCTCTTAAATAATGTTTATCAACAGCTGTCACAACTTCACTGGGGACAGGCCACCATTTCTTAATAAAAAGGGCTCCCAACTCCGGATGGGCAATTCCAAACTCTTCTCTTTCCAACTCCTCTAAAGGACAATCTGAACCTTTGATTTGCTGGAGAAACCCAGTGTATTTTGAGGGGATCAAAAAATTAAACACCAATATTCCTATGTCATGCATTAATCCGGAGAGATAACATAAATCAGGTTCGGTATTAAAAGCCTTTATTTTGGTACTTAATAACCTTGACAAAATTGCAACCGCTAAAGAATGCTGCCAAAATTTTTTCTGATCGAACGCATTCCCCTTTGAAAATATTTTTGGAATTTCCAGGGTATAAGCTAGGTCCAATATCATTTTTAGACCTAAGCGGAGAATTGCTTTGTGCAAATGCTCTACCTTCTCCCTTCCACCTCCAAAAAAAACACTATTCGACAGTTTTATTAATCTACCCGCTAAAATAGGTTCCGTTTCAATTAGAATAGCAATATCACTGACCTTACTCTTTGGGTCTTCAATTTTTGATTCCAACCGCAAAAGAATATCTGGTAAAGGAGGAATATTGCTTTTTTCTTCAATTAACTTTAATAAAACTTCGCGCATTTAAGGACTAATAGAAAATCTTCACAAGGCAAATCACCAGAAGACATAAAAATACTGGAATCAAAAATTTTACTAGCTAAATCCAGTATAGCGTTAAAAGTCAAATATTTATAAGAGATTTTCCCTTCAAATAACTCTCTATTTTTACCAACCACCCACAAATCAACTCTGCCACAAAAGCATTATGGAGATTTAATAGTACCTTTAATTTCAATTACTTTCGTGTACCTGACCCTTCTAACAACCTTTTTACTTTTAAAGTTTTGAGAGCAAAGGTCGCTAGTAATTATGATCACCTACTAAATTCAAAAGTCAACACATCGGATTGCCGAATCAATCTCTTTAATATAAAAAGAATATTTTCCGGAAACCAATGATCAAACTTCGAAAAAACCCAAATATTCCTATTTTGGGCATATTATTTTTATTATCCGGGGTTTTATTTGGCCCCACAATTTTAACTTGCTCAGCAACCTCCTTATTGTTTATTCAAATGGCAAAACAACAAGCACTTAAGGACCAGGGTCGAATATCAAAGTATTTTAGACCCTATGGGGTTAAAGGTGTGGTTTACTATCCATTAGAAAACTCTAAAGGGTTTTCTCAGAAGGGTTTAGCTTCCTGGTATGGGAAAAGGTTCCATGGAGAATATACCTCCAATAGAGAGCAGTTTAATATGTATTCTTTAACTGCCGCCCATAAAACTCTCCCGTTTAACTCCCTGGTTCGAGTTACACACCTGGAAAGCGGTAAGGAAATTGTAGTAAGAATAAATGATCGAGGTCCCTTCGTTAAAAATCGAATAATAGACCTAAGTTACAAAGCAGCTAAATTATTGGGTTTAGTAAAAGAAGGAATTGCAAAAGTTCGAATATCCATAATCGAACCGTACAAAAAAGGGCCGGGAAATCCTAAAACCTTAAATAATCTGCCTTAAAACTATCATTGAACCTCTAGTTTTTTTCCTACAAATTATGCTATTTTATTAGTTTAAGGGAAGCCTCTGTTTTACTCCATTCCTTTAATTTCACTTATTAAAGTTACAATTTTATTTTTTCCAATCTCCTTTTGAACAAATTAAATTAAACGAACTATGAGATTACCTATTCTTGATAAATTAGAAAAATCCCTGATGGAATCAAAAAATGAACTTGAGATTGATATTCCCAAAGCTCTGAAAATTGCAACCGATATGGGAGACTTAAGTGAAAATGCCGAATATAAAGCTGCTAAAGAAAGACAGATGTTTCTAGAGGCTAGAATTTCTCAACTACAAAAGCGAATTAGCGATGTTATGACGATTAATGTGGATAGGATTCCAAAAGATCGCTCTGGCCTAGGTAGTTCATTGATATTAAAGGATACTGATTCTGGCGAGGAAAAAACTTACTTCTTAGTTTTCCCAGAAGAGGTTGCACCTGAAGATGGAAAAGTTTCCTTAGCGTCTCCAATTGGCCGATCCCTTTTGGGAAAAATGGAAGGCGATGAAATCTCCCTTTCCATTGGAGGAAAAAATATAGAATATGAAGTTATTCAGATTAAAACGATCCATGATGAATAATAAAATAAATCTTATCAACAAAAACTAATGTCCTCAAAACCATTAATTCCCTTTGAGCAAATAGCCTCAGGTCACCCTTATTTTGTGGACACTGATGAGTATCCCGATTGGACTGAGAACTTTAAACATCAAAGACCTCTAAAGTTAGAGATTGGTTTTGGTAATGGAAAGTTTTTATTAGATATGGCTGTATGTGACCCAAATAGCAATTACTTAGGCTTAGACTTTTATCATAAGGGCATTCGCAAAACGATTATGAAATTAGATCGTTTTCAAATTTCTAACGTGCGAATTATTTACGGTGATGCAAATGAAAGAGTACCTGTTTTATTTCAAGATGGAGAATTGGATGAAATTTATATTAATTTTCCAGACCCATGGCCCAAAAAAAGACACATTAAACGTAGATTGATTAAGCCAGGATTTATTAATGTGCTAGCGCAAAAACTTGGCCCAGGGGGAACATTAAAAATTGCTACAGATTTTGAACCTTATGCCACAGAAATGTTATCTTATTTAGAAGATGAACCTAATTTACGAAATGTTAACAATAAAAGTGGGTTTTCCCACGTTAGAAATGGAATTCCTCAGACAAAATATGAAAAAAACTTTTTAAAAGCTGGAAAACCTATTTTTTATTTTGATTTTGAAAAGAACGAGGAATATGTTTTTTCAAATCTAGTTGAACCTGCTCAGGCAGGTTAACTTAAACCCCATCATTGATGACTCCCCAACTTGGAGGTTTCCTTGTCTAAAGAAAGAATTTTAATCGTTGACGACGAAAAAAATATTGTATCTTCTCTTCAAGATATTCTAAAAGATGAAGGTTATGAAATTACCACTGCGGAGGATGGAATTACTGCCTTAGAAATGATCCAGGAAGACCCGCCGGAGTTGATTCTTCTCGATATTTGGATTCCTGGAATGGATGGTATTGAAGTTTTGAAAACCGTAAAAACTTACCATCCTGAAATAGAAGTGCTAGTTATGTCTGGTCATGGGACAGTTGATACAGCTGTTAAGGCCACTAAGTTGGGAGCATATGATTTTATAGAAAAGCCTTTCTCATTGGATGAATTAGTCCAATCAGTAGAAAAAGCTCTCCAACTACAAAAAACCAGATTCCATTCCAATGGTAAAAATTCTTTAGGGAAACAAGAGCTTCCTCATTGTTTCCAACTTATGGTCGATGTAAAAAGAGGAATCAATGATGCCTCGAAAAATAATAAACCTGTTTTAATCACAGGAGAGATTGGTACAGCAAAAGAATTTATTGCACAAGCTATTCATAATGAAAGTAAAAATTCTCAATATCCGTTAGTTAAAGTAAATTGTGCCATTCGAACCAAATCTGCTGTCCAATCAGAATTATTTATATCTACTCGAAAATCAAAAACAACAAACAAAGAAAACGAAACTTCTCACAATCCTAGATCAATCTACTTAAAAAATATTGAAGGACTAAACAAAACCCTTCAAGAAAAATTAGCAGAAGTTTTGGCAAATAAAGAATGTGAAGGAAGCACCAACTTAGAACTACTTCCTAATCGAATTTTTGCTTCTACGACTCAAAATTTACAAGAGCTGGTTGATGAAGGTAAATTCAATAAAGACCTATATCAGTTTTTTAATAAAAACCAGTTAACCATTTCTCCTTTGAGGGAAAACTCAGCTCTCATTCCCAACCTAGTGGAAAAATATTTTGCTGAACAGGCTGAAGAAAATGGGGTCAGCCCTAGAGATATTTCGGAAGAGGCACTTAAGGCACTAATGGGATATGAATGGCCCGAAAACTTAAAAGAATTAAGGAAGGTTTTAGATCAACTTTCTTCAAAGGTTCCCTCAAAAGATCCCATTCGATTTCATGACTTACCCGAATCGATTCGCAATTTAGAGCAACATTGGGATAAGTCTGTTTTTGAAAGCTTTGACTCGTTACAAGAGGCGGAACGAAGTTGGGAGCGCGAATTCATAATTCACCATCTAAGGAAAAACAAATGGAATTTAGAACAAACAAGCAAGGCCTTAAAAACAGATGCTGCCAAACTAAAAACTAAACTTCAGCAACATAATATTGTTCTGCCATTAACTGTTACCGAAAGTGGTTCGCCTCAACATCAATTCCAAAGAACTCTTAAACGCAGTGTTGTGCTTTGTGGTCATGGGTTACACTCCGGAATAAAAACAGGGTTAATCATGCAACCCATGCCAACTGGTAGTGGAATCGTATTCGGTGATATTTCTAGTGGAGATACCATTCCCGCTCGCTTAGAAAATGTTCAATCTACTGATTACGCCACTTGTCTGAAAAAGGGATATTCTTCTGTTTTGACCATTGAACATATAATGGCAACCCTGCATATGTATCGCATTTCAAACCTTCTTATTAAGATCAGTGATGAGGCCCCGGTAATGGATGGTTCGGCAAAAGATTTTTGTCAATTAATTGAAGACGGCGAATTTGAAGAGCAAGACGAACTTATGGACGAATTAGTAATTGATAAAACGTATAAATATGGAGCGGAAGACGGTATTGGCCCTTCTATCAGCATTGAACCCTACGATGGTTTCAAAGTTTCTTACCATATGGAATATCCTGCACCCATTGGAGTCATGGATCACACCTTTGAGTTCGATGATCCTAAAGGATTTAAAGAAGAAATTGCTCCTGCAAGAACTTTTGGATTTGTAGAAGAGGTTGCGCAATTAACAAAAATGGGATTTGGTGCGGGAGGGAAATTAGACAACTTTATACTTCTGGGAGACCAAAAAGTATTGAACACGAAATTGCGCTACGACAATGAATTTGCTCGACACAAAATCTTAGATATTTTGGGAGACTTTTATCTACTTGGCAGACCTATACGAGGTTATATAAAAGCCCATAAATCAGGCCATACTCAAAATATTGGCTTGTTAAAGCAAATACAAGCAGATATTCTACAACCCGTTGCTGTTTAAGGGAAATTCCTTTCGCTAGCTAACAACTTTCATTTAATCTTTACCTTTAAACTCTTTGGGATTGCACCAAAAATGGCCTCGGATGTTTTTAAAATTGGCGTCTTAGTTTCTGGACGTGGAACAAATTTACAAGCAATCATAGATCAAATCTCATGTGGCCATATTCCTGCAAAAATTGAAATCATTTTAAGCAATAAAAAGGATGCACCAGCTTTAGATAGAGGAAAGAGCCATGGAATTAAGTCAATTTTTGTTAACCCTAAGAACTTCAATTCAAAATCAGATTTTGATTTAGCTTTGGTAGCTGAATTAAAAAAACATAAAGTAGATCTTATCTGCTTAGCAGGCTATATGAAAATTCTGGGTAAAGAGTTCATTCAATCGTTTCCCAATAAAATTATTAATATTCACCCTTCCCTACTCCCTGCTTTCCCAGGCCTCAATGTACAGCAAAAAGCAATTGATTATGGAGTAAAGTTTTCAGGGTGTACCGTCCACTATGTAAATGAAGAGGTTGACTCAGGACCGATTATTCTTCAAGCAGTCGTTCCTGTTTTGGACAATGATAATGAAGAATCGTTAGCAAACCGAATCCTAGAACAGGAGCATAAAATTTACCCTGAGGCCATTAAATTAATCGCAGAAAAGAAAATCAAGATAATTAACAGAAAAGTGAATTTCCAATAAGAAGATAATAAATGTTTTCCTTAAAGCATAAAAATAATCAGTATTTAATAATGGTTTTTATTTTTTTCACGGTGTCTCAAAACTTATACGCAAATGAATCGAAGAACGTCATTAATGCAATTCAAAAGCGGTATGATGCCACGCAAACATTTAAAGCGGATTTCATCCAAAAGTCTTTTCTCAAAGTCATGGGGCAAACACAAACTGCAAAAGGCAAAGTTATTATCAAAAAACCTGGACGCATGAAATGGGATTACACCGCACCCGATCCACAAATACTGATTAGTGATGCCAAAGCGCTTTGGCTATACTTACCTGAAGAACGCCAAGTTACGAAAATGCAAATAGAAAGCATTTATTCTTCCAATACTCCTGCTCTTTTTCTTGCGGGAAAAGGAAAACTAACCGAAGCGTTTAATATTGGAAAAGTAACCCATAACAAAGAATCAATACAGGTGGAATTAATTCCAAAAGAATCAAATGATAATATTGACCGGATGACAATATTTGCGGACAATAGTAGTTATCAGATAATTGGCTCCCGAGTTTACGATAAACTAGGCAACCAAACAGAAATGATCTTTACAAATATTATGATCAATCCCGATACTCCTGATGAGACTTTTAGATTCCAGGTTCCGCCAGGTGTAGAGTTGATTGACTTCACTTCTTCAGACAAAAACTCAAACTAATTATGATAGAAACAGCTGTTTTTTCATTAGAATCTATTTTTGCTTTTGGTACAAAGATGCTGGTGTTTCTCGCCGGGTTGGCAGCATTAATCTTTGTACATGAGCTTGGGCATTTTCTGGTTGCTAGAAAATGTGGGGTCATAGTCGAAAAATTTGCCCTAGGGTTTGGTCCTAAACTATTAGGATTTACCAAATCAGGGACTGAATATTTAATCGCCGCCATTCCACTAGGTGGTTATGTAAAAATGAAAGGAGAAGACCCGGGAGAAGAACTGGAGGACAACAAAGGTTCTTTTTCAACAGCACCGGTCCTTCATCGGTTAGCCATTGCATTCGCCGGCCCCTTATTTAATATATTATTTGCTATAGCAATTTATGTTGTTGTTTACATGAATGGAGTGTCTACCTTAGGGACTACTATTGGAACTGTAAGAGACTCTTCTCCTGCCTTAAAAGCCGGCTTAAAATCTGGTGATCGCATAGTGGAAGTGGAGGGGCAACCCATCCAGTTTTGGGATCGCCTTGTAAAAATTGTTCGCAATTCTCCAGATAAGGAGCTAAAGTTTTTAATCGAAAGAAATAAAAAAGAACTTTTTGAAGTAGGCATCACTCCCGTTACTGAAGAAGTTCCGGATTTATTTGGGGAAAAAGAAAGAGTTGGGCTAATTGGCATAAACCCTTTAGTTCATAATATAAGTTACATCAAAGAGGGCTCAGCTGCTCATAAAGCAGGGTTGCAAGAAGGAGATCAATTAGTTTCAATTGATGGAACCAAAATCCGCAGTTGGACCGACCTCAAAGAAACTACGAAAGACAAGGCTGGGAAAGAGCTAAGTGTTCTTATTAAACGAGGAGAATTAGATTTAGAAATTAAGGTGACTCCTGAATCTAAAATCATACAAGATGAAAAAGGCAATAAAATTGAGTTGGGCTGGCTAGGGATTGCAATTACGGGAGACTTAATTCTTGAGCAATATGGTTTTTTTGGAGCGATTAAACGTTCTTTTGTTGAAACCGGGAAATTAATATATTTAATTTTCACTAGTATTAAGAAAATGATTTTGGGATCAATATCCGCTGAAAGTATTGGTGGTCCAATTCTGATTTTCCAAATTTATGGTGACCAGGCTAAGCAAGGCTTTAATGAACTCATTCGATTAACCGCCCTTCTAAGTATAAACTTAGGGTTATTAAATCTTTTACCGATTCCTATCTTAGATGGGGGTCATATCTTTTTCTTTATAATTGAAATGATCAAAGGTCGCCCCGTCAGCGAGAAAAACCGAGAACGAGCATCACAGGTAGGATTATTTATGCTCATATCTCTGATGATTTTTGCCTTCTACAATGATATCATGAGGATAATTAATTAGCTTATTTTCAATAGTTTATAATAACTTTATGTTGACCAATACATACGATAACGACCAGCGTTGGGAAGATTTAAAATCGGTTGCGGATAAATTAGGAATTGCTATCCAATATTTTAACCTTTCTAATGAAGATATCCCCATTCAAAGCGGATACTGTAAATTAAACGGAAAAGGGCTGGTTCTTTTGGATAAAAAGCTTCCAATATTGAACCAAATGGAAATTGTATTAAAAGCCTTTGATCATTACGAAACCGAAGAAATTTATGTCGCTTCATGGATAAGGGAATATCTAAATCCCCAAAATTTTGAGACGCAAATAAATGACTCTATTAAGTAAAATATTACCTGAAGACAGACGCAACAAGTTAAGAACCTTATTAAATCAGGGAAAACTTGTTCGAGTTATGGAAGCCCACAATGGACTTAGCGGCATTATTGCTGATAGTGCACGCATTGAGGGAACATTTGAAAATGATACCATTATCAGAGAATTTGATGCGATATGGGAAAGTAGCCTAACAGACTCGGCATCAAAAGGTCACCCGGATATAGAAGTAATTTCCTTTGATTCTCGATTTCATACAATCAATGAAATTCTAGCAGTCACACGTAAACCCATGATAGTGGATGGCGATACAGGGGGAGACCCAAATATTTTTGAATATACCGTTTCAAAGTTAGAGCGTGCTGGAGTTTCAGCTGTCATTATCGAGGACAAAGTATTTCCTAAGAGGAACAGTTTAGAAGCCGGAACCAATCAGTCCTTGCAAGAACCCGAAGTATTCGCTCATAAAATTCGCCGAGGTAAAGAAGTTCAAATGACGCCAGATTTTATGATTATCGCTCGGCTGGAAAGTCTAATTGCCGGTACAGGGTTAAAAGATGCTCTCCAAAGAGCGCGTGCATATTTAACCGCAGGCGCAGATGGGATAATGATTCATTCAAAATCCAAGGATCCCGGAGAAATCTTAGAGTTCGCACAAAAATATCAAGATCTTCAAGCCGAGTTAGGAATAAACAAACCACTTGTTTGTGTACCCACTACTTATAATAATATTGTGGAATCAGAATTACAAAAATCAGGATTCCAAATTATTATTTATGCAAACCATCTTTTACGGTCAGCTTATAAGGCCATGATGGATACGACAAGATCCATATTGTTAAATCAACGATCTTTTGAAGCAGACCCTTTTTGTACACCTGTAAAAGAAATTTTTGAAGCAGTCGGTTTTTTAGATGTAAAAGAAAAAGACAAGCAGGATGTCTCCAACAAAAACACTCCTGTAATTATTCCTGCTGCAGGCTCTGCCCCTGATCTTCAATCTACCATTGGAAAAATCCCGAAGGCAATGCTTGAAATTTCAGGAAAAACTTTACTTAAAAGACAAATTGAAGCTCTTAACGCAAACTTCTTAACCGATATTAATGTTATCACCGGGTATGAGAATGACAAAATGAGCGCCGAAGGTGTTAACTTTATACATCACTCTGGCTATGAAAAAGGAACTGAGCTTCATTCAATTTTAGCGGCCAAAAATAAGCTACAAAATGGATTTCTGGTTTTATATTCCGATTTATTAGTCGCTGAGAATATATTCAATCAATTATTAGCTTGTAAAGAAGACATTGTAGTGGTTGTTGACAATTCCATTCAATACCTTGGGCCTACCCCTGGAAAAATACAAGATTTTGTTGTAAGTAAAAATAAAAAAAATCGCCTCCGCCGCAACATTAACTTTGACTATCAAAATACAGTTGCTAAAATCGGCAAGAGAATTGACTCAAGCATCTCTACCCATGAATTTGTTGGGTTGGCAAAGTTTTCCCCAAGGGGAGCTGAGCATTTTTTAAACACTTATGATGATTGCGTCAAAAATCATGTCGGAAAAATCCAAGAAGCCGAGGATATTTCTAAGTTTCGATTTACGGACCTGCTTCAAGAAATGGTAGATCGTGGCTTTGATATACATTACTTAGAAATCCACAAAGGTTGGTTGGAAATACACTTTCCGCAAGATATTGAATTAGCTCGGGAGTTGTATTCCACTAATACACCTGTATAACCTCCGCGCTTTCCCATTAAAAGTTTAAGGACAAATTTATTATTTCTAAATCCTTAGTGCCTAATTTTGGCTCGATGCTGGGTACATTTTATTTACGATTAGAATATTAATTTGATGCTTAATCTAATCATTAACTAAATATTTATGCGTTATTCTCAAATTTTTATTCCCACACTCAAGCAATCACCTGCGGATGCGGAGGTTATTAGTCATAAGCTAATGGTGCGCGCTGGTATGATTCGACAACTTGCCTCGGGCGTCTATTCAATTCTCCCAATAGGATTGCGGGTTCTTAGAAAAGTAGAACAAATCATTAGGGAAGAAATGAATCATATTGGAGGTCAAGAAGTTTTCCTTCCCAGCATTCAACCTGCAGAGCTGTGGCAAGAAAGTGGACGTTGGGGCCTGTACGGAAAAGAGTTACTTCGAATTAAAGATAGACATAATAGAGAGTTTTGCTATGGACCTACTCATGAAGAAGTTATTACCGATATAGTGCGAAAAGAAGTAAAGTCTTACCGACAACTCCCTCTTATACTTTACCAAATCCAAACCAAATTTCGGGATGAAGTTCGACCTCGCTTTGGAATAATGCGTGGAAGAGAATTTATGATGAAGGATGCGTATAGCTTCCACGTGGATGAAGCGAGTTCACAGGAAGTTTATGAAAAAATGAGACAGGCATATTGCAATGTTTTTGAAAGATGCGGACTGGATTTCAAAATGGTTGAAGCCGACTCAGGATCCATCGGTGGAAACTTTTCTCACGAGTTCATGGTTCTCGCCGACTCCGGGGAAGACGAAATCGGTTTTTGCGATAAATGCGATTATGCATCAAATGTAGAAAAGGCAGCCTCAAAATTATCATCGCTTGCATCAACTCCAACAAATACTGAACCACTAAAACAAATCGAGACTCCAAATAGAAAATCAGTTGAAGAGGTTAGCGATTTTTTAAAAGTGTCTCCTCAAAATATTGTTAAGACAATTGTTTTTGAAACAGAAAACGGACTTGTGGCAGGATTGGTGAGGGGTGATAGGCAAATTCACCCTACAAAATTAAAAAACTTAATCGGATGTGATTGGCTTCTCCCAGCAAATGAATCACAGGTAAAAGAAAAAACAAACCTCCCAATTGGTTTCTTAGGCCCTGTTAATTTGAACTTGAATATATATGCCGATCAAGAAGTCACTCAAATGCATAGTTTTATTACCGGCGCAAACACAAAGGATGCTCATTACTCTGGTGTCCAGGTGGGTCGAGATTTTGAGGTAAAGAAATCAGGCGATTTACGAACTATCGAAGAAGGAGATCCTTGCCCAAAATGTGATGACGGAAGTTATAAAATTCGTCGTGGAATTGAAGTTGGTCATATATTCATTTTAGGAGATAAGTATAGTTCTGCTTTAAAATCTAATTTCTTAGATCATCAGGGAAAAGAAAAAACTATGCTTATGGGATGCTACGGAATAGGCGTGGGAAGAACAGCTGCTGCCGCCATTGAACAAAACCATGACGGTAACGGGATTATTTGGCCAGTTCCCCTTGCTCCTTTTCAAGTAGCTATTATTCCAGTTAACTTTTCAGAGCCTTCTCTACAGGAGGCCTGTTTAAAAACGTATGATTCGCTCAAAAAATTTGGCATTGAAACCCTTTTGGATGATAGAGCAGACCGATTGGGTGGAAAGCTTAAAGATGCTGACTTATTGGGAATTCCTTTGCAATTGATTATCGGTCCCAAAAACTTAGATGCAGGAAAAATTGAGATAAAAATCAGACATTCCGGCGATTCCAAACTATATGATTTCCCAGAAGTACTAGAAACAATACCAAGTATCATTGAAACCCTTTAGTTTCAAAATGTTAGGTATTTACGATTTTCCTTGAATCCTCTCCCTAGATTCTGTAAAATTTTCTCAAAATTAATTGGTCTGCAATAGGCGGGCTTAGGCCCGCTTTTATTTTGGCTAATTTTAGTTAAATTTATTTAAATTGAAAATCTGGCGCCGAGTTTCCCCAAAAAGACCAGAAATAAAAATATTCAGCAATTATGGTCAAGAGTTCCGTTTCCCAATCAGTTAGAGAGCTCGTTTTGCCAATTGTTGAAAATGCAAATATTGAGTTAGTTGATATTGAATACAAAAAAGAGGGGAAAGATTGGTTTTTAAGAGTATTTCTTGATAAACAAAATGGCATAACTGTCGAGGACTGCAAAAAGATAAGTCGACAAATTGAAGATATTATTGAAGTAGAAGATCTAATTCCAAATAGATACTACCTAGAGGTATCTTCTCCAGGCTTAGATCGACCTTTAAAAAAGGAAAGTGATTTTTTAAGGTATTTAGGAAAATCAATCCAAGTTTCGTTATTTTCTCCCATTCAAGAAAAAAGAAAATTTACCGGGGTTATACAGGACTTTAAAGAAAGTGCTCTTTTTTTGGACGTAGGTGAGGAAACTATATCCATACCCATTGATAATATTGCATCAGCTAAACTTGAAATAAAAATAAATTAAATCATGACCGTAGAAGTAATTCATATAATTGATCAACTTTGCAGAGAAAAAGGCATCGACAAGGATGTCTTAATTGAGGCAATCAAATCTGCTGTGGAAGCGGCCGCACGAAAAAAGTTGCCGCCAGAAGTAGTCGTTCATAGCGAGTTTAATTTAGAGAATGGCGAAATTGAAATTTTTGCTGAAAAAACAGTTGTTTCAAAAGTTAAAGATCCAGACTTGGAAGTTTCATTAAAAGAAGCCTCGAAAATTTCTCCGGAAGTTCAATTGAAGGAAACCCTGCTAGTCCCTCAAAAATTAGAAAATTTAGGACGAATTGCAGCTCAGTTAGCGAAACAAGTAATTTTACAAAAAGTCCGAGAAGCTGAAATCGAAATTGTTTACAACGAATTTCAGGACAAAAAAACCGAGCTGCTTAGTGGCATAGTTCAACGGTTTGAGCATGGAGACATAATTGTTGATTTGGGTCGTGCTGAAGGAATACTCCCTCGACGAGAACAAGTTTTCCGGGAAAAATTCAATCGCGGAGAACGGGTTCGCGCATATGTACTCGAAGTAAAAAAAACCTCAAAAAATACTTTACTGATTCTTTCCCGAACCCATGTTGGTTTGATCAAAAGGTTATTTGAACTTGAAGTTCCAGAAATCAGTGAAGGCATGGTGGAAATCATGGGTATTGTTAGAGAGCCAAATGGTCGCACCAAAATTGCTGTTCGAACTAACGATAGAGATATTGATGCGGTCGGTGCTTGTGTTGGCATGAGAGGTTTAAGAGTACAATCTATCGTGCAAGAATTGCGGGGAGAAAAAATAGATATTGTCGAATATTCCGAAGATCCTGAAATTTTTATTCGCAATGCGTTAAGCCCGGCAAAAATCTCAAGAATTGTCACTAACAAAGATGAAAAACATATGACAATTATTGTTGCCGATGACCAAATGTCTTTAGCAATAGGTAAAAAAGGCCAAAATGTTCGTTTAGCAGCAAAACTAGTAAAATGGAAAATCGATATTAAAGGCGAATCAGAGGCCCAATCTATTTTAAGTGCGACTGACCTTTTTGCAAAAAAGAAAGAGCCTCAGGAAGACTTTATTGAAATCATTAAAAATACGAAAGGATTTAGTGAAAAGTTGGTTGCTATTCTGTTCGCAAATAATGTAGTGACTTTTGATGAAGTATTGAGCCAGGGTGTTGAAGGGTTAATTAAGATTCAAGGAGTAGGGCCAAAGAAAGCAGAAGCTCTTTATAATTTCTCTGAAGAATATATTAAAAATAGAAAACCAACTCCTTCCACAGAAATAGTATCACCTGAAATTGAAGATAACTTGGTTTATACAGCCCCTAATATTAAGGAAAAAAGTGAAGCCGCTTCTTTATTTTCCAATAGCCCGGGAGAGCCAATTGAGGAAGAACCAAGTAAAGAGTTGGATGAAGACCTAATACCCCAAAATGATCTAGAAACAGAAGAATCAGACCAAGCAAATGAAGACACATCTACGGCAACCTCTTCCCCTGAAGAAGAACTGGAGGAAGATCAGGAATTTGGTTTGGAAGAACTGACTAAAGTTGACAGTGCAATTATAAAAACTTTGCAAGAAAATGATTTTCAAACCATTGCTGAATTATCTGTGACCCCAATTGAAGAACTTATTGCTATTGATGGAATTGATGAGGACACAGCCCAATTTATTCTGAGTGAAGCAAAGTCACATATGGAAAAATATGAAAACGTTTAAAAAGTTTTACTTAATCACATTATATCAATTCACCATTAATAGGAGTGTTGCTTTTGGCGAAAATTCGAGTTAATAAATTAGCGTTAGAATTAGGAGTTTCTAACGACCAGATTATTGATGAGCTCAAAGAAAAAGATTACCCAGTAAAAAATCATATGAGTTCAATTGATGAAGAAATGTCCAATCATCTAAGGGAATTTTTTTCTGAAAAGTTAGCGCCAAAAAGCAAAAAGAAAACCTCAACGAAGAAAAAGGCTACCACTAAAACCACAGCAAAAAAGAAAACGTCTAAGAAAACAGAAGTCAAAAAAACTAATAAGACTTCCCCCTCTAAAGCAACCTCAAAAACCAAGAAAGCGGAGGGCGGCACTGAAACTCCAAAAGAATCTAAACCTGTAAAAAAAGTAAAAGCTGCACTTAAAGAAGTCGACAAAGAAAAAACATCCGGTACTTCTAAAAAACCTCAAAAGCCCGGAGAAGGCGAAGCCCCCATTGCCGATAAACTAAAAACAGCCAAAAAGCCTAGCTTAAGAATAGTAAAACCTGAAGAACTAGAAGAGCTGGTAGAGACAAAAAAAACCAAAGATAAATCAAAAAAGAAAATACAAGAAAGCACGAAAACGAAAGAGCCGAAAAAAGATGAATTACCAACTCAGGATGAAAAAATACCTTCCTCTGCACCCACCCCATCAATTGAAATCCCAGAAGATGAAGGGTTTGAAACTGTTCAAATAAGTGAAAATATTCAGCTTCGGGATTTGGCTGAGAAGTTAAATTGTACCGCAAATGATATTATCAAAGAGCTCATGGGGTTAGGAGTTATGGCGACCATCAATCAAAGTTTGAATTTTGAGATGGCTTCCAAAATTGCGGACCAACGTGGATATGAGGTTGAAAAAGTTCAGGAAGAAGAAGAACTGGAATTTGAGGAAGAAGAACAAGATTTACCCACAGACCATCAATTACGTCCTCCAATTGTAACAATTATGGGTCATGTTGATCATGGGAAAACTTCCCTTTTAGACGCTATACGTAAAACCAATATAACCGAAAGTGAGCATGGGGGAATAACTCAACATATTGGAGCTTATCAAGCTAAAGTGAAAGGGTCTTCGATTACATTTCTTGATACCCCAGGACATGAGGCTTTTACAGCTATGCGAGCTCGAGGGGCTCAAATCACGGACATTGTCGTTTTAGTGGTAGCAGCTGATGATGGAATCAAGCCTCAAACCAAAGAGGCGATTGACCACGCAAACGCAGCCAATGTTCCCTTACTTGTAGCAATCAATAAAATTGATAAACCAGACGCCAAACCAGAAGAAGTTAAAAAGCAATTGGCCGAATTAGGCCTCTTACCAGAAGATTGGGGTGGGCAAACGATTTTCACTGAAGTCTCTGCAAAAATGAATTTAGGGATTGATAATTTACTCGAACTGCTTTTACTCCAGGCAGAAATCATGGAGTTGAAGGCCAATCCTAAGCTTAGAGGACGCGGAATAGTCATTGAGTCCAAGTTGGACAAAGGACGAGGACCGGTTGCCACTGTTATTATACAAAAAGGCAATTTGCACGTGGGTGATCCATATATTATTGGTAATTACTTTGGAAAAGCACGGGCACTTACAAATGATCAAGGGAAAAATATTTCTAAGGCAACTGTATGCATGCCGGTTGAGATTATTGGGATTCCAGAGGTTCCGGATCCCGGAGATAAGTTTATGGTGGTCAAAGACGAAAAACGTGCCCGACAATTATGTGAACTACGATTACAAAAGCAAAGAGAAACTGCTTTATCCCAAAAACCTCGCATCACAATGGAAGACCTTCACCAACAAATATTGGAGGGGAAAATTCATGAGCTTAGCTTAATCATTAAAGCCGATGTTCAAGGTTCTATCCAAGCGGTAAAAGAAGCTCTTTCAAAGCTGGAAAGTGAACAAGTCAGAGTTAAGGTAATCCACGATGCTGTGGGCGGAATCACTGAGTCAGACATTCTATTAGCAAGCGCTTCAACAGCCATTATCATCGGATTTAATGTAAGGCCCACTGAAAAAGCAAACACAATGGCTACGAAAGAAAAAGTCGACGTTCGTCTTTATAGTGTCATCTATGATGCAATTAACGACATTAAAAAGGCAATGGAAGGACTGCTCGAACCTACTTTCAGGGAAAAAGTAATGGGCCGCGCAGAAGTGAGGGAAGTTTTTCATATTCCTAAAGTAGGTAATATCGCAGGTTGTTTTGTTTTATCCGGACAAATTGAAAGGAATACTCAGGCTCGGTTAGTTCGAGATAGCGTAGTTATTTATGACGGAAAAATCAACTCACTAAAAAGATTTAAAGAGGATGTAAGGGAAGTTGCATCAGGTTATGAATGCGGACTTTCATTCGAAAAATACCAAGATTTAAAATCAGGAGATATTGTTGAACCTTACATATTAGAAAAAGAGACGGTTCAATAAGTTTACTAAAGGAAACCATAAAAATACTTTTAAAATTAAAAGCAGTAAAATATCAACTTAAAATCTTTTTTTAATTATTTTTCCCATGCATGTGGGTTGTTGCTCAATAAAGTTTTTTTTACACGGAAATGACTCCCTTAAAGGAAAACGGCGAATTATTCGAACTATTAAAGATCGTGTAAAAAATAAGTTTAATATTTCTATCGCCGAAGTCGGGGATCAGGATATTTGGCAAAGTTTGCATTTGGGTGTCGCTGCGGTTAGCGAGGACGCTAAATATTTAGAGGGGTTAATTCAACAAGTGGTGAACTTCATTGACAAATTACATTTAGCAGAAATGACTAACCACGAAATCGAAATCATAAATATGGGAAAGGAATCCTTTTGATTATTCCCATTTATGGACTAAAAGATGCGTTTCAAAAGATCACAAAGAGTCCAAGAGTTACTTTTAGAGGAAATATCCAATTTAATAATGAAAGGATTGAAGGATCCAAGAATTGGATTTGTAACCGTGACTAAAATAGAATTGAGTAATAATATAAAACACGCTAAAGTTTTTGTTAGCATTATGGGAAATGAAGTTAAAAAAGAAGAGAGTTTAAGCGGACTAAAAAGTGCCAAGGGATTTATTCGAAATCAATTGGGCAAAAATCTGCACTTAAAATATATTCCCGAACTTGAGTTTAAAATCGATGAGTCCGCGGATCACGTCGAAAAAATTACGAAGCTTATTAATCGATTGCATGATGAATAGTATTGTTAATATTTATAAACCCGCGGGGCCTTCTTCTTTTTCAATGGTCCAATCCGTAAAAAATACTCTAAATGTTAAAAAAGCGGGCCATATAGGAACCTTGGACCCTCTTGCAGAAGGAGTCTTACCCATATGTCTCAATCAATCGACAAAAATCATTCAATTTTTGACTCACCTAAATAAAGGTTACTCTGCCACAATGAAATTAGGTGAATCTACAGATACTCAAGACTCTACCGGTAAGATTATTAGCACTGGAGACCCCAAAAATATTTCTGAAAAAACCATTAAGGACGTATTAAAGAAATTCATAGGTAAACACAAGCAAACACCCCCAATGTACTCTGCCAAGAAAAAAAATGGAGTTCCACTTTACAAATTAGCTAGAAATGGTATTACTATCAATAGAGACCCGGTGACGGTGAACATTTATTCCATTGATTTTTTGGAAAAAGATGGGAATCAAGTTATTTTTAAAGTGGTCTGCTCAGCAGGTACTTATATTCGTACCTTATGCCATGATATTGGTTTAATACTAGGTTGTGGTGCTCATTTAACCCAATTAATACGAGAACAGGTAGGACATTTCGATGTCGAATCGTCGGTTACATTAGAAGAACTGAACCACGCACAAGCCCAAGGTACCCTTACCGATAAATTGCTTAAGACCGAACAAGCTTTGGATTTTCTTCCTGAGATTCGTATCAATTCTGAAGAAAAAAAATTAATCATTCACGGCTTGCCTATATTAAAGGGATCTGTGCAAAAGGTTCCCGGTGAGTTTTATCCGGGAATGAACCTCCGTGTAATGAGTTCAGATAACGAATTGATTGCTATAGTAGAACCTCTTGTAAATCAAGAGGAGTATAAAAAAATGGATTCTATAGAAACAGCTTTTAAATTAAAACGTGTTTTAATCTAGTTATTAACTTTAGTTGCTGAAAAGGTTGGAATGTTTTTGCAGATAAGATTCATTGATCGTTCTTATTTAGAAAAAAAGATCTGTTCCCAAGAGAATCTTCTCTACGAAAACATTCGACAACCTTACAGCATTGCCAATTCGATAGAGGAGGTTGGCTATGGCTTTTACTAAAGAAGCAAAAGCTTCTATTATTGACAAATACCGTCTAAATGAAAAGGACACAGGGTCCTCTGAGGTTCAAATTGCTTTATTGACAAATCGCCTCAACTATTTAACTGAACATTTTCAGACTCATAACAAGGATCACCATTCCCGCCGAGGATTGATAAAAATTGTAAATCGTAGGCGAAAGTTATTGGACCATTTAAGGAAAGAAAACTTCAGTTCTTACCAAAATATTATTAAGGACCTAGGTATCCGACGGTAAATTATGATACACAGATTGGAGATATTTAATGCAACAAAAAATAGAGATGGATCTGGATGGCAAGACTTTGTCATTCGAGGCTGGATGGCTGGCCAAACAAGCCAACGGATCGGTTGTGGTCCGTTATGGAGACACCATGGTGCTTGTAACTGCGACCATGGCGAAAGAAGCAAGAGAAGGAATTGATTTTTTCCCCCTTACGGTAGACTATAGAGAAAAGACTTACGCAGCAGGACGCATCCCTGGAGGTTTCTTAAAACGTGAAGCCCGCCCCCAAGATCATGAAACTTTAACCAGTCGATTAATTGATCGTCCTATCCGTCCTCTTTTCCCAGATGATTTTCGAACTGAAACGCAAGTAGTTTGTTTAGTAGTCTCCCATGATCAAGAAAATCCTCCAGATGTAATTGCACTCTCTGGTGCTTCCACTGCCCTTTTAATTTCAGACATTCCTTTTGAAAATCCTGTAGCAGGTGTTAGAGTCGGCCGTATTGAGGGTGAGTTTGTAATAAACCCAACTTACGAAGATCAAAAACAAAGTGACCTTCATTTACTAATGGCTGGTACCGCTGATGCTCTTGTTATGGTGGAAGCAGGCGCCAATGAATTAGATGAAGAAACTATGATGAATGCTTTGGAATTTGGACATGACCGAATAAAAAAAATAGTCGACCTCCAAAACAAATTCAGGGAAATGATAGGTAAAGAAAAAGCTCCTGTAGAAATTCCCGAAAAGAATGAAGAGTTAATTGCTAAGGCAAAATCAGCCTCCCAGGCTAGTGTCGAATCAGCAATGCAAATTGCGGATAAAAAAGAACGCAAAGAAGCCTTGAAAAACGCTGCTGAGGCAATGACTCAAGCAATCAATCCGGATGGAGATGAAGATTTACAGTCCGAGTTGGGGGACATTTTTCATGGTATTGAAAAAGAATCCATGCGTGAGATGATTTTAGAGAAGAAAGTTCGTATTGATGGGAGAGGCTTGACTGACATTCGCCCCATCAACTGCCAAGTCGGATATCTCCCAAGAGTTCATGGGTCTGCCATATTCACTCGAGGAGAAACACAAGCCTTAGTTGCAACAACCTTAGGAACCGTATCCGATGAACAACGGATGGACAACCTTGAATTTCGAGGAAATAAATCTTTTATGCTTCATTATAATTTCCCCGGATTTTGTACCGGAGAAGTAAAGTTCATGGCCAACCCTGGAAGAAGAGAAATTGGACATGGTATGCTTGCTGAGCGTTCCTTGATCCCCGTTCTTCCTTCAAAAGAATCTTTTCCTTATACAATTCGATTGGTTTCCGAAATTTTAGAATCTAATGGCTCCTCTTCAATGGCTTCAGTTTGCGGTGGAGCGCTTTCTATGATGGATGCAGGTGTCCCTCTAACATCTCCTGTTGCCGGTATCGCCATGGGACTAATCAAAGAAGACGACCGTGTTGCAATCTTGTCTGATATTTTAGGTGATGAAGATCATCTAGGTGATATGGACTTTAAAGTTGCAGGAACTCGCAATGGAATTACTGCATTGCAAATGGATATCAAAATTGGAGGCTTGACCAAAGAACTCATGGCAACTGCGCTCCAACAAGCGAAGGATGGGCGTTTTCACATCCTGGATGAAATGGCACAGGCTCTTCAGGAGCCAAGGGAGGAGATGTCGCAATTTGCTCCGCGAATCACTACCATGAAAGTCCCAACCGATAAGATTCGAGACGTTATTGGACCAGGTGGGAAAGTCATTAAAGATATAATCGAAAAAACAGGTGTGTCCATCGATATTAATGATGATGGTCTTGTCACGATTGCTTCCAGTGATGCAGGTGGTTCCGATGATGCAATCAACCGAATTAATAACCTTATCCAGGAAGTCGAGATCGGCAAAATCTATCTAGGGAAAGTTAAGAAAATTATGGATTTTGGAGCATTTGTCGAAATCTTTCCTGGCACAGATGGATTAGTTCACATTTCACAAATTTGTGACCGCCGAATCAAAAAGGTTAGCGATGAAATTCAAGAAGGTGACGAAATTGTGGTCAAGGTAATTGATGTGGATCGCAATGGAAAAGTCAAACTCAGCCGTAAAGAAGCTATGCGAGAAGAGGCTGCTGCGGCTCAATCGTAACCATTTAACTTTAATAAATTAAATAGCGAATTAAGGTTCATCCTTAATTCGCTATTTTTTTAGATGAGTAACACATGAAATTTTTAATCCCATTTAATCAAAAGAGATTTTCCAATTTTTGAGTACTTCTAAACTTTTATAGTGAGTAAGATCAAAATGGATCGGTGTTATGGAAATATAATTTTCCAGCACCATTTCGCAATCTGTTCCCGGGTCAGCTTCTTCAAATTTCATCTCTCCTGCAAGCCAATAGTAAACATTATTTCTAGGATCAACTCGTTTATCAAATGTTTCAATAACTCGTGATTTTCCCTGACGAGTGACCACAACTCCTCGAATATCTTCCCGCTTAACAGCAGGCACATTAATATTTAAGGAAACTCCCTCAGGTAGTCCTTTCTTGATGACTAGTGGATAAAACTGTCTCACAAAAGATCCGGCAGATGAAAAATCGGAATACTCAAAAGAATTCAAAGAAACTGCAATTGACGGTATCCCCATTATTGCAGCTTCTGTCGCAGCAGAAACCGTACCCGAATAAATTACACATGTTCCCAAGTTTCCCCCTTGATTTACTCCAGAAATAACTATATCCGGGGGAACCTCCAGTAATTCCGTGATACCAATTTTTACACAGTCTGCTGGAGTTCCATTCACCATATACCCAACCAAACTCCCCTCTTGTTCAACTTTCTGAACTTTTAGAGGATTAGACAAAGAAATGGCATGTCCTACAGCACTTTGCTCTGCATCAGGGGCAATTATTACTACATCATCAACCGCTGATAGCTCTTGCCAAAGGCTTTGGATACCTTTTGCATAGAATCCATCATCATTTGTTAATAAAATCATGTGCATAAAAAAGGCGGACCCAAAGGGCTCCGCCTTTTCTTTTTTTTGGAATTTATTCAGTTAAATAATTAGGCTAAAATCAATTATGCTTATTGAAGTATTCTTGAGACTCACTAGGCCCTGGTTTCATCGCATCTTCACCTTTTTCCCAATTTGCAGGACAAACTTCTCCATGGTTTTCATGGTGCTGTAAAGCATCAATCATTCGCAGTGCTTCATTCACATTACGACCAAGTGGTAGATTATTAACCAAAGCATGCTGAACGGTTCCTTCTTTATCAATCAAAAATAAACCCCTAAAAGCAATTCCACCATCAGCAAGAACACCATAATCCCGGCTAATTTTTTTATCAATATCGGCTATTAAGGGATAATCAATATTCCCTAATCCACCTTTTTTCCGATCTGTATTTCTCCAAGCCAAATGAGAAAATTGACTATCTATAGAAACACCTAAAACCTCTGCATTTCGGCTTTTAAAGTCACCAATTTTTTCGCTGAATGCAATAATTTCGGTGGGACAAACAAAAGTAAAATCTAATGGATAAAAGAAAAGAATAACGTATTTGCCCCGATAATCCGAAAGCTTGACTTCTTTAAAAGACCCGTCAGCCATTACAGCTTGAGCAGAAAAGTCAGGCGCCGGTTGGGCAACTAATGTTGACATATTTTTACTCCTATAATATGAGATATAAAATCAGATGAGGGGATATAATCTAGCAAAAATTTAATCCCGATTCAATTCCCTTTATACCCCATTTATAGAATCTTTTAATTGAAAGACTACTTATCCCTTTAAAAAGTGAAGTAAACTGATAAGCCCGAAAATATAGCAAATTAAAACTATTCCCACCAAGGCAGGGTTAAACCAACGAATAAACCTACAAATTCGAATGAGTCTATCATCTTTGAGTGAGTGAACTTGAGAACTATAGATGAATTTCTGAAGTGCAATGCCCTTTCGAATAGAGCGATTAAATAGGGTGGGAGATCCTAGCATTAAATATTGATCAGGGTGTTTAGCGCGAAGGTTTGATAAAAATCTTGCATATATCCAGCATCCTATAATAACTCCAAGTACTATAGAAACTATAAAACCTATCCACCAAAAACCCAGCATCCCAATTTCCCCTATTTAATACTTTTCTAACATTGTTCTTTTAGTTTAACCACCCTGATTAGACAATCAATTAGAAACATCGCGAGGTCAATCTTGACAGGCTTCTAACTCCACCATAAAATGAGAAAAGACTTAATCGATTTAACTAACAAATATTATTTGGTTGGAAACGTTAGCGTTCAGGTAAAAATTGGATACTAATTCCGTTCAAAATAGATTGAAATTTGCACTAATACTTACCCTATTGATAATGGGAGTGCAGGTCATAGGTGGTGTTATTTCCAATAGCTTGGCTCTTATTGGTGATGCCGCTCATATGCTAACAGATTCCTTTTCCTTAGGATTAAGTTGGCTAGCTCTGAAAATTGCAGCCCAGCCCTCCACCAGTACAAAAACTTACGGGTATCACCGAATGGAGATTTTTGCTGCTTTTATTAACGGTCTCCTTCTCCTAGCCATGGCGCTTGGAATCGCTTGGGAAGCGTATGAACGGTTTCAAAATCCAAAAGAAATACAAAGCCTCACAGTAATTTGGGTGGCTCTCATTGGACTAACAGCTAACCTGGCAGTAATCTATTTTCTGAAGGATGCTGCTCATGCTAACCATGGTCAAGACTTAAACGTAAAAGGGGCTTTTTTTCACGTTTTAGGGGACACCTTATCATCGGTAGCAGTAATTTTAGGTGCATTGATTATGTGGTTTACCAACTGGTTTCTCTTAGATTCAATCATTGCAATTTCAATCTCCTTATTTTTGATTTATATCGCAAAAAAAATTATTGCCGATTCAGTCCATATTTTGCTCGAGGGAGTTCCAAAAGGAATTTCTCTTTCTGAAGTTAAAAATGAATTATCTTCATTACCTGAAATTCAGGATATTCATGAGCTACACATTTGGTGTATTTGCTCTAATATTTATGCCCTGAGCACCCATGCATTAATTAAAGCGCAAAAAATACATCAGGCTGAAAAAATTTTAAAGGATGCGAAAAACCTCTTACAGAAAAAATTTAACATCACTCACTCTACGATCCAATTTGAAATCAAACCCTGCGGCTCTTCAGAAGTCCTTTGCAACATGAAGCATTAATTCTATGAAAATAATTGTTTTAGGCTCAGGCACTTCAACTGGGGTTCCCTCTTTATGCTGTGATTGTGAAGTATGCCAATCTGAAGACCCATTTAATAAACGATTAAGAGCATCCATATTAATACAAAGTAATGGAGCCAATTTTCTGGTAGACACCTCAACTGATTTACGACAGCAATGCTTACGTTATAAAATAACTCACATAGAGGCTGTTTTGTACACCCATCATCATGCGGATCATGTTCATGGAATTGATGAGTTAAGGTGTTTTAATTTTTTTAATAAAGCGGCTATCCCTTGTTATGGGAATGAAGTTACCTTATCCATGATAAAGAAGAACTTTGGATATATTTTTAATGGGAACCGACCAGAGGGTGGTGGAATTCCACAATTAATTTTAAATACTATCGAAAATAAACCATTTGAAGTTGAAGGAACTCATATTACCCCTGTCCCTATAAACCATGGAAGCCTAACTATTTTAGGCTATAGAATTGGTAATGCTGCTTACATTACCGATGGAAGTGGGGTACCTAATGAATCGAAAAATTTATTAATGGGGCTGGATATCTTAATTATTAATTCGGTAGGATTTAAACCCCATCCAACGCACTTTTGTTTACCGGAAGCCTTGGAGGTAGTATCAGACTTAAAACCTAAACGAACTTTTTTGACTCATATCAACCATACTTACGACCACAAAACGGTAAGTAAGAAATTGCCGGGAAATGTAGAGTTGGCCTATGATGGTTTGGAAATAGAATGCTAAATCAATCTAAATCAAAATCTCTTAATGGCTTATCATCAGTTTTATCAACGTTCTTTTGAGCTTCTTTAAATTTTTCATCTAAAATTCGAGTTCGGTCCTTTTCAATCTCGCTTCTCTGCTTAAATAAAGATTCCGCTTCTTTTCGTTGAGAATCTAAGTTTTTTACCATATCTGATAAAGAACCATGTTCCTTTTTCTTTTCTTCTTTCCACAACACCTCACCCGTTTTCTTATCTACATGTAAACGAGCCTCACAGCACGGGCAGATAACATCTAACTTATTAGAGCTCATTTTTAGATTCTCCGCATATATTCGACTTCTCAAACTTTCTTTACGAACCGAAAGAATTATATCAAAATTACAAACGCCTTCAAATTAAACTATTGGAATTTATAACTTTAACTAATTTGGTATCTTTGATTCCTATATCTGTTTAAAATATAATCCTTAAATACTAGGATTACTATGGATACAAAAGGATTTTTCATTACAGGAACAGACACCGGAGTAGGAAAAACTGTTACCACTGCCTCTCTTTTAGCTTTATTTCAAAATCAAAGTCTTGAGGTTGGTGTAATGAAACCTATTGAAACGGGTGTAGACCCTGAGTGCAATTCATCGGCCAATTCAGATATTAAATTCCTGCTAGAAACCGGTTCACTGGACCAAAAAATTCAAGAAGCCTGTCCTTTTCAATTTAAAACTGCCGCCTCGCCATACCAAGCTTGTTTAATTGAAAACACCGAAATTGACCTCAACAAAATCTTTATGGCCTATAAGACTTTAAGCCAAAAAAATCATTTAGTTCTTGTAGAGGGGGTTGGGGGAGTCAAAGTCCCAATAAAAAAAGATTACATGGTATTAGATCTAATTCAGGATCTTAAGCTACCTGTGATTTTAGTTTGCCGCTATGAGTTAGGCACTCTCAACCACACATTACTAACAATTGAGGCATTAAAATCAAAAGAGTTAACTATTGCTGGGTTGATTTTTAACCAATCCTCCTCAAGTTCACTAAGCAAAATTGAGAAACAACAACCTCAATTAATAGAGGAACTTTCCGGAGAAAAGATCCTCGGAAATATTCCTTTCATTGAAAATTTGAATACTTTCTCCTTTGACACACATCAATTAAAAGAATTGAATTCCCACTTGGATATCACAACTTTAATTAAAATCGAATAAATTTTCAACGAAACATACCAATAATCCCTCTCTTGACATACTTAGTTTTTCTTGTAGTTTAAGTTTATCCAAATTAAATTTTTACTTCTTTGACGAAAACAATTCACTTCAAGGGATCTATTATGAAAACCTGGTACATGCTTACCTTGGTAGGCAAAGATCGACCCCGAATTGTAGCAAAAATCACAAAAACTCTTTATCAAGGCAACTGTAATTTGGGAGAAGCCTCAATGGCTAGGTTGGGAGGAAACTTTTCAATAATGCTTATGGTTCAGGTTAGCATTTCTAAACAAAATTTAATCGACCTTCTAACTCCAATTTCACACTCATTAAATTTGAAATTTCATTTAGATGAGATAGAAGGTGAATTGTTACGTCATCTTGAACCCGACGTGCGAATTACAGTTTTTGGAGCTGATCGAACAGGAATTGTTGCAGATGTCACCAGTGTCTTAGCAGACAGCGGTTTAAACATTTTGAATTTAGAAACTGATGTAGGAGGTTCTGTTGAAAGCCCAATATACATTATGCAAATAGATGGGATTGCTACAAAAGGGTACGAATTAGTAAAAGAGAAATTAAAACAAATTTCTTCAGAAAAAGAATTAGAAACAAAAATTGAACCCGTTGATATCATGTTAGGTTAATAGAAATGTCCATACTAAAAATATTAACCTACCCTGACCCGAGGCTGAAACAAATTTCCAAACCTGTTAATTTATTTGACGAAGAAATTCGAGAGTTCATTTCTGATTTAGAAGAAACTATGCTTGCAAGTCCAGGCGGCGTCGGTATCGCTGCGCCTCAGGTAGGTCGTTTCCAACAAATAATTATTGTAGATGTTTCCAGCAAACCAAATATTAAACATCATGGTAAAATGATATTAATTAACCCTCGGATCGTTTCACAAAGTGGAAAATCTATTGGGAAAGAGGGTTGCCTATCTGTACCAGAATATATCGGCAATGTTGAACGCGCTAAATTCATTACCCTAACCGCCAAAGATCCTTTTGGGCGAACGCAAAATTTTAAAATGGAACGATATGAAGCCCGAGCCGTATTACACGAAATGGACCATCTTAGTGGCCTTTTGTTTTTAGATCGGTTAATTAGCCGCAGGGATTTGTTTAGAAGAAAAATTCAAAAAGATTTCTACACGAATATTCCTAAATCTGAATAGGCCTTATGGATAAATGGTTAAAATATATTCCAATTCTGGTTTTGATTTTAGCCTGCACTCAGGATCACAAAATCGAAATCCGACCTCATGCTTTTGTCCAAGCATCCAATTTAGGGAAAGATTCATTTCTAGCGATACAAGTAATAGACACGAGACCACAGCAGGCAATCTATAAAAGCCAACCAGATCTAAAGGAGAAACCCAAATCTCTCCAGAACGAAAGTATATATCCAAGTTCCAGTATCAAAGATGCAGTTCACGATAAAGTGGCGGAAGGATTTCAAAAAATGGGTTTTCTAATAACAAGGCAAAACTCCAAAACCCAAAAAAAAATTCGCGTCGACTTAGCCAGACTTAAATTAAATTACAAACGTGAAAATTTAGGTTTAAAACTTCCTACAATTTTTGCTGAACTCAGTGTTTTATTAAAAGTTACAGCAAAACGCCAAGGAAAGTATTTTAAAAATAAATACATCACTATTAAAAATAAGTCGCAAAAAGCTCTCTCAGGAAAATTTATGAAGGAGCAATTTATCAATGATGGCCTCTCCTTCACATTGAAAAAAATGTTTGAGGACCCTAAACTAATTCAATTTTTAACTCAGGAAAAATTTAACCCATGAGCATGAAAAACATTGCAGGTGAGGACATTCAAAAAATTGCAGAAAAATTAGGCTTAAATCCAGAGGATTACCTTCTTTATGGAAATCAAAAAGCCAAAGTTTTATTAAATGTTTTGGATAAGACTGATAAAAAAGGGAAACTCATTCTTGTCTCTGCAATCACGCCCACCCCTGCAGGGGAAGGAAAAACTACAACGACAATCGGTTTAGGTCAAGCATTTGCAAAACTAAATGAATCGGTATGTTTAGCCTTAAGAGAACCCTCCCTGGGACCATGTTTGGGTATGAAAGGAGGGGCAACAGGTGGAGGAAAAAGTCAATTAATTCCTGCAGATGAAATTAATTTACATTTTACGGGTGATTTTCATGCCGTGACTTCCGCAAATAATTTATTGGCAGCTTTACTGGACAATCGGATTTACAGAGAAGAAAAAGATCAACGTATTGACCCACGCAGGATCACTTGGAAAAGAGTGATTGACATGAATGACAGATCACTACGCAATGTAATCCTTGGCCTTGGCGGAGTCCTTCAAGGAATCCCCAGAGAAGGAGGTTTTGATATCACAGCCGCTTCTGAAATCATGGCAATTCTTTGCCTTGCAGAAAGCTTTGAAGATTTAAAGGAAAGGATCAATCGAATTATAGTTGGATTCACTTACGAAGGAAAAACTGTTAAAGCAGCAGATTTAAAAGCAACAGGTGCTATGACCGCATTATTGAAAGACGCCTTGCTGCCTAACTTAGTTCAAACCATGGAAGGAGTTCCCACCTTTGTCCATGGAGGACCTTTCGCCAATATTGCTCATGGATGCAATTCAGTTATAGCCACCCGAATGGCAATGAGTCTTGCAGATTGGGCTATCACGGAGGCAGGATTTGGGTTTGATTTGGGTGCCGAAAAGTTTTTTGATATTAAATGTCAAAGTGCCAAATTAGATACGGCTGCCGTTGTTCTAGTAGCTACTTGCAGGGCGTTAAAAATGCACGGAAGAATTACTAAAGATAATCTAAACCAAGTCAATCCACAAGCAATTCAAAAAGGATTGGCAAATTTGGATAAACATGTAGAAAACATTAAACAATTCTGCGAGCCACCTATCGTTTGCTTAAATAAGTTCAGTAATGACGCACTCGAAGAAATTGAAATCGTTCGCAAACATTGCGAGGAAACACTCAAAGTTCCATTCGCTGTAGCAAATCATTTTGAAAAAGGAGGGGAAGGTGCTATTCACTTGGCTCAAACAGTAATGCAATACGCTGAAAAAGAATCAGAACCATTTTGCCCACTTTACTCGTGGGAAGAAGACGTTAAAAGTAAAATTTGGAAAGTGGCCAGCAAAATGTATGGCGCAGAAAAAATCACTTATACTAAGAAGGCGGAACGGGATTTAAAGTCTATAAATGAACTCGGCTATGACAAGCTTCCGGTATGCATTGCTAAAACTCAACAGTCTCTAAGTGACGATCCCAAAGCCCTGGGTCGTCCTACCGGGTTTACCGTAACCGTCCAAGAGATATTGATCGCCGCAGGAGCTGGATTTCTGATTCCCATTACGGGTGATATTTTACGCATGCCCGGCTTACCCCAAAAACCGCAAGCCGAAAACATTGATGTCGTCAAGGGTAAGATCGTCGGAGTAAAATAATGAATTCCTATTCAAAATAGGCCGCCCCACATCCGGGCATTTCATTCACCTGAACCCGCTGAATTTTTACTCGATCATCATTAAATTCTTCTTTCAATTTATCAAATAACCAACGCGCAATATTCTCTGCAGAGGGATTTTTTTCATCAAAGGGTGGAACCTCATTAATGTTTTTATAATCTAAAGCAGATAAGATTTTCTCAGTACGGTCTTTTAATAAAACAAAGTCTACGCCCACGCCAATTTTATCAAGGTCATTGGATAATGCGGTTACCTTTACTGTCCAATTGTGGCCATGCAAATTTTCAAATTTACCGTCATAAAGGCGCAATCGATGTGCCGCAGAAAATTCCGTATTTACAATCACTTCATACATTTTACTTACCCTTTAAAACAACCTTTATGCACTCTAAAGCTGTTTCCATCATTAATTGAATTTCCTTCTCATTAATAACTAAAGGAGGAAGAAAATAAATAACATTTCCTAAAGGCCTTAAAAATATACCACGTTTTAAGCCTTCCAAATAAATTTGATATCCAATACGATCCTTTACAGGGAAAGAAACTTTATTCTCTACATTTTTTAATAACTCTACAGCAACTATCATTCCTGTTTGTCTAAATTCCCCACACCATTTTAAGGATGAAAACTGAGCATTATACTCTCTCAAAAGTTTAATTTTTTTTTCCAAATCTTCCCAAACTCTGTCTTCTCCTAACATATCCAATGACGCATTTGCCGCTGAACAAGCTAAGGGATTTGCCGAATAGGAATGACTATGGATAAATAACCTAAAGGTAGAAAAGTCATCATAAAAAGCATCATAAATACTATCTTCTGTTAAAGTTGCCGCAAGAGGCAAATAACCTGAAGTAATACCTTTAGATAAGCAAAGAAACGTTGGTCTTAAATCATAATTCTCCGAAACAAAAAGCGAACCCGTTCTACCAAATCCCACAGCAACTTCATCATAAATAGTGTGAATTTTTAATTTTTGGCAAAGCGCTTCCAACTTTTTCAAATATACAGGCGGGTACATTTTCATTCCCGCAGCTCCTTGCACCAGCGGCTCAACTATAGCCCCTGCAATGGTTTCATTTTCCTTTTCTAAAACCGCTTCAATCGAGTCAAAACACTCTGCCTTACAAGTTTCTCGCGTTAGTTCAAATGGGCATCTAAAACAATCTGGCCCATCCACCTGAATATTATCGATCAACACCTGCTCAAATTTCTCGCGGAATAAATCCATTCCACAAATGGATAAAGCCCCTAGTGTTTCACCGTGGTAGGCATCTTTCAAATAAACAAACTTAGTTTTTTGTGGTTTTCCCGTTTGAAGCCAATATTGCAAACTAAGCTTGAGAGCAATCTCCACTGAAGTGGACCCATTGTCAGAAAAAAATACTTTTTGAAGATTTGGAGAGGACAATTGAACTAATTTGTCTGCAAGATCAATAGCAGGTTGGTGCGTAACACCCGCAAACATTACATGCGACATTTTTTCTAATTGGTCCCTTATTGCTTGATTGATTTTGGGATGATTATGACCAAACAAATTGACCCACCATGAGGAAATGCAGTCTATATAACTATTTCCCTCACGATCATATAAATAAACTCCTTTAGCATGATCAACCAACAATGGAGGATCATTCTGATGATCTTTCATCTGAGTACAAGGATGCCAAATAAAGTGACGGTCTTTTAATAATTCCGAATCGATATTATGGTTTTCATTTGATAAGTTCTTCAAAGGGACTCCCTATAATCCATAACGGGCAGGGTTAAACTCACTGATGGGTTGTTTTAAAGTCCCTAAAACAGCAGAAGCCACATAATCGGCTTGATGAGGAGTTTGTAAAATTCCGTTTCGATAATGTCCGGTGGAATAAAATAAATTTTCATATCGCTGACTTGCACCCATGATTGGCATTAAATCCTCAGCTGCTGGGCGTAACCCGGTCCATGACTCAACTAATGGCGCAGATTTTATGGAAGGGACAATGGCAGACGCGCGATCAATCAATCCTTGAATCACATCTTCTTCAATTAAAGAATTAAATCCTCTATCTTCCATGGTAGATCCTAAAACAAATCCCTGCCCTTCTCTCCAAGGCGCAATATAAGTTAGAATACCATGTATCGTATATTCCAACTTATGGTCTTCAACAAATACTCGACACATTTGGCCTTTGATCGGTTTTAAGGGCAAAGATACATCCAAAATTTTTGCTAATTGTTGAGACCAGCTACCTGACGCTAATATGAATTGATTCCCTTCAATTTCCCCAGTATCAGTTACCACAGACCGAATTGCATTACCAACTCGATGAAAACCAGTTGCATTTTCGGCAATCAATTTCACTCCCACTTTTTCTAACGCCATTACTAGAGCATCATGCATTTGACGGTTATTGACTTGACCTTGCCCTACCCATATGACCTCACCACAATCATTTGAAAGATAGGGTAATTTTTCACGAACTTGAGGAACAGTCCACACTTCATAAGGAATTTTTTGATCTTTAAAAAACCTTATGCGTTCCTCCCAACGATTTTCAAGAAAGTTAACCGGCATTATGGAACCTGCCATCGACAAATAAACATGCTTGCCGCTGATCTTAACTAACTCTTGTATATAGGAGGGGTATTTGTCTAAAGAAATACGACAAAATTCAAAAAAGGGATCTGCTGTGTCACATTCACCAAAGGCTGCCAACATTCCTGCAGCCGCACGAGAAGCCATTATAGAATTCATCGGGTCTCCAATAACGGCTACTCTTAATTTAGGTGCATTTTGCTTCAGCCTCAATCCAATACTAAGGCCAATCACCCCTGCACCTATTATAATTACATCGACATCTTTTAAATTCATAAGTACACTCAGAAAAAGGCTATTCTATATCAGTTTGGGAGCATCCAGCAAAAAAATAGAGCCATACCACCCTCTCTGTAAGTTCTTTAAATTACAGGCCTTGATATTCTACTTTTTAATGTGGTATTTTTACTACCTTAGAAATCGACCAATCAGAATATTCGATAAGCTAAATTATAGATTATTCGAGTTATTCATATTTGAGGCAAGGACATGTCTGAAGGTAATCAAGAGAATTCATCAGAATCGGGAAAACGAATAGACCCTATCTTAGTTCATTTAGATACTGAAGATATAGACAAGGAAAAAATTCGAGAGCACTTTACTCAACTTTGGCAATTCGAGGATGGAGATTCTCTGTCACCCGAGGAGCAATATTTAACAACGATAGGAATTTTTATTTATACTGCTCATGCGGCATTAGATGATATTAATATCAATCAGGTAAAAGCTCGGGGATTAATTACTGAAGCATTTACAAAGTGGTTACAACCCGAAATAGATGCCATGGTTGAAAAGGAAAAAGCATCAGACAATCCGTTTAAAACTTTTGTGGAAAACAATGTCCCTAAAGTTGACGATGTTTACACCTGGCGACATTTTATGTTAGATACCAAAAAAGCTGATGAAAATGAATGGAATTACAAAATGAAGCAATGCTGGTTTTCACAATTTTTTATCCGATTGGGTCGAACAGATTGGATTGAAACTGCCTGTATGTTTGATAAAATACCATCAGAAGCTAGAAAAGATTATGTAAATTTAAAGCTATCCAATACTTTCGCTAAGTTGGGGTCATTCTGTCAATTCCGCTACACTCCAAAAAGCTAATACTATCTTGCTATAATATTAATTTTATAAAAACTTAACCATCCTATAAATTGGGATCTCCCCACCTCGCCTATTATATTAGTGGTCACGGTTATGGACATGCTGTCCGATCGGCCGCTGTATTAAAAAAACTTTCCCAAGAGTTCTCTGTTCACATAAGAACAGAAATTCCAGAAAGTGTGTTTACCCTCCAGAATATAAATCATAATTATTTTTCTCTTACCGTAGATGCTGGTTGTGCCCAACATAATTTCATCCAAGTGGATGATCAAACTACCTTAAAGAATTATTCGGATTTTAATAAAAGATCAGAAATACTATATAAAAATGAACGGAACTGGTTGGAAAAAAATAATATCCGATTAATTATTTGTGATGCACCCAGTTTTCCTCTTAAACTGGGAAAAGAGTTAGGAATTCCTGCTTTATTATTGAGTAATTTTACCTGGTATGACATTTACTCAAAATTTCCCTATGCTAAAAACTTTCCATCACTTCTTCAGGATTTAAAAAATGAATACAGCACAGCCACCGTGCAAATTTTACCTCAATGCCATATAGAAAATGACTATATAGAAACCAAGCAGGAAATAGGCTTTATTAGCCTGGAAGGTCGCAATATTCGAAGTCAGTTGGAAACGCATTTTTCCAGAGATTTTAAAGATAAAATTTTGGTTTTTATTTATCTTGGGTTACTGGATTCTACCCTTGTCGATTGGTCTCAATTAGAAAAAATAGGAAATGTAATTTTTATTTCAAGGGATCCTATCCAAGAAGCGGACCAAATTAATAACTTGCTTATAGCAAAAGACAATTTTCCTTTTCCAGATTTAATTGCTAGTTCCGATATTGTTCTCACAAAGGCAGGCTATTCTACCTTCGCTACAGCTTTTACCCATGGAAAACCAGTGCTATCCTGCTCTCGAGAAAATTTTGCCGAATATCAAGCCATGGAAAAGTTCCTATTGGAAAAAGAAGTTGGACTAATCATACCTCCAGAAAAGTTCTTTCCCGGACATTGGGAAGAATTTATCAAGAAAGTGCTTCAGATTACCGTTAAAGATAAAGTACGCTTAAATGGCGACTCCGAAGTTCTTTCCATTACTCGTAAATATATAGAAAAATAATGTATTCTATTTGAACCACTTATAGGAGACCTAGCCCAATGAACCCAGATATCACTCTTATAATCACAAATTGGAATGGTCGAGATTTGTTAAGAGAGTGCCTACCGACAATTATTAAGGCGGTTAATAATGACCCCCAACATTCCTACGAAATCATGGTTATTGATGATTGCAGTTCGGACAATAGTTTAGAAATTTTGAAGAATGAATTTCCAAACGTCCGTCGTGAAAGAACTCCACAAAACTTAGGTTTCCAAGGTGCAAATAACTATGCTGCAAATTTATCTGACTCTCGTATTATCATGCTATTGAACAACGATATAAAGTTACATCCGGATTCCTTAGTCCAATTGTCTAGACATTTTGATAAAGGAGATGTCTTTGCCGTGAGCGGTCAGATTTTTGATTTTGATGAAACCACCTTTCTTTATGGCAATCGAGGAGGTTATTTTAAAAACGGACATTTTTATTTATATGAAAAACCACCTTACGCATCTAGCCAAACTTTATTCGCATGCGGTGGGGCTATGATGGTGGACCGGAAAAGATACTTAGAACTTGGAGGTTTCGATAACCTCTACCACCCTCTTTATTACGAAGAAATCGACCTTTCTTATCGTGCAATGAAACGTGGTTGGGACATTAAATATGAACCACAGTCAATTGCTTACCATAAAGTTAGAGGAACTATCACAAAACAGGAGAAAGCTCGACAGTTAAGCATCATTTCAGCCCGCAATAATTATCTATTTATATTTAAAAATATTTTGGACCCTGACCTGACAATACAGTTCCTAGCTTATATTCCATTATTCCTTTTGCGAGATTTGGCCCGGTTAAAATTTAGGTTTTGGATAGCATTATTTAAAGCTATATTGCGTCTGCCAAAGGCATTATGCGGGCGTCAAAAAGAAAAATTAGCAGTCAAATATTCAGACAAAGAAATTCTTTCTTGGGTTAACAAAGGGACCATAAGCACTCCGGAATCAATAAAAGAAACCGATTGGAATACTTCTGAAACTTCTAGCTCTTTAGCAAAAGCCTCTTAATTTTTTATCAATTTGGATAGCGTCATCTTACTATTTTTCCAATGACACATATTTCCATTTTATGTAAAGGATCGCACCAAGAAGGATTGGGACATCTTCATCGCCAAATGCATTTGGCCAAAGCATTACAATCAAAAGGAATTAGAACTACTGTAATTCTCAAAGACTACCCTCCATCTAAAAGCCTATTAAAGAAAAACAAATTAAATTTTCAAACTGTGCAAGATTTATTTAAATCCTCTCAGAAATATCTGAAAAACTCTGATCTCATAATATTGGATATTAATGACACAAAATCAGGTTTTATACAGGATCTAAAAACCCAAACCAGGGTTGTCAGCTTCGAGGATTTAGGGGATGGCAGGTCCTATGTCGATCTTATAGTTGACTGCAATTTAAACCCAAGTGAACATCCAAATGACAGTGAAAATTATTTAAGTTTATTTGGTTTATCCTACTCACTGATTGATCCAGTGTTTAACACTTATCATCAAAAAGAAAATAGAATTTCTGAAGACATTCATTCTATCCTCATCACTATGGGGGGAACGGATCCATTTAATTTATCAGAACCCATTGCAAGAACTATCTTAACCCACCGCCCTAGTTTAGATTTAACAATTTTAAAAGGCCCCGGATTTAAAAATCACGAATCATTAAAAAATCTGGAACAAACTTTTTCTCAAGTCAAAGTTGAAGGTCCTTTAACGTCTCTTGCTGATCATCTTTTCAACCATGACCTGATAATTTGTTCTGGGGGAGTAACTTTGCATGAGGCACTTTGTGTAGGAAGCCCTACTTTGGTCATATCGCAAGTGGAGCCGCAAAGTAAAATTGCTCGATCTTTAGAAGAAAAAGGTGCCACCTATTTTTTAGGCTCGGCTAATAACTGGAATGAAATTGACTTAATTAACAAATTAAATCTTTCAGCCAACCAAAGAAAACAAATGAGCGAAGCCGGGAAAAAACTTATTGATGGGAAGGGATTGGATAGAATTGTAAAAAAAATTGTTTCTATTTTGGGAAATTAATACTTCTGATTTAGCCGGGACTATTCTACTTTATCTAAGAATAGAACCTTATAAGCTGCCACCGCCTTTTTCACTCCCCGTGTCATAGAGCGCACCGAAAGAGTAGCACCTGTAATATTATTAATATCATTAAATGGATTGCTCGCATCGCGTCCGAAAAATTGCTTCATAAAATATTCGAATTGAACCTCCCAACCATGAGGTTCACGATACACCATGATCTCTACATCTTTAACCGCTCCCTCAGGCGTAATCACCACCATGAAAGTAATTGGGTAAGACCGACCAATTTCATTTCCAATAGTTACATAACCTTGCGTTTGGTCATTCTTAAGGCCTTCAAAAAAAGTAATCCGTCTTTCTTTATATTTATCACCAGTAATTTTACCAATGGCCTCTCGTTGAGTGGGTGTAAGCCATATTTTTTTCTTCTTAAATTTTTTTACCCCCGGAAACGCATGCTTCAACGCTTGCTTTTTGGTAAAGAAAACACGCTCAATATATTCTTCCTCTTCTTCTTTCTTGTCTTTATCCTGAGCAAGACTGGAACCAAAGGGAAGAAATAAAATAACAAAGCCCAAACATAACAACCCAACCCTGAAAATCTTCCAGGGTTGGGCAGATGTAATACTTTTATTTAATATAAAAAACTTAAACAATTTTTAAATTTAACTTTCCTTAAATCATTTCTTATCTAACATCAATACTTTGTAAGCCGCAACGGCTTTATAAACCCCATTATTGATGGTTCGTATAGCAATTCTGGCACCAACGACTTTTATCGGATTACTAAAATCAGAATCCGCATTCTTACCATCGTATTGGTCTAACCACGAATCATTGAGGACACTGAAATTACCACGAGGTCCTTGGTAGTCCAAAACTTTGACATCCTGAACCGAACCATCTTCATTAAGAACTGTCATGTAGGTAATTGGGAAAGACCTGTTCTTTACAGTTTCAATAGTGGCAAAACCCATAGGCTTTCCCCCTTTGTAACCCACAAAATAATTTACCCTTTTGTCCTCTATAAGTTGCTTACAGATATTACTTATTTTCCGTCGCTGAACATCATTAATCCAGACTTTCTTTTTAACGATCTTATCGGCTCCGGAAAATGCCGCTCTGATTGCTTTTTCTTTGGAACTGGTGTCCGCTGCCCAAACAGGGTTAGCGAACCAACTTGCCAAAATAAATGACATTAACAAGCCAAACGTCCAAATATTTTGGAAAGAAGGTTTATGATTTTTGGTCCACATAATTTCCTCTATATATCAAAATTTTATTAAAATTATTAATGTATGATTATTTTTAAAACCAAGCCTAACATTAAAAGAACATATAGGCCATACCAAAGTTAGCGGTACTTGTGGAAGTACCAACGCCAGTTGTAACATGCGTGAAATCTGCTTTCAACGCCACATTGGGTGTTGCAAACCAAGCGAATCCGGCAGTGTACACATCACGTTCAAACTGAGCTAAATTGGCAAAGCCCGGTGCGGCTGAATCTTGTGTATCCACAAACTCATACATAAAGTGGACAATAAAATCCTGGGTCGTTCCCATTTTTAATAATTGCGGAACATGAACCCCTACTTGAATATTATATCCCAACATATTCGAGGCAACATTTTGGTTCCCTCCAGCAGCAACTTGGGTAGCCATAAAAGCATTTATAACTTCTGCATCATTCACATGAACATTACCAATGGTTGCATTCATCTCAAACCATTGGTAGCGGAACTTCACATCCGCTTCTAGAAGCGTAGTTCGTCCATTAGCTTGAATGATTTCATGAGTTGTATCGCCAGTCCAAAATGACAATCCAACTTGTAGACCTGGAAACAGACCCGTAAACTCAACACGTCCGGTGACGGCAACATCTTCACCGATAGCATTATTAGGTTGCAACCTACCGCTACGAATTCCGCTGGAGGCCCGGAACCGGCCTGAATTGCCCCCATTTCCAACACCGGAGCCGGTACCAAACCCGTTAGGACGAACGGATTGAAGTGAATTTACAACATATAAACGATAGTTAATACCACCCAATGCATTCACCGTTCCAAAAACACCACCACCTGTTCCGTTCCAGGACGTTGGAATAATTTGGCTTTGCAATAGCGGACGCTCTACGGTCCAGAAGAAAACCGGTTCATGGTATTCGTTGAGGAAGCCCACAGGAATCAAAACCACACCTACACGAAGGTTAAAAAGAGGATTAATTAAAAAATCCAAATAACCCATTTCAAATTCAAGTTGCTGTGCGGCGTGCTCATAATCTACTTCCACATTTAGAAAAATCCAATCGTTAAAACGCGCATTGATACCGATAACAAATCGGTGCGCATCGAATGTCGTGTTACCACCATCCGTAGGTGCGGTAATATGTACTTCTCCATAACCGGTGACATTCACATTTTTTCTAAAACTTCCAAATGTGTCCCGTATTTCTGTGATTTCATCGGCTAACAGATCAAATTGGTTCGATAATTCTCCAACATCATTCGCGCCTTCTTCCTCGATAATGATTATGTCATCATCGCCTGCATCATCCCCTGTTGCGGCAAGAGCATTTGGCAAACCTCCCAGGGTCATTACAACCCAGAATGCAAAAGCCAAAACTCCTGCCATCCTACTTAACTGTTTCATTACTTTATAACCTCCTCAACAAATGGTTCGATCCAACAAAAAATTAAGCCAAAAACAAAGAACGATTTTGGCCTTGCCGGTATTTAATAAATTCCGCCAAACAGCGCTTAAGCCCGGAAACACTGCTTGTATTCACTCTGATGATTGGAATTTTATTTAAACGAGCACAACGATTGACCTCATCTAAAATATGATGTGACACCATACTTGTGAAAACAACAATACCGTCCACCCTGGAAATTCTTTTTCCTAAAGCAGGAACCCGCCTGCCAAAAACTTTGACCTTAAATCCTAGTTTTTTACCTTGCTGTTCATAAATCCTTTTTAAGCGGTCTAATCCACCCACAATAACTATGCTCATAAAACCTCCTCATTCGGATCAATAAGTCATACAACTTGTACCCGCCGACTTCAGTTGGAGGAGGTAATTCCCACCGAATAAAATTGCCTCAGGCTGAAGCCGGCAAGGTACAGAGCATAGATGAAAGAGAGGATTCTCGAATTTTCATAAATGATTGGTCATCGCCAACCAGAACAGAGGTCCCACCACCACAACGATTCATGCAAGGAGCGCCACAAACTCTTTTCCCATTATTTGAAGATTTTAAACCTGTGCGATTGACAAGCTCCTTTAGAAGTCCTTCTGCACCCCATGCCTTGCAACCAGGGCCCTGACAAACTTTTATAGTGAAATCTGTTGAATTAGCCATTTTTCCGCCGCCTATAAAGATTTTGAAAATCATTATCATTAATGATTAGCATTTATATAGAAATTGAGAATCATTGTCAATATTAAAAAGAAAAAACTCGAATTAAAAATTAACTATTTAATTTTTATAGGCTTATAAATTAATCCCTTTAACCATGGAAAAATAATCAGCTATTATTTTTTATCGAATTTTGAATTAAACAACTTTTATGAGGAGTATTTTGGAGAGTATTTAGAGGACGCTTATAGAATATATTCGCCGAAATTCTTATTTTTTTCCATTTTACTCTTCCTAAGAAATTTCCAAAAAAACACATTTTGATTTACTTTAATCCTGGCCATGTATCGAAGGATACATTTCCTCTAAAAAATCAACCCTGTGTTTTAAGAAAATTAAAACAGGATTATATCAAGTACAAAAGGTGAATCAGGGAAGAAATCAAAAGAGTAGTCAATTGAGAAAACCGTAAAGATCTAATTATGGATTCCAAACTTGTGAGTGCCCTGGCAAAAACAGACCAGGGCATTTTTTACATAATCAAGAGTGCATGTGCTCAGCAAGGTAGTTTTGAATACCGACATCTTGAATTCGCTGGAATTGGGTTTCTATCCAATCACAACTTTCTTCGGTGTCCTCCAAAATACCATCAAGCATTTCTTTAGTACCAAAATCCTGACACTCTATACATTGACTGATGATTCTTTTAAGGCGAGCCACATGTTTTTTTTCAATTTCGTATTGATTGCGTAGATGCTCTTCACAGGTATCGCCAACTAAAACGGTATCATATCGAGCCATGTTGGGAGCCCCATCTAAATACAAAATGCGTTCTATAACCACATCCGCATGTTTCATTTCCCCCATAGATTCTTCACGGGCATGCTCGGCTAACTTGTCAAAGCCCCAATTTTTTTGCATTTTATAATGAATGTAATAAATGTTGATAGCTGTCAACTCTGCAGTTAACACTTCATTTAACCCTTCAATTATTTTCTCATCTCCTTGCATGACGTCTCCTAAATTCTTTGGGTAAGTGGTGGGATTACCTCCTGAATTTTATAAGTAAATAAAGGTTATATTATAAAAAAAGGATATCGCAAACTAAAAACTTGTTTCTCCGGGAATTCGGGTCATCACTTCGACACCGTCGGAGGTTACCAGAAGGGTGTGTTCATACTGCGCAGACAGGGAACCATCTAAAGTCACAGCGGTCCATTTATCTTCCAAAATTTTTAAATCGGGTTTTCCGAGATTAACCATTGGCTCAATTGTAAAGGTCATTCCTTTTTTAATTTCCATACCCTGTCCAAAGTTCCCAAAATGTAAAACTTGAGGGTCTTCATGGAATTTGCGACCAATTCCGTGCCCACAAAACTCCCTAACAACCGAATAGCCTCTTGCTTCCACATACTGTTGTATGGTGGCACCAATATCTCCCAAATGGGCTCCCGGCTTTACAATTTCAATCGCTTTTTGTAAAGCTTCTTTCGTGGCTTGTGCCAAATGGAGAGCTGCTTTTCGAGGTTTTCCCACAAAAAATGTCCGGTTAGTATCACCATGAAAATCATCCACAATGGTCGTAATATCTAAATTGACCATATCTCCATTGCGCAGTTTTCGGGAGGAAGGAATTCCGTGGCAAATCTCTTCATTAACGGAGGTACAAATACTCTTTGGAAAACCGCGGTAATTTAAAGGTGCCGGGATAGCCCCCTTTTTAATAATATAATCGTGGCAAATATTGTTGAGTTCGTCTGTGGTTATGCCGGGTTTAATATACGGCTCAATCATTAGCAGAACCTCAGCGGCTAATTGACAGGAGCGCCGCATAACTTCAATTTCTTGATCTGTTTTAATTGTGACCATGACTATAACCAAACTCGCGAATATCTCTTAAATTTTCTCGCCACTTCTCTTTTACCTTTACGAATAGATTTAGATACACTTTATTACCAAAACGTTTCTCAATTTCTAACCGGGCGGAACTTCCAATCTTTTTTAGCAAACTTCCTTTTTCTCCAATAATAATCTTTTTTTGGCTGGTCCTTTCTACATAAATATTAGCATCGATGATAATCACATCATTTTTACCATTCACCATGCTTTGGACCACCACTGCCACAGCATAAGGAATCTCAAAATGCGTTTGACGAATTATTTTTTCGCGGATAATTTCCTCTGCTAAGAATTGCTCAGGACAATTTGTTATCATATCTTTCGGAAAATAGGGAGGACCTTCAGGTAAATATTTTAAAAGAACGTTCTTTAAAAGGTCTAGTCCATCTTTTTGCAAAGCAGAAATCGGAAGGATTTCCAAAAATTTTTCTTTAGCCGACATTTCATCTATAAGTTTAAGCAGATCAGGTTTGCTTACCAGATCAATTTTATTAATGACCAATATTTTTGGTGATTGCGTCTTTTTTAAAGATTCCAAAACATATTCATCTTCCGCACAAAACTTCTGCCGAGCATCAATCATAAATAAAATGATATCTACATCGCTAAAAGTATTTAGAGAGGTTTGAACCATTACCTGATTTAATTTAGTGGAGGGCTTATGGATACCTGGGGTATCGAGAATAATTATTTGTCCTCCCGACAAATGACACACCCCTGTAATTTTATTTCGAGTGGTCTGAGGACGACGGGATATTGCAGCAATTTTTTCTGAAACCAAATGATTTAATAAGGTAGACTTTCCAACATTGGGTTTACCAATCAGGCTGACATAACCTGATTTAAATTCTATATTTTCTGGCGTTAAAATTTCATTCTCCTTCAATTTTTCAAATCAATTCAAGCCTCTTGGCGAATTGCATTGTATTATAGGAAGTAACTTAAACCAAGAACCTACCATGAAATCCTTAGGAATCTATATCCATATTCCCTATTGTATCCACAAATGTGGGTATTGCGATTTTAATTCCCATGACATAAATCTTCAAGAAATGGATTCTTATGTAGATGCTATTCTAACCGAGTTAAAGTACTACTCTAAGAATTTATCTCAAAATATTAAAATTTCCAGTATTTTTTTTGGTGGTGGAACCCCTACCACCCTACCCTTTAGCTCCTTAAGTCAAATACTGAAAAGTTGTTTTAATGAGTTTGATGTAACATCCAGCGCAGAGATCACCACAGAAGCAAACCCAGCTACGGTTGATGGAAAAGAATTGGAAGTGCTAAAAAATGCTGGGTTCAATCGTATTAGTGTTGGGGTTCAATCATTCTCACTAAAGGAATTGGAATATTTAGAACGCACTCATAATGTTGATGAAATTTATTTAATTATGGAAAAAGCTCGCGAGGCTGGGTTTGAGAATTTGTCATTAGACCTAATGTTTTCACTACCGAATCAATCCTTGTCCAATTGGGAACGAAATTTAAAATTAGCAATAGACCTAAACCCAGAGCATATTTCTGCTTATAATTTAACCATCGAACCTGGCACTCGTTTTTATAAATATCAAGATCGTGGGGATCTAGTTATGCCATCAGAAGACTCTCAATTGTCACAATTCCAAACCACTATAGAAATTCTTTCAAATGCGGGTTATAACCACTATGAAATATCCAACTATTCGAAATCGGGGAGGGAATGCCAACATAATATTCTTTATTGGGAAAATGGGGAATACCTTGGTCTCGGGGCAGGGGCAACATCATATTTGAATGGAGTCAGGCATAAAAATTATAATCTTCCCGCACATTATATTAAGGAGGTCCAGACAAATGGCTCTGCAGTTCAAAGTGAGGAAAAACTAAATAAAAAACAATCCATTGGAGAAACCCTGATGTTGGGGTTACGAATGCGGTCCGGAGTCGATCTTAACAAATTTGAGCAAAGGTTTAACGTCTCCATTCAATCTGCTTACGACGACATTATTAATAAGCTTATGAAAAACAATTTAATCAGTTTAGAAGACAACTATTTAACTCTCACTGATAAAGGATTGATCTTGGCAGACACTGTAATCCTTGAATTCATTCCCTAAACTATAACCTTAAGGAATTCCTACTAAATGAAAGATAAGCCTGGAGAAAATTTCAATAAACTTATACAAATCGTCAATACACTTATGGGAGAAAATGGATGCCCTTGGGATCGAGTTCAGACTCGTGAATCTCTAAAACCCTATCTTGTGGAAGAGACCTACGAAACGCTTGAAGCCTTAGACAGCAATAATCCAGAGAAAATTAAGGATGAATTGGGAGACTTGTTGTATCAAATTCTTTTTCATTCCAAAATTTCTGAGAATCATAAAGAATTTAGTATTAATGATGTCATAGAAAATCTGAGTGAAAAAATGGTTCGACGGCACCCTCATGTATTTGCTCAAGGAAAACTTGAAACTCCTGACGAAGTCATTGACCAATGGGAAGACATTAAAAAAAATGAAAAGACCAATAAAGATCATCAATCCCTTCTCGATAGCGTACCGCAAAACCTACCGTCTTTAGCCCGTGCCCAAAAATTACAAAAAAAAGCTGCCAAACAGGGTTTTGATTGGGATCAAATAGATGATGTGCTTACAAAATTAGACGAAGAAATCTCTGAATTCAAGGAGGCCTTGAAAAATGGCAACGAAAAAGAAATTACTGAAGAGTTCGGAGATTTGTTATTTGTATTGGTAAACATTGGACGTTTTAAAAAAATCGATGCTGAAGAGGCCTTACGCTTAACTAATAAAAAGTTCATTCAACGCTTCCAATATATTGAGCAAAAGGTTAAAAGCTCAGGTAAAACTTTAAAGGAAACCTCCCTGAAAAAAATGGAGGAATACTGGCAAGAAGCAAAAAAACCTCTGAATAAATGACTATTTTATTCTGTCACCTTAATCGCTTTCCATAACAATTTATTCATAGTTTTACTCCTCCTTTCGTTTCACCATTTCAATCAACTTGCTCAATTTTCAGAAACCCCTTAATCTAAAATTATAATACTTTAGAAATCACATTAGACTTTAAGGGCTACCTTGATAGATTTAATTAATTTTTTTGAGTCATTTTTTTGGCCGCATACACGAATACTACTATGGGCTGGGACTTTTTTTATTCTTATTGAAATACTGATCCCTGCGCATCAAAAACAAAAAATTTGGAGAAAAGATACATATTTGGATTTGATTTATTCCTATGCTCTTCCTGTCCTAATATACCCGGCAAGTCTTTTTCTTCAAACGGTACTGATTAGCCATTTTTGGGGCATAACACCTACCCAAGGAAAGATAAATGAGAAAAATACGGTAGAATATTCTCTAAAGAAAAACCCGACGTTTGGAAATGTAAATATTGATCCTATAAAAGGGTTTTCCTATACCCCAGATAAAAACTTTCAGGGACAAGATCATTTTATCATTCTTGAAAAACACCCTGGGTTAACTATCACAAAAACTTTTTTAACCCAATCTCTAGTTCAAACCTCTCCAAGTTTAATATCAAATTCCGACAAGAAAAAACCCATCGTTAAATTGCATTTAGTGAATGAACAGTTTTCCGGAAAAGCTACGGAGGGATGGAGTGGTTGGTTTTTTCAAGCAAGAAAATCCATTTTTGGTTGGCCTATATTTTTCCAATTATTGTTTGCAGCATTTTTGGTAGATCTTGTAGGTTATTGGAGACATCGTTGGATGCATTCAAAGTATCTTTGGCCTTTTCATACAATTCATCATGCACCTAAAGAATTAGACTGGCTTACAAATGAACGATTCCATCCCATTAATAATCACATTTCCTATTTATTTAGTCTGACCACGTTAATACTATTTTTTGAGGATCCATTTGTTTATTCTCTTTGCATGCCCTTACGACGTGCTTATGGAATGTACATTCACTCCAATGTGAAGGTAACTTACGGATTTCTTAATTTCGTTTTTGTCACCCCACTTTTTCATAGATGGCATCATTCGGATACCCAAGCTTACAACAAAAACTACGCAACTTTTTTTTCAGGAATTGACTGGATTTTTGGCACCTTTTATCTTCCCAAAGACAAAAAGGAGCCTAAGTCTTATGGATTATTTGAAGAGAGTTTAGACAACCGCTTCTGGTCACAAATGATATACCCCTTTATAAAGTTGGGGAGAATACTTTCTCGATAGCTATTAATTCAGCCAAAGTTTATATAAAAAAATCCCCAGCAGGGGGTTCTTCCTGCTGGGGATTTTTCTAGATTAAACGGTTTTATTTGGGAATAACGTTGGAGGCTTGGGGGCCCTTTTTCCCCATAGTTTTTTCAAACTCAACTTCTTGCCCTTCTTTCAGGGTCTTGAAACCTTTCGCCTGAATTTCCGAGAAATGAACGAAGATGTCTTCTCCATCCTGAGATTCAATAAAACCAAAACCTTTACTTTCGTTAAACCATTTTACCTTACCCACAGCCATAACACTTTTGCTCCTTAAACCAAGTTGGGGGAATACCACGAAACCGTAACAACCGCGTTCCCAATTTATAAATGAGGTCGGTTAAATAGGGGAAATGCTAAAACATATATCTTGAAAATCGGGAAGAATTTCATCCCCAGCGTTACAAACCTTTCCTCCTCTAATAACCTTTTAACACAAGTTTCCTCCTTTCACCAATTAAATATCGCTTAACCATCTTTTTTTTGAAAGTCACTAATTACCGATCCTTACTCAATTGAATTTAAAGGTTTTATTGATATCAACTAAGAAAAGAATAAATACCAATCTACCGGTCACTAATATAAAGTAGAATTTAAAAACACTTTATTCCTGCTGGGTAATAAACCTGTTTTCTCAGGTAATAAAACCATGTTTTTGACTTTTAAGTAAAAGGTCTTAAAAAAATTAATCCCCCGCTTATTATCTAGTTATTGTCTTTATCCTTATTGATTCTCTTGCCCATTCGACTAACTCATCTTTCATTTCAATTTGAGTTGGAGGAACTTCAAAGTAATTTTTCAGCGTTTGATTAGAATTGGGTTGGAAAGGCTTCATTCCTTCTTTTTTATATTTAAGCCGAGTAATCGAATTGGTTTTAAAATATAAACGCCCATTAGATATGATGGCAAAAAAGCATTCATAACTGTATAAACCAAAGCCACCAAACATAGCTCGACAACGGAGACCCTCTAATACTTCTAATTGATCTAACACAAAATCTTTAAATGTATCGTCCCTCACTATTAAGCGTCCTTTAAAGAAATAGAAATCACCTCATTTATTTCTTTTAATATTTGATTAGGATCCAAATTATGCATATTTGCCGTCTGCTCCACGGTTTCAAAAACCTGTCCAGGACAGGAAAAGCAATTCTCTCCATAATGTTTTTCGAATACCTTTTTCGTTTTAGGGTAAACATTGATCAAACTACCAACCATTACATCCAAAGCACAAAGTTCTCCCTTTTTAATCTTTTTTCCTACCGGAGCTTGATTTTTTAAAGAAGAAGAATGAGAAGGGTTTTGAGTTAAAGGCGCGGCCTTTTCTCCAAAATTTCCAGGACGGCTTCCCGAGGTTCCTTGGACAGCTGCATTTAATTTCTGCATAAATTCATTCAAATTCACACCATGTTTATCACAGGCCTTTTCAAGACTCACAATTTGAGCAAAAGTTTTTCGAGCTACAGGATTATTTAAAGTACTAAATCCACTTGCAATGAACAATTGAAGGGTATGTGGAAATTTATCTAAAATGTCTCCGACTTTCATATTTGGGGTGATGGTGATTGCTGCAGAGTTTTTCCCTGGCTGCAAAACCATATACAAATTATAAAACATAATTGATACTCCACCTCCAGCCAGGAGGGCAAATACCACAAATAAGGCTTGAAGTTCTCCTCCACTCCAAATTCCTCCAGCCAAATGCACCCCACACATTCCTAACAGTCCAATGTTTTGTAAATAAAAATGATATTTAACTCCATCGGGCCAGGGAACCGGGTTCGCATTAAACCTTGGCAGGACATGATAAGCTACACCTGCAATCATCATTGTCATAAATCCTAATAAATTGAAGTGTATATGAACAAAACGCAATCTTTGACCCCATTCAGGAAAAATCCCGATCATCACCCCTAACAAAACTCCTAAAATTAAATAGATAAGTCCTGCCTTGGTAAACCATTTTGCGTAAATATCCATTTTTCAATTTTCCTAATAAATTATTTTTTTTTAAAAGACCCAAAAAGTTCTCACTTTTTTAGAATGTCACTTAGTCGGATTGCTATAAACCCTTCCCCTCCAGTGTGACTTACCTCTAACAAGTACATAAAACATAGAATTCAAAAAAATTCCACACATTACAAAGGCACCTAGCGGAAACCACAATACGTTGTATTTTTCCAAATCAAGCTCATGACATAAAGACAACTCTGTCATCAACAATAACAATATTCCAAGCCCACTTAACAATAAAAGCCAAACACTTGCACCTGTCATTAAGTTATAAAACAGGAGTGCCCAAGGTGTCACCAAAAACCCAAAAATTAAAAATACGTAGTATAAAGTTTTTATAACAGATTTTTTTAGGGCCAAAAATATATTCTTCCGCCAACCTTCCCAGATCTCCCTTAAAGAATGATACATTCTAATGGAATAGATATTCTTGGCATCTGCAATCATATTCTTTGATCCATATTGTTTAGCCAGTTTTGCTAAACCAATATCTTCCAATATTGCCTGCTTTAAAGTCTCGTGCCCTCCAATTTTTTGATAAATTTCTTTCCGAATCATTATAAAAGCTCCTACTCCCATAGCCGATGGGTGGTCAGAGTTATTCACATTTTTAAATCGGGTTAATCCAGCAATAAATGCAAAGATTAAAGGTTGAACCGCTTTTTCCCAAAACGATTTTAGTTCTGCGCGTGGCATTAAAGACAACAAATCTAATTTTTTGTTATTCATCATGTAAACGGCAGAAGTCAAAGCTGCCTTTTTAAAAACTGGATCTGCATCCGTAAACAACAAAATGTCTCCACTAGCAATTTGACTGGCTTGATGTAAGGCATACGGCTTTCCATACCAATCGATAGGTAAAGGACCAGCAGAAATAACGATTAATTCCGGAAATTCCACTTTTAACTTTTTTAAAATTTCGAAAGTGTTATCAGTTGAACCATCGTCTACAACAATTATTTCTAAGTTCGGATAATCTTGTGAAAGCAAAGAACGTAAACAACCTTCAATATCACGTTCTTCATTTCGGGCAGGAACACAAACCGATACCAAAGGCATAAATGACAAAACTCCCTTTGCCACTGGGATTCTTACCAAATGGACCAAGTTAGTAGAGAGGTAAATCACAACTCCCAAAATTAATAAAAATTGAATAAAATTCAAAAAAGCCATTTTTCGGACGATTATCCATTCTATATTTGGTTTTCCCCTGATAGTAAATCAAGGCCTTTAAAGCGTCAACCGAGCCAAAAGAAATAGAAACACCATATGATTCAAGCTAAATGGAAAAATTGAAACTTGAACTTAAGCATGTTAAGCTAAGTTTTAATGGGAGATGGAGACAAAAAGTTTGAAAACTTCAAGTGAAACTTTTTGTTCCAGAATATTTAAATACTCCAAGTCTTAAAAAATCCATTTCATTTTCTTTGTATTTCCAATTTTATTTTCTATGACAATTAACAGTACATTGCGAAATTCTATTTATACTTTTTTCATTTCAACCCTTTTTGTAGTTTTCTCGTCAAGCAATAGTGAAGCTCTATGTATTAAAGAAAAAAGAGCCAATTTAAGAAAAGGTCCGGGGCTTAAATATCAAAAGATTTGGGAAGTGTACAAATACATGCCCTTCAAACAGCTTGCTAAGAAAAAAAATTGGCTTCGTATTAAAGACTTAGATGGGGATATTTATTGGGTCCACCAACGGTTGACCACTAAAAAAATCAAATGCGCTGTGATTAAACAAAATAAAACAAACTTACGTACAGGGCCCGGAACAAAATTCCCGGCGGTCCGATGGAGTCCTGTAGATAAATACTTTTCAATGAAAGTACTTAGAATCAAAAATAATTGGGTTCGGGTGGTTGATGCGGTAGGAGACAAAGCCTGGGTATACAGACCTCTGGTTTGGATTCGTTGATTCTTAACTTTTAGCTTTCTTCTCTTACTTCTTTAAGCTTTCGGCTCTCACTTTATAAATTAAGTGAAATAATAAAGAACAATATTGATCAATCTCTTTTTTTTCCTCTCCAAATTCTGAGTAATTCCAAAACCCATATAACTTAGCAAATTTAATTAATTTTTCAGAGTATAATTTCCAAGTATAGGCTTGCTGTACTCGCGCAATACCGGACTTAGAAATTTTCTCCCAATAGCCAGGATCCTCTTCACATTTTTCAAGAAATTTTAAAATAGGCTGTGTGAGAAGCGATGCTTTAGTGGGATTGATTAAAAAGCCATTTTCTCCATCCTGAATAATCTCTAAAGGTCCACCAAACTGTGTAGCGAAAGTGGGCAGCCCAGTTGCCATGGACTCCAATACAGTCAATCCAAATGCCTCGAATAAGGCTGGTTGAACAAAAACACCCTTCCTATCTCCTATGATTCGATACATTTCTGCTCCATTTTGACGTGAAGAGTTTTCAATCCACCGGAGACTCCCCCACAAACTTAACTCCTCTATAAGCTGATACATCTTTTTTAGTTCATACAATTCTTCTTCATCTACTATCCCTTCTTCACGAATGGCACGAGTCACCAAAATCAAATTAGCTTTTTTCCTTAGTTTTTCATTTTCCCCAAAACTCTCCACCAACCCTGTTAAATTTTTAATTTTATCCAAGCGAGCCATGGTAAAGATAGTAACTTTATCTGGATCCTCTAATTCTCCAAAAATATCATCCCCCTTTTGGTAGAACAATCTTTCCGTAAGTTCTTTAGTTTGATTTTGCATTCTCTTTTCACTCTGATCGTAAGGAAAATAGAGGGCATCATCTACACCGGGAGAAACTACGTTAAACTTGGGATGATATAAATTAACTCCGTTGACAACCTTAAATAAATCTGGCATCGAGAATAGGCAATATGATTCATATTGACCCATTACTGTATCCGTGCCTGCAATTTCCTGAGCTGTACTGGAAATAATGATATCCGCACGGTTCATAGCAAGAAGGTCGGAAGTAAATTGAAGAGAAAAATTATAATCTTTTTCATTTTCCTTCCAATATAATGCCGAAAAAAGATATTTAGATTTCTCTAAGGCATGAGCAATATTACATTGAATAACCTCTAACCAAGAAGACAATAACGAAGCCACCAAATTGCCATCCGAATAATTCCCAACAATCAGGTCGGGCTTTCCGCCCAACTCTGTTTGCAATTCATTTTTAGCATCTAATGCAAATTGCTCCAGAAAAGGCCATATATGGAATCGGGAAATCCATTGAGGAATTATATTTTGGTTTTCATCTTTAAAGGGAACTCGCAATATCCAACAGTTCTTTGTTCCGTGGACTTTCTCTAACCTTTGATTACTTGTGGTCCCCTCATTTTCTGGAATCAATCGAGTCAAAATTATTATTTTAGGCTCAACTTTCAAACCTGCCGACTGCATTGACTCTGTTAAAAATTTTTCTAATGCCTTTACTTGATCAAGGATATAAACAACTTGCCCACCTGTATCCGGACGTCCCAAAACATTTTCCTGACCAAACCATCCATGAGGTGAAATAATGGCAACTCGCGAAATCATGGGTATGGTCGAGATAAAATCTTCTAAATAATCTGAGTTGGGCTCTTCAAACAGATTTGCAAGTAATTGAAGATTACTTAAGGTTTTTCCAACAGTATTTCCAAAACCGTCACGAATTCCCAAAGCACCTAATAATCCTTTGATTTCTTGTGCTGGCAAATCAGCGCTTAACTTTTCTAATTGTGAAATGGCTTTTTGAACTGCCTCAAAAAGATGGGAAGGCCCTTGAATCACTTCCCCATCAATTAGAATTTGCTCATCATTAATGGAGTGAATTTTTAAAAATTCACATAAATAATGGTGCCACTTTTCAGGCTCATTTTGGAGTTTTCCTGCCATAAAACTATTCAAAAACCTTTGCCCAGATCCGATTTTGCGGTGGTCTCGAATTACAGGACCAAAACTATAAAATGGTTTAAAATCAAGCTGCAATTTCTTTTCGGCAGGAAGATAGGACTGACCTGCGATGATTTCTCGGTAATCCAAAAATTCTTCTGATGTCAAAGAATCTATATTATCCTCTCCTTCATGAATTCGATAAAATTCGTAGTGCGCCACGCGGCTTCGATAAAGCAAAACAACGAACTCATCCATTAAAAGCATTTCTTGAGTTTTAGACAAAAAGTTTTTTAATTGATCGATTTTAGCTGCCCCATTTTTTTCAGATATGAAATCATTAAACTTCAGCAATATTTCATTTCTTAAAAGATGTTTTGAAGATGCGTTATTCAATTCATAAATAAATTCACGAAAACACCGAATCTCACTCACAGAAAGAAGATTCGACAAATTATTAATTAATTTCAATCTGAACCTCCTAAAAATTGATAATGCCTAATACCATCCATAACTCCAGCCGCATAATTTTTCTTTGAAAAATAAACTCCCCGCTTTCCCTTAAGCTTTTCCATTTCGGGGCTATAGTTTCCTACAACAACACCCCTGGGATCTCCTCGTAGCATCTCTTCATCATTTCCAGAGTCACCAGCGACTAAAATATTCTCTAAGGGAATTTCCCATTTATAACTCAAATAACGAATGGCCTTTCCTTTCGAAGCCCTTTGTGGCAAAACATCCAGAAATTGCTGATGTGAGTAAATCAAATTATATCTACATCTATTTTTAGTAAGCAAATCATGAATCTGTTCTAAATAACCGTCTTTAGGCTCCATAAAATAGCTAACTTTACATAGTCGCTCTGTTTCTGGTTCCTGCGGGTTTAAGAAAGGTAACGTCGCCAGTAGTTTTTTTATTTTTTCTTTTTCCCATTTTTGCTGGATGTGAACAGACCACCCATTGTCCAAATAGTTTTTATCACTATAATAAATTTCACTTCCAACAGAGGTGATCAAAACATCAGGAATAGGAACACTATTTTCTTGTAAAAATTCTAAAGCAGAATTAATACTTCTACCTGTTGCCACACCGAAACCTACATTATTTTTATGAGCACTAATGATCTCTAAGAATTGTTCCAGTGCTTTCTCATCTCCGGTTAAGGTATTATCAATATCCGTTATCACCATTCGATTTATTTGGATCATTTTTCTTCCTATGGGTGCGCCATTAGAAATATTCAACTTTCTTTCCAAGCTCAAACTTTTCATAGATTGAATACGATCTAAGTACCTGTCCACATGAGCATCCCAAGAGTAATAGGATCGCACATTATTGATCCCATTTATGGAAAATTGTTTCCACTTTTCTTCATCGACTAAAATTTCTTTGATTGCATCCTCTATTTTTTCAGTTTTCGAAACATCGACCAAAACACCATTGTTACAATTCCTAATTATATCGACCGGTCCTCCATCATTTGTTGCAACAATTGGTAAACCACAAGCAGCGGACTCTAATAAAGTTAAACCAAATGGCTCTGTAAGTGCGGGATTTACAAATACTCCTCTTCTCACAGCGGCAATTCGGTATAATTCAGGAACCTCTAGTGTAAAGTCATGCTTTTTGGGGATTGCCATCTTTCCGTATAAATCATACCGATCCATTTGTAAAAGCGTTTCCGTTAGCACAGATTGTTCATTCTCTTCCATATCAAGAATATTTTTTCTTATCCCACAAAACACAGCCAAATTTGCAATGGCTTGCAATTCTTTACTTTCACCAAAAGCTTGAATTAAAGAAGAGATATTTTTTCTTTTGTCAGGTCGGGAAAGAGCTAAAATTAAAGGCTTATCTGGTACCAGAAAAAAACGGTTCAATTCATTTTGTATCGCGACTCTCGCTTGTTTACCAGATTCATCCAAATGCTCTTCATCATAAAAAGGATAAAATCTCTTCAAATCTAATCCAGGGGGATTCACAATAAACTCCGGAATAGAACGGTTTCCATACAACCCATATTGTTTATCTATTTCTTGCTGGGTACTGGTAAACACCAAATCAGAACATCCCATAATTTTTTCTTCGATTTCTATCCTTTGGTCCATGTGATATTTTTTATTTATATCCCCTTGAGCCCAACCCTCTTCCAGTAGTTTTTGATTTTTACTTTTACCTAATGAATGACCTGTAAAAACAAATGGTACTCCTAAAAAATTGGCCAACGTCATTGCTACATAACCACCATCCGCATAATGTCCATGAACCAGGTGTGGATTCAATTCTTCTTTTTTAATAAATTTCAAAGTTTTATCAACATATTCATCCATGTGATTCCATAACAGCTCTTTGCGGATATATTTTCCGCCACCACAAGGAATACGAACGATTCGCGCTTTGGATGAAATGGTTTCAATCGGCTCTGAATAATCAGTGGACACCTTGCGATCTCTAATTTGGCGGGTAAATAAATCCACACGTTCTACTTCCGGCCGACGGGATAATTGTTCTGCAAGCTCTAATACATACTTTACTTGTCCACCGGTATCCGCATCTCGTCCCATTTCCAAATCATGCGAGCGGATAAGGCCATGAATACTAAACAACAGAAGATAAATTCCTTTTGGATTTTCAGACATTATTTAAACCGGTAAGGTTCATAAAATGAATCATGTAAAGGCAGCGCACCTTGAATTCCACAGATTCTAGTAGCAAACTCTGTCGCCCGATCTAAAATCGTTTTTCGTGGAAAACCTGCTAAGAAACCAAAAGCGAGCATTGCAGAAAAAGCATCCCCTGCCCCAACAGTATCAACAATTTTATCTTTAGATTTCACAGGGCAAATCATGGGGTCCTCCTTTCCAGAATCAAAAAGAAGGTTACTATTGCTTCCTTGAGTAATACATAGGGAACCAATTTTAAATTGTCTTAGCAATTGAAATCCCATTTGATTTACAGACCCAGAGAGGTTAAAAAATTTTTTAATCTCTTCTAATTCTTCCATGCTAATTTTTAAATAATCGCAACGCTCTAAATTTCTCTTCACTAATTCTTTGTCATAAAAAGGAGCTCTTAAATTTAAATCCACAAAAAAATTAGACCGGAAGGAGCATCTATTCAATATATACTCTAAGGTTTTCCTTGAAGTTGGATTTCGTTGAGCCAAACTACCAAAATAAATGAGAGGAATTTCATCAACCAGAAGTTTATTCAAAAACTCATTTTGCCCAATAAAGTCAAACGCCCTATTAGGGAGGATTTCAAATTTTGGGCTCCCCTTCTCATCCAATGTAACTTGTACCATTCCTGTTGGATGCTCTGGATCTTTTTGAACTCCAGAAAGCGGAAATCCATTTCGATTTCCAAAGTTAACAATTTCTTTTCCATACGAATCATCACCTATTGAGCTTATAAAATGCACCGGCAAACCCAATTTGGTCAAATGAAATGCAAAATTAAACGGGGCTCCCCCTAAACAAAGTTTGTCGGGAAACTTATCAAACAACACTTCTCCGAATACAAGTATCGGACCCAAAGGCCAATAGTGCCGCATTTAACCCTCTTTAAATATTTATTTATCTTTTTATTCTAAAGCAAAATCAAATAAGATCAAAATTCAATAAAAACAGATGATTCTCAAAACAGCAAAGAAAAATTTCAGGAGACTTTATCTTGAGGGGATTTTTTTTCCTTAGGCAGGTGGATTTTAAATTTTGTTCCAACGCCAAACTTACTCTCAACATCAATTGTCCCATTATGTCGTTCTACAATATGCTTACAAATGCTCAAACCTAGCCCACTCCCCCCCTCAACGCGTGACCGCGCTTTATCAACCCTATAAAATCGGTCAAATATTTTGGGGAGATCATTTTCAGGAATCCCAATTCCTGTATCTTGAATGGTAAAATAAGCAGAGTCTTTTAGGTTTTGTAGTGTCACTCGTATTTCTCCTCCAGGCTGTGAATATTTAATTCCATTATGCAAAAGGGTCCAAACCATTTGCCTCAACATATGAGGATCACCTACCAATTTTACCGAATCTAAATAGGCAATTTTCATTTTCACCCCTTTCTCATCTGCCAGGATTTCGGCATTTTTGCATATTTCTTCCAACACCGCTTTAAAATCAACTTCGCTCCAATGCATAGGAATTTGGTTTTCATCAGATTTTGAAAGTATAAACAAATCATCTAAAATCCTAGACATAAAATTGATTTCTTCCAAATTACTGGATAAAACCTCCTGATACTCTGCAGAAGTCCTTTCCTTACTAAGTCCAAGTTCACTTTGTCCTTTTAAAACGGTAAGTGGAGTTCTTAACTCATGGGAGGCATCACTGCTAAACTGCCTGATCTGACTGAAAGAGTCTTCAAGTCGGTCCATCATTTTATTAAAAGTTTTTGCCAAAACTCCAACTTCATCTTGCGCTTCAGCCACAGGGATTCTTTGCTTTAAATCTGCTCCATCAGCAATCTCTTTGGCTGTCTGTGTAATATTCGTTACCGGTTTCAAAGATCTTCGCGCTATTAATCTACCCACAAAACCACTTAAAATAAGAATCCCTGGAACCGCTGTAAATAGAAATATTCTTAAATTTTTTAAGGTTTCTTGAACCGAAGACAAACTAGTTCCAACCTGAACCAGATTCACTAAAGACTGATCTCTAATTACAGGCATAGTAATTACCCGTATGGGATGTTCACTTTCTACAATGAAAGTCTCATAAGTTTCTTCCCCATTTAATGCGCGGGCATACGCCTCTTGAGTTAATGGAAATTTTGAAGCATCCACACCCTTAGATCTTGAGCCTACATTTCCCGAACCGTCATAAATTCGGTAAAACTTATTCAAGTTGCTATAACCTAAAAATTGCTCGAAGAAATGCTCCAATCCGGGCAAGGGGGTCCTGGAATATTGCAACAAGGCTGTTTTACGAACAACGGTTGCTGATATTTTTAATGAATTATCGACACTTTCGTGTAATCGGTTGGATAAAAAACCATAAAGAAGGATACTAAACAAAACAAGTACAGTACCAAGTAGGGTAACATGCCAAGCGGTTAATCTTGAGCGGATAGAATTAAACAACATTTTCTATTCCTTCATAACATATCCGACACCTCGTAAAGTATGAATCAATTTGGAGGGAAATTTTTTATCTATTTTTTTTCTAAGATGATTCACATAAACATCAATTACATTAGTAAAGGTGTCAAAATTATAATCCCATACATGCTCTGCTATCATGGTTCGGGTAAGCACTTTATCCTTATTCCTCATAAAGTATTCTAACAGACTGTATTCTTTTCCAGTCAATTCAATTTCTTCCTCATTGCGAACAACCTTGTGGCTCACGAGATCTAAAGTCAAGTCCCCAACCTGAAGCACCGTTTTAGTTTCAATTTGACCCCGCCGCAACAATGATCGCACCCTGGCTATTAATTCAGAAAAAGCAAAAGGTTTAGTTAAATAATCATCAGCCCCTTGATTCAAACCTTCCACTTTATCCTCCACGGAATCTTTAGCAGTCAAAAGCAAAATAGGGGTATTTATATTTTTCTTTCGTAGGCGGGATAGAACTTCCAATCCGTTCAGTTTTGGCAACATCAAATCAAGAATGATCAAATCATACTGGTTCATTTCCGCCAATCCAAGACCTTCATCACCATCATACGCTACGTCTACAGCATAAGTCTCTTCTTCCAACCCTTTCTTAATAAAACCTGCAACTTTTTTTTCATCTTCAACAATTAAAATACGCATTAACTACCATCCCATTTTTTTTGTACCTTATGCATTTCAATCTCCCCTTCCAACATTTTCACATGCTTTTCGCAATCCTTTATAATGGTGGAATACATAGCACGACAAGTTTCATCATTGGCATCAATCATGGCTTGCTTACAAATTTTTAATGCCTCACGAGTGGTTTCTAATGCTTTAAGTATATTTTCGTTAAATTTTTTATCCATTTTTTTTTAGAAATCTCATTATTTGTCATTCATTCTAACATTGATTTAAACTCAATTAACCCCGATCCAAATTATTTCATTCCATGTTCTGGTTGGTCTCATTTTTATCAAATTCTTTGGAAAACATGAGCCGAACCAAAAGCAATCCAATAACAATACCAAAAAACGGCAACGCATTAAACAACTTGAGCAAATATTGGCCAAACACACCATATTCTCGACCAAAATTTGTTAACATTTGCTCCGATTTTTCTAGGGCAATAAATATAAAACTAATAACTAATGCGCAAACAAATCCAATGAACCCGCCAAACCCATAATACAACCACTTCATAATATCCCCATTACTCTAACTATAAACAATCCCATTTTTCTCTACTAAGTGTATAATTGCGTTCCTATTATATAGAAGTCCATGAAGATATGCATTTAAAGAGGTCAAAATGAGATTAGAAGGAAAAACTGCAATAATAACAGGAGGTGCCACAGGGATTGGGTTTGCGTGTGCGCAAGCTTTTATCAAAGAAGGAGCTCAGGTAATTATTTTTGGGCGTAGACAGGATCGATTAAACCAGGCTCTATTAAATTTGGGTCCAAACACTAAAATAATCAAAGGTGATATTACCGAATCATCGGATACTGAATCTTTAGTAAGCCAGACTCTTAGTCAAAGTGGTCAAATTGATATTTTAGTGAACAATGCAGGAACTTTTTTAATGGCACCTCTTCATGAAATGGATGATGCGACTTGGGATAATGTTTTAAATATTAATTTAAGGGGAGTATTTCAATTAACCCGTGAAGTTTTATCTCAAATGATTAAGCAAAAGTCGGGTTCCATAATAAATGTTAGTTCTATACTTAGTTTAGTTGGCACTCCAATGGCTTCAGCATATAATACTTCTAAAGCCGCCTTGAACCAGTTTAGTCGATCCATTGCGGTAGAATATGGCCCTTTTGGAATCAGATCAAACACTATTTGTCCAGGAATGATTGAAACAGAAATGACTGAAGAGTTACGGCAAAATCAAGAGCTTATGGATCAATGGATAAAAGGTTACCCTCTGGGTAGATTTGGAAAACCGGAAGAAGTTGCAAATCTATGTCTTTTTTTAGCAAGTGATGAGTCATCGTTTATCACAGGAACTATAATCCCCATAGATGGAGGATACACTTCTCTATAACTACATTGGCTTGACGGGCTTCCCCGCAAACTATAGAATTCTAATCAAATTAATTAAATAATAAGGTCTCACCCTCCGGTGAGGCTGTCTTTCTTTAAAAGTATCAGAAAAATGCCACAAACTTATGAAACTGTAATTGGTTTAGAAGTCCATGCCCAGTTGAAAACTGAAACTAAAATATTTTGCTCCTGCTCCACCCGGTTTGGCAATGCAGCCAATGAAAATACTTGTCCTGTTTGTTTAGGAATGCCGGGAGTGTTACCCGTTTTAAATAAAAAAGCAGTAGAATTTGCAATGCGAGCGTGCCTGGCCACTCATTGCGAAATTCAGCCCATGAACCAATTTGCCCGAAAAAACTATTTTTATCCTGATTTGCCTAAAGGATATCAGGTATCCCAGTTCGATCTTCCTATTGGTTGCAAGGGACATATAAATATCCAATCAGATGGACAAACCAAGAAAATAAGGCTAAATAGAATCCATATGGAAGAAGATGCAGGAAAGTCGATCCATGGGAGCAACCTTGGTCAATCCAGAAGTAGCTATGTAGATTTTAATAGAACTGGAGTCCCTCTAATTGAAATTGTCAGCGAACCCGATTTAAGTTCACCGGAGGAGGCTAGAGAATATTTGGTAGAATTAAAATCCATTCTAGAATATATCGATATTAGCGACTGCAATATGGAAGAAGGTAGTTTTAGATGTGATGCAAATGTTTCTCTAAGGCCTGTAGGCCAAAAGGAATTAGGAACAAAAACTGAATTAAAAAATATCAACTCATTTAAATTTGTGCAAAAAGCTTTAGAATACGAAATCAAACGCCAGACTCAATTACTAGACCAAGGCGATTCCGTGATCCAGGAAACTCGATTATTTGACTCCAATAAAGGGGTAACTTATTCGATGCGATCCAAAGAAGAAGCTCATGACTACAGGTATTTCCCTGAACCGGATTTAGTCCCAATTGTTTGCGATCAAGATTGGATAAAAAAAATTGAACAAACCATTCCCGAATTGCCTGAAGAAAAGAGGAACCGGTTTGTTGAAGACTATCAAATTCCTGCTTATGATGCAGGTGTCCTTACCATGTCGCGTTCATTATCAGATTATTTTGAAGAATGTGTTTCACTTTTTCCAAAACCAAAAATTGTAAGCAATTGGGTCATGGGAGAATTATTACGTGAATTAAAAAGCAATGACAAAACTATTCAGGATTGCCCATTATCTCCAAAAGCATTAACTGATATTTTAAAGTTAATAGACAAAGGTTCTTTGAGTGGCAAAATGGCTAAATCCGTATTTGAAGAAGCATATAAGTCAGGAAAATCTCCAGAGTTAATTATCAAAGAAAAAGGAATAGAGCAAATCTCCGATGAATCCTCAATTGAAAAAATTGTGGAAGAAGTCCTTGCTGGCAACCCTTCCCAAGTAAAAGAATTTCAAAACGGAAAGGAAAAATTGATAGGCTTTTTTGTTGGGAAAGTTATGAAGGAAAGTAAAGGTCAGGCCAATCCTGGAATAGTAAACAAAATTTTAATCACAAAATTAAAACAACAATGAATCCATTAATAATATTTCAATCATTTTCTAGAGCTTCTAGGGTAAAGAAAGTAAACCATTTACTTCCATTAGTGATTGTAACAATCGTAATTATTTTTTTGATCGTGGGAACCGGGTTTTCTGAGGAATCAGCTTCACCAACTATCCCCAAAAACTCAAAAGATAATAGGTTTGTTAACAATGGAGACCACACCATTACTGATACTAAAACTGGAATTATGTGGCTACAAATGGATTCATTTCAACAAACCGGCCACTGGATGAATTGGAAAGAATCTTTTGATTATATTAAAAATCTCAATTCCAAAGGTTTTGCTAGCTATTTTGATTGGCAAATGCCTACTCTAGCAGACCTTCGCACCTTATATGAACCTGACAAATTAAATAGTTCTCAAGTGGGACGAGAAATGAAAATTCATTTTGATCCAATATTTGCCAAAGAAGGAGCTGGAGCTCATTGGTCTTCAGAAGAAAACGGGAAGTTCAATGCATTTGGATTTATCTTCAATAATGGAGTACGGTTCTCAGCGCCTAAAACTGCAAGAGGTCGAAAAGCGGTGCGTGCTATGAGAATCGCAAATCCCTAAAAGAATAACTTACCTATGGCAAATTGGTTAAAGATACCCACTTTACTATTATTTCTCCATTTTTTGGTTTTAGTGTCAATAGCATGGGCAACCTTTCCGAAAATGGAAATAGCAGCAAACTCTGCATCCGATCTAACCAACCCAACCTATTTAAACATCCAACAATTAGCAAAAGAAAAGAACTTCGCAGAAGCTTTAAAAACTATCAATCTATATTTAGAAAAAAAACCAAAACAAGACACCGCTAATTTTATTAAAGCATTTTTACTAAACGAGCTGGGAGAATATAAAAAAGGATTAAATATTTTAAATCAGGCAAAAAAACTCAACCCGAACCATTCGGCGTTAGATTATGCTTTTTGTATATTCTATCGAAATTTTGGAGAAGTAAAGTCAGCAATACAATCTTGCAAGGATTCAGTTGAAAGTCATAAAGATAGCGCACAAGCACATTATGAATTTGCCATCACATTAGCTGCAAAAGGTGAAATGAAAAAAGCAAATGCAGAACTTAGTATCGCCACAAATTTGGACCCTGATAATTCGGATTATTTTTACCAGCAGGGAATGAACTTTGTTTATTTAAATGAATCGAATTCAGCCGAAAAAGCTTTTAAGAAAGCGATACAATTAAATCCTGAAGATCAAGAATCTGCCTACCAATTAGGATATCTTTTTGCGATTCAGAACAAACTGGATTTAGCAAAATTAACCCTGGATAATATTTGGCAAAATTTTCGCAGCCATCCAAAAGCAGAAGCAGCTCGATCTTTAATTGAGCTCATTGAGCAAGATAGATTAAATCAAATCCCGAAAAAAATTATTCCTTCACAATACCACTTGGGTCGCTCAAAAAATTTCTACAAAAATGGAAAATACGGATTATCCCTTTTTGAAATTCAAACTGCCGCAAGCTTGAAAAAAGATGACCCGATCATCCGCGAAATTTTAATTGGTATGTCTAGTTTGTTTTTACGTTTAAACCTTACAGAAAATTCGGTGAGAAATCTGATCAACCAATCGAAAAATAATCGTGATCTTCAGGCAAAAGGATACCAAGAGCTTGGTGATATTTATATAATGCGGGGTAAGCTTAAAAAAGCTAAGGAGTTTTATGAGTTATCTCAATCCCTGGGGGACCCAGATCAATTGGCCAAAATGAGCCTGGAAGAAATCCCTTCAAAACCTCAAGCAGACAAACCCATTCAAGATCCCGAAGAATTATTTTTCTATCCTGTTACCGCTTTAAACCAAAAAGGAAAAATTTTTGCAAATTACGGAATGTTTAAAAGAGCATTGGCAATATACTCTGCGGTTCTTCAAATCGACCCATCCAACCTCGATAGCCGATTGAACACATCCAATGTTTATTACCAAACACAACAATACACGCGGGCAATTTCTCTTTTAGAGCGGACTTTAATTTCACAACCCGACCAAAAAAACCAGGTTCCACTTTATATCCTCCTAGCGAAATGTTATTCAAAAAAAGAAGACAAAGATGGAGCCGTTAAGTATTTATCAATTATTAAAAGAATAAATCCCGAAATTTTAAAATCTCTTTCAAAAGACCCTACTTTTTCCCTTGTAAAAAATCACAAAGTATTTAATTAAATTACCAAATTTACAAGGACTTACATTCATACCTTTCATATTGCCACCAAATTAATAGAATTTAATTTGACATCGATTGTCATTCTTGATTAGATGCCATAAAGACCAAAAGATCAGTGTATACCCTTCCTTTTACTTTATTCTGATCAATTACTTACCCAATAAATGGAGATGGGAATGTTTATTTTTAAATCGGTTAGGTCTACATTAGTTTTAAAATCTTTAGGGTTCTTCCTGATATCAATATTTTTATTAAGTACCGCTTCCGAAAAAGCAATTGCAGACACTTGCAAGGACGCAACAAAGCAACTCCGTGGATCTTTTGAACGTTCTCAAGGAATGGTAGGGGGAATATGGGGTTATATGGAAAAGTCATCTGCCTTAAAAAAAGATTCGACTCTTGGTTTTCAAATTGATGGAAAATTACAGCGTCTTGTAGTTGGATTTGAAAGTATTTGCAATGATGGCAAGTTACCCACAAAAGAAACCTATGATCTCATTGAAGCAAGATTAGGTGAAGCTAGAATGATCACTAACAAAACTCCAGGAAGAACTTCACCAAAGAAATTAATGGAGATGATTACTTCCTTAAATAAGAATTTAGATCAAACTCTAGATAAATTAAAATTTTGATAGGAAAAATATCCATGCTCCAAGAGGGGAAAAAAGCTCCGGATTTCACAATAGTTGATCAAGATAACAAAAAAGTTAAGCTTAGCTCCTTCAAAGGGAAAAAAAATGTTGTCTTATACTTTTATCCCAAAGATATGACGCCTGGTTGCACAACTGAAGCCTGCGACTTTAGAGATAATTTCAAAAAATTCAAAAATACTGAAATTTTAGGGGTAAGTATTGACTCACCAGAACGTCACCAGAAATTTATCCAGAAATACGATTTGCCGTTTAGCTTGCTAGCCGATGTGGATCAAAAAGTAGTCAACAAATATGGGGTTTGGCAGGAGAAAAAGCTATATGGTAAAACATTTATGGGAATCGTTAGAAGTACATTTATTATTGACAAGTCTGGAGTTATTCGAAAAGTATTCCCGAAAGTAAAAGTTAAAGGCCACGTAGAAGAAGTTATGGAAGTATTGAAACAAATTTAACTTTATTTTCGTACCATTAGTTTTTCAATTTCAGAAATACGCTTGGGAATTCCCCGTGAAAGATTTTTGCAACCCCTCTTGGTAATGAGCAGGTTATCTTCCAAACGAATGCCCAACTCTTCGTTATATTTTTTCCCATTCAGTTTAATTTTAAATTTTCCGTAAATTCCTGGTTCGTTACTTATGAGCCAACCGGCTTTCATAGGTTCCCGTCCATATGCTCGGAAAGGGTCACCATCATGTTCTTGTTCTCCAATTAGGTGACTGACCCCATGAGGGCTAAAATCATATTTAAGTTCACAGGTTCCTCCTTTTGCTTTAAATTTTTTTTCAAGCTCTTCCTCCAAAGTTTTCCAACAAACTTCATTCAACTGAACAATTGTTAATCCTGCTTTAGCTATTTTCTCAACCGCCAGTTGAGCAGACAGTACAATTTCATATAAAATTTTCTGCATAGGATTAAACTTGCCTGAAGCGGGTACGGTCCTAGAAATATCAGCATGCATGGTCATCCATCGAACTCCAAAGTCAAGAAGAACCAATTCCTTTTTGGTAAATGGATCATCATTTTTCATATAGTGCAACACTGTTGCATTCGATCCTGATGCAATTATCCCTGGAAAGCTCAACCCATAAGGAGATTCCATTAACATATGCCCTTCAAGAAAACCTTGCACCTGACACTCATTATTAAATCTATAAAATTGTCGTAAAGTATTTTTAAACGCATCCCCGGTTATCCTTTGAGCTTTTAAGGTATTTTCAACATCATACTTATCTAAAGGCAAACGCAATTCGAAATGAGAGTCCATTATATTGGATAAAACAACTTTATGTTTTTTCCATTTTTGAAGTAAACCTTCGATCCTCTTTTTAAATTTCCAGTTGTGATCTGTTTTTATAGTTTTTCTTTTTTTCCCACTTATTCCCTCCAGCCAAAATGTGCCGACCTTCTTTTTTCTTCGTTTACTTAATCTATCTAGAAAAACTTTTTCAAAATCGTCAATATTCCTCACTTCTTTTATTCCTGTGACTCGCAAAACCTCTTTGACAGATTTCGGATCACCTACACCAAATCTAATTCCATCCCAAAATTCTTTAGAAGGATCTTTAGCTTTAACGAAAATTATTTCATCAGACTCTTTAGAACCAGGGTCGAGCAACAATAACACCTCAGTTTGATTAATCCCTGTAAGATACATTAAAGAAGGTTCCTGATAAGTGGGAGCATGTGCGTAAGTCCAAGTTGTTTCTGCCCCTGGGCCATAAGGCACACCCGTTAGGACGATAAGTTTATCTTCTTTCTCCATCAACTTTGAGCGTCGTAATCGATAGCGCTGTTTCGCAAATTTCCCAGCACCTCCATCGCGAAAAATCCCTGAGTAAATTTTTTTCCCGTTATTTAAATGCATCATTTATGTCTTTTCTATTTTAAGTAACAATTATTTTCCTTAATTTCATGAATCTCTTAATATAATATAAATTTCACGAATCCTTTAAATTTTTATATTTATGTGTGGAAGATACAGTTTAACCAAACCAATCAAAACCATTCAAGAGCATTTCAAAATTGAAAAAATATCTCGAGAATATAAACTGCGTTTCAATATCGCTCCTACCCAAAATGTACCGGTAGTAATTTCAATTCAAGATAAAAAACAACTGGATACAATGCGTTGGGGTTTAATACCTAGTTGGGCAAAAGAAGAGAAAATTGGAAATCGAATGATCAACGCACGCGCTGAAACCATTGAAGAAAAACCAAGCTTTAAATCCTCTTTCAAAACAAAGCGTTGTTTAGTTCCGACTGACGGTTTTATTGAATGGAAATCAAATGGGGGAAAAAAAATTCCTCAATATATACAAATGGAGTCTCATGCTTTATTTGCATTTGCGGGATTATGGTCTGAATGGAATAAAGGCTCAACAATACTAAGGACCTTTACAATAATTACTACAGAAGCAAACACAACCCTGAAAAGTATTCACCCAAGAATGCCAGTTATCATTTCACCTGAAAGTTATTCGTATTGGCTCTCTTCAACAACTCCTTCTTTAAGCTTGAAGCAACTTTTAAAACCCTTTGGCCAGGGGTTGAAATATTTTCCAGTTTCCAATCTAATCAATTCTCACAAAAATGATTCCTTGGAATGCTTGCTTCCTTTTAATGAGTAAGGATCCAAAATGCATTCTAAATAAAGTTATCTTTTCTCAAGAATTCCCAACCATTCCTTTTCCTTTCGACGCTCTATAGAGTTTTTATTTTTTTTTAATATAAGAATCTTAAAATGGGGGGCAAAAAATTCATGGATATCTAATTCAGTCGTATTAAACGGAGGTCCGCCAGCCTCACCTGTTTCATAAAAAAGAGCAAAAATTTTTCCTTTTGGCTTTAATATTCGATGGGCCGTTTCTACATAGAGAGAACGTTGCTGAGGATGAATAGCGCAAAAAAAAGTTTGCTCTAATAGATAATCATAAGTTCCTTCATGGTACTTTTCTAATTTAAAAAAGTCCTGATTTATAAGCTCGGCTTTTAACTCCCGGTTTTGCAAAGAATCTTTTAGCAAGGTTATCGCACCTGGAGCAATATCGACTGCAGTCACCTCGAATCCTTTACCAACAAAAAAAAGTACCTCATGACCTTGCCCACAGCCAGGAATAATTAGTTTTCCAGGTGGGTAATTATATTTTCCCAATAGATGAACAAATGCTGGAGAAACTTCACCCAAGTCCCAAGGCAACTCTCCCGATTCATAATGACTTTGCCATTGATCTTTAGAATAGCCCGCTTCATTCATGAGCATTTAGCTTAATAGAATTATTGGAGGCACATCGAAATCCGACATTTATATACATCGTATCCGGTTCTTTAAAATTTCGATATGCATGAGCCAAACGTTCTGGCGGATCTCCCCAAGATCCACCTCGTACTACTTTTTCTTTTCCAGTAGAAGGTCCTTTAGGATTCATACCTGGACTGATTTTGTAAAATTCTGCGTCATACCAATCCGAAACCCATTCCCACACATTACCCGCCATGTCATAAATTCCAAATAAGTTTGGCTGCCTTTCTCCAACAGGTTGGGTTTTACTTCCAGAGTTATTACCGTACCAGGCAAACAACTCTGCCTTTTCATGCTCCCAATAATATTCCCCTGGCATTCCTCCTTTAGCAGCTTTTTCCCACTCTGCTTCTGTAGGAAGTCGTTTTCCTAACTTTTTGCAGTATTCCTTTGCATGATAAAAACTAACTTTTTCCACAGGACAAAGGGGGCAACCCTTAAAATAACTGGGATTCCGTTCCATTACACTAAGATATTGGAGTTGAGTTATTTCATATTTATCAATATAAAAAGAATCTATAGAGACTTGATGCAAAGGCATTTCATTATTATTTACTCCCTTTCGTCCCATAAGAAACTTACCACCCGGGACCAACACCATCTCGGAAAGTTTATTTAATTGTCTTTCTTCATTTTCCTTCTTTTTTTCTAAAAGGCGCAAAGCTTCATTTGGGTCAATATCATTTCCCCAGACATATACTGTTGGGAATAATATTAAACAAACCCCTATTAAAATGGGAAATAACCTATTCAACCTCATGATTTATCTCTCGAAATAATCTACTAAATGATTTATTGCAGATTGTCCCATTAACTCCACTGCTTCTAAAGAATTCCCTCCAATATGAGGCGTGACCATCAGAGAAGAACAGGCCAACAATTCTCTATCTTCTGGTGGTTCAATGGAAAAAACATCTAAGGCAGCTCCTGCAATTTTATTATTCAATAAGGCAGACTTTAGATCAGATTCATTTACCACATCTCCGCGACTTGTATTAATTAAAAAAGAAGAGGCTTTCATTTTTTCGAATACCTCTTTGTTTATCATATTCTTGGTTTCTGGCGTCAAGGGAACATGTAATGAAATTATATCTGATTCACCTACTAATCTATCAAATCCGACTTCGGACGCACTAACTTTTTGACAATACTCCTTCATATTCAGAATATCATGAACCAAAACATTGCAACCAAAAGATGAAAGCAAATGAATAACCTCTTTTCCAATATTACCGCATCCGACAATGCCTACATTTTTTCCTTGCAAAACATTACCGCCATCTTTAACCCATTGAGAATTCTTTAATGAAAATCCTCCCTTAAAAATATTATGACTTAAACCTATCATAAAGCCGAGAGTGAGTTCAGCGACAGAGCGTTTATTTACACCAGGTGTCCAGCCTAACTTTACTTTATAAAGTTTTAGTAGATCCTGGTCTAAATTGTCCAGTCCTACTCCATATTTGGAAATAATTTTTAAATTAGGAAGAGAAGTTAGAACTTTTTCTGTGATCAGGTCACGGCCAACAAGTAAACCTTGAGCTCCTTCACATAATTCTATTAATTCATTTTCCTTTAAATACCGATTCTCCTGATTGAATATCAAATTGGTGAATTTTTTGGACAATTCTAATCGTAAAGAAGATGACTTAAAAATTGGAGGGGGGGTCACCACAATAAGTGGTTCAATAAAAGCCATGGAAAACTACCCAATGATTTGCTTAAATATGGAAGTCCCTGCAGCAAAGGTACCTACCGCCGAGCCTAAATTTGCAAAGAAGAAAACCAAAAAAACACGCACAACTCCATTTTTCCACCACATTTTCACCTGAGCCACGTCATCGCGCATAGACTCAAAGTCGCTCACCTTAGGCTTTCTAAGAAAGGATTCTACCATTCCAACCACCATTCCTGCTCCAATAGTTGGATTCAAAGAAGTCAACGGGGCGGCTAAAAATGCAGTCAATACCGATATGGGATGAGCCAGGGCTAAAGCAGCTCCCAATGCACTCAAACCCCCGTTTAAAACAACCCAGGTGATTATTATTTGCCATCCTAACTCTGGAGACTTGTAGTAACCAATCAAAAACATACTCAATATAACAATACAAATTCCCCACCCAAAATAATATCCGGAACGACTAGGTGGAGGCTTTGTTTCAAGTTGTTCCAAGGCTTGCGAATCAGGTGGAGATTCTAGGGCGGGCACCATCCCAATTAAATGACCTGCTCCAACCATCGCCAAAATATTTTTCGGACCGTCAGGCTCATCCACCAATTTAGCAAGCTTCCCAGCCATATACTGATCTCGTTCATCAATGAGAACTTTTTTTACAGATGGTAACGATTCTCCAAATTCATCAACCAGAGAATGAAGCATGTCCCCTTCTTTAAGACCTTCAATTTGATCTTCTGTAACTTCTTCGCCCACAAAAATACTGGCAACCAACCCACCAAAAAGTTTTATTTTCTGCCAAAAAGAAACCTCACGATACATTCTTTGTAAAGTCGTGGAGATATCACGATCAATGACTTCCAATCGCAAATTATGTTCCTGAGCCAACTCAATAGATCGAGACATTTCCCGACCCGGTTCAATCCCCACTTTTTCCGCTAGGCGTTTTTGATATGCTGAAAGCGCTAAATTTATAAGTAATAAATTCCCCTTCTTTTGCTTAAAAATTTGAAATATATCCAGGTTTTTCCACCAAGATCTATTCTTTAAATTCTCATATCGCGGAGGACACAATTCCACGCAAATACAATCATAATTACCTTCGGCAATTTTCTCTTCCACTAACTCAACACTTTTGTGAGAAACATGAGCGGTCCCAATAAGCGTTATCGTGGAATCTTTATATTGAATTTTTTTAACAATATCTTCTTGGGAATTAGTTTTCACAAAAGTTCTTCACTAAAATAAGAGGGCTGTTAGAAAAAGTTTGGAAATTAAAATAAATCATCCCCTGAGTTCTCCATAACCGCTAAACTCTTAGCAACATTCAAATTGTTGAAAAAAGAATGTGAGGACTGAGTGGGGGAAATTGTACTAAAATCCTTTTGATGGTAATTTAACATATCACTGGAATTTTCTACAAGCAATCAATTACCGGAAATATGAAAGAATTTAACCTGATTTCAGATTTTAAACCTGCGGGGCACCAGCCACAAGCCATTGATATCTTAGCAAATGAATTGAAAAAAGGGCCCACGCACCAAACTCTTTTGGGCGTAACAGGTTCGGGAAAAACTTTTACCATAGCCAATGTAGTTGAACAATTGCAACGTCCTACTCTGGTCATGGCCCATAACAAAACCCTCGCCGCGCAGCTTTACAACGAATTTAAAACTTTTTTTCCCGAAAATGCAGTGGGTTATTTTGTCAGCTATTATGATTATTACCAACCGGAAGCTTATTTACCTACTACAGATACTTTTATTGAGAAAGATGCTTCCATTAATGATGAAATCGATAAAATGCGTCACGCGGCGACTCACGCTCTTTTTGAACGACGCGATGTATTAATTGTTGCAAGCGTTTCCTGTATTTATGGTTTGGGTTCTCCCGAAGCTTATCATGGAATGCTGTTATTTCTTGAAAAAGGAATGACATTGGATCGTGAAAAAGTCCTGCGGAAATTAGTTGAAATTCAATACAAGAGAAATGATGTCGATTTTCAGAGAGGAACATTCCGTGTTCGGGGTGATGTGGTTGAAGTTTTACCCGTATACGAAAGAAACGAAGCGATTCGGATCGAATTTTTTGGTGATGAAATTGAAAACCTATCTGTCGTAGACCCTTTGACTCTTAAAAAAGTAAGAGATTTAGATCGAATAGCTATTTATCCAGCCAGCCACTACACTACTCCAAAGGAACAATTAGAAGAAGCAATGGAAAGCATTTATAAGGAAATGGTAGCAAGGATCAAATTTTTCAAAAGTCAAAATCAACTCATCGAAGCTCAACGTATTGAACAGCGTACGATGTTCGACCTAGAAATGATTCGGGAAATCGGTTATTGCCAAGGAATCGAAAATTACTCGCGTCACTTAATGGGAAGAGAAGCTGGAAGCCCTCCACCAACTTTGTTGGATTATTTTCCGGACGATGCCTTATTTGTAATTGATGAGAGCCATGCCACAGTTCCTCAACTTCATGGAATGTACAATGGGGACCGTGCTCGCAAAGAAACTTTGGTTCGTTACGGGTTTCGCCTTCCCTCAGCATTTGATAATCGTCCTTTAAGGTTTGAAGAATTTTCTTTAAAAGTAGAAAACGCTATTTATGTTTCCGCAACTCCATCTGAATATGAATTAGAAAAATCTAATAATAAAATCGCGGAATTGATTGTTCGGCCTACCGGTTTAATTGATCCTAAAATCGAAATTCGCCCTGTTTCCGGACAGGTGGATGATTTATTTCATGAAATTAAACAACGAGCTAAACGTAATGAAAGGACTCTCGTCACTACCCTCACAAAACGTTTTGCAGAAGACCTGACAGAACACTTTTCGGAGTTAGGCTTGAAAGTAAAGTACCTCCATTCAGATATCACAACCATTGACCGGGTACAAATTCTCCGTGAACTCAGATTGGGAGAATTTGATGCTTTGATCGGAATCAATTTACTCCGTGAAGGTTTAGATCTTCCTGAAGTTTCTTTGATCGGAATACTGGATGCAGATAAGGAGGGCTTTTTAAGGTCCGCAACCTCTTTAATTCAAACCTCGGGACGCGCTGCTAGAAATTTGGAAGGTCATGTCATTATGTATGCGGACAAAATTACTAGCGCAATGCAAAAAGCAATAGATGAAACGGAACGAAGGCGGAAGATTCAAATTGAATTTAATAATATCCATAACATCACTCCAGCTACCATAAAAAAATCAATTCAAGAATCATTGCTAAACCTTGAACAACTTTCCGAGACTCCTTTAGCAATGGAAGAACCTGAAGAATATTTATCCGGTGGAAACGTAATCGAACTCGCAGCCAAATTAGAAAAACAAATGTACAATGCCGCTCGCAATTTAGAGTTTGAAAAAGCCGCAGAGTTGAGGGACAAAATTAAATTCTTAAGAGAAAAAGATTTAGGAGTTATTGCAGACCATTGATCCGGTCAGTACCTCGGCGTTCTGAAATTCTACTTTCCACAAATTTACGGATAACTCCATCTTGATCGGGGGTTAGCCCATTAAATTCTAAGCCGGTAACAAAAGGTTCACTCTCACTATTAGGGCGATTTCTAATATTTTTCACTCTTCCCAAAAGGTTAGCAATCTTGCCTTGAGGAAGGCCGACTGTTAAGGAGATTGTTTCATTTTTTTCTAGAGGTTTTGCATGAGTTATCAATGCGCCTGACAGACTCAAATCACGGATGGTTCCAGTAAATGTTAACTCGGTGGGATTAGCTTCTCTAGAATAAAAAAAAGAGAAGTTCACTCTTTGGCGAAAATTCTTTCGAAGATTATGTGTTGAAAAAGTTTTTGGGTACTCCAACAAAAGCAGTCGAATGGGCTGGGTTATAATATGTGAAATGATAGTCTTAAAATTAACAAAAGTTCCATCAACGGTATAACTAATAGAACATCCGGCCAAAGGTGCTGCTTTAAGCATACTTCCTTGAAAGACGGGCAAGTCAAGGAGAATATATTCATCCTCCTTCCAGCCACGAACAGTAACCTGATATCTTTCATCTAGAATATTGGCTAATACTTTGTTGCCTAAACTTAACGGGAGGGATTCTTTTGTTTTCATTTTTATGGTTTAACGTTTGAATCAAGTGCCCAATAGAGTCCTAGAATTGATTCTAGGACTATGTCTAACCGTTGTCAACCGGGACAGTTGCTCGGTTAGGGAAAGCCAAAGCATTTTTATTTTCCGGTGGAATATTTGATGATTCTAAGGGATAAAACTTAAAGTAGGTTTCAATGATTTTTCGGGCAATCGGCGCAGCAGCAGCCCCTCCATGGCCCCCATGCTCAACAATAACTGCCACAGCAATTTGCGGGTTTTCGTAGGGAGCAAATGCAACAAACCATGCATGGTCTCTAAATTCATAGGGAATTTCTTCTTCATTATTGGAACCAACTGCTCTTAGACGAACGACTTGAGCAGTCCCTGTTTTTCCTGCTACCTTTATATCTTTTAATCTCGCCCGCCAACCGGTTCCTCTTTTTTCATTGACTACACCTAGAAGTGCCTCCTTTATTAATTCTAAATTTTCAGACTGAACTTTAAGTTGGGTCTGTACTTTTGGATAGACTTCTTTAATCATTGCTCCGTGTTTATCTTTAATTCCTTTAACTAAGAATGGTTTGAATAATAGCCCACCATTGATAACCGTTGCTAACATGTTTGCTTGTTGGATAGGAGTCACCAAATTATATCCTTGACCAATAGAAGCTGAAATTGTTTCTCCTAAAAGCCAAGGTTCTTTCTTTGCATTTAATTTCCACTCTGTACTGGGAACCAATCCTGTTTTTTCTCCAATTAAATTAACTCCTGTAAAATCTCCAAGGCCCAGAGATTTGGCATATTTTGCTAGATTATCAATCCCCAGTCTGTGGCCCACCGTATAGAAATAAACATCACAAGATTGAACCAAAGCTTTATGTAGATCGACAGATCCGTGCCCACCCCTTTTCCAACAACGATACCTTCCTCGTCCTAATTTAAAATGGCCCGGACAATATATTGACGTATCGGGTGTAATAATTTTTTCCTCAAGTCCTGCTAAGGCGGTAACAATTTTATATGTAGACCCTGGGGGATATTGCCCATCTATGGATTTGTTTTGAAGTGGGTGACGTTTATCAAAAATCAGCTTTCTCCAATTTTTAATTGAAATTCCTGCAGCAAATAAGTTTGGGTCGAATGATGGTTTACTGGCCATTGCCAATATCTCACCTGTAGAAACCTTAAGAACAACCACAGCTCCGTTCTTAGGTTCTTCTTCCGTACCAATCATCAATTGCTCTAAAACTTTTTGTAATCTTAAATCCAACGTCAATACAAGTTGATTACCACTCTCAGGAGGCAATTTTCTGAGAATCTGAAGTTCCCTTCCGGCCACATCTACTTCAATTTGTTTATAACCTTTTGTACCTTTTAATTCGTTCTCATATAGGAACTCCATCCCCTCTTTGCCCATCAGGTCACCCATGTGGTAGTCGCTTTCCTTCATTTCTTCCAATTTTTCTTTCGAAATTTCTCCCAAATAACCTAAAACATGAGCTGCTAAATCTCTATAAACATAATTCCTCAGGGGTTCTACAATTAAGTGAACTCCAGGTAAAATGCGATTATTCTCTTCAACAAAAGCAACCATTTCTCTATTCACATCTGCTTTTATCAATACATTCGCAAAGGGTTGAGCTTTCTTCATATTTTTTCTTAATTTTTCTTCATCAAAATCAATTTTTTCTTCCAATATGTCTAATGTAACATCGAGGTCCTTTGCATCTTCCGGAGTAATATACAAATTAAATGACGGTCTTATAGAAACCAATGTCTCGCCATTTCGATCAGTTATTAAGCCTCGAATTCCAGGAAGGGAAACTAATCGAACTCGATTATTTTCTGATAACCCCTTAAAGTCTTCCCCTTTTAGAATTTGTAGATACCAAATTCTGACCCATAAAAAAACGAATGCGACCACCACAATAATCGCAAACATTTTTAGTTTTCTTCGGATACCTTCAGACACATCCCGTGAATAAAGATGAGTACTCATTGCACCGCTCCCTCTAAACTTGGAAACTTTTTAACCAACCAGTTTTTATTTAGATTTAGAAAGTAAAAAATAATAGGGGCTATAGCAGCATTATAAAAGGAGTAAACGATTAACTTAGAATACAGAAAAGTAACAGATGTTTCTGCTTTAAATAACAGCAAAGAAGAAAAATAAAATACTAAGCCGTCAAAAAGAGATGATACAAATGAAAATATTGCAATAGGAATAAATCCTTCAACAATAATATTTTTTCTTAATCCTGAAAAAATAAAGCTAATTAATCCTTTAGAAAGAGTATTGACCCCTAAAATTCCAGCAGAGAAACAATCTTGGATAAAGCCAATGAAGCAACCAACTACAATACTCCTCTCATTTTTCAGGATAACCGTTCCATAAAGTGTAAGAATCAATGCTAAATCGGGTGTGACTCCTGCAATAGCTATCAAATCCAACAAACTGGTTTGGATTGAAAAAAAGACTAAAAAATAAATTAGAAAAATCAAAAGCAGCCACATAGGGCAACCCAATTATTATGACAATAAAATTAATACTTCTTCTAAGCGTGTTAAATCTGCCGTAGGAGTAACCGTAATATCTTTAAAAAGCCCATGTTCCATTTGGGTCACCTGCTTCACTCTTCCAACCAAAAGACCTTTTGGAAAAATCCCTCCCAGTCCGGAGGACAAAACAAGATCCCCTACTTCCACAGGAGCGTCAATAGGTACATACTTCATATTACATTCTTCCGTTCCATTTCCACTTATCACTCCGGAAACACGAGACTCCTGAAACAATGCATCCACCGCACTTCGGCTATCAACGATCAACAAAACTTTTGAAGTGGTTGTGCCCGCTTGAATGATATGGCCCACAATACCCGTTTCAGTTACAACAGGCTGGTTTTCTCTTACACCATCTTGAGTTCCTTTGTCGACAAACACCATCTTGACCCATTGAGTTGCATCCTTCCCAATTACCGTAGCTACGATTGAGTTTAAATTTCTATGACTTTGGTAATCTGCCAATTGGGCGATACGGGCCAATCGTCTCACTTCTTCCTTAAGATAGTTATTCTCATTTGAAAGTTGTTCAACCTTTTGTTTCAGGCCTTCATTTTCTTGGGTAGTATTAACGAAATAAAAATAGCCATCAATAACATCGGCCACAGAATCTACAGTGAGAGTGAAGAAGCTCTGAAGTGGTGAAACCACCCAAAGAAAAAATTTCTCAACGGGAGTGGGATGGCTGGACCGTTTAATGTTAACGGTCATTAAGACAAAAGAAACCAAGAGAATGGAAACAAAAATGAAAACCCGTTTTCTATTTTTGAGTCCTCTTATCCACACTTTTTATTAAAAGGTTACCTTTTTTAAGAGTTTTGGATCGGATAGTAATTTTCCAGCACCTAGGGCTACTGCTGAGAGCGGATCATCTGCGAGCGTGATTGGTAAACCCGTGGCCTCTCGTAATAAAACATCTAATCCTTTTATTAATGACCCTCCACCAGCAACCACAACACCTTTATCAACTATATCTGCAGCTAATTCGGGTGGAGTACGTTCTAAAGAAATTTTTACGGATTCAACAATAGTACTAAACGTTTCTTGTAATGCTTCACGTACCTCCTCATCAGATATGACTAAAGTCTTAGGTATCCCGGCAACTAAGTCGCGACCTTTAATCTCAATAGTCGATCTTTGATCCAATGGATAGGCAGAACCAATTTTTATTTTAACTTCTTCAGCGGTACGCTCCCCAATAAGCAAATTATATTTTCGTTTAACAAAATTGACGATAGCCTCGTCCATTTCGTCGCCGGCAACCCGAACAGACTTACTAAATACAATTCCAGACATTGAAATGATGGCGACCTCCGTTGTGCCTCCACCAATATCAATAATCATATTACCGGTAGGCTCTTTGATAGGCAAATCGACACCGATTGCAGCTGCCATAGGCTCCTCAACGATAAATACTTCTCGAGCTCCTGCAGATTCTGCAGAATCACGAACCGCCCGTTTTTCCACTTGTGTAATCCCAGATGGGGCAGCAATGACTACCCTTGGGCGAACTAAGGTCCTCCGATTGTTATGAACCTTTTGAATGAAATGCTTAATCATTTGTTGCGTGACTTCAAAATGGGCTATAACACCATCCTTCATAGGACGGATAGCCTCAATATTGGCAGGTGCCCTGCCTAACATTTGCTTTGCTTCAGAACCGACAGCCTGCACTTCTTTTGTGTTTTTATTAATGGCAACAACCGAGGGTTCTCTCAAACAAATTCCTCGGTTTTTCACATAAACTAAAGTGTTAGCTGTTCCCAGGTCGATTGCAATTTCGTTAGAAACTAAATCCCAAAAAAAATCAAACACGTTTGCTACCTTGCTTGAAGTTTACCGAATAAATGACGTAAACTATTGTTTTTGTTAATAAGTTAGAGGTTGGGTCCAATTAACCATAATTTAATAGAACTGATGAACAATAGGATTGATACTAGACTTTATACAAAGATTCAAATGTAACTTTTGCTCAAAAAAGGCCGGAATAAATGGTTGCCAATCAAGACCTTGTTTTATAGTATGTCAACCACTGAATTGTAACATCTTTTTCTTAACCTTGGGAGTGTTTTTCATGTTAAACCTGATTCGCAAACATGCTGATTCTTGGATGATTAAATCCATATTATGGCTAATAGTTTTCGCCTTTGTTGGCACTATTTTTTATTCCTGGGGAATGGGAGGACGTAGCGGAGGCCGTAGTGGCGTCATTGCAACGGTAAATGGAGAAAAGATATTACTCAATGAATATGACCGATCCTTCAATAATTTAATCAACTATTACCGGTCTCAATTTAAAGGCCAATTTTCCCAGGATCTTATTGAAAAATTGGACCTTAAGAATACAGCGCTTGATGGCTTAATTCAGAAAAAAATCCTATTAGCGGAAGCCAAAAAATACAATATTCAGGTTAGCGATCAGGAGCTCACCAACAAAATTAAAGAAAATCCTTCCTTTCAAAAGGACGATTCATTCGATCCCAGCCTTTACAAAAACTTTCTCAATTTCAACCGGATTTCAGCAAAAGAATTTGAGGGCAGCCAACGGGAAATTATGTTGCTTCAAAAAATTGAGCAGGTAATAAAATCCAACACAAAAATTTCAGAACCTGAGATGCTGGAAGCTTTCAAAAAAGAAAACGAAAAATTAAAATTTAAATACATTCAGTTTCCAAAAAAATATTTCAAACCCGAAAACCCTCCCTCAGATGAAGAATTAAAAAAGTATTTTGAAAAGAACAAAACCAAATTTGAAGTTCCTGAACAAATTAAAGTTAAGTACATTAAACTTACAAAAGAAACTCTTAAAGACGAAATAAAAATTCATGAGGAAGATATTCAGGATTATTACGATGCCCATGAAGCAGACTACATTCTTAAAAAGCGTTATCGTGCACGCCATATTCTAATTAAAGCTCTACCAGAATTACCGGAGGGAGATGCGTCCGAAGAAGCTAAAAAAAAGGCCATGGATGAGGCTGAACAAAAAGCTAAGAAAAAGGCTGAAGACATTCTCCAAAAAATTAAGGACGGAAAAGATTTTGCCGAAATGGCAAAGGAACATTCAGAGGATCCTGGCTCAGGCCCAAGAGGAGGCGATTTAGGTCAATTTACAAAAGGGACTATGGTTCCAGAATTTGAAAAAGCTTTAGATAATTTAAAAGCTGGAGAATTAGCTGGCCCCATTAAAACTGTATTTGGATACCACATTATTAAATTAGAAGAATTGAAAGAGGAACGCAAAAAACCCGTTAGTGAAGTTAAAGAAGAAATCACCAAAAAACTTGAATCCCGAAAAATCCAACAAAGAGTTCGCCGGAAAATTAAAAAAATCCATCAAATGGCTTCAACCGATAGTGATTTAGAAAAGGCGGCTAAAAAATTTAATACGGATGTTAAGTCCACTGACTTCATTTCCACTACAAATCATAATGTCCCTGATATTGGAATTGTTCCGGAATTTTTTAATGCCGCTTTTATATTAAAAGACAATGAAGTCAGTGAACCCGTGAACACTTCTGATGCATCCTATTTAATAAAAGTAGTAGAGCGCAAGTCTCCTCACATTCCTGAAATGGATGCTGTGCTTGAAGAGGTCTCAAAAGAATATGATGATCAAATTAGCGAATCCAATACCAAAGCAAAAATGAAATCTTTATTAAAGCGTTTAAAGACCGAAAAAAGTTTAGATGCAATAGCTAAAGAGAATAAATTGGAGATCGATGAAACTCCTTTTTTCAGTATGGCTGACACTATTCCTGGGATTGGGAACATCAAAGAAATTAAGGATGCAGTATTTAATTTAAAACCAGGAGAAACCACAAAGGGCTCTTCAAAGCATTCCCATTATTTAATCCAAATTGTGGAGCGTGAAGAAGCCGGGGAACCCACAAATGAACAAAAACAGGAAACCTACTCTGTATTGAAAAAAGAAAAAGGAAACTTAGTTTTTAAGGAATGGCTGGATAATGCAAAAGAGCAATCAGAAATTTTGATCGATAAAACCTTACTGTGACCTAGGTTTAGTTTTTCACCCTAAATTGGATTGGTAAAAAATCTACACTTTTTAGAGGCTTATTTCTTTCTCCATATATCAATTTCTTTATCCGGGAGCTCTTTCATTGCAAGACGGTGGATTTTAAGTATTTTTTTCTGTAAATCTAACGGGTTTTTAGCAATGACTCGGATCATTTCCTCTTTACCTTGGCCCCCTACGTCAAAAATTATATCTGGAACTCCCCCAAAATCTGAAATAGCTTGATAGGTACCCCATTCTAACGATGATCCTTCTAGTTGCTTAATATTTTTGGGTTCTTTATAACGACTAAATGAGCTAATTTTAAATCCCAGCTTATTACATATTTTTAGCAATGATTCTGTAAACTTAATATTCATCACCGCACGTTTAGTTGCATCAGCACGCATTACAGTTAAAACAATTTTTGCCACATGTTGAGAGGCACCAAACTCAGGAGAAGCAATAGTTGCAATTTCTTTTCCTTTTTTAACTATTCGTCCCGGTATTGCTACAACATCATCTGGCGTAAAGGCTTCTGAAAGTCCCACTCCGATATTAGATTGCACCTCTGGAATTAAGTAACCTAACGGATAAGACTTTAAGGTTTCTACTAGTTTAGTCACTTGTTGAATAAGGTCTTCCCGTAATTGTTTCAGATAATATTTGCCCATTGGATCAACACAGCCAGCTCCCTTTCCCGGGAAAATACCCTGACTGATTGCCACTCCAATAAAATTCTTGGCCTCTTGGATAGCTTCAATAATTGCTTCACCTTTAGCTAAACGTGAAGCAATCGCTGCAGAAAGCACACATCCTGTTCCATGGAGATTTTCTAAGGGAAAGCGTTTACCTGGGAAAACAACCTTATTTTTCCCATCAAAGAAAAAGTCATCAGCATTATCCATTGCATGCCCCCCTTTAATTAAAACCCCCTGAGCTCCTTTTTTCAATATTGCCCGTGCTGCCTTAACTCGATCAGAGGATTTTTTTATGCGAACACCTGACAACTTCTCTGCTTCCGACAAATTCGGTGTCACTAGTTTAGCAAGTGGGAATAATAAGTTTTCCATTACCCGAATTCCTTCATTCGAAAGCAAAGGATACCCATTAGTCGACAATAGAATGGGGTCCACCACCAAATTTTTCACTTTATATTTTTTCAAATACTTCGAAACGACCTTTACGATTCCTTCCGCACCTAGCATTCCTGTTTTAACAGCTAAGGGTTTTAAATCTTCAAAGATTGCCTTTAACTGAGATTCAATGTGTTCTGGATTCAGGTTATGTGTTGCTTGAACTCCATATGAATTTTGTGAAGTTATAGAAGTGACCACTGAGGTCCCCAGTAAACCATGAGCACTAATGGTTTTTATATCTGCTTGAATGCCGGCACCTCCACTAGAATCAGATCCAGCAATGGTCAAGACGGTATTGACTTTTCTCATACTAAATTAGTTTTTAAAATTAAAAAAACAGGCGCAAAAAATTTTCACACCACTTGAACTCAGCGGTACAAAAATATGGGTTAGACTAACCTACTGTTACGGATTTGGCAAGAGAACGCGGCTTATCCACGTTTCTTTTCAGGGAGGTGGCAGTAAAATAAGCAAGCATTTGAGCAATTATTAATTGAATTAGAGGTGCTGTAATTTTAGGCACTGGTGGGAGTATTAGTTCTTCACTAAAAAGGTCTTTATTTTTTCCGCGTTCATCAAAATGAATTCCTAAAACATATCCGGATCGGGCACGAATCTCTGCAACGCTGGCCAATGTGGCTTCATATAATTCTTTGTCATTCTTTGGCGGAATAAAAACAATTGAATTGATATTCGAATCTATCATTGCCAAAGTTCCATGCTTGAGAAAACCGCATGGCATACCTTCAGCATGCACATAAGCCACTTCTTTCATTTTTAAAGCAGATTCCAATGCAACGGGATAATAGATTCCCCTTCCTAAATATAACCAATGTTTCACTTGAGCATGTTGATGGGCAATTCGATGAATAAACCCAGATCGTTCATTTAAAATCCCATGAATGATTTCAGGCATTTCCTTCAGTGCACTTAGGCGTTCATTGTACTGTTTTTTGGAAATAAACTTTCGTTTTAGCCCCAGTTTTAAAGCAATTTTTGTTAACAATACCATTTGTGTAAATGCTGCTTTGGTACTAATAACACATATTTCTGGCCCTGAACCTTGAAGTATGGTGCAATCTACTAACCGCGCCAAAGATGAACCCATGACATTCACTATAGCCCCTGTCTTGGCTCCTTTTGATTGGGCGTACTTTAAGGCAGAAAGCGTATCATAGGTTTCTCCGGATTGGGAAACTGCCAGAACAAAACTATTTTCTTCGACTGGAGATAAAGATACAAATTCGTCTGAACTAATAGCTGGAATAAATTTGCCGGCATATAAAGAAAATACGTAATTAGCATACATTGCGACATAAAAAGTAGTACCCACCCCAATCAAATGACAAGTCGAGCTCTCATGAATCAAATCCACCATTTGATCAATAGTGCTTTCGGGAATTTTTAATGCATTAATAACTGTTTGAGGCTGCTCATGAATTTCCTTCAACATATAATGAGGATACCCCCCTTTTTTTGATGTCTCACTATCCCATTCAATTTTGGTTATCGGTTTATTGATTTCTTCGCGGGTGATAGAATTTTTAACGACAAAACTATCTTTCGTGATAATGGCATATTCGTCATCATCAATAATAACTGCATTTTTTGTGTAATCTATGAATGAGTTAAAGTCTGAACCCACGAATTTAACTTCATCTCCTATTCCCAGCAACAAAGGGGATTCCCTTTTAGCGCAATAAATATGTTCTGGTTTGTAATAAGAAATCAAGGCAATAGCAAAGGTACCTTCCAAAACATTCAATGTCCTGACCAGCGCCGTTTCGACATCTTTGACTTGCTTATAAAACTTTTCAAGCAAATGAGGAATCACCTCAGTATCAGTTTCGGAATAAAACTTATGACCTTCCTTAATCAATGTGGATCGAAGAGCATCATAATTGGATATTATTCCGTTATGCACGACTGCAAACTTTTTATCACACGATAAGAAAGGATGTGTATTCTCTTTAGTTACTTTTCCATGAGTAGCCCATCGTGTATGAGCTATCCCCATTTTCGAGGTATGCCTTAAAATACTTTCTTTATCGTAAACTGCTTTAACTTCACCGGTATTTTTCTTTACAATAATTGAATTCTTATTCATCAAAGCAACCCCGCAAGAATCATAACCACGATATTCTAAGTTTCGGATGCTCTCGAATAATAAATTTGAAATGTCATTAAGGCCAACAGCCCCACTGATTCCGCACATATAACTTTAAAAAGTAAATTATTTATTCATTACTGAAAATCTAGGAGGTAACACTTTACCCGGAGGGATAACTGTACCGGGTTGGATGGTATTCCCAGCACCCACAATGGCATTATCACCAATGAAGGATCCTAGTTTAGTCCTTTTTGTATCAATAGGTTTTTTACCTTGTTTCCATTTAACCGTTTCCCAATCCAAATGTCGATTTACCGTCATAGTTCCTGCGCCAATATCCACATTCTCCCCTAGAACACTGTCTCCAATAAAAGACAATCTTCCTATGTGAGAATGGCTTTGAACAACACAATTTTTTAATTCAACTCCATATCCCACAGAACAATTAGATCCCATGGAAGTATAACTTCGAATTAAAGTATTGTTTCCAATATAAACGCCTTCCCCAATATAGCAAGGGCCCTCCAAAACAGCGCCTGCTTTAATGACTACATTATCTTCAATATGAACTGTGCCCTGTATGGTTACATTAGATTCTAAAACAGCGGACTTTGAAATAGAAGAGCTTTCCCACGAATCCATAATTATGCGATTAGCTGTTAAAATTTCCCAAGGATAAACAATGTCCAGCCACTCATCTTCCCACATTGAAGCACGGAGTCCTTCCTGCTTCACCAGTTTTTGAATAGCTTTTTCCATGGATTTCTTATTCTTTTCCAAAATCGAGAAAAATGATTCGGGAAGTATATAAACACCGGACAAAACATAGTTTCCTAAATCATTTCCTTTAGGCTTTTCAATTATATTGGTGATAGACATATTGGCATTTAAAAAAACATTACCAAACATTTCGTTCGAGGGCGGCAGACAAATCGATGCGACAGGACTTTTGAACGCATGGAAGGATTGCAGTGTTTTAGAATATATATTCGATGCCGTAATAATATCTCCATAAATCAACAAGAAGTATTCACCAGGAGATATTTTCTTTCGAATTTGAAGAACGGCATCTCCAATGCCTAATGGTTTTTTTTGTTCTACAAATTGAAGGTTTAATCCGTTATTGGACAGTTCACCTACATGCTCAATCAGTTTCTCTTTTTTATGCCCCACAACCACAAAGATATCATTGATACCCGCACTTTTTAACAAAGACAAACTATGGCCAAAAAGATATCCACCAGCCACTGATATCATTGGATTGGGACGAGTATCCGAAAAAGGTTTGAGCTTATGGGATTGTCCGGCTGCTAAAATGACAGCTTTCATATTTTAGTAATCAAAGAGTTTTATAATAAAACTGAAAATGCTTAATCTTTTTTACGTGACAAATAAACTTCTTCTGCTTTATTTAAATCAGCTTTAGAGTTTATCCCAAGAATTTCATTTTCGTCAGTTGTTTGTACACACTGCACAAAATTCCCTCCCTCGGTTAATAACCGAATAGCATCGGTCAAATAGAATTCACTTTGGGAATTTTTGTTATCGATGGACTGTAATACCTTGAAAAGAATACCCTTATTAAAACAATAAACTCCTGAGTTGTATTCGTCAATAGCTTTTTCTTTCTCCGTCGCATCTTTAACTTCTACAATAGAACAAACCTCCCCATTATCGTTCCTAACAATACGGCCAAAATCTTTTGGCCCACTCGTCTTTAAACTTAATATTGTACATTCAACCCTCGAGTTTTTATGAGATTTTAATAGGCTTTTCAAGGTCGATTCCTTTAACAAAGGCATATCACCACAAAGTATAAGTACCCTGCCTTCAAAATCTTTTAAAACTTCTTGGGTTTGTTGAACCGCATGCCCTGTCCCCAGTTGTTCTTTTTGTTCCACAAACTCATTTTTAGGATCCGAAAATCGGGATTCCACCATCTTCGCTTGATGGCCAACAACAATCACAGTTCTTTCAGGTGCTAAGGATTGTACAGTTTCCAGTACGTGGGACAACAACGTCTTGGACCCTAATTTGTGCAACACTTTGGGAAGGTCTGACTTCATCCGTGTCCCTTTTCCTGCAGCCAAAATTACGACCGCTAAGTGGTCTTTTTGCATTTGATTTTATGTTCTTGAATTTTTTTTCTGAGGGTATTTCGGTTAATACCTAAAATATTGGAAGCTTTAGTTTGATTGTATTGAGTCTCCTGCAATACAATTTCTAACAATGGTCTCTCCACGCCACCAATGATTAAATCGTGCAAATGACCATTCTCTTTACCATCCATTTTGGAAATGTATTGGCGAACAGTTTTGTCCAGCCATTTTTCAAGGAATGTACGCACATCTTTTTGGACTTTATTCATAAGCCTTCTTTGGTGGGACAAACGGTCTATCGGAATGAGGTCACTAATGTAGCAAACTCTCCCTATCGGGTCAAGTTCCTCCTAAATTTTTTATTAATTTCCAAGAAATCATTGATACCATTAGGGCATTAACATACTATGATATGTCATTTAATTTTTTATAAGAGTTTTATATGAAAGTTGCCTTTACAACTTTAGGGTGCCGCACCAATCAAAATGATACGGCCGAAATGCAGACACTTCTGAAACAGGAAGGCTTTACCATTGTCAGCCCCCAAGAGTCAGCAGATATTTATGTGGTTAACTCTTGTACGGTTACCTCTAAAAGTGACCAAAGTTCAAGAACCGCCGTTAAAAAATCTTTGGCTATAAATGAAGATGCATTAGTGGTGTTTACGGGGTGTTACGCGCAGACTCATCCCGAAGAAGTATCCGAATTAGAAGGATTAGATGTTCTACTTGGAAATGCAAACAAGCTTGATATTGCCAAAGTTATTCAAAGTCGACTGTCTAGAGTTCCTAAAAATAATTCTTCACAAAGTCCGCTGATTCATATGGAGGACATAAAGGAAAAATGGGATTTCCAGCCTATTCCCATTTCAGATTTTCATGGGAAAACCAAAGCCTTTATAAAAGTTCAAACCGGTTGTGATGAAGCTTGCTCATTTTGCACTGTCGTCCATGCTCGTGGGCGATCCATTAGTGATTCTAGAAAAAATATTATTAATAATGTGAAACATGCAATTTCTTCCGGCTACAAAGAAATAACTCTTACAGGCATAAATTTAGGCACCTATGGAAGGGATTTAAATCCACCTGAAAAGTTCTCTTCTTTAGTTAAAGAAATTCTTGAAATAGATGGAAACTTTCGAGTAAGGCTTAGTTCAATCAATCCTATGGAGATAGATGACCCATTAATTGACCTTATGGCTGAATCTCCAAAATTGTGCCCCTATTTTCACATCCCCCTGCAAAGTGGGGATGACTATATATTGGAACAAATGAAGAGAAACTATAATTCCAGCCAATATAGAAAAACCATTGAGCGTATATTAAATAAAATTCCCAACCCAGGGTTAGGGGCTGACATCATTGTTGGGTTTCCTGGCGAATCAGATACTATGTTCAAAAATACCTATAAGTTAGTTGAAGATATTCCTTTTTCTTACTTACACGTATTTAGCTATTCGCCTCGGAGGGGAACCACTGCACATTCTCTAAAAAATGATGTCCAAAATAAGACAAAAAAAGAACGTAACAAAATATTATCCCAGTTAGGCCAAAACAAATCTATCGCCTTTAGGAAAAGCTTTCTAAATAAACCTGTCTCACTTCTCGTTGAGAGTAATAGAGATTCTGAAACAAACCAACTGAAGGGACATAGTGAAAATTATATTCCCATATTTCTTAATGGTGGAAACGAGCTTATGAATCAAATCATTTCTGTGAACATTCAGGATGTCACAAGCCGTCAAGTTATCGGATGCCTTCCTTAATTACACTTACAACTGACTTTGGATTGAGCGATCCTTTTGTTGGAATAATGAAAGGGGTGATTTTAAAAATCGCACCTACAGTTCAATTAGTAGATATCACACACCAAATTGAATCACAAAATATTGAACAGGCTGCTAGAATCCTAGATAGTTTTTGGACTTACTTTCCTAAAAAATCAATTCATTTAGTGGTAGTCGATCCGGGGGTGGGTGGTAAACGAAAACCCATTGTAGTCAAACATAAGCAGCATATTTTTATTGGACCCGACAATGGAGTTTTGTCTCCCATATTGAGTTCTCAATCGAAGGCATACGAAATTTCTAAGGACAAATACTTTCTAAACCCAGTATCAACTACTTTTCACGGAAGAGATATTTTTGCACCCATCGCCGCTCATTTGGCAAATAAAGTACAAATACGTTCCTTTGGGACCAAACTATCCAACCCAAATGTTATTGAATTGATCCAACCACGTTACAATGGAAAATATCTTTCAGGGGAAGTAACCTACATTGATCGATTTGGCAATATGATGACGAACCTCAAACTTACTGACATCGAACCTCATTTAAGTAAAAAAGGTGATTGGTTTTTAAAATGCGGTCGACATAAAATAAAGGGGCTGTCCCAAACCTACAGCGAAAAAAAAATAGGAGAATTAGGTGCCATAATAAATAGTTGGGGATATCTTGAAATTTTTTGTTACAAAAGTAATGCCTCAAAAAATTTCAAGAAACCTCTTGGAATTAGCGTAAAAATTTTTTAATTTAGAATACCTCTTTCATTAAACTAATTACTTACATAATGAGCGGAATTAAAATTATTTGTCAAAACAAAAAAGCAAGACATAATTATTCCATAGAAGACACCTTGGAAGCGGGGATAGCTCTATTAGGAACAGAAGTCAAATCTTGTCGTGACGGGAAAGCCAATTTGGTGGATAGCTATGCAGAGTTTGAAAGAGGAGAAATTTATTTATATCATGCCCATATAAGCCCCTACACACCGGCCCACCAATTTAATCATGCACCTACTCGAAAAAGAAAATTATTGCTTCATAAAAAAGAAATTGATCGGTTGATTGGAATAAGTAGAGAAAAGGGCTATAGTTTAATTCCACTAAAAATGTATTTTAAAAATGGTAGAGTTAAAGTTGAACTCTCTATTGCAAAAGGAAAAAAACTTCACGATAAACGGGAGAGCATAAAAAAACGGGATGCCGAGAGAGAAATGCGTGTAGCCATGAAAACCAAAAATTAATATTTTCAAACAAGGAATTGTTCAATGGAAATAGATAAAAAAATAGGAGAAATATTAAATGGATTTGAACCTGCCCTGGTTTTAATGACAGCTAACCATTTAAAAATTTTTGATGAACTGGCAGGAGAACCAGTTTCCGCCGATGACATTTCGCAAAAACTTAACCTTTCTCAAAAGGGTACCTTGAGGTTACTCAACGCATTAGTAGCCCTAGAAATCTCTTCCAAAAAAGATAATCGTTACCAATTAATGGATTCCTGCAGACCTTTTCTTTCAAAGGATGGTGATCGATGTATGCACCAATGGATTCGCCTGATGTTTAGTTTGGTACCTGTTTGGCTAGAGCTGCCCCAATTTGTCAAAACAGGTAGTTTCATAAAAAGCATCATGGAAGTCTTAGGTAATGACCCACATGAGACACGGGCATTTATTGACGCCATGCATGATAAAGGACTTAAAGCAACTTGGTTAATGGCAAGAGAAATCCCATTGGGTGATTATAAGCATCTCCTTGACATTGGCGGCGGACCAGGCACCTATTCTTTGGAATGGGCAAAATTGCATCACAATTTAAAAGCCACCGTATTTGACATCCCACCTGTCGTTGAAGTCGCAAAAAGCTATATCCAAAAATATGACTTAGGAGATAGAGTGAACACGATTGGCGGGGACTTTAAAAATGATGATTTCGGTTCCGGGTATGATCTAATTCTAATAGCAAATGTTCTTCACATGTATGACGAAGACCAAGCCAAGTTTCTTCTACAAAAAGCTATCAACACTCTATCTTCAAAAGGAAGAATAATTCTCCATGGTTTTTGCACAGACGGTGACGATACGAGCCCTCTGAATGATGTGTTATTTAGTTTAAATATCGCGTTGTTGACTCCCGGTGGAAGAGCACATCCTGTAGCTGAAAAAATCAATTGGCTTAAGCAATTTGGGATCCAAGAAGTCCAACATTTTCGTATAGATGCAATCCCAACTGGGGTCCTAACAGGAATAAAACCTTAATCCAGGATTCAATTTTTTCGAATTACAAAGATAACTCCCAAAATAGCAATACTTGCCCCCACATAACCAAAGGCACTAATTTTTTCAGGCAATAAGCCAGGGTAGACTTTGGGTATAAAGTACATCAACATCATGGTAATAAACGGGTGAAGCGTAATAATAACGCTTATTATTGACAAAGGAATATATTTCACAGCCTCCGCTAAGCAACCATAAGCCAATAAGGTATTTATTCCGAGGACAATCATCAATACCCAATTTCCAGAGCTCTGGTTGAGAAATTCCCCCCACTTCACAAAATAAACCAAAAGTAAGGATGCCGTTCCATAAACAAGTAAATTTAATTGTTGTGCTTCATAATCGGGGGACAATATTTTTTGCAGTGTAATATAAGTTGCCCATGTCAGGGCAGCCCCCAAAATGTATAAAGACGCAGTGGTATAAATTTGAACATTAGATGAATGATTAATTTGGTCTCTAAAAAAAATTACAAAACCAATCATTGCCAACCCCAAACCCATCCATTGTTTAGCATTAAACCTTTCTCCAAATATTTTCACGCCGATTATCACAACAATTAAAGGAGCTAATTGAACCAATACGCCGGCGTTAGTCGGGCTACTAGTCTCTACTCCTTTTAAAAAGAGGAAGTAATTGATTCCCAAAAAAATCCCTCCCATCACCGCTAACAAAGGAGGTTTAAATAAAATACTTAATGGATTTTTATTTCGAAAATAAAGTAGGCCAAAAAGAATAATAAAAGAAAAGGTAAAACGAAACCAAACGATGGTGCCCCCGCTAAACTCTTTAACCGCCAGTTTCGTTAATATGGGCAAAAGGCTCCAAAGAAAAGCAGTAGTCAATGCCAATAGGACACCGCGAAGATAAGCGGTTGAAGACATTTCTATAAACTTAATTAAGTTGGGAAAAGTTTTTAAGAATATTTAAACCCAGGCTTTGACTTTTTTCAGGATGAAATTGAAAAGCAAAAATATTCTCGAATTGAATACCGGAAACAAATTCCTCACCATAGCTGGTTGTGGTAGCCACAATGTCAGGATTCTCCGGTTTTACAAAATAGGAATGGACAAAATAAAAATAAGAGGAAGTATCAATTCCGTTAAAAAGAGGCGAGTTTTTTTGAAAATTGACCGTATTCCAGCCCATGTGAGGAATTTTTAATTCTGAGTTTTGTTTAAAATGAAAACGCTCCACCTGTCCGGGAAAGACACCTAGGCCAGGCACATTTCCAAATTCATTACTTTGCTCAAATAATAATTGGAGACCCAGGCAAATACCCAAAAAAGGTTTCCCGCTTTTAATTGTAGAATGAATTACATCAACCAAATCAAAACGAGTGAGATTGTCCATGCAATCTTTAAAGGCACCAACTCCCGGCAACACAACAGAATGAGCATCTAAAATAGACTTGGAATCGTTTGTGATTTTGGCTTCGGCGCCAACAGCTTCAAACGCTTTTTGAACGGAGCGGAGATTGCCCATCCCATAGTCAATGATTGCAATCATCCCAACGAACCCTTCGTTGAGGGAACTGAGTCCGAACGAGGGTCAATTGAACTAGCCTGATCTAAAGCTCTAGCAAAAGCTTTAAACGAAGCTTCCGTCACATGGTGGAGGTTGGTCCAATAAGGAGCATCAATGTGTAATGTGGTGCCACTGTTAGCCGAAAAGGCTTGAAAAAATTCAGGCACTAATTCAACATCAAATTCACCTAGTTTTGCACGAGGAAGGTCTATGTTAAAGACAAAATAAGAACGCCCACAAACGTCTACCGTGACATTAGAAAGAGCTTCGTTTAAAGGGACCCTTGCACTACCAAATCGGCAAATACCCTTTTTATCTCCCAAAGCTTTTTCAAAAGCCATCCCCAGCGTGATCCCAATGTCTTCAACAGTATGGTGAAAATCTATCTCTGTATCACCCTGAGCTTTAACTACTATATCAAAATAACCATGGCGGGCAATTTGATCCAGCATGTGACTGAGGAAAGGCACAGGAGTTTGAATGTCGCTCTTGCCCGATCCATCCAAAACTATATTAATTTCAATATCGGTTTCACGGGTGGCGCGTTTAATCTGAGAGCATCTATCCATTGACTGAATGTTTTACCTCTTCAGTACCTTTTTGTGGGTTTAATTTTTCAGGCCGCTTTCCATTTCCTTGATGGATTTTTCGAGGCTGTTGTACTTGGACAAAGGGCCCTTTAACTGAATAATAAAATTTTTGAACAGAATTAAATATCCCTTCAAGATCTAATTCCAAATCCCTACGTACCAGATTAGGAGAACCGTGTTCAATCACTAAATCTGCTACACCAAGACATTTAATATTAATCGGCTGATCCATTATATGTTGGTGAACCAACTCTAAAACGGCGGACCCAAAACCCCCTTGAACCGAGTGTTCTTCTAAAGTAACAACACATTTAGTAGCCTTCACATGGGCCATGATCAATTCTTCGTCCAGAGGTTTTACAAATCGGGCATTAATGACCGTGGCATCAATATTCGCCTCTTTCAATTTTTCTGCAGCTTCCAAAGCAGGTTGAACCATATGGCCATAAGCTATAAGCACCATATCTTTCCCTTGACGGACCACTTCACCCTTTCCAATTTCCATTTCCTTCATTTCAGGATCTATAGGAACACCCAAGCCCGATCCTCGCGGATAACGAATGGCTGCAGGACCAGGATGATAAATAGCTGTTTTAAGCATATGCCGCAATTCATTTTCATCCTTTGGAGCCATAATCACCATATTTGGAAGAGTCCTAAGATAAGCTATATCGTACAAACCCTGGTGAGTAGCCCCATCTTCTCCGACAATCCCTGCACGGTCCATAGCAAATGTAATCGGAATATTCATCAAGCAGATATCATGTACCACTTGGTCGTAAGCTCTTTGTAAAAATGTAGAGTAAATTGCAGCTACAGGATGAAAACCTTCTAATGCCAACCCACCGGCAAAATCAACTGCGTGTTGTTCGGCCATACCCACATCAAAAGTGCGATCCGGGAAAACTTCTTCAAATTTGCTAATGCCGGTACCGGTTGGCATAGCCGCTGTAATACCAATTATCTTTTCATCTTCTTTCGCTAATTCAATGAGAGCTTGTGCAAATACAGAAGTATAATTAGGTATGGAAGAGGATTTTTTCAGAAAAGTTCCTGTTTTAATATCAAAAGGAGAAGCACCATGCCAAACTTCTGCCTTTTCCTCAGCAACTTTATACCCTTTCCCTTTGGTGGTCACAACATGAATCAATGTAGGCCGCTTGGGACCTTTTAAAGGTTCCAGCGCTTCTATTAAATCCTCAATGTTATGGCCGTCAATTGGGCCAACATAACGGAATCCTAAATCCTCGAATAAACGCCCAGGAATAAATATACCCTTGATGGCTTCATCCAACTTATGCGCATATCGAGAAATTTCCTTACCTACGCCCGGTATGGCAAGTAGCAACTCATCAACTTCTTTTTTAATTTTGCGTAAAACTTCTCCGGTCATTATTTGACTAAGGTGAGAGGACATTCCTCCTACGTTAGGTGAGATAGACATTTCATTGTCGTTCAACACCACAATCATATTGCTTTTTAAATGGCCTGTATGGTTCAAGCCCTCGAAAGCCATACCCGCTGTCATAGAACCATCACCAATTACTGCTACAACCTCGTGGTCTTCCTTCTTTAAATCTCTAGCCTTAGCAAACGCTATTGCGGCTGAAATTGAAGTCCCTCCATGACCACAGTTCCAATGATCGTGTTTACTTTCCTCTCTTTTGGTAAAACCGCTCAAACCATCGTATTTACGTAATGTATCGAATTTGTTTTTTCGGCCCGTGAGCAACTTATGCACGTAGGTCTGGTGCCCAACATCCCAAACAAATTTATCCTTTGGACTATCGAAGATATAGTGAAGTGCAATTGTTAATTCCACCACACCTAAATTAGAACCTAAATGGCCTCCAGTTTTTGAAATTGTATTTAATAAACAGTCCCGAATTTCAGTTGCTAATTCAGGAAGTTGCTCTGACTTTAATTTTTTTAAATCTTTGGGACTATTAATACTATCTAGCAGTTTTTTCATAATATTGCCCAGCTAAAAGGTTCGTACCACAAAAAATCGGGCGATTTCACGAAGAGGATCGGCAGAGTGATCAAAATCCTTCAAACACTCGTTAGCCTGGTTGACCAAATCTTCAGCCATCCTCTTTGATTTGTCCATCCCAAACATTGCGGGATATGTTGCTTTGTTTTTGTCAATATCGCTACCAATATCTTTTCCTAATTTTTCTTTATCACCAACAATGTCTAGTATGTCATCAATGATTTGAAATGCCAACCCAATATGGGCTCCAAAACGAGACAAAGCATCGAGTTGTTCTCGTGAAGCTTGACTCAATATGGCCCCTGCCCTCAAACAAGATTTGAAAAAAAAACCTGTTTTATAAATATGAATGTATTCAAGAGTAGAAGCATCAATCTCTTGACCTGTTGATTCTAAATCTACAACTTGTCCACCAATAACTCCGGTAGACCCTAAGGCTTTTGCCATTTCATGGGAAGCTCGCAATACACTTTTCGGAGGAATACTTTCCATTAAAAAATGGTTGGTCATCAACTCAAAGGCCTGGGTCAATAAAGCATCCCCGGAAAGAATAGCGACCGCTTCACCAAAGACCTTATGATTTGTTAGTTTCCCTCTTCTAAAGTTGTCATTGTCCAAAGCGGGAAGGTCATCATGAATCAGCGTATAAGTATGCAGCATCTCTGTAGCAACCGCAAAAGGGACAACTTTATCCCGCTGGCCACCTACCGCTTCGGTTGAAGCAATTAACAAACTTGGCCGTAACCGCTTTCCCCCAGCAAACAAACTGTAATGCATCGATTCATGAATTTTTTCAGGATATGTTGTTTTTTCCGGCAAATAGAGTGGAATTGCCTCGTCAATGAATCGCTTACATTCGGTTAGATATTCTTTGGCTGGCAAACTTTTTTACTATATCCTCTAATAATGCTAACAAAATTCTAAACAAAATACCCTAAAATTTCACGAAACTAATGTTAGCATAGAAAAAACCTCAGTCAATTAAAATTCCCCACTTTAGACCTCCAAACTCATTAATTTATTTAACGTTATCAATACATTAAACCCTTGGTCGGGTTTCATGCTCAATCCTTACATTACTTGGTTTTTAGGGGCTGTCCTTTTCCTTATTTTATCGTTTTAACTAGAGTATTTTTCGAGGAATGAATGTTTTTCATTAATAATCCGATAATTTATTGATTTTTTTTTATTATAAAGATAATGTTTTAAGACTTAATTTTTATTTTGTGAATTGAAATCACGAAAAACTTGAATCTCAATTACAATCTTCGCCATCCAAGTAATTGATTTTATTAATTTGGTAGACAAATTCAATTTTCTCCTTTTTACTATTACTCTAAGAACATTTATACCTTAATTCATATTTTGATTTCCGATACTCACAGTTTTTATCAATATTAGGGAGTACTGAATGCACGGGCTAACAACCTCCTGGGCCGGTTACATCTCAATAATTGCCTTTTTTCTTGCTTACACTCTTGTGGTACTCGAAGAAAAAATCCACATGAGAAAATCAAAGCCAGTTATTCTGGCCGGCTGCTTAATGTGGTTTTTTATCGGTGTTTACGAATCCACTCATCTCGGAGATCCAAGTCATTCTCATGAATTTGTCAAAGAATTAATCGCGGAAATCGGCGAACTGTTTTTCTTTCTTCTTTCCGCAATGACTTATATCAATACTTTGGATGAAAGAAATGTATTTAATTGCCTTCGTTCCTGGCTTCTAAGAAAGGGATTAGGGTTTCGTGCCTTATTTTGGGCAACTGGTATCATTACTTTTTTCCTCTCCCCTTTAGCAGATAATTTAACGAGCGCATTGCTAATGTCCACCGTTGCCTTAGCAGTGAGTGGTGGCCATTCTCGTTTTATAGTCCTTTCATTTACAAATATTGTTGTTGCGGCAAATGCTGGTGGAGCTTGGAGTCCTTTTGGTGATATTACAACCTTAATGGTTTGGACTTCGGGTAAGGTTGAAACTCTTCAATTTGCATATTTAATGCTTCCATCTTTAATCAATTGGATAATTCCAGCTGGAATAATGTATTTTTTCCTTCCTGATGAGCACCCTGAAAGCGAATCAGGACTTATCAAGTTAAAGCCTGGAGCAAAAGTAATCATTGCAATGGGCGTTTTTACGATTGCCACTGCAGTCAGTTTCCATCAATTTTTACACCTTCCGCCCTTTTTAGGAATGATGTTGGGATTAGGCGCGTTGATGATCTTTGGTTATTACCTTAAAAGATGGGGAAACAGACCCGTGTTGGAAGAGCTTCATGTAAATCCCGATATAGAGGAGTCCTCTCAACAGTTTGATATCTTCAGAAAAATCTCAAATGTTGAGTTTGACACGCTACTTTTCTTTTTTGGAGTACTTACGGCCGTTGGAGCATTACAGTACCTTGGTTACCTGGCCCTTGTTAGCGAATCTCTTTACGGTACCATTGGCCCCACTTGGTCCAATATTTGTGTGGGTATACTTTCAGCAATTGTGGACAATATTCCAGTAATGTTTGCAGTTTTAAAAATGGACCCTGCCATGGGTATTGACCAATGGCTTTTGATTACTTTAACCACCGGTGTTGGTGGAAGCCTGCTTTCTGTAGGGTCTGCTGCAGGTGTGGCGGTTATGGGAGTAGATAGGAAAAATTATACTTTTATGGCACATTTAAAATGGTCTTGGACCATCGCCCTTGGATATGCAGCAAGTATTTTTACATGGTGGCTAGTAACGGGTAGCTTGAGATAATTCGAAAAATCATTTCTTCCCTCTGCACAAATTCCCCCTACAACTATAGAGCCCGGGCTAAGGTAAACACGTAAACTTTCCCAGCTCCATTTTTTTTTAGAATTTTTGCCAATTCATTGGTAGTGGAACCTGTAGTAAAAACATCATCTACTATTAAAAGGTCCTGGTTCTTAATTGTATCTGGATTCTCAATTTTAAAAGCACCTTTGATATTCCTCATTCTTTCTTTTCTCTTGATCTTTACCTGGGGAGGTGTATTTTTAATCCTAACTACGGGAACTCCCAAAAAGGGAATTTGCAGTATTCTTGCTATACTTTTGGCTAATAAGTACGACTGGTCAAAACCGCGAGAATATAACTTTTTAACGTGAAGCGGAACAGGTATCACTTTAAAGGAAGAATAAGTAGTCTTTCTGATCTGAAAATAATTATTAAGCAGATCTTCTATATCTTTTAAAGCCCCCAACTGATAGTTGTATTTATAATAGTGTATTAATTCCTTTAAAATTGACTCGTAAAATCCAAATGATCTGGCTTGGTCAAAGCTAAAAGTTTCCTTACGGCACAATCCACATTTTATTTTCTCCTCATCCACTTTATAATCCAAATCTACAGGATATCCACAAACATAACAAAACGGATTTTCAATACATCGAATGCCCATATGACACAGGGAACACAAACACTCGCCATAACCTTTTCGATCCATCCCACAACCAACGCATGGAACTGGAAATAATAAGTCTTTAGTTTTTGCTATTAATGAATTCCACATGAAAACCAATCTAATGGATTTGTATTATTTTTTGGAAAACTTTATGATAAAGTTTCAAATCATTTAGAATCGCAAAATTTAAAATTCTGAAATTACCTCAAACATGGAAAACAATCAAAATATAATCGAAATTACCAATAAATATGTAACTCAAAATTATGGCCGCTATCCCATCGCTTTAGCCAAAGGTAAAGGAATGTACGTTTGGGATCAATCTGGAAATAAATATTTAGATTTTGTAGCTGGTGTTGCGGTAGATAATTTAGGACACTGCCATCCCAAAATAGTTAAATCCATTCAGAATCAAGCCGAGAAATTAATTCACGTTTCAAACTGGTTCCATATTCCCCAGCAATCCAAACTAGCCCAAGAAATTTCACGGTTGAGCTTTGGGGACAAGGTGTTTTTTTGTAATAGTGGAACAGAAGCAATTGAAGCAGCAATAAAAATTGCTCGACGATTTTATTTTGATCAGGGATTCAAAAATAAATATGAAATCATTACCACTAATCGATCATTCCATGGGCGCACTTATGGTTCCCTGAGCGCAACACCTCAAAAAAAAATGCAGACAGGATTTGGTCCAATGTTGAGAGGATTTAAAAATGTTCCCTTTGATGATGTGGGAGCTTTTAAAAAAGCGATTTCATCAAAAACTTGCGCTGTCATACTAGAACCTATTCAGGGTGAAACAGGAGTCATCGTTCCTGGCAAAGATTATTTAAAAGAAATTCGAAAGTTTTGTACCGCAAACAAAATTCTTCTTATATTAGATGAAATTCAAACTGGATTCGGCCGCACGGGAACTTTATTCGCTTATCAGGGATTTGGAGTAAAACCAGATATAATGACTTTAGCAAAAGGTCTGGGTGGCGGTGTACCCATTGGTGCTATGGTAACCACCAATCGAATCGCAAAAACATTTGCCCCGGGAACTCATGGCTCTACGTTTGGGGGCAACCCTTTAGTTTGCGCTGCAGCTTTGGCATCTATAAAAGTCATTTCCCAAAAGACCTTTTTACTTCGAGCCGCAAAAAATGGAGAATATTTCCTTAAAAAGTTAGTTAAATTAGCAAAGGAAATTCCCTTGATTGAGGAAGTGCGTGGAAAAGGCCTCATATTAGGAATAGACCTTAAAGGCTCCTCATTAAAAGCGGCCCAAATTCTTTTAAAAAAAGGATTTCTGGTAAACAGCGTTGCCCCAAACACACTACGCTTCATTCCACCCTTAATTGTTACCAAGAAGGAAATCGATCTTCTTATTAAAGCTCTGGGAGATACTCTAACCCAAAGAGAATTTACCAATTCTTAATTATTGGAGAATTTCAATGATTCTGAGACAGGGGTTTTTAAATTTTTTCAAATTTCTTAATCCCTACAAAAAATCAGTTCTAATTTTATTTTTCATTTTTATCCTAATAATTTTACCTCTTACTTCCTTTTCCCAAGAAGAATCGGACGAAGAAACGGACGACTATGAAAAAATCCAAAGTATGTTAAACATTATTTCAAGCCAGGCTTGGCTGATCCAAAAAGAATTAAATGATTTAAAATCTATGCCCTCCTCCAAAGCTATAACTAAAAGAAGAGAGGAACTACTAACCCAGTTGGATGGATTGAATAGAAATTTCGAATTATTAGCAACTCAATTAAACAGCCAAGACTTTATTTTAGGAGAAGAACAGGAGTCTAATTGGGTAAAAGAATTAGAAGCCTTGACACTTCCCTTACTCGAAGCGTTGAGCGACCTAACCAAGAAACCTCGACACATTGAAAAATTAAAAAAACGGGTTGCAACTTTGGAGGAACAATTAGAAAAATTTGAAAGCGGTTGGAATAATATAAATTCTTTAATAGAAATGGGGCCCACGGGTGATGATCCTAAAGGCCCCGAGGCAGAGAATTATTTAAAAAATCTCAATAGATTAAAAAACAAATTCAACCCGGACTTGGTCCGCCTTCAATTAAATGAAGCAAAACAATCTTTAGAAAACGAACTTAAAGATAATGAAACTATTATTGAAGCGGTTTCAAGGAGCACAAAAGACTTTTTCAAACATCGCGGCCTTAATGTTCTAATCACTGTGGGAATATTTGCTTTTGTCTGGTTTGTTTTAATGAAAATTCGGATTTTTATTGTTGGATCCAGAAGCTTCCTCCCCTTTCCAGATTGGTTAGAAAAGCTTTTAGTGACTGCATACAGCGTATTGGTTGTTATTATATGTATCTCCTTAAGTTTAGTTTCTCTCTATCTTCTAAATGATTGGTTATTGTTAAGTGTATTGATTCTATTTCTCGCTGCCGTGGTTTGGGCAGGTAGACAGTTTCTACCAAAACTTTTTAAGGAAATTCGTTTGGCTTTAAACTTAGGAACCGTTAAAGAAAGCGAACGTTTAATCTGGAATGGTGTTCCATGGTTTGTTGAAAGTATTGGATTGCAAGCTACCTTGGTCAATAGCAATCTAGAGGGTGGAAAAATCACCTTGCCCGTTGGGGAATTAGTGGGTAAATATTCACGACCCCATGTAGAGGACGAGCCATGGTTTCCTACCGACCAAGGCGATTGGGTATTTCTTTCTGATGGAACTTATGGGCAAATTAAAAACCAAACGGTAGAGCAAGTGGTTCTGCAACTAAAAGGTGGGACATTAAAATATTACACTGTGGCTGAGTTTATTGCGAAAACTCCAATGAATATCTCCCGTGGTTTTCGTTATGACTTGGCGTTTGGTCTTGATTACGAGCTCCAGTCCAAAATCTGCGATGTTGTCCCTCAGCTATTTGACGAAGGAATTCGTCAAAATTTAAAATCTCATTTTGAAGGAAGCCAACCAGACTTTACCCATTTGGAAATTTCATTCGATACCGCTTCAGCCAGTTCCTTAAATCTAAGGATAATCATACACGTAGATGGTCGTTGTGCAGATCAACACGAAGAAATTGAACGTGAAATTCAAACTACCCTCGTAAAAATTTGTAATAAAAATGGATTTAGAATTCCATTTACTCAATTAACCGTTAATCTCTCTGATGAGTTAAAGCATTTGGCAAACACGAATCTTACTCCAGGGACTCAACCGCCATCAAGTGTTTAAGTTTGAAGTTTTAAAACAGCATTCCCACTCTTCCGCTCGACTAGGGAAGCTCACGACCTCTCATGGCGAAATCCTCACCCCTGTATTTATGCCAGTAGGCACTCAGGGCACTGTAAAGGCTCTCTCCCCAGAAGATTTACTGGCTTGTAATACCCAAATCATATTGGGCAATACTTATCATCTTTATTTAAGACCAGGCCATGATTTAATTCAAAACCTAGGGGGATTGCACAAATTTATGAATTGGAACCTTCCTATTCTAACTGATAGCGGAGGTTTTCAAGTTTTTAGCTTAAGCGATCTAACTAAAGTTACTGAAGAAGGTGTTTTATTCAAATCGCATTTAGACGGTTCCTCCCATTTACTCAGTCCGGAAAAGGCCATGGAAATTCAACAAGCTCTTGGAGCTGATATTATCATGGCTTTTGACGAACCCACCCCACATGATGCGGACCTTTCCCAAACACAATCTTCCCTGGAATTATCCACCCGCTGGGCCCTCCGTTGCAAAAATGCATTTCAATCAGGAAACCAAACTTTATTTGGGATTGTCCAGGGGGGAATGTTTAAAAAGCTTCGCTCTGAAAGTGTTAATCAAATTACAGATTTAGGTTTCGAAGGTTATTCCATTGGAGGATTAAGTGTCGGGGAAGAAAAGTCCCTTATGTTGGAGATCGCTGCTCATACCGCTGAACGCCTTCCCAGTCAAAAACCTCGTTATCTAATGGGAGTGGGCACTCCAAATGATTTATTGGACTGTTGCCACATGGGAATTGATATGTTTGATTGTGTAATGCCTACTCGAAATGCCAGAAATGGATCTTTATTTACCAGCCAAGGGAAAATTAACATTAGAAATTCACAATACAAAAATGATGACTCACCCTTAGATCCCCATTGTCATTGTTATACATGCAAAAATTATTCTAAAGCTTATTTGAGACATCTATTTATTGCAGAGGAAATTTTAGCCATGCGACTGAATTCAATCCACAATATTGCTTTCTTTCAAGATTGGATGAAAAAAATAAGAAAGGCCATTCAAGAGGACCTGCCATTTGATGAAAGATTTCCAGACTAGCTTTGATCAATACTATTAAAAAGATTAATTTTCTTTCTTTTTTTCTCCGGACAAAGGCTCATCAAGTATCCCTCTAATTTTAAACTCATTAATAATGTAACCCGAACGCTCCGGAATGGCCTTTTGAAAAGTTGCCTTCAACTTTAGTAGTTTATCCTCATTGAGTTCTTCTAGTAAGAGATTGAATTGTTTTTCCGGAAAATATAAATTCAAATTCAACCCAGCCGGACGGTATTGGAACTGATAGCCAGATCGCATAGGATTATTTCGAATGGGTTTGTACTCCACATGTCCCATGGGCATGCAGTCTGTAATAGCTTTCCAATTGTCACCTAATTCCTTTAAATAGCTTTTCACTTTAGACAACAACAAACTTTGCTCCACCAATTCGTAAGTATAACTCCGATTTCTTCTCATTTTTTACCCTTTAAAAAAAGCTATTTCTAAATTTCTTCATTTTACAATACATGTTAAGTTTGAAGAATTGACCTCAATGCTAAAAACAAAGGGATTTCATTTCTGGCTCTATTTTCTGCCTTGGCTCGTTTTCCGGGCTGACTCATTTTTTCAGATACCCATTCTTCAAGTGAATCGACTGCGAAACCCGCTTGCGACAAATGGGAAAAATAACTTTTTAGCGGCCGATGATACGTCACAGTATAAATGGAAGAAGTCGCAAACGGTGGAGTTAAAATGGGAATTGCCGTTTCTTGAGAATACATATCTACTCGCCGGTATTGTATTTTCTTTTCCTCATCCCATCCCCAGTGAGTTTGCCGTGGAATTCGAAAACAGGGGTGCGTAACAACCATAACAAATTTCCCCGAAGGCTTTAGCCATTTTTTAACGTTTTTAAATACCCCTTCTAAAGATTCGATATTTTGTAAAGCCAGCAAACAAACAACCCCATCAAACTTTTCATTTTCTAACGTAGAATCATCTTGAGCGTCTCCGGTAAAAAATTTAATTGCCGGGTCAGATCTTTTCTGAGCATAGCGAATTAATTCTTCGGAAATATCCAAGCCCATCACTCGCAAACCTTTTTGATAAAGAAAACGGGAAAAAACTCCCTGTCCACAAGCTAAATCCAATATTCGGCTTCCCTTTTTTAAACCCATAAGCTTAAACGCGTTGGGCATGACTATGGACCTATGATAATCGCTTCCTTGATCACCAACCAGAGCGTCATACCAACGAGCAGCTTGATCCCATAACGCCATTTTGGACTTTTTTAATCTTGAGTCTTTTGGTTTTCTTAAACTTTTCCCTATTTTTTTTCTATAAGAATTGGATTTTTTTATCAAAAGTTAGTTCCTTTTTTTTGCACCACCTCTTGCCCTAATTCAAAGTAGCTTTTATACTTTTTATATGAAGAGATTTGCTCCTCGCTTTATTTATTAAGTTACAAAGTAATCTTACCACATGAGGTCCATCCATGATTCACAACAAATATCTACTTGAATTAAAAATTTTAACTATCTTGGTATTATTTCTTACTGTGGGAATTGGCTGTTCCAACCTGCCCAAAAAACGTTTAGAACAATTTAGTGAGGCCACAAGAGTATATAACAGCGCATTTGAAAGAAAATCCGAAACCGGTGGAGCTACTTTTGTAAAAAAAGAAATGCGTGCAGATTACTTAATGGATTATCTTAATCTGATCGAGAAAATATCTTTTTTTGGAAGCCAGCCCCTGGACCAAACTTACTTATTAGATGGTGAAATCGTCGATATTAATGAGAACAAACCCAATCGAAAAAAAGATTTCAACCAAGTGGTGATCACATTAAGATATCGCTACGTATTACTTCCTGACAATCGTCTTCGCACTAAAGTTCACAAGCAACATTGGTATTACAATGGAAAAAAATGGGAAATAGAACCTAACCTTACCCCTTTCATTACCGAGCCAGAGCAAGGCTCATAACTCAACAGGTATTCTTTTGTTTATAGATACTGAAGAGGGAGTTACGCGACAATTATATCCGTACAACTCTACTCCATTGCTTGCTGCTTCTCGCAAAACTTTCCCAAACTCAGGATCCACCTCGTCATTAGAAGTAATAGTACGTGTATCGGATCTTTGTGAAATAAAAGCGACGGAAGACTGACATCCCTTTTGCTTTAAGTGGATTAATTCTCTAAGATGTTTTCGTCCGCGTTCAGTTGGGGCATCAGGAAATTTCCCTACACTATTTTCGACAAAGCTTACAGACTTGACCTCTAAAAAAAGAGGCCCTTGTGGAAAAATGAGTTTAAAATCAAAACGACTATTTCCTTCCTTGACTTCCCTCGAAAATGAATCATAACCTTTAAATCCCTCTAAATTTTTTCGATCTAGCGCATCCCCCACCAAGTTATTAGCAAACGATGGAAACACAGAGACCCAAATTGATCCATGACGAACCAATACCAAAGAATAATCAGTTTTTCTCTTTGGTCCAGGCTGATAAATCAGGCGAACTCTCCGTTTGGGAATCATGAGTCCTGGCAATCTCCCCGGGTCCGGGACATGAGCCGCCACCCTCTTTCCATCTAACTCTACATATGCAATATACCTGTTAGGACGTTCAATGAACAGGGCATCTACCATGGTTTCCCCAAGTTTCATAATATTAACAATCTGGTATGTCGGAATTAATGTCCACCATGGTCTGAACCGGCGGAAAAGAGCTTAACAGTCTTCTTAACTGTCAAAACATGGTCTGCAGAAGGTGAGACGAGATCAATAAGTGGTTTTGGGTACAGTCCAATAACAACCACCAAAACACATGCGGGAATTAGAAGGCCAACCTCATTGGAATTTAGATCTCGAACGTTTTCAGATACATCCATTGGTTTTTCCTGCATTGTTCCTTGAAACATAAAAAGCATATAAATTGAGGCAAAAACAATTGCCAAGCATGCCAACACTACATAGACCGCAGAAAGTTGTTCTAGTATGGTAGACGTCCAAACGCCAATCAAAATCAGAAATTCACCAACGAACCCATTCAGCCCAGGGAGACCCAGGGCAGCCAGCATTATCAGCATAAAAATACCATATAGAACAGGCATAGATTTTTTCAGGCCAGAGAGCTTATTTATATCTCTCGTTCCTGTTCTTTGTTCTACAATTCCAACAATAATAAATAAAGCAGAAGCTATGATTCCATGATTAACCATTTGCAAAACACTCCCCTCAACACCCTTGCCATTAAGCGCAAAAATACCTAATGCTATGAATCCTAAATGGCTAATACTGGAATAAGCAACAATAGATTTAATATCTTTTTGAGCAACAGCAATCCATGCTCCGTAAACAATTCCACCTGCCGCCATAGTTCCTATCCAAAGAGCCCAGTCCGACATGGCTTCAGGGAACAAAGGAACACAAAACCTTATCAATCCATAGGCACCTGTTTTAGACATAGCCCCCGTTAATAATATTAAAGTTGAAATCGGACAGGATTTATAAGTGTGTGGAAGCCAACTATGAAAAGGGAAAATGGGAACCTTTATAGCAAATGCTAGAAAGAAAAATATGAACATATAAAGCTGCTCATTTTTTGGCATTTCTGTATGCACAAGTGTTACCAGGTCAAAACTCAAATGTCCCGTTGCTTGAAAGTGGATTACGGTTATCCAAATGATACCCACTAACATCAATAAACTGCCCACAAGTGTGTAAATGACAAACTTGGTGGTTGCATAAACCCGCTCTCCTTCTCCCCAAAACCCAATCAGAAAATATGTTGGAATTAGCATTAATTCCCAAAAAACGTAAAACAAGACCGTATCTAAAGCTACAAATACTCCTAAGGTGCCTGCCTCTAACATAAGAGTAAGTGCAATAAAGTTGCGAAAGTTTTTTTGATGAGGATCAGCAAACCGAATAGCGAGGATACCTAAAAATGCAGTGAGAACCAAAAGCCATAGACTTATGCCATCCACTCCTACCTTAAAGTTTATGTGCAAAATGGAAACCCAATGAAATGAGTTCACAAATTGCATTTCACCAGTAGAGGAATCAAAGGTATATGCTAAAAACAATGTCCCTATAAAAGAAAGAAAGGCAGCCATTTCAGCCAATCTCCGAATGGAAACATTCTTATCCTCTGACATCGTTAAAATAACGATCGCTGTCACTAAAGGAAGAAATATAATCGCAGATAACATTTAAAAAATTTTCCCTAAACTAAATAAAAATCACAAACAATAGTACCGTGACCATTCCAGCAACGATATTAAGGGCATACGTTCTGACTTTTCCTGTTTGCCAAAAACTTATTCCTTTACTTACCTCGCGAACTTGTTCCCCGACTTGATCAACAGTGAAATCAATACCTTTGTTTTCTGCATGCGATTCGAAAAAAGCACCAATAGCTTTCACTGGTTTGACAATGAAAAAATCATAAATTTCATCTATATAATATTTATTGAAAAGAACATCATATAGTGGCGCAAACATTTGTTTAGCAAAAGCCAGTTGATCTTTACCTGTCATATACAAAGGAACGGCAGAAAGAATGCCAAGCAGGGCAACAGTCACTGCCACCGTTTCCAATAATCCATCCTCATGATGTACAGGAATCGTCCCACCAAAAACAGGAGCCAAGAACTCATGAGCCCAATGGCCTAAAACACCACCGAATAGTGATAATGCTGCAAGAATCACTAAAGGTCCTGCCATTATCCAGGGAGATTCATGAGGATGGGAACCGGGCATCCGATTTTGTCCGGGGAAGGTATAAAAGAATAATCTAAAAGTATAAAACCCGGTCATTCCTGCACCTGTTATTGCAATAACCCAGAAGAATATATTTCCATATTCAGCATAAAAGGAATTCATTATGATTGCCTCTTTACTAAAAAACCCGGCAGTCAATGGAAAACCAGACAGCGCTAATGAAGCAATCAGAAATGTTGCAAATGTAATAGGCATAGCTTTTACCAAACCGCCCATTTTTCGAATATCCTGTTCCCCATTTAATGAATGGATTACGCTTCCAGCTCCTAAAAACAACAGTGCTTTAAAAAAAGCATGAGTCATTAGATGAAACATGCCAACACTGAAAACCCCTACACCAACAGCTAAAAACATATATCCAATTTGGCTCATCGTCGAGTAAGCAATAACTCGTTTGATGTCATATTGAACCATCGCCATGGACCCAGCAAAAATCGCAGTAATTGCACCAACCCCTGCAACGAAATACATTACATAAGGAGCCAGCATAAATAGAACATTACATCGAGCCACCAAATATACACCTGCTGTTACCATTGTCGCGGCATGAATAAGAGCACTCACTGGGGTCGGACCTTCCATCGCATCGGGTAGCCATGTGTGTAAAGGTAACTGAGCAGATTTAGCAAAAGCTCCTACCAGCAAAAGCAAGGTGATCAATAGGGCTCCATCATCATTGGGAAGAAATCTATCAGGAGCCGCCTGAAAAACATCTACATAATTTAACGTTCCAAAATTTTCAAAAATAATAAAGGCGGCAATTACCATCCCCACATCGCCAATGACATTCATAACAAATGCTTTACGTGCCGCTAACACTGCACTTTTCTTCTCCGACCAAAATCCAATCAATAAGTAAGAAGCCAATCCTACTAAGGCCCAACCGACAATTAGAAAAAAGAAATCAACCGCCAACACTAACAAACACATGGCAAATATGAACAGATTCATATAGGAGAAAAAGCGGCTGTATTCCGGATCCTCATGCATATATCCTATTGAATATACATGAATCAAAAATCCCACACCGGTGACTACCAAGAGCATAAATATGGAAAGAGGATCCACTAATATCGCAACATTAAGCTTGAATCCGTCAGAGACTACCCAGGGATAGAGAGTTTCCACATGGTGAACACTTTGCCCTGAATCATGTCCGCTAATACTCGCTAAAATAATTAACGTAACTAAAAAAGCACCTCCTACCATTGCCGAAGCAAAAATTCCGACTGCTTTTTTAGAATAGTTCTCGCCATACCAACTGAGAGCAATAAACCCAATCATAGGTAGAGCTAATATCAACCAAGCATGTGGATACAAAGTTTTATCCCTTCAAAACATTTATGTGATCAACATTAAGATCATGACGGGTTCGAAAAATCGTAAGAATTATTGCTAAGCCGACAACCACTTCCGCGGCCGCAACCGTCATTATCATTAGAGCAAAAATCTGCCCGTCCAAACCCGATAGAAAATTTGAGTATGCAATCAGTAAAAAGTTCACGGAGTTGAGCATAAGCTCAACAGACATAAACATCACCAATGGATTCTTCCGAATCACAAACCCAACCGCACCAATTGAAAAAATTGATGCGCTGACAAACAAGACAAAGGATTCGCCCATAGTTACCTCACTCGCTTTCGAAAGGGATGAAAGTTAAATTTTGCCAGGCAAATAATTCCTACAGCAGCTACCAGTAATAAAAATGAGGCTAATTCAAAGGGAACCAAATAATTTGAAAAAAGTTCTATCCCAATGGCCTTTGCGCTACCCACTTGCGAAATCACTTCAGGAGTGACTTTCCCAATCTCTTGTTTTGTAGGGCCCACTGCCAAAGTCATCAACAATTCACAAAATAATAAACCGACAAAACCAAGGCCCATCAAGTTTTCAAAAGAAAGATCCTTTTTTTCCTTCTTTGCTCCCAGCAAAGCAATGATGAAAAGAAATAAAATCATAACCGCTCCGGCATACACCACTACCTGTACCGCAGCTAAAAACTCAGCATTATAAAAAAGAAAAAGGAGCGCCAGACAAATCATATTTCCAATGAGAAATAAAGCGCTATAGATAGCAGAAGAACAAAGCACAACTCCCAGGCTGGCTAGAACGGCAGTCATTCCAATAATAAAAACAAAACCTTGCTCAAAAAGACCAAAAACAACATCCCGGTCCAAAGCAAAGTTCATTGCCTGTTCTAAGGTTTCCCACACCGTATTTTCCTCCTCCTATATTAGGTAGAAAGCAAAGCAAAAAAATCTCCCCATCCTTCTGCTTTATTCATCAAACACAAACCGGTTATTTCTTATTGACCACTTCAGTATTACCCAGAAAATTAACGCGAAATTGATTCGGCTCAGGGTAAACCAACAAGTCCTCTTTTGTTGCGATATAGTTTTTCCTATTGTAATCAGCCAACTCATAATGCTCGCGTAAAACTACCGCATCCACGGGACATGCTTCTTCACAATATCCACAATAAATACAGCGTAACAAATTTATTTCATAAACCTCTGCATAGCGTTCGCCTTTTGAAACCGGATTTTCAGGATCATTCTCAGCAGCAACCACATGAATACATCCCACAGGACAGTTGACTGAGCACAAGCTACAACCTACACAGTTCTCCAGGCCCTCTTCATCTCTATTTAAAAAATGTCGTCCTCGATATCGAGAAGGCATTTCTCTTTTTACTTCCGGGTAGCAGACAGTCGTGGGCTTAGACAACATATTTTTGAAGGTAACACCCAAGCCGATTAACAAATTTTTAGCACCACTAAATACAGCTTGTATCATAATCAATCCCTCAAGAAACTAAAAAAACTTTAAGCGCTCCATAAGCCAACATATTAACAATGGCAATGGGTAATAATACTTTCCAGCCAAACGTCATTAAGCGATCATAACGAATACGAGGAAAAGTTGACCGCAACCAAATAAAAACACATACCAACATAAAAACTTTTGCAACAAATATCAAAATAGGAACATCAAATCCGGGAATATAAGAATTCCAACCACCTAAAAATAAAATGGTGATCAGTGCACTCATGGTAATCATATTTATATATTCACCCATGAAAAACATGGCAAATTTCATTCCTGAATATTCCGTGAAAAAACCAGCCACCAATTCCTGCTCTGCTTCCGGCAAATCAAAAGGAGCGCGGTTGGTTTCTGCAACACCTGATATAAAAAACAGCAAAAACGCAAATGGCATAATCAATATATAAGGATAGTCATTTTGACTATGAACCACATCCACCAAGTTTAAAGAGCCGGACATTATTATCACACTTAGAGCAGACAACCCTAATGTCAATTCATAACTGATCATTTGAGCAGATGATCGCAACCCACCCATCAATGAATATTTGTTGTTTGAGGAAAAACCCGCGATCACAATTCCGTAAATCCCCATGGAGCTCACTGCAAATATAAAAAGTAGACCTATATTTAAATTTGCCCCCCAAAGCCCAATGGATTCACCACCAATTTCTATAGGGTCGCCAAAGGGGACCGCTGAAAAAGTAACAATGGCAGTAAAAACCACAATAGACGGAGCCAAGTAAAACAAAAATCTATCCGCAGATTTTTGAACAATAGATTCTTTAAATAAAAGCTTTATAGAATCAGCAAAAGCTTGCCCTAATCCCAAGGGACCTACTCTATTCGGCCCTAAACGAACTTGAAATCGTCCCATTAAACGCCGCTCCAGCCAGACTAAACCCGGGACACAAGTCATCAAGGCCACTGCAATCACCACAGCCTTAATGACTCCAATAATTAAATAATTATAAGGAGCTAAAAAATCTAAAATATCGTCTATCAAAGAATCCTCACTACCAGTAATAAATTATTCTTTTTTTAATCTTATCCATTGGATGGACCGATCAGGATCAACTAAGGAAAACACACCTTGCTCATCAGAAATTTTGGGTAATACCAACGCTCCGGGATTACACCTATCTGAAATCTCCACTTGTGCCCCTACTTCCTGTACCCCGGAAACTAATACAACTGAATCTCCCTCTTGCAGGCTTAGGTTATTAGCATCTTCAGGATGAATAAATACTGTAGACGGTAAAAATTTATGCGCTAAAGAACTTTCAGCATCTATAAGCTTGTCATGGCAAAATAAATAATTAGCCACTCGAAGTCGAAACATATCTTTAGCCGGTCGTTCCGGTAAATCTTCTCTATCGGGTCGAGTTCCATTAGTATCAACAATAGACCCCCGAATTTTTCCTACCTTTTTAACACTGGACTTAATAATTTCCTCGTAACCAGGAACTTTTTCAGAAATCTCTTTGGTTATGGCCGCACAATTTTTATAAACCGTTTCATCACCCAATTCTTGAGCAATATTTGAGATTACTTTCCAATCCGGAGGGTTATCGGAGTTTAAACTCTTATTTCGCAATTGAACCCTACCCCCAATATTAGTGGTTGTACCTTCGTCATAACCAGGTCCGTTTGAAGGAATAACTATATTGGCTAAACGACTGGTTTCCGTTTCCATAATATCGTGAACCACTACAAACTCTAATTTTTGAAGAGCATCCTTTATTCGAGAGCCTCCAGGAAACTCAATTAAAGGGTTAGATCGAAAAATTACTAACGCTTTTAATTGACCATCCTCAGCTTTTTGAAAAAGTTTGGGGCCACTTAACCCTGGTTCTAATGGAGCGTTTTCTCCCCATAGTTTTTGAATAGCTTCTGAATTGGCAATAGAAATCCCCCCGGGATAATAGTCCGGAAGTGTCCCCATATCCATCGCCCCTAAAGCATTAGTCGCAGGTGCTGCTGGAATCGCTCCCACCTCTATTGGCAAAGCGCTCATAGTGTTCAGCATAAACTTTAAGGATTTATCTGAGTTCCCAGTGAGAGCCGCAGGATTATAAATAAAACATACTTTTCCCGCTGTTTTAATTTTTTCAGTCAACACATCAATTTGGGTAGGTTCAATTCCGGATTCACTTAACAAACTATCTCGATATGAAAAATTCCCACCAACTGCTTCAGCTAAAGATTCATAAACCAAAGACCCCGACCCCACATTATATTTAAGTGTTAAGCTTGCATATTTATCCATTAAAGTCGATTGGTCATTAAGAACAACTAGCTTAACTCCCTTAGTGGTCACCGCTTTTTTCAAACGGAGATCCAGAATTGGCAACTCTTCTGTTGGGTCACTTGCAATTAAAATAATTAAATTGCATTCCTCAATTTGGGCTAAATCTAAATGTGGAACCGGAAGCCCTGGAGTATCTGCATAATATTTGTGATCAATATTATTTGTACCTAATTGCACTCGGAAAAGTTTTTGATATAAATATAATTCTTCATTCAATCCATAAGGAGATCCTAAGAATCCAACACTATTAGGACCATGTTTTTCCACAATTTCTTTCAATTTTTGAGCTACCTGCTTACAAGCGTCATTAACTGAAATTGGTTCCGAATTTTTTCGAGCTGATTGAATTCTATTCTTACTATTCGTAAAACTGTATCCCCAACGAGCCTTGTCACAAATCCAACCATCATCTACAAAGTCATTAGGTCGTGTGGTAATTCGCTTCATTTCATTGAGGCGAGACCCTAAAGTCATATTGCAGTTACAACCACAGTGCCCGCAAAGTGTACTGGAATTATTTAAATCCCAAGATCTTGCAGAAAACCTGAATTCGGTATTAGTTAGAGCACCCACAGGGCAAATATCAATAACATTCCCCGAAAATCGAGTGTCATAAGGTTCATCATTAAACGTAGAAACTCGGTTTTTAAAACCACGATGCCGCATTACCAAAGCCTGGTCTTTTTCAATAATTTCGCTATAGCGGGTACAGCGTTGGCAAGCAATACAACGTTCGCGGTCAATAGTTATCACAGGACTTAAGTCAGTCGCTTTATCACGATTAAACCTATCGTAATCCATTCGTGTGGTATCAGGACCAAACTTAAAAGTGTTATCCTGCAAAGGGCATTCGCCCCCCTTATCACACACAGGGCAATCCAAAGGATGATTCAGTAATGTGAATTCCAAAACTCCCTTCTGAGCTTTTTCTACTTTAGGAGTATTGGTTTTCACAACCATGCCTTCATTTACCTGCAAGGTGCATGCAGTAGTAAGCTTAGGCATTTTTTCAACTTCTACTAAACACATTCGGCAACATCCAAACGGCCCCAATTTTTCGTGATAACAAAAAACAGGAATTTCGATATCCACGGTTTTAGCAGCATCCACCACCACCATACCCTTTGGAACGGTTACTGTTTTATCATCAATAGTAAGAGTTACTGTATCTTTAGCTGTTGTAGTTTCCATAATATTATTAACTGACCGTTGCCGTAGCTTCGGATTTCATCATTTCAATTAGTTCTTCATAATCCTCTCGAAAATACTGGATACTGCTGATCACCGGAGCGACAGCCGCATCCCCCAAAGGACAAAAACATTTAAAAGACATGTTGTCACAAATATCTACCAATAAGTCCACCTGCTCCGGTTTTCCCTGGCGACTATTAATTTCAGAAAGAATTTGGTACATCCATCGAGTCCCCTCTCTACAAGGAGTGCATTTACCACAAGATTCATGCATATAAAAACTCGCCAACCGGAGAGCCTCTACTACAACATTGGTAGTATCATCCATAACAATGAGCGCCCCTGAGCCTAGCATTGTTCCAGCAGCCTGCAACGATTCGTAATCATAAGGAGTATCTGCCTTATCTGCGGGAAGCATTGGAACTGAAGATCCCCCCGGAATGAAAGCTTTCAATTTGTTTCCGTTTCGAATTCCACCTGCATATTTTTCGATGAGTTCAATGGTAGGCAGCCCTAAAGGAATTTCATAATTCCCTGGTTTATTCACATGCCCCGAAACACTCACCAATTTGGTCCCCTTACTTTTTTCAGTACCAATTGCCGCATAAGCTTCCGGGCCTTCATTAATGATAAAAGGAACTGCGCACAAAGTTTCGACATTATTCACAATTGTTGGTTTTTTATATAACCCTTCAACCGCCGGGAACGGTGGCTTTAATCGTGGCTCCCCTCGACATCCTTCCAAGGAAGACAAAAGAGCTGATTCCTCTCCGCAAATATAAGCACCAGCTCCCAAATGAGTGTACATTTCCAAATTAAAACCGGAGCCTAAAATATTTTTCCCTAAATAACCTTTTGCATAGGCCTCTTCAATAGCCTGATCCATGATGAAGCTGTATTCATAAAATTCTCCACGCATATAGATATAACTCGTTTCAATTCGGCAGGCATATGAACAAAGAATCATGCCTTCGATTAAAGAATGGGGATTCTTCATCAACAAATCGCGATCTTTGCAGGTTCCCGGTTCGCTTTCGTCAGCGTTGCATGCCAAATAACGGGGGAATACATCTTTAGCAAGAAAGCTCCACTTCAGTCCCGTGGGAAATCCCGCACCCCCGCGCCCCCTTAATCCAGAAGCCTTTACAATTCCAACTACCTCATCAGGTTCCTTTTCAAAAGCTTTTTTTAATGACTGGTAGCCTCCCTGTTTCTCATAGACATCAATAGTATGGAGACCCTCCATATCAATATTTTTAAAAAGAATTTCTGTCATTTTTCAATTCACTTTAATTTTGCTAAAACCTCATCCACTTTTTGAGGATTCACGTTTACAAAATACTTATTGTTCACCTGCATAACCGGCGCTTCACAACATGCGGCCAAACATTCTTCTTTAAGTATGGTGAACTTTTTATCATCGGTAGTTTCTCCGGCTTTGATCCCTAATTTATTTTCTGTATAGGACAATAAATCGTCACAACCATTCAAATGGCAACTGATGTTTATACAAAATTTAATTACATACCTCCCCACCGGCTTGGTGAAATACATAGTATAAAAGGAGCACACCGATTCCACATATGCAGGTGACACATCCAACCTTCGACCAATTTCAATCATCGCATCCGGAGATATGTAACCCTCCTGCTCTTGCGTCAAAGTCAAGAGTGGAAGCAACGCCGATTGCTTGACCGGATATTTAGCTAGAATTTTTACAATTCGTTTTTCTGAGTCTGGGTTAAACACAAACATTAGCGATCCACTTCTCCCATTACAATATCAATGCTACCAATAATAGCCACAACATCAGCTATATAGGAATCCTCCATCATTTTGCACATACCGGGAATTCCCATAAAGGATGGGGCACGTAATTTCATCCGATAAGGTTTATTGGATCCATCCGAAACTATATAAAAACCGACTTCGCCACGAGCCCCCTCTGTTGGAACATAAGTTTCACCCGGAGGAACTTTGACACCATCGGAAACCAGTTTAAAATGATGGATCAAGGCTTCCATACTATTGTGTAGGGTGTCACGTGGAGGCAATGAAATTTTGTTATCTTCAATCTTATAAGGACCTGTAGGTAAATTCTCTATAGCCTGCTTCAAAATTTCCCGACTTTGCCGCATTTCTTCAATACGCACCAAATATCTATCGTAAATATCTCCGTTTTCTCCGGTCGGCACCTTAAAGTCAAATTCATTATATCGTGAGTAAGGTCTCTTTTTTCTCCAATCAAAATCTACACCAGAAGCACGTAACACAGGTCCACTCATACTCCAATTTATGACATCTTCTCGGCTCATGGCTCCAACGCCCTGCGTGCGATCCATCCAAATAGGATTTTTTGTTAACAGACTTTCATATTCATCAATGCGAGATGGCAAAATATCCACAAACTTCTTTACCCCTTCAATCCATTCCGGGGTTGCATCTTGAGCTACACCACCAACCCGGATATAGCTCGTCATCATCCGCACACCAGAAATCATTTCATTTAAATCCAAAACCATTTCTCTTTCTCGCCATGCATAAAGAAAAACCGTCATGGCACCAATATCCAAAGCGTGCGTTCCCAACCAAACCAAATGACTACCAATTCGACCCAACTCACACATAATCACTCGAAGGTAATCTGCGCGTGAAGGTAACTCCTTAGCACCAAGCAATTTTTCAACCGTAAGGCAAAAAGCCAAATTGTTGGAAGGAGGACTTAAGTAATCAAGGCGATCTGTCATTGGAATGCAATGAATATAGCGCTTATCTTCTGCTGTTTTCTCAATACCAGTATGCAAAAATCCAATATCAGGATCCGTCGACTTTACAAGCTCTCCATCCATTTCCAATACCACGCGAAATACCCCATGAGTACTAGGGTGCTGTGGACCCATATTTAGGGTCATTGTATCTTTATCGCGTTCTAATAGACCTTGTTCAGTAACACTCATTTTTCAGCTAATCTATTTTAATTCTTCTTTTATTTTAACTAATTCACTTTTATGATCAGGGTTGTGTGAAAAAGCAACCTCTTCAGTTACTAAGGGATAATCTTTTAGTAAAGGATGCCCTTCCCAATCCTCTGGCATTATTAAACGTTTTAGGTTTGGGTGGCCTTCAATTTCAAACCCAAACATATCGAATAGCTCACGTTCCGGGAATAAAGCTCCTTTCCATAAATTAGAAACAGTTGGGACTTTCGGGTCCTCTTCTTCCAACCCTACCCGAATGCGCACGCTATGCCCTTTGTCCATGGAATGCAGACCATAAACCGCTTCAAAACGCGGTTCGCGATCCTGATTTAGATAATCGACTCCTGAAATATCGCTTAAATAATCAAAATGAAGTTCAGGATCATTCTTTAAAAACTCAGAAACTTTATGGAGAGACGAGGGTAAGCAATGAACCACTACATCATCTAAAGTCATTTCAACTTTTTGAATGTCCTCCCCCAGGCTCAGGCGAACTTTTTCGATAATCTCTTCGTTGGTCATGCCACTCGCTTTCTTGCTTTTGGGGTGCCTGCTTCTTTCATTATTTTTTCCTGAAGCTTAATCACACCGTAGATCAACGCTTCCGGTCCCGGAGGACAACCCGGCACATACACATCTACAGGAACCACGCGATCCACTCCCTGAACAATCGCATAATTATTAAAAATTCCTCCACACGAAGAACAGGCTCCCATAGCAATAACCCACTTTGGCTCAGGCATTTGGTTATAAATTCGTTTTAAAACAGGGGCCATTTTTTGAGAGACTCGACCTGAGACAATCATTAAATCTGCTTGTCTCGGAGAAGCACGAAAAACCTCCGCCCCAAAACGGGCCGCATCCCAACGGGAGTTGGCCATTGCCATCATTTCTATCGCACAACAAGCCAAACCAAATGTCGCGGGCCAAAGTGCATTTTTTTGTGCCCAGCCAATGACCTTACCCATTTTCGTAGTTAAAATACTGTCGTAAACTGCACCTGAGAATTCATATCCCAATTGATCAAGGGCATCTTTCGCATTTAACTTTAAATTACTGATTTCAGTCTCAAATAAATCGACTGCTTGGTCCATCAATCCCATTCTAATCCTCCACGTCCCCATATGTAGACATATGCGATTCCAAGGATGACGATGAAGACCGCCATTTCAATTAATCCAAATAGTTTGAGTTCATCCAACGCCACTGCCCATGGATACATAAACACCACCTCAATATCAAAAATAATGAAAAGCATTGCGATAGTTGCAAATCGGACAGGGAATCGGCCTTTGGCCTCCTCGGAGGGTAACATTCCGCATTCATAAGGAAGCTCTTTTTCAGTGGTGGACCGCCGAGGTCCTAAAAGGGTGGACAATACAAGGATTCCAATGACCACTGCTAAAGCCACACCGGCAAATACAAGTATAAATAAATACTCAGTCACAGAGCAGGTCCTATCGTAATGCAGACAAATTAGCCAGCAAATGATTTAAACAAAAAAAGTCCCATAGATACAGTGGGCAGAAACACAAACTCAAACTGTTTTATTTTTAAGGGCAATAAGATTTTTCAACTAACTCCATGCCCAGTTAAAACATTCTATCACTTAGCTTTTGGTATCAACAAAAGCTTTGGAAAGGGGGATTATATTAGGCCTTCCAGACCCTGTCAATTGTTGATTTGAAGGAACTATTTGAAGTAAGAAAAACCATCAAAAACAACCCTAACTATTTCAAACTTAATGAGTTAACAAGTTATGCAAGATAAAAGATATAATAAAAGACATTCGTAAAGAGAGAAATCAATTCAATCAATACCAACATCTTATAATTCAACCTGAAGATAAAGTGATTTTTGGTTGTGTCTCATTTTTAACAATAAATAGAACTCAGCCCATAAAAAGTTTACCTAGCGCAATAAACCTTCCTTTAAATCAATAGTTTAAAGCAAATAAACCATCATCCCCTTATACCTCCTTTCGAGTTTAAACAACATGCGTTAACCTAGTAGAAACTTTTAATAAGAGGAATACATGTTTCACCAAATAAAAAAGTACTTTGCTCTAAAAGCGTATATAAAAAAATTAGGGCCATTATTGATTAGCAGATATGGAAAACATAAAAATTACACAACTAGCCAGATCCAAAAAACCATCGAGGTAAGCGGCTTAAATGAAAAATTCCGCTTTTATGCTTACGCACTTTATTGCCTTCCCAGTGAGTTTGAAAAAGAATCTAAAGAAGAGGACCAAAACCTTAATTACGATTCTCTAAGACAAGAATTAGGAAATAAGTTTTTTAGAAAAGAAGATGATTTTGTATTTTCGGATGTAATCAACCGTGGCAATGAAATAGGATTAACATCATTGGGTGATGGGTCTTCTAGTGGAATGGGAGTCTCTGGAGATGGGAGTTGCAGTATAAGCGGAGATTGTGGTGGTGGAGATGGGAGTTAATTTAGAAACTCAAACAAAAATGACGAAACTTAAAAGTCAGAATTTTCTAATTGGATTTTTCACAAATATTTTTTGATTCTACATCAATTTGATTTACTATCTTTTCCAAAGCATTTTCAAAAGAGGAAGCAATTTCACTATCTGCTCCAAAAACATTTGATTGGGTCTCTGTTCCACGGTGGATTTTAGACAACATTAAATTTTCACTCTTATAGTAATCAACTTTTAAAACAATATTTGCAACCATCTGAGAATGAACTGAATACATATAAAATTTCTTTATTGAGGCTTTTATAGAAATTTCTTCAAAATGTTCGTGTTCCTTTACTACCAAAGTTTCCAACGAGGTTCTTACCCACTCCTTTGCATCATTCACATTGATAGAACTATTTATCAATTTCCCATAATTCTCTCTCGCAACTCTTTCATCTAGGACATTTTTTACTTTGAGTTTACATAAACTATCGAAATTTTTGATATGGTGAGGTAAATTGTTTTCTAATAACGAAAGATTTCTTGGTTCTTTGGAAGCGCAACCAGAAATTATCAACAAAGATACAATTGATAAAATAGATATATATAAACAGCTATCCTTATTCAATTTTTATCTTTTTTGGTTGGGTTTTACAATTCAGAATACAATTTTTGAGCGGTCTGCTTTATTAAATCTTCCAAGGCTTCCTTAATTTTCTGCCCATTATTTTCTGCCCATCTTTGAGCATTTACTTCTTTATTTTGACTTGCACCAATTAATTCTTTTTTTTGCTCAACTATGGTTTTATAAATCGGACTTTCACTATCTTCAATTCCGGCAGACTTTTTAAAAGATTCAGAAGCAGGGAATAATAAATACTCAAATTGAACTTTAAGTTCATCAAATAAAGGCGACAAGATGTAGGTGGGCTTGATAATTCCAACAGCATCTGAAGTAGATTTTTTTATAGCATTATCCACAAAATTTTCATCTTGATTAAACTCGAGTTTCAAACTTTTCGAATTCAGCCAAGTATTTTTTTCCAATACATTGGCAAGTTCGCTAACCACTCGATCTTCAAAGTTATAATTCAACAAAACATCTCTAACAGGTTTAATCAGGGACTCTGCAGTTTTTGTACGAGAATTTTCCATAGAAACATCAACCAATGCTCCTATCAACCCAAACCCGGCAGCCCCCATATTTGACCTATTTATATCTGCCTTAATTTCACTTTGAACTTGAACAACTATATGGTCAGTGGAATTAATTTTCCCATTGGCGGACTCAGAAAGTGGAACATAGGTTGTTGTGCACCCACTTACCAACACAAAAGCAAAAAATAGTCCTAAAAATAAGGCAAAATATTTTCTGTAATTCATTTATATCCCTCCTCAAGGATCCCGCAAAGCATTCAAGCTAATTTTTGATCAAAAATCAAATCGCCGAATTATATACAATAACTCAATTTAAGCCAAATAGTTTTTATAACATAACAAAAGGTTTTGATTTTATAGATAAAAGGATTTTTCTACTCTTGCATTTCGAGGTGGAGACGATAGATAAGACCGCTTGGATTATCTTCAGGTGAGGTAGCTTGCGGCATGGCGTAATTGATAACTTCAAATGTGACAGTATTTGGGCCTTCTTTAATATATTGATCGAAATTTATAATAAACGGTTCAGGATAATCAGCTCCTCCATACTCTTGGTTCAAGCTGACGTCATTAACTGTTATGTGGCAGGTGTCATCACTACGCACAAATAGTTCTGCGCGCGTAACTGAACTGGCACGTCCATTTTCGATATTAAAGTTAAGACGAAACTTATGTTGGCTTCCCGTTTTAGCTTCTTCTAAAGTTATTTTGTCGCGAACCCATACCCACTGACTTCCCTTAATCCCTTTCCATTCATCATTTAACTGACAAATAGAAGCTGCTGCCCAAGATTCAGATTCCCTATCAAAAAATTCCGTCTCCGAGCCACTCACAAATACTTGAGTTTTTGTTTTGGGTCCTACAATTTTTTTGGACTCCACAGGCAAGGCTTTGCTTTCCTGCCACATCATTTCATTTAACTCTCGGTAATGGTCATAAAGTCCATGTTTTTTATTCGCAACCATCATACTTGGACGCTGATGATTTCGTCCTAAATAAGGACCTATATCAGCGATAATGAGTCCCCCGGGCTCCATTACGTCCATTGAAATGAAAGAATGAGATGGAATAGATTTATAAGTGTGGATCAGGAATTTTCCTTTATTTGGTCCACCAAGATTTTCAATTTCTTCCTGCAACTTTTGCAAAAGTAAAATCGAGGTCTTAATTTCATTTATAAAGGTAGGTTTTCCCCCTCCTTGTTGGATAATTAATTGGGTCACTTCAGAATCCGGGTCCATAATAAGGAGTTTTACCGTAATTCCATTCAAAACTTTTTCCCGAAGTAAATCCCTGCTACCAGTTGATATGGAAAGTAGTGAAGTACCTCCTATGAATATTTCATGCTTCACATCTTTAAATAATCTATCAAAGCTGTGAGCTTGCCCTAATTCAGCTCGATTTTTATAGATTGCCTGGATACCTAAACGGACCGCATGGGGATTTACAATTTCTTGCAAAGCTTCTTTATATTCATTAAAGGTTAATTCGCGCAGGAATAGCTCGTAGCCTAAAGAAACCACACCAATCATAGCGATTAAAAGAGAAAATTCTTTTACTGGATGGAGCCAAATACTTTCAGGGGAAAAAATCTTTACAGATCCTATATAAAGTGCAGCTCCCACTACAAAAATTAATACAGCTAAAAATACAATTCTATCTCGAATCCAGGTTCTTAAAGAAGGACCTCTAGGTGTTGTTTTTTCCATTTATCCTCTTTAGGTTTTTCTACGGGCTTTGCCCCCAAAGCCCTGTTATATTTGATATTACAGGAAGGAAACCATTTAAACAAGAGAAGCCCCCCTTAAAGTTTCTGATGTCTTTTAACTCAATCCCCATTTTCGACGAGTCCACCATTCTATTCCCAGCAATCCCAAAACGATACCGTAAGACCACCAGTTGTCCCATAATGATAGAAATTTTGTGTTAGATTTAAATTCCACTTCAGGATTGGGAAAGGTTAGATTTTGCAATTGAGTTTTTTGATTTAATACTTGGTAAACCCCTTTAGTTTTCTTTGATAATTCCTTAAGGAAGGTTGAATTCACGAGTGGTTTTTGAAATTCCACTTTGGGACTTTCGATACTGAATCGGCTTTCTTGAGACAAACTCCGATTTGGAGATTGAAGAGCCACTCTCACAGAATAAAAACCCTCTTTTCCTGGCGCCAATTCTTTGCGACCTTCCCCCCTTTTGTCAGTTTCTAAATGGTAGACCGCCAACTGCTTGTGTCCAGGTAATGATTCTAATATCAAGTCCACTTTCGCTCCCGAAAGCGGATTATAGTCTTCCTTTAAAAGTTTATACTGAACCAGCACTTTCTCATTCTCTCTATATTTCTCTTTATCAGTTTCAATTTGAATGGGCAGAGTCTCTGGGTCCCCCGTCATCCATGCAATCACATTTTCCCAAAATTTCTGGTAGTATCTACCGCTCCCGCCTTTTCCCACTCGATGAAAATTCCAATTCCATAAGGTGTCATTTGCTACTACCATCGTTCTTCCTTCTCCAGCACGTTGTGAAACTATAATAGGATTACTACCTTTATTTGAAGAAGAACTCATCAACACATGGGATTTTGCCTTAGGAATCAGACCTACATTCAAGCCTTGTAATGGCGGCATGGATTTCCAAATTTTATTATTTAATTTGGAGTCTGGTTCTAAATTCAAGATGGGGTGATGCGACAACTTTTTTGAAACTTGCAAATCAAAATTTCCAAAAATATACCTCTTGTCATTTCTTCTAAACTTTACAGGAAGAATATCTTCTACCGAGGTTCTTGAGTATCCACCCTCTTGAAAAGCAAGGTCCCCTCCTATCATTAAAAAAGCTCCCCCCGCTTCCACAAACTTTTTAATATTGTCTAAATACTTTTTATCTAAAAAAGGTTTATATTTAAAATTATGAAAAATTACCAGATCAAATGAACTTAGATAGTCACTGAATAAAAGATTAGATGGAAATGGAATTAAGCTCAACTCAGTAGTGGGGGCCTGAACATCATCCGTAAGAGTTCTCAAAATAAAAAATGAAAGAAGATCCACTTTAGGGTTATTGGTTAAAGCTTCTCTAAGAAACCTGGCATCCCATGAAGGTCTCCCATTTAAATGTAAAATTCGAATTCGGTCGCGAACCACCTTTATTTCAAAATCCCATCGGTTATTTTTTTTAACAGACTCGCCTGAAAAAAGAGGAAGCGTTAATGAGTATATATGTTTACCTTGTATCATAGGAGTGAACTGCAATTCAGCATGATATTGGTTTACATTCTCACTAATTTTGACGGTTTTACTTACAAAAATTTTCTCCCCTTCTCGCAATACCAAAGGTACGTTTTTGTTACCCACCCCGGTAGCGCGAATAATCACAGAAACAGATACGGGTTGATTAATAAAACCAAAATCATTAACAATAACCTGCTCAATAGCTAAATCTTTAAACTCATCATTACTACCGGTTTGCAGAGTATGAATTGGTCTGGAAAATTTTGATAGTTGATCAGACATTTCTGAAGAAATACCGGAAGCATTTTGAGTTAAATCTGCACCGTCAGAAAACAGCAAAACTCCTTGAAGTGATTTATCCTTATATTCTTTGGTCAACTCTTGAAGTGCTTTCCCAATATCAGTATTTACGCCTTTAGGTTCATATTGTTTCAACATGTCGGACTCAGGCACCGATTTTATTTGGTCGGACATAAAAAAATACTTTAGTTCATAATCTTGCTTGAGTTTTTCAAAAAACTCTTTTTGGCTTAACAGAACACTTTTCACCAGTTCAATACGCGGCTTTTCATCCGGAAAGGTGTGAATCGACATACTTTTACTATCATCCAACAATACGGCAATGTTATTTTTTAGCGACTGAATCTTTTTTAATTCTAATTGAGGCTGGAAAATCAATAGAAGCACAATGCTTAAAATCACAACTCTTAAAAAGAACAGAAACACTCGTTTCCAAAGAGTTCGTATTCTTGAGAGGCTGGTCCAAAAAAACCACAACGTCAGGGAAAGCATTAAGGCTAATACCACTTGCACTAATACATTGTTCTGAAGAGCCCAATGTATCTCCCAAGCATTAAATTGCTTGCCATCAAAACCGAATAACTTTCCGAGAAAATTCACCTGGCGCTATACCTCCGCAACCGTTCCAAGATAATTGGTAAATGGACCATATCTTTTTTATAATCTAAGGTCAGCGCATACATCACAATATTAATCCCCAACCGAATACTTAAGGTTCTTTGCCTATTTCCTCCACCAATCATTTCAAAATCCCAATAACCCAATTTACTTCTAGACCATGCCCCCGCTAAATCATTTGAGCTATAAACCAACACCGTTCTTCCTTTTATGGTGATTCCCTCTAAATAACCCTTCACCTTTGCTCTGCCTGCAACTCGATTCAACAGATAAAAAGATCGAAAAATAGAATGGTCTTTTGGAATCCTCTGAAGGGGAGTATTGACAAATAACCTTTTCACCAGGCGTCTAGCTGAAGCATCGAATTCTGAGTTTGCTTTTGCGGAATTATCATCAATTAACAAGAAACCTCCGTAGTTAAGATAGTTTCTTAGAATATTAATTTCCTTTTGAGGCAAAGGATCAAATGACTGATCTCCCCCCAAGTAAATAAATGGGAATTGAAATAGATTGGGATCACTTAAGTTAATATTCAATGAGGCTCGTTTAACTTCTACTGAAGTTCTATTTGCCAATTGAGACATTAAACTTTCGATTCCGGAGGGACGCGGCTTAAAACTTCCTCCTTTATATTTAATTTGGGGAATGATAAACTTTGATTCATCGCCAAGAGCCCAGGAAAGATCCCACCCTGATATCAAAATAGCAAAGCTCAAAATAAGAATTTTTACATTTAACATAGACATTACTCTAAAATTTTGTTTTCAATTACTAAGAATATATGATGGTATACTTTTACACAAGTTTAGGTTAACAAAGGAAAATTATGAAAAGATTAGTTCTACTCAACCCTGGACCTGTCAATGTCACCGACAAAGTTCGCGATGCCATGCTTCGAGGTGATATGTGTCACCGTGAATATGAAATGACCGAACTCTTACAGTCCATTCGCGAAAAAATCGTTACTGCATTCCAAATTGAGGATGAATTCTCGGCGGTATTAATTTCCGGATCCGGGACTTCCGCTTTAGAAATGGGAGTTTCTTCCTGTTTGAGTGAGGGGAAATCTATTTTAGTCATTCGAAACGGAATTTATGGTGACAGAATTGCCAAAATGGCCGACGCTTACAAATTACCCAAACTCACAGTGGATACTCCATGGGGAACTCCTCCGGATTTGGAAAAAATAGAAAAAGTTTTAAAAGAAAACCCGGAAATTGAACTGGTTGCTATGGTTCACCATGAAACCACTACAGGATTGCTAAATCCGCTGAACGAGGTGGGAATCATTGCAAAAAAATACGGAAAAAAACTATTAGTGGATGCTATCAGTAGTTTAGCAGGTGACCCTGTTGATTTTAAACATTCTCAAATTGATTTTGCAATTGGCACCGCCAATAAATGTATCCAAGGCCTTCCAGGGGTTTCATTTGTTCTCACTAGAAAAACAGAATTGAACCGACTTGAGAAGGTGCCTTCTCGTTCCTTATATTTTGATTTATTTCAAAATCTCAAATCCCAGGAAAAAGGCATTACCTTATTTACTCCAGCAGTGCAAATGCATTACTCATTTGAAGTTGCACTGGAAGAACTGCTTCAGGAAACAGTAGAGGAAAGAATTGAGAGATATGCTGATGCAGCTAAATTACTTCGGCAAGGATTCCGGGATCTGGGGCTAGAACTTTTTATTCAAGAATCTCTTTTATCAAATGTATTAACCTCTTTAAAACTACCAAGTGACGTTAAATATGAGAAATTACACGACGAGCTTCGACAAAGAGGGTTTGTCGTTTATGCAGGACAAGGTGGCCTCAGCGAGCAAATTTTCAGAGTCGCCAACATAGGAGATATCAAAAAAGAAGAGTTCCAAAGCTTTCTAGCCGCATTGAAAGAATGCTTGGATTCAAAAAGTTTGGTCAATCCATAATTATGCATCTTTACACATTAATGTCAGATTATGCGCAAGAAACTGCCTTGCCACCAGAGTTTGAGTTACCTTGCCCCGAATTGGGAAAAAGCCTTGCGCTTTTACAATCGTGTTTAATCGAAGCTGGTTTAGAATACGCTGAAGAAACGGGTGAACGCAAGTTAGTCAGCTTAGCCACTGAAATTCGTCCCTGTCATATAAGCCGGTTTGTGGTAGGTTTTTTACCCTTCAATTCGATTACCACCAAGGAAGAAACGAATTCAGTTCTTTTTGATATTTTTTTATTCTTCCGTTGGTTAAAGAAAAAGGGCGTACCTCACGGATTAGATGAAATTGATTATCAAGCTTTGGTTAACAATCTGACAAAGGCACAGGAACGCTGTCTTAAATTAAGTCATTTTCTAGACGAAGAAACACTGAAAACTCTTGATGATCCACCCAAAATAATAGACACCCTTAGCGATATGTTCTCGGTAATTAAAATAGACAATAAATTTATTTACCTGCAGGGGCATAATAACGAAGATCCAGTTCGGTTAAATCTACCTACAGAAATTCTAGATTTAGTCCATTTATATGATAATCTAGACCTTGTCATTGGGGATACCTCAGAGAAATGGGTTATCCTTGAAGCCGGCCAAGTTTATCCAAAAGCTGAGCAACTTTAAAGTTTTCCATTTAAACTTGCTGGGCATTTTAAATATATCCCAATAAATTTTAAGATCCCAAATTAGGAGGGACGTTCATGAAAAAGCTACTTATAGGATTAATGTTAATAATTTTAATTGTGGTTGGGGTGGTATTTTTTGTATTTCAAAATCTAGACAGCCTCATAACTAAAGCAGTCAATTCAAAAGGATCGGAAGTTTTAAAAGCAGATGTTCATTTAAATGAAACCAAAATTGATATGTCGTCGGGCAAAGGTTCCATGCATGGTCTGAAAATAGGAAATCCAGCTGGTTTTAAAACTCCAAGCCTTTTAGAGCTTAACGAAATCAGTTTACAAATTGATAAAGATTCAATAATGAGTGACCCCGTTATTATCAAGGATATTACTATTATCGCTCCCCAAGTCACCTATGAAACAGGCGACCCGGACAGTAATATTGATGCTATTCAAAAAAATGTCGATGCCTATTTAGCTCAATATGGTGTTGGAGGGGATAGCGCCGAACCTTCGAGCTCAAATGAAAAAGGAAAGAAAATAATTATCGAGAATTTTGTTTTGAAAGATGGAAAAGTTAACGTTAGCGCAGCCCTGCTTCAAGGTAAATCCATGACTGTTCCTTTACCAGACATTCATTTAAAAGATATTGGTAAAGAAAAACAAGGTGCCTCCCCAGGGGAAGTTGCAAAACAAATAGTTAGCTCTATTAAATCATCAGTAATGAAAGCTATAGCCCCCTTAGGTCTTGATAAAGTCGGTGAAGCGGTGGCGGACGTTGTCGGTGGCGCTAAAGATGCTATTCAAGAGGGTGTAGGCAAAGTCGGAGATATCTTAAAAGGCGGTCAAAGCAATGTTGATGGTGCTGTTAAAGATGCAAACTCTCAAGTGAAGGCCGGAAAAGAATCCATGGAGAAAAGCGTTGAAGAAACTAAAAGCGTCGTTAGTAGTGGAAAAGAAGCACTTGAAGATGGCGCCGAACAAATAGGAGATGCTATTGGCGGGCTCTTTGGAGATAAATAATTTCCAAAGTTATCGATAATCTCCTGTGAGACTAAATGCAGCCCAATAACCGGGATGAGGGTATAAACTTTTCACCAGAAGTTGGGCTTTCCGCAGACTTTCTGCTTTATTTGCTTCTGTATAATTTCGGTAAAAGTGCTTGATCAAAACTGCGGTTGATATATCACTCACTCTCCAAAGGGAAGATATGATAGCGTGGGTCCCTGCATAGATAAAAGCCCTATTCAGGCCCACCAACTCATCCCCTCCCACAATATCTCCTAAACCCGTTTGACAAGCACTAAGGGTGACCAGGTCTGCATTTATATTTAGCGAAAAAACTTCATTAACTTCGAAGTTTCCATCTGACTCTTTGTCCTTCGCTAACTTGAGGGCCGAGAACAAAGGATTAACAGGGTCAAATTCTCCATGGGAAGCAATATGGATGATTTGAAATTTATGAATATTTTTCTGCAACCAACTTTCTGTCGCCTCTTCTCTAGTAAGAATAGTAACTTCGGGGAAATCCCATCGAATAGCTTTAGCTTCTAACTCAGCTAAAGGTAAATCATAATTAAATGTACCCAAATCCGGGTTTCCCAAGGCAAGGACTTTCACAGGCCCCTCTTTTTTATATTTTCTCTTGAATGTAAAATCCAATACTGAAGCGCTGGGCGAATAAAAAATGGGGTGACGTTCAAATAAATATGCCTCTCCATCGTTTAGGGAAGCAAATGCAAGGTAGTGCAAATGACCTTGAGGAATAATTCCTACCACTCGATAGTTTGAAATAAGTTTTTCTATCGGACGAATGATCCAATTATATAGTTGTATGGATTGGTCTTCTAAAGGGGCTAGTTTTTGAATTCGCATGCGGTAATCCATAATTACTTTTTCTAATTGGGAATTTCCTAATTTCGTTCGGACGACTTGAATATCCTTTTTACTAATCACCCACGCTATAAGCTCTCTCTCTGTTATTAAATATTCCACTAAAACCATATCTTGCTCAATAATGGTTTTCAGTTTTTCCAGCCTAATGGAATCCACCGTCACAAAAGTTGATATTTCCGGGCTGGTTTCTTTTGCTTCAATTAATAAATCTTGATAGCGGTTTCTTGCCTGAATTAATTCTTGAGAAACCCTCTGGATTTCTTCTTCTCCTTCTGTTTGCCCCAATAAGCTTTCTACTTGATGAATAACCAATTTTTGCTCATTTAATTTGTTAAACAATTCTTGACTCACTGAATCCTTCAAATTGATCTTTTGGTTTCCAAGCAAATCAATAAAACTCCGGGATTTTGCTCGTTCCGCATAATTAAATGACTCCTCCACTTTTCCAATATCAAGCAACAAGAGGATTAATTCTTTGTAAATATCTTGCTTATCTGAAATAAATCCATTTTGGAACTCTTCTACTTTGATAGAAGCTCTCATTTTTTCTACAACGGTAACCGATTCCTTGTAAACTTGAATAGCTTCTTTTTGGCGATTAGTTTTCACCAAACATTTTCCCATCCCTTGCAACGCCCTCCAAGTAACCTCAGGAACATTGATAGTTTTTGAAAGCTTGGCAGTCGCCGTAAAAATCGGAATCGCCTGCTCACACTGGTTTCTTTCTAAATAAAGATTTCCCAACTCAAGTTTCGTTTTCACCAAGTTCGTTTGGTTCCCAATTTCCTCACTTAATTGAATAGCTTGAGAAAAATGTTCTTCGGCTTCGGTCAAAAGCTTCATTCGCAAATAACTAATCCCTAAATTACGATGTGTGTATCCCTGCCCCCATTTCGACTTTAATTGCAAATCACGGTTTAAAGCTTCTTCAAACAACTCTATGGACCTCTCATACTTTTTATCTTTTCTATAAACCAATCCCATATTATTGAAAGCGCTAGCCACATCTATTAAGGAATTAATTTCCTCTGCAAGGCTTTGGCTTTTCTCTATATTATCCAAAGCACGCTGAGAATCGTTCAAAGTCCAATATATCAATCCAAGAGTGTTATAAATAAATGCCTGCTGTCTTTGATCTCCAATTTCTTCTGCTAATTTCAATGATTGCTTTTGAAAACGAAATGCTTTTTGGTAATTGCCTTGAAACCAATGGGTATTTCCCTGATAGAGAAAGGATTTTGATACTTGGAGTTTGAGGTTATTTTCCTGGGCCAATCCTTCTGCTTTTTTATAAAACTCTAATGCCTTTGAAAAGTCGCCCAACTTTTCTGACACCAAACCCAACTCCAGCCAACTTTCAACGATTTGTTCTGGATTATTCAGCTCTTGGAATAATAAGTTCGCCTCTGAAAAATATTTTTGAGCTTCGGCATATTTATTCAAACGCAAATAATTGACACGTCCTATTCGCCTCAATTCTTTGCCACGATTTAAATCCTCTCCTATTTCTTCATTAATTTTGACTGAAGCACTCAATGCTTTTAAAGCGTTATCAAAATCTAATGCATTTTCTTCAACCACTCCCAACGTTCCATAACTTTCAGCGAGTTTATCTAAGATCTCGTACTCTTGATAAATAGATAAAGCTTTTTTCAAATGATTTACGGAAGCAGAGTATTTCTCAGCTCTTGAGTAAAGAATTCCCAAGAAATAATGTGCCTCAGCAAGTTGCTCCGGATCTTCTCCGTTTTCTGAATTATTTAAAACTTTCTTTTGATACTCAATTCCTTTCGAATAGTCACCCCGATTATATGCGGCTTGCACAATGGTCTTAATTAATTGATCTTCTGAAGACTGATCTTCCAAATAATTCACTAAAGCCAATGCTTTTTCAAAATAACTAATAGCCCCTTCCCAGTTTTTATTCTTAAATTCTTCCACACCTTGGGAGACATTGGATTCATAATGAGCTTGAGCAAATTCCTCTTTTTCGATTTTTGACATTCCGGGGAACCCATAATAACGATAATTCGTCCATCCAACAGATTGAGGAAATTTTTCCATTAAATATAATTGGGCTCTACGAAGTGCTTTGGAAGGAGAGCTTTTACGTAAATCCTCATAAAAAACTTTCAAAAATTCATCATGAATTTTAGGATCGACATGACCTATCCTCAATAAAGTTCCAGGAAAACCGACAAAGGCCAACCCATGGACCAAAGAAGCCGTCGGGGAAATAAATGAAGAAGTGGATGACTTAAAATGTGAATCATTTAAAGCTATCAAATGTGATTCAATTTTATTTTCTAATAATTTCTTAAGAGAAAATCGCTCATAATGATTCAAGCGATTGGTTAAGCTCATGTAAGAGTTATTTTGGTTTGATTGGTCTAATATTGCTTGAGAATCAATATTTATGACTCCATATTGATTCAACCCCTTGAAAAACTCATCAACGGTGCCTTTCTCCTTTATATAGTTTTTTGAAGAAGCAAATTGAGGCCTTATTTGATTGAAAGTGGTTTCATTTATTTCAAAACCCATAAACCGAGAGTTGTATAAATTCTTGTTGTCCGAGGCTCGAACCAATTGATCCAAAGATTTTGCGTAAATTAAATCAAACTCTTCAATCAATGGTTTTCCATTAAACTTCAATAAAGGCCATGGTAAAAATTCCAATGAGCCAAATGGAAGAATAATCAGCGATTTGGCGTTCTTTATAAACTCCCTCAGAGGATAAACCAAATGTTGGCTCAATATATTTAATTCATTTTTATTTAAAGTCTGACCTTTCTCTGAGAAACGCAATAATATGGGATAAAAATAGGGTTTTGGAGATAATTGCACCCCAAAAAAAGAAGTTTGAGAAATAAACCATACAATTAATTTTTCTCGAATCATTTGATATTTGAGCAGAATTCTTCCTTCCCCCAAAACGGATTGCACCCTGGATATGTTTGGAACTTTTGGCGAAATAAAAGAAACTAATTCTAAATCTTCCTCCTCCACGCTTAATAAAAACTCTTTGTATTCCTCGTATAGATCTTGAGATTTCTCTCTAAATTCATCTGAGCTTATTTTTTCATTTCTTAAGGATTGCATTATTCCGTTCCAATCCTGACGAAATCCCCGGATCTCTTCAAAATAACTCCTGCGAATTTCATCTTTAAATTCAAATGGGATTTCTTGAAGCTCAGAGATCAGCGATAATCTCAAGCCTTTTTCCGAATAATGCAAAGCTTCACCTAATCTTTTTTCACTGAATAAGTTCCGCACTATTTCCTGATATAAATCTTGCATCAATTCCAAACCACCTGGTCCAAAAGAAATCCCATAAGGCCGCGAAGAAAGCATTTTTTCAGCTTCGAACAAAGTCTCCAAACGTTTTTCACCTTTATGAAGAGATGCTTGCAGATATTTATACTGCCATTCCATTTTCAAGAAATCGGCCTGTAATCTGGGGGCTATCACTTCTTTTTTCCTGGCATTTACACTCCCTAATAAATTTTGCAAAACATCTGTATTTTGCTTCAATGCAACAGCTAGTTTTTGTCCAACGAGGCTTTTGATTGGAAGAGCCAAAATATATGCTTGCTGAAAAGCTTCTAACGATTTTTTTCCATAAGAAAATTCGGTCAGAATATCGCCTTCTGAATTTTTAAATACTTTTTTCCAATGGACTTTTTTTTCTGCCTGCTTTTTCTCATCCTTAGGAATCTGAAAAGCCAAATAATAATAATAAACTCCCAAATAGTTTTTAAGGAGCACACGGTACTCAGGATTTGCTAATGGTTTTTTTTCATCATCCAAAACTTTAGAGGTTTTCTCTAAAAACTTTATTGTTTCCTTTAATTCACTTATCAATGTAGTTAATGGCTGCTTGCGACATTTATCAATTAACAAACGGCCAATATTCGCGGCATTTACTGCTAAACCCTGACGATTATCAATTGATTGACTAACATCATACGACTTCTTAAAATAATCCTTACTTTTGGCTAATTGATTCTCACGAAAGTTAAAGTTACCTAATTGATTGAGGAGCAAAGCCTTTTCTAGCAATAAAGGAATATTATCCTTAGGGTCTAAATCCTCAGGAATTAGCTGTAATTTCCTCTCAAAATAATCAATCGCACGATCATAATCCCCAAAATCTCCATAAATTTTGCCAATATAGTTAAAGATGAGTTTTTGCTCTCCAACTTTATCAAAACCCAAAGCAGCGGAAGAAGCATCTTCATCCAACCCAGTTTCAATATCGATATTGATCAAACCTTTTCCCTTTTTCTTTTCCTTCTCTTTTACCCCATACTTTTCTAAATTTTCTATCGCCTGGAAATAATGACCTAACGCGTTATTTAAGGACTGTTGGCTTTCACCTTCTTTTTCACTCAAAGAATAAAGATTGTTTGCGATGTTTCGAAGAGAACGAGAAAAGTTTGTCACATTATTATTTTCTTTATTCAGCTCTAAACTTTTGGAAAAATATTCGACCGCTTTAGAATGATCTCCTAAATCCTGATATGCTAAGGCAATACGATCATTTAACTCTGCCATCCGAGAGATATCTTTTTTCGTTGATATTTTTTTCAATGATTTCTTATACAAATCCACCGCTTGTTCCGGGAAACCTACTTTAAAAGCAGACTCCGCATACCTTTGATAGAATAATGCCTCGCGATCAACATTCACAAAGTTTCGTTTCGAGTGATATCGTTTATCATAGTATCTGTAGGAGGAAAAATAGTTTTTCAACAGATAATTCCCGTTCCCCAAATTTAAAAGCAAATTAGCTTCGTTTTGTGGATCCACTTCTTCATCGTTCAAGGCCAAAGCGGTTCTGTATTCCTGGAGTGATTTTTCAAGAAAATCTCTTTTTCCTTCTTCTCGTTCTTTTTGCTCAAAAATCCAACCCATGGTTTGGTGGTAAAAAGCATTGTTCGACTGCTTCACCAATGCTTTTTCAATTGATTCTTTAGCATTATTCAAATCCGGTGGATTAAGATAAGTTAACGCTAAACCATAGCTATACAAATGCACAGGAAGAGGGTCTGAAACAGAAACCTGCTTTTCATAAAATTTAATGACTTCATCTGTTTTTTTAAGAGCAACATGAGATTGAATATATCCACGATGCCCTTCCACAGTTTGAGGACTAAAATCCATTAATTTTTTAAATGTCTTGAGAGCTAATTTAGTTTCTCCAACATTTAACTCCCAATTTCCCTTTTCGATTGACTGACGAATGTACTCCGTTTTTGCTTCCTGAATATTTTCCTTCAAACTATCCGAACTGGATTGAACTAATTGATATTGGCTTAGACTCATTTCAAAGTTTTCTTCTTCCGCATATATTTGCGCTAGAGCAAAATGAGCTTTGTCTTTTTCTTTAGAGATATCAGGAAATTGAGCTATGGTTTTTTCATAAGCTTCTTTGGCAAGTAGATTTTCATTTGCCTGATGCAGCAACTCTCCAATTCTATTTTGCGCTGCGGAGGCCAACCGCGGTAAGTCTTTATATTTTTTAATTAAAGACTGCAGACTTACCATTTTCTTTTCTAATGTTGGAAACTCTTCAAATATCCCAAGAATAGTTTGTATGGATTTCTGAGACCAGGATTCAACATCATAATAGTCTCTAACAACTTGCACGTAGGAGTTGATGAGACCATTTTGATCTCCAACTTCTGAGTAAACTTTACTTTGTGAAAATGCAGCTTCGGCGGATAATATTCGATAGGAAGGATATGTCTCTATAATATATTTAAATGCAGAAAGTGCTTCAGGAAACTGTTGTAGTGAAATATAAATTTGACCACGTTCCAACTGTGCACGCGAAACAACACTGATTTGTTCGGAATAACGTTCTTCAATTTTTTGTAATTTTTTTAAAGCCTCTTCGTTTTTGTTTTTAAATGCTGTTTGACCTTCTTTCCTTGAGTCAGCAACATCCAACAGAATCAAATCTATTTCTGCCCAACCCTGATATTTTTTACTATTGGGAAATGAATCAAAAACATTTTTATACAGCATTTTGGCTTTATTAAAATGCTTCAAATTTTGATAGCCACGAGCTCTACGATACTGAACTCGCGCTAAACTTTCCTCAGTTGGAAACACTTGCGACAAATTACTATCAGCTAAAATGCAGTTGTAATAATATTTGTCTTCACAAAGAACCTCGACCACCTGCAATTGTTGCCCAAAATCAGATTGCGTTGGCAAAATTCCTTGCAACGGGAGTCGCCAAATATCAGTACTATCTTTTCGATGGGAGGTATAGTAAACGTATTTGTTTCCTGCGATGGGAAGCAGGTCAAACGTGGAGCTATCTGTTAACTGAAACTCTCTTTTGGATGTGGATTGTCCTAATCGGGTTTTCCATAAATTAGGATGGTCCTCAATGTCAATCACACCATCATAATTTGTGTCATCTTCATAGCGAGTAAAATATACGGTTTTTCCATCCAAAGAAAACTTAGGTGATAAATCAATATGATTACCTAAAGTAAGTTTATGGATAGATTGTGACTTCAGGTTTTGCACCCTAAGTCCTTTTTCATTTCCTTGAGCAACGAATACAAGGTATTTACCGCTTGGCGATAAGGTAGGCTGAATTCCTTCCAATTTACTTATTCTTTTCCTTTTACGTGAACCCACCTCAATTCTATAAATATGCTTCTTCCCAGTAGAAATTTCCTCGGAAGTAAAATAAATAAACTTTTGGTCCGGGGACCAAACAGGGTCGCCGTCCGCTGTCTTTTCATTAGTTAATCTAATGGGACGAGTATTGGATTCCTTTTCATCTATAGATTTTGATAAAGAAACTATATATATGTCTCCTTTAGGATCCGAACGGTTGGACACAAATACTATATAATTTCCATCAGGACTAATTGAGGGAGAATTATCTTCTGAGCTATGAAAAGTCAATTGCTGGTCAGGGGGAGGAATTCCAGGCACTAAATATTTTGCCCACAAATCCAAATTTCCTGAGCGGTCAGAAACATATACTAAGGATTTTCCATCCTGAGAAATTGAAGGAGCGAAATCATCTGCAGGGTGAGTCGTTATTTGGGTTGGTGTTGTGAAAGTTGGGATAGCAGCTTCCACCGGAAAAATGGAAAAAGCTGATAACAACAACAAAAATAAGGTGTAAAACGAAAGATTTTTAATGGACGCCATAGGTGAGCTTCTCAAATTTTTGTACTATTATATCAAGGGTTTTGCTGATTATCCCCTTTGCTATTTAAAGTTATTCAACATTTGCTTGAAAAAACGGGGGAAATGTTTTAAAACACCCTCTACATGCTTGGGATCCCTCAGACGTGACGCTATTTTATCATTGAAAATCAATGGATTTGCTAAAAATGCAGGTATCGATAAACCTAGCTGATATGCAGTGGGCCGCAATTGGGCCAGAACTGGTTTTGATTTTAACGGCTTTCACCCTTCTCTTAATGGGATTGTCTAAGTCTTTAGACACCAATCCCCAATTATCTAAAATTGCAGCCTTAGGAATTGTGGGTGCTTTAGCCTATTCAGTTTATCTTTGGATCGGTGCTCCCACTTTGGATAATGGTACCAACCCGGAAATGTTCAGTAGTGCACTCATTCATGACAGGTTTTCCCAAACCTTTAATATTATTTTTCTCTTGATGTCTTTGTTTGCAATTTTAGCATCCTTTCGGTATCCAAAACCAGACCACGAGCACAAAGCAGAATACTTTACTTTGGTTCTTATGGCAGTTGTAGGGATGATGTTTTTAGCAAAATCCGGAAACTTAATCACAGCATTCGTTTCATTAGAAATCTTTTCAATTTCTTTGTATATCCTGTGTGGGTTTTCCGCAAAACATGGGACTGGACGAGAGCAACCGGGAGACGTAAAAAATCTTTCCTGGGAATGCTTAGCCTCTCAGGAATCTACGGTGAAATATTTATTAATTGGCGCCTTTGCATCGGCTATTTTGGTTTACGGAATGGCGCTAATGTATGCAGGAACCGGAACCACCGAAATCCGACTTATTGGTAAATTACTCCATGAAAACCCCTACAGTTCCAATAAATTGGTTTACATCGGAATGGGTTTAGTTTTCTGTGGATTAGCTTTTAAAGTATCCTTAGTTCCATTTCATTCCTGGACCCCTGATGTGTACCAAGGAGCTCCGACTCCTATTACGGGTTTCATGTCAGTAGCCACCAAAGCTGCAGCATTTGCCCTTATTGCTAGAATTTTCTTTATTTCCTTGACCGAATTAAATGAAATATGGATGCCGGTTCTTTTTGGTGCCTCTGTGCTTACGATGTTAATAGGAAATATAGCGGCTATTTTCCAAGACGATGTAAAACGCATGCTTGCATACTCCGGAGTGGCCCATGCTGGTTATTTACTCATTGGAATTGTTGCTAATAGTCAAGATGGTGTTGCCAGTATTATCTTCTACTTAGCTGTTTATTTATTTATGAATGTTGGAGCCTTCGCAGTCGTTTTTATGATTGAAGGAGAAGGCAAAGAATCAAATTCTATATATCGTTTTAAAGGTTTGGCCAAACGTCGACCCATGGTTGCAGCAGCAATGAGTTTATTCATGTTGTCCTTAGCTGGATTCCCTCCCACCGCTGGTTTTTTTGGAAAGCTTTATTTATTTGTAGCCGCGATTAAGCAAGGGTACGTTTTAATAGCAGTTTTGGCTGTTCTAGCCAGTATGATTGCAGTCTATTTTTACTTGAGAGTAATCGCTATGATGTATTTTCATAATAGTCAGCCTGAAATAGACTTAGTTTCTAATAAAGGAATGACAGCTATTGTAACCATCAGTTCTGTGGCAATCATTGCAATGGGAATTTTCCCCTCCATGTTTATGCAACTGGCCTTATCTGCTATCCCCTTTTAATTTAATCTCAATCCATCCAAATTATTGAGTCTTACTCGTCTTCCTGCGACAATGGAAGTATGAAACCATGGATCGGAATAGCTTTTTTGCTTTCATTATTTGCGCTTTCCTGCAACTCCAAACCGGAATCAGCTAAAGGTCAAATAAAATATTACAAAAAAAAAGTGCACAAAAATCCATATGATGTGGACGCTCATTATCAACTGGGTTATGCATATTTGAAATCTGGTCTTTTTGAAGCAGGAGCAAGTCAGCTTAAAGACGTAGTTAGACTTGATAAAAACCATGCAGAAGGACACCGTGAGTTGGGGTGGGCACTTTATCAATTAAAGGATTATAAAGAATCTAAAAAATGGCTTAAAAAGTCTTTACTTTTAAAACCTAAAGACCTTAAAACATTAGCAAATTTGAGTGGTGTTTATATTTCTACTCATCGATTTAAGGAAACAGTAGCCCTTCTTTCTCCTATTTCTCACTCAAAATTCTCAAATGTAACAATTCACAACAATTTAGCCGTTGCGTATAAAAATTTGGGCGATTATCAAAGCGCTTTAATTGAATTAGAGAAAGCTTTTACATTAAACCCAGATTCCGCAGATTCTTATAATAATTTAGGAATTCTTTTTGAAATTTTCGGTATGAAAAGAAATGCAAAGGATGTCTTTAAAGCCGCTATCCAAACTAACCCCAATCATTCAACTGCATATTATAACTTGGGCGCTTATCACTCACGGTTAAAAAGCTTTTCCCAAGCAATAGAATATTTTGATTTAGCAAAAGAGCTTAATCCATTAGACGCGAAGATTTTTTCGGGTCTAGGATTTGCCTATAAGGAAACTGAAAATTACGAGAAATCTATCATTAATTATGAAAAGTCTGCCACGCTGGACCCCTCAAACGCTTTAACAAGATACGCTTTGGGTGAACTTTATGATATCACTAAAAAGTATGTAGAAGCAATTGATATGTATCACATGGCGATCAATTTAAACCCACGATTGGTTGATGGCTATTACAACTTAGCGTTATTATATGATTACAACAAGGAGGGTAAAAAAGCTTTAATCAATATGTCTATTTCAGCAAAACTCTACAAAGAACAAAATAAAATTATAATGGCAGAAAACTGCGAAAAAAATATTGATATCTTTCTCAGCAAATACAAAATTTCCCGGATGGACTTGGATGAATTGTTAAGATCAAAGGATAGTTAATGTGCAAGCTATTAGCGTTCCAGCAAAAATGTCACCGGTCCTTCATTATGAATTTCAACTTGCATATTCGCTCCAAACTTCCCTTCTTGAACATCCAACCCAGAACGGGACAGTTGCTCAAGAAAATATTTATATAAATCTAATGCTAAATCAGGGGATGCGGCTTTATCAAATCCCGGACGTCGCCCTTTAGAACAATCTCCTGCCAAAGTAAATTGGGATACAACCAGCACATCCCCTTGAATATCAAGACAAGACAAATTCATTTTCTCATCTTTATCCGCAAATATTCTAAGGTTTAATACTTTTTCCACCAGATAATCGGCTGCCCCTTTTTCATCTCCTTTTTCTGCGCCAAATAAAACCATTAGCCCCCTACCAATCCTAGAAATCTCTTTACCTTCCACATACACGGCGGAAGCACTAACTCTTTGCAAAACAATTTTCATCTAGAAAAAAATAAAGAAGATTTAATGTGCGTCAAAAAACCGTTGATCGGTTCCATTTGAACCAATTAACACTTTTACCTTTCGGTAGCATTTAGGGCAATTACCCTCATAGGCATTTTTGTCTTTATTAATATAAACTCGTTTATAGACATTACAGCATTGAAAATTTATCCCGATAAATTTCTTGTTTTGAAATTTCTCAGTCATCACTCACCCTACGTTCAAATCTGAAAGAATTATCCTTTACCACCTTAACCACGAATTTGCTTTAGTATCTTTTTCTTCCCTTCCTTAAATACCGAATGAGGGATATGCATAGCTTTTGTTATTCTTCTAATCTCTTCGGATTCCTCGTGAGAAATGTTCCCATCAGCCCCTGCTACTGCAAAAAAACAATCCACCGTTTTTTCGCGCTCATTATAAGAGTACAACCGATTAAATTCGGAAACAACTTCATGAAAATCAAATCCAGCTTTAGCTTGCCCTTCAATCACTTGAAATAATAATTTTAATTCTGATGTTGAAAACTCAAACCGCTCCTTCAATATATTTTTTATCGCTTTTTTCTCACTTTCATCGAAGTGATCGTCAATATGCGCCACGGAAGCCAATAAAGTCCCAAACAAACAGATAAAATAAACATCATCTTCATCTAAATTAACTTTGGAATTCCCTTTCTTGAGTTCCAATTGTTTCATTACAATATTTTTAAAATATTTATTTAGTTCAGGGTTTCTCTCTCGAGCCGGCTTAAATATTTTCCCATGAAAAAAATTACGAATTTTACCAAAGGAGCGTTTTGTGAAATTTGACTTTTGAAGTACTTGAGCAAACTCTTCTAGTAGTTTTCTCTCTTCAGAAGTCACTTTTTTATCAGCATTTGCCATCTCATTTAGTGCATCAGAAACCATTTTCTTATCTGTCTTGCTACCTAACTCTGCCGCCAACTGTTTAAATAATTGTTCCTGATCCTCCTTTGGAATGGGAGCGTTTAAATAAGGTCCTAATTCGGATAAGCTTTGTTTGTTTAATCCAAATTTCCGGTAGAATTTTTTTAAAATATTTTTTTCTGACTCAGTCATTTCACCATCAGCCCAAGCAACAACAGCTAAAACTTTTAAGAAAGTAGTATTTTTAAACGATGCCATTTTATTTCCTTAATTAAGTAGAAATCATATCAATCAAATGTATTAATCCAAAGCAAACCTTTCCCGGCCTTTTCTGAAAAACCAAAAATATCTAAAAATGAATCCCCATTAACATCTCCAAAAGTTAATCCTTTAAAAAAAACATTCTTAGGAAGACGCTTTTTTGATTCTCTGGCAAACCTCCATTTACCAATTCCTCTGAGAAAGTGAATTCCTTTTTCACTTAAAATTATTGCATCAGGAATCTCGGAGTCATTAGCGTCTAATAAATAAACAGCCTTAGAAGGAACCTGTGGAAGTACTTTTAGAGGCCCTTTCTTAAAGTATCCACTTCCAATATTCACCAGCATATAACAATATTCGTTTGGAAAAGTCCGATTACTTTCTCGAATTTCTTTATTCACCACTAATAAATCATTATCCCCGTCCAAATCAAAATCCGCCCAATCCGCAAACAAACTTTCGTCCTTAATAAATGGCAATAAGTCGTTTGTGCGATCCTGGAATTTTCCATGACCATTATTTAATAATAGACGATTCTGGCCCTGACCCAATACCAGAAAAATATCAATAGAGGCATCTCCATCATAGTCTGCAAAAGAAGTACCCACGATTCCAGGAGGAAGAGTTGGTAATAAAAGGCGCGTCATATCCTTAAACTCCCCTTTCCCATTGTTTAAAAATAACTGGGCAGAATAATCACTCATATCACCATTATCTTGGGTAACCCGCTTTCCAAAAAAAAATAAATCCCTATGCCCATCTCCGTCCAAATCCACTAAACTTACTTTCTCAATACCATTTTGAAGCGGAGGCAATTCAACATTATGTTTTGAATAAAAATAACCTTTTCCATTATTGAATAAAAGTTTAGCTATAGATCCATCAGAGAATTTTCCAGCTAATATCACATCAGCAGAAAAATCATGATCCAAATCTCCCACAACCATAGAGTTAATTTGATCCCCGATCTGCCCTTCCCATCCCGTTCTCTTGACGGGCACAAATTTTAAATTATTTTCATTTACCCAAACTTTAACTAAAGGTTTTCCTGTTTCACTTTTATATAACAAAGCTAAATCAATATTGGGATCTCGGTTTAAGAAGGAAAAACTCGCTTGTTGAATTCCATTAGGAAGGTTTTGAAAAAATTTATCGGTGTAATCTTTATAACTTTGAGTATGAGGATCTTCTCTAAAAATTTTCTTTTTACTACAACCCAAATTAAGAAATTGAACAAAAATCATTAATACGAATATCAACTTGAGTTTTTTAAATGGAATCATAAAAAGAATCGGATAATAAAATACAAAAATTTGTTTTACAATACAGCTTCAACAGGAAATGTTTCATGCCATTTTTCAAGACTTTTATTTACCATAGCATTCTCCTCATTACTCAGGCCACCTTTTCGCCAATCCCCAGAAAAGGTCCTTTTAAAACCAATCAACATAGCGTCCAACACTTTATGATATGTAAAAACTGAAATGCCCAAATGGTTTAAGGCTGTGATCGCATCATTCAACCTCGTGTTAAAAACTTCACGATTTTTTTCATCTTTAAAGATTAAAAGGGTTGATAATTCCTCCGGATTAAACTCCAGCAAAATTGATCCATGCTGCATAAAAGCTTTTCGTGTCCTTTTCTGCGCACTCCCAATTAGCTTCTTGCCTCCCACAGCAATTTCACAATGATTTAAGGAAGAAAAACATGCTGGAGATCGATCCTGATTTCCGGTGTTATCACATTTGGATTTATATTGAATTCCGGCGTCACTTACTCCTAATTCATTTAATCCGGCAATTAAAGCTTGGCTGATAACGAAATGAGTATGCTTCATTCCTTTGGAAAAGTCCGGATGAGAATTTGGGGCTGCCACACAGTAAGTTATTTCATGTGAATGCAAGATTGCTCGTCCGCCAGTGGGTCGACGAATTACTGGAATTTTTTTTTTGATACATCGATCCCAATTGATGTCCTTAGCTAATTTTTGAAAATGACCAATGGAAACTGTCGGCTGGGACCAACTATAAAACCTGAGAGTGGGTACCGCAAGATTTTGTTCACAAGATTGGAGTAAGGCAAAATCTGTCGCCATATTTCTTACGCCATCTTGAGCACCATCATCCATCCACCGCCAATTATTCATTGAGATTAAACCTTCTTAAAAATTTGCACTTTGACTAGCACGTTGTCATTTTATAGAATCTAACGGAAGAATAATATTAAAAGTTTTTAAGATTAATAATCTCAGATAATTTATGAGTCGTTTAATATTAAACAGCAAACTTTTCTTAACATTGTTTTTTCTCATCGCATTCATGTGGGTTCCACCTGGCCTGGAATCTTTTGAGAGTTTAAAAAATCAAAATAATACAAAGCAAACTTGCAATACAAGCTGCCACTTGCCTGAAAATATTCTTAAAACCAAAGAAAGTAAAACCCAAGACGACAAATGCAAATCTTGCCATATTGAAAGCGTCGATAAGAAAAAGCGAAATCCGTTCAACAAACCTACACCATTTTTCCTTTTAGAGAATGTACACCCTAACCAACGCGTGAACTCTTATCGCCCACCTTCCTTAGCTTCTAAAAAAAATTCTAAAAATCAAAAACCTACCCATCATTCTAAAATACCAGGTATGGCCTTCATCGAAGCAGGCGAGTTCATAATGGGTTCCAATGAGCGATGGGATGATGAGTCTCCGGAACATATTAACCAGACTGACGCGTTTTACATAGACACTCATGAAGTCACTAACGAAAACTATAAAATGTTTACGGAGGCCACTCAAAGAAAAACTCCACACCATTGGCCACAAGGGAATATTCCTCCCGGAAAAGAAAAGCACCCTGTAATATATGTCAGTTGGTTTGATGCTAACGACTATTGCAAATGGAAAGAAAAACGGTTACCCAACGAACAGGAGTGGGAAAAAGCTGCAAGAGGCATCGATGGAAATATTTATCCTTGGGGCAATGTTTGGGATGTAAATAAATCGAATAATCCTTACAAAAACTCAACCGGAACTGAACCTGTGGGTTCCTATCCGGAAGGCCGAAGCCCCTATGGTCTTTTTGATATGTCCGGTAATGTCTGGGAATGGGTTGATGCTTATTATTTGCCTCACCCGGGGAATACCATCCCAAAAGCCGAGTATGGTAAAGACAAAAGGGTTTTAAAAGGGGGTTCTTGGTTTGACTGTTTGTCCTATGGGTGCGGAATTAGCGCTCCTACTTTTAATCGAAGCTTTTTTAATCCTGAAGTTAAAAATAACAGCTTTGGGTTTCGTTGTGCAAAAACCCCATGAACTTTCAAGATGAAATCTAATAACACCAAACCCGCCTTATCCAAAAAATCAGACAAAAGAGGATCGCAAATTAGCCTCCCACGACGCATATTAGTTTTGGTATTTGTTATTTTATTTTGGGTTGTTTTTTTTTGGTTTAGAAAAACTTCTTAAGCTTTGTCGCCTCGGACACCCTATTGAGGAAGACTATAAAAATCCCTTTTATTTAAATTTGGGTCTCCTCGAAGAAGGTCAATTTTCCTGAAGCTGGGCTTCAATTTCACATCAGCTTTTTCTTCTCGGTTCATTAATACTTGCGAATCAGCAATGGGATGAGTTTTAGTTGGCTGGTAATTCAAAGATGACCCCGCTTCTTGAAAATGATTCTGTTTAATGGTCGTATTAAACCCTGTTGCCCTACTATGAAAAATTATTGGTCTATAAGCTTTCAGGTTTTCGTCATTGGGGTCAATATGTTCTTCTGCTGCTTTCTCAGGAATTTCTGGAGGCCTGGAAATTAAAAATCGTCTAGGGTTCATTTTAATTCGACCGGAAGCATGCTTTTCAAAAGTTTTTATATTAAACCCTTTACCTGCTAAAACCAGAGACTTTTCATTTTTAAAAATCACTTCTTCCTTCTCAATTTTCTTCTTTTCAATTTTCTTTGTTGAGTAGTTTTGTTTTAGGGAACCCTGCTGAAATGAGGATAAGAATTCATGTCGCTCTAAACTTTGATAATTCAAATCAGAATTGAATTTAAAATCTTCGTTTTTCTTATATTTCGAAGTAGTTTTCCGTTTCATTTCTGAAAAAGAGGACTGTAATATCTTGTTGTTAAATTCTTCTGAAACAGTTTTCTTTTGTGGAGGCTCAAACCCCAAATCAGAATGCATATTTACTAAAACTGCTTCAATTTCATTTTCACCAGCCCCGTTCCCGCACCCAAAAACAATAGTGCTTACAACCAAATACAGGGCTAATGCTTTGTAAAAAGTCATCCGATACTCTTATTAATTGGGGTATCTAACAAAACTATCCAAGTTATTAGCATGAATTTATCCATACAATTTAATTTAACGGATAGGAACCAACATTTCCTCTTAAATTTTTGAATTAATTTTTATGAATAAAGTTTTATGAATAAAGTTTCAAGATATTATTTGAATTCTGGCGGGTTGCGTGTTCTAAACCACCGACTCAGTCAGGGTAATCTCAGCCCACAAATTTACAAAGCTGTTTTAAGGCGTCAAATGATAAAACAATATTTTGAAAATAGTCCCTCTTTTTTCGGATTATTAAAAGAAAAGGTTTCCAATTTGATTTCATGGATTTCCAATAGGTTTCAACCGGATGACTTGGATTTCGCACCCAGGCTTAATGCAGTTTCAGATTGGACTAAGTTTTTAAAATAGTTTTTCCTCTCAATAAATTTTCATATCTCTAACCTAAAATCCCCGCCTAATTTAAATTGATTTTGGTAAAATAGGCTCTTTATTTAACCCAAACAAACAAAAATAACTTTTATAAATGGATATGAGCTTAGAAAAAATAATCGGTTTTTTGACCAAAGAAAATAATTACATTCTTCAAGTATTTGTAGTGATCTTTGTCGCTCTCCTGCTGGACTTTATTCAGAGAGCCATTTTTAATCGCATCCTTAAAAAAGTTGAGAACACCAAAAACCTTTGGGATGATGCATTCTTTTTTTCGATCAAAAAACCCATAAGTGTAATTATCTGGGTTTGTGGTATTTATTTCGCCACGCAAATCATCCAAAAGTCTACAGGAGCAGAGTTATTTAATGCAGCCGGCCCTCTTCGAGATGCATTAATAATTTTTGCCTTTGCCTGGTTTCTTGTTCAATTTATAAAACGTGCTGAAAATAACTTTATTCATTCTGACAAAGACGTAGATCCTACCACCGTGGATGCTATTGCAAAATTATTAAAGGTTTCAGTGGTGATTACGGCTGTTTTAGTTGTTCTACAAACCATGGGATTTAGTATTTCCGGAGTTTTAGCTTTTGGAGGCATTGGTGGAATTGCCATAGGTTTTGCCGCCCGGGACTTGTTAGCAAACTTTTTTGGTGGATTGATGATTTATCTTGACCGACCTTTTTCTGTCGGTGATTGGGTACGTTCCCCGGACAGAGATATTGAAGGAACCGTTGAGAAAATCGGTTGGAGGCAAACACGAATTCGTACCTTTGACAAACGTCCTCTCTATGTACCCAACTCCATATTTGCAAATATTGCCGTAGAAAATCCGCAAAGAATGCGAAATCGAAGAATCTATGAAACAATAGGAATTCGGTACGATGATGCCTCAAAAATGGAAACCATTGTTTCAAAGGTTAAAGAAATGCTGCAGAGCCATCCGGAAATCGACACCAACCAAACTTTGATCGTTAACTTCAACGCATTTGCTCCTTCCTCCCTGGATTTTTTTGTTTACACATTTACCAAAACGACCAAGTGGGTCCGTTTCCATGAAATCAAACAGGACATTATGCTAAAAATAATTAAAATCATTGATGATGAAGGAGCAGAGTGCGCATTCCCCACTTCAACAATTCATCTAGCAAACGAGATAAAAACTCAAGAGAGTTAACTTAATTTTTACTTCTCCCAAATTTTTAAAGCCAAATGGGAATAAATTCTGATCAAATTCGATGTTTCATCGCAGTTCCCCTGCCAAAAGAAGTTCAAACGTACTTATCTCAGCTTCAAAACCACTTCAAAACTTTAAACCTTCACGCTCGTTGGGTCTCTCCGGAAAATATTCATCTCACTTTAAAGTTTTTAGGTGATATAGAAACTGCATCCATAACTCAAATTCGAAAAAACCTAACTTCAACTATAAAAAGCTTTAAACAATTTGAGGTTTTGTTGGGTGAGTCAGGAGTTTTCCCAAACTATTCCAGGCCCCGCGTGTTTTGGGTTGGACTAAGGGACCCTGAGGATCATCTTAGACAAATAAACCAGTCCATAGAAAATGCTTTACAGGAATTGGGTTTTCCGAAAGAAAAAAAACAGTTTTCCCCTCATTTAACAATTGCCAGAATTAAGTCCACCAAAAAAATAGATCGATTTCTCGAAGAAGTTAAAATATTCAAACCTACCCCACTCAAAGCCTTTGAAATTTCAAAGATTAATTTATATAGAAGTCAATTAACCCCACAGGGCTCCATTTATACAGTTTTGGAAAAATTCTGTTTGGAAGAATGAAAATAAAAACATATACTTTGCAGAACTAGAATATTTATTAGAGAGGAATAAACATGGCAATCGATAACGAAAAAGAAAAAGCGCTGGATCTTGCTTTCTCTCAAATCGAAAAACAATTCGGCAAAGGATCCATAATGAAATTGGGCCAAACTCAAGCCCAAAAAGGAATTTCAGTTATTTCCACAGGATCTATTTCACTAGATAATATCTTAGGAATAGGCGGTGTACCCCGTGGTCGAATCACTGAAATTTATGGTCCCGAAGCTTCCGGAAAAACCAGTTTAACCTTGCATATTCTAGCCCAAGCTCAAAAAAGTGGTGGTGTAGCCGCATTTATCGATGCCGAACATGCTCTGGATCCAAAGTACGCAAAAAATCTGGGAGTCCAATTGGATGACCTCTTGCTTTCGCAACCCGACACAGGTGAGCAAACCCTGGAAATAGCTGAAGTCCTTGTCCGCAGTGGAGCAGTGGATGTTATTGTGGTGGATTCCGTGGCCGCCCTGGTTCCGAAAGCAGAGCTGGACGGCGAAATGGGGGATTCCCACATGGGTTTACAGGCACGGCTTATGTCACAAGCAATGAGAAAATTGACCGGCGTCATTAATAAATCCAATACGGCTCTCATTTTCATCAACCAGTTGCGTATGAAAATTGGGGTCATGTTTGGAAGTCCGGAAACCACCACAGGCGGAAACGCTTTGAAGTTTTACTCGTCTCTCCGTTTAGACATCCGAAGGATCGCTGCATTAAAAGATGGTGACAAAGTCATCGGTAACCGAACTCGCGTTAAAGTTGTTAAAAACAAATTAGCGCCTCCTTTCCGGGATTGCGAATTCGATATTGTCTATGGCAAAGGTATTTCTAAATCAGGTGACCTTTTAGACATGGCAGTTAAAGAAGAAATTGTGAAAAAAAGCGGCACTTGGTTCTCCTATAAAGAAAACCGTATCGGTCAAGGACGTGAAAATTCAAAGAATTTTCTGGAAAGCAATCCTGATATTTATAATGAAATTGAAGTCCAACTTCGGGAAAAACTCAATTTGGTTCCCAAGGAAGAAACCAATTCATCCCCAGATGAAGACAAGTCTTCCGGAAAGGGTAAAAAATCAGCTAAATCGGGGTCCTGATCAGTTTTCTGTTTATGGAAGACACGCAAAATGCGTTTAACAAGGCTTTACGTTATTTGACTCAGCGAGACCGAAGTGAATTTGAAATAAGATCCTACCTTCTCAAAAAGGAATTTTCCTGCGATACTATAAGTGACGTCATCAACAAGCTTAAAGATTTAAATTATCTCGATGATGTTCGCTTTGGTGAAAAGTGGACCCAATATCGCATAGAAACTAAAAGTTTTGGGAAAATTAGAATCCGCCAAGAACTCTATCAAAAAGGATTAGATTCCAAGTTGATCGATCAAATTGTTGACCAACTTTATCAATCTGTGGATGAATTTGAATTGGCAAAAAGTTGCGCTTCCAAAAAATATAAGGGCATGAAAAACTTAACCATTGAGAAACAATTAAGACGACTTAAAGCGTTTCTCCATCGACAAGGATTCAATGAAGAAATAACATCTTCAGTTATTTCGAGCCTTTTAAAAAATGATGAAGTGTAAACCCAAAAGCAATTTAAGAAATTTGACTTAATAAATATGAATTCTTTACTTACTTTACCCCAACCTCTTTTTACTGCATTCGGCTTTATTATGGGCTTGATGACCGGAAGTTTTGCCAATGTTTGCATTTCAAGAATTCCACGGGATATGTCCGTCGTTTTACCCTCGTCACATTGTCCCAAATGTAATACAGCTATTCGTATCATTGATAATATTCCAATACTCAGTTATCTATTTTTAAAAGGAAAATGCCGCGCTTGTGGAGTCCATATTCCCAGAAAATATTTTTACGTGGAATTAGTCACTGGTCTTTTAATGGCCGCTGTATTTTACAAGTTCGGATTTACCTGGGAATGCTTAATATATTCCATAGTCGTTCCCACACTCGTAGTCATCACTATGATTGATGCAGAACATAAAATCATTCCCAACATCATCACCTTTCCAGGAATGGTTTTTGGGTTCGTTGCGGGAACTTACCTGAATGGTTTTGTGGATTCTCTCTTAGGATTTCTGGTGGGCGGCGGCAGTTTTATTTTATTAGCCGTGACCTACTTTAAAGTCCGCAAAGTGGAAGGTATGGGAATGGGCGATATCAAATACATCGCCGCCGCTGGAGCCTTGCTGGGTTGGGTGCAAGTGCTATTGGTTATTTTTATCGGAGCTTTAAGCGGTTCCATTTTTGGAACATTAGGGCTCGCCGTAAAAAGATTAAATTTTCTAAGTCAAATCCCCTTTGGTCCTTTTCTCGCCCTCGCCACCTTAATCTCCATATTCTTTGGCCCCGAACTCGTAGACCTTTACCAAAGCTACCTTATTCCTAAAAACGATTCCCTTTATTAATAAAAATTAATTCCTTTATTTTTCTCAACCGATCTCAAAAACTTTCCGCAAAGAATTACAGTTAACCTAGTTCCTTTAAACCACGATTTCTTACCTTTCAAGCCGAGGCAGAATGACACAAGCTATTAAAGAAAACTTATCCGATGCCAAAATTATTGATACTGTGCATCCTAAAGACGAGATGTTTCACTTCATCAGATTAAATGGCTGGACCGATGAGGTAAATTTCTCTCATTACTTAACCAGTGGCTATCTAGCGTGGTCACATCTAAAAAACACCCTTGAACAGTTTAATCTTCCCATAAACCAAATAGATTCCTTGTTGGACTTTGCATCTGGATACGGAAGAAATACTCGATTTATGATTCAAGACATTTGCCCTTCAAAAATCACTGTTTCGGACCTCTCAAACGAAATGATGGGTTTTCAACACGAGACTTTCGGTGTCAATACCATAATCTCGAATGAAGATCCTAATCAGTTCAAGCTTTCAAAGAAATTTAAAGTGATTACCTGTTTTTCTTTGTTCTCTCATTTGCCCAAAAAGCTATTTGAACGGTGGTTAGCCAAGCTACTTGACTTATTACACCCCGATGGAATTTTATTATTTTCAACCCACCCAATAGATCATGAAGCATCAAAGAATATTCACTCCAAAACTATTCCCCACAAACATGTTGATGAAAACAGCTTCTTATTCTTTGGTTCCTCTGAAACCCAAAGAATTGCCTCCAAAATATACGGAACCACTTGTGTCCATCCCAATTTCGTAAAAGATTGCGTAAATAAAATCGATTCCAAACGAAGAGTAATTGGGTTTGGGAAAAATCATATCTGGCACAATCAAGACTTATACGTCATTGGAAAAAAATCTATTCCATTTCAAGAAATTGATGAAAGTGGATTTATTCATGGATACCTCAATAGCTGTTCCCAAAATAATGGAGAAGTTGATTTTGTTGGTTGGGCATTTTTTGGTGAACATCGAAAACCAGCCGAAGATATCCGGGTAAAAGTTGAAGATCGCAATATTAAACTGATACAAAAGCAACTAAAAATCGATTCCCAAGGTGTAGCAGATTATTTCTCTGATCCCAGATTAAATCAGTGCGGGTTTTCAGCAAAATTTCAACTTGACGAATTAAAAGGCAACAAAGAGTTTTACATTGAAGCCAGCCATCAAAATATCAAACACAAGCTATTTTTCAAATTCGAGTTTAACCTAAATGATTAAATCTATCGTCCACTAAGAAGAATTAAGTAACCCAATATAAAAATATCTTAAAATGCAAATTTTTAAAATTCCCCGAATTTATTTTATTGACACCATCCATGAAGAAGATGAAATTTTTCATTTTTTGAAATCTGTTGGTTGGGATACAAACGAAAAACAATATTCGTCTTATTTGTCTGGAGCATTTCAGACTTGGGAGCACATAAAAAATGCTTTGGAACAATTTCATCAACCCATTGACCAAGTAGAATCTCTTCTGGATTTCGCCTCCGGATTTGGAAGAAACACTCGATTTATGATCCGAGATATCGATCCAAGTAAAGTTACAGTTTCAGACCTCTCCCCAGAAATGATGAGGTTTCAAGGTGAGACCTTTGGGGTTAACACAATTATCTCAAATGAAGACCCTGCTCATTTCAACCCTCACCAAAAATTTCAGCTAATCACATGTGTCTCTTTATTTTCTCATTTACCCAGAGAATTATTTAAAGGTTGGTTAAGGAAACTCATGCAGCTGCTAGAACCGGGTGGACTAATGATTTTTAGCACTCATCCCATAAGCTTAGTGAACAAATTAGATCCGAACTCGACCTCAGTTCCGGTTTCTGAATATGATAAAAACAATTTTGTTTATATAAAAAGTTCAGAAACAAAAAGATTAAATTTGGACATTTATGGAGCAACATTTGTAAACCCAGAATTCGTAAAAAAATCGATTGAAGAAATTAACCCAAACAAAAAACTGATTGGATTTGGAGGAAAAAATATCTGTCATCACCAAGATTTATATGTGATCGGTAACAAAAGTTTAGCTTATCAAGATATCTCGGAAAACAATTACGTCCTTGGATTTACTGACAAATGCTGGATCGAAAATGGGAATGTGTATATCAATGGTTGGTCTGTTTTTGGGAACGAAAAAAAATCCGCTGACAAATTGCGTATAAAAAGTGGAGGTCATTTTTTAGATCTTAAAGATGTCCAATTAAATCTTCCATCCCAAGATGTCATTGATTTTCATTCCAACCCTCAACTTAAAAACTGTCGGTTTTCTGCTAAGTTTAATGTAAGTCAACTTAATGAAGACAAAAGATTTATCGTTGAAGCAAGTTATAAGCATATTAAGAATCAGATGTTCAACAAATTTGGTGTCGAGCTTTCTGAGTAAAGTATATCTTCAATTATTTTAAAAAACTGAATACAATTACAACCTTTCTAATGTCTCTACGACCACCTTAAAAACCGCTTCCAGGCTTTCGGCGGAGACTTTATCGAGGGTGTCGTGGGCGGTGTGCCAGTGGGGATAATCAAAGTCGATGAGGACCGCGGAAGGGATTCCTATTTGGGCGAAGGGTAAATGGTCATCCCTTATAGAGTAGCCAAATTTGGATACAAACTGAGGAACCTTTTGGTCTTTCGCAGCTTCATACACAATATCCAACAACCAGGGGGCACTTTTGGCGGAATAGTTTTCCTTTAAAATATTTAAATCTTTATCCCCCACCATATCCACCACTAAAACGCAATACGGCCACAGCGATTTATCCTTCCCCAATAATTCCCGAGCATAAAAGCGCGATCCGAAAAAATATTCGTCGGATCCTTTGACTCCATAATCCTCGCCGTCAAAAAATACCAGATGAACCGGTCGCTTGGGTTTATGTTCTTTCAGATATTGTGCCAAGGCCAAAAGGAGTGCCGTTCCCGATCCGCCGTCGTTCGCCCCTAATATAGGTTTATCGCGCAGGGTTTCGTCTTCCTCTTCATCCGCAAAGGGACGCGTATCATAATGAGCCCCGATGAGAATCGGGGCTGTATTTTCCCGGCCGTTAAAAATCATTTCAATATTCTGCATTTGTAATTGGCGCATACTGGAAACCTGTACCTGAAAATTTTGTGCGCGCCAACGATCTGCATAATATGCTGCCGCTTTTTTAATATAGTCACGAGCCTTTTGATGCCCTTCACTTCCCTGGTTTCGAGGGCCAAAACTACAAATCTTTTCAATATGGCTCCATAAAACTTTCTTATAAATATCAAAACTTTTGCCTTGGGCAAAACTTCCGGAATGAAACATCAAGAGAACCCCAAAAAGGAAAATCACCCAAGTACTTTTTAAAAAGAAGGGTTTTACATTCCCAATATTTTCGAAACCCCCTGGAGGTAAATCACCCCGGCCCTCTTTAGAAAAGAGGGTGCACATGGATCTCACTCTTTTTAATTTTTGTTTTTTCATTATTTATCGTTACGCACAGGTCTCTAAAAAAAGAGTCTATCTGCTACCATTTTCTAGATTTTTTGTATTTTTCCACATAGGATTTTATTCCCGACTATCATTTATACAAAGAAAGCCACTTAATTTATTGAACTAACCTTTCTTTTGAAATTTAATAAAATCCTGTAAGATTTGGCCATGGTCAAAAGCCAAAACTTCCGGCAACACACTAAGCTCAAAAGTCTGGCAATTTTTTGCATCTGAAGCAGCGCGTGGTTTTCCAGTGGCGTCGGCTAAAAATACCGTAGACACACAATGAAACCTGGGATCACGGTCCGGTTTAGAATAAGTATGGAATTGCTGAAGATTTTGGATGTCCAAACAGATTTCTTCTTTGGCTTCCCTCACCGCAGCTTCTTCCAAAGATTCCCCACATTCAACAAAACCACCCGGTAATGCCCAACCATACGGAGGATTGTGTCTTTCAATCAGCACAATCTGGCCATTTTCAAGCTTTATGATAATGTCTACCGCTACCAGCGGAGTTTTTATATCCATAACTTATTGATTTATAAAAGTTTTTAAACCCATTGCTCCGGGTCCTTATTGACAAAATTATAACTTATTGATTTTTGAAAAGATACCCCGACGCGCCTTGACATGGGGCTTAACCAGCGGTATCTTGGCAATAAGAATTCATTAGATTGCCATAAAAATGTTACAAAATCTTAGGGTTTCCGACTTAAGTTTTGAAAAAATTAGGCCGATAAATCTAATGAGAACGGAGTTAACAATCTATATCCTTATTTGGGATGAAGAAAGATCATGGAAATACCTGGAAACGAATATCGAATAAAAAGCAAGGCGGTTAATAAAGTTGACGCCCCTTCCAAAAAAGGAACGGTCAACAAAACTGCTACCCCTAATGGGACCGGCGCGGGAGAGCAAATTGCTCTTTCCTCAAAAGCCAAGGGCATTCAAAAAGCCCTGGAAGTTGCTAAAAGTGCCCCGGATATACGCACTGAAAAAGTCAGCCGCATTAAAGCACAAATCGCTGCTGGAGAATTCCATGTGGACAGCGAAGTATTGGCCGAGAGAATTCTAAAAGAAATCATTACAGAATCCAAATTCCTCGACTAATCAATCAAGTTTAAGCCAATAATAAGCCTCGCTCTTTGGAGCGAGGTTTTTTTTGAGGCAAACCTGAATCTTTCCCCAAAAAACCCGGAAATAAAATTCAGTCTAATTTTAATTATGAGATTTTTGAGAGGAAGAGGGCAAGTTATTAATAAAGTGGTTAAGCTGTCTCAAAAGTTTGGATACTTCCAAACCATGCATTAAAGCTCCCTTCTCCAGGGTTTCAAAACTTACGGCAAAGCAACCGCTACAGCTCATTTGAAGACCCTTAAAAAAATGAACCGTTTGAGGGTAGGCGGTAATGATATGGTTAATTTTTGTTTCTTTTTGAATATGCATCGTCCAAAATCACTTGCCCCAGTACTAATGGTATGTTAGCATTTTGATTTCCTTCGAACAATGATTTTCCCGGGAGTTTAGTAATGTCCAAAAGATGTGAAGTTTGTGATAAAGGCCCCATGTTTGGAAACAATGTGAGCCATGCAAAGAATGCTACCAAAAGGCGTTGGAATCCCAACCTGAAAAAGCTGAGAGTGCTTTTCAAAGGAATGGTTAAAACTATGAAAGTGTGTACTCGTTGTTTAAAGGCCGGAAAAGTATCGCGAATTCCCGTTAATTAACCCATACCCCTTGGTCTTTTTCTGACCCCTTATCCTTTTCAATATTTGAATCGCTTATCGAACTTTTCTTTTTATATTCTTTCACGCGTTCAACGTGAATTACAGAAGGAATTTGCTTGATTTGGTTCATTACGCGATTCAAATGGCCCAAATCATTAATTTCAACAACTAAATCAAAATATGCCCGTTTATGCGCACCCTGCTGTACATTGGCACGAGTGATATTCACTTCACAAGATGCCAGTACATTACTGATTTTTGCTAATAAACCAGGTTGATCTTCCGTGACAATGGTAATAGGGGTGGAGAAGGCTGTCTTTTGGTTCGTATCCCAATCAACCTCCACCATTCTTTCACTCTCTTGAGACAAGGAAACCACACTTGGACAATCTACATTATGGATAGAAACCCCTCTGCCGCGGGTAATGTATCCAGTAATTTTATCTCCGGGAACAGGATTACAACATTTCCCAATTCGTAGCATCATATTGTCGTTAAAGTTTCCAATTTTGATCCCTTTTTCATACTTCTGCAAAGGATCTTTTTCTGAAACTTTTATTTTTGATGCCCCCTCTTCAATTTTCTCTACAGATTCCTTAGGTAATAATTTAGATATTACCTGATGAATAGGTACTTTTCCGTACCCTACTGCCATCAAAAGACTATTTAAAGAATTGTAGCCAATGGATTGCATTGCATTCTCTAAAAACTTACCTTTTAATATTTCCTGTGGAATAAATCCATGTTTCCGAATCTCTGTTTCCAGGATTTCCTTACCTAACTCAATGGATTTTGCCTTCTCCCGACTATTAATAAAATTCGAAATTTTACTTCGGGCTTTAGAAGTCTTTACAAAAGACAACCAATCTCTGCTGGGAAACTTCTGCTTCGAGGTTAAAATTTCTAAACGATCTCCATTTTTCAGCTTATATTTCAGAGGGACCAACTTCCCATTCACCTTAGCCGCTAAACAATGATTCCCAATATCAGTATGGACTTGATAGGCAAAGTCTATAGGGGTCGCCCCTCGCGGCAATGCAATCACATCCCCTTGAGGTGTAAAAACGTAAACTTCCTGAAAAAACAAATCTACCTTAAAGGAGTCCAGAAAAACTTTGGGATTCTTTATTTCTTTTTGATCTTCCATTAACCGCCGAACCCAGCTTAAATGGTCATCCATATTTTTGGTAAAGGTCCCACCTTCTTTATATTGCCAATGTGCCGCGATTCCTTCCTCTGCAACCCGATGCATTTCAGTGGTTCGGATCTGCACTTCTACTCTATGACCATCCGGTCCACTCACCGTTGTATGAAGCGACTGGTACATATTAGGTTTTGGCATGGCAACATAGTCTTTAAACTTGCCGGGAATTGGTCGCCATAAAGAATGTACTAATCCCAGGGCTGCATAACAGTCCTTCATAGTATCAGTTATCACCCGAACACCTATTAGATCATACACATCCGTCAATTCAATTTGCTGCAAAGCCATTTTTTTATAAATGCTGTAATTGTGTTTGGAACGCCCCGTCACCTTTGCCTCTATTTGTGCAGACTCTAATTCTTTTTCTATGGCTTCGCAAACAGACTTTAACAAAACCTCTCTGGCCTCTTTTCCTTGTTTCATTCGGCTCACAATACTGTCAAATTGGTCAGGGCGTAAATACTTGAAAGAACCGTCTTCCAATTCTGCCTTTAACCATCCTATACCCAGGCGATTGGCAATGGGGGAATAGATGTCCAGAGTTTCCTTGGCTATCCGTTTTTGTTTTTCAGGGGATAAAGAGTCAAGAGTTTTGAGATTATGAGCCCGGTCTGCTAATTTTATCAAGACTACACGGATATCCTGAGCCATAGCCAGAATCATTTTTCGATAGTTTTCGGCTTGTTTTTCTTCCTGGCTTCCAAACTCGACCTGTCCAATTTTTGTAACACCATCAACCAGCCGAAAAATTTCTTCACCAAATAACTCCTTTATTTCATCAGGGGTGGCTAATGTATCTTCTATTGTATCGTGGAGTAATCCGGCTGCTACCGTCCGTTCATCCAATTTTAATCGAGTTAAGTTGTATGCAACTTCTACAGGATGCGATAAATAAGCTTCTCCAGATCTTCGGCTTTGCCCTCGATGAGCCTTGGCTGAATATACATAGGCATCTAAAATGATGTCCACATCCGCATCCGGATGATAAGCCAACACTGCGTCTGTAATTTCATTTAGTTTTCTCATAAGCCGATTCCTGGTAAAAAGGAACGCTGAACCGAAATTCTGTAATTCAAGACCCATCCTATGGGAAAAGAATACTTTTACTTCACGAGGGAGTCAAATTTCATTAATATTATATTCCTATTTTCAACCTTTTCGAAAATATTTACTATTTAATAACATTGCTATGGACAATTTATTGGAAACTCTAACAAAACTTTTTAGTGAGAACGTATGGGTTCATCTCCAGCATTAACAGATTCCATTCAGTATATAAAGGGAGTAGGCCCTAAAAGAGCACTGCTATTTAAAAAATTGGGACTGGAAAATGTTATCGACTGCCTTGATTTTATCCCATTCCGATATGAGGATCGAACCTTTGTCCAAAAGATAGGGCAAATTCGACCTGACATCCCGGTAACGTTTTTTGCAGAGGTGGAGCAATGCCATATTTTTAGACTAAACCGAAGGCGCAGACTGTTTGAAGTTGTATTCAAGGATGAAACCGGAACCATAAGTGGTCGTTGGTACCAATTTAATGAAAAATACCATTCAGAAAAATTTGCTCCGAAAAAATGCTTCATAGTTTCCGGTAAACCAACCCTTAGCAAATATTCCGATTGTGAATTGGAAATCATTCACCCAGACACCGATGAAGTTCTAAATCCTGAATCCAACTCAATAGAAATGGGTAGTATTCTTCCTATTTACCGCAGTACTGAGAAACTTTCCCTTAAAGTTTTCAGGTTAATAATGAAAACCATTATTGAAAAGTATTCGAACCTTATTCAGGAATGGCTACCGTCAGATATCTTAAAACGAAATCAATTACTGAAGCGAACCCAAGCTGTCCGGGAAGTTCACTTTCCGCCAAAACAAACATCCATTGTTGCTTTAAATAAATTTAGATCACCTGGTCAATACAGACTAATTTTTGAAGAACTATTTTTATTTCAAATTGGTCTGGCATTTAAAAGAAAATATTCCTTGGAAAAACACAAAGGACTTGCCTTAAAAACAAGAGGAAACACTTTAAAACAGTTTATCCAACTTTTAGAGTTTGATCTCACCGGAGCCCAAAAAAGGGTCTTAGGTCAAATAATGGATGATTTAGAAAAATCGAGACCGATGAATCGACTTGTTCACGGTGATGTGGGTAGTGGTAAAACTGTTATTGCATTAATCACTCTTCTAACCGCAGCGGACAATGGCTATCAAGGAGCTTTAATGGCGCCTACTGAAATTCTATCCGAACAACATTTTTTAAATATTACTCCTTATTGTGATGCGTTGGGAATTCGTCTTGAATTAATCACTAGCGCTTTGTCCCATAAAGAAAAAAAACAAATCCTCAAGAACATTAAAAATGGTCAAACTCAAATAATCGTTGGAACTCATTCCTTAATTCAAAAGGACGTTGAGTTTAAAAATTTATCCGTGGCCGTAATCGATGAGCAGCACCGATTTGGCGTACTCCAAAGAGAGGCTTTTAGCAAAAAAGGAATTCATCCACATATATTAATTATGACAGCAACCCCCATTCCACGATCCTTAGCACTTACATTATATGGAGACATGGATGTGTCTCTATTAGATGAAATGCCACCGGGTCGCCAAACGATCAAGACAAAAATTTTTTTCGACTCCAATCGGGAAAAGGCCTATAAAATTTTAAAAGACCAAGTTGATCGAGGATTTCAAGGCTTTGTCGTCTGTCCTCTTATTGAAGAGTCAGAAACGATAGAGTTAAAAAATGCTATAGAGGTATTAGGTTTTCTAAAAGAAAAGTTTCCGACGATTTCCGTAGAGCTTATTCATGGAAAACTAAAAAAAGAAGAACGACAAAAAATCATGACTTCTTTTAAAAACCAGGAAATTCAAATATTGGTGGCAACTACAGTTATAGAAGTCGGCATCGATATTCCAAATGCTACTGTAATACTGATTGAACATGCAGAACGTTTTGGTTTAGCACAATTACATCAATTACGAGGACGTGTTGGAAGAGGCTCCCACCCATCACAGTGTCTTTTAGTGGCTTATAGACCAACCACTGAAGATGCCACACTTCGATTAAAAGCAATGGAAAATTCTCATGATGGGTTTAAGATTGCAGAAAAAGATTTAGAAATTCGCGGCCCTGGTGATTTTATGGGAACCCGGCAATCAGGACTTCCCATGCTACGTTGGGCTGATTTAATACGAGATTTTGAAATCATTAAAATAACCCGAAAGGAAGCCTTTCATCTTATTGACAGGGACCCTCGATTAGAAGACTCGAAGCATCAAGCATTAAAAAAAGTGTTTTTTGAAACTTTGGGTGACCGAATTGATTTTATGGATATTCTTTAATGGAAAAGCATTTCACCTTTTATAGGTTCTTGCCTTTAACAGATATTTGGATCATGGTACACTGTTTTCATTCTCTATTTATTGAAAAAGGTTTAAAAGAGTGACTCGCGGTGACAAAGCTTTAATTGGAATTCTACTTTTCCTGAACTTGATTTTATTCACCCAGTTTTTTAAACCTAACCAGCAGGGAAGTTGGGCTTTGATCGAAGTGAATCAACAAGAAACCCACCGATTACCACTAAGTCACAACCAAATTGTCCACGTTCAAGGTACTATAGGGGAAACTGAAGTAGAAATTACTGATGGGAAAGTCCGTATTCTCCGTTCACCATGCAGCAAAAAACTGTGCATTAAATCAGGCTTTATTCAGTATGCTGATAAATTAGCTGCGTGCTTACCCAATAGAGTGGTTGTACGTATTGTGGGCAATATTCATCATGGAGTCGATACTGTATTGAGTTAATTTTTTTACTTATTCCTTTCAACTATGACCCGTTTATTAAATCCTCTTTTTATTTTTATACTGTTAATTCAAATATTATTTCTTCAAACCCTTGCCTATGGAAACTCAAGCCGTCCTTCTCGCCATCATCTGACTTTAAACTTAAATCCTAAATTGGGAACGGCTGAAATTAAAGATAAAATCACTCTTTATCCTACTCAAGTTGAAAAAAACTCAATTGAGTTTTTACTTCATGCAGATTTTAAAATCAAAAAGACAGAAATTCCCCATAAAGGTGAATGGTCAGTAAAAATTGAAAAAATCAAAGGCCCTTCCCTTCCGCTGAATAGAATTTATATAAATAAACCCAAAGACATCCCCTGGCCTAGTTTTTTAGAAATACATTTTAATTATTCAGGAAAATTGTTTGATCCACTAGCTAAAGAAATTGAACCTAACAGTAGCAACAGTTCTGGAAAATCTACTGAGACATTATTTCTATCCGGAGCCAGTTATTTTTATCCTCAATTAATAACAGAGTCAGAAAAAGCTCTAATCACTTTTTCTTTAGAGGTAAATACCCCAAAATCATGGAAAGTGGTGAGCCAGGGAAAACGAATAAAAGAAACTACAGTAAATGGCCCCAGACATACATATTGGCAATGCGATGACCCCATGGAAGAAATTTTTATTATTGCTGACCAGTACCACGAATTTAAAGATAAATATGAAGACATCAATTTATATGTTTTTTTACGTGACAAGGACAAGAGTCTGGCAGAAAAATATTTTAAAGCTGCAAAAAAATACATCCCTTATTATGAATCAATTTTCGGGTCATATCCCTATGTGAAGTTTGCTGTTATTGAGAATAGCCGGCAAACAGGATTTGGAATGCCTTCTTTTACTTTATTAGGTTCCCAGGTAATTCGGTTTCCTTTCATACTTCATACCTCCTTTCCACATGAAATTCTTCATAATTGGTGGGGCAATGGAGTGTATGTGAACCCGCAAGGTGGCAATTGGTCAGAGGGGCTGACCGCTTATTTCTCAGACCATCTCTTCCCACAAATAAAAGGACAAGGAGACCGCTACCGTTTTCAAGAACTCACGAAATATCTAAATTACGTAACGCCAGAAAACGATTTCCCCTTAAATGAATTCCGCTCCAGAACAAACATGACTTCCCAATCCATTGGCTACGGCAAATGGCTAATGATACTAAATATGCTTCGATTAAAAATTGGAACACCCGTTTTCTTAAAATCTTTAGAGGATTTTTACTTAACTTATCGCTTCAAACATGCAGGGTTTGATCAACTACAGTCTATTTTTGAAAAACATTTCGGTTCAAGTCTTAATTCATTTTTTAATCAATGGATAAAACTCAAAGGAGGACCCCATTGGGAATTAGAGGATGCCACCATAGAATCAATTGATCAACAATATCGCCTTCAACTAAACATAACTCAAAAACAGGCAAAACCATATTTTTCAGCCATCTTACCGGTAGCCATTTGGTACAAGCAAAACATTGAACCTGAGATCATTGAAGTTCAATTGAAAGCCTTAGAGCGTCAAGTCGTCAGTTTAAATGCCTCTCAAAAACCCATGGCCATTTTAATTGATCCTTATTATGATCTTTTTAGGAAACTTGATCGCAAGGAAGTCCCCCCGAGCATAAGCCAAACTTATGGGAACCCTAAAGCCCTGGTCATTGCTCCCCATAAGGAAGAACCTGAACTAAAAATAGCTTACCGAACATTTGCTGCAGACTTAGGCCTTAAAAATAATATACAGCCTGAACAATTATTTTCTTGGGATACTCACACAACCCTTTGGGTATTTGGGAAAAATAATGGTGTAGCTCACCATTTACTCCCACAATTAAAAAAATACTTTGTAGAAGTTGATGATAAAGCTATTTCCATTGAAGGCAATAGCTATCCTATAGAAAACCATAGTTATGTTTTCACACTCCCACATCCACAAAGCCCTGAGAACTCTATTACCTGGGTTTTCACAGATTCGGTCAAAAGTGTACCAGGCTTAATGCGCAAATTACCGCATTACGGAAAATTTGGTTATATGGTTTTTAAAGGAAGTGAACCAAAGAACATATTAAAAGGGACTTGGCCTGCAGACAGAGTAGGTTTGATGAAAAAGTTTCAAGCAGGAAACTATCCAATCCCCAAACGAAAACCAATCATAAGTTTTTCACCTCCAAAAGACTCACCTAAAAATTCCGCAATCGATTCCAAACGGCAATAACCTCATGTATTCGAGGTTCACTCAAAAGTCCATTATTATAGTTTGACAAGTTTGCCAATCCTTCTTCCTCAATTTTTTTTAAATGAGTTATCACATTTTTTATACTTACTAAATCCTTTTTCAAATGATTCTTTAATTTATGCAAAATCCAACCACAGGCCTCAAGTTGACCTGGCTCTATAAATTGTTCTAAATATCGCGCATCAATTTCTTTCCACCCTAAAATTAATGTTCCTAATCCATGAGATTTTATAAAACAACCTTTACCATTACGATCAAACTTCAAAGAATTTAGATCAAATTTTCTTTCCATCATTTTTTCAAACTGAAACTGATTTTCAATTCTACGTCCTGTGGGGATCTCTTGAGCTATCCTTTTTGCTTCTTTTGTAACCAGAGATGGGCGAAATTCCTCCATTGTGATGACATAATGTGCAAAATCAAAGTAATCGCCACATCCTCCCATTACCAATATGCAACTCACACCAAAGTTTTGAAATAATTCTTCTATCCTGTCAATCAAAGGAGTTATAGGTTCCTTATTTTTATGAACTAAGGCTTGCATGCGAGAATCTCGAATCATAAAGTTTGTCGCACAAGAATCCTCATCCATTAAAAAAAGTTGCGACCCAACCTCAAGAGCTTCCAAAATATTAATAGCCTGAGACGTTGAACCACTAGCAGAGGGAGTTGAAAAAGACTGTGTATTTTCTATATTGGGTAATGCACTCATAAATGGAGAAATATCGATAGGGTTTACCCCTCTACCATCTTCTGATCGGATTTTTACCGCAGTAGGTAGAGTTGCAATCAATTCTCTTCCATCTCCAGGAACGTGAGGATATACCGCAGATTGCAATGCCCGCAACAAAGTACTTTTTCCATGAAATCCCCCACCAACAATTAAAGAAATTCCTTTAGGAAAAGCCATACCTCTAACCTCTCCTTTATGAGGTAAACGAATAGATCGATTAAATTCTTCAGGAGAAATAAAAGCAATGGATTTCTTTTTTAATGGTTGATCACTATTTCCAGCGGCTCTGGGTAAATGGGAACCATCGGCAACAAAAGCAACCCATTCGTTTTTGACTAGTCCTTTTTGAAGAGCCTCGTAATCCTCAAGCGTTTGGATATGCCTTTCCAGAAGATCTAAATTCAAATACCGAGTCAGAAAAGTTTTCTCAAAAAGGATGGGTAAATATTTTTCAAAGATTAGAAGGCATTCACTGGCATAAATTCTTCTTCCCTTGGCGGGAAGCCCCACAAAAAAGATCAGATGGATTTCTTCATCTTTAATTATTACAGCATTGCGCTTTAAAATTTTTTGACTTGGATTTAAAGCAGTAATAACACCACTTTTCCCCGACCCTCTTTTTTCCGGATCAATCATTTTTAGAGAGGCATGAAATGCACGTAGCACAAAGTCTTCGATAGCCAATCGACGTACTGATGTAGAAATTATTTCTTTAGAAAAACCAGCCTTATTTAAAGATATTTTTACTGACAAACGAGAAGGTGCAGCGTAAGGGTCCCCTTGAACATGCTCGAACTTTAATTGAAAACAACCAAATTCCCAAACTGTCTCCTGAAATCGCTTATAGGTTTTGTATCCCTTGCTATCAATAGATAAAATTTGCTGTCGCAGTTTTTCAGGAATTTTTGCGAAATGAGTCAAAATACAACTGGGAAATTAAATTACGATTGAACGGTTGAGTATTTTCCAGAAAATCCATCCGCTGAAATGCCCACAGGAAGATATTTCTTGGCAATATCGATTATAGAGTTACGGTAATCTAAGGTAAGCGATTCAGGAAGAATTTGGGCCATTGCCTTGGGCAGTTCCGTTTTCAGGGTTCTCCCTCCGTTTTTAGTTCCATCGCCTAAAATAAAATGGTCCACAATTAAAGCATCTGTACCCATCCGAGCCAATCTAGAAAAAAATTTCTCTGGCTCCTTTAGAGGGAACAAGGGAGAAAGACAAACCACCGTTTTAATTTTGGCTTTAATAAACTTTTTTAAAACATCTAGCCTATCTTCAATACTTGAAGGAGGTGGAGGCAATCCGGGCAAACGGTTTATGTCACCTTCAATAGAAAGATGTAGGTTTAAATCGCATTTCTTATTTAAAGTATAAATTAATTCTAAATCATCTAAAATGCCGGTACCATGTGTTTGCAAAACTAATTTATCAGGCGGTCTTTGTTGAAAAGCTTTTAAAATTCCCCTAGTGATTCGATATTTTTTTTCAATGGGCTGCCATGGATCGGTGGAACTCGATAGGAAAACAGAAAACTTTCCCTTTTGTTTTCTAGCCCAACACCTTTCTTTGTTGTAAGTTTTTAAATAAACTTCTCTGGCATTAACTTTTACCTCAACAAATTCTCCCCAAGGACGGCCCTTTGTAATCCAATTATTAGATTGGACATAACAACCCACACCACATGCGGATTTCCCAAAACCGCAACCGACATAAGGATTTAAGGAGTGCGAACTAATGGAATTCAAATATCCTGTGGCTCGTGTAAGAATCGAGCGACAAGCAACTTCTAAAACTTCCATTGATTAATTAATCCTATACTTATTTCAATTGGGCAAAGATCCATTCCACCACCTGCCCCACTTTACAGAAGATATATTTTGACTAAATTGAGGAGACGCCTGATAAAATGCTTCAAAATCTCCGTATTGGCCACTTCCTTTTATGACTATCCATTTTCCCGGAGGTATCAATTCAATATCGTTTACCCAAATTTTCTTATCATCTTTTTTAACAAGGACTAAAAATCCACTATTTCTTTCAAAATTAAACCGATCAAACAATGTGACTGTCCGGCCAGAATCTCCTCTCAAAATAACCGTATATCTCCCCTGACAGAAAAAGTCTCGGTAATCTCTCATATCTGCCACATCTTTATCAAATTGCACGTCGTACATTGAAATGCAAACATTCTTTCTGTCATCTTCAAATTCATAAAGTGGTTCTTTATTTAAAATAAGAGCCCCTCTTTGCTCTTCTGCAAAAACAAAAGTAGTCATTGTGATTACTAAAAATGTTGTGAATATAAGTCTGAACATACCTTGTCTCCCTTTAATTTAAGCAATCAAATTATATCATTCTGAAGATGGGAAATTCATTCGATTTATTTGTCCAAACTCATTGTGAATTCGCAATTTATTTTGTTCACCTTGATTTTATAGGGGAATAACCCTCTCATAACTGAAAATTTCCCATTACCTCGTGTATAATATCGACCTCTATTTTTTGAATTCGTAACTATGACTCTTTCTTCAAAACAAAATCAATCTAACCTCAAGCTTTATATATTCATTTGGACTGCAGCAGCTATTTTTATTACTGCTGTTAATCTTTTACTACCTATAAAATTTACAGGAGCGTCTCTCTGTATATTATTAATTTTCATAGGAGCTTTAGCGCACAACCGAATTCTTATTTTTATTAGTGCTGGCATGGGAATTTCTTTTATATGCATTTCATTTTTTCTTTCATACCCCTCTAAATTTAATTACCATTTTTTAAACAGTTCTATAATTTCCATTTTTATTTTAGTTTTTAGCGCCTATTTTTGTTTATTTAGAAACAAAGTTAAGCTCAATTTTTCTAAAAGGAACCAGGAAATAGACAAATTATTTCAAAATCATTCCGATCAACTGAATAAAACCAATGAGCTTTTAAAGCAGGAAACCGCCTATGTCCAACTTCACAAAGATATTGCCGTAGCCTCAAATGAAAATAGAGCCATTGAGGATACTTTAAAATATTGCTTAAAACGTATTTGCGATCATGCTCAATGGCCAGTCGGACATTTATATCTTGTAGAGAATTTCAATATAGTTTCCTCGACAATTTGGTATTTAGAAGACCACCATCAATTTGAAAGGTTTCGAGTAATTTCAGAAGCCACTGCATTTACTCCCGGAATAGGACTTCCTGGCCGAGTATTGGCGCAGGGGAAACCGGCTTGGATAATAGACGTAACACAAGATCCTAATTTTCCAAGAGCCCAGCAAGCCCAAAATTTAGGGGTAAAAGCCGGGTTTGCATTTCCTATTCTGATTGGAAGCGAAGTTGCTGGAGTCATGGAGTTTTTTTCTACAGAAGCCGCAGAGCCGAAAAATGAAATGCTAGAAATCATGGGCCATGTGGGTGCCCAGCTTGGTAGAGTGCTTGAGAGACAAAGAGCAGAGAGGGAGCAAAACCAGCTTCTGCAAAACTTAAAGCAAAAGGTAAATGAATTAACCTGTTTTTATAACGTCGCAAACCTTATAGCCAACAGTTCCACGATTCAAGAGGTGTTTCGTAATCTGGAAACATATGTTACCAAAGCATTTCATTACCCCAATCATACCCATATTAGAATTAATTTTGATGAAGATTTTTTCATTTCCCCTGGTTTTAAAGAGTCCGATCATAAGCTAGAAGCTCCTTTAATAATAAACGAAAAACACTCTGGAAAATTAGAAGCTTTTTATTCCGGTCCACCGATCACCAGCCCGGAAAAACTATTCAGCGAGGAAGAGCAAAACCTCCTTAAAGGCCTGGCCCATTTACTAAGCATGGCGGCTCAGAAAAAGATAGCCGAGGAGGAAACCTTTCGATCCAGACAACACTTAAGGAACTTATATCATCGATTAGAAAATGTTCGTGAAGAAGAACGCACCCGTATTGCCCGAGAAATCCATGATGAATTAGCCCAAGTGCTAACCACTTTAAAATTGGATCTATCTTTATTAAGCAAAAAGTTGGAAATAGAAATTCCTTCCCTTCGAAACGATACCAATCGAATTCTCAGCCTAATTGACCAAACTATTCCCTCAGTCAAGCAATTAATTTTAGACCTTAGACCTCCTATGCTGGATGATTTAGGTCTTCCGGAAGCCATTCAATGGCAAGGAAGTGAATTTGAAAAAAAGACTGGCATAGAATGCAACATTTATTTCGATGACGAAGATATTCATTTAGACACGGATCGATCAACCACCATCTTTAGAATTTTTCAGGAAACCTTAACTAATGTGGTTCGTCACTCCAAAGCCAAAAATATTGATGTATTTTTAAACCAAAAAGAGGATACAATAAATTTAATCGTAAAGGATGATGGGATAGGCATCTCAAATGAAAACATATCCAATGGAAAATCATTAGGCCTTCTTGGAATGCGTGAACGGGCAAGCGTTTGGGGCGGCACAGTCGATATTCTGGGAGAACCCAACAATGGAACCACTGTAAACATTAAAATAAATAGGAGTTAACATTGCTAGCAGAAGTAAAAACAAAAATCCAAATCTTAATTGCAGACGACCACCCTCTATTTCGGAGCGGCTTAAAGCAAGCTCTGATGTCGACCCCTGATCTAGAAGTGGTAGAGGAAGCCTCCAGCGGGGAAGAGGTATTAGAAAAAGCTAAACATTCAGAAATAAATTTATTAATTTTAGATATTTCTATGCCAGGTAAAAACGGATTGGAGCTATTAAAACAACTCCGTTCCCAATTTCCTAAAATACCGATATTAATATTGAGTGTTCATCCTGAAAACCAGTATGCTGCTCGATTTATCAAAGCAGGGGCCTCCGGCTATATCACCAAAGAAAGCCCCATTGACTTATTATTGGAAGTAGTTAGAAAAGTTGCCCGAGGTGGAAAATATGCAAGTCCAACTATCACTGAAAAATTAGCTTTTGACTATTTAGATCAAGATAAACCTCTACATGAAAAATTATCCGATCGAGAATTTCAAGTTTTTTCAATGATTGCCTCTGGAAAGTCCTTAACAGAAATTGCAGAAGAGCTTTCTTTAAGCGTAAAGACCATAAGCACCCACCGTAGCCGCATTTTAGATAAAATGCTTATGAGAAAGAATGCTGAATTAATTCATTATGCAATTCAAAATCAAATAATATAACTTCCCTTTCACCTAAAGCCCCCTCTTTTTATCCTATTATCAAGAGGGGCGTTTTCCTACACGAGAATAAGATTTAGGCCGATACCGCTAAATGTTTATTTTCATTACAATCTCCGCCATTGCCCTTAAATGCGTTTTTGGGTTTTAATTTTTTAATTGTTACTACAAACAGGAACTTGTGCGGTCATTTTCTCGGTTTTCTAAGGGTTTAGCTATTCGAATTAAAAAATGGGTGATATTAAGCAGCGCATTAATTTTTCTCATTATTTGCTGCCAGCCTATTTCTGCTGAGCCTCTAGTGAAAACTATAATTTTGGAAATCGGGAAAGCTCAATTACCCGTTGTTACGGTTTCAACAAACACTACGGTTCAATTAAAAAACAATTTCACGGAAACGCTAGTTGGTACAAGTATCCAAAAAACAGATTCAGAAAAAAAAATGGTTAATATTGAATCATTTTTACCAGGGCAAACAATAGGGTTGGAGTTTCCAAAAAAGGGATTGTATAGCGTTTGCTACTCCCTAGAAACGGACTCACAATCTGCTAATCCAAGATGCTTAGAAATCCACGTGGTTAAGCTCCAAACTGCGTAAAAATCTTTTGTTCGATTTGGGAGCAGGTTTAATTTTGGAATCATTTATCCATACAATTTGAAAGGAGTCTGGGAATGAAAAAAACAATCGCTTTAGCTGCTGCTTTATTGGTAGTTGGCTTGGGTACTTCAGCTATGGCTAAGGAAATCAAAACTGGCCAATCCGCTTCATGTCAAGATGCTAACTCTATTACCGTAGAAGTTGCGAAAATTGCTAATACTGCTGATGACAAAAACTTTGGCCATACCAGTAATGATCGTGGTAACGCTAACTTGGTAGTTTGGAAATCAGCTAATGCTACCACCGTTCCACTTACTTTAGGACCTAACGATGACCATCGTTCACTTAATGGCGGTGATCATGGTAAAACTGGTTTGGATCGAAAAGGTACCATGGGTGCTAGCAAAGTTGTTTTAACACGACAAAATGCTTTCAGCCGTGGAGATTCTATTGGTGACATTGCTGGTACCGTTAAATTTACCAACACCGGAACCAATCCTGTAACTGTTACCTGTAATTAATTTATTGGAGTACTGGATACCCGTTCCATAAGCTTAAGGTATTTAGCGACTCCCTTACCCAGATACAGCCGACACTTCCCCTGTCGGCTGTATTTTTTTGCCCCCAAGCTTATATCAGTCCTATTCTCTTTTCTTACTAAATTTATAAGAATCTGGTAATCTATCGCCCTTTGGTTTCACTTTAAGAGGAAAACATGAGTGACACGGTAAGAGTTCGATTTGCACCCAGCCCAACAGGCTTTTTACATATTGGCGGAGTTCGCACCGCACTATTCAATTGGCTTTATGCGAAGCATAATAAGGGTAAATTCATTCTTCGGATTGAAGACACCGATTTGTCTCGATCTACAGATGAATCCATTGAAGAAATATTGAAATCCATGCGTTGGCTCGGATTAGAATGGGATGAAGGCCCCTTTCGACAAATGGAACGACAAGACCTCTACAAACAGAAAATATCAGCCTTATTAGAAACAGGAAAAGCTTACAAATGTTATTGTACCTCTGAAGAACTGGATGCAAAGCGCAAAACTGCACAAGAGAAAGGCCTCAAGCCAAAATATGATAGAACCTGCCGCAATCGAACCGATGAGCCAGAAGGAATACCTAATGTAGTACGAATTAAAGCTCCGCTAGAAGGAACTATCGACTTTAACGACATTTTACGAGGCAACATCTCATTTGATGCCAATGAACTTGATGACTTTATTTTGCAACGATCCGACGGAACACCTACATATAATTTTGTTGTCGTCGTAGATGATGCTGAAATGCAAATGACCCATGTCATTCGTGGTGATGACCATTTGTCCAACACACCGAAACAAGTTATTCTTTATCAAGCATTAGGCATCGTTCAACCTCAGTTTGCTCATATTTCCATGATATTAGGGTCCGATAAAACACGGCTGAGCAAGCGCCATGGCGCAACTTCAACTTTAGAATATCTGAAGCAAGGTTTTTTACCCCACGCAATAATCAACTATCTTGCAAGATTAGGTTGGTCCCATGGCGATCAAGAAATATTTACAAAAGAAGAAATGATTGCGAATTTTTCTTTAGAAAATGTCACCATCTCTGCAGCAGTATTTAATCCGGAAAAACTATTGTGGGTCAACGAACAATGGATTCAAAAATTCACTCCCAATGAACTTTTACCCCATTTAAAACCAATTTTAATCCAGGAAAATATATTGCCAGAAAATCATCAGAAGACTGATGAAGAAATCCTGAAAGTTATTCCTCCTCTTCAAAAACGCAGTAAAACTTTAGTGGAAATGGCTCAGGGTAGTGCATTTTATTTTAACGAGGAAATTGTTTTTGACCCTAAGGCTAAAGAAAAATTTTTAAAACCTGAAGTAAAACCACTTTTTGAAAATCTTGTTACTGGCTTAAATGCTTTAACTGAGCCTTTGACCCATGAGGATCTCGAAACGTTGTTTAAAGGAATAATTGCAGAGGCAGGGATTAAACTTGGTAAATTGGCTCAACCTGTCCGAGTGGCCCTTACAGGTAAAACCACCAGTCCCGGAATTTATGAAGTGGTCGAATTATTAGGCAAAGAAAGAACTATTGAGAGATTGAAAAATGCCATCCAAGTGATTCAAGATTAAAGCTATTTACCTTTTTCTTGAATTTTAGCCCAGGTATCGCGAAGAGTTGTTGTCCGGTTGAAGCAAGGCACTTCCGGTTTACTGCTCTTGGCATCCACACAAAAATAACCCATCCTTAAAAATTGAAAACTGTCTCCAGGTTGAGCTTTTTTTAAACCCGGTTCCAGTTTGCATTCAGTAAGTCTTTCCAAAGAATCCGGATTCAAACTGTTCGGGATTTCAATTTTGTCCGGTTCAATTTCTTTAAATAAGTGATCGTACAACCGCACTTCAGCACTAAATGCATGCTGGCAAGAAACCCAGTGCAGTGTACCTTTGACCTTTCGTCCAGTGGGTGCCTGGCCGCTTTTGGTCTCAGGGTCATAAGTGCAATGCAATTCAACAACCTCTCCTTGGTCATTTTTTATTACTTCTTCGCATTTGATTATATATGCATGCTTTAAACGTACTTCTCTTCCGGGTCCTAAACGAAAAAACTTTTTGGGAGGATCTTCCATAAAGTCGCTTCGTTCAATATAAATTTCTCGAGAGAAAGGAATCTTACGGTAACCTGCATTGGGATCTTCCGGGTTATTTTCAGCCTCCAGTTCTTCCTCCTGATCTTCAGGATAATTAGTAAGAACCACTTTTAGTGGATTTAATACGGCCATTACACGTGGTGCAGTTTTATTGAGCTCTTCCCTAATACAAAATTCCAGTAACGCTAAGTCTACCGTACTATTTGCCTTAGCCACACCGATTCGATCACAAAACTCACGAATAGCTGTGGGGGTGTAACCCCGACGTCGAAATCCAGAGATGGTTGGCATACGCGGATCATCCCAACCCTCAACAAATTTTTCCTTAACTAATTGCAACAATTTACGTTTGCTCAGAACTGTGTAAGTCAAATTGAGCCGAGCAAACTCAATTTGTTGGGGGTGATAAACTTCTAGTTGATCTAAATACCAATCATATAAAGGTCGATGGTCCTCAAACTCTAATGTGCAAAGTGAATGAGTAATTTTTTCAATAGAATCTGATTGCCCATGAGCCCAATCGTACATTGGATAAATGCACCATTTGCTCCCGGTTCTTGGATGCGGAGCTTTAAGGATACGATAGATCACCGGATCCCGCAGATTGAGATTTCCGGAAGACATATCAATTTTCGCCCGAAGTACTTTACTCCCCTCATCGTATTCACCTGCTTTCATTCGTTCAAACAATTCCAGGTTTTCCTCAACTGAGCGATCACGAAAAGGACTTTCTTTTCCAGGCTCCTTTAAAGTACCTCGATTTAGCCTTATTTCATCCGCTGTTTGGTTATCGACATAAGCTTTTCCATCTTGAATTAGTTGGACAGCCCATTCATATAGCTGATCAAAATAGTCAGACGTATAATATTCCCTATTTTCAAAATCAAATCCCAACCAACGAACATCTTCTTTGATCGCATCAATATATAGTTGTTCTTCCTTTGCGGGATTGGTGTCATCAAAACGCAAATTGCATTGGCCCCTATATTCATTGGCCAACCCAAAGTTGAGACAAATCGATTTCGCATGGCCAATGTGCAAAAACCCATTTGGCTCGGGCGGAAATCGAGTTTGCACTCGTTTGTCAAATTTCCCGGACTCATTGTCTTCCTCAATAATTTTTTTAATAAAATGGGAGTGATGAAAGTCGGTATTAGAGTTGGAATTCATAAATTAATTGAAAAAACAAAATAAGTTAGTAAACGCTCAATCATAATGAAATCATTAGCAGGAAACAAGGAAGGTTTTTTGAAAATGATTAATTAACTAGTTCACCATCATTTAATAAATTCTTTTGACTCATATTCAATTTGGCTATTCGTTTTTGAGCTTCTACGACTCTCCAAAATTCAGCCCCCAGAACTTTTACAAAAATTTCCTCTGCTTTCATGGAATGAAAAATAGCAAGTTGGTTTTCTCCAATATTTTGATAAAGTTTACCCAGTTCAAAATGCGCAACTCCATTTTTTGGGTCTGTGTTCAGTAAATTCTTATATGCTGAAATCGCTAAATCAATTTGGTTCATCCGTTGGTAAACTTACCCCAAGTTCAACCAGGATTCAATACAGCCACAATAATAAATGGCTTTTTCTAAATGATGAATCGCTTGAGGATATTGTTTTTCATCCATAAATAAAAGTGCCAAATTATTATGGGCAATGTAATTCCCATCATTTATTTCAATATTTCTTTGAAATAAAGTAAAACTATTCTTCCAAACACCTGTTTGATTCCAGGCGACGACCATAATAGCTAGTAAAGTACTAACGACAAAGCCAGCTTTTAAGGATTTTTCAATTCCCTTTCTATTAAACCAATTTGTTAATCCCCACACTACCAAAATGATTAAACCTATAAGAGGAAAATAGGTATAACGATCTGCTAAATCATGTTTACCTGCTTTCATAACACCTACTAAAGGAAATAGTGCTCCTAAAAACCATAACCAACCGGTAATTAGATAGGGTTCTAAAACTCTTTTTGTCCAAAACCACCAAGAAATCCCAACTAATACAAAAATAGATCCCATCCAACTCAAAACTACGGGCATTTCTGTTTTCATTGGATAGTACATTGAAAGCTTGAAAGGCCAAAAAATATTACATAAATATTTCAAATAGAGAACAGGCACCATGGCCAAACGGACTAGAATCGGGTTTTGCGAATCAACAACAATATAGTCGCGAAAAGCCATATTTTCATACCCAACCCAGCAGAAAATGGCCGAAATAAAAAACCAAAAAAACTTTTCTTTTAATAACCTATAAAACTTGAAATTAGAGTTACTCTTAAATTGATCTTTATTTAGAAATCGCCCTAGCGGCCAATAATCCATCAACAAAAAAACAGCTGGAAGGACAACCATCACAGGCTTCGACAAGAGGGCTAATAAAAACCAAAAAGTTACCCACAAAAAACATTGAAAATCAGAATTTTGGATATATTTTCTATAGGCTTCTAAACTTAACAGTGAAAATAGCATTGCTAAAAGGTCTTTTCTGTCTGATATCCAGGCCACAGTTTCTGCTCGCAAAGGATGAACAGCAAAAACAATAGCCGCCAATACACTTTTTGCCTGGCATCCAGTTAATCTGTTCAAAAAAAGATAAAAAAGGAAGGTATTTAATATATGAATTCCAAGACTTACAGAGTGGTGTCCGATCGGGTTAAAGCCAAACATTTCCACATCCAACATGTGGGAAATCCAATTCAAGAATTGAGCAAAATTTTGTTTTGAAAATGCCCAAATAATGCCATCCCAAGTTAATCCTTTCTTGACATGGACATTATCAATATAGAAGTGATCGTCAAAGTTGACAAACTCAAATCCTATAACTTGACCAAACACTAGTAAATTACAGGAAACAAGAAGGAGGAAAACTCTAAAGGGGGTGATAATCAAAAAATCTCTCCTCTAAATAACTACAATAAAGCCATTTTTATTCATTCTAATAGGATGAGAAGATAAATGAAAAACCCTAATTATTTAATGGCATTAATTGTTTAGGTTTTTTTATGCGTTACAACAAAATCGTCGTACTTATACCCATATTTCTTAAACATTTTTTGTAATTCCTGATGAAGTTCTTTTGATTTTGAAAAATCAGCCCCAAAATAAATTTTAAACAATTCTAATGCCGTCATCGAATGGACAATCGCCTTCTTACCTTCGCCATTAATGTCATAAATAAGCCCTAAGTTTAAATGGGCAACTAAATTATTAGGATCAATTCCCAAGCTTTTTTCGTAGGCAAATAGGGCTTCTTTATAGTTTTTTAATTTAAAATACGCATTCCCTAAATTAACCCAAGAAACCAAAGAATTTTCAGAAAACAAAACGGCCTTATTAAAATGATATATCGCTCTTGGTGTGTTTCCCTGATCCATCCAAGCCGAACCAAGATTGTGGTGAGCAACATAGTTGCGGTCTTCTTGGCTAATAATATTTTCATAAAGATCTATGTTATTGCTCCATGTACTAGTTTGGACAAAAGATAACCTCATTAAAACTAACACAGAAAAAGCAACTAATACCTTTGGCATCCATTCAGGCAACCCATTATTTTTAAAAAAATCGAAAACACTCCACACAAATATGACAATAATTCCAATGAGCGGGATATATGTGTAACGGTCAGCAATTTCAAATTCAAAAAACTTTAAAGCTCCAATACTGGGAGCTAACATCATCAAAAACCAAAGCCACCCTATTAACAAATAAGGAGCTTCTTTGGTTTTCTTATAAAACAAGTAAGTAATAACCACCAGGCTTAAAAAAGTTACAAGAAATCTTTCAATGGAAATTGCCTCAGACATTAATGGATAAAAAGCCGAAAGTTCTGCCGGCCAGAAAATGTTCTTCAAATAACTCAAATAATTTATCGGAATTTTTTCAAAGTTAAAAACTAGCGGAAACTGGTTTTCACCTTTTTCAGCCACGCCAATTCTCATACTTATTATAGTTATCCAAACAAAAATTCCAGACAACAATGCAAATGGAATTTTTTCTCTTAAAACCTTCTTTATAGATCTCAATTTCCCTGCTCCCACCTCCTTATCAACCAACACTCTCTTAAAAGGCCAAAAATCCAACAAGACAAGAAGAACAGGAAAAGCAAAAACCACCACCTTTGACAAAAGCGCAAACAGAAAAAATAACAACGAAAAAAAGTAATCAGCTAATTTTGTTTTTTCAACAAACTTTCCATAGTTTCTCAAAGAAAGCAAAACAAATAACATACATAGCAAATCTTTTCTATCGGATACCCATGCAACCGTCTCAACTCTTAAGGGATGAATCGCAAAAATAACTGCTGCAAATGCGCTTTTATTTATGGATCCTGTCCACCTAAAGAGAATAGAGAAAAACAATATAGAGTTAACAATGTGAAGTATAAGATTTACAAAATGGTGTCCCGCAGGATCAAACCCAAACAATTCGACATCGATCATATGGGAAATCCAATTAAGGAAGTTAGCTGAGTTCTCACTGGGAGAAAAGGCCCAAATAATTCCGTCCAATGTCAAACCCTTTTTAACATTTTCATTATAAACATAAAAAGGATCATCAAAGTTGACAAACTCAAATCCTATAACTTGACCGAACACTAACAAATTACAGGAAACAAGAAGAAGGGAAACTCGAATTGGTGAAACCGTCAAAAAACTCTCCGTTAAAAAAAAGGAAGTAAGGAATTAAACTTTTCTTTTCAGTATCGCAGAGTAATTTGAGGATTGCAAAATGGTCAAACAATTAGGAAATTACTTATTTTTTCTAAACATGCCTGAGCCTAGGGTCATAAAATTTCAGAAATATCTTTTACTTTAACTTTTTCGTTAAGTTTTTTTGCTTTCAAAGCATCTTCAAGCATAAGAACACAATAGGGGCAGGAAACAGCAATCGTATCCGGATTTGTTTCCATTAATTCATCAATTCGATTATGGCTCATTCTTGTTCCTGTATTCTCTTCAATTAAAAACCTTCCTCCACCGGCGCCACAACAAGTACCGCGTTCCCGATTTGTTTCAACTTCTACCAGAGATTTTTCTTCTATGCTAGACTTCAAAGTTTCTCTGGATGCATCATATTCATTATTATGTCGTCCCATATAGCAGGAATCATGAACAACCACCTTTTCGTTTGACTTCTCCTCAGTGGCAATTTTACCTTCCTCAACTAAATGTTCTAATAATTGAGAATGATGAATTACTTCGAGTTGTGATCCATATTCCGGGTACTCATTCAGTAAAGAATTAAAACAATGGGGGCAATGGGTAATAACTTTCCTGATTTTTTCTTCTTTGAAAGTTTCCACGTTTTTAAGGGCTAACATATCAAATAAATATTCATTTCCTAGACGACGCGCAGGATCCCCTGTACATCCTTCCCGGTTTCCTAATATAGAAAAATCGACTTCTGCTTTTTTTAGAGCCTGCACCACGGCTTCGAAAACTTTTTTTCCTCGATTATCAAATGATCCATTACAACCCACAAAATATAAATACTCACTGGGGTTATTCGCGTCCCAAATTGGGACACCTATTTTTTTAGCCCAGGCTTCTCTTTGATTTCCCGGAAACCCCCATGGGTTGCTATGCGTTTCTAAAGATCGAAAGGCTTCTGTTAATTCTTTAGGATAGCGATCTTCCATCATCACCAACCCCCTGCGAAGATCCACCATCTTGTTAACATATTCAATCATTACCGGGCATTCTTCCTCGCAAGCTCCACAAGTCGTACAAGACCAAACGGTCTCATCCTGAATAACATTTCCCATTAAAGGTTTATCCACTAAATCCAAATTGGTATTCAAAAAATTCCTTAAATCAACAGTAAATTGTTTTGGAGAAAGTGGTTTTTGACTGTTTAAGGCAGGGCAAAAAACATCACACCGGCCACATTCGGTACAAGTATGTAAATCTAAAATTTTTTTCCAGGAAAACTCCTCAATCTTCGTAACTCCAAAAGTTTCTATGCTCTCATCTTCAAAATTCAATTTCTTAATTTGGTTTCCTGTACCAGAGACATTAGAAAAAAACACATTGGGAATGGAAGTAATCACATGAAAATGTTTGGATCTCGGTAATACATTTAAAAAAATTAATATGGCTCCCACATGCAACCAAAAACCTAACCCCTGATAAAAAGCAAGGCGAGTAACAGAAGAGTTTTTTAAACATAATGTGGCAAAGCTCGAACTCAAAAAAGACCACAACGAGGGAACATTACCTTCAATTTTTAGTTTGGCTCCTTCATAGAGAATATCTGAAACCATTATTATTAAAATAAGAACTAAAATAAAAATTCCTTCACCAGATAAATTCAGTCGTTTGGGTTTAGATATAACCCTTCGATAAAGAGCGTAAACGCAGGCCAAAGTCACCAAAAGAATAAAAAATTCTTTAAGAATGCCGTATATGTTAGATAGCCAACTCCATCCATTAACTTCTTGATAAAAGTTTGGGAAAAATCCTATAAAGAAAAATTGGGCTGCGCGAAAAAGTAAAATCAAAAATCCCCAAAATATAAGAGCATGCATCCAACCCGCCGGAGCATCCTTAAACATTTTAGATTGGGCTATTGCAATTCTAAGTGTATTAAAGAAACGCTTTAAGGGATTATCCCATCGATTTTCAGGGGCTGATCTTTGCAGGTTTTTCCATTTTGGCCACAGAGAAAACCCAAAAAGTCCTAAAGAGACCAGGGTAAAAACCAATAATATAATAGGCTGAAAAAAAGCCGGATGGGATCCGGCATCATTAACATTCATTGATTTACATGCAAACGATTGACGATTTATGGAGAATTATTTTTAATTCAAAAAAAGAGGAGCTTTTTCTAATTCCCTCATTTTCTAAATTACATTTATCTCATTGAAACCCTGTGATATATTAAAACTTGAAATCACAGGGAAGACCAAAGTCTTTCAATTTTATCCACCCGGTTGAGGCACGAATGCCGATATGCATCCCAAATTTCGGCGTTTATTATACATTATATTTGGAATTGGATTTGCGGCGACCCTAGCAACTGCTCAAGATATGCCTGTAAACGACGCTTTTCCTCGTTCCACAGATGCACCTAAACCCTATATCCATGAGCACCCCGATCAAAATGTTCCTGAGGGAATCTATCGGTCACAGAACCCCCATTTAACTGATTCCATAAATGAGCCGCATCCAGTCCCTGAAGCATTAAATAAACTTTGTGGACACACCAAGTTTCCAAAGCACTATTTTCAGTTGTTGCAGCAAAAACCGGTGGATCAAATTCAAAGCAAAATTTTTGATATTGCCGCTTTTAAAGCTGTACGCCAAATTGGTGTAATGGGCTTTGAAAATAAAGTCCCCGACCGATTTAGAGATGAAAAAATAGGGAAATTGGTAGCCAATCAATTTTTTCAAGAACTGGAATCCGTCCGGAAATATCCTGTTCTAGACCCCGCCTCTATGGAAAAAGAGGACGTACAAATGCAAATAGTAGCCACCCCAAAAGTCCCCCTTATTTCCAAATCTTCTAAGGGAAAGGGCTCATCGTATTCACTTGGGGAAAATGATCGGAATTTGGCAAAAGAAATTGATGCATATATGTTTGGAGCGGTTACGCGGTTTTCTAATAAATATATAAATCGACATGGGGAACTTACAGAAAGCTTAGGATCCAGCGTGGAATTTGGAGCCTTTTTAATAATTCTGGACCGTCCGGCAAAAAAATGTAAATATATTTGGGGAGCTCGATATACTGGGTCGCAAACACCTTCAATTAAAAATATATTTGGAGGCCGCTACCGATGGCTGGAAAAAGAGGAGCTCTCCCGAAAGGCAATTAAAAAAATCGTTAAAGATTTCTACAAATCTAACTAATATAAAGAACTATGGAAACCGAAATAGGGGCCACACACAAACCGAATCAAGAATTAAGCCCTGAAGCTTTAAAGAAAAAAAAGCTTTGGAGGAATCTTTTTATATTCAACCTTTGTGTAACTTTATTGTTAATCGGTTTCTTTTGGCTTCCCTTAAAGTTAACTCAAATCAATGAGTTTTTAGATTCTTCCAGCGTAAATCAATCCAAAAAAAGCGGTGGGTTTTCTGGAATGAAAGGAAAACAAAAAAATCTTCCTGTAAAAAATGTAAATTTATTGGAATCTCAAAACGTAGTCATAAATTCTACCTCAGATGAAGATTGGGCATATTTTGACTTTTCACGTGGCAAAGAAGTCAAAATTCACGACCGGTCATCTTTAGAGTGGGATTTAGCATTCAGAAGAGGGAAGATTGTTACAAATGGAGGAGCTACGAATAAATTTGGTGGCGCAGGCATTTTCAGTCTTGGAGAAGTGGATTTTGATGCAGTGGAAAACGTTCCTGATAAGAATTTCATTTTAGATAATGCTACCCGTACAGAAACGGAAAATGAGGTTTTAGGCCAATGGTATAAATATAATTACCTCACTCATAAACTTACTCCACGAAAAAATATCTATCTATTGCGAACCGCAGACAAAAAATTTGCAAAAATACAATTTTTGAGTTTTTATTGTGCCGATAAGCAACCAGGATGCATCCAAATGAAATATGTTTACCAACCTGATGGAAACAAGTCATTTCTAAAAAATACTGATGTAAAGGCCTCTAACCAACCTCCGGTTTCACCTGATATTTAAGAATTATATTGTTTCTATTTTATCTTTATCTAAAATAATGTTTTTTATCGGTTGGGTTCTTAAGAAATTTTAAATATTTAAAAGTTAGTCTTTAATATATCCATAGAATTAATAGATTTAGGAGATCTTTATATGGCAAGTTTAAAGGGGATTTTGTTTAGTCAATTTGCAGGCGAAGGTTTAAATAAGCTTGTTGAAGAAATGCAAAATAAATTTAAACCTAAAAAGGGAAGAAGATTCAATCACAACAATATTACTTATGAAATTAGTCGCCCTGTATTAGAAGAAAACCAATTGGTCTATGAAATTAGTTCAAAAATCCCACAGGATGAATTAAAAGATTCTGATGCAATGAAAACCTATTTCCAGGAAATCAAAACCATCCTTGAAAATAAATCCAACAAACCCGCTTCAATTGAAATGGAAAATATTGTTTGGGATTCTAAAGATGAAGCTGAGAAAGAACGGGAATATGTAAAGTTACTTTTCAGGTATCCCTTAGAAGAATTATATGATGATCAGGAAATTAAGAGTCGGTACGAAAGCCTGTCTTCTGAAGAAAACCAGAGTTCATTGCCCGATATTCCTGGAGTATTTACAAAACAAGGAAAAATTGCCTTGATGGTTGTTAAAGACACAATTCAAGGGAAAGGAAGAGACAATATTCAATCTCTGATTGAAGCTAATAATAAAGTTCGTGAAGTTTTGAAGAATTAATTCCGCATGAACCCTTTTCGCTATTTCTTAGGACGGGCAATGCAAATTGTAGGGCTGGTGACTCTTACCTATGTGGTTATCATGTTTTTTACACAGGCTGGAATGGAGCCCTTATTGCTTGGCACTGTCGTGGGAGCTTCTGTTTTTTACGGAGGGACTCTAATTCTTGGAAAAAGCCAGCCTTAACATCACTTAAATCGAATTAATTTTATGCAAGATTTCCTTAAAAAACCTGGTTTTTTAGTTGAAGCAGGCTCTGTTGGAGCAGATTTAAGTTATCTGTTAGCCGTAGTCTTTACAGTTCTATTTTTAATAGCCTGGGGATACGCCAAAAAAGGCCAGGGTACCCAGCACCATAAGCTTATTTTTGTTTCAATGATTTCTATGGTGATCTATTTTGTCGGGTACTATTACGCCCGTTCACTGGGAGTTCTATCTTTTGAGGGAAAAGAAGGTTTTGGAGGCCCTACCGAAATTTACAACAATGTGTTTGTCCCCATATTGACGACTCATTTAGTTTTGGTGACCCTCGGCCTTATCCTAACACCCTATATGATCATCGAAGGTTTTCGCTCCAGTAAAAAAATTAATAACGAGTACACCTTAATTTCGGAAAATTTAAAAATATCCCCCAAGAAATTCAAACGGTTATTTTTTTGGATTATCGGAATTTGGTTGGTTTGGGAAATCGTTTGTATTTTATTGGGAAAGTCAAAACAGTCTCAGATAGCCTATTTTCTGATTTTTGCCACAATTGCTCTGGTAATTAGCCTGGAATTACTGATAGAAAAGATGTTACCCAATGGGGCTCGCAGACATCGGGTACTAGGAAGATTCACCATGGTTCTATTCGCCCTGATTCTTTGCACCAGTACAGCCACTTATCTGATGCTTTATGTAATTTATCCCTTGGCTCCAGCTGCAGGTTAAAAAACACCTAAATTTGTATTTTTTTACCCAAAATCAATTTTTTTGAGGGGTTGCGGGTTTTTACTCTTGACACATTTTTAAGGCCTGTGGTAGATTTGGCCAGCTTTATATGACTTCAAAGTACATGAGGATTAGATAAAGGGCTGTTAAAACATTAACGCCCAATCCAATTATAACAATAGTATCGAAGATTTTTCCGTCTTTACTGGCCATGTGTTATTCCTTTTCAAAAGTTTGAGTAACGGGACGGATAAATTATCATTGGCAATTTACTACTGTCAAGAATAAATCAATTTAGTCACCTTCAAAAGGAATTTCCAAAATGGATCTTGAGAAAATTAAGGAAACTGCGGGGCCAATTATCTACATTGCGACAGTTATTTTCTGTCTTTGGTTCTTTTATTGGTTTGCCTCAGTTTGGCGTTAGTTTTATTAAATAATTTGTATCAACCACCAATCCTTGTTTAAAGGGGAGATTTAAGACTCATGTCAGAAGAGATTCAAGAAGAAAAAAAGAGATTTATAACCCCAAAGTCTATTATTCACTTCATCATTGCTGCTGCTGCAATGGGTTGTTATTACGTATTAATTAATTGGGCTCTTATGGAAGTACAAGGTTTAGATTTTTATTATCTGTGGACCACTGGTTCCGGTGGCGGCGCAGGTCATTAATCTATTCTGTTTTTCCATTTTAAATAAATTAGAATTTAAAAGGTGGCAAGCCCCTTAGCTTGCCATTTTTTTGTCTTTTTTCGGCTCATACCTGTGTCCAAAAATAGCTTTATACCCCAAGACCCGGGCACCCGTCATTTCAAGGGGCTCCCACGCTGTCGTGTATACCTAATCCGGCATGGTGAAACTGCAAATGCTCACAATATTTGTTTAAATGGCCATTTCGACGTTGCTCTCTCTAAAAAAGGACTATCTCAAATCGAGGACATTGCCCATGTCCTAAGCAAAAAGCCTATAAAAGCAATTTATTCCAGTGACCTTCAAAGAACCAAAGTAGGTGCCAAAATTATTGCCAATCACCATTCTATGGATCCTATATCTACACCAGATTTGAGAGAATTATCCTTTGGAAATTGGGAGGGAATGAGTGTTAAAGAATTAAATGATAAGTTCCCCGGGGAACTTGACAAGCGTGTTAAAAGTACCTCTACTTTTAAAGCGGATGGAGGGGAATCTTTTCAACAATTGCATGACCGTGTCATTCCTAAGTTTTTAGATATTGTGAGTAACCACCCCAATGAAACAATAGTAATCATGAGTCATGGAGGAGTAAACCGAACTATTCTCGCCCACTTATTAGAGTTTCCAACCGACAATTTATTTCGAATAGCCCAGGAATATGCAGCGATAAATATAATTCAATACTATCCTGATCAGGTCGTCGTTGAATTAATGAATGGAACTTCCCTGCAAATCGCATAATCCTGATGGCCACATCCTTTATAGTCCAAGTTAACAACGCCACCGTTTACCGAAAATACAATCAAGCGTTGTCTAATTTGAACTGGACCATTAAGAAAAACGAGAATTGGGCTGTAGTTGGCAATAATGGGTCGGGAAAGACCACATTATTAAAATTAATTTTTGGAGAACTTTTGCCCGTCGAGGGGGGGTCGGTACATTGGTTTGGAACAAAAGATTGGCAGGGAATTTTAAATATTCGTGAACAAGTGGGTTTGGTTTCTGCTGAATTTCAACAAAGCTATGATCAAAATGTAACCGCTTTAGAAGTAGTAGAGTCTGGTTTTTTTTCAAGTATTGGAATATGGGAAAAGGTAAAAATTTCACAAAAAAATGCCGCAATCGTCAAACTGGAAGAGCTCAATGTAAGACATTTGCAAAGTCGACCCTACTATAGTTTATCCTATGGAGAAGCACGACGCGTTCTACTAGCTAGAGCTTTGGTAAACCGTCCCTCCCTTTTGATATTGGATGAACCCTGTTCGGGCTTAGATATACCTACCCGTGAATATTTATTGGAAACACTAGAGAAATTATCCAAGCGCTACCGTTTGGTTTATGTGACTCACCATGTAGAAGAAATCCTTCCTTGCATCACCCACGTTCTGTGCTTAAAAGAAGGTCAGGCTCTGTTCCAGGGCCCAAAACCCACTGTTCTAACAAGTAAAAATCTCTCCAGGACATTAGACTGCGAGGTTTCAATTGGATCCAATAGTAACCGTTACTGGATCACTTCCTGCCGAATCAAATCAAACAAATTGAAGAAGAAGCCCCAATAACTATTCTCGCAGTGAGTTTGTTTAGATTCTTACTTATGCAAGGCGGAGAACAGGCTAAAGATTAAATCTATGACACGATTAGACACCCCAAAAGGTAAAACTTGTCAAGTGATTGGCAATTGGGTAGAATTTCCAAAATCTTCGAGAAAATCCGTGAAAAAGACTTTTTCTACCTTAATAACAACTTGGGGCCTAAGAATATTTATTATTGGGGTTACTTTAAATACAGTTTCGCTTGCCTGCTTTGCAGAAGAATCCCAGGAATGGTTTACTAAGGGAAATACATTAAGCAGCCAGGGACGCCTGGAAGAAGCAGTAGAAGCTTACCATAAGTCGATTGAGGCTAACCCTGATTCAACAGGAACATGGTTTAATTTGGGGCTAGCTTATAAAGGTTTAAAAAAGTATGAGCGTTCGGCCGCTGCTTTTGAGCAATCATTACGATTAGAACCTGACAATATTTTCATTCGGTTAAAATTAGGGAATATTTACAACTTATTGGAGAATTGGGAAAAAGCCATAGGACATCTGAATTATGTTGTTCACCGATTACCCAATAATCCGGAAGCTCATGGAAATCTAGGATGGGCATATTTTAATTATAAAAAAGAACCACCCTTTAAAATGCTGGTTATTGTTAACTTGGAAAAAGCAGTAAAATTATTTGAGAAACAAAATTTGAAAGAAGCGGCAAAGGCAACCCGAAAAACCCTAGAAGCAGCAAAGGAAAAGTTTGGATACAATAATCCATAAAAAGATATTTGTTTTTAAAGTCACTATTTTGGAAGGTAAATGCTATGACCTTAGAAGTTAAAACCACTCCCACTCGAAATGAGCATTCTGTAATTTTTGAACTGAATAAAGAATTAATACCACCCGGGACAGGGTTGTCTTTTTCCTCAGCCGAAATGGCTAAATCACATCCTCTTGCTAATACCCTATTTCAAATCCCTGGCGTTGCCAGTGTTTGGATACTTGGCTCAGAGGTACAAGTCACTAAAGACGATAGGGCTCGCTGGACTTCGATTCACTCTAAAGTTGTGGAAGCTATAAAAAAGATTGAAGGAAGCGCTAATTAACTAAAGAAACCTTTAAATAATTGAACTATGTACTTATGGTCCAGCGATCCAGCCATTTCTCTAATTGAATGCATGGAAAGCATTGGGCTACCCACATCAATAGTTCGAATTCCTAAGTTCATCGCAGTAATAGGGCCAATGGTGCTTCCACAACGTAAATCAGACCGCATTACGAACTTTTGTATCGGTACCTTTGCTTTTTTTGCTAACTCCTCTATTTCTGCACTGGTAGATCCATCGGTTGCATACCTCTGATCTGAGTTGAATTTAATCACCGGACCTTTATTTATTAAAGGCAAATGTTGATTATCATGCATTTCTGAATAATTTGGGTGTACCGCATGCGCCATATCAGCTGATACAAAAAGTGACTTAGAAATTGCTCTTAAATAAGATTCTTTGGAGTTGGAGGAGGACAAGACAATTCTCTCTAATAAATCCTTAACAAAAGGAGATTCCGCCCCTTGAGCCGTTTGACTACCTACTTCTTCATTATCAAAAAAAACCAAACCTCGCGTGAATGCGTTTTTCTCCGGAGAATTTAATAACGCTTCAGTGGCAGCATGACAAGAGGCTAGATTATCCAATCGGGGAGCGAAAAAAAACTCCCTACCAGGACCACCTAAAGAACTTTTCTGGGTATCGTATAGGGCCAAATCATGACTAATAATCTTTTTAGGATCACAATTTAACTCAGAAGATAATATATTGTTAAACTCTTTTTCAGAGCTAAGCCCTGGTTCCGAAAGCTTTAAAATTGGTGGCAAATGAGTTTGTTTATTTAGTATTAATCCCTTCTCATTAACATTTCTGTTTAAATGAATTGCCAGTTGAGGAATCCTTAAAATGGGATTTTCAATTTTCAATAATCTTTCTTCAATTTTTCCTTTCCCGACTTTTAAGAAAACCCTCCCAGCCAAAGAAAGATCCCGATCAGTCCAAGTAGCCAATAGAGCTCCCCCATAAACTTCAACACCGAATTGGAAATAACCACTATTTAGATAAGCAGGATTCGGTTTCAATCGTAAGTTAGGACTATCCGTATGAGCGCCAATTAATTTAAACCCTGCGTTCTCTGGAGTTTCCATACCCACTATAAAAGCAATGATAGAAGATCCATTCCGAATCACATAATATTTTGCACCTTTTTTCAAATTCCATGCTTCAGATTCCCATAGTCGCTTAAATCCAGCTTTATTCAACCTCTTGGACAAAATTTCGGTGGCATGGAAAGGAGTAGGACTATGGTCTATAAAATCTAATAACGACTTTGAGAATGCTAAATCCGTTTTACTTACTTTCTTCATGAACCGACCTTTATAAAAATGTTTTTTAAAAATCTTATTAAACTATGTTAACTTTTTAAATTATGAGAATTATTTTAATTTTTGTTACTTTTAGTTTTTTTCTGTCTACTTGCTCTGCCAATATTTTGATGGCTCAAGTTATAGACAAACGGCTTTTTATACCCTCGAAAAATAAAAACTTGAAGACAACTGAAAATCTTCTCAAACAAATTTATACAAAGATAGAAAAACCTACCACTTTATACTGTGGTTGCAAATTTAATTCCCAGCCTCCAGAAACCTCGCTGGACTGCACTAACTCTATTACAAATGATAACTCCAAGGAAGACGTAATTATTTGGGGACCTGTCTATCCTATTTTTCGAGAAAAAGAATCGATTCCCTTTACGGAGTTTTCTCTAGCTAAATCTGACATGCACAACCTATTCCCTCAATTAAGAAATCATTCCCACTGTTCTAATGTCACCGCCTTTTCATTATCGGAGAATATACGAAAAGAAATACGAGGGGAAATTGCTCGTGCTTGGTTTTACATATCCTTTCAATATGAAATTTCAATTCCTGACGACATTGAAGATAAATTGAGAAACTGGCATTTGTCCGATCCTCCAAATCGTATAGAAGAAGAAAGAAACTCTTTAATTGAGGATGCTCAGGGCAATAGAAACCCATTTATAGATCACCCAGCATTAGTAGAAAGAGTCCCAAATTTTTAAGAAACTCTCTTTAAACGAATCACTCAATCCAATGACTTTTCTCCATTCCAAATCTTACGTTTCCATGGTTTTTTAGCTTCAATTTTTGCATAAACAAATCTCTGTAACCCCATAAAAACAAAAAGGATACATCCGTTTAATCAATTAGAGAATACACATAAAACATAATTTTAAATAAAAAACATTATTTACTTGTACACAGTAACTTGATTGATAAAATAAATTGGCTGAGAACAATTAACCTGGAAAGGAATCTCCATGGGCGTATTAATCAAAGCTGAGTTTGGGACAAAGTTAACGCCAAAACTTCTTCGTTTGGATTCTCAAAATTTAGATCCTACCTACCAATCTGAAATATTCTGTGAATTGTTTTCCAACTTCCCTCAATTTAAAGCGCATGTAGCTGCCTATGTAGAACGGAATTATTGCACTGTTATAAACGATGAAGACCATGCCCACCCAGAAAATGTTCTGAAGTTTTTAAAACATGAAGAGGTAAGAAAATTAAACGAATGGATCCTAACGCGGGGTCCGGGAATTGCCAAATCCTCCGATAATTTATAGCTCTAAAGCTACTTAACCGCAATACTAATATCTGTAATCTTTACACCCTGCAAGGCCCCCATCACCTGCACTACTTTACCGTAAGGCAAATCTTTGTCCGCTCTAATGAGTGCTTTTTTTTGAGTAGGGTTATCCATCGCCCCCAACTTTTTTTCAAGCTGAGAAAGAGTAACCTTTTTTCCATCCAGGAAAATTTTTTGATCCTTAGTTAATTCAATTTCCAAGCTTTGTATTTCTTCATTTTCGTTTGAAGATTTAGAGGTAGGGAGGTCGATTTCAAGACGTCGAGGAAAATCAACAAAAGCTGTTGAAACCATGAAAAAAATCAATAAAAGAAAAACTACATCAATAAGAGGAGTGAGTTCCAAGGAGTATTTTTCTTCTTCTTCTCTTTGAAAGTACATATTTAACTTGAACCTACTGGACGAGAACCAGACCTGGTTTTTTCTGAATTACCTTCAACTACATCTCGATTTTTAAAAGCCTCCACAGAAACTTCTTCAACCAATTGAAAAGAAATTTCTTCCATTTCAAAAACAAATCTCTCAATACGACCACGAAAATAATGATATAGAGCTAAAGCAGGAATACCAACGAGCATTCCTGCCGCTGTGGTGATTAATGCTTCCGAAATTCCACTTGCGACCAAACCGGGGTTCCCTGTTCCACTCTGCGAAATAACATTAAAAGCCTTTATCATTCCAAATACGGTTCCAAGCAAACCCAACATAGGTGTTATGTTGGCGACCGCACCTAAAACTCTCAAATTAGAAGTCAATAAAGAGGCTTCATGCTGACCTGCTCCTTCAATCGCTCTTTCAATTTCATCAACTTTTCCACCAAATCGCAGTAAACCTGCTTTCAGTATCCTAGCTAAAGATGTGTCATAGGTTTTACATAATTGCAGACCCAGTTGAATGTCCTTCCAATTCCAATGAGATCTAACTTTTTTTAAAAATTCCGGATCAATGATATTTTTTCGTCTCAAACTATAGGCTCGCTCTATTGCAATCCCTACCATTAAAATGGAGCAAAAAAGAATCGGGAACATCATCAACCCACCCTTTTCTACAATAGAAACAACACTCCATTGAGTTGTTAGAATTTTTTTTTCCTGTGCAAAGGAATTATCAAAGGTAAAAAGAATTAAAATTATTGTCCAGGGAAGGGAGTTAAGATATGAAAATTTTTTAATCATTAAATAGCTATTTCTCCAGGAAAAGACATTGCCTTACTATAATATACTTTAGCCTTATATCACGAAAAATTCCAGTATATCAAGATGCAAAGTCCTTCCCTTAGATAATTCAAAAAAGAGACCAAACAGTGGTATGATATGGACGGAATATTGAATTGGAAAAATGAGACAAAAAACCTTAACAAATACACTTTTTAAAATAATTGGAGCCTCAATCCTCACAATTTTTTCAGGTTGTGCCAGCTTAGAGGAAAAACCTTCTTCGCCTCCAATCCTTATAAAACAAAGTATTCGTTTTATGAAGGTGAAAAATTATAATGAAGCGCTGGAAACCGTGAACAAGCTTTTGGAAGATTTTCCCGATAGCAAAGAACGTGCTATGGCACTTGTAATCCGAGCTGAAGCCCATTACCGATTGGCAGAGTTCCAAGAATCTAAATTTCATTTCCAACAATTTTTAGAGCAATATCCGGCCCATAAACTTTCAAGCCGGGCACAATATCTTAAGGCTATGTCCGATTTCCATCAAATGGATATTTCTTCACGAGACCAAACATTTACCAAGAATGCATTAGAAGAATTTGACAAACTAATTGAAGGGTATCCCAAAAGCCGTTTTTTGGAAAAAGCCCAGGAAAAAAGAAAGATATGCATTGAGCATCTAGCTTTGAAAGAAATGGAAATCGCTAGATTTTATTTTAGAACCAGTTCTTATCATGCCGCTATTTCAAGAATCAAGGAATTATTAGATAAATACCCTGAACAAAAATTTTTAGACGAGGCCGTTTTTCTTTTAGGTGAATCCTATTTTAAGGAACAGAACCTAGAAAATGCAAAAGTTTACTATCAACAATTATTGAAAAATTTTCCTAAAAGTCTATTCGTTAAAGAAGCTCGTGCGCGATTAAAAAAAATAAAATTGTAATTTAGGTCAGGTGCTAAAATGCCGAAAAACAAACCCGGCAAAAAAAAACAGCCCTCTAAAGTACGCCTCAAAAAGAAGGATAACCGAGAGGTTGCCGATGCCTTATCTCAATATCTTTCCGAAATCAGCAAACTAAAACCCCTTTCACGGGAGGAAGAGGAAGACCTTTCCAACAAAATCAAGAAAGGTGATACTCATGCGCTTAATGAACTTGTAAGAAGAAATCTCAAATATGTAGTAACCGTTGCCAACAAATATAAAGGATGTGGGCTATCCTTACAGGACCTCATCGAAGAAGGAAATATTGGCCTAATTCAAGCCGCCAAAAGATTTGACGGAGAACGGCATGTGAAATTTATAACTTACGCGGTATGGTGGATCCGTCAAGCCATCATGCATGCCCTTGCTGAACAAGGACGAACCGTAAAAATCCCCGTAAAGCAGGCAGGAAAACTTTATAAAATTGAACAAAAATTTAAAAGCCTTACAACAAGCTTAGAAAGAGAACCTACGACAAGAGAAGTTGCAGAGGATTTGGGTTTTAAAGTGGAAGAAATCGAAAATATTCTTCGCGTATATCGAAGTCATCTTTCATTAGACACCCCTCTAAAAAATACTGAGGTTACGGAATACGTAGACTTATTAGAAACGCCAAATTACATCCCGTATGATGATCAAATCATGAAAGAGTCCCTAAAAGTAAAAGTGGATTCTATTTTAAAACACCTCTCTGAAAGGGAGGAAAAAATCATTCGAATGCGTTTTGGCTTTAGTGGAGATGCGAAAACGTTGGAAGAAATTGGCAAAGAACTAGGATTATCCCGTGAGCGGGTAAGGCAAATTGAAAAACGGGCCAAAGCCAGATTGAGAATTCAATCAGACAACCAGTTCTTACAGGAACATTTAGAATAAACTAAATTTGATTTTTGATTACCAAAAACAGATAGGATTTTAGCCCCCTGACTAAAGTCTTTCAAATCATTTAACTCGGTATATGACTCAAGCGTTTGTCTGGATTTTATCATATTTACTCGGTTCTATCCCTTTCGGTGTCGTATTAGCCAAGTCACAAAAAATTGATCTGCGAAAACACGGTAGTGGAAACATTGGAGCGACCAATGTAACACGTACCTTAGGTAAAACTGCTGGTTTATTGACTTTATTAGGCGATTGTAGCAAAGGATACTTAGCTTGCTGGATTGCTGAATACTTACTTGCTGTTGAATGGCAAATTGGACTTGCAGGACTATTAGCCTTTTTAGGCCATATATTTTCTATATTCCTTAAATTTAAAGGGGGTAAAGGAATTGCTACCGGACTTGGCATCTATTTATACTTAATGCCTCTTGCAGGTCTTACCGCCTTGGGAATATTCATTTTAAATCTAATGGTCAACCGTTATGTGTCAGTAAGTTCCATTTTGGCTGCGATCAGTGTTCCAATCACTGGATATATTCTTTCTTCCCCCTTATCTTACATCTATGTTTCGATCATCGCCGCAATTATTACAATTTATAAACATAAAGAAAATATTCAACGGCTTATCAACGGAACGGAGAGCCAATTCATGAAAAAATAGAAATTGACAAAAAACTAAGGCCTCCTATAATAAACCATCAATCTAGCAGACTTTGGGTAAAACCAATTAGCGGGAGTAACTCAGTGGTAGAGTGCAACCTTGCCAAGGTTGAGGTCGAGGGTTCGAATCCCTTCTCCCGCTCCATTCCTACCCCTATAATCTTTTACCCCAGATATTATGGCACCGTGGCCAAGTGGCTAAGGCAGGGGTCTGCAAAACCCTTATCGGCGGTTCGAATCCGCCCGGTGCCTCCAAACTTTTTAAATCTATTAAGAACTCTTGTTCCCATTGTTCCCACCACCCATTTTTGTTTACCCTTCATCCTTTATTGGGAATCCCCATACATAAGAATTCATCCCGATAATTAATATTTTTTTAAAAAACACATATCCTGCTTTATCAATCCAAAAACTATTAGAAATAAGGATAGTTTCAAATTTAACACTGATAGATTAGAAAAATTTACGATATTTTCATCAAAAATCATTAAAATTAAAGAGTTTATTATTTTGAATTTAGATATTGAGCAAAAATTAATGACATGTTAAACTTTTGCTTAGATATTTAAAGGTTCAACTAATAGTGGAACTTATAATAGGACTTAAATGCTCCAAGTCTTAACCTTTCCAATAATTTTGTTTCGTTTTCCTGAAACAAATTGTTTTAATTTCTAACCTTATTGAGGAGAACTTCCATGAGAAAAACTATTTTGGCCCTAGCAACCTTCCTTTCTGTGATCAGTTTTTCCGGCTCTGCTTTAGCAGCTGGTTTTGGTGACGCAGGATGTGGTCTTGGCTCTATGGTATTTGGAAACGAGCCCGGCGCAGTTCAGGTTTTGGCCTCTACTACTAACGGAACTTTTGGAAGCCAGACTTTTGGGATCACCACTGGTACATCCAACTGTAACCCATCAGGTTTAGTAAAATTAGAAAAAGAACGAGAAGTTTTTGCCCAAAAAAATTATCCAAGCTTAGTTAAAGAAATGGCAATGGGTGAAGGTGAAAATCTCAATACTTTAGCTAGTTTATATGGTTGCTCCCAAAATGACGCATCTCATTTTGGAACCATGGCACAAACCAATTTTTCTAATATCGTTAAAAGTGATGACACATCCTCAAGTGAAATGTTATCTGCTTTAGAAGGCCAAATCTCTCAAGATGCTCAATTAGCAAAATCTTGTACTGGATTTATCGGCTAAGACACGATTGACTTTTGACTTCAAAAAGGATATTAAAGTACCTCAGAGTGCTTTAATATCCTTTTTCTTTTTTTCCCTGTTGGCCTACCTTGTTTTCAAATATCTTTTCAAAAATATTTTTATTTTTTTTCTTCCTTACGCTTTCTGCAAACAGTTTCGCTGAGAATTTTCCACAAAAAACAGGTTTAAATAAAGTCATCAAGGTTGCTCTTGAAAAAAAAATCTATGAGCACCGATATTGGCACTTGCTTTTACATTATAAAAAAGGAATTCTTGGGGGCTTTACAAGTGAAGCCGATGGAATGGCCTTTTTCAATTCTCCTGAAGGTCGGGAAAACCCGAAAGCAGAATTACTAGCAACTATTGAGAGCTTTTTTATGCCTCTCAATTCATTACCTAAGGATCAGGAGCATCCTCAATGTCGTTTTCCAGCCCGGTTTAAGTGGTTACAAAAAGAACTTTCTATCAGCAGTGACACTTTACCAAAACCCGATTGCAATCGCCTCGACCTTTGGATAAATCAATTGGACCCAAATAAGGTTACCCTTATTTTTGCTTCATATTATATGAATAACCCTGCTTCAATGTTTGGACATACGTTTTTACGATTAGACAACAAAGAAAAAGGATCAAAAAAAAAGCTACTGAATTATGGGGTAAATTATGCTGCAAATCCGGACACTACCAACGCCATTCTATACGCATTGAAAGGTTTGATAGGATCATTTCAAGGCCGTTTTTCAGTTTTTCCATTTTATGTAAAGGTTCAGGAATACAGTAATTGGGAAAGTCGAGACTTATGGGAATACGAGCTTAACTTCACTCAAGAACAAATTCAGTATTTAGTCTTGCATCTTTGGGAACTAGGGGGAACATATTTTGATTATTTCTACCTTCAAGAAAACTGTTCTTACCATATTCTTTCTATTTTACAAGTGGCCAACCCAGACCTTCATTTGACTGATCCTTTTTTATTTTCAACATTGCCTGCGGACACCATCAAAATTCTAAAAAAACACAAAGGAACCCTTTCAAAACCTTCTTATCGACCTGCTATATTGAGTCAATTGCGACATAAAGTTGAAAAAATGTCTGGAAAGGAAAAAACCATTTTATATCAAATGGTAAAAAAACAAGACACTTATAAATCCAAAGATTACAAATCACTCACCACCCCCCAAAAAGCTCTTGTTTTAGATTCCTATTTAGATGTTCTACAATACAGAGCCATGCAAGTCGAGGAAGAAGACCCGAACAAGCCCTTTCGAATTCCACATTCTATCCTTTTAGAAAGAAGTAAATTAAAATTCAAAAGAAACAAAGAGGAAATCACAAAATACTCCTTACCCCCAGATACCACTCACGGCTCCGACCGAGCCCATTTTGGAGTCGGTATTTTTGATGACGAGTTTTTCCAGGAGATTGGTTACTATCCGACACTACATGATCTCTTAGCAAAGGATAACGGCTACAACAAGGACTCTCAATTTCTATTTTTTGATTTCAATCTAAGGTATTATTCAGAAATCCAAAAACTCAGAGTCGATCGATTTAAACTTTTGGATATAGTTTCTCTTAGCCCATTCGATCCTATTTTTAAAAAACCCTCTTGGCGCTTAAACCTGGGATTTGATACCATCCGGGACTTTGATTGTGATTTTTGCACCTCCTTTAAAGGAGGTGCTAGTATAGGTTTAACCTTCAAGCAAAAATTCTACTCCCCTATTGCAGTTTTCTTTCTTCTCGAAGCAGAAGGAGAAACATCGGGCCATTTTAAAAACAATTTTCGGTTAGGAGGGGGAGTGTTAAGCGGTGCATTGATCGATATAAATGATAACTGGAGGATCCAACTTACCGGAGAATATAAGCGTTACGGTGGTGATGATTCAGAATTTTTTAAGTTTTCCATCGAACAAAGGTATGCTATTTCAAAAAACTTTGATATTCGCCTATCTTACAGTCGAATTGACAAGAAAGACGAAGCCATACTGGCAGTAAACCTTTTCTATTAAGTATTTTATCCTACATGTAAATTTTCTATACAGTAGGGAAACTTTTTCCCTTTAACTCGTGATTTCACCTTAAGCTAAAAGAAAACCAAGTACCAGGATTTCAAGGGTTTGTTACATCCTTTTTTCAGCAGTCAAAATGGCACCAGTTTTGCTTCTAAATTATTAACTTAAAGATTTCCTAAAAAACACCGAAAATAGAAATTAACCCTTATAATAATTTATAGGTAACATTTATGATTGAGACTCCAAATCTTACACAAGAAGAACAGCAAAAAACCTCAAGACTTGAGCAGTTACTTAAGAAAATTTTGCCCAAAAGTGAAAAGGAATCATTGTTGAGCGACCCCAAAGAAAGAAGAGATGCCTATCGATTGTTTTTAAGAAAAAATTGCTTAATCATTGCTAAAATAACTTTCTCAGATAATAGCACTCTTAAGACGACTTTAAACGATCTGAGTGCCGGCGGATTTTCTTGCGCTTCACCCTACCCTTTGAAAATTAAATTTGGCGATCTGGTGCAAGTAGACTTTCAGTTAGATTTGGATCAAAAGTATGAATTTACTGTGGAAGGGAAATTTATTTCTCAAATGGTGATTGGATCTTTGAACTCAACTGTATACAGATTTCAATTCACCGAAAACTTTTCAGACGAAAACCGAGAAATCATTCACAAATATATTTTTCAAAAACAACTTGAGTGGATTCGTGGAGATAAAGAAGACTCCCACTAACTCTAGTCTTCTCGTTTTTCGAAAAGAGCCTCTACAAAAGATTTTGCATTAAACTTCTGCAAATCATCAATTTTTTCCCCAACGCCAATAAATCTAATGGGAAGCCCCAATTCTTGGCTGATGTTGAGTAAAATTCCGCCCTTGCCGGAACCATCTAATTTTGTCATGATCAATCCATCTAAATCCAAAGCTTCATGAAATAACTTTGCTTGCGAAAGACTATTCTGCCCAATACTGGCATCTAAAACCAATAAAGTCTCATGTGGCGCATCAGGAATAACTTTGCCTATAACCCGCTTGACTTTTTTTAACTCCTCCATTAAATTTTGGTTGGTTTGGAGTCTTCCCGCAGTGTCAACAACAACAACATCCATATTTCTTGCTACAGCAGCTTGAACTCCATCAAAAGCAACTGCGGAAGGATCAGCACCACTTTTTTGTTTAATACATGGAACTCCAACTCGATCAGCCCAAGTCTGCAATTGTTCAATGGCGGCAGCGCGAAACGTATCTCCAGCGGCTAGCATAACTTTTTTTCCCTGTTCGCTCCACTTTTGAGACAGCTTTCCGATAGTTGTAGTTTTTCCAGAGCCATTTACGCCAACGACCAAAACCACCAAGGGAGACTTGTTCGATAGATCCCAATCGTCCTTATTTTCCTCTAAAATACTTACCATTAGTTTCTTAAGGTGGGTTAACACATCTTCTTGCGTCCTCAGGTGATGTTGCGCTACTTCTTGATTAAGAACACCCATTATTTTCTGGGTGGCCGCTATTCCTGTGTCAGCCAACAATAGGGATTCTTCAATTTCATCCATTAATTCAGGCCCCACCTTGGCTGTTCCATGGACCAAATTATCCAAACCTCCCGCAAGTGTTTCGCGGGTTTTACTAAGGCCTTTTTTCAATCGTGAAAAAAAACCGGACTTTTCTTCGGCTTCTGTTTCTTGATTTAACGATTCATCCATAATTTTATAATTTAAAATTTCAAATTGTTTTGAATTTTCTATATTTACAGTACACTAACTTAAAGTCAAGGGTCACTTAAAAATCTATTTTCATGACACTGATTTCCCTTCAACATGATCAGTCTATTAAAGTTTTTTACAAGAGTTACCGTTAGGTTTATAGAATTCTCTTATTCAGACCCATTGAAAAAAAGCAACTTAAATTAATCAATGCTCATAATATCAAAGGTGTTATTTTTTCCCTTTAAAACTCTTTCGCCCTTCAATCAAACAATCTGGAACGATCTATGGTCTCAAATTATCTTGTTGGCGGCTCCCAGGAACCTCAATAAAACACCTTCTCAATAGTAAGGAATTTTTTCATGAACATTGTAGTCGCTAACTCAGTCGGAATCGATAAAAATGGATACCACATGGTTCATGTTCCATCCAGATGGTCTCTTGGAGTTAAAAATTTTACAAATTGTGGTTACTATCCGTGGCAATTGGCCTACACCTCTAGTCTACTCAAAAGAGAAACCTCTCACCGTGTAAAGTTTTTAGACGGGATATTGAATAGCTGGGATTTCAAAACATATTTTGCGGAATTGAGTAAAGAACAACCTGACTGGTTAATAATGGAGTCCTCCAGCCGTACTTTTGAAGAAGACTTACGGCTCGCCCAAGCCGTTAAAAAAGCCTTTGGAACAAAATTGATCTTCGCTGGACAACATCCCATGGCTGTTCCCGAGGAAGTTCAAAAACAAGTGGATTATGTCTGTATTGGCGAATATGAATTCAATGTTTTAAGTTTGATTCAAGGAAAGAATCCCAAAAGTTTAATGGGCGTATATCCAAACTCACGCGGGGATTTAATTGATATTAATGCCCTTCCTTTTCCGGAAGATGACGATATCAGCCGCATGGATTACCACGAACCAAACTGTATTTACCGGCAAATTCAAATGTACGCTTCGCGCGGGTGCCCCCGCCGTTGCAATTTTTGCGCAGCAGCAACTCTCTATTATGATGAGCTAAATTGGCGCCCTAGAGATGTAAAAAATATAGTTCAAGAAATTACTTATTTAAAAAATAAATACCCTGAGATGGAGGGTGTATTTTTTGATGAAGAGGTTCACAACATCCAAACCCATTTTAATATTTCATTAGCTCAAGTCATACAAGCAGAAGGATTGGATCATTTAAAGTATGAAGCTATGTGCGAATATGCTTCTCTTGAACCACAAGCAATGAAAGAAATGAAAAATGCAGGTTATTACAAAATTCGTGTGGGTGTTGAAACTGGAAGCGATAAAGTTGCAGAAACCATGACATTAGGAAAAAAACATAACCTTTCTAAGCTTCGATCCATGCTTGAATACGGTAAAGGTATTGGACTCATGTTCTATGGCACTTTTAGCATTGGAGGTTGGGGTTCTTCTGAAGTCGAAGATCAAAAAACTGTAAACCTGATCCATGAGTTAACAAGTAAAGGACTTATGGATGAAGTTCAAGTTTCTGTCAATACACCTCAACCGGGAACCGATTTTTATGAGGATGCTTTAAAAGAGTCCATGCTCCAACCTATTGGAGATTGGTCTGCCTTTGACGGGAATGGACACGTAGTGGTTGAATATCCCCATTACAGAGCCAAGCGTATTGAGGCTATGTTTCAAAGCGCTCTAAGCGCATTTGACAGCGGCAAACAAGTTGCCAGTCAGGATCGGCTATTGTCAGTAATGTCTGAAACTCTTAACGAAATCCCCAGGAGGTCAAAAGCTTTAATCACCCGAAGTGTTCGTCAATGGATGATAGAATTGCTATTGGAGGGTCTCAATCAAAAAAGAGATATTCAGGCAGATCTTTTAGGTCAAGATGTAACTTTAAACGAAATAAAGAATAATCCCCATGTAAATAATATATATTCATATGGAAAAGGGTTTTTCTCAAAAGACTCCCTTTCCAAACCCCTTTTAGAATCACTGCAAGCTAATGAATACGATACGGTACTGGTTCCTATGGCCAACCGTCATTTAGCAGGATACCGAAATGTTATTGAAGTGGCCTATCAATTAAAACCAAAAAAGCTTTTGGGAATATATGCCGATGGTACTCTTCAACCTTTATAAGGCCTCGTAAATTTTTTCAAGAATTAGTAGGCTCAGTGGGTACAACAGCCCGCCTGGGAATAAATTTATTTTTAAGCATGACAGTAATTAGATTTTTATCTCTACAGGAAATTGCAATATCCATAAATCCGTCTTTGTTAAAGTCTCCTGCAGCCAAACCCTGTGGATATTCTTCAACGTAGTGTATAACGGGAGGATAAACAAACGTCCCGTCGCCTCTACTTAAAGTAACAGAAAGGGTATCCTGAGTAGAGTTGGAAACCGCTAAATCGTCAAGGCCATCTCCAGAGAAATCTCCTACAGCAACGAATTTGGGAAACTCACCCGCAGAAAAATCTCTTAAGGATTTTAAAGTACCGTCCCCGTTGTTCATGATTACTGTGATTGCATGTAATGAATTACTCGAAGTTACTAAATCAAAATTTCCATCACCATTTGCATCCACATTAGCAATAGTTAGAGGTTGTTTCCCTCCTTTGTGGACTTTTGAACCTTTAAACTTACCAGACCCATCTCCCCAAAGAACTTGAATTCCTGTTCTCCCAGACCCTGCTAAAGCAACTGCAACATCAACATGATTATCATTATTATAGTCAGCAACCACCACTCCAGTGGGTTGTCCCTTAACTGGCATTTCAAATGGTTTTTCAAACAACCCTAGCCCTTTACCCAACATAATGACCACTTTATGAAATCTTAAAGAAACCACTAAATCCGGTATTCCATCTTCATTAAAATCACCTGTAGTTAAGTTAATTGGAATTTTTCCCGGTTTAAGAATAATCCCGGTATTCTTAAAGCTTCCTCCCCCAGAATTCAAAAAAATTTGAATATTTTGGTCCTGATAATTTAACTCAGCTAAATCAGGCAATCCATCTCCATTAAAATCTGCAACCGCTAGGCAAATTGGATCTGCTCCGGTCTTAAATATTACCGGATCCTTAAATGACCCGTCCCCATTCCCTTTAAAATAAGAAAAGGTATGATCTCCACTATTTAAAACCACTAAATCCAAATTACTGTCAGCATCAAAATCATCGGTAACAATAAAAGAAGGTTCTTTTCCGGTATCCAAAACAGTATTAATGACTAAGAGGGGGGGCATTTTCTTTTTAGATTTTGAGGCAGGAGGACAACCTATTAGAAGAAAAACATAAATTACAATACACAAAATTTTCAAACAAAACTTCATCGCAAATCCAAACTTAAAGCTGTAATTAAGGCCAGAGAATATCACACCTTACTAGGGTCAACAACCCAATGTTGTTTTTTAAACCTTTATATGAATGTTTAGAAATTTTTCACCCAACTCAACTATTTTAAGGGGATTCTCCAGTGGAGGATTTATAGAAAAAATCTAACATTCCTTTAAAAATATAGGTGTGGAACTTGGAAAGCAAATACCAGTAGAGATGCCCCCATACCGGAGTGGGGATAAAATGTGCTCTTAGAGTTAAACGGGTATTGGATACGCCACTGGGATCTAATTCAAATTGAAGCCAGGAAAGCCCGGGAGAAATCAATTCGGCTCTCAGCAATAATTCTTTATTAGGGATAAGGTTTTCCACTCTCCAAAAGTCAACAGAGTCCCCAATTCTCAAATCATTCGGATCACGACGTCCTCGGTGAAGTCCCACACCCCCCAATAAACGATCTATAAATCCTCGGACCTCCCAGAGAAAATTTCCATGAAGCCAGCCATATGGACCACCAATTTTACAAACAGACTGAAACAACTTTTCTGGTGAAACAGGAATTTCTTTTGAATGTTCTTCTACAATAAAATCAGAAGATTCATACTCGCATAAAGGAAGTAATTCGGCCATGTTTTCCGGAGGCACATCACTCCAATGCGAATAAACCTTCGAAGTTCTTTCTTTATCCAGTGCCCATTTCACAGAAGTTTCAAAATCCAGTGGTTCAAATGCAAGAATACTCTTTATCTTTTGATCCGGGCAAACAACATCCGTCCTTAAACTTCCCAATAATAAATATGTAATATTTACAGGGACTGAGATAAACAAATGTAACCAAAAGGCAAATAAACGGCACATGGCAGATACTGGAAGAGGAACCCATGAGACATTAAAAAAAGTTACTTTTCGATTTAAAATGGTAGCAAAACGCTTCACCAATTCTTTATATGTCAGAACATCCTTACCTCCAATAGCTAGCTTTTGAGTATTTAAATCGGGAGTCTCTAATATTCCCACCATATATTTAATAACATCGCGAATAGCAATTGGTTGGCAACGGGAATTAAACTCTGGCAAGAAGGGAATCCAACGAGTATGAAGAACCATAGATTTCAATAGTTCATAAGATGCACTTCCAGTTCCAATAATTATGGCTGCCCGCAACCGAATCACAGGAATTGATGATTCGGATAATATAGATCCCACTTCTATTCTACTTTTTAAATGAGCCGAAAGGTTTGGACTAGTTTCACCCAATCCGCCTAAATAAATAATTCTCTTTACACCGCATTCTTGAGCAATGTCAGCAAAATTTCGAGCCGCCAACTTGTCAGTTCGTCTAAATTTACTTTTGTTTAAGCTCATGCTATGAATCAAATAAAAAGCTGAATCCATTCCATTTAACGATTGTCTTAATTCATCTTTCTTTAATGCATCCGCATAAACAAATTCCAAATTTGAATGTTCTAAAATGGGAGGAAGTTTTTTATTTCGCAACATACATCGAACAAAATACCCTCTATGGATAAGTTCTGGAATGAGCCTTCGAGCAACATATCCGTTAGCACCTGTAACCAATACTCTCCGAATTCCTTCAAGCGGTTGGGTGGGAAGATCATCACAATAATGGTAATTTACTTTTTCTGGATCCATGACTCAAATATGGTTCCTTAAAAACCATTTAGCAAGGAGTTAATAATCTTTATAATTCACGAACTACACATAAATAATTATTCTTTGCCACAAAAAAATGGATTGTGTGATTTTTCTTCCCCTACTGTTGTGGCTGGACCATGACCAGGATGTAAACGAGTATCTTCAGGAAAAGAAAATAGCACTTTCGAGATTGAGTTATATAAATCTGAAAATGAGGAGTTGGCCCTACCCATTGACCCAGCAAAAATAGTATCTCCCGATAGAATGGTTTTATTTATTTTAAAGGAAACCCCCCCTGGAGTGTGACCAGGTGTCGATAGAGCAATCACTTCCATTCGCCCCACATTTAATATTTCTCCGTCACTTAAAATCTTTAGATCTCGACTTCCTTGAGGGGTCGGTTCTTCAGATCCTACCCAAGTAGGGCAACTATATTCCCGATCCAATACTTTCAAACCACCCGCATGATCGTGATGAGCATGCGTCAACAAAATTTTGGATGGGGTTAAACCTACTTCTCTTGCTTTATGGATTATTGCTTCCGGGTTACCTCCAGTATCCACAATCGCAGACTCGTTGGTTTCCAAGCATCGAATGAGATAGCATTTTACCGGATACAGGCCAATGAAAACGTTAAGACAAATTAAATCTAAAGCCGAATCATTTTTAGGTTCTTCCGGCCCCCATTCCATATTGGCAATAGCTTTTAAAGAAGGGCCATGAAGATGGAGTGAGTTGGCAATTTTAAAAATGGTTTCATCAGGGGGAATCCATTCATAATTTTCAATACGCCCTACATCCTTAACCAAAAGCTCAACCGCATTCGCCAATTCATATTGAGACCATGAATTTCTATCACGAGCTTTTTGAATTATATCTCCAAACTCGTCTTCAAGCTCTAGATTCATTTAGATAGTCCCCTGAAAGCACTTTATTAACAAACAAATTTTCATTAGAGAAAAATTTTTACCAATGGTGACACATATTTTCTATTCCGTGAAACAAAGTTATAAAAACATTCTGAAATTTTCGCAAAACATGAAAATTTTTTATACAACTTGAAAAAATAGGGCTTCCCGGAAAAATAAAGAACTTTATAAACTGCCTCCGCGCCTTTTATGACATCATCTTGTGATTGAATTAGATAAATTGTTCGCTCAAACTGTTCTGTTGAAATTTCGGGAAACTTATGACCTATATTCTGATAAGGTGCAAAGTCTAAACGATCCGCAGCTTTATATTTCCAGCGCATCGCTAACTTGCTGCAAAACTCACAATCCCCGTCAAAAATTAATATAGGCTTACTTATTTTTTCCATATTATATTTTTTGGGTAAAGAATTTATTTGTATCTATTCATTAATTCATTTTTTATAATTTCAAAGGTTTTTATAACTTAAGAATCGACTGCACCTATAAACTAGTTTCAGCCCTGGGGATATCAAAATGCTAGGAGCAATCGCAGGAGATATTATAGGTTCTCGTTTTGAACATAATAATATCAAATCCACCGAGTTCAAACTTTTTCATAAAGATTGTCGCTTTACAGATGACACTGTATTAACCGTAGCCGTTGCAGACAGTATTTATAATGGCACCCATTTAAAAGACAATTTAAAATCTTATTTTTCACGTTATCCAGATGCGGGTTATGGAAGGAGTTTTTCAGATTGGGCTGCATCTTCCAACCTGGAACCATACTACAGCTATGGAAATGGAGCTGCCATGAGAGTAAGCCCAGTGGGATTTGCTTTTGATTCTTTAGAGAAAGTAATGGAAGAAGCCAAAGCAACTTCCGAAATTACTCATAATCATCCTGAAGGAATTAAAGGGGCTCAAGCAACCGCCGCTTCTATTTTTTTAGCTAAAACAGGTCATTCTAAGCAATCCATTCAATCATTTATAGAATTAAACTTTGGATACTCTTTTAATAACGATATAAAAAGTCTACAAAAAACCTACCAATTCGATGTTTCCTGTCAAGGGTCTGTCCCACAAGCAATTTTGGCTTTTTTGGAATCTGAGAATTTTGAGGATGCCATCCGCAAGGCAGTTTCAATAGGCGGAGATAGTGATACTATCGCTTGCATAGTGGGTGGAATTGCACAAGCTTTTTATAAAAAGGTTCCTGATCCTATTTTTGATAAAGTTTATGATTATTTAGACTCCCCTTTGAGACAAATCGTCACCCTGTTCAATAATCGTTATTCTTGCCTTTGATATTACATTTTCGGCCTTGCGTTATCGGGATTTGTAAGTTATTTTATGAGGTTCCGCTAGAATCAAATCAATTTAAATAACTATTTTCCAGTCTTTTTGGAAAGAAAATTTTAAAATTATGCCTGATCTAACACGAGAAGAAGTTGAAGAAATTTTAAATCAGTTGAAGGAGTTGCGTGATCGTGAAGAGGAAGAAGCATTATATGAGGATGACGATGAAGAAGACGAAAATGAAGAAGAGGAACAATCTGAGGAAGTAGAAGACTCTTCTGAGGAAGAAACAACCAGTTCACCAGAAGCTTCTGATTCCAATGAGGATGAAGAATCTTCCAACAATGAAGAAGAGGAGGAGGATGAAACTCCATCGCTTAAAGATTTAGATCTTTCAGGGTTAGATTTATCTAAATTGAACTTTTATGGAGCTAATATTAGTAATTCTAAATTAATTGGGACTGACCTATCTGACTCAGATTTATCTGAGGCTGACCTAAACCAAGCAGACCTAAGTGAAGCCAATTTCACCGATAGCATATTAAATGAAACTAAATTGATCGGCGCTAATTTAAATAAAGCCCTTTTAGAAAGATCAGACCTTCGTAAAGCCGATCTCCAAGAGGCAAATTTAAATGAAGTCAATTTAAACGAAAGTCGTCTCAATCGCGCTAACTTTCTTAGAGCAAATCTAAATAAAGCTCAAATTATAGGCTCAGATTTGTCCCGGGCTAATTTTAAAGGTGCTAATTTAACTCAAGCAGATCTATCTGACTCAAAACTTAGTGTGGCTGTATTTTATGAGTCTACTTTTTCTGAAACCAACTTAACGCGAGCTGAGATAAAAGGTTCTCGGCTATTTGGTGCTAAATTTAACAAAGCAAAACTTTTGAGAGTTGACTTAACCGGAGCTGATCTTACTGAAGCAAAAATAATTGACTGTGATTTGACCCGCGCCCGCTTAAATGGTTCTATCCTTCGACGGGCTGACTTGGAAAATTCAAATTTAAGAGAAGCATCCTTAGATATCGCAGATTTAAACGGAGCCAGTTTGGTTAAAGTCAATCTTGATGGCGCACATTTAAACCGAATAAAGCTAAACGAAGCCAATCTTAAAAATGCTTATTTACGTGGAGCAGACTTTAGCCGTGCTAAACTTGCAAAAGCAAAACTCATAGCTGTTGACCTTAGTGATGCTAATATAGAAGGAGCGGACTTTACAGAAGCAGTTTTGGATAATTCTGATCTAAGTAGATCTCATGCTGAAGAATCTATTTTTTCAAAAACTTCCATGGTGAAGTCTATTTTAACAGGTGCCAACCTTAATAAAGCAAACTTTGAAGGTGCTAATTTACAGATGGCTGATTTTGGAGGCGCGAAGCTAAAACAATGCAATATGACAAATTGCAACTTAGAAAGTTCTGATTTTCATAGAACTTCTCTTGATGAGGCTGATCTATCTCACTCTAATTTAACCAACGCTAACCTGGAGGGAGCAAAACTTTTTTTCACAAACCTTACGGGAACTAAGCTGGATGGTTCCAACTTAAACAATGCAGAATTGGAACAAGTAAAAGGTTACAAACCTTAACTAAACCTAATTTACTTCAAAAATGATTTCGAACATAAAAATTCTTGTAGTGGATGATGATCCGCCTTCTCTAGAGTTAGTGGTAAGAAAGTTAAAGCAATTAGACCTAACTAATTTAGATACTGCGGAAGATGGCGCTCTTGCCTTATCCAAATTACAATCCGATTCCTTTGACCTGGTAATTGCCGATTGGCAATTGCCAGGCTTAACCGGCCTTGAGTTAATAAAATCCATACGTAAAGACGAAAAGCTACGAAATTTGCTTTTTCTTTTACTTACCGGGGAAGCAAGATCCGAAAAAATTCAAACTGCACAGGAAGCTGGAATTGACGGTTATCTGTTAAAACCATTCTCAGGAACACAATTTCAAGAAAAAATTCAGGAATTAATACCTAGTTTAGACCCAGATGATAATTGATAAACAAATGAAATCACCTCTCTTAAATTGAATAAACTATCCAATTGACAAAAAATACCCTCGCCAATACACTAAAATAGTAAGATCTTTAAAATCAAAGCTTTAAATCAACCACTGTTTAAAAATCAACCTTATAAAGTCTTTCCAGCTTTTTGGAAACGTTTATCTATATGTATCCCAAAAATGAGGGGAAATCTCTCCCAATTTTTTCTTTGAAACTTTTATTTTTATATTCCCTAAAATTTCTAATTATTGGATTAATAATTTCTGGAGTTTTCTCTTCTCTGTCTTTTGGACAAACTTATCCTACAAAAAAAATTCTCCTCTCAGATTGGGGACTGAACCATCCATCAGAAATCGGTTATATCAGAATGGGCCTACTTCATAAAAATGGCGAAGACTCCATAATTATATATGATCTTGGAAAATCGAAACCCATAGTTGTGGACCCTCCCGGACCCAGAGGGCAGACTCCATTTTTCAGCAATAACTTTTATGTGGTTGACCAATTTGATCAAGGTAATGTAAATAAATTAGGAGGATATTTTAATGGGTTTGCAAGGAGCCCATCCCAATCCAGTGTATCTATAGAAAAATCACCTGAAGGAATTCCCGGATTAGCATTTAATTATAAAAATAAAAAACCTGGTTTTTCGGGGTTTTGGATTCATTTATTTGATTTTAAATCCCCACCCAGCCAAAGAAAGTATTTCAACGCCTCTCCTTTCTCCTTCTTAACATTTTCTATTTATGGGAACAAAGGAAATGAACAAATTCAACTGCGCATGGCAGACCGAATCTGGGAAAAAAAAGAGGACTCACTTTTAATAGGAGATGTAGGATCTTTTATTCCAGAGGGGAACATTCAAAATAAATGGACGCAGGTTTGGGTTCCTCTCTCAAAACTTCCCAAAAAATTAAATTCCAAAGAACTGGCAAGTGTGGTTTTTCAAGTGAAAGGTGAAGGTCAAAGCCAAATCCTTATAAAAGATCTAGCTTTTTCTCAAAAGAGAGACATTACCATTCCAAGTTCAAAAAAAAGCCTTAGTGTTGACCGTCCAATCCAAAAAGCCATGTGGTTATGGGAAACAAACAAAATATTAAATAGTCAACAAGAAAGCGATCAACTTTTAGAATTTTGTCAAAAAGAAAAAATAACTGATTTGTTCGTCCAAATCCCTTATGAAGCGCAAAAAAATTTAGACCAATGGGAAATTGATTGGGATTCTAAAAAAATGCGTTCATTCATTTCCCGTCTTCACAGGAACAACATTAAAACACATGCCTTGGACGGAGACCCTCGCTTTGCTTTAAGAGAATGGCACGGACGTGTATTGGCTCTAATTAAAAGAGTTGCTCAATACAATGAGGAAGGAAAGTCCTCTGAACGGTTTTATGGGATTAGATTTGATATCGAACCTTATCTTCTGCCATCTTTTGTGGGAGTAAACAAGGAAAATAAACTCAAGGAGTACCTAGAGCTTCTTCAAAAATCCAGAATATTAACAACAAAGGCAAACCTGGCCTTTGGTGTTGATATTCCTTTTTGGTTTGATAGCCGTAATATTTATTATAAACCCACTGCTGCAGTTGAAGGACGTCCGGTCAGCGAACATATCATTGATATAGTCGATAACATTGGAATTATGGACTACCGAACAGTAGCGTATGGGGCGGATGGTGTTATTGCTCATGGCAGCGATGAGTTGCGATATGCTGAAAAAAAAGGGAAAAAAGTATTTATCGGCCTTGAAACGGTACCTTTACCAGATGAAACAATTTATGAATTCAACCACAAAGGTAGAGGCAAAGGTTCCAAAATAACTTTAGATACCATTGATGATCAACATGTCCAAGTGAGTTGGATTCCCCCAAAAGTCAATCTTACCGCAAATGATTCTCAAGTCTTAAAGCAAATAAGTGTTGTCAACGTTCCTTCAAGCAAAATCACTTTTGACAAATTGAGTCCAAAAGATTTAAGAAAAGTTCTCCAACATTTAAAAGTTGAGCTACAAAAATATTCTAGTTTTCATGGAATTGTTATTCATTCCTACGAAAGTTACCGCCCTTGGTTGGAAAAACAGGAGAATTAATTTGAAAAATTCTTTATATAACACCAGAAAGATTTTTTCATTTTTCCTCTTTTCATTGCTTCTTTCATCTAGCTTATTCTCCTATGAAGCCCACGCATTAGATCGTGATGCGATTTATAACCAAGGTCGCCAAACGAGTTGGCAAGGAAACTATAGTGAAGCTGAAGCTCTTTATAGAAAGCTTATTGATGCAAACGAAAAAGATATCGAAGCTTGGGTTGGATTGGCTCAGGTTTTAAGTTGGCAAAAAAAGTTTGAAGATTCAAAAAATACCTATAAAAAAATAAAAGAATTACGACCAGACCTTCCAGAGGGAGAAATTGGCCTTTTGCGTCTTAAGGCCTGGGAGGGGAATCACGCTGAGGCTGAAGAAGGATTAAAGGCTTTACATGAAATTTATCCAGAGCGCTTTGATTTACTATTCCTATTGGGACAAGTCACTGCCTGGCAAGAAAAGTTTGATCAAAGTGAAATCTACTTTAAAAAACTACTAAAAATATATCCAAATAATATAGAGGCCCTTAAAGGATTAGCAACCACGTATAAGTGGATGAAAAATCCAACAGATGGGATTGCTCTTTATGAGCAAATACTGGAGCAGGACCCAGAAAACATTGAATCCTATATGGGTATTGGAATACTCCAAAGCCATCAAGGAAACCATGAAAATGCAATAAAGTACCTTGAAAAGGCACGAGAAATAGACCCTGAACGACAGGATGTGCGAGCAATGCTGGGAACTCTTTACAGCTGGACGGCCAGATTGGACGATGCAGTTACCGAATTGCAAAAATCGGTAGCCCTAGCTCAAGGAGACATATCATCTTACATTGCTTTAGGGAGAGTTTACAGTTGGCAAAGTAAATTAGAAGAATCTCTAAAGTTATTCAAGAAAGCTCTAGAAATAGCTCCGAATAATATAGATGCTTTGGTAGGGCTAGGAAATTTATACTACTTTAGCGATCAATGGGATCTTGCAGAAGAACAATACATAAAAGCGCTGAAAGTTGATCCAAACAATATAGACGCTAAACAAGCCATGGAACGTCTAAGAAGGGCCATGGCACCCCTATTAATCACCAGATTCAACTTTTTTGAGTTTAGAGATCAAATCCCCAAAACTAATGACCTAAATATAATTTTTAGAGAATTCCGTCACACACTTGATTATTATCAAAGACTATCCGCAACTACAAAATTTCAGTTGCGCATACAGCGCACTAAACAAAAACAATTGGATATAGTCAACAATTTGATCGATTTCAACATAAACGCTAACTCAGGATCTTTTGGTCTGGAACAGAAGCTTCCAAATCAATTTAAAATCCGATTTCGATACGATTTGTTTAAATTCACAAATGAAGATAACAATACATTCAATTTGCTTAAGGCCAAGACCGGTCACGCAGGATATTTTCTTTTATCCAAGGAGTACAAGAATCATTTGTTTAATACTTCCTTTTCACGCGAACTTTTTGTTGATACCACTTCAGGAAATGCAAAAATCGAGTCAATTAATACCTATTTAGCATCTTACGATGTGGACTTCGATCCTTTCTTTTCCATTTTAGCTGTGGCTGCGCTTAATGATTTTTCAAACGGAACAGGATTACGACAAAATTACGTCTTCCGCCCACGGTATCGCCTACCCTTTTATGACCGGATCCAAATTGAATATCAACTCCGCTATCTGACTAATCCCGATGAAACTGAACATAGTTTCATAGTCAACCTTCAAGACGAATTCAAAAAAATATTTAGCTACGAAATTGATTACATCATCTCCCATAACTCTTTGGACGATGCCATAGCACAATTATTCACCGCATTTGTCACGTGGAATATCACCGATTGTCTTTCATGGACCATTGATGCCCGGTTTAGATTTGAAACGGGGAATGACGAAGATATCACTAAAAATATTCAAACCTATATCACTTTGAGATTTTGATGATAAATAATAATTGTTATAAAAAAAATTACCTTTGGTTACCCCAATACAAATTTAAAAAAGTATTTAAAGTAGTTACTTTTTTTATTCTGTGCACCGCTTTTCCTAATTATTCATTTTCCACTGAACTAACATCAATAAAAAATAAAACCATCAATGACTTTGAAACAATGTTTTCCGAAACCTCAAAGGGTCTTGATTTCACAATCATAGGTGAAAGTTTTCTTGTTGATAAAGAAATTAAAAAAAGCAGTCATGATGAATTAATCATTTCTTCTCCAATAAAAAAAGCATTTCTTCTCTGGGCGGGAGAATTAAATAATTTCACAGAAACTGCCAAAGAAATTACTTTTGTAACCCCCAAAAAACTAGAATATTCAATTCAAGCTCAAAGATTATGGAAAAAAAATTCGTCAGGAATTCTTTATACCGCGTGGGCTGATGTGACTCAATTTGTATCTAAAAAGGGGACTTACGCCGTTAAACACCTTCCTTCCCATCCTATTAACCCTAATGGGAAAGATCCTTATACAATTGCAGGTTGGGCTCTTATTGTTATTACGGAAAACCCCAAAATTCAAGTTAAAACCTCACTCGTGATTCTCGCTGGAATGGAGATTCTAAAACCGGGTGAAGTTTATGATATCCCGTTAAACATTGATTTTTCAGATATTGACTGGAAACTAAATTCTATAGGCTTCATTGGCGGGCATGGCCGCGCAGGAAATGGATCGGGAAACCTTGTCAATGGAAAGTCGATCTCCGGAATAGATGACTGGGATGGCTCTTCGGGAAAATTTTGGGATATTGACCTTTTTAAAGCTATCCCTGAAACTAATAATGATAGGAAAAAGGGATTAACATTGACGATTGATCCCTTATTACAATGGTTGTACCCGGTGGGAGCCGTTGTAAATGTTAGAGCGTCTTCGTAGCGGCAAGGAGGTTTTATGAAAACGATATTTAAAGCAAAATTAATTTCCGGGCTTTTCACAATTATTTTTTATGTAACACTTTTAATTACACCCATATTTTCTGTTACAAACAACCTCTTTTCCATTGCCGAAGCACATCACAAACCTTGGCACTCATGTAGTGGAAAAAAATGTGATGCGCCTCCCACTGTTTCTGAAGTTCCAATCGAATACATGGTATCTGGAGGAAGCGCCTTCATATTAATTGCTGGAGGTATTTATTATTTTGTCCAGCAGAGAAAGCGAAAACAAACCATCAATGTATGAATGTAATCACTTCGTTACTAATCCTTTGTGTTGGAGTATTCATATATTTCGAGCCCGCCAAATGGCTACTTAATTCATGGATCGTAAATCCATTCTATAAACATGGATTCATGGTCTTATTGGCTTCAATCATCATTGCAATTTTTAAAGTTTTTAAATCTAAAGTTATTTATAAAGAAACAAATCAGTGGAGATATTGGATTTTAGGAAGCGCTACTCTTTTTATCATTGGTTATATATTCAATTTCTATTATTTTAAGACGATTCCCATTTTCCTTACTGTTCTAGGAATAGCTTATTTATTCAGCAACCACATTCCTACTCGTGACCTTCGGTTTGCAATTCTTTTTCCGATAATCGCGGTGCCTTTACCATTTCTTTCCGACCTAACATCATTTCTCCAATTTTTTATGGCCAATTTAGCAACTTCCATTTTACAATTTTTAAATTATGAAATTATTACGGAAGGGGCCACCATTTATCTCCCCAATGCAACGTTTGTGATTGGCGCCCCATCCAGTGGAATTCAATCAATCATTGCTCTTTTGACACTGATGATTCCAGTGGTTCACTTCACAAACACATCATTTAGAAAAAAAGCGCTACTCTATTCACTTATCATCCCCATTGCGATGTTGGGTAATTTGTTGAGAATTTTAACTCTCTTTTTTGTCGCAATTTATTTTGGTGAAGCTGTAGCAGCTGATTTCTGGCACGATTTAGGTAGCATCTTGTTTTTTATTTTAACTTTCACCATTTTATTTGTTCTCTGGATTATAACGATAAAAGGAATTAGACCCGTCCATGCTAAACCAACCGTGTAACAAACAATATTCAAATTTAATTCTATCTTTTTTGTTGTTTTGCGTTATAACTTTATTTGGCTGTACTGAATCAAACCCCACTGCTAAACCAGAAAGTATTAAAAAAAATGTCAAACAAGTTTCTTCGGATTTTGTTTATAAATTCACATCAGACACATCCTTTTACTTTTCAACCTCACACGAAGGAAAGTTTGTTTCTAATACTGACTACTTAAAAAAACAAAACCTGGAAAACATTCCTTACAATTTGGGACAATGGAAAGGCGAAAACATAGAGACAGATGACAAAAATATTCTTTATTTCCGGTTTTATGAAAACCCAATGACAGAGCAGGCTATTTACTTTGTTGCAGCCCATGGAACCAATGAAAGTATTTTTCATACTCCTGAAGTTTGTTACATAGGGGATGGATGGAAAATTGAAGAAAGATCCTATAAATCTTTAAAGGTTCGAGGAGAGGATTTCCAAGTTCGTTATGCTATTGCAAAGAAAGAAAATTTTTCACATTTAATTTTATATTGGTATCTTTGGCCCAATTCTAAGCACAATATTATGGACGGAATGACTATGTTCAGAATGTCTGTTCGTATTGACCCTTCTGTTGAAGAAGCAGAAAAAACTGCCATTGCTTTTATTCATGAACTCTCTAACCTAAAACTCAACACAAAAATAATGGAGCCTGTGGTTAAATTTACTCCGCAACTGCCTAAAGTCGTAAAACGTACAAAATTTTCAGGATCCACCAAATGGTCGCCCTATAAGCAAAAAGCCATTGAATGGCTTAAAGCACAAAGTGTTCCCAATGCCATTGTTCCTGAACCGGTTCAAGACAGAAGAAACTTATTAATCAGTTACCGCGTACCACAGGATGCAGAAGCATATCGCTACGTATTCAGTAAAGCTTCCATATATGACAATGCCTTGGCCATCATTGCATTTTCCATGGTAGGCGAATACTCTCTGGCAGAAAAAATCATCGAAGCGGCCTCTAGAGTTCTATCACAGGATGGCGATCTATGGTTTACCTTTAATACTCATAATTCATGGCCGAATGATAATGACCATGGAGGGGCAATCAATCGGAGCGGGGCTTCAGCCTGGCTAGGCTATGCAATTATTTACTATCTTAAGTCAAGGCTTGTTGATAACCCCAATCTCCTTCAACAAGATCATGCGGCAATTAATTTTATTAGAATTGCTCAATCTATAGCTGACAAAATACTTCTGAGGCAAATTACCAATCCAGAAGATCCTCGTTATGGTTTGTTCACCGGTGGCGAAGGTTCTTATGTATACAAAAAGAATTTTGAAACGAAAAAATTAGAAGAAGTATTTGTTCCAGGTCCAATCCAATGGGCCAGCGTGGAACATAATATTGATATTTTCTTTTTTCTGAGAGATTTAGGGAGGCTTTCCGGGAATGCAAAATATAAAACTTCTGCTCATCTCCTCAAGAATTCTATATCAGAAAAATCCTGGAATGAAACAGTGGGTCAACTAAATAGAGGACATCGATTAGATGGTCCTGATTCTGCCAAAGCTTTAGACTGTTCTTCCTGGGGAGCCATGTTTCTTTTAGCTATCGGAGAAAAGGAAAAAGCAAAGATCGCTTTAGATGCCTCATCAAAATATCATGTGGTTTCCGAAAAGTTCCAAGGCTATAAACCTTACATAGATTTGCCCTTATATGAAGAACCTGAAATTAATGAATTATTTTTCCCGAATGACCCAGAAAAAAATTGGAATGAGTTACCTATGATTTGGCCGGAGGGATCATTAGGTGTAGCTATGGCCCAATTAAAAATGGGAAAAAATAAAAAGGCGGAAGAGATCATTCAATCAATGATTCATCTTCAAGATTCTGAAGGTGGTTTGCCCTATGCAACAGAATACCTAAAGTTCCAATTTTCCAAAAATCCTTCAGTAGCTGGAACTGCCTGGTTGGTAATGGCAATATCTGCAATTGAGGATGAAAATATTAAAAACTTGTTTTGGGAGAACTAACTCTATCCAATAACCTACCTATAAAATCCGAAGCCTTATTAACAGTCCCTTAGCTTCACGCGTTTCTTTAAGATAGCCAACTATTTCAATATTTTACAAAGATTCAACTCCCTTAAAACTCAATCAAAAGTAAGAAAAACCCTACCCACCCTAAGATTTTCTTGGAAAACCTGGGGTTTCCATGCATAATTGCCAAAAAATAAAAAACCAATCGTCGAGCTTTACTTTAAAGTAAAAAATTTTGGAGTGAAAATTGTCGCAATTATCGCAGCGAGTGAATGGGGATATATCCGCGGAGCAGGTGGCACTTATTGACAACGATGGTAAAAGATTAGGAACTTATGATTTAACAGAAGCCCTTTCCCTGGCTAAAGATCAAGGATTAGATTTAGTTGAAATTAATCCATCCGATGTCCTACCCATGTGCAAAATCACAGATAAAAAAAAATATGCTGAAGATTCCGCGCGGGCTTATTTAAACTACCTTTTAACACTCAATATTCAAAGAGAAGAATCTTTTGGTCCTCTTGCATGGACATTTTTCAAAGAAAATAATTTTCAAGAAATAGGATTACTTCCAGAAGAGCAATTCAACCTTATCATGGCAACAGTTCAATCTTTTTCTGCAGAACCCAAGCGTTATTCCGCAAAACTGGATCTATTAAAAAAAGCTCAAGGTTTGTTAGGGCAAACTCGATATCACAACCCGGAATTAGCAAGACAATTAACCTTTGAAACAAAAAAGACTGAAAAAGAACTGAATCTTTATAACGAAGCGCTAAACCCAAAACCCATTCCAAAAAGTATTGATAAGCAACAAATAATTGTTCAATCGGACATCCCTCATTACATTTTAGGCGTTGCTCAAAAAAGAGCCGCTGAATATTTTAAAGAAAAATACGCTTTAACGCAGGAGGCAAAGTCCGCTCAACATTTTTCAGGCGGCCCAAGAAAGTTTTCTCCGGAAAATGAAGATGTACACAAAGAATTTCCGGGAGCTTGCGGCCCCTTTATGAATGCACGCACAAATGCTTTTCATCTCATGTTACCCTTTGACATAAAAATAAGTCGAAAACCTGAAGACCCCTTGGAGGCTGGGCTACGTATTTACTATTCAAAAATGGGATACTCCTACCCGCTTTCCTATGAAAATGATAAGCTTTGCAGTTTTTATGATGGAAAAGTAACAGATATTTCCATGGACGATGAAAACCTATTGTTTTTTTCAGTATCCAAAGTAAAAGAAAAAGATTTCAAATTTCAAGGGAGTGACCCTAATGTTCCCCCTCCATATTCTTATCCCCAGGCAGTTTTACAGCGAACAGGCTGTTTAGGGAATTTCCTTCAAATCGTATCAAACTTTAAAGTATGGTTTGATGCATCAACTATTTCACTTTTAATTCAAGGTGCTCCCGACTTATATGAATACGGTTTACAAGGTGGGTCAGGGTTAATGACTCGCTCACATGGCGCGGACAAATTAGAAGCTTATGTTGAAAATACGAAAGAACCCTGGCAAGAAGGATTGAGTTTTAATTTTGTTAATATCCATTTAACCCTCAGCCCTGGAACTACCTCTGCATTTGTACCCTATAACACGCCTCTGTTTACTATTTACCCTGTTCTAAACCAACAGAACTGTAAGGTAGAAAGTTGGACAAAGATGTCCGGTTAAATGGATTCATTTAAAAGGCGGCAGGGTCTTCCGCTGAAATTCTTTTTCCGTCATATCTTTTCTGCCTTCTAAAAACCCCAGTTTATTTTGAGCAATTTTTACGGCCTGCTTATCATTTGCAGCTTTTCCTAATTTAATGGCCGTTCCAATATGGGCAATAGCTGAGTTATAATCTTTCATCCGCTCATAAACACTTGCAATATTTAAATGGGCTTGTAAATGTTGAGGATCAAGAGCAAGGACTTTTTTATAATACGACACCGATTCGGGTAGATTCTGAATATACCAGTACTCCAAGGCAATTTTAAAAAGAAGTTTAATATCATCAGGTTTATTCTCAGCCACCTTAATAAATTCTTTTATTGCTAAATCGTTCATCGCCAACTTGGAATAAACCCTTCCTAAACCCAACCTTGCCTCTTCATGATTTTTATCAATCTCAAGGACCTTGTTATACGAATCAATTGCTTTTTCTCTTTGGTCCCACTCTTCATAAACAGATCCTTTTTGAAAATAAGCAGGAATAAATTTCGAATCTATTTTTAATGCTCTATCGAGCTCTACGATAGCTTCTTCATAAGCTCCAATTGCCTGCTTATCTTTAGCAATTTTTGTTAATTCTTGAGGATTTGCGGATGAACTTGTGGTCAATGAATCATCGCTAAATTCGGATTCTCCATTACATCCGAAAATAAACACCATGATAAATCCAAGAAAAACCAATTTAGAAAATAGCTTTATCATCAACTCAATCTTATATTCAAATTGGAAATTTTATTTAGATAATTGACCTACAAAGGCCAAGGTTATATTAACTTTTGCAGTTTATCAATTTAATTTGGAATTTCAGGAAGGAAAAATAGCAGTGATAACAAGTATATTAATTTCTTTCATTTCCTAAAGCAGCAGGCTTAAGTTTTCTTTTCTTTTTTTTCTTTTTGGAAAAAGACTTTGCCAATTCGGTCTTCGGGTTCGTTTTACCTACTGGTCGTTTAACAACCCAAACAGGATATTTTTTAATAAAAGCATTTCTAACAAAGGGAAATGCAATGGCACTTTTTTGAAAAGCTGCTTTATTTAAAGTAATATTTTCTTTATACCAATCTCCAAAATCAAAATATTGACCAATCTCGCTGGAACTATTTATTGTTCTTTCTAAAGCCAGACCCTTCAATGTTTTGCCGGTATTCCCAAAAACTTGATTTACATTAAACCTGTCAGTTAGAATCAACTGACCTCCATTTAATATTACATTTTCTTGACCAGAAATACTTCCAGAATAGGATATTGACACATCCTCATTTATTCCACCTTGGTTAATCCCCAGAATATTCAGACCGTCTAGCTCATATATATTTACTGGACCAGAGTTATTATTACCTAAATTTACATTACCCACTCTAATTTCCAGTGGGTCCACCGCCGTTCCAAACCCATTAAAAGTGCTTGCAATCAAAGTCCCATTAGGATTATCAACATCCAAACCAAAGCTTGATCCACCATCCATAACTGAGCCATTAGTGGATGTTAAACTTATGAGTGGATTGCTACCCGTGGAGCTTATCACCACCCCGTTAAGGGAAATATTTCCATTAGAAGTTGCGGTTAAATTTCCACCAATAATTGAATTTCCTATAAGCATTGCATTGGAATTATTAATTAAAACATCTCCCGAGTTTCCTAATGTAAAAAATCGAATTTGACTCCCAAATAAGTTCCCAACATTAGATAAACTAATTGATTGGTTAGTACCAGTGGTACGGAAAGTTGCATCACCACCCACTATAAAAGTTGCTCCTGAATCGGAAATATTATTTCCGGAAGTAAGGTTCAAATTTCCCGGGAAATTTAATGTGTTATTTACCGCAATAGAATTTCCTGAAATTAAAGAAACCCCCTGAGTGATTTTCCCTCCATTAATAGCTATATTGTCGACAGTTAAATTACCCGCAGCAGAATTACCTATAGTCAGATTATTTGTATTAATAAAATTCAATTCCGTTTGATCTAACAACCAGTCTCCAGCACCATTCCCTATTCCCATAGTTCCGCCATCAGATACTTCAAGTACTGTATCTCCACTACTTGTTATGGTATCTCCCAAACTTAGGTCGTTGGATATTAAAGTCAAATCTTGAGAGTTAACTGATCCTGAGACTATAAGATCTCCTGTCCCATTCCTATCAAAATCAGAATTTAGGGTTATCGGGTTATTGGTGTTAAGGTTTCCACTTATAGTTATTCCGCTATTGGATTTTATGGAAGTGCCATTAAAGGAAGTATTGCCATTTATAATTAAATTTTCCAAAGAAGTCGTATTCCCAACGTTCCCTCCAATTTGAATGGATCCGTTTCCGGAATTTAAGGTCAAACTTTGGTTTCCATTAATACTCTCAGAATAAGTGATATCACCCAACCCAGCTCCTGTATTTACTTGCGCAGAGCCTGTATCCAGGGTCACATCATTATTAAAAGTAACATTACCGTTAGAGGTAGTTATGTTAGCACCGCTAATCGCCGTAGGTCCCGTTATCAAAACATCAGTTAATGCTGTATTACTTCCCAAGTTACCATCAATATTTACGGTTCCTGCCCCGGAGTTTAGGGTCAGGCTTTGAGCTCCATCTACTGTATTACTTAAATTAATATCACCTACTCCAGTACCTGTATTAATTTCAACTGCCCCAGTATCTAAAGTGAGAGCATTATTAAAAGTAATGTTTCCGTTGGAAGTTGAAACCTTTACTCCGCTAATCACAGCAGACCCGGTCACAGAAACACTTTTCAAGGCAGTATTACCTCCCACATTGCCATCAATATTTACCGTTCCTGTCCCGGAGTTTAGGGTTAAGCTTTGGGCTCCATCTACTGTCCCATGTAAATTAATACCTCCTCCACCCGCCCCTGTGCTTATTTCAACAGCATTCGAATCAATTGAAACACTATCATTGAAAATTATATTCCCTCCAGCGGTACTAATATTGATTCCTTTAATTAAAGAAGGACCTGTAATATTTAGACCTGATAATGGAAGGTTTCCTCCAATATTTCCTTGAAATTGAACTGTTCCGGTACCGGCATTAATATTTAAATTTTGACTTCCATCTAATGCACTTCGAAAAAATATATTTTGATTATTACTATGAATTTGCGCAGGACTTGAGTTTAAAGTCACCGCTCCATTAAAATCGATTATTCCTCCATTGGAAATCAAATCGACTCCTTGGATTATTGTGGGTCCATTTACCACAAGTCCAGTCAGTAAAGAATTGGAACCAACAAACAAATTTGAATTACCATTTAAGGTAAGTCCTGAGGAAACGTTAGCCCCGTTAACTTGAATTGCGCCTGATCCATTACCTAAAATAAGCCCACCGGAAGTCAACGAAGATAAGAGAGTCGAGTTTAATGAGAGATCGCCACTCGCCAAACCTAAACCTATACTTCTTCCGTTTGAGGCAATGACTGTAGTAACACCAGTTCCACTATTTAAAGAGCCGTTTAAATTTAAGGAACCTGCGGTTATCGATAAAGAACCATTACCTGTGATTAAAGTTTTTCCGGATGCCTGGGAAAATGCTCCCAAACCATTGTTATCAAAATCAGCATTCAAAATGGTAGTCCCTGCAGTAGTAAGCTTTTCATTTAAAGCAATTCCATTTGCAGCCAATAATGATAAGCCTGTGGAAGTATGAGAAACCGATCCTAAAGTTAACTGTCCGTTGGAGGAATAAATAGTTAAATTATTTCCCAATACAAGAGGTGATGCTGTAGCAGTAGACAAGTTTCCCAAAGTCGTAAGATTAGAGCCTATCCTTGTTTCTAAATTAGAATTTAAAAATAAACCTGTCCCAAATGTAGAAGCCGAATTTTTAAAATTTATTTTTCCGAGAGGTGCCCCACCAATTGCACTTATTTCACTTAGAGCGTTTAGGGTTAATTGGTTGGAAATATTGTTTAATCCTATGACTCCTTGCACATCAATATTAGCGGCTCTCTCTCCTACAATCTTTCCTCCAATGACTAAATTGTTTGCCGTTATATTCGATAGTTCTCCATTGCTTAACTTTAGGCCCGAAGATCCTGTCCCTAAACTAATAGTTCCTCCTTCTTTTCCCAATAAGGTTACATTCCCCCCACCTACATTGAGTTTTCCGAGGATCATATCCTCTCCAGCCTGAAGGGCCACACTGCCACCATTTGTACTAATTTGATCATTGGTATCGCTAAATTGGATATTTCCGGTTTCAGCAGTTAATCGAACAGATTGCCCCGTAGTTTGTTTTAATTCCAAATTATTGTCTGATAAGTTGCGAAGAAAAATATTATTTCTTGCAAGGAGATGAATATTGGTACTTGATGAAAGGGATTCTAATTGATTTTCTGAAATAGAAAACGAAACAGCTCCACTTGAAGAAACGGACGCGTTGCCATCTACGGCTTCACCATCATCAGGTGCTCCTGACCCATTTACAATTTCAATATCTCCCGGGTCTAACAATAAAGTTCCAACTTTTCCATTAGCTGCTGACGTATCTACCGAGCCATCAAAATACAATTCCTCTCGCCCGGAAACTTCTACAAATCCTCCAGAGCCGCTAAAGAATCCTCCTCTACTTCTAACTCTTCCATAAAAGCGATTTCGTCTGTCAGCCCAAAATATGGTTCGCCCACCATCTCCAAAATTTACAGCGTCAGCAAAAATATTGGCCCCTTCGCTTACAAAAATATCAGAGGCTCTTTGCAGTTTTCCTTTTCCCTGATAATCACCTCCAAAAAATAATGAACCTCCGCCTGAGTCTCCAGAAACATCTATTTGTCCATTGTTGAGAAGACTCAATTGATCCCCTAATACATAAACATTTCCACCAGATTGACTCTCTTGATAACCTGAAGCATCTAAAATTCCTGAGACCGCAACATTACCTTCCTCTCCACCCAAAAGATATATTTCACCATTATTTTCCTGTATGGTTCTCGCTTGGATAATTCCTGACATATTGATGGATTGATCCACCAAACCTTTTGCAGACTTAACATCGAGAATAACTGTACCCCCATCAGAAATAATATTCCCTGAATTATTAATCAGAGAGGATAATCGGTTACCGGTTACTCCAAACACATCCTCAGTTATTTTAGAATTAACTCCCAGGCTTACCAATTGATCACCATATAAATCTAATGTGAAAGTTTTGCCTGACCCCAAAAACACCTGACCCAACCTTGCTTCAATGATTCCCTCATTTATCACACCGGGGGCAACCAAAGCCGCCAATCCACCTTCAGCTACGGTAATTCTCCCTTGGTTGGTTATGGATTTTAAAATGGGACTATTAAGAGAAAAGTTGTAGTTTCCTTTTAGGAAATCTTCATTACGAATATCATTGGTCGTTGCAATCAAACTGTTGACATCAATTTGTGATTGCGGCCCGAATAGTATTCCATTCGGGTTGATGAGCATCAATTTTCCATTTGAAGTTAATTTTCCAAAAATGTTAGATCGAGCTCCTCCTGTCACTCGACTTAAGTTTACGGAATTAGAGGATGGTAGCTTAAAATTCACTCGCTCATTAGATTTAATATCAAAACTAGTCCAATCTATAATTGCCTGATCAGTGGTCTGATTTATTTGAAGATGATCGGAATTAGTTTGTTCAATGGTTGCTGAGCCACCTTTGACAATCCCATCTTGAGGGAGTGCATATAAAAAGGAGGGCCATAAGCCAATCAAAAAAACTAATATAGAAATATTAAATATGCTTATTGGCTTTTTATACCTGACAAAACATAAAAATGAAAAAAGTGGTTTTCTTTGCATCCAAGCAACCCTCATGGTTTCCTGCCAAAAATGGCATATGATTTACTTTCCTTAGTAACGCGCCGTCAATCCAAAAAATACTCTTGGATCTTTATCTCCCTCTGCAGCAACTATGCGATCAAAGGGTTTCACCAACTCTAAAAAACCGGACAACCAAGATCTAATGTTGAACCGAATACCCAGACCCACGGAAAATAAATCATCGTGTCTAGTTAAATTAGTAGGATCGGACCGATGCCAGACAGATCCGTAATCACCAAAAAAATAAGCTTGATAATCTTGCAACAAAATATTTGCTACACGATCTGAGAATTGAAATTCCAACTTAATCGCCGCTCCATGGTCTCCTGAAATTTCTGACGGGTCGAATCCTCGGCCATATCGTGGTCCACCCACAACAAATTCTTCTGCTGCCAACAAGTTGTTTAATGAATATTGCCAAACCAAACTGGCCAACAAATTCCACCGAGACGATAATTTTTGAAGGCGAAGCACTTCACCCTCAATTTTTGTAAAATTACTTTTTCCTAAAGGGCGAGACAATTTTGGAGAGCCAGGTTCGGTTGCACCAAAAACATTTAATCCTTGACTGATATTCAAACGAAAGGAATTAATTCCTTTATATTTATCCGCGAAATCATAATTTACTGCCGCATCTAAAACCCTGAGCTTGTCCTTTACTACATTCGTCATCAATATATCCGTCTGGGAATTTTTCAAACTAAACCCAAATGACAAAGCTAAGTTTTCTCTTCGAGTGCGAATAACCGGGTGAGAACTCCTAACTACAAAGGTCAACCCTGTTCCTTCAATTTGGAAAGGGGCTAATGAACCACCGGGCTCAGAATTTGAATATGTGCCTCCAAAAAATATTCTGGAGCCTTCATCTGATACCGGTAAATCATGATTTAAATTAAGAAACAACAGTTCTTCAAAGTCTGTAGATACCACACCTTGAATTCCCGTCCTATCATTCATGCCAAATGTAGAGTTTACATTTCCCCCAGCAGAAATTTGGAAGGGACCATTAAACTTCGAACCTCTGTTATCAATTTGTCCGTAGGCATCGACATTCTTATGGTTAATTACAATTGTTAATTGAGCAGCTCCTGGTTGTGCCTCTGATGGAGTTAAAACAGAGCGTGCGGTTACTCCCGGTAAATCATTTAATAAAAGCAAATATCGCTCTAAGTCATCACTGTGAAGTGGTCGGGAAGCAAGGATTTTTTTTCTATAGGATTTAAAAAGTCTTTTTGTCCCATTGGCTTTTCCTTTATAGGAAACCTTATCAATATAGCCCTCTATGACTTTTATCCGGACAACACCGTTGGACCCAATTTTTTGAGGTGGGATTATAGCCTGACTTAAAATATAGCCCGCGTTCCGGTATTTTGCAGTTATCTTTTCAGCTAACTTATTAAGGAGTGAAACTGGGATTTTTCTTCCCAAATACTTTTTAAAAACTCCAGCAAGTTTATGACCACGAAATCTGGTAGCACCTTCTACAATAATTTTTTTTAATACAAATTTGTATTCTTTCGAAGGTAATTGAAGATCGGGAATATCATTCGAAAACGGTTTTTCAAGGTCTAAAGTTGACTTGGGAGTTCGCTTCTTTTTGAAGCGCTTATCAAACCTTTGAGGCTCCACTGTTTTAGGTATTATTTGCGCTTCAGAAATGGAACTAATTTGAAAAACAAAAAAGCCACCAACACAAAAAATATGTACCATGACAAAAACAGAGATATTCTAATTTGCATTAAATTTCTAAACAAATACGATTGAAGATGATAAATTTAACTTTTTTAGAAGGAGTCCTAGGTTTAGGAAAAATGCTCTGGAAGATTTTCCGGTTACCAACCTTCCTCAAAATACCTTACAAATAACTGGCATAGTGGGCGGCACCTGATTTACTGAAGCATTAGTCTCTCGGTTTCAATTTCCCTTTACACGCAATGGACTTTAAGATCTTAATTCTTTATCGTCATTTAACAGGTCAAAACCTAAGTGAATTATGAAACTTTGTAAGGTTTTTTTTGGTCTCGGAGGGAAAGCAAATTCAGCAACAAGTTACTGAAATTCGCTAATTTAGAAATTTGGACTGTACAAAATATACCCTATTTTTGGGGCGGTAAAAAGACTTATTGATTGTTGAGGATAAAATCTTCGGGTTGGTAGTCATACTTTTTAAAAAATTGCCTTAAGTTACGTCTTGCTTGCGCAGCCCCTTTAACATCTCCACTTTCAACGAAAAGTTTTTCGGCCTTTTGGGTTTTAAGGATAGCGCTAGCTCCGTCTCCCATTTGATCATGGAGTTCCCCTAATTCAAATAGGGTCTGAGGGTTATTAGGATTTTCTTCAGCTGACTTTTCTTTTGATTTAAGCTTTTGATTTGCTGTCTCTCGAGCTTGAGCCCTATACTCTTTTATCTTTAAAAGTTCTTTATCTAAAAATTGTTGAACTTGCTCAGTCACCATTCGAGAAATCTGACCGCTAATTTCTTGCAACTGTTCCGGTATAGGCCTGCTATTCGATGGTTCTTTATCCAATGCACCCTCATTTTCTTGGGAAAAAGCCAAACCTGAATCTAGAATAATCAACAAAGTTACAATCGAAAATATAAAAACTTTTTTCATAGATAGTTCCTTTTTAATTTTTCAATATGGTTAAATTATATAACCTATTAAGAAATTAAAAAACCTGTCAAGATTTTCTCCCGAAATCTTGCAAAGAATCATTTTTTAAGCCCATAAAATAATTACTATTGGGAATGAATTATTACGCGTATTCCATAAATCCTAATAAATTAGTTTGGCTAGAACCTACGATATCTCCATTTAAAAAATAATCAGAAACCACTTCTTCATAATCATCGAACCAATATGCTTCAGTATTTCTTTTGAATGCCATAAATCGCGAGCTGTTTTCGGGGTCCGCAGCACGTTGATATTTGAAATAAATATTAGAATTTGAAAGACCAACAATTTCAATCTTACCAGTGGAATGGGACATCACAAATCGAGCTCTTTTAGCTAAACCAGAACACTGTGTCCTGGCGGCCTCAAATATTTCGTAAGTTTCTTCAAGAGGAGAAATATAGATTTTATTTCCTAAGGTAGGACGACATTGAAATACATAATAAGGAGGTACACCAATATAAGACAATTTATTAAACAATTCGGCCAATACTTGAGGATTATCATTCACACCAGTAATCATCGGAGTTTGATTAACCACAATAGCTCCCGATTTTAACAAAAAGTCTAAACCGCGAATCGCTTCTTGTGTTAATTCCCTAGGATGATTAAAGTGAGCCATAACATATATCCGCTTCTCAGGAGTGCTATATTTTTCGAACATTTCCTTCAAAGACGGATCGTTATAAATCCGCATCGGATTAAAAGCTGGAATTTTGGTTCCTATTCGAATGATATTGACATGATCCAGTTCACGAATCTGTTTAATTATCGGCTCCAGTTTGGAAGTTGACATAATAAGAGGATCCCCTCCTGTCAATAACACATTGCTAATCTCTTTGTGAGACCGTATGTATTCCAAACCTTCGGAAACGTCTTTTGTCACCTCTTCATTATCATCCATGAACAATCGCTTGCGAAAGCAAAAACGACAATAGGCGCCACAAACCTCATTCACTAAGAGAAGAGCTGTAGAATCGTATTTATGTTCTACACCTTTAGCGACAGTATAACTTTCTTCATCTGAGGCATCTAACTGCCCCCAGTCATCCAATTCTGCAATATCAGGAACAATAATTTTCTTTATTGGATCCTCAGGGTCATCCCAGTTTATTAAAGACTGATAATAATCATTGGAACGAAAGACGAACTTTTCCGATACCGGTTTTAATTTATCTAAATCTTCCTGATCCAATTGGGGAATTTGCTCCACTTTAGTCAGGTATTTTGCTTTTTCTTTTCTCAAACCATTGTTAGTCATAATGCCACCCCTTTCAAACAGTGGTTGTAGCCTTTTGGCTAACTCGGTTTCTTTAACAGGTCAAAGAATATTCAACCTAATTTCAAATTGCTATTAGGTTATTTATTTGAACCTTCTTTGACCATTAAAAAATTAAATGAAACCAAAACTAAAAAATATAATTAATTAATGAATTAATTTCAGAAGCGCTTTTAAAAAACATTCAAAAGCAAATGAAGGATGTAATTTCTATCAACTTCAAATCCAATTGTCAAATCCGCCATCGGATGAAAAGATATTTTCAATGTGAGGGGATTGCAATTATCTTCTCATACCCAGGTTATTTAATAAAATTTTTAGAGAAAAAGATTAAATTTTAGAATTAGAAAGAGTTTGGGAATTCTTATCGGAAAAATTAAACTTTTTAAGAAAAAGTTATAGATTGTTTAATGCAAAAATTTTTCTAAATTTAATTTGGAGTAAAAAATATTTTTAGGTCGTCTTTATAAGACTGCAAGCCACGTAAGTTATTCATTTTAAAAAGACTACAAAGTTACACCTGTGGATAAAGTTTCGCATTTTTAGAATTCCTCTCAATGAGTTCTTTAGTTAATGTCAATCTGGTCAACATCAAAGAAAAACGAAAATAGAACGAAAATAATTTAAAGGCTTTAATGGACCAAAATTATGACACAATAAATACATAAAATTAAACAACCAAATACAATAAAATTGGGTTCATTTTCTTTGGATTGCAGATATTGAAAAAGGGTCAAATGACTCCCATTTTTTCTCCTACAGCTTGAAAAGCATTTACCGCAGAATCCAAATCGGCCTTTTCGTGGGCCGCTGATAATTGGACACGGATTCGAGCCTCTCCTTTTGGGACCACTGGATAGCTAAATCCAATGACATAAATTCCCCTAGTCAGCAACTCACTGGCCATTTGATTCGCTAAAAAGGCGTCGCCTAACATTATGGGGACTATGGGATGGTCACCTTTCTTTATTCTAAAGCCGGCTTTTTCAATATTTTTCCTAAAGTATTGCGTATTGAGTTTTAACTTTGGGATACTTTCTGATTTTTGATCAATCAGGTCGATTGCTTTAAGAGTTATAGCCGCAATTACTGGAGCAAGTGAGTTGGAAAATAAGTAAGGTCTAGACCGTTGCCTCAAAATTTTAATAACCTCTTTACTACCGGATGTAAAACCTCCGGAAGCCCCCCCCAGGGCCTTTCCAAAAGTTGAAGTTACAATATCCACTTTTCCTATTACCTTTCGATATTCAATACTGCCCCGACCAGTCGGTCCAAAAAAACCGGTTGCATGAGAATCATCGACCATTACCCAAGCACCATATATAGAGGCTAACTCACAAATTTCATCAAGAAGAGCCACATCGCCATCCATACTGAAAACTCCGTCAGTGGCAATTATTTTGAATCGAGTGTCCTTAGCACGCTTAAGTTGAGTCTCCAAGTGACTCATATCTGAGTGATTATAGCGAAAGCGTTTTGCCTTACTTAATCGAGTCCCATCAATAATGCTGGCATGATTTAGGCGGTCACTAATTATTGCATCTTTTTCTGAAAGCAAAGTTTCAAATAGTCCAGCATTAGCGTCAAAGCAAGACGAATAAAGAATGGTATCTTCAGTATAGAGAAACTCGGAAACCTTATCTTCTAATACTTTATGAATCTCACTGGTCCCACAAATAAACCGAACCGAAGCCATTCCGCACCCATATTTGTCTAAAGCCTCTTTTCCTACCTTTATTAACTCGGGGTGGTTAGCCAAACCCAAGTAGTTATTCGCACAGAAATTAACTACCTCACCCTGAAAAACTTCAATATGTGATTGTTGTGGGGATAATAAAACACGCTCATCTTTGAATAACCCAGCTTTATTGATTTCTTCTAGTTCATTTAGAATATATTCCTTTAAATTATTTGGCATTTGAACCTGCTTTTCTGAACACTTATTGGTTCAGTAACTTAAAATTATTTTCGGGTGACTTTTGATGGCTTCTTCAAAACCTTCCTTATCAAAAGCATGAAAAGGATATAAGGTTCCCTTTCCCTTATTAAGGATGATTTCCCAAATTTTATCCTGTAAATCGTGTCCTTTAGATTTCAATAAGTTACTCATGGTGAACCAGGTTTGAAACACTTTACGACCCACCACACTATGTAGAGACTTTCCATACATGATTATTTCTTGAAAATTGGTCAAAGTGTAATCTCCTGCAGACAATCCAAATAAAATAATGTCTCCTCCAGCACGGGTGGAAGTAATAGCCGTGTTTAATGCTTGGTTAGAACCAGACATTTCTAAAGCAACATCCACCCCTTCCCCAAAGCACACCTTTTTAATTGCATTGGCTGTTTCTAAATCAGGTGAAACTGAAGGTGAAGAACCTTCCTCTTTCACTACTTGTAAGGACAAATCCACCCCTAACTCTTCCGCTAGCTCCAAGTTTTTCTTATTGGGATCGATTCCAATGATCTTGGACGCACCCATGGCTCGGGCAACCAGAATGGAAAACAAACCAATAGTTCCACATCCAAATATGGTAAGGGTTTTTCCCCTTAAGTCCACTTTACTGCAGGCGTGCACAGCATTTCCCAGGGGTTCTTGAATTGAAGCCACTTCTGGACGAATCAATTCTGTGTCTGTAGGCCACAATTCCTTTGCGGGCAATTTTACATACTCTGCAAAACATCCATCAGTTGAAATTCCAATAATTAGATGGTCTGAACACACATGGGCGTCGCCAATTCGGCACTGATGACACCGGCCACAAAAAATATGGGATTCAGTAGAGACTGTATCCCCAACTTTGAAACCATATTGTTTTTTTGCGTAAGAACCAACCTCAACCACTTCCCCTAATAATTCATGTCCACATATCCGAAAAGACTTTTTTTCTTGGGCCAAAGAGCTAAAAATCATATCTTTAAAAGAATGGCGGAACCAGATACCTTTATCTGACCCACAAAACCCAGTAAAAATAGGTTTAATAATTACTTTTCCTGCATCTTCGAGTTGATTCTCTTCATCTAAATAAGGAATTTCTACAGAGTCCAGGGTGAGACCGGTGGTGGTATCCCAATCTTCAGGTTTGATGTCCAGGACGAGAGCTTTCATATTAGCCTCCTATAAAAAGGCTCTTCTATAATATAGGATGCAAATTTGATAGGAGAGATCGCAAAATTCGATTATGACGATGGCCTTGCTCGTTGGCGAGCCCATTCTCGCAAGTAATCAATTTTTTCTTTGGCAGTAACTGCTAAAGGAACAGTCTCGCCGATACTAGATAGAATATCTTCTGTATTAAATTCTCTATTTTGCGCAAAGGCCTTATACATGGCAGATAATATCGTTTGCTCAATCTCAGCTCCACTAAATTGATCCGCTTGTTGGGCTAATTTGGAAACATCAAATCTCTGCGGATCTCGCTTCTTCAGTTTCAGATGAATCTCAAAAATATTTTTTCTTTCATCAAAATTGGGGAGGTCTATAAAAAATATCTCATCAAATCTTCCTTTGCGAAGCAACTCGGGTGGTAACTCTTCAATATTGTTGGCAGTAGCAATGACAAAAACAGGCTTTGTTTTTTCCTGCATCCAGGTTAAAAAAGTAGCAAATACTCGAGCCGTCACACCCGAATCCACCGACCCGGAACTTTTTATTCCCGAGAACCCCTTTTCTATTTCGTCCAACCAAAGGACTGTAGGGCTCATGGCTTCTGCTAGGGCAATAGCTTTCCTCATATTTTCCTCGGAATCCCCAATAAAGGAATTAAATATTTTACCAACATCCAAACGCAAAAGAGGTAATTTCCATTCAGCAGCAATCGCCTTCGCTGATAAGCTCTTTCCGCACCCCTGAACTCCAAGCATAAGCAAACCCTTAGGTTCCGGCAATCCATAGTCCCTTGCTTTAGCGCTAAAGGCAGAAGACCTTTCCTGTAGCCAATCCTTTAAAAGTCCCAAACCACCTACATTCGCCATAGTGGTTGAAAGACCAATAAAATCGAGAATTCCGGATTTGCGAATCAATTGTTTCTTTTCTGAAATGATATTTGGAAGATCCGTTTCGCAAAAATTTTTATTATTGATTAAGGCTTTAGCGTAAACGTTTTCTGCTTCATTACGCGTAAGGCCTAATGTCGCTTGAATTACTTTTTCAGAAAGGCCCGGTGTAAGGTCAATATCAACCTCCTTAGAATCCCGATAAGGCTCCAATAACTTAGTCAATACCAGCTTTAATTCTTTTGAGTTAGGCAAAGGCAAATCGAAGACAGTGATGTCTTTTTCTAACTCAGGAGGAATTTTTAAAATAGGCGAAACTAAAACTACAGACTTATAGCTCTTCTTTAAATTTCGAACTAAATCTCGCATTTGCCGTAAAATAATCTCTTTTTCCAGAAAAGGATGGAAATCTTTTAAAACAAATATCGCTTTTTTGGAATAGTTTTCTATTACCTTGAGCGCTTCTTCAGGTTTGGTCGATTTATTACCAAGTCCATTTTGCTGTGGCTCAAATCCTTTAGACAAACTCCAGACGACAACCTCTTTATTTGTTTGAGTACCTACTTTGCGTAGAATTTCTTCAGCTCGGTCCTCTTCCCAAGTCAGCAAATACAAAAGAGGGTAACGTGCTCTCACACTCAAAACTAAATCATTATTTAATAGATGCATGTTTTTTTACCAATAAAGTATTAATCAAATTCCAAAAATGAAGAACGGTCATCAATTGTATTAGACTTTGGTATTAATTGATGGCAATGCAAATAACTCGAATCCAAAACAAAAACACGGTTACTTCCCCCGGGAGCAGCCACCTTCTGAACCAGGCTTCCCGCATTTAATTTCCAAAAAGTTGAGTTGGTAGATAGTTTTTGACAAGAAACGGCATCTCCTTTTGTCGTCAACTCAAATACATCTTTATCCAGCCAAGTCACTACAGACCGTGAGGATTTCAATCTAAATTTCCCCAGTTCTCTTCCTGAAAAATCCACCAACTTCATTGTTCCCGATCCAGTAATAAAAGCTGTTTTTTCTTCCATCGGTACAATTTCTTTAATGGGTTCGTTTAATTTAAATTTCCAAATTATCTTAGCGTCGCCATCCAAAGCATGGCATCGTCCACCTTCTCCACCAACCAAAATTCGTCCATTATTAATCTTTACGCAACTCACAGGACCACCTAAAACAATATGTCTGGCTTTTAAGGTTTTGAGGTTTAAAACAAAAATGGTTCGAGGGGATCCTTGAAATACGGCAATACCTGAACTGACTTCAAGGCTTAAATTGTGAAGAAGTTTTTTGGGGTTCCGTGAAAACTGAATTTTTCCTTTCTCAGAATAAAAACTGAGGTTTCCACCCTTATCCAAAGTTAAGAAGCCCTTTCCCATAGGATCAATCGCTACTTCTTTAAGCGGCATTTGATAAAATGTTAAATGTTTCTCAGCTTTGCTCTCACAGTCCTGAATAAAAATTTCATTACCATTGAGAAAAAAAACTTTTTTTCCATTTCGTGCAATAAAAACTTTTGGCTTAGGAGTTAAAAAACTTTTTTGAACCAAATGGTTTCCTATTGAATCGTAAATAAAATAATCTTTTCCCCGTCCACAAGTAATGACTTTACTGTTCGCAGAAACCTGCAAATTGAAATTCTTTAATAGGTCGGCAACTGGGAGTTTTATTTTCCAAAGTTCGAATTTTTCATTAATGTGTGCCTTATCTTTTAATTCAAGAAAATCAGATCGTTTATCATGATGGCTGGTAAATTGATAATTTGACAAGTCACCATTTTCCTCTAACACCATAATGTTTTGCCCGGACTTATCGATTCCCAAGCACTTTGACGGAGAATTCAATTCCATTTGCCAAAGAATATGGGCATCCGGAGAAACCAAGAAAATAGAATTCAATGCATCTCCGATCAATATTGATTTTCCATTCCCACTCACTGCAATCTTCGAAACTACTCGATCTAAATCAATCTGATTCAAGGTTTTTTTTAAACCATTATAAATAAACACTCCATTTTCATGACAAGAAATAGCAAACAACTCGCCGGTATCATTCACAGAAAATTCAGAAGAATGTTCACGCGAAAGGTCCATAGGAACCGGGTTGTTAATCAACCATAAACTTTCCCCTTTGTTAGTGTACATTCCCAAACAAACTTGATTGTGAATGACCCAATACAGATTTTTTTTAGGCACAGAAATTACGCGGCGCCAAGGATGAGGAAGGTTCAATTCTTGAAGTGGTTTACCATATGAACTAACTCTAAGTGGTTTGGATTTCCATCCCCATAAAATCACATTCCCTGATTTCACTTCAAAAGAAGACCAATACACATCAAAATTTTTGGTGTATTTCTGCTTTCCCTTAAAATCAAAACAATGAAGTCGACTATATTCATCTAGAATCAAAACCAATTTCTTATATGGCAATATTCCGACTTGAACCACGGGTTGGTCGACATTATTTTCCCAAAGCAATTCTCCATCTTTATTAAAAAAATTCACCTCGCCATCCTCAAAGCCCACTATACAGAATCCACTTGTTGGAGATAGCACCAGAACCCTCGGAAAGCCTTGCAATTCTCTTTTCCAAATAAGAGTTCCTTTTTTTTGAGTGTGTGGTGATTTTTTTGTCATCAGCGAAATATTTCAGATTGGAATCTATTAAATTAGTTTAAAGGAACCATTAAAAAATTGAAGTGAAAGAGATATTTTTTTACGCCAATAAAATTCCTCCATCAGTAAAGGTTCTAATCCTTCCTAGGAACCTGAACTGACCAATAATCAACCTAATTCATAGAAAACTTCTAAAATCTTTTTAAATAGTGTCGATGAGTGAGGTTTTACCTAAACTACTGAAATGAAGAAATTTGTCCTGCCAGTAACTCTGCAATTTGATCAAGCTCAAAAGGCCAGGCATATCGGAAAGTAATATTGGGAAATTTGATTTTAAGCTGTTCAATCGCTTCAGGGATTTCCACTTGGGAATGGGATCCCCCAGGAGTTATCATGGAGGGGACGACAACAACGTCAGTAATTCCCTCTTTTGATAGATTTTCAACAGCAGTTTGTAAGGTGGGAGCACAAAACTCATTATAGGCGAGAACTAACCGGGAGTCTTCCAATAGAGGTTCGAGTTTTTCTCCCAATCTTTGCAGACCTTGCTGATAGGGATCGGTTTCTGGAGTTCGGGGCCATTCACGAATTTGGCCATCCAGATCTAACTCCTCTTGAGTTGGAGGTAACCCTTTAGATCGCCTTTGACCTTCTAATGCTTTAAAACGTCGAATCAATTCTGGAGGACAATCTTTCGGAACCCCTCCATGACCCACCAAGACCACTCCCTTTTTTACTTCATTCATAATTTCTTTTCTAACTTAATCTTAAATTTTTTGGTAATCTCTTGATCTGTATTACCATTTATGATTCGATGTTTCACTTTATAACATCCACTTATTTAAATATATAACAAAATTAAAAATGAAAAAAATCCCTATTGCTGAATGGAACCAACTAAAAGACCGTATTCCCTCATATGCATTAGTTTCTAATGTAGATTTGGTTGTTATTCGATTTGATCAAAATGCGTCCGTCTTATATGGCCGATGTCCTCATCGAGGTGCCTTACTTTCCGATGGAAACGTCCGTGGTGATAATTTGATTTGTGGAGTTCATCAATGGGACTTTCGGATTGATACCGGTGTAAGTGAATACAACAATGATGAGATGCTTCCTAAGTTTTCCAGTTGGTTAGAAGATGGAAAAGTTTGGGTAGATGAGGAAGAAATTTCAGCATGGGAAAAAGATCATCCTCAATTTTATGATCGCAAAACCTACCAAGGTTTGTATCAGGATATTCATGGGATACCGATTGAACCCCATGTTGGGCTAATACAAAACCTAGCAAAAAATGGTCTTTCAAAAACCGGACACCATGGTCCCGTTGCGGCAATGGGGGTTCCCAGAGATGAATTACCTTCTTGGGACGATATTCAAATTACTACTGCTCAATTGTCCAAACTTCCCCTTCTTGATGAAGAAGAGGTAGACACTCAAACGGTAATAGGACCTCAAGCCGCTAATCCCTTAAAACTAAAAATCCCACTATTTGTATCAGACATGAGTTTTGGTGCTTTATCTGAAGAAGCTAAAGTAGCTTTGTCTCAGGGTGCAGAATTAGCTGGCACTGGAATCTGCTCTGGAGAAGGGGGAATGCTACCTGAAGAACAAGAATCCAACTCCCGTTACTTTTATGAACTTGCCTCTGGACGGTTCGGATTTTCCATGGAAAAAGTAAAAAAATGCCAGGCCTTTCACTTCAAGGGCGGACAGGGTGCCAAAACTGGAACCGGTGGGCATTTACCAGGAGAAAAGGTAAAAGGAAAAATTGCTCAAGTCCGAGGATTAAAGGAAGGGGAACCTGCTATTTCTCCCGCACGATTTGAAGATTGGACACAAATCAGTCAAATAAAAGATTTTGCAAGCCAAGTTCGAGAAGAAACAGGTGGCATTCCAATAGGGTACAAACTTTCAGCACAACACATCGAAAAAGATATAGATGCTGCTATAGAAGTTGGTGTTGATTATATAATTTTAGATGGACGAGGTGGTGGCACAGGAGCCGCCCCTTTAATTTTTCGTGAGAACATTTCTGTCCCTACCATTCCGGCCTTAGCCCGCGCCAGGCGACATTTAGATTCTTTGGCAAAAAATGAAGTTAGCTTAATCATAACAGGAGGACTTAGAACACCGGATGATTTTACAAAAGCATTGGCACTCGGGGCAGATGCCGTGGCCCTCTCTAATTCTGCTTTACAGGCAATCGGCTGTATTGGTATGAGAGCATGTCACACTAATAATTGCCCTGTCGGAATTGCCACCCAAAAAGAGCATCTACGATCAAGACTCAACATTGAAGAATCGGCAAAACGATTGTACAATTTTCTTGAGGCCTCGGTAGAGTTAATGAAAGTATTAGCACGGGCTTGTGGCCATAAAAAGCTCAGTGATTTTAGTTTAGAAGATCTAACTACTTGGAAACAAGAAATGGCTGCTTTATCTGGGGTATCTTTTTCTGGAATTAAATAAAAATTAATTATTTTAATCCTCAAATTCAAAAGTGTGCTCTGAAGTCCAAGTAATTTTTAAATATCCTGGCAATCGAGTTTCTTTATCCAGATAAGCCAACTCTAATTGTTCCCCGGTAAGATTCTGAGCATCACTTAAGTTAGCTCCATGCAGGTAGGTTTCAGTAAAATCCGTATCTTCTAAGTTTGCCCCTGTTAAATCTGCTTCACTTAATACGGCACTGGACAAATCTGCCTCCGAAAGATCTGCATTTTTTAGATCAGCTCTTATAAGATAAGAACAGCTTAGGTCGGCCTGATTTAATTGAGCATGATCGAGCTTAGCTTTCATTAATTTTAAATTGCTTAAATCTGCATTTTGCAATTTTTCTTTGGAGGATTCTACCTCTCTTAATATTTCTATCCATTCAGGAAGCATCACCAACCCCTATTTCATTCAGTTTGTGAGAATTTAAATCTGCCACACATTTCTTTTTTTGAATATGTTAGCTGCACTTAGAAAGCATTTCAATGAATTTCCAGGGTTTCCTCCCTGTGAATAAATTAAATCAAATGTCTATCTAACCATTTCCAAATGAAAAGAAAAAAATACCTTCATGAACCTCAATTTATTTTTTAATTTTTAATAACTATGAAAATCTAAATTTTGCCCTCACAAAACCCTAATACAAACTTTTTAAATTTTACATAGTGATTTTTAGAAAAAGTCCCATTTTTGAAGGAGGAACGATGCAAAAAAAGATAGTCACCTTATTACTTTTGGGTTTATTTGCTTGGGTTCAATCGGCACAAGCAGACCTATCCCCCAGCGAAGTGCGATTTCTTTCCCTTGAAGAAAGAATGGCGGCCGCAGAAGAAGCAGTTAAAAAAAGTAACAATAATAAAAGCGGCCAAAATAGTCAGAATTTTTTGGAATACTTAAAGTCAAAATATAAGGGACCAGGGTTTTATTTTGAATCTCCCGATGGACTTTTTTCAACAAAACTTGTATGGCGTGCCCAAATGCGATACACAAATCCCAATCGCTCCGATCCTCGTAGCGTTGGAAATTTCACAACTCGAGAGGAATCCAGTAACTTTGAACTCCGTCGTGTGCGAATGAAAATCGGAGGGCATGGTTACAAAACTTGGATAAAATATTACTTTGAAATAGATTTGCAACCTTCAAAATCATTTAACGGAGGACTGGCAGATCGATCCAGAGTCATTGACTGGAGAATTACACTTCAGCCTTACCAATGGTTGGGACTTCGAGTCGGTCAATGGAAAATAAACTTTAACCGTGAACGAGTAGACTCCTCTGGAAGACAAACCTTTATTGAACGTTCCATCATAAATCGTATTTTCACAATTGATCGCCAAGTAGGGGTAATGTTAATGGGTCGATTTTTCAAAGGAACTTTAGCAGACGTTAGATACTATGCAGGTGTGTTTAACGGTGAGGGCCGTGCAACCAATAATGATGATTCGAATATGATGTGGATGGGGCGAATCCAATGGAACTTTTTTGGACGAGATTTAAAATGGCGACAATCTGACGTTAAACGTCACCAAAAACCAACAGGTAGTTTAGCATTTGCGGCTGCATCCAATAAAGGACGATGTACTCGATGGAGTTCTTCCGGTTGTGGAGCTCTCGATGGATTTGCTTTAGGATTTGATGAGCAATTTACCATCGACCAATATGTTCAAGAATTTGCCTTTAAATTTCAGGGATTGGCAATTCAGCAAGAATTTCATTGGAAAAACATTAAAGATTCTGGGACTGGCCTTGAACATAACTTCTATGGTTACTATGCACAAATAGGTTACTTCTTTAACGAAATCATTCAAGCCATTCCTGAAGGAATAGAATTGGCTTTCCGAGTGGCACATCTTAAGGAACCTGTTAGTGCAGCAATTGGTTCTCTTGATGAAAGAGGCGAATACACTGTTGCCATCAATTGGTTCTTTGCTGGCCATAACAACAAGTTCACTGTCGACTATTCTCACTTAACCTTGGATGATTTTACTACCGGTATGGATTATGATGAAGACAGAGTCCGATTTCAATGGGACATTTCTTTCTAATTAGTTATCAAAAAGAACTATCATTTTAGAACTTTGCCTTGCAACTATATCTAGTTGCTTACCTCCAGAAACTCCGTGGTTGGCTTGGACCTTCCTCGGGGTTTCTTTTTGTTATTTTTCGATGATTTAGCTTATTTATCTCTTTTAGCAAATACTTCGATTCGAAAATTCAAAGCATAAAACAATTTCTTTTTTTCTGTAAGCACCCTATCCTAACTAGACATATTCCAGTTAAACTATAATTCATATATCATTGAATAATTGAAAATAAACTGCATTTTTTTAACCGTATTCCCAGATATTTTGCGATAATTTAAGAATTCAATGCTCATCAAGTCGGAGAAAAAATGAACCTAATAAAAAGCCTCAAATATGATCCTAAAAACTTTAGAGGAGATATTTTTGGAGGCCTTACTGCAGGAATTGTTGCTCTTCCACTAGCATTAGCTTTCGGTGTTCAATCTGGAATGGGAGCCGTTGCCGGTTTGTACGGAGCGATTGCTCTTGGGATATTTGCTGCAGCTCTTGGTGGCACTCGCACACAAATTAGCGGTCCCACAGGACCAATGACAGTAATCTCTAGTTTGGTTGTTATAACCGCAATCGAAGCAACTGGCAGTTTGGAAAAAGCGTTTGGATTGATCATTACAATATTCTTACTTGCTGGTGTCATCCTAGTCATCCTTGGAATACTAAAAGTCGGTTCATATATAAAATACATTCCTTATCCTGTTGTTTCAGGTTTCATGACTGGAATTGGTGTGATCATTATTATTTTGCAGATTTTTCCCTCTATGGGACAAAGCTCTCCTAAAAAAATCATTGAGGTTTTCCAAAAATTTCCGGAAGGGATAACAATGATCAATTGGGAGGCTTTATTGGTAACTGGTGTTACTATCGCCATTATTTATATATTTCCAAAAATCACTAAATCTATTCCCAGCCCACTTGTGGCATTGTTAGCCGTTTCCGGGATTAATACTTGGGTCGGTTTCGATATTCCACTTATCGGCGATATTCCTCAAGGCATTCCGGACATTAAAATATCTTCACTGACTTTGATTGGCATGCCAATGACTCTTATTATAGAAATGGCACTAACATTAGCCTTATTAGGTGCTATTGACTCTCTCCTTACTTCAGTCATTGCTGACAATATTACAAAGACCAAGCACAATAGTAATCGTGAGCTTTTTGGACAAGGGATCGGCAATATTGCAGCGGCTTTAATTGGTGGATTGCCCGGGGCTGGGGCGACTATGAGGACCTTAGTCAATGTGAACTCGGGAGGCAGAACTCGTCTATCTGGAGTTGTTCACGGCATTGTCCTTCTTATTATTATGATGGGAGCCGGGGTTTACGCAGCAAAAATTCCTTTAGCGGTTTTAGCCGGAATATTAATTACTGTCGGTATCGGTATCATTGATTATAAAGGGTTGCGGCATATAGTTCATATTCCCCGGGCTGATGCTATTGTCATGGTATTGGTTTTAGGTCTAACAGTTTTTGTCGACTTGATTCAAGCCGTAGCAGCAGGAATGATACTAGCGTCCATTTTATTTATGAAACAAATGAGCGACCAGGTGGGTCGTGATTTAAGAATTTCTCCATTGAGTAGTTATAAGGAGCTACCTTGGGATGACGAAAATATTCCTGACAGTATCATCAACCGAATTTATGTAAAGCATCTGGACGGACCGGTATTTTTTGGCTTTGCACCGGCATTTAAAGAAATGGCAAAAAATTTGCCTGATATTCGGGTGGTCATTTTTCGTATGAAAAAAGTTCCACATATTGATCAAACAGGATTGTATGCTTTCGAAGAAGTGATAACGGATCTGGAAAAAAGAGGAATTGCCGTAGTAATGACAGGTTTACGGGATCAACCCTTAAGAATGTTAAAAAGAATCAATTTAATTCCGGGGTTGATTCCTGAACAATATTTGTTTAAAACATTTAATGGCTGTATCAAGTGGTTGGAAGAAGAGCTAACTCATCGAGAAACTGAAAATATGCACCAGTTTTTCGATGACCTTGCTAATGAGCGACGAAAATTAAAACTTTCTCCACAATACAGACTATAAGGAACTATCTCGAAATTACTTATTTTTTAATGAGTTAAGAGCCGGCTCCTATGTCTCAGGGAGTTCTCGGCTCTTTTTATTTTTTCAAGGTTTTTAGAAGAATCTAAATTATTGTTAATCTAAAGTGAAATACTATACGCCTATCAACCACCGTGAAATAAAAATGGGCAGATACTATCCTCTAAATTCTGGTAAAGTAGAAATTTCACAATAAAATTCAGAATAATAATACTTAAAAGGTAATTCAGGAGAAATTGATGTCAAAAATACGAAATTGGACGGTGGGGACCAAAATAGGAGTGGGCTATAGCATTATTACCCTTGTCCTAATGGTTGTGGTCCTAGTTACCATTCAGAAAATTAAAAGCATGGAATCAATTACCAAAAGGGTCGCTCAACTCCGCACCCCCACTGCCCACGCCAGCCTGATGATGCTGAATGGTATGAACCACTCGTTAGCTTCTCTTAGAGGTTGGGTAATATTGGGAGAAGAGAAATTTAAAGAAGAACGAGCCTCTGCCTGGAAAGACCAAATCGAACCTTCTTTGAACAAAATGAAAGAACTGTCACCTAATTGGACAGACTCAGAAAATATAAATCGTTTAAATCTCATTCTTGCAGAAATTGAAAGTTTTAAAAAATCCCAGGAAAAAATAGAAAGCATCGCCCAAACTCTTGAGAACACGCCAGCTAGAAAAATATTATTGGAAGAAGCGGCACCTTTAGAAAAAATCATAGTCAACAATTTAAGCAAAATGATTAAAGAAGAAATTGAAGCTCCATCCTCCGCTTCCAAAAAGAAATTATTGGGGATATTGGCTGACCTAGAAACATCCATAAGCTTTAGTATGGAAAAAGTTGAAGAATTTATGCTTTCTGGAAAAGACTTTTTTAAATTACACTATTTAAGACAATGGGAAAAATTCACTAAGCGTTTTATGGAATTAAAATCCAGTCAAAATCAATTTTCTAATTCTCAAATGGTTGCTTTTAAGCGAATAGACTTAGCTCAAGGAAAACTAAATACTTTGCTGAAAAAAATTCTGGAAATTAGGTCTGGAGAAAAATGGAATTTGGCAAATCATTGGTTAGGAGATGAAGCCGCTCCCGTTGCATTTAAAATCAAACAACTATTAAATGAAATGGCCGATAGTCAAGAAATACTTTTAGAAGCTGATGTAGAAAAAGTATCTTCCCAAACTCATTACTTAATTGTTCTTTTGGTTTTATTATTATTTGTTGGAGTCTTAGTCAGTGGAGTTTTAGGTTCAAGTATTACACGTGCAATCAGCAATCCTATTAGGCAAGTAAGCCAAATGGCTGCAGAGCTTGCTTCCGGAAATTATAGGCAAAAACGCTTACCGGTCGAGTCAGACGATGAACTGGGAAACCTGAATAAAAGTTTTAATAAATTGTTAGAGCGGTTGCGGTCAAACGAACCTTCTGAAAGAAAATAAAATAAAGGGAGTACTGAATGTTAATTCTTCGTGATTGTATGAGTTCACCAATTATCAGTGTGGATCGTGATTCAACTATTTTAGATTCAGTAAAAGTCATGGTAAAAAATGATGTTGAATCCATCCTAATTAAAGACAAAGAGGATTATATAGGTATTTTTACTACTTCTGACTTAATGAGTCGTGTCATCATAAAAGAATTAGATATGAAAACCACAAAAATAGAAACTGTCATTAGCTCTCCAATTCTTACCGTCGACTTTTGCTTGAGCCCGCGTGAGGCAAACGAAATAATGTTAAAACATAAAATCAAGCGACTGGGAGTAACAGAAGGGAAAAAAATTGTGGGGATTATATCTACTAAAGATATTATAGCTCTGTAAGAACCAATTTATAAAAAAGAAAACCCATCTAATATTATCATTAAATAATTCTTCGAATTCTCGCCTTTTATCTGCCTAAACCATACTTCAATTCAAACTTATATTTTTCTGGAAGCCCAAGATAATCAAACCTAACAATTATTGGTAATCTTTCCGATTCAAACCAAAAGCCTTAATTTTGTCATACAATGTTTGCTTGGGAATGGAAAGTGCAAATTGAACTTTTTTCAAATCCCCCTTCTGGCGAACCATTTCTTGTTCAATTAAGTTTTTTTCAAATGCAGCAACAAGTTGCTTTAATGTCATTCCATTCGAAGACACATTGGAGAGTTGGTTGGAGTTTGTATCATTAGAATACCCCGATTCTGGCAGGTCCAGTGTAATTCCCAAAAGAAATTTCTCTGCTTCATTTCTTAATTCTCTTACATTCCCTTCCCATCGCCTAGATAACAGTTCTTGAATATATTCGCTTGAAATGGTTGGAACGGGCAAATTATAACGAGAACAGGAGTCTAAAATAAAATGCTGAAATAGCAGAGGGATATCATCTGCTCGCTCTCGTAATGGAGGAATAAATAATTGAACAACATTCAATCGGTAATATAAATCTTTTCTAAATTTATTTTCTTCATAAGCTTTTTTTAGATCGACTTTCGTAGCAGCAACAACTCGCACATCGATAGGATGCAAATCGTTAGAGCCTAATCTCTGAACCAATCTATCTTGTAATACATGAAGTAGTTTTACCTGAAGATGCAAGGGCATGCTTTCAATTTCATCTAAGAAAACTGTTCCTCCTTGAGCATACTCAAATTTTCCTATTCGACGTTTATTGGCCCCTGTAAAAGCCCCAGGCTCATGACCGAATAATTCGCTTTCAATTATTGTCTCCGGTAAACCTCCACAATTAATAGCAACAAAATTCTTATTTTTTCTTTGACTACAATCATGCAGATACCTTGCAACTAAATCCTTACCGGTTCCAGTCTCACCATAAATAATAATATCTACATCACAATTTGCAATATTCTCAATAGTATTGGCCAACTCAACCATTTTCGGGGATTTGCCAATTATTTTTCTTTCGGGTTCTTTTTGAGAATCTATAACTGAACGAAGGTTTTTGACCTCCAAAACTAATTTTCTTTTTTCCATTGCCCGTTTAACCATATCTGCAAAACGATCTGTATCAAACGGCTTTTCTAAAAATTCATACGCGCCATCATGAATTGCTTGAACGGCCATAGGAATATCTCCATGACCCGTAATCAAAATTACAGGAATTTCTTTGTCTATTTTTTTTACTTTCTTTAAAAGAGATAACCCGTCCATTCCCGGCATAATTATATCGCTAACTAAAATACCTGGCCAATTCGCATCAAGTATTTCCAGAGCACTTTCTCCAGAATCCGAAGTCTCAACCTCATATCCTCTTTGCATTAACTCATTTTTATATGCAAGTCGGACGATTTCTTCATCGTCAACAATAAGAATTTTTTTTACATCTTCCATGTTTTCCTATTCCCAATACAGTATCTAAGAAGAGAAATTCTCATCTCAAAGGAGTTTGCCCCAAATCCTTCTTTTCACAGGAAATTGTAATGTGAAAAGTGTCCCTTTTCCTGGATTACTAGAACAAATAATTTTTCCACCGTGCCGTTTCACAATTCCATATGTAACTGATAAACCAAGGCCCGTCCCCTTGACAGCATCCTTGGTAGTATAAAATGGCTCAAATATTTTTTCTACGTTTTCCAAAGGAATCCCACACCCATTATCTTGGATTTTAATTTCGACATATGTACCGTCAAAAAAGGTAGTCAATTCAATTTCTCCATTCCCATTGTGAATAGACTCTTCGGCATTTTGTAGTAAATTTAAAATCACTTGTTTAATTTGGTCTTCTACAGCAGGAACCTTGGGTAAATCCTCTGCATATTTTTTGACTAGAAAGATTTTTTTCTCGTGAAAACTTTTCTTTTTCAAGATTAACATATCATCCAGAATATTATGAAAGCTAACCAATGTCAGTTTTCCAGAAGAAGGTCTATAAAAGTTTTTAAGTTTAGTGGCCAAATCCATAACACGATTACTTTCGTGAATCGCTAATTGAACTAATTCCTTTAAGTTTTTCTCTAAGTGAGTTTTAGATATTTGCTCCAATATATTTCGGATCCCTAAAATCGGATTATTAAATTCATGGGAAATAGATGCTGCCAGTTTTCCAATTGCAGAAAGTTTTTCCGCATGCATTAAATGCTCATGAGATTCTTTGAGCTCTTTTGTCCGTTCTTGAATTTTTTGTTCAAGAATTTTATTTTGATTTTTAATTTGATTATGAAGAAGACGAACTTCCAGAATATTTTTAATCCGAAAACATACTTCTGCTAAATCAAAGGGTTTATTTACAAAATCCTTAGCCCCCTTTTTTAATGCTTTTAATCTTGTAAACTTGTCGTTTTGAGCAGTTAAAATCAAAACGGGCAGGTAAGAGTCCTTTTCTAATTCTTGGAGAATTTCCATTACTTGAAACCCATTTACTTTAGGCATATTCAAATCTAACAATATCAAGTCCGGCTCAAAATCTTTATAAATCTGAGAAGCCAGGGATGGGTCAGTAATGGATTGTATAAAACGGTACCCTTCTTGATGAAGCAACTTTTCAAGCAATAGAACATTGGCAGGCTCATCATCAATAATGAGTATTCTAGAGGATAAGATATCTTGATCTTTAATCACCTTTCACCTCATCTGGCAAAAGTCTATTCACTATTTTTCAAAACTTTTCAATTCTGTTTATAAAGGTAATTTAATTGAATCCATTTTTCCAACTATTTTTTTATAAATCTTTGAGAATTGTGTTTTTATTTTTGATATTACTTTTGAGAAGGGCATTGTGGAAGGGAAATCAGAAAGGTTGTTCCTTTTCCTTTTTCACTACTTGCAAGAATATCACCATCATGCAATTCAACAATTTTCCGGCAAATGGTTAAACCCAGGCCGGTCCCAATAACATTTTTCTTTTCTTTTAGTCTCTCAAATGGCAAAAATATATTATCTAGGTTTTCTTCACTAATCCCTAAACCTTTATCCTGAACCCGCAACTCAACCCTGCCTTTTTGAGCTAAGGAGTAATTGATTTCTATTTCAGGAACTTCCCCTTCTTTATGGTAATAAATAGCATTCGTTATTAAATTTTGGAAAAGCTGCCTTATCTGAGAAGGAATTCCGTATATAGTGGGCAATTCTCTAACATAAATCTTTGCTCCGGTTTCATCCATTAATACTTCCAGATCTTGCAAAACCTCCCCCACAAGGCATTTCAAATCCAATTCTTCATAAAAGGACTTTTTGAGTGTCAAATCCCTTAAGTTAATAGTAGAGCAAATTAGCTGATCCATTCTTTCGACTGTTTTCTGAATTCTATCTAAATATTCTTTTCCCAAATCAGGGAGATCCAACTGAAATTTTGAAACCATGAGATCGCTCAATTTTTTTACTTTTCTTAAAGGTTCTCGTAGATCATGAGAAATTATATTTATAATTTCAGAAATTTTGTCTGGATAAATATTTTTTTCAATGATTTTTTGACAAGAATCATCCTCAAAGATATGGGTTAGTTTTTTCTGTAAGTTCCGGTTTTCTAATAGTACTTTTATCTTTGGAAACGTTAAAACAAAACTTAAAGGTTTTTCTAAGAACCACTTTACTCCAACTTCAAAGTATTCATTCAATTCTTCTTCCAGAACCATACTCTTGGCAGCAATTATGGGGCAATCACTTTTTCTCACTTGATTTTCAATCAATCTCAAAATCTTTTTCTTGTCAATCTGGGTTCTATCCAAATCTAATATAATTAAATCCGCATCGCTGATGATCTCAGAATCCCAAACATTGTTTATGTCTGCAGAAATTATTAGAGGTTGAAACCCACTCATTTGCAAGCTCTTGTTAAAGTCATTCCAATTACAAGAGTCTTCACTCAATAATAGAATCTTAGAGCTTTGTATGTCGTCAAGAGAAATCATTGATCAATGGAATACTGGAAAGTTTATTCTCTATTTAGTGTAAAGAAATTCATAAAGATTTAGCAATTTAAATGAAAAAAATAGAATAAAGTTAGGTGGGAAGTAGTTAGATTTTAATCACATTATGGTTTTGTACTTTTATTCGATTTGACCATTTTTATACTTTTTCAATTCATCAGTTAAAGTCCTTTCCAATTCCGTGATTTTAATGGGAGGAATTTTATTATAAAAACTTAAATAATTCTCATCCTGATTCTTCATACAGCGCATTATACTTACATATTGTCCAAATTTTCTTGAGAGTTTTTCCAGAACATCCGACAAGGCGGTTCGCCCTTTGGTATGTTGCTTTAATCTCCTTGCTGCAGAAAAATAATAATCTTCACCTTTATTAAAATAAGCCTCAGTAGAGATATGAGCATCTAACGGAAACAATCCCAAACTCAAAAGTAAAAAATCAGCATTGATTTTATAAACAAAATATTGCTTAGCATTTTCTTCAATATTGAAGGCAATTTCATTCGCATCGCGATTCAAACTAACTAAGTATTGATTCCAAAATTCCAAACTTTTTGGATTCACCAATTCTGCCAAGGTTAAAATTAAGTATTGATTCACGTCTTCATCATAATTTAAATCATTTTCCTTAATTTTTTTCCAATTCAATTCTTTCCATACTTTGTCCCGGCTTTCACTTAGTATCGGATCATAATCAGCATTTGATTCATGTCCGGATTTCACTCTAGCATTCAACCATTTGGTGAAAAAAAATGACTCAGTGGTTTCAATCGCTCGGGTATCCATATGTGAAAATTGAATCGACATGCTTTTACCTCAAATTATTATATATATTCCATTTTAAATACTTGTCTCTTAGGGTTCAATTCAATCATCTAAAATTTCATCACCTTAATAAAAATAATTAGCAGTCCTTTCAATCGGCTGCTAAATTTGCCCAAAACATTTGTATTTTGCTCTTGAAGGTGGAATGGGTAGATAGACTAAATTACTTTTTAGAATTGTAAATGACCTTATTCAATAACTATCCTCTCCTTTGGAACGCGTAAAAACAATACGAACAACTTTGAGCTAAAACATATTTCATTATCTTTACTTTAGTTTTTGGAAAATATGAATTATTAATAAAGCCTCTTCCTTTACAAAATTGGAACTTAAACCAAACCCAAATACTTGGTTAAAACAGAATCCTGAGAATTAACTTAAGTTGACTCATCCCTACTTAAGTTTATTTACTTGCAGTCTAGTTTTTGGTCTGCTTTGAATATCAACCATTCTTTAAGTCTTTGTATTTCAACAATGTTCTGTTAAGAGAAATAATCATCTTGGTCTTCAGCAAGTCAATTTTTCGCTTATGAACAAACTCGAAATAGAAACTTCCTTATAGATTATTATACAAATATGCATAATTTATCTATATTTTATTTACAAATTTAAATATTTGTATAATATTTTATTTATACAAATGATTTTAGGGAGGTGGATATATTTTGAAAAATATTATTCAATTTACCCATAAGGGAGAACAACCATGAGAACTTTAATTACCGGAGCCACTGGATTTGTTGGAAAGTATGTAATTCAAGCTCTGAGAAAAAAAGGGCACGAAATTTCAATTTTGACTCGAAATCCGAAAAGTACAAATAAAATAGTAAATTTTCCCTGTAATATTTATAAATGGGACCCCGAAAAAGATTTTATTCCTAAGCAAGCTTTTAATAACGTGGGTGCAATTATTCATTTAGCCGGGGAAAACATTGCTGGCGGTAGATGGACTAAATCTAAAAAGGAAAAAATTAAAAGATCAAGGGTGTTGATAACCAAAAATTTGATGAAGCAAGTTATCACTTTAAAACAAAAACCCAAGGTAATCGTGTCGGCATCCGCGATTGGTTTCTACGGTGATAACGGGGATAGTTTTATAGATGAATCCTCTCCTCCGGGTATAGGTTTCCTCAGCAAACTATGTCAGTCATGGGAAAAAGCAACACTTCCACTTGCGCAACATGAGATAAGAACCGTTGCTCTTAGAATTGGCATGGTTTTAGGCCATGGAGGGGGTGCAATAAAACGAATACTTCCGCCGTTTCGTTTTGCACTTGGTGGAAGGTTGGGAACAGGCACTCAATGGATGAGTTGGATTCATGTCGAGGATTTAGCTAACCTGTTCGTATACTCCATTGAAAATACAAATCTAAATGGAATATACAATGCTGTTAGCCTATCTCCAGTGACCAATTCAGATTTCACCAAAACCTTAAGCCGTGTAATTAATCAGCCCGCTGACCTTCCAGTACCTGCCTTAGCCTTAAAATTAATTTTTGGTGAGATGTCACAGATACTTTTAAATAGTCAACGTGTCTCCAACAAAAAAATAATGCAAACGGGTTTCCGCTATAAATATAACGAACTAGAAATCGCTTTAGAAGAAATCTGCAAACAAGAACAACCAATTTTTTCTTTGGACCAATGGTGCTCAAATTCTTAAAGATTTATTTGGAATAGTTTGATCTTATTAAAACACCACAAAAATATTGAGAGAGATAACCAATGAGAACCAAATTCACATATTTCATAATATTATTTTTTTTAATTTTAACTACTGATAAATCCCTTGCCCTAAGTTGGAAGGACGCTGAATGGAAATCCAATGGATGCTCGAAAAATCCATTTGGAATTTGGAAATTAAGAACGGACGCAAATAAAAAACCCGAAACGCTTATTGTTGGCAAAAAAGGTTTTACAATCCTTATAAAGGCTAACACTTCAAAAAAAATACTTTTTAAAACAAATCATATTAAAAATAATTCTTTTTACTTTGAACTGAAAGATGAAGATTTGCCTCAAGGAAACTATCAATCTCCATTTCTAAAAATTCGGCCACATAAAGTTCAGACTAATTCTGGAATGAATTTCTCAAAAGGCACCCGGACCAAGTGTTTCATTAAAGTTTTCCAATATGAGACACAAAAAGATGCATATAATGATAAATACAAAAGTTGGAATATATATGAAATCACAAACCAAAACTGAGGTTATAAAAAATGGATATCAATAGTATTTTAGGCACAACCAGCATTTTTATTTTAGCGTTGGTTTTAGGAAGCATGGTATTTTTTGCTTTTATATTTACTCCTTTAGTTTTTACAAAGCTTCCTCCAGAAAAGTCAGGTCCCTTCATTCGCCAGGTTTTTCCGGTATATTCGCAGGCAATGGCCGCTCTCACTCTATTGGCAGCTATAATGATATGGAATCAGCCTGAAGCTATTGCTGTAGGAGTGGTATTTGTATTTTTTGTGGTAGGGTGGTTAATAATAATGCCCATCATTAACCGCTATCGAGATGCACAATTAGGAGGACAAAAGGATGCTGCCAAGCCTTTTAAGATGTGGCATAAATTGAGTGTTGCCATAAACAGTCTTCAATTAGCTACCGTAGCCATTGTGTTTATAAGGCTTGTTAACTAACGTTTTTAAATGGCAATGATCAAGGAATATTTACAATAAGTGAATTTCATAAAAATTAAGACAATAAAAAATTGTTTATCTCTCTTAGGGGCCCATTCATTTGTTGAGACATTATGTGAATGTTTTTAAATTGAAATATCTCAAGATCAAAGTTTATCTAGACCTTTTCCCCAAAGACTCACGCGATAAGCCGCGCTGAAAAATAATGTCAAAATTTTAGCTTTACAATCAAACAACATTAGGCGAATATAAAGCGAAATTTTGCATTTATAAAGGGCCTCCATGAGCGGACGGGGTGCATTTCTAAACCCATTCAATCGATTCAAACCAATCTCCATTAACTTGGATGATGAATCTTTTTCTGAGCTATCCCCCAACCCAAAAACAGAATATTTTTCTGATCAATCCAAAAGCATTCTTTCAAGAAATGATAGCCCCGACGTAGGTTTTGATATCAGTATTAACCCTTATCGCGGTTGCGAGCAGGGTTGTATTTATTGTTATGCAAGACCCACTCATGAATACTTAGAACTATCTTCAGGTTTAGATTTTGAAACAAAAATATTTATAAAATACAATGCAGCTAAACTATTAGAAAAGGAACTAACGTCTAAGAATTGGAAACCTCAATCCGTTGCCATGAGTGGGGTTACTGATCCCTACCAACCTATAGAAAGAAAACTAGGCATTACTCGCCAATGCTTAAAGGTATTTTTAAAATACCGAAATCCGGTTATTCTCATTACTAAGAGCGAGCTAATTACTCGAGATTTAGACCTATTAAAAGAATTGGCGCAATATGAGTCTGCAGCAGTCTTTATTTCCATTACCACCTTAAATCCAAATTTATCCCGCCAATTAGAACCCAGAGCATCTAACCCTACTCTTCGTTTAAAATCCATAGAAAAATTAAGTAAAAATAATATACCAACAGGAGTTTTAGTAGCGCCAATTATTCCTGGGCTTACAGAAACTGAAATCCCGGACATCGTTAGCAAGTCTGCTCAAGCAGGAGCAAGGTCTGCAAAGTATATTTTGTTGAGGTTGCCTCACCAAAACAAACAACTTTTTGAAAATTGGTTAGACCACTTTATTCCTGACAAAAAAAACAAAGTTATTAACCGAATTACTCAGATTCGAGGAGGGAAATTATATGACTCCTCATTTAATTCAAGAATGAAAGGGCAAGGTATTTTTGCTGAACAATTAAAAGCTATATTTTCTATGGCGTGCAAAAAATCAGGCTTATTAGAAAATAATTTACAAGTTTCTTCAAAAAACTTTAACAATCCTCAAAACCTTCAATTGAAACTCTTTAAATAACAATTTAATTTTTTGCGCTAAAGATTTCACATTTATTCACTGTCCAAGACAATAAAAACTTATATTTTTCTTTGGATATAAAAACACATATAATGATCGACTCAATTGAATGCAGGAAACTTTATTTAATCATTAGTCCAAACTCTTTTTTTATCAGGAGAAAAATGAGCGCTAGCGAAGGTTCAACCAAAGTAATTGTGATCGCCCTATTCGCCAATCTAGGAATTGCGATTTCTAAATTTATAGGATTCTTATTTTCAGGAAGTTCTTCATTAATGGCCGAAGCCATTCACAGTTTTGTGGATAGCACAAACCAAGTTTTATTATTACTGGGAAGTAAGGCCTCGAAAAAACCCCCTGATAAAACACACCCATTAGGTTATGGAAGAGAAATTTATTTCTGGTCTTTTGTTGTAACCATCTTATTGTTTTCCTTGGGCGGTCTGTTTGCTATATATGAAGGTATTCACAAAATCTCCAACACCGAACCTTTAGAGAATCCTAAGTTAGCTTTAATTATTTTAGGGGTAAGCATATTAATGGAAGGATATTCATTCTATGCTTGTTTGAAAGAAGTTATAGCAATCAACCGTTTTGAAAGCCTTTGGATCTGGTTTAAAAAGACAACCGCCTCAGGGTTGTTGGTCATCTTTACGGAAGATGCAGGAGCTTTAATAGGATTATTCATTGCTGCCGCTTGCGTATCAATATCTTGGATTACCGGAAACCCCGCATGGGATGCTTATGGATCTATTATGATAGGAGCTCTTCTTGTAATGTTGGCAATTTTATTGGCCGTAGAAATCAAATCCTTTATTATTGGAGAGGCCCCGAGCAAGAATTATCTTCCGGAAATTGAGAAAATTTTAAAAGAACAAATTCCAAATGCTAAAGTTCTTAAGTTTTTAGCTCTCCAAATGGGTGATGGTGAGGTACTAATCAGTATGAAGGTTTCTCCGGGAGGCATTCAAGATGCAGAAAAATTAATTAAAACTGTTAATCATTTGGAAACAATTATTAAAAAACGCTTTCCTGAAATTCGATGGCAATTTGTTGAACCGGATATTACAGCATGATTTGCTACAGGGGAATTAACTCGTTTGTTCTAAAGGGGCAGGTAACTCTTTATATTCCACAGAAATAAAGTTAGAAATAATTTGCTTTTGTTCCGAGGGTTTGGCTTCTCCCACTTGTTTAATGAATGTGGTCAAACGATTTTCAAAATCACTACCGGGGGCAAAGCTTGATTTCAATCGTTTGATTTTTTTATGCTGAGTAGGAATAGCTTTTTCTCCTTTATCAATCAATTCTTCAAAAAGTTTTTCGCCAGGGCGAATACCAGTTATCTTAATTTCCATGGTTTCATTGGGCACATAACCCAACAGGCGAATCATTTTCTCAGCAAGGTTTATCAGTTTTACTGGTTTCCCCATCTCTAATACAAAAGTTTCCCCATCTTCCCCTAGTGTGATTGCCTGAAGAATCAGTTGAACTGCTTCAGCAATTAACATGAAATATCTTTCCATATCAGGATGCGTTACCGTTACGGGTCCACCTCGCTCAATTTGTTTTTTGAAAATTGGGACTACGCTCCCATTACTTCCTAAAACATTGCCAAATCGAACCGAAATAAACTGAGTGGAAGAATGATGAGATTTAAAATTAACATATATTTCAGCAATCTTTTTTGTCATTCCCATAACACTTGTTGGGTTGACTACTTTATCAGTTGACACCAGGATAAATTTTTCAGCTCCAAACTTATCTGCCAAATCCGCGGTTTGCTTGGTACCAAGAACATTATTAATAATCGCATCATGTGGGTTTTTTTCCATCAGAGGAACATGTTTATGTGCAGCAGCATGAAAAACAAGTTGAGGTTGATGCTTAGAAAAAATTGTTTCCATTTTTTTCAAATCCGTCACTGACCCAAAATAATAATCTGTTTCCGCATTGCTTTTTAATGCATTTAGGTCAATACTTAGTTCATGCAAATAATTTTCCGAACGATCTAAGGCAATTAGCGAGGAAGGCTCATATTCCAAAAGTTGACGGCAAAGTTCAGATCCTATGGATCCCCCCGCTCCAGTCACTAAAACTCGTTTTCCCATAATCATTTTTTTAATGAGAGACAAATCTAGAAAAACAGGCTCTCTCCCAAGCAAATCGGTAATCTCAATATTGCGGATTTGTGAAATATGCGGCTGTTTGGTGGACAAATCAAAAATGGAGGAAACAATTTTATATTTCAAATTACTGGCTTCGCAAACCTCTACAATTTTACTTAAACCGTCTGCATCAAGACCATTGATTGCGACAAATACTTCACTAAACTCAAGACCTTCTTTGAGGTTAGGAATATCCTCCAATTTTCCTAAAATTTTTAATCCTTGAATATGCCTGCCCAATTTTTTGGGATCATTATCTAAAAATCCAACAACCTTATAATGGTTCGAGAAATCTCTAATATAACGAAGCAGCAACACTCCGGTACTTCCTGCACCCATGATTACGATTGGAATTTTATTTTTTGAATCTTCGCCCAATTTTTTTTGATTCATTTCTTTGGAAAATCTTAATACTAAACGAGCTCCTCCCAAACAAACCATTAGCAAAATTGCATCGATTATTAAAATAGATCGAGAGACAAGAGCACCGCGGTCAAACATAAATAGAACAAATAGAGCCATAAATGACCCTGTTATTACAGCTTTAATGATCTGCGTTAAGTCACCTAAACTGGAATATTCCCAAACACGAGTATAAAGACCAAAATAAAAAAATGCGGGAATCCGACAAGCTAAAATAAAAGGGATAAGTTTAACTAGTGTGTCAAATTGATCAGGAGGGATTTGACCGTCAAATCGAAGATAAAAAGCAACACAAAATGAAAAAAGACTTAAAACAATATCTAAAAAAAGTAAGACAACTAACCTTGGGTTGTTTTTAAAAAAAGTCATCGAATTAAATCCAATGCTTACCAATCCGATTTTAAAGTTAAACTAATCTACACAGAAAGGAAAAATCCAAATAAGGTAAGACCAAATTTGCGAAACCCAATAACATGAACTAAAATTGCATTAACCGAGTTTAATATAAATTATATAAGGGGTTTAATCAAACAAATTTAAACAGAATAATGCCTAAATAGGTGAATAGAATAGGATTTTATTGTTACACTAGCTTCATTTGATTCGGAACGCAATTTCTTAGATTATACAATCATCTACCACTTCCGATTTTATTTTTTAAATAATCGAAATTGAGAAATCGGTCGCTTGAATTATCCATTTTTTATCCTTTAACATTCAATTCCACTCCCATATTTTTGGTTTAATTAATGAAAACAAATATTTCTATCAAAAAACTTTTTTCCGCAGGAATATGGGTATCAGGAGGAATTCTTCTGGGTCGGTTGGCCGGATTTTTAAGAGAAATATTCGTGGCCTCAAAGTTTGGTATTAGTGAGGAAGCAGACGCAATATTATTCTCTTTAGTTTTGCCTGATTTTTTAACAGGAATTTTGATTGGTGGAGCCCTGTCTGCAGCTCTCATTCCAGAGTTCAAAAGCTCCACAAGTGAAATTTCAGATCAACTGTTTCTAAAGTCTAGCATTTTTTGTGGAATTCTCTTTCTCTTTATAAGCTTACTCTTAAGCTTAAACTCAAATATATTAATCGACCTTCTTGCTCCAGGGTTTAATGATAAAGCTTACCAGGAAGCCAGCCATCTACTAAAATGGGTGCTATGGTTGATCCCCTTGACAGTACTTTCAGCCATCACTACAAGTTATTTACAATCCAAAGACCATTTTGCCATCCCAGCAATGGGTACCTTAATTTTTAATATTTGCCTTATCTTAGCTTTGTTATTTTTTGTTAAAGAGAGTAAAACTCTATACTTTCTAGGAATCGCGGTTTTAATAGGTGGTTTTTTACGTTGGTTTTCTCAATTTATGGGGATGGTAAAAAAAGGTTGGCAATGGACTTCACTTTCCAATTGGAACATCCCTAAACCTTTAGTAAAAAGATATTTTCAGGCATTTGGTGCGGGAGGTTTAGTCTTATTATTCCCAATTTTGGCCAGAGCATTTGGATCTATAGAGGGACCAGGGGGTTATGCTTTCCTCAACTATGCCATTAAATTCGTAGAACTTCCTATGGGAGTTTGTATAGGAGTCTTTTCTTCCATTCTTTTTCCAAAGTTGTCAGAATACTTTGCCGAAAACCGATTGGATGAAAGCTTCCAACTCATTTCAAATGGGACATTACTAATCTTTATTTTTTCATATGGAATCATATTAATATTCTACGGTTTTAGTGAAACTCTTACTAAGTTGGCCTTTGAATGGGGAGTGATGCCAAATGAAGGTATCAAAGATTTAACTTTCCTGGTAATGATCGGGATATTAGCTTTACCCGCACAAGGTCTTCTATCACTTCAAGTGGCAATTTCTAATGCCAAAAAGGATACGCATCTTCCTCTTCAGTGCAGTTTGATAGGTATTGCAATATTCCTTCCACTAGTTATATTTTTCTCGCAATGGAAAGGTTTAATCGGTATCATGACCGCCTTAGTAAGTACTTATTGGTTTCTTTTAGTCGTTCAAATTATCTTATTAAAAAGGCGCCACGGAATTCAGTTTTTGAGTTTATCTTTTTACAAAGAAGTTACTCAAATCCTTTTCACAGGCTACATCCTTTTAATTCCATTTATTTGGGTTGAAGGCTTTGTTCCAAATCACGCTTTTTCCAAACTCATCATTATATCATTAGCAACTCTAATTGTGTTACTCGGTAGCCTTTTAATAATCAAACGCTATCGAATATATTTGGTTAATCAATTAAAGGTTATGTTTCGTGCTTAAGTTAATGCTAATTACCAACCAACCGGAATTGGCAAAGTCTGCGGTGACTGCTGGAGTAGACCGCATATTTATAGATTTAGAAATAATCGGGAAAAAAGAACGTCAGGGTCATTTAGATTCGCTAATTAGCTCTCATTCAATTGAGGATGTCTATAAAGTTAGATCCGCAATTCCAGATTCAGATTTATTGGTCCGACTCAATCCAATTCATGAAGGTACAGAAAAAGAAATAGAGGATGTTTTGGTTAGCAAACCTCAGTTTCTAATGCTTCCCATGTTTCATGAAGTAAAAGAATTAAAGTTTTTTTGCGAAAAAGTTGCTGGCAGAGCTGGCGTAATACCTCTAGTGGAGACTCCTGAAGCGGCCGATTGTTTAAATGAAATCGTTAAAGTTAATGGATTGGTTGAAGTTTATTTAGGTTTGAATGATTTACATCTAGCCCTGAATCAAAACTTTATTTTTGAACCTTTGGCCAATGGAATGGTAGACAAATGGGTACAAATTATTAAAAACGCGAATCTGCCATTTGGGTTTGGCGGAATTGCAAGAATTGGTGAGGGGCAACTTCCCGGAGAACTCGTCTTAGGAGAACATTTAAGATTAGGATCCTCTTCCGTTATTCTCTCTCGAACTTTTCAAAGAGGAATACTAACCGACCAGTATGCTCACTTCGATAAATTAAAATATGAAATAGAGAAATTGAGAGAAAGCGAAGAATACTTAAACCAACGCTCTGCAAATCAAATTGAATTAGATCAAAAAAAAGCATTTCAAATTATTTCTTTACTGGCTAAACCAAATGAATAAGGATACTTTGATCCTTGAAACAAATTTTTGATTTTACTCTCAGTTTATTTTTACTAACGCTACTTTCTCCCATATTTTTATTGATTGGTATGGCTATTGTAATGGATTCTGCGGGAAATCCGTTTTTTTTACAAAATAGAGTGGGACAATTCGAAAAAACATTTAAAATGATAAAGTTTCGCAGCATGGTGAAAAATGCCAGCAAATTAGGCACATACCAAACCTCTAAAGATGACTCCAGAATAACAAGAGTAGGTTCACTGCTACGGAAAACCAGTTTGGACGAACTTCCTCAATTATTCAATGTTCTTAAAGGAGAAATGAGTTTGGTGGGTCCCCGCCCAGATGTTCTAGCTCAGAAACAAAATTACACTCAAGAACAATGGACAAAGCGAATTAGCGTTAAGCCAGGAATTACGGGCTTAGCCCAAGCTTTAGTCAGAAATCAGGCAACCATGGGCCAACGAACCGCCCTTGATTTAGAATATGTGGATAAAAAATCCTTTTGGCTTGATTTAAAGATAATTGGGATGACTATCAAACAAGTGCTTCTAAAGGGAAGCTTTTAGATAAATAATAATTATGTGCGGAATATTTGGTTACTTTGATCGAGAAAAAAAATCGGTAGAATTCTCCCTTCTAGAAGCAATGGGAAAAACTTTGATTCATCGTGGCCCGGATGATCAGGGAATTTATGCTGGGGAAGGAGTAGGTCTAGGTAATCAAAGACTTTCAATAATTGACATAGAGCATGGGCATCAGCCCTTCCAATCAGAAGACAATAAAATTATCGTAGTTCAAAACGGTGAAATTTATAACTATGTGGAGTTAGCTCGGGAATTAGAAAAAGAGGGATATCCTTGCCGAACCCATTCTGACACTGAGGTATTACTGCGACTTTATCAAAGGGAAGGAATAGACTTTGTTTCTCGATTAAATGGAATGTTTGCCATTGCAATCTATGATGGAAATCAGGATCAATTATTTTTAGTTCGCGACCGCATTGGTGTAAAACCCCTCTACATACATGATGATGGCAAACGTCTTTGGTTTGCCTCGGAAATCAAAACTCTTTTGGAAGCAGGTATCTCCCCAAAAATAAACTATGATGCCTTAGATAGCTTTTTAACCTACAACTTTGTTCCTCCTCCACACACACTTTTTAAGGGCATAACACACTTAATGCCTGGACATTGGATGCGGTTGACTCGCAACAACTCAACCGTCCATAAATGGTGGGACTTGGCCAAAAGAGAGATTCAATCCAAAAGCGAAGCAGATTGGACGGAAGAATTTCTTGATGTACTTAATGATGCGGTTAAACTCAGATTGCGGTCGGATGTTCCGTTTGGTGCTTTTTTATCAGGGGGAGTAGACTCCAGCACAATAGTGGGTTTAATGGCTAAAAACCTAAATCAACCCGTAAACACTTTTTCAATTGGCTTTCATGAAAAACGGTTTGATGAGGCTCCATTTGCGCAAGAAGCAGCAGATCGATTTAATACCCATCACATTATGGAGCGGGTCGATTCAAATATGTTGGATCTCTGGCCTAAAACCACATATCACTGTGATCAACCACATGGGGATATATCTTTTCTCCCTACATACCGTGTCGCGGAATTAGCAGCCCAACATGTAAAAGTTGTTTTAACGGGAGATGGCGGAGACGAGCTTTTCGCAGGTTATGACAAATACCTGAATTTTTTCACAGCACAAAATATATTCCAATTAAGTGAAGAAAGTTTTAGAAAAGCCTATTACAAAAATATCAGCCTCTTTAGCTCTTCTGATAAGAAAAGTTTATATACTTTTCAACTTGCATCGCAATTACAAAATAGTGACCCCTATAAAATAATTGAACCCTTATTTGGGCACTCTTCCCATATGGACCGCATCAACCAAGCACTTTACATTGATATGATGCTTTTACTACCTGGAAATAACCTAGTGAAGCCCGACCGGATGGGGATGGCCGTTTCTCTAGAAGCACGAACTCCCTTTTTGGATTATCGAATGATGGAGTTGGCTTTTCGCATGCCTGGTGACTTAAAACTTAAGAACGGAGAAACCAAATATTTGTTTAAAAAAGCGGTGACTCCCTTAATTGGAAAAAATTTAGCCTATCGCAAAAAACAAATGTTTACCGTACCCGTTGGGGAGTGGATTCGAAAAGAACTTTACGAATTTGCATACAAAATGATATTATCCAAAAATTCTCTTTGTAGAGATCTTTTTAATCCAAATTATATTGAGGAAATGCTAAAGGATCATCAATCCGGAAAATCTAATTTCACCAGAGAAATCCGAGCCTTAATGGCCTTGGAAATTTGGCATGAAAGATTTATTAACAGAGATTTGCATGATTCGTTTTCTAAAATTTGCAAATAGGTAACTCTTAAATATCGCAAAATCGGATTAGTGAGTAACCAACTCAGCAATGTACATGAGGCCAATTTAGAAAAGAAAAAGTGTTTATTTCCTATTAAAAGTATTTAATTTTTCCAAATATTCAAAAATGTGTTGAATACATTTTTCAACGGAATATTCAGAAGTTAATAGATGAATTTCGGGGGACAGTGGAGGTTCATATGGTGAGGAAATTCCCGTAAAATTTGATATTTCTCCCTTACGAGCTTTTTTATATAACCCCTTAGTGTCTCTTTCTTCACAAATTTGTATAGGACAATCGACAAATACTTCAATAAATTCACCAGACCCAACCGATCGGCGAACTTCATCTCTATCTTCCTTAATTGGAGAAATGAATGCCACAATAACTATAAAAGCTTGTTCTACCAAAAGTTTTGCCAATTCCCCAATTCGGCGGATATTTTCTTTTCGATCTTCAATTGAAAATCCTAAGTCTTGGTTAATTCCACTCCTAATGATATCTCCGTCCAAAAGGGTGACCAAATTATTATTATCAAAAAGTTTCTTTTCAAGCGAAATGGACAATGTGGTTTTGCCTGCACCCGATAATCCCGTCAGCCAAATTATGGTTCCCTTTTGCTGATAACGCTTCTCCCTTTGGGCTCGGCTTATCTTATTAATTGTTTTTTTAATGGGATTTTTTTCTTTTTTGGCCTCAACTGTCTGCGGCATTTAAGCTATTCCTTTAATTAAAAGCAATTCTTTACAAAATATTTTAGCATTTATAACCATCATGACAACCTATTCTTAATGATATAAATCAAAACTATAAAAAAATTCACTAACCTTGTCCAAAAAAGTAAGAATAATATTTAAAATCAAAATTTGTGGTTGAAGAATTTTTTCTATAATATACCTTGGTTTAATAGATATTATTGTTTTAATAATCCTCCAAATAATTCATAATAAACTGCTAGCTTTAGCCCTTAATAATCCAACCTCGCGTTAATCGCCCGTAAAATTTCATATGGAAAACTCAAGAACTGTTTATATCGTACATTGCATAGACACTGAAGGTCCCCTTTATGAGTCTTTAATAGCAACTTTTGAGCGTTTAAAGGACCTATTTAACGTTTCCATCAGTCCTTCTTATGAAAATCTTCGAAGACTTCAAAACCAAGAAATTGATTTAAACGGAAAGGAAGGTCAAGTAGCTGAAGTATTAAACCCCAAATTACTCGATTATAACAATAGTTGGGAAAAAATAGATGCAATGTTGTCAAAAATAATGAGCCTTAAATTCAGAAATAAACTATTGGACTCGGACAACAAGGGTTGGGTATATACATGGCACTGTTTAGATCATGTGAACTTCAATATTAATCCTAGACGACGTGATATGGGTTTTCATAACATCCATGATCGTTATTTAGAGTTCATTGATAAATATCAATCCCAAATGGACTCAATTGAATGGCACTTTCACCCCATGTCTACATATAAAGAAGCACATCGTTGCGCAACTTCCTATTTAAACTCCCCTCATCTCTATGAAACCCTATGCAGAAGAATAATTGAACGGAACTTTTTCCCTAGCGTATTTAGGGCTGGTTTTCAAACGGAACGCCCTGATAGCAATTGGTTTCTTGAGCAATGGATTCCTTTTGATGCATCAAACATGGCCATAGAGGCCCCTGAAGAATTTGAAAAACACAATGACTTCAAATATGGTCGTTCAGGAGATTGGCGTCGCGCTCCTAATGATTGGTCTGTTTACAACCCAGACTTATATGATTATCAAAAACCTGGGAAACTTAGGCGGTATATTGGTCGTTTTTTAAACATTAATACTCGCATCGCTTGCATTAACCAAAACGAGGTCAACCAAGCTTTCGAAAAAGCAACGCATGGCCCTCCGGTATTAATGGGAATGGCCAGTCACGACTGGAGGAATATGGAACCTGAAATAGATTATGTTATGAGCTTAATAAAAAAAGCTTCAGATAGCTTTCCAGATGTAAAGTTTATTTACTCAGATGCAAAAAACGCTTTTAATCAAGTGATCCACGATGGAAAGGAAGAGATTCTACAACTAAAAGTCGACCTGTTTAGAGAAGACGATATTCAAAGATTAAAAGTTGAAACTATAAGCAGTACAGTTTTTGGACCTCAACCCTTTTTAGCAATTAAAACTAAAGGTAATAAGTTTATTCATGATAATTTCGATTTTGGTTTAGACGGAAAAACTTGGTACTATGCATTTGATAATGATACTGTTCCCGAAAAAGATGTTGACCAAATTGGCATTGCCGCAAATAATAAATATGGAAACACATTTATTCAAACACTTCAGGTTTCATAATCATGAAAAATGACCCTAATCGAAAAAATTATTGGGATCAGAAATATTACGAGTATTGGAAAGCCCGGGTGGATGAATCATCGTCTACAAATCATGTAAGCGATGTGCTTAAGGGGGATGCCGTAACAGAAGGAGATCAAATTTATAAAAACATTTTCAATCTTTATCCATTCAAGCCTGGGAAATTGCTAGAAATTGGTTGTGCATGGGGAAGGATGTTTAATACCTATAAAAGTTTTGGGTTGAATATTTACGGAATTGATATTTCTAAAGTTATGGTAGATCAAGCTACCAAAAACTTTTTAAATGATTCTCAAGTTCAAAAAATCCAAGAAAGTGAAGCCGAAAGCATTCCTTTTGATAACAATTTTTTTGAAAATGTTTCTTGTCTTGCTACATTTGATGCTACCTTTCAAGAGGAATCATTAAAAGAAATGATTCGGGTTCTAAAGCGTGGCGGCTATTTATATTTGACGGGAAAAAATTCAAGCTACTGCTCAGATGACCAATTAGCGCTTGAAGCAGAGATAGGAGCTAGAGAGAAAGGACATCCAAATTTCTTCACTGATACACAAGAAATGATTGACCAAATAATTCATCAAGGCCATAAAATTATTTCAAGTTATTTTTTCCCTCGAAGAGGAGACTTTGGAAAAGAAAATTTTACTACAAATATCCCTGATAATTTTTACGAATGGTTTTTAATTATCCAAAAGGAATCAGATTCCGGAAAATTTAAAGAATTTTCAAATCAATATTCTCAAACCTTCCAAAAAATCTACAAATAGAATTCGGAGAAAAAAAGTTGAAATTATTTATTACAGGAACTTTTCGTTCTGGAACTACTCTTGCCAGCCATATTCTAAATCAGCATCCGGACCTAAATATCACATATGATTCCGTTCATTTCATGCGGTTCGCATATTTAAAATTCGGTACTAATCAAATTTCATTTGAAAATGCGATGCGTTTGGCTGAGACTCTGAGCAATAGACTAATTAAAAGGTTTGGAAAAGGAATAGACCTAAATGAATACAAAAATAGGATCAACCAATTTCCCTATTTAAATTATAGCGCTCTTTATGACACTTTTATGCAATTATATACCGGTGGAAAAAACTGGGGAGAAAAAACTGTACTACAATGGCGAAATGCAGAAAATATTTTAGAAATGTTTGAAGACATTTATATTGTTCATTGTTTAAGAGACCCCAGAGACGTCTTAAGTTCTTGGAAAAAGGAAACCATTGCTCCTGGTGTAGATTATTTAGACGCGATAGGAAATTGTTATGATGCTATGAAATTTGCACAAATTAATAAAGAGAAATTCAACAATCGATATATATTATTAAAATATGAAGACTTAGTTGAAGAACCAGAGAAAGTCACACAGGATATTTGCAAAAAACTTGAAATAAAATTTTCCCCAAATATGCTAAATGTTAATCATTTTAAAAATAAGGTAACCCAAGAACTTTGGGAACCAAACACAGCTTTCCAAGATAACATTGAAGGGATTTCTAAAAGTCCAATTGGGCGTTGGAAAAAACATCTCGAAAAAGAAGATCTTATTCTTTGCGAGCTAACCCTCCGTTCCTTAATGAAAAATTTTGGCTATTCCTTATCAGGAATTACTAATGATTTACAAATAAACGAAATATATAAAGCCTTTTCAAAATTGCAAAACAGCCCTCTCGCTTTTAATGGTATTCTCAACATAATTCAAAACCGAGAGGGTGTTCAAAGAAACCCATTAAATGACTCCGATCCCTCTACCTGGGAAACAGATTTATCAAAACTTTAATCATCTAATAATTCTTTTATAACTTTAACCACCTCTTTGGTTGCATTTCCGGGTTTAGGGAAAGTGGCTGAGGGTTTAAATCCCTCAAATGCCTTGAGAATACTTTCTTCAATTTTTTTGATGTCTTTTATACCTATAGAAATCCCCATCTCTCCATAGGGGGTATAGGGGGATGCAAATCCTAATTCCACTGTAATTAAAGGTTTTCCAATAGATACTCCTTGTAATCCAACAGTAGAGTTAACTGTAACTATTACATCTGAAACATGCAAAATAGTCGCTAAGTCATTTTTTGCTGGACTTAAATAAACTCTTTTTGGAAGCTTTGAAAATGATGTAGAGTCATTTGGATGGGGTCGAATTATCAAAGTCCAATTCGGATTTTTATCAATCAGATGAAATAAACAACTTTCTATTTGTTCATAAAGGTTAAAATCATTAGGATTAGCTTGTCTTGCCCAAAGTAAAACTTTTTTATTTTGCAAAGCAAATTCTGATCGAAAACTCTCGGATTTTAATTTTAAATCTTGCTCAATTAAGTTATCAAAAGCCGGGTTTCCTGTAACAATAATTTCTCTCTCCTTTCTCCCTGATTCCATTAATTTATTTTTAACAGATTCAGATAATACACAAACTCTATTCGCATACCCCGGTTTTGAAATACGATCTTCGAACTCTCTCGGATCAAAAAAGTCTACTAAACAAATAGACGGAATTCCCATTTTTCTTGCCGTTAAAATTGCCGCTTTTTCGGATCGAGGAGAATTAGTTGCAATAACCAAATCTGGCTTATAGCGTTTAAAGACTCTCTCTAAAATAGACAATTGCAAAAAGGATTGTCTTCCCTTTAATTCGAATTCACTTTTCGCCTTAAGTGCTCCTAATCGACTAACCAAATCAAAATACGAAAGCCCTAAATAAGCAACTGACTCTTCAACATCTACTTGGGCCTTTTTCCCTAAAGATTTAAATAATTCTTGACCAATTTTAAGAGCCTCTCTATCTATTTTCAAATCTACAAGGTTTTTATATCCAAAATAAGTAATTTTTTCTGCCCTTAATTTTTCAGCTGCAGTGGTAAGCCCCAATACTATTAGATGATATTGACTATGTTTCCTTAAAAAGTGAATTATAGGAATCAACATTGTGATATGACCCCCACCATATCCTACAAACAAAATCTTCTTCAAAATGAAAAATCCTCAAAAATTTCAAAATTCCATAAAAAATTATTTTCACTACCATAATATACTTTAGTGTTATAATTTCGGAGAAGTAATTCAGAAAATTTCCCTTCTTTTTTATTATTTCATCTGATATTTTTATTTCAACTTATTCTGAGAGACCTTAAAATGGATATTATTAACTATCCAGAATCTGTAAATGTTTCTGATTTTCTTTCAACCAACAAAACCCCCAAAACTAAATATGGACTTCCTTCAGAAGTCAAGTTCTGCAAACAATGTGTTATTTCCAACCAGCGTCCAAATTCTGCCATAGAATTTAATCATACTCCTCAAAGTAAAAAGCATACTATTAACTTTAATGAACATGGAATTTGTGACGCCTGCAGATTAAAAGAACAAAAATCTAACAAAATAAACTGGGAAGAAAGGGAAAAAGAGCTTTGGGATTTATGCAATCAATTTCGTAGTAAAGATGGGTCTTATGATTGTTTGGTTCCCGGTTCGGGTGGAAAGGATAGCTTTTATGCTTCGCACATTTTAAAAACTAAATATAAAATGCATCCCTTGACGGTAACATGGGCACCTCATATCTATACTGAATGGGGATGGAAAAATTTCCAATCATGGATTCATGCTGGTCACGATAATTATTTAATGACACCAAATGGTCAAGTCCATAGATTACTCACTCGCTTGGCAGTAGAATTTCTGTTCCATCCATTTCAACCATTCATTTTAGGACAAAAATCACTTGCGCCCAAAATGGCCTGCCTATTTAATATTCCTTTAGTTTTTTATGGTGAAAATGAAGCTGAATATGGGAATCCTATTGCTGATTCGGGTAGCGCTATTAGAGATTGGTCCTATTTTACTGCTGGAGATCCAAAACAAATTTTTTTAGGAGGCGTTTCACTTTCGGATTTAAAAAGTGATTTTGGTTTAGAAGATCAAGATTTAATACCCTACATGCCTGCAAACCCCCAGGATATAAAAAACAAAAATATTGAAGTCCATTACTTAGGTTATTACTTAAAGTGGCATCCTCAAAGTTGCTATTACTATTCAGTGGAACATGGGGGTTTCGAAGCATCTCCCGAAAGAACTGCAGGAACCTATAGCAAATATAATAGCATTGATGATCGCATTGACGACTTTCATTATTACACAACTGGAATAAAATTCGGAATTGGGCGAGCCACATATGATGCTGCACAGGAAATTCGCTCAGGAGATATTACTCGAGAAGAAGGTGTAGCTCTTGTAAAACGATTTGATATGGAGTGGCCCGAAAGGTTTGCCGATGAAATATTCCAATATCTGAGTATTCCTCAAAAAGAATTTCCAAATGCCTCAAAAATGTTTGAAGAACCTTTAATGTCTAGAGATTACTTCATGCGTTTAGCAGATACTTTTAGATCTCCGCACATTTGGGAATTTGAAAATGACCAATGGCAACTGCGCCACGCTGTATGGCAAGAAGAGTTTGCCACCCACTTATGAGTAATGTTCGGTTAATTCCTAGACTGGACATTAAGGGCCCCAACCTTGTAAAAGGAATCCACCTGGAAGGTTTGCGTGTAATGGGCAATCCTAATCTATTTGCAAAAAAATATTATGAGGATGGGGCTGACGAATTAATTTATATGGACATTGTCGCAAGCCTATATGGAAGAAACAACCTTCAAGAAATAATTCAAAAAACTGTAAAGGATATTTTTATACCTATTACTGTAGGTGGAGGAATTCGATCAATTGAAGATGTGAAGCAAATTTTGCGGTCTGGAGCAGATAAGGTCGCTATAAATACTGCTGCCATCAAGCGACCAGAATTAATTAGTGAAGTTTCCAACCGTTTTGGGTCCCAATGTATGGTTCTCTCTATTGAGGCAAAACAAATAACAAATGAAAAATGGGAGGCTTACACCGATAATGGTAGAGAAAAAACGGGTTTAGATGTTGTGAATTGGGTTAAGGAAGGCGTCACTCTTGGTGCAGGAGAAATTTTACTCACTTCTGTTGACAGAGAAGGGACGCGAAAAGGCTTTGATGTAAATCTTATTAAAGCGGTCAACCAAGATATCAAAGTCCCCTTGATAGCAAGTGGGGGGATGGGTAACCCAAAAGACATGATTGAAGTAATTCAAGAAGGTCATGTTGACGCGGTTTCGATGGCAGATATACTTCATTATAAAAGAATGGATTTGGTTGAAATCAGAAAACATGCAATCGAAGCAAATTTAAATGTTCGAAAACTATGATACCTAAAGTTACAGTTGTAGATTATAACATGAGTAATCTTTTGAACGTTGTAAGGGCCTTTGAGCACTGCGGAGCCAAGGTTTACATTGCTCAAAGCGGTCAAGAGATTGCAAAGGCAAGTCGCTTGGTTCTACCGGGGGTAGGGGCTTTTAAAAATGGAATGAAAGAACTTAATAGCTGCAACTTGGTTGAACCTATTAAAGTATTCGGTAAATCTGGAAAACCTTTTTTAGGAATTTGCCTAGGAATGCAAATGATGCTAGACAATAGCGAAGAATTTGGTAACCACCCTGGACTTGGATTAATCCCCGGAAATGTAGTTAAAATTTCAAGTACGGGTAAAAAGGGTTTTGCTCATAAAATTCCCCATATTGGATGGAATAAATTATTGGCTTCTGAGGCCTATCCCAACTGGAGAGAAACAATTTTCTCCCAATTACCCAAAGCAGCCTCAATGTATTTTGTCCATTCATATGTAGCCATCCCAAAAAATAAATCTAATCGATTAGCGGATTGCGACTATAACGGCCACCTTCTATGTGCAGCATTAAAATCAGAAAATCTTTACGGATGTCAGTTTCATCCTGAAAAAAGTGGGCAATACGGCCTAAAAATAATTAATGAATTTATAAATAGCTAATAAATCTAACCTGAATGAACGGAAATCAGTCATCCTTCCTTGATATCATGAGAGTACTTGCTGCTCAATTGGTATTGATTAATCATATTCTTACTCGTGGAGGAGAAAAGAATATTCTGATGCTAGGAAACTTTGGGGTCCTAATATTCTTTATTCTTTCGGGGTTTTTAATTTGCTATACGACTTTAGAAAAAAAGAAGAACAATCCTGGGTACAGCCTAAAATCTTATTTTGTAGACAGATTTTTCAGGATTTTTACTCCCTATCTTCCTTGCCTTATATTCATACTCATTTTAGATTCTATAATCCTCTATAATTCTAAAACCCATAATTATTATCAGTACTTTTCAATAAAGCATTTCGTTGCGAATATTTTTATGTTCCAACAATTTCCGCTAGGTTTATTAGCCGATAAAGCTTTAAACCTCTCCTCCTTAAAACTTGCAACATTTGGATCAGGACGTCCCTTATGGACAGTAGCTATTGAATGGTGGATTTATTTATTCTTCGGTTGGGTTTTCTTTAAAAATCATCTTATAAAAAATAGTTTTTTAAAGTTTTTCTCCATCCTTGTTTTTGTGGGAATTTTTCCATTGTTTAATATGGTAGCTGGTACTGGAGAAGGATTAACCTTAGTTTGGTTTTCAAGCGCTTTTATTGCATTCTGGTATTTTTCTTTTTACAAAAACCAAAATTTATTCGCTTTTAAAAATATAAATTTACGTTTCTTAGTTTGTATTTTATCAATTGGGTTTGGAGTTTTGGTAGTTCGAATTCTTTGGGTTTCTTTGGTGCAAACTCAGTTTAAATGGGAGCCATTTACATTTTACGATTTTAATTTTGGGTTTATTTTTTTACTTGGTTTTATTTTAGTATTTATATTTTTGGGTGAGAAGAGTTTAAAGTCAAGAAAACCCTTTCCAAAATTTTTGGCAGATTATTCCTATTCTCTTTATCTAACACATTATTCGCTAATTCATTTTATGGTTTCATTTAAGTTTTTGGAAAGCTTGGGGTGGATAACCTTTTCAATTTATTTTTTAATATGTAATCTATTAGGCATTATTTATTGGTGGTCTTTTGAAAGGCATTACCCATATCTAAAACTACTTTTTTTGAAAAAATATCGAGGATAAAATTTAATGATGGCTCTAATTATCGGGATGGGATCTATAGGTCAAAGGCATTTTAAAAATATCCGATCTTTAGCACCGAACATTGCGTTAATTCTTTCTCGCAAAAATCCAAATAAAAATTCAGATACTAATCCATATCCGGTAAAAACATATTATTCATTAAATGAAGCTCTAACAAATTCACCCGATTTTGCTATAATTTGCAACCCCTCTTCTCTACATTTTGAAACATTGATTCCATTAATTAAAACAAAGATTCCAATATATATTGAAAAGCCCGTTCTAACTCAACAAAATCAAATTGGTCAACTAACAAGTCTCTTAGAATCCAGCAATTATTCAGAAACTACAATGGTAGGTTGCAATCTACGTTTTCTACCTTCTTTGTTAAAAGTAAGAGATTTGATAAAATCCAATGTTCTGGGTAAGATCGTACGTGCTTCCTTTTCTGTTGGACAGTGGCTACCTGATTGGCGCCCCTCCCAAAATTATAGATCAAGTTATAGCGCTCAAAAATCCATGGGCGGCGGGGTCATTATGGATTTGATTCATGAATTAGATATGGCACGATGGTTATTTGGTGAATTTGATACTGTGAAGTCACTTAAAGGTAAATTCAGCTCCTTGGAAATTGATTCGGAAGATACCGCGATTATTCTCTTGGGAAAACAAACGGGCTCCCCTTTAGTAACTGTCTCAATGGATTATGTTTCTAGACAACTCAATCGACGTTATGAAATCGTTGGTGAAAAAGGAACTTTGATTTGGGATTTACCAAAAAAGAGTTTAGATTTAGTGCTTCCAGATTGTGTAAAATCAATTAATTGTGGTCCAATGGGATTTGATGTTTCACAGACGTATTTTACCGCAATGAAAGAGTTTTTGGACGCTGTAAGAACCAAAAGTCAAACCTCGCAAGATATTCAAGAAGGTTTAAAAAGTGCTGCATTGGCTGTGCTTGCTAATAACGGAGGAAATTAATGAGTACTATTTGCACAATTTGCGCTCGTGGTGGTTCACAAGGAGTCCCAAGAAAAAACATTAAAATGTTAGTGGGAAAACCCCTAATAACTCATACCATTGAGCAAGCTCTTTCCTGTCCTCAAATTGATCATACTTTTGTCTCAACTGATGATCAGGAAATCGCTGAAATAGCAAAACAAGCAGGAGCAAATGTACCTTTTTTAAGACCCGCTGAATTGGCAACCAAGACATCAGCAAAAATACCAGTTATCCAACACCTGGTGGATTGGGTAATAAATTCGGGGATCCAGGTTAACACTATTGTAGATTTAGACCCGACTTCTCCATTGCGAAATTTGGAAGATATTAATTCCTGCCTAAATCTTCTTGATGAAAATACTGACGTTGTTATTACTGGCTATGAAGCTGAAAAAAATCCCTATTTCAATATGGTGGAGCAAAATTCAAAAGGATACTTTCAGTTAGTAAAACCTCCAAACAATAATGTCTATAGCAGACAGTTGGCACCAAAAGTTTATTCAATGAATGCTTCTATCTACGTTTGGCATTTAAAAACTTTATCTAAGGGCCTATGGGATGGTAATGCTAAACTCTACATTATGCCGCGTGAAAGATCTATCGACATTGATGAACCCATCGACTTTAAACTAGTAGATATTTTAATGAGAGAAAAACTTGAAAAACAACAAAATTAATTTTGATCTAACCGATAAAATTGTTCTCCTCACCGGAGGAGCAGGAATATTAGGCACAAGGTTTTCTAAAGCGTTGGTTGGGAAAGGGGCTCGCCTTGCTATATTTGACCGCAACTTAGAAAAAGCTTCTCAGTTTGCAAACGAAATAAATGAAAGTCATCCTAATTCTATTATTGCCTTTGGTGGAGATGTAACAAATTTATCAGACTTAAATTCTCTCCAAAAAAAAATAACCTCAGAAATGGGAGAAGTAGATGTTTTAATAAATAATGCAGCCGCAAAAAGTCCTAATTTTTTTGAACCCTTTGAATCATTTCCTTTAGAAGATTGGAATTCAGTCATGGAAATTAATACCACAGGTGTTATGCTTGGTTGCCAAGTCTTTGGAACTGAAATGGCTCGGAGAGGAAAAGGTAGCATTATTAATACTCTTTCCATTTACGGAATTTTAGCTCCTGATCAAAGAATTTATGAAGGCTCAGAATATGAGGGTCGAAGTATAAATACTCCAGCAGTTTATAGCACTAGTAAGGCAGCTTTATGGGGACTCACGAAATATTTAGCTTCCTATTGGGGACACAAGGGAGTTCGAGTAAATGCAATAACACCGGGAGGTGTATTTAGCGGTCAAAATAAAACTTTTATTGATCGTTATAGTCAAAGGGTGCCTTTGGGCCGCATGGCAGAAGCAGAAGAAATGTGCGGAGCCGTCTTATTCCTTGCTTCAGATTCCTCCTCTTATATTACCGGGCAAAATATTGTCATCGATGGCGGATTAAGCGTATGGTAAATTCTCCAAATTGCTTTATTATTGCTGAGGCAGGAGTCAATCATAATGGATCAGAGGAACTCGCAATAAAACTGGTAGAAGTTGCCGCAAAAGCTGGAGCAGACGCCGTCAAATTCCAATCTTTTCGCGCGGAAGCTCTTGCAAAACCCGGAACACAACTTGCCGAGTACCAAAAAAAACAAACCGGAGGAAATGATCAGTTCTCTATGTTGCAATCTTTAGAACTCTCTCCCTCTCTACATAAAAAATTAAAAAAAAGATGTGATGAACTTGACATAGAGTTTATGTCCACCCCCTTTGACGAACAATCGGCAGATTTTCTTTTAGATTTAGGTGTAAAACGCTTAAAACTCCCCTCCGGAGAGATAACAAATTTTCCTTTAATCAGCCATTTAGCCAAATCCAATATTCCACTGATTATTTCGACTGGGATGTCTACTTTAGAGGAAGTTCAAGAAGCGGTTCAATGTTTCCGGGAAACTCGGGAAAGTTGTCAATACAAAGAACCTCTCCCTGAAAAATTAACACTGCTTCACTGCACCTCAAATTACCCTGCTCTCCCAAAAGACGTAAATTTAAGAGCTATGCATACTTTAAAAAATAAATTTAACTTACCGGTTGGATACTCGGATCATACAGAAGGAATATTTATTTCAGCGGCTGCTGTAGCGCTGGGCGCCAAAATCGTTGAAAAACATTTTACTTTAGATCGCTCTCTTCCAGGTCCCGACCACTCAGCTTCTTTAGAACCAAGTGAATTAATAGAAATGATTAAAAACATCAGATCTATCTCTAATGCGTTAGGGGATGGAATTAAAGCTCCTTGCGAATCTGAATTACCTATACGATCCTTAGTTCGAAAAAGCATTACACTGAATCGAGAGTTAAAAGCCGGAGAAAAATTAGATTCGGCAATGCTTGTATTACTGAGACCCGGAAATGGAATCCCCCCTAAAGAAATAAATAAAGTTGTTAACTTAAAAGTCCGGAATAACCTTCCTCAGTGGCATACACTTCAATGGACAGACTTGGAAACATGAGAAAAATCATTTATGTTTCGGGAACACGCGCCGATTTTGGTTTAATGGAATCAACTTTAACTCAGGCCAATCAAGATCCTAATTTAGATATTTCAGTTTGTGTAACTGGAATGCACCTTTCCTCTCAGTATGGAAATACATACCAAGAAATAGAAAAAAGTGGTTTAAGGATTTGTAGTAAAATTTCAGTTGATTTGAAAGATACTTCTGGTGCTTCAATGGCCCGATCAATAGGGACAGAAATCATCAATATGGTAGATGCATTTCAAATAGAAAACCCTGACCTCGTTATGGTTTTAGGAGATCGTGGAGAGCAACTTGCCGGGGCTTTAGCAGCGATTCATTTGAATATTCCTTTGATCCATATTCATGGAGGAGAGCGTTCTGGCACTGTGGATGAACCTATTCGTCATGCCATTTCCAAACTTTCTCATTACCATTTTGTCACAACAGAGAAATCAAAAGAGCGTTTAATTCGAATGGGTGAAATGGAAAAACATATTTTTGTCACAGGCGCTCCTGGATTAGACGGAATAAAACAAATGGTCCAACTTTCTAAACAGGAACTTTGCGATGAATATAATTTTGATTTGTCAAAATCAATAGCATTAGTTATTTTTCATCCTGTGTTACAAGAAGAAAAAAATGCTGGATCCCAAATGCAACAACTCTTGGAGGCTCTTTCTAAATCTTCTCTTCAATCTCTAATTTTAATGCCTAACTCAGACGCAGGAGGAAACTCAATTAGAGAAGTTGTAGATAAATTTTCCAAAAACCCAAACTTTCGAAGAGTTGTACATTTACCACGCAAAAAATTTATCTCTTGGTTAGCTGCAGCGGATGTTATGATTGGAAACTCAAGTAGTGGAATAATCGAGTCGGCTTCCTTTAGTTTACCAACAGTCAATATTGGGTCTCGCCAGAAAGAACGAGAACGTAATGACAATGTAATCGATACTCTTACAAATACAGATGACATTAAAAACGGAATCAACTCTGCTCTAAAATTAACAGGAAAAAACTTTACAAATATTTATGGGGATGGGAAATCCGGTGAGAAGATAGTCAGTTTACTGAAAACGCTTTCACTAAACTCAAACCTTTTAAATAAAACTAACAGCTATTGAGGATAGAAAATGGGAGAAATACGTTATGCATTTGCTGGCGATAGAGAAATTTCCGTAAAAGTCCTAAAATTTTTATTGGAAGAAAACTCCCCCCCACTAGCCTTATTAGTACCCTCTCAAAAAAAAGCCTCCCATGCCCAATTACTAAAGTCAATGGTCCCTTTCCTAGAAGATGATAAAATCCTTAAAGGAAAAGTTTTTCGTGAACAAAAGGGAATTGAAACAATTAAAAATTTAAATTTAGATTACATATTTGGAATCCATTTCCCTTATATTGTCCCTAAAGATGTTTTAAGCTTACCTAAGCATGGTGTTCTAAATTTACATCCAGCTTATCTACCTTTTAATCGTGGGTGGCATACCCCTAGTTGGGCAATTTTAGATAACACACCAATTGGTGCCACATTACATTTTATGGATGAGGATATAGATACTGGAGACATTGTATGTCAGGAACAAATAAAAATTTCTTCAGGAGATACCGCCCACAGCTTATATAAAAAAATAAATGAATTGGAATTAAAAGTATTTAAAACTGCATGGCCACAGTTATCCAGTAAAAATTACAAAAGAATTTCTCAAAAAAACGAAAAAGGCACTAGTCATAACAGTAAAGACCTATTTAAAGAAAATCTTCAGCGAATCGATTTAAATCAAACTGTCCAAGCTCATGACTTAATTTGTCGTATTCGTGCACTAACCACTAACCAATTAAACGAATCTGCTTATTATGAAGTTAATGGCAAACGCTTTAGAATTCAGGCAAAAATAACCGAAGAAAAAACTATTGAATAATTTTCAGAACCCAATGGAAAATCATAAAAAAATATACCTTTCGCCTCCACATATGGGAGAAGAAGAAATCCAATTTGTTAAAAATGCCTTCGATTCTAATTGGATTGCTCCTTGCGGACCTCATCAAGAAGAATTCGAAAACGAATTAGCAAAATATGCTGGAGTCAATGGAGCATTGGCAGTCTCTTCGGGTACAGCTGCAGTTCACCTAGCTTTACGCTTATTGGGAGTAAGCGAAGGTGATGTTGTGTTCTGTTCCTCATTTACATTTATTGGTAGTGCCACTCCAATTCTTTTTCAAGGAGCAGAACCGGTTTTTATCGATTCAGATCCCGAAACATGGAATTTATCTTCTAGTGCCCTGGAAAGAGCTTTTGAAAATGCAAAAAAAACCAATCGAATGCCGAAAGCCGTTATCGTTGTAAATTTATATGGTCAAAGTGCTGACTTTGATAAATTGAAAGAGATCTGCAATCAATTTAAAACTCCCATCATTGAAGATGCCGCCGAATCTTTGGGCGCTACATATAAGGGAAAAGCTAGCGGTTCATTAGGGAAATTTGGTATCTTTTCTTTTAACGGAAATAAGATAATAACCACCTCAGGTGGAGGGATGCTTATTTCTGACGATACACCCGCTTTGGAAAAAGCCCGCTATTTATCAACACAGGCAAGAGATCCCGTTCTTCATTATGAACACAGTGAACTAGGTTACAACTATCGTATGAGTAATGTGCTAGCTGCCATTGGCTGCGGACAACTAAAACTTCTAGATCAAAGAGTCCAACAAAAGAGACAAATTTTTCAAAGGTATTACGAAGCTTTCGCCAATAAATCCGGAGTTAGCTTTATGCCGGAGGCTTCTTATGGAAAGTCTAACCGTTGGTTGACTGTTATGACAATTAATTCCCAGGAGTGCAGAACATCAGCTAAAGAAATTATTCAATCCCTAATAGATAAAAATATTGAAGCGAGGCCCGTTTGGAAACCCCTCCATCTTCAACCCCTATTCAATAATGTTCCCTATTTTTCCACTAAGCCAAATGAAAGTTTCTCAGAGGAAGTTTTTAATCGGGGAATTTGTCTTCCCTCAGGAACTAACATGTCTATAAGTGATCAAGAAAGAATTGTAGAAATTATAAAATCTACCCTTTGTTAACGATCTCCATTTTTAATTCCCCATTCGTTTTCATTATACTTATAAACCCCAAGACTTATCCTCCAACATTTCCAATCGCAATCCTTTAGTTCGGAATCTCGAAATGCAAAATGAAACTTTTCGAGGACAGAAAATTTTCATTTCAAATTAATCTATTTGTTATAGATACTTTAGGGTGTTCAATTTTTTGATACTCGTATTAATATTTTAACAAATGATAAATTTAAACCTCAATAAATCATAGACTTTCCGATATTTTTTTTCTACATTTTCAAATAGCTTGTTTTCAATAATTAAACCATTTTTCACTCACCTAAGAATGCCCCTTTATTAATAAGCTTTGATACATGTTTCAGACTGATCAATTAATCTTGCCCTTCCTAAAAATTTGTTGCGAAAATGACACTTAATTTGGCATCAACTTTGAAGGTAAAGTATTGGCAGGCTTTACCATTTCTTGCTTCCTAACAGCAAAAACATAATTTCAAATTATAGACCTACATTTATTTCTACATAGCCATTTTTTTATCAGGAATTGTATGAAAAATTATTTTTCTAATAGAATTCTTCTATTTATTTTCTTATTGGTAATTTTTTCAAAATCTTTAGCACAAGCGGGAACGGTTGATCGAGGTCCCTATTTGCAAAAACTGAGTGCAACGAGTGTTGTAATAAAGTGGAGAGTTAATAGTTTAGAATCAAATAATAATAGTGTTCATTATGGAACCTCCCCAGGCAGTTACAATTCTACTAAATCAGATAATGCTCCTAAGAATAAATCACTATGTGGCAGTTGTGAAACATTGTTAGAGCACCGGGTTACATTGACAAATTTAAGTCCTGGAACTCGTTATTATTATGAAATTGGCACTACCAGTTCGCCTTTAAATGAAAGTTCAGCTCGCGGAAGCTTTATCACACCTCCAGGTGGAGGAAGCCCACACCCGACCCGGATCTGGGTAATCGGGGATTTTGGAACGGGAAATAATAACGCAAACAATGTCAAAAACGGTTTTAAAACTTACACAGGAAATCGTAGAGCAGATTTAATTTTGGCATTGGGAGATAACGCTTATACAAATGGGGGTTATTCAGAGGGTTCAGATGGAGCATATGAAGGAGGCTTATTCGACATGTACCCTGATATTTTGCGAAATAGTACTTTTTGGACAACCTTCTCAGATGGTGAACCTTACTCAAATGTTAATTCTCAATCTGGCCCTTTTTTTGATATTTTTGAATTTCCAAAAGATGGAGAGCTCGGAGGTGCAAGCTCAAATGCTGAAGACTTCTATTCTTTTGATTTTAGCAATATCCATGTTGTCGTACTTAATTCACTAACGCGTTCACGAAGCTCAGGGTCTGGAATGCTGACTTGGTTAGAAAATGATTTGAGTTCAACAAATCAAGAATGGATTATTACTATTTTTCACAACCCAGCATTTTCAAATGCCGCAAATAACAATAGTACGATTCCAACTGAACTACGAGCGAATGTGATCCCCATACTAGAATCTCATGGCGTTGATTTGGTATTGAGTGGAAATAATCATTGGTATGAACGATCATACCTGGCAAAAAATGGAATCAGATTAACATCTGACAATGGCATATCCTTTCCAGAATCAGGAGCAGACGGAGCATATACAAAGACAGGAAATGACGGAACAATATACGCCATAGTGGGCATGTCGAGTCGCCATACCACAACAAATAGTTCTATCAAACATCCGATCATGCACAAAGAGCTTGACCAGGGAGATGGAATTTTTGGATCAATGGTCTTAGATATTTATGCGAACCGTTTGGAAGCTGGTTTTTTGGATGACAGTGGATTGATTCGAGATAAATTTACCATCACTCACGGTAATGATACGGTAGCACCAACCCTTTTTGCGATCCACCGAATTAATAATACAACTCTAGATGTCCAATTCTCTGAACCAGTCGAAGAATCCAGCGCGGAGACTGAGAGCAACTATAACTTAGATAATGGAGTTACGGTTACCAATGCAACAAGGCAGAGTGATCCGCGAATTGTTAGATTAACCACTGCAACATCGTCATCAGGATCCCAAGTCCTTACTGTTGTCAACGTGCGTGACTATGAAGCCAACTTACCCATTGCAGACCCAGGTATCCAATTTAATATTCAGGAAAATTCACCTGAAACGGGAGGCGGTGGCACACCACCAAATGAGACAACTGTGAGGAATTTTCAAAATGGCCTCAATGGTTACAATGGCACTCAGGATGCATATTTACGAGAAAGCTCTCCAAATTCCAATTTCGCAAATACCACCCTTCTTTTAGGAGATGGTTCCGACTCAGATCCGGTTAATGGGAATTATGGAGAAGTCATTTCAGTGGTTTCTTGGGACACCTCTTCTATACCCAATAATGCAATTGTCGAGGCCGCTTCTATTACTTTTAACTTATTTAATACAAGCAATGGTATTTACAATTTATACGAAGCCAAAGCTTCTTGGTCAGAAAACACAGTAAATTGGAATGTTTTCAATGGAAGTGGGGCAATTGGTTTGGAAGTGATGGGTACTATTCCACCCAACATTTTTAACAAGAATGAAATCACCTTAAACGAAATTGGAATTGACGTAGTCCAAGGTTGGATAGATGGGTCTATAGCCAATAATGGAGTAATAATTAAAAGTGGAGGAACTTCCGATGGAATTGATTTTGACTCCAGCGAAGCTTCCTCGGATCAGCCCAAACTCACCATTACTTACAGTACCCCCTCTTCAGGAGAGGATACTGAGTCACCTGTAGTCACAGCTCCTGCCAACATAACTACGGAGGCAACTGGAATAACGACACCGGTTTCAATTGGAAACGCCACCGCTACTGATAATGTAGGAGTAACTTCATTAACAAATAATGCTCCTGTTGAGTTTTCCGTTGGAACCACAGTTGTGACTTGGACCGCCCAAGATGCAGCGGGTAATACAGGTACAGATTCACATACGATAACGATTGCAGATACTACCGACCCTGTGATTAATGCTCCTGCAGATATTAATACTGTTTCATCTGAGGAAACCACCCCGGTGAATATTGGTACCGCAACCGCAACAGATAATGTAGGAGTAACGTCAATTACTAATGATGCCCCGGCAGAATTTCCAATTGGCACCACTGTTGTGACCTGGACTGCCCAAGATGCGGCTGGAAATACAAGTTCCGACTCACAAACCGTTTCTGTCGAACAATCTACAGGCGCACCTGTAACCATAATTTTTCAAGACGGATCATTGCCAAATTCCAACTATTCTGGCACCAGAGATTCTATTCTTAGGCAGTCATCTAAGAATACGAATTATGGGAACCAAAATTTTCTAACAGTAGACTTTGTACAACCAGATCCAAATAACGGCAAATATGGAGAAGTAACAACTGTAATATCCTGGGATTTATCAAGCATTCCATCAAACGCGATTATCCAATCGGCCAGCGTTATTTTCACTATATTCAATTTAAGTTCAGGAGAATTTCACTTGTTGGAAAATTCAGGTACATGGTCAGAGAATTCAGTGACTTGGAATAATTATAACGCCAATATCAGCTCTACAGTTTTGGGAACAATTCCCGCAGGAATATTTGGAGAATATTCTGTGAGCCTAAATGGTGCAGGAATAAACTTAGTTCAGAATTGGGTGAACGGAACCATTTCCAACAATGGCATTGGTGTAAAGCAAGTGAACTCCAATAATGATAGTATCGCATTCCATTCAAGAGAGTCATCGGAAGGCCAACCTAAATTCGAAGTTACCTATATTCTTCCCGAAGGTGAAGACACAGAACCACCAATTGTGAATGCACCAGCAGACATTAATACTCAGGCTACAGGTGAAACCACTCCAGTGGATATTGGTACCGCAACCGCAACAGATAACATAGGAGTAACGTCGCTAACTAATGACGCCCCAGCAGAATTTCCTATAGGAGTTACAGTAGTCACTTGGACTGCACAAGATGCAACAGGCAATTCTGGGACCGATACTCAGACGGTTGAAGTAGAAGCAGTACCGAGTGGTCCCTTTGCCATAAGTTTCCAAGATAATGTTGACCCTGATACTTCATACACAGGAACAAGGGACGCACAATTAATAGAAACTTCTCCCCAGCAAAATGATGGGTTAGAAATAGAATTATGGGTTGATGGTCGAGCTAGAGACCCAATCAACGGTCAAAATGGAGAATTAATGAGTGTCATAAAATGGGATATCTCTTCGATTCCTAGTAGCGCAATTATTCAATCCGTAAATATTGTCTTAGATCTTTTCAATGGTAGCTCTGCAAACCATGAAATATTTCAAGCTAAGTCATCTTGGTCTGAAACGACTGTTAATTGGAATACATTCGCAAGTACATCCAATATAGGAACCGAAGTCATAGGAATTATTACTTCAACTTCCAGTGGATTAAAAACTATCAACTTGAATCAGCAAGGAATTGATTTGGTGAAAGGTTGGATTGATGGAAGCATTTCAAACGATGGGTTAATTATAAGGTCAACCGGTTCCAGTAATGGAATTGGGATCCGTTCCCGCGAAGATTTTAGCAGAGGACCCAAAATAAGTATTACTTATACGCTACCATATTAAAAAAAGCTCCCCATCCAAATAATATTTGTATGAGAAGCTCCAAAATTATTTCCGATTTAAGTCCTCTATCATTTTTTGACGTTCTAACCGCAGTTTTTCTTTAAAAGCTTCTACCCCTCCATGCTTTTTATCGTAATGGGAGCGGATTTTTTCTATCGATACCACTTCATTCGCCTGTTCACCTACTAAGCACATTCCCTGAGAGTCACATGCCCAAATAGGAAAATCTTTTTCGACCTGGTCCCTAAGATCCTCAGGAACATTAGTATGATGTGGAAGACTGGCATAATTAGCATCTACATTCTCTTCGACTCGATCTAATTCTTTAATCAAATCTTCAATAGTTTCGCCGTCCCAATCACCAACATGTTCATCCCCATCAGCAGAAAAAATACGATTTTTCAATTTAGGGTCAATTTCTACCTTATCCAAAGAAAATCTACGGTTATGCTCTGAAGCCATGATTCACCTCACAATCCCCTCTCAAAAAGTACTTTTCAATTTGTGAGAACGATTTTTATTTTGTGACTGATTTATTATGTCCTTTTTTGTTCATACAATCATTGTAAGCTTCTCGTCTAATATCCATTCTTTTGATTGCATTAGCTGTTGAGTCTGAAGCAATACGGTCTGCTTCCTTTTGGCATTTTTCCCTGTCCATTGCTAATTCGGGAGTCTCTTCTGTAGTTCCAAATCGCTCCTTCAATTGAGTACATCCGAGCATCCAGCTAGAAAACACTAAAAATATTCCTGCACAAAAAACAAGTTTAAAGTTGTGAGCTTTTAGTTTAAGTTTCATAATCCCTCCCGACATGAAATAATAAATTTTTTAAATTTCCAAATATTTTAACTCAAAAACTATCAAAAATCCTAAAAAACCCTTCACCAATAAATATCTTTATTTCCTCAAATGAAAATTTTATTTGTTTTCAAAATTTAAAATATTCCATTAAGAAAGAATTTTATTCTTATAGGCATAATTTGTCAGTTGAGCATTATTTTCTAACTCCATTTTATTCAATACTCTGTTCCGATATGTCCCAATAGTGGCCACACCCAAACTCAAATCCTTTGCTATTTCCGTTAAAGTTTTCCCTCCAGCAATCATGCAAAAAATTTGAAATTCACGTGGGGAAAGTTTCCCATGTGGTGGAGGCTTATATTGTTCATTCAAAGAAAGAATTAGTTTGTCAGCAATATTAGCACTTATAAATCGCTCACCTTGAGCAACTTTTTTTATCGCCTTAACTAATTGATCCGCAGCACTATCTTTAGTTAAGTAAGCCCAAGCACCCGCCTTATAAAACTGAATTGCATAATCCTCTTCTGAGGACACACTCAAAACTATAACCCGTATCTTAGAAAATTTTTTTTCTAAATGCTGGATTACTTCCCAGCCTGACATTTTTGGCATTGCAATATCCAATACAATAATATCGGGAGGATTCTTTTTTACTTTTTCCAAAAGCTCCATTCCATTTGTAGCTTCATCTAAAAGCTGAAACTCTGGCATCTCGGAAATAATTTGGACCAAACCTTTACGTACAATGGCGTGGTCATCAGCAATAATTATCTTAATTTTTGATTTTCTGCTCATATTTATTTTCTTTATTTTTAGGAATGGTAATAATTACAGTAGTCTCTTTATTTTCAACTCCAATTATTTCAACCTGGCCCTTCCACAAAAAAGCTCTTTCACGAAGTCCAATTAATCCTAATGACCCGGAATCGTTCACCTTAAAAGATTGAATTCCAATACCATTATCAACAACTTTTAACTCAAGATTTTTACGACTTTCAATCAATTCAACTTCTAGGCTTGTGGCCTTAGAATGACGCGCTACATTGGTTAGAATTTCCTGGAACATCCTAAACATTTCAATGGATAAATTAGATTTTATAGATATAATGTTCGGCTCAATCCTTAAATTATAATCAATCTGAGTTTTCCTTTTAAAATCATTTAACAGCCATTTTACGGCTTCAGAAAATCCCAAATCATCCAAAATTTTAGGTCTTAATTCTGAAGAAATTCTTCTAACACTATTTATTGAGTTGTCTATATTTGAAAACATTTCATCAATTTTACTTTTAATCTTGAAGGAAGGTTTTTCAATCCATTTATTCAACCAAGTCAAATCGAACTTAAAAGCGGTTAACAATTGACCCAGTTCATCATGAATTTCACGTGCAATTCTCACTTTCTCTTCTTCCCGAATGGTTCTTAATTTGCTGTTCAGGTTTCTTAATTCTTCGCGAGATACTATCAAATTTTGTTCAATTTTCTTCCTCTCACGAATTTCATTTTTTAATTTGTCATTAGCTTTTATAAGCTCTTTTGTCCTTTTTAAAACCAACCCTTCCAATTGATTCTTATATTCCTCAAGCCGTTCCTCCGCTTTTTTTTGGTCGGTAATATCTATAAAGGAAATAATGGCTCCCCTAATACCTTCCTCAAATGAATTAACCAGCATTAAATACTTTTTTGATCCTAAAACTCTGTCACGTTGATACTCTGCAGAATACTCCGAAATTTCCCCATTTAAAATTTTTTGAATATTTTCATGCAATTCGTTTTCACCGGAATTTTCGCAAACCTCCAAATAATTAATTCCTACAAACCCTAATTCCGATGAAAACTTCCAATGTTTTTCTGAATATTCCATCCAAGCTTTGTTAACCATCTCTATATTTCCCTGACAATCCAATACAGCAATTTCAGCGGGAAGAGAATTAATTATTTCCTTTACCTTTCTATTTTCGTTTTTCAATACCTCTTCTAGTTTTTTTCTTGCTGTAATATTCTGGGCTAAAACAAACACACCTTCTATTTTTTTAAAGTCATCTTTATGCGGAACCATTGTGATTTCGACCCAAATTTGATTTTCAATTTTATCTAAAACGTTGCTTTCAAAATTTACAAAATTTCCGGACAGAGCTTTTTTATAAGATTCTTCAATTTTTTGAAAGGATCCTTCTCCTAAAACATTTTTAAAACTCATACCTGATATTTCATCCTGAGTGTAACCAAAGCAATCTTGATAGGGTTTATTATTAAATTTGTTGTTTCCCTTGCTATCAAGATAAGCAATCAAAATTGGCAAATTATCAGTTAATAACCTTAATCGTTTTTCACTATTAATTAGATTTGTTTCTGTTAATCTCCTTTCAAGAATTGCCGCCGAAAGAAAATGTGTCATTGAAGTAACCAGCCAACAGTAAACCTGCAACAAAATAATTGATTCCAAATAGGGCCGTCCCACAAAAGGCCCTCCACCTTTTATACTACCTAGGGTAGCAAAGCCGCAAACAAGGACTACAGCTAAAATCCCACCCCAATTTTCAAAACGAAAAACACCCCAAATTAAAAATGGGAACAATGTATAAACTAATGGATAAGAAGATTTTTGCATTAAATCTCCAAACACTAATTGCCCAACAACAAAAATAAGTACTAAAAAAATAAGGAGTTCAATTTTTTGGACAAGATCGAAATTTACCTCCTCTTTTTTAAATATCAAATCAGTAAGCGGTATCATTATCAAAATTCCCGTTGAGTTTGCAAACCACCCCGTAAGAACATACCAACCCAACTGTCTCAACTCGACAACATCAGTTGAGTACATGATTATACTATTCATAATTGGACTTATTATTGGGCACAGGATCCCACAAAAAACTACAAAATAAAGTGAGTTTTTCACCTTATTTAGAAATCCATTATTTTTGATTTTCTTAAGAAATAAAGATCCAATAAAAGCCTGAAGTGATTCTCCACCTGCTAGAACTAATAAATTGCCCCAAGTTTTTATATCCGGAAAGGAGTCCACTCCAAATTCAGAACCCGTTAAACCCCTCAAAATTAACGAACCTAGAAAAACACTGATCCAAAATTTACTGCCCCATCGGTATAAAAAATAAATAGCAATTCCCGCTGCAGGAAGAATTGAAGATATTTGACCTTCTGGCAATACCAAAAATCTTGTCAAATAACCAAAAACCGAATAGAGAAAGGTAAGTAAAAGGACTTTCACCAAATCGCTTAGATTGTTTTGCAAAAAAATCACAAGCCCATTTTTCTAAATAATATGGTAATCAATAAAAACTTTTTTGGAGGATTTTCTCTTATTTCTTTTAACTAGTAAATAAGAATTTCATGCAATATTTTGTTGGACAAAAAATTGTTTCCAGGAGTAGTTTTTTCACAAATTAACAAAGAATTTCTGTGTACTCTTTCATTAATTATTTTTCAAAATCATATAATCAACCAGTCTTTTTTCTTCGAAACCCTGACCAAGCCGGAGCCATTTCAAAATTAGTTTTTCCTATAAAAACACAATGGCTTCTAACAAACATTCGAAATAAGAAAACTTCTCTCATTCTTTAGACCTATTTTTAATTAATCTTAAATTAAAAAAAGAGGTCATATTATGCCGAAATATATATTTGAATTAAAACAGTCTATGTTTCTAGGGAGAGATAAAACTATAGTTTCTGACAAATGAAGGATTGGCTTAATAGGTTAATTATAAAAAAGTGATCTCCAAACTCTAAGCGATAGAAAAGCTGCCCGAAAACCAAATTTATTGCCTAGGTTTCCGGACAGCCAAAAAATGATTAAGGCAAGGTAAATGTCACAGATATTTTAGGTGGATTTGTTGCTTCTCTGGAATCAAATCCAATTCCATCATTAGATCCAGTAGTTCTAATAATGATTCCATTATTAGCGGAACTGCCATCCACCCAATCCTGAACCAATGCAATACCGGAAGCATTCAAATTAATGGTAATTTCTCCGGATCCCGTTGGAGGAATAGATCCAAGAAGAGTACCCCCAATAGGTCCAATGTTATTCCAAGTAACCGTATTCTCGGACCAGGAATTTATCACTTCCCAGATATTATGAGTTGATCCACTGCCATCACTTAAGTCCAGAGTAATACTCACTGAGTTAACGGTAGCTGAACTTGGGATAGAAGAAAGATCCCAGGAAATGACTGAAAAAACCTCTCCACCGCTATCTTCATTATCCGCACGAAGAGAGGTAACACTTCCATAGTTGTTATTAGGAAAAGGCTGTCGAACATGCGCATCTCTAGTTCCTGAGTAACCGGAATTTGGAGCGACTCCGTCTTGAAAGTCAAGAGTCCCACCACCCACCAAGTAAGTGATGGTGATTTTAGGCCGTCCCGTTGCCGCTTCACTGGAGTTCCATCCAATCCCGTTATTCGTTCCCGCAGATTGAATCACCAATCCATTGTTAGCAATACTTCCATCAACCCATCCCTGAACTAAAGCCACTCCATCCGCGTTTAGGATAAACTCCTGCTCATTGAACAAGAACGTTCCAATCGTTCCCAATACCGTACTGCCAATCGATCCGGTGCCGCCAAAACTGTTCCACGTCACCGTATCTTCCGACCACGGAGCTGTCGCCTGCAATATGTTATGGTCTCCTGATGAATCGTTAAACATATCAAACGTCACACTCACCGATGAGACAATCGCATCACTCGGTATCGCTGAGATGTCCCAGGAAACAACCGACACCACTTCTCCAAACCTGCCATTGTTCGGATCCGGAGAAATCCCATCCGCCCATAGCTGATCCGTATTATCATTCAAATCCGGAGATGTCTCCCTCAACAACGCATCCTGTGTTCCGGTGTAGGTCCCGTTCGGCTCCACCCCATTCTGGAAACTCGTCGTGTTCACACCAGTAGTCGTAGGCTCTGTCACCGTGATCGATTGCGTATCCGTTCCAATGTTCGCAGCTGCATCCAACGCCGTCCACGTCACAACCGTCGTCCCAATCGGATACCCACCCGCCGGAGCATCATTCGTCAACGAAACTACTCCCACATTATCGGTCGCCGTCGCTGTTCCTATACTCACCGGAGTTAAAGGTCCTGTTGATTCTACTGTAATATCTGCAGGGGCTGTCACCACTGGAGGTTCGGTATCACCTGTGGTAGCCACATTGTAGGTGATCGTCAACTTCGGAGGATTCGTTGCCGCCTCACTCGAGTTCACAAAAATACCATCGTTGTTGTTATTGATCTGTTTAATCACGATCCCATTATTGGCAATCGATCCATCAATCCAACCCTCTACCAAACTAATACCCGCAGGAGTCAGCACAATCACATTCTCATTAAACTGCCCCGGGACAATCGTTCCAATCACCGCAGCTCCTACATTGGTGCTCGATCCGCCAAAACTGTTCCACGTTACCGTCGACTCATCCCAACTCGTCAACGCTTGATACAAGTTATAACTTCCCGAACTGATATTCGTTAAATGCAACGTGATACTCGCTGAATCTACTGTCGCATTATTAGGAATACTCGAAATATCCCAGGACACTACAGAAATCACCTCACCAAACCGACCATTCGACGGATCAGGCTGCACTAAATCCGCACTCAACGAAGCTTCGTTCCCATAGTTCGAGTCTCCCGAAGACTGCCGTAGCAGGGAATCCTGAGTTCCCGCATAACTGCCATCCGGTTCTACTCCATCCTGGAAACTCACTGTCGTCGGTCCACCTGTACCCGCAGCTTGCACTGCTATAATCTGCGTGTCTGTGCCCGAATTACCTGCTGCATCGGTGGCAGTCCAGGTGACGATTGTCGTCCCCTGCGGAAACCCACCAGCCGGTGCATCGTTCGTTAATGACGTCACTCCTACCGCATCCGTCGCTGTCGCCGTTCCTATATTTACAGGCGTCAACGGACCCGTTTCGGTCGTCGTTATATCTCCTGGTGCTGTTACCACAGGATCCGTCGTGTCTTCCACCGTCACATTCTGCGTATCTGTATTCACGTTACCAGACGTATCTGTCACCGTCCATGTTACAACCGTCGCTCCCACCGGAAACTCCGCAGGCGCATCGTTCGTCACTGAAGCCACTCCCACATTATCCGAAGTCGTCGGGGTTCCCAGTGCCACCGGAGTCGTCGGACCGGTCGCTTCGGTTGTAATATCCCCTGGAGCCGTGATACTCGGTAACACGTTGTCTTCCACCGTGATCGTCTGCGTATCCGTTCCAATGTTGCCCGCTGCATCCATCGCAGTCCACGTCACAACCGTCACGCCTGCCGGAAATCCACCACCCGGTGCGTTATTCGTCAATGACGTCACTCCCACATTATCGGTCGCTGTTGCCGTACCTATACTCACAGGAGTTAACGGACCTGTCGCTGGAGTCGTAATATCTCCGGGAGCCGTTACCACCGGGGGTTCAGTATCTCCTGACACCGTATACGAAATCGTGATTTTAGGACGATTCGTCAACGTCGTCGCTTCACTCGAATGAACTCCCATTCCATTATTACTGCCGGCAATTTGAATGAAGAATCCGTTATTCTCAATACTTCCATCGATCCAACCCTGGACCAGATCAATCCCATCCTGATTCAACGTCACAATGTTCTCATTAAACGTAAACGGAGGGATCGCTCCTAAAATATCATCTCCCACCACAGAAGGATCTGCCGCTACATTCCACGTCACATTCTCTTCTGTCCACGGCGTCAGTATCGAATATAAATTATTGTTCACTGGAGAATCATTGAACACATTGAACGATACCTCTACTGACGTTACCGTTGCATTCGGCGGAATCGCCGATAAATCCCATTGGATTGCAGAGGTCACTTCTCCAAACTTCCCTACATCCGGATCCGGAGCCACGCCATCGGACCAAAGCTCCGGATCGTCTCCTTTATTCTGGTTTGGAGAGGTTTCTCTTAACAGAGAATCTTGCGTTCCGGAATAAAACGCACTCGGCTCGACTCCATCCTGAAAACTGATCGTATTCGGGCTCGTCGCCGCAGGCACTCGCACCGTAACTTTTTGTGTATCCGTTCCCGTATTGCCCGATCCATCTGTCGCTGTCCACGTCACAATCGTTGTACCTAAAGGAAAACCTCCCGCAGGCGCATCATTACTGATCGATGGCACTCCATTATCGTCCACTGCTGCGGCCGATCCCAATGACACCGGAGTTTGTACTCCCGTCGAGTCCACAACTATATCCGGTGGTGCAATTATGGCAGGCGCTATACTGTCCGCTCCCGTCGGCAATGTATACGTCACTGACAAACGAGGAGGGTTGTGGGTGTGTCTTTGCCGACCCCTTACCGCATTCCACCATTCACCACTGGGTGGAATAAATATCGGGCCAGCATTTCTAAGAGCTAACCCATAATTAGGGATACTTCCATCCACCCAGCCTTGAACCATATTGACTCCACCAGAGGTTAATGGAATTGGATTCATGCCAAATTTTTCTGGGGGCATAGTTCCTATAATTTCCGTTCCAACATTAGTATCGCCTCCATAATTATTCCAAGTCACGGTAATTTCATCCCACGGTGCAAAAAGCTGGCGGACATAATAAGGGGTTTCACTATTGTTGTATGGATCCCAATAGAAAGTCGCCGATTGAATAATTGCATTGGATGGAATAGAAGAGACATCCCAAGAAACCATGACTATGGATTCCCCAGGAGGAGTAGCTTCGAATGTCCCGTGCGCAATTAAATTATTATTAATTCCATAATTATTATCCGGAATTCCCTCATAGATATAAGTGTCACGAGTTCCGTCATAACCTTTATGCGGATAATGCCCATCCTGAAAACTAATGGAATGAATAGGAGGATTGACAAAGTGAGGTGTAAAACTGTACTGACTACCCGGTGCCGGTATAGCTGTATTGGTTTCATGATCCTCAACATTAGTGACCGTTAAAATATATTCTGTCGAATTGTCCAAAGGACTGGTTAATAACTTAACGGTTCTATAATCCTCTTGTAACTGTGCCGCTGTTATCGTCACTCCATTATTAATAGAATAGTTACCGATGTTTTCTGCACTGATTTTTTCCAACGGCTCTGAAAACTGCACTTCCAACGTCAAAGGATGCTTGGCGCTGGCATTAAAAATCTCCGGGGCAATATTACTGTTCCCGTGGGTGATAGTGAATCGATCTGAGATATCTCCATGACCACTCAGAAATATTGCTTCTAATCGATTTTCGTATACATCAATTACCATTGATCCTAATCGATTAACTGAAAACTCCATTGCAGGGTGATTAAGAGGACCCGCCACTTCCTGATAACTTCGGTCTAAAGGAGTACCATTAGTTTGAATATGCCCTGAACTACCCACTACGGCATAAACCGTTCCACTGTTGGCGGTTGGTTGACCGCCCACTAAAGTTTTATGATAGGCGCCATCGGCTCTTGGAAAAGGGGCTGAGGTTCCATTTCCACCATCCACTTGATGAGTCGCAGGATTAAATGTATCCGAAGTTCCGTAATGCCCATTTATTAAATTCGAACGCTCATAAGCGTGGCTATTGGCGGTAAGCACAAGATCCACGCCAAAATCTTCTAATTCTTCTACAAATCTACTTCTAAGATTAGCTTGTTTTGACCCCGTATCTGAATCATCCCATCCTTTGGAATAAGGAGAGGCATGAAAATATGCAATGGTCCATTCTTTGGTATTAGCGTTAAGATCATTCGTTAGCCAATTTTTCATAGATCCCGTATTGGAAAGACTGGTATCTGACGAATCTAATGCTATAAAGTGAATATTGCCATAATCATAGGAATAATAAGCTTGAGTTCCTGAAGCGACACCTCCAGACTGTGCACTATTAGGTGTATCAAAAATATCATAATACGGTCCGGACTGAGAGGGAGAATCTGATCTATTGTCATCCCGTTCACCCAGCACTGGCCAAACAGCAACATTCTTTAAAAAAGCCGGATACATAAAGAAAAGCCCATCACCTATATCCCGGTCACTCCCATTTGAATAGCCATGATTACCTAACAGGATCCACACATCCGGATCTCTAACTTGAGTGTATTCTTGAAATGCCTCCTGGACCATTAACGCGTTCGTGTCTTTAGTTCCTTGGTCACCCAAAACCCAAACACGGGTTGGTTTCGCTCCAGAAGCAGGAAAAGTTTGAAATGTTCCATTGGCAGACTCTTCAGTAGAAGGCGTCGTAGAGGTTCCGACTGCATAATAATAGCGGGTATCAGAAGAGAGACCATTTATCGTCACTTGAAATTCACGGAAATCATCACACCGACTACCGCAAACATTTCTAAGGGTAGAGGAACCATCAGTTATAGTAGACAACAAGCTTCCCGGAGAAGTTCCATAGTGAATCGTGTTGTTAGCAATATCTGCTGTTGATACCCACCATTTTATAATGACGCTGTTCGGTGTCATTCTTTGCAAATAAGGACCACGATCCACTAATTGCGGACTATCTATCGATTGCCCAAAAGCATTTGTTCCAAAAAAAACAAAAGAACATAAGATCAATAATAAATAGGTAAATACTTTTCTCTGCCTGCCTTCCATAAGGAACCTCTCCCAACATGCATATTAATTTTATATGTAAATGTAGAAAATCAAATTCCACACATACATAGTACCCCATTCGGATGATTAGACTTTACCTATTATTAAAAATAATTTCAAGACAAATTTCTGTAACATTTCTTAAAGTCAAATAATTAAAAACAGAAGAATGTTCTAATTATTTGATATTTAGGAAATTAAAAACTCACTTTGAGTAGGGTTAAGCAAAATCTTCCAGAAAAAATATTTTCAAAGCCTAATAATTTTTAAACAATATGGAAAGTGTAAATGTTTACAGTGTTAAGCTAATTCTCCCGAAACAAATAAAAAATTTCCAAAAACTTCTTTCAAGAAATTAATTTTTAAATTACATGGAAATGATTTAAATAGGATCAAACTACGAATGGATTAACTGAAACGCTTTAATAAAGATAAATAGATAGATATTCAACCTATTAATATTGGGCTTTAAAAGGTTCATCTGTTTTTCCATAGGCTAAAAATTATATTACAGTTTGGTATGTTAGAATAATCATGCCATATAAAAGAACATTTATGAGGAATAAGCTTATATCCCTAAAAAATTCCTTTACCTTATTTTTTTATTTGACCCAATTTCTGAGACCTTCAATTTTTTAATTATAAATTTTCCTTTTACCCTGCTTATTACTTTTAATGAAAGCTTAATGCATTCAAACTCCCACCTTTAAAAATATGAAAACATTCTTTATTCGACTCTACCAGAATACAATTTTAGGCTATCCCCGCACATGCATGGTTTTAATTGTACTAATAGCCATACTATTAAGTTTTCAGGCAATGAAGTTCAAGTTAGACGCCTCTGCCGACTCCCTGGTTCTAGAAAATGATGAAGCTCTCCGTTATTTTCGTTCAATAAACAAGATTTATGGCACAGAAGATTTTTTAATAATAACTTATTCGCCATTTGAGGACCTTTTATCTGAAAACTCCCTTGAGGGAATAAAAAATTTAAAAAAAGATTTACTTCAATTACCAAGAATTAAAAACATTGTAAGTATCCTTGATGTTCCTTTATTAATGAGTCCAAAAGTTCGAATTTCAGAGCTTGATGAAAATATCAGAAAACTAGAAACCCATGATGTCGATAAAAAGTTAGCTCTAAAAGAATTTACAGAGAGCCCAATCTACAAAAAGCTCCTTGCCAGTCCGGATGGAAAGACAACCGCAATTCTTGCTTTTTTCCAAAGAGATGATAAATATTTTTCACTATTAGAAAAAAGAAACCGCTTAAGAGAAAAGAAACGAGAGTCAGGGAAATTAACTACGGAAGACGAAAAAGTACTTCGTCAAGTTTCATTTAATTTTAAGCAATACCTCGCCCAAGTATTAGAAACTCAAAAAAAAGAAGTCGACACTATTCGAAGGATTTTAGATAAATACCGTGATCGAGCAAAAATCTTTTTAGGCGGTGTCCCTATGATAACAACAGACATGATTGACTTTATTAAGGTCGATCTCAAAGTATTTGGGATTGCTGTTTCTGTATTAATGATAATCGTTTTATGGCTGTTTTTTAGAAGTCGACGTTGGGTAATTTTGCCAATGCTTTCCTGCATTCTTACGGTAGGGATCATGATCGGTTGTTTAGGATGGTTAGACTGGCGAGTCACTGTAATTTCTTCGAATTTTGTGTCCATATTAATCATTATCACAATATCTTTAACCATCCATTTAATTGTTCGCTATGGAGAGTTAGTTCTAGAAAATCCAAATTGGGATCAAGAGACTTTGGTCAATAAGACGGTTCAACTCATGTTTCCACCCTGTTTTTTCACGGCCATTACAACTATTGTGGCATTTACTTCTTTGGTTGTCAGTGATATTCGACCCATAATTGATTTCGGTTGGATAATGACTTTGGGGATTTCCTTAGCATTCATTTTGTCATTTATTTTCTTTCCTTCTTTTTTAAAGTTAATAAAACCTAAGCGGTCATTAACACCCAATGACACGACACGTCACATCACCAATGCCATTGCTCAATTTACAATTAAAAATCAAAAGTCTATTTTAGTGTTTTTTGTATCATTAATAATTGTCAGCCTATTAGGTGTTCTTAAACTTAGAGTCGACAATCGATTCATTGATTACTTTAAGGAATCCACTGAAATATATAAAGGGATGAGTGTTATTGATACTCAATTGGGTGGTACCACTCCTCTAGAAATTATCATTGAAGCTGACCCGGAATTTTTTGAATTCCTAAAGGAATTAGAAACTGAGGAAGAGGAAGAAGACCCATTTAAAGATCCCTTTGAAGAAGAAGACAAAAACGAATACAATTATTGGTTCCACCCAGACAAACTCCTTGAAGTAGAAAAAATCCACGACTATTTGGAAAACCTTCCACAAATAGGAAAGGCTCTGTCTATTGCCACTACTTTGAAAGTGGTTCGAATTTTAAACGACAACAAAATACCTGATGATTACGACCTCGCAATTTATAGAAAACTTTTGCCGGAAGATGCTAAAAAATCTTTTCTAGACCCCTATCTTTCTAAGGATGCAAACCAGGTGCGTATTACAATGCGTATTGAGGAAACCGATCCTACATTAAACCGAGGAGAGCTGATCGAAAAAATCAAAAAGTTTTTGGTAGAAGAAATGAAAATTCTTCCTGAAAGAATCCATTTCACAGGGATGGCGGTAATGTATAACAATATGTTGCAAAGTCTGTATCGATCTCAAATTTTAACTTTGGGTGTAGTTTTCGTTGCTATCCTCATTATGTTTATTATTCTATTTCGCCATTTATACATTGCCATTTTAGCTACCATTCCTAATATATTTTCTGCAATTGTAATTCTTGGTGCCATGGGTTGGTTAAAAATCCCGTTAGATATGATGACAATTACCATTGCTGCGATAACTATAGGAATTGCAGTGGATGACACTATTCATTATATTCACCGATATCAAAAGGAGTTTTCTCTCAATCCACAATATAAGCCTTCGGTACTTCGGTGTCATGGGAGCATTGGAAGAGCTATTTACTATACTTCCATAACGATTACTGTCGGTTTCTCCATTCTCATGTTATCTAACTTTATTCCGACAATATATTTTGGATTACTAACTGGGGTCGCCATGTTGTTAGCTTTGTTAGGGGACCTATTTCTGCTTCCAGTATTAATAGTTATTTTTAAACCGCTCGGCCCAGAAAATGTGACCCGCTAATTTCTATTAAACTATATGCCTTCCTCTCTTTCAGTTTTAATAATTGATGGAAACCGCAATGACGCAATAAAGGTTTTAAGCTGTTTAACTGCAATACCCAAATTAAAGGCTCATGTCATTTCATCAGAAACCAATACACCTGTTCGATGGAGCCGCCTTTGCAAAACATTCTATTTAAAAGAAACCAAAACTGATAAAGAAAGAATTGAATTCATCAGGAAAGTGGCTAAGGAAGTTAGGGCAAACTTATTATTTCCGTTGAGCCGACTGGGAATTCTATTTGCTATAAAGAATTATGATGTACTTAACCAGATAGCCCCTTTGGCCCCAATACCAACTTTGGAATCTTTCGAAAAAGCTCAAGATAAAGGAAAGTTTGCTGATTTTTTAGAAGAAAACAACATCCCTAAGCCATTCACCCTCCATTTAAAAAACGATCAGAATTTATCTCACCAATTGAGTAAAATGACATTCCCGGTTTTGATTAAACCCAGGATAGGCACGCATGGATTTGGAATTCGGCAGTTTGAGGATCGCCATTCGTTAGAAAAATTCTTAAGTTCCAACAAAAGTTTACCCCCTAGCATTGTTCAAAATAAAAGACGCGGAATCATCTTATGTTCGAGCACCTTATCAATAAATGGGAACATTTTAATTCACAATCTCCACAAGGAAATTTATCCCAACCCAATTCCTTTCCGCCCTCAATTGGGAATGGAATTTATTCAAAATGAAAATCTTTGGAAAATCACAGAAAAGGTTATCAAAGAATTGAAATGGACCGGTGTTGCCAATTTCGATATGATTTTGGATGAAGAGGACAATCAAATAAAAGTTATAGAATTAAATCCACGATATTGGGGGAGCTTACGTGGCTCACTTACAATGGGTTTAAACTTTCCCTATTTAGCTTGCTTAATAGCGCTAAATAGACCTTTACCTGTCAGCGATATGAATCACACCTTAAGGTACATAGAGTTTGAAAGTTATATTAAAACACTTTTACCTTCTTACCGAAAAAAAGGGTTCCCTAAAGTCGTTTCCACAAAAGTTGGATGGGAATATATTCTCAAAGACCCATTACCGTTTTTAAATAATGTTTGGAACAAACTAAAATCAATGGTTTGAGTGATTTTAAGTTAAGAAAATAGATTAAGCATTTTTCTTATCCTTCAATTTTATATTAAGGGTATTTTCAAGCTTGTTATTTATCCTGCACCAAATCTGCATAAGATTTCATTTATTTTTACCCATTTCCATCATTATCAATGCACATGGGCTTTTAATAATGGGAGCATGAAAAACTTATGGATGTTCACAGAAAAACAAAACATTGCCCCCTTTATATTCGGTGCCGCCGCTCTTGTCTTAGTTTACGATCCAATTCGCTGGCTAATTCAAACGTGGAATGATCCTTCATATGATTCCAATGGATACCTTGTTTTTTTTCTTACAATAGGGCTTTTTCTCTGGGGATTATCTGGCAAACAAAATATATCGAATCCAATTAATAAAAAAGTTCCGCTTCTTCTTTTAGCAAGCACAAGTCTAATCAGATTATTAGGGCAAGTTTTTGCAATAAATATCGTAGGGGCATTGGCCTTAATTATTGATATTTACGCATTGGGAATTTTAGCGGGAATACAATATAGCAAACGCCCTGTTTCTCCAAGTTGGACAGCTTTGTTTTTCGCATTTTCTTTACCTTTGGAACGAGTATTACAAAGGACAATGGGGTTTGGTCTACAAACCCTATCTGCGGATGGCGCTTGCGGAATCATAGGCCAATTTTTTGGCAATGTAAGCTGCCAAGGCGTTCGAATCATAATTAATCACCAAGATGTATTAGTTGATTTGCCATGTTCCGGAGCGCGCGGACTTCTAATGCTAATGCTATTATTTTGCGGTTGCATGGCTCTTGTTAGACCCAGTTTTTCTCAAGCCATCTGGGGCGGAGTGATCACTCTGGCTTCTGGAATACTAGCCAATATTTTTAGAATTGTTTTTATTGCTATAGGAGTAGTCAATCCTTCTTTTTTTCTAAATGTTGATGTCTTAGCATCCCCTTGGCATGACCTTTTAGGTTTAAGTTTTTTATTCTTAGGCAGTTTACCCATTTTAATTTGGTCGCAATGGATATATTTAAAACCCGAATATCAAAACCAATGCATTTGCCCAACGTTATTAACTAAAAAGCAAAATGAAGTTTTTCAAAAGAAAAATATTTTCAACAAAAATGGACATTTCGTAAAAAATGTTTTTATGGGAATTGGATTTCTAATTTTTTCGTTGTTTGTAGTCCATGCACCTCAAAAACCAATAGACATCACTAAGACCAATATTGATATTTCATTACCTGCTTTTTTAAATGGTCATATAAAAACCCCAGTCAATTTACTTCCAAAAGAAAAACTGTATTTCACCAAATTTGGAGGGACTGCTGTCAAAGCAGCCTATGGGACTCATAGCTTACTTGTTGTCAAAACATCCGCACCTCTCAGACATTTACATGCCCCGGAAGAATGTTTACGAGGATTAGGAATGAAAGTCCAATATAAAGGAATTTCTTATCAATCCCTTCCAACAGCTGTTTACAAAGTTACCACTCCAGAAGGAGAATCCTTTCGAGTAGCGGTCAGCTTTATTTCTGATAGTGGGGAAGTCACATCAAATATTTCAGAAGCAATTTGGCGATGGCTAAAACAACCGGACAGTATTTGGTCCGAGGTACAAAGAATATCTCCATGGAATTTAAACAACATTGAACATACGAAATGGGATGAAGCCGTCATCACCGCTTTAGACATCGAAAAACCCAAAACCGCACAAAGAAATTATGAACTTGAGAAAGGGCGTTTTAAAAATGGATAACATCAAAAAACCTATAATAACTTTAATCCTTTTCTTTTCCATATCTTTTAATGGAATTGCCTTTGGGGAAAAGGAGTTAGGTGGCACTCTCCAAGCTGAGATCAATGGTCAAACCTTTCATTTACCCTCGCTTCGCACAGATATTGCCGCAGAAATCGTGGGGGACTCTGCAACAGTAACTGTCGTTCAGTATTTCGAAAATCCTACCAAAATGCCTATCAATGCCACCTATCTTTTCCCCTTGAACAGAAATTCGGCCGTGTATTGGATGAGCATGGAAGTAGGCAGGGAAATAATTGAAGCCCAAATCATGAAAATTGAAAAGGCAAAAACTAAATTTAAGTCTGCCAAAAAAGAAGGTAAGGCCGCATCCTTATTGACTCAATACCGGCCTAATATGTTCACGCAAAAAGTGGCAAACTTAATGCCAAATTTACCTATAAAAGTCACTTTAAAGTATGTTCAAACAGTTCCCAAAATAGATGGAAACTATCAAATGGTTATTCCTCTTATTGTGGGCCCCAGATATCAACCCGAGGGTTCAGGAGAAGCTCCAAAAATTTCTGATGAAGAGGAAATTGATTCCCCCGAAGAAACAAGAAGCGATACCAAGTTTGCTCAATGGGAAATCGAGAAGCTCCCAGTATATCCTGAGGTGGGTGGATTAACTATACCAGACACAATAGCCAAAGATAGAGTCTCCATAAAAGTAAATATTAAAGCCGGAGTTTCACTTGGAAGAGTATTTAGTGAAACCCATTCTTTACAAGTCACTGGTGAAGATAAAAGTAAATCCATTACTCTTGCTGAAGGTAGAACCATAGATAATAGGGACTTTGTCCTCCTTTTTCAACTATCAGGGGATAACACACAAGCATCCATTCTCAGTCATAAAACTAATGAAGCCGGTTACTTCAGTTTAATGATTGAACCGCCCAAGGCTGCTAAAACGGATCAAATTATCAAAAGAGAATTAGTTTTTGTTTTGGATACATCAGGTTCAATGGGTGGAGAGCCCATCGAAGCCAGTAAGTTGTTTATACGCCATGCTCTAAAAAACTTACGGGAAACAGATTATTTCAGAGTGATTCGCTTTAGTAATAACGCGTCAGAATTCACCTCCGGTCCTGTACCAGCAACTTCAGAAAATATATTTAAGGGTCTACGATACGTAAATTCATTAGACGCGAATGGAGGAACAGAAATTCCTAACGCAATACGCCAGGCTTTTTCGATATCCCCTATTGAAAATACTGTTCGAATCGTAGTTTTTTTGACCGATGGATATATAGGGAACGAATCGGAAGTTTTAACACTGATTTCAGAATCTATAGGCAAAGCTCGAATTTACGCTTTTGGGGTGGGCACCTCCGTGAATCGATTCCTATTAAGTGAAATGGGGCGGCGAGGTAGAGGATTTGCAAGATTTATTGATCCAACAGAGAACCCAGAGGATGTTGCTATTAAATTAGCATCAAAAATAAAGACTCCTGTTTTAACAAATATTGCAGTCGATTGGGGAAATTTAGAAGTTACTGAAGTGACACCCAAAATGATTCCAGATTTGTTTGAAGGAGATTCAATTCGAATATTAGGAAAATTCTCAGGATCCGGAAATCACACAATCAAAGTAAATGGATTTGTACCAGGTGGAATGGCTCTTTTACCTGTAGACTTTAATATTCCAAAAACTATTGAAGAAAACTCTGAATCTCCTCTTCCCTTAATTTGGGCACGAGGCCAAATTTCTGACCATATGAGCCAAATGAACCTTCCTGCATCAATTAAGACCACATCATTTAGCGATAATGAATTAAAAGAAAAGGTTATCCAATTAGGTTTAAACTATTCCCTTATGACACGATGGACTTCCTTTGTTGCTGTCTCCAAAGCTATTGTCAACCCCAATCCCGAGAATACCAAAGATTCACAAGTACCCTTACCAATGGTTAAAGGGGTGGGACCCAAAGCTTATGGTCAACCTAAAAACATGGTACTTGCACAAAATTTTTCAGGAGGCTCAACCCCGGAGCCCGCCACCTGGGCCAGCTTATTACTTGTATCATTACTTTTTTTCGCTTTTGTTTGCAAAAGGAATAAACATAAACCTCTCCCCTATAAATAAAGTTTGCCGCCAGGTGAAACCTCCCAGAAGAACCAGGGTTTGGTGGATTTTTTCCGCCACCCTGGTTCTTGATGGCAAAATTTGTTTAAACTCGCGTTATAATAAATACAGATAATTTTTAGGATTGAAAATATGGGAAAAAACATTCTTGTGGTAGATGATGATCCACATATTCGGGAAGTCATATGCTTTGCTCTCGAAAATGCAGGAATGACAACCAAGGAAGTCAAAAACGGGAAAGAAGCCTTAAGTCAATTTATCAAACACCCTCCAGAATTAGTAATTTTGGATATCAATATGCCTGAAATGGATGGCTTCCAATTTTGCAAAGAAATTCGCAAACAATCTGAAGTCCCCATATTATTCCTATCTTCACGAGACGATGAGATTGATCGAGTCGTAGGCTTTGAAATTGGCGGAGATGATTACGTATCAAAACCATTTAGCCCTAGAGAATTAGTTGCCAGAGTTCATGCAATACTAAAACGCGCCAAAGGCAAACCTGCTCCGACCGACAACTCCTCAAAAATACTATTTTTTGGCAGAGTTTCATTAAACACTGAAAAACATCAGGTATTTTGGGATGAAACTCCAGTAGACCTTACAGCAAGGGAGTTTGATATTTTAAAAGCTTTTTTACTTTATCCAGAGAGCGTTTTTGATCGCAATCGTATCATTGAACATGCATATGGGAACAGCTCCTTTGTAAGTGATCGAACCATAGACAGCCATATTCGTCACATCCGTAACAAATTTTCACTTGCAGGTGGTAAAGGAGTTATTGAAACCGTCTTTGGGGTTGGCTACGTATTAGGATCCTGCAAACAATAATATGAAACGAAAGAAAACTTTCAGTCTTAGGACTATTTTATTAATTGTAAATTTAACCGTCCTACTTATACCTCTTGGTAGTATATTTTTTTTTAGAATTTATGAAAACCAATTGGTTCGCCAAACAGAACGTGAATTGATTTCTCAAGCATCGGTCATTGCAGCAATTTATAAAAATGAAGTCAAAAAATTTATCGGTTCGGATAAATCTTACGGTACTCATTTAAAAAACCTAACTATTGAAACTATAGATGATTTTTATACCCCCGTAATTCCTCAACTAGAATTATCTGAAACAGAAATCCTACCCCCAAGGCCTAAAGGAAAGGTTCCAAAAATTGAAACTGACTTTATTTCTAATCAAGTAGGAATTAATTTATCTCCCATTCTTTCCGACATAAAAAAAGTGGTTCTCTCCGGGATAAAAGTTTTAGATTTTAATGGAATCGTTATCGCAGGCTCAACTGAAGTGGGAGAATCTTTTAATCATTTAAAGGAAATTCAGTCGGCTCTTAAGGGAAACTTCACAAGTGTGATCCGTGAACGAATACCTAATCATCCACCTCCATCACTTGCTTCTATAAGCCGTGGAACCAACATACGGGTATTTTCAGCTTTTCCAATTCTAGAAGAAAGCCATCTTTGGGGAATTGTTTATATTTCCCGGACCCCAAAAAATATCCTTAAAGATCTATTCATGGAAAAAGAAAAGGTCCTAATGATTAGTTTGGTTATCATTGGCTTAACTCTGTTACTTGTTTTTTTTACCTCCTATACAATTTCACGGCCCATTTATCAACTAATCGAACGAACAAAAAAAATTTCCTCAGGTAATAAGGAAGCAATTCAACCTCTCGAAAAACCAATTACCAAAGAAATGGAACTGTTATCAAAAAGTTTTAATGATATGGCCATTTCATTAAATAAAAGATCAGAATACATTAGAGATTTTGCAACACACGTTTCTCACGAATTTAAAACTCCCTTAACTTCTATACAAGGAGCAGGCGAGTTGCTTCTGGAACATTTTTCCAATATGCCAGAAGGTAAAAAGAAAAAGTTTATTGAAAATATCATTCAAGACTCTAAACGACTAAAGGAACTGGTTTCCAAACTTCTTTATTTGGCAAAGTTAGACAACCTATCCCCTTCAGAAGAGTATTCGGATTTGGGGAGTATTCTAAATAAACTTAAAGAAAATTGGGTTCGTGAAGACATGGACATCGTATTTGAAGATGATCCGAAAATAACAATTAAATTCGCATCAGATTACTTAGAAGCTGCATTGACCAACCTGATAAGCAATAGCAAACAACATAACGCTTCTTCAGTTAAGTTCTCATTTCTTCGAATGGGAGAAAATTTAATTTTAAATATTCAAGATAATGGAGAAGGAATCCCAAGTTCACATAGAGATAAGGTATTCGCTCCATTTTTTACAACTAAAAGGGAAAATGGTGGCACAGGACTTGGCCTTGGAATTGTAAAATCACTGGTGGAAGCGCATGGTGGAAAAATTACTTTGGCAGAATCAAAGACTGGGGCAAGGTTTAAAGTCAGTCTCCCTCTTTAATCTAATAACTTATCTTTTAAAATCATGTATTTCTTTAGAAAGTGGTTTTCATCAGGAAATCATAATCATGGTTAATTGTTTAGCTAAACTTAGCAACCCAACCAAAATTGCACAGGCAACAATAAACAAAGAGAAGTTAACGGAGTATTTGATTATCAAATAAAGCTGTTTGTTGGTTTGTTTTAAGGTCTTGGTTTTTTGAAGCACTGGCCCTAACCCAGAAAATAACTTATTTGCAAATCCACGCTTATCTCCCTCTACATTTGGAACAATAGTCAGTCTCATTAATCCTTTAATAATCGAGTTAATAATACGACCTAACCAGTTTGTAGGACGGTCCACATCACACATCAAAATCAAACGTAAATCTTTGGTATCATTTCTAGCATAATGAACGTAGGTTTCATCAAACAAAAACCCCTCTCCGTCTCTCCAAGAATAAGTGGAACCATCCACATTGATAAAACAATTATCTGAGTTAGGAGTCACCAATCCTAAGTGGTATCTTAAGGAACAAGCCACAGGATCCAAGTGCCTTGTCAATTGAGAACCTGCAGGCAAAACAGAAAACATGGCTCCATTAATAGATGGTATTTGCTCGAGAATTTCCACTGTTTTAGGGCAAAGTTTCTTGGCAGAGTCATGTGTGTATCCATACCATTTTAAATAGAACTTACTCCAACCATATTTAAAAAAAGTTCGAAAGCCAATATCATAAGAAGCTTTTGAGTCTGCTTTCTTGGTCAGTTCAAAATATTGTTCTTTATATAAATGAATTACCTCTTTCTTTATGGTTTGCCAATTATTCTTAAGGGGATCCAGTTCTTTAAAATCTTCTAAATTTATAATGGAATGACTGGCTCTGGGTTGAGTAAAAATATATAAAAGGCAATTTAAGGGAGAGAATATAGGCCAACCTTTTCGAATATACTCACCAAAATTATTATAACGAGTTTCACCTCGATATTGATAAACATATGCGATAGAACCTACAACAAAAGCAAACATTAGCAACAAAGTAAAACCTAACCACATATTTAAATCCTACGCATAATTAAGATGAACCCGATATGGATAAAACCATAAAAAGAAAAACACGATTTTTAAATTTGTATAAATATCTTAAGAACATTTTCTAAAAAGGATGGAGAATAAAAAGGAAGACTCTTTTTCAATATAAACCTTTAAGGCAAAGAAAGCTCTAATTTTTTGGAGATATCAATAGGAATCTGGCGGGGAAAAACTTCAAAGAACACTAATTATTATCTCGTAAAATTAATTTTTTTTATTTTTCTCTCAAAAAAAAGTAAAAATCATCAATCCTTGGAATTGAATTCCGTTTGCAACCAATTGTACCAATCTTTCAATCCCTCACCTGTTTTAGAAGAAACTTGAAACACTTTAATTTTTGGATTCACCTTACGTGCATATTGAATACAATGGTCCACACTAAAATCTACGTGTTCTAAGAGATCTATTTTACTTAAAATCATTACATCCGAGGCTTTAAACATATGTGGATATTTAAGGGGTTTATCCTCACCCTCAGTTACAGAAAGAATGAGAACTTTCGCCTGCTCTCCTAAATCAAATAATGCCGGACATACCAAGTTCCCAACGTTCTCAATCATCAAAACAGAATTCAAAGGTGGCTGCAATTCCTTCAACCCTTTTGCTAAAATATCTGCTTCTAAATGACAACCCGTCCCTGTATTAATCTGAACTACCTTACACCCTGTGGCTCGTATTCGCTCAGCATCATAAGTAGTTTCTTGATCACCCTCAATTACATGAATGAGAATGTTTTCTTTTAAATCATTTATTGTTCGTTCCAATAAAGTAGTTTTACCTGCCCCAGGAGAACTCACCAGATTCAAAGCAAGAATATTGCGTCCTTCAAACCACCCACGATTTCGGGCAGCTAATAGATTATTTTTTTCTAGAATTTCTTTTTCAAGCGAAAGAACTGACGAGTGGTGGTGATGATTCTCATGAGAATGACTGTGTTCATGATAATGATCATGGCCATGGCCTTCCATAGCCACTTTTTCTAAATTTATATTTGTCACCGACGGTTCGGCACTTTGACCACACCCACAGGTAGTACACATTAGACAAACTCCATTTCTTTGATTTTTAATTCTTCCCCGGAAACACAAACTAAATCGTTGGAACCACAAGAGCAGCTTTCAAAAAAATTATCAAATTTACTTTCCTTTAAACAATCTTGACAACTAAAAAGACCCGGTTTTTCTATAATTTCCAGATAGGCTTCAGCTAATTCCGTATCTTTCGAACAAACATCAAAGCAAAATCGGATTGAATCCGGCATCACCAAAGAAAGCTTACCAATTTCCAAAGTGACTCGTTTCACTAAAGTTCCCTTTGCATGCTCTTGAACAATGGAAACAATATTTCTGGTAATACCCAATTCGTGCATAGTTCGGTTTCCAAATTAACAAATTCTCGGGAGTTGTTCTCCAATCATCATATCAATAATTCTATCCCCGCCAAAACTTGTTCTTAAAACCACTCTTTCCTGAGGTGCTTCGACAACCTCTCCAATAATAGATGCATGCTGCCCTTCAGGCAATGAGTGCATACGTTCTAAAACTATCTGCGAATAAACATCAGGAACAATCGCAATTAATATTCCTTCATTGGCTAAATATAATGAATCCATTCCAAGAATTTCGCAAATAGCTCTGACTTCATCTCTAATAGAAAGTTTATTTTCATCTAACACAATTCCAATTTTTGCATTTTGAACAATCTCATTTAAAACTGTAGCGACCCCTCCACGAGTTGCATCTCGCATGCAATGAATATCCGGGCACACCTCAAGAATGTTCTGCACCAAGTTACTTAAAGATTTGCAATCGCTTTGGATGGAAGAAACAATGGAAAGCTCTTCTCGTGAATGCATTATGGCTGCTCCGTGGTCGCCCATATACCCATTGATTATTACCTTATCTCCTGGAGCAACTCTTTTAGCAGAAATATTTATATGTTCCGGAATTACACCAATCCCCGACGTGTTAATGAATATTTTATCTGCCGCTCCCCTGGTTACCACCTTAGTATCTCCAGTAACAATCTTTACACCAACATCTTGAGCGGCCACCTGCATAGACCTCACTACACGCTCAAGAGTCTCCAAAGGAAATCCTTCTTCTAAAATAAAACCACAACTTAAATACAAGGGGATCGCCCCTCCCACTGCCAAATCATTCACCGTTCCATTAACGGCAAGCATTCCAATATCTCCCCCGGGAAAAAATATTGGATCGATAACATAGGAATCTGTAGTGAAGGCTAGGCGATCCCCAAGTCGATTTAATTCTTTTAAGTCTAGTCTTGCCTGATCTTCTCCCTCACAGAGAATCGGATTATCCAAATAGGCAATAAAGCAATTTTCTATCAAGTCATGCATTGCCTTACCGCCACTCCCGTGGGAAATTGTTATCGTTCTATTTTGCATGATTCCATTTTCCCGTTAAACTTAACGGATTGAAATAATTTTGATCGATCCATACTCATGATCGTCAACTTTCAATTAAATCCACACCACCATAGGAATAATAGGCTGCACATGAACCCTCTGTCGAAACCATCAAAGCACCCAATGGGGTTTTAGGGGTACATGTTGAACCAAACACTTTACATTCATTAGGTTTAATCACACCTCTCAATACTTCTCCACATTGGCAAGATTGTGGATCCGTTATCTTGAGATTAGGAATTGAAAACTTTCGTTCTGCATCGTATGTTGCATAGGCTTCCCTTATACATACTCCTGAATGATTGATCGAGCCCAATCCTCTCCACTCAAAATGTTCCCGTGGTTTGAACACTCTCTCAATGGAATCCAATGCTTGCTTATTTCCTTCTTCACGAACAATGCGTTGATACTGATTTTCGATTTCGCATCGTCCTTCTTCAAATTGTCGGAGCAACATCCAAATAGATTGCAAAATATCTAATGGCTCGAACCCGGCAATCACTAGAGGTCTGCTATATTGTTCAGCAATAAAATGGTAAGGTCGACTGCCAATAACCATACTCACATGCCCGGGCCCTAAAAACCCATCCAACTGTAAGTCAGGCGAATCTAAAACAGCTTTCATGGTCGGAATAATAGTTATGTGGTTGCAAAAAATAGAAAAATTTTTGACACCCTCCTTCTCAGCCTGCAAAACTGTTAACGCAGAACTGGGCATCGTGGTTTCAAATCCTAAACCAAAGAAAACAATTTCCTTATTCGGGCAATTTTTGGCCAGGACTAATGCATCCAAAGGAGAATATACAATTCGCACATCTGCTCCATCCGACTTAGCCTGCAAAAGATTTTTTCGTGACCCCGGAACACGCATGACATCACCAAAGGTAGCAAATATTACTTCGGGGTGCTCAGCGAGAGCCACGCAATCATCAACTCTTCCCATAGGTAATACACATACTGGACAACCTGGTCCATGAATTAGTTCAATTTCGTCAGGCAATAAATTTTTTATTCCGTATCGAAAGATTGTATGGGTGTGACCTCCGCACACTTCCATTAAATGCAAAGGACGGTCTTTCCCATGTTGAACTTTTTTAGACAAACGCGTGATTTTATCCAGCAAGCATTTGGCATCATCAGGATTTCGAAATTCGTCTACATATTTCATAGCTGAGTTGTTTTCAAATTTTCAGAACTGTTCATTCATCCTACAATTCATCCAGCTCTCGAAAAAGGTCCAGTGTTTTGGAAGCTTCTTCCTCGTTAATTCGGCTCATAGCAAATCCAACATGAACAAGCACCCAGTCTCCCAAACAAGATTCAACAGTGTGCTTTTCATCCACTATACAAGTTATATTGATCTCACGCTTTACACCGGCAATTTCTACGACTGCGAGTTTTTCTTCCGTATTAACAATTTCCACAATCTGACCGGGAATTCCCAAACACATTGTTACTGACCCTTTCGTAAACATTGCGCGGCGGCAATTACGACTTGTCCCAGGGAAATTCCACCATCATTAGCGGGAACAACGCCATGGGTTAATACCCGGCAATTCATCTTTCGCAATTTCTGAGTAACCAGTTCCAGGAGAATTCGATTTTGAAATACCCCTCCACTCAATGCAACTGAATTCAAGGAATTTTTATCATTAATTCTTTTCAGTTTTTTTACCATCAATCCGATGATATTTGCTAATCCTTTATGAAACCGAGATGAAATTACACTCCTTGGAGTATTTTCTGATAAATCTTGAAATAAGTTATTCCACATTAATTGTGGATCGATAATCATAAAACCCTGCTCGGCATCTTTTTCTATTGAAAATTGATATCCATAATCTTCCGGATCTAGCAGAATCGTTTTATCTGCCATTGCTTCCAACTCAATAGCTGCTTGTCCCTCATAAAAAGATTTTTCACGACAAATCTCTATCGCAGCCGCTACTGCGTCAAACAATCTCCCAACAGAACTTGCCAATGGACTATTCAGGTTTTTTTCATACATATTTTGTATTGTAGATATTGGTTTTGTCCTGAGAAACATTGTTAATTCCAAACCTGGAAAGCTCGCCAAATATTTTTCCCAACCTATACAGGAAAAAATATGCGCTAAAGTATTCCTCCATGGCTCTTTCATTGCAAGAGAACCACCCAGCAAAGGAACCGATTTAAAACAACCCATTCTCTTTATTCCAAAATAATCTGCCAATAAAAATTCCCCACCCCATAGACAATTGTCCTCACCGAAACCCAACCCATCTAAAGCCACACCTAATATCGGTTTTGTATTTAAAGGGAGCTGATTCTCAGCCATGCATGAAGCGATATGGGCATGGTGATGCTGAACAGCCACTAATGATGACTGTTCTTTCTCGGAACGGTCCTTACCCCACTTCGTGGAAAGGTATTCTGGATGTTTATCAATCGCAAGAGCCACAGTTCGGTGCTCAAATAGATTGGTGTAAAGTTCAATATTCTTTATGTAGTCTTCATATGTAGAAGAGTTCTCCAAGTCCCCAATATGCTGAGATAAAATAGCCTGTCCATTTTGGATTAAGCAAAAAGTATTTTTAAGTTCGCCCCCCAAAGCCAAAATGGATTGTGCTGTTTCAAACCCCTCAGGCAATTTCATAAACTTAGGCGCTATTCCTCTTCCTCGTCGAATAACTTTCACTTCTTTATTCACCACCCGCAATACGGAATCATCTACCCGATTGACAATATCGCGATCATGCAAAAGAAAATAATCCACGATTCCCTTTAATCTCTTACGAGCCTCTTCATTATCAATGCATTGTGGCTCTTCAGAAAAATTTCCCGAAGTCATCACTATGGGAATTTTCAAATCCTTAAATATTAAATGATGAAACGGAGTATATGGGAGCATGAATCCGATTTCATTAAGACCTGGCGCAATCTCTTCCGGCAATCTTTCATTTCCTTTGGCATTTAATAAAACAATCGGAGAGGAAGACTCCTCCAACAGAGATTTCTCAATATCGTCAAACTCACAGTAGCGTTCAATCATTTGCAAATTATTAGCCATCAAAGCAAACGGTTTTTTGTAACGACCCTTTTTTTCTCTCAACCGATTCACAACATTTGAATTTGTGGCATCGCAAGCGAGATGGAATCCTCCAATCCCCTTAATTGCCACAATATTTCCCTTTCGCAAAAGGGAACCTGCCACGTCAATTGCATCTAAAAAACCCTGCTTTTCTATATGAATCGAATTTCCATCAGAATCTTCAAGCCAAACCTTGGGGCCACAGGCATGACAAGCAATGGGTTGCGCATGGAATCGTCTATCCTCTGGATTCAAATACTCATCGGAACACTCATTGCACATCTCAAAAGAAGACATGCTGGTATTAGACCGATCATAAGGAATAGATCGCACAATAGAAAATCGTGGCCCACAATGAGTGCAATTGGTAAATGGATATCGGTAACGCCGTGAAAAAGGATTTAATGTTTCTTTAAGGCATTCCTGACAGGTAGCGGCATCTGCCACGATACCAGTCTGGTTGTTTCCTGATTCACTATCAACGATGTAAAAGTCGTCTAAGGGAGAAGGATCATTTGCAGGAGATCTTTCTATGGAATCAATTTGTGCTAATGGAGGAAGTGAGCTTTGCAAATGCGCAAGAAATTCTTCAATATTCTGAGAGGTTCCCCGCGCTTGAATTAGAACGCCTTCGCCATCGTTCCAAACCTTGCCCGTCAAATCATGTGATTTAGCAAGTCGCCAAACGGTAGGCCGAAACCCCACCCCCTGCACCAAACCACGAATTCGAATGGTTTCTGAAGTTAAATCTTTTTGAGTCCCAGTTAGGAGGGAAGCCATCATCACAAAGTCTCTTTATTAAACCGGAGACATCTTTATAATAACAAAAGTATTTCATGGTTATTCTACTATGAAGCTGGAAAAAATAGCAAAGTTATCAAAAATAGACCTAGGGATTTTTGAAATCTAATATTATTTTTACAATTTCATCCTTAATAAATACAGGTATCATGGGCCAATACATTAAATTTGATAAATAATCAAAAGGTGGCCAAAGAGGATTCCATGGATTTTTCCTAACCAGAGAGGGACTGTAAGTTAACAATGTTAAAAGTTCTTCAATATCTTCTTTATTACCCGAGCCGACCCTAAATTCAACTTTATTTGAACAAAAGTGAATATGATAAATTCTACTAAATTCTGAACTCTTTGGAGCAATGTGGCATATTTCTAATTCGGTACCGCTTGGAATGGTTTCCTTCTTATAAATAAAATCAAGAATAGAAAAGCTTTCTTTTATACCTTGTATACTTTTCTCCAGGTCTTCCTGCTCCCATTTTTGATAACTCTCATCAAAAAACGCCGGAAAAGAACTTCTATCAAAATCTTTTTTAAAGTAAACGATCTGGAAAGATCTTTTTACAATCGCACGCTCTCCTAGAATCGGATAAAAAATAGGATTAGTTTCTCTTGTAACAAGTGCCCACAAAAAGAAAAGAATCACTGGAACTAAAATCAACCCGTGCCTCAACCAATTCTTTTTTTCTTTTAAAGCCAGCCAAATTGCGAGTCCCCAAAATGGCAGCCCACATAAATATCCAAACACTCCATCATTCACTGCACTGGAAAGAATAAATAGAGAGCAAATCATAATTCCAAAGGTGGTCAAATTTGGGAAGTTTTTAGATGGCATACAAATTGGCGAAGAGGTCAAAATTGAGCTTATGACTTAATTAAAACTATAGCAAAATGACGAATGAGCTTTTCTATAATAGTATCGATGCAATAGTGTTGAATCGTCAACCCAATTTATTTTAGTCGGGCAAATGGTTTTTTATCTATTCGAGTGAAGGAAGGAATTTAATACAGATTTAAGGAGAAGCTATTAATCCCCTCCATCGGCGCTCGTAAAATAGGAACTTTCAAAGTGGCCTATTTGCGTATTGCCGGATTCATTAATTATTCGAACTCCTTGAACCCGAACACGGTAAAACGAAACAAATACCGGAAAGTTGATGGGTGTTGTTAACGTTAAACCATCCGGAGAAAGTGTGGGTGTACCGGAAATATCTAATCCATTGGCAAAGATAGTTACGGTATTCGCAGTCACGGAACCGGGAGATAACGGTTCGCTAAGGTGAATCTCCACCGGAGTATCGCTTAATATATTGGTTGCATTATCCGCCGGAATCACCTGCACCACCATCGGCGGACCATCGTCTGAACTGAAAGGATCACTGGCCACCGCAGCTTCCTGCAAATTGGTTAAATTGTCGTTATCCGGATCTAAAGACGCATCAGCAGGATCGTTGGGATCAAGTCCATAAAAGTTTTCAAATCCATCCAACATACCATCATTATCAGAATCAGCCATCAATGGATCGGTGATATTACCATCGGCCCCGGCGACCACTTCCTCCCCGTCCAAACTACCATCTTTATCTGTATCTGAGTTTGCAGGATCGGTGTTTTCCAACAATTCTTCAGAATTAGGCAGACCGTCTCCTTCTGTGTCCTCGCTGCCATCAGGAAGTGCATCTCCGTCAGAATCTGTATTTAATGGGTCCAGGAATAAAGCCACTTCAACTCCATCCGGTAGTCCATCGTTGTCACTGTCCGGATCTAATATATTATTGACTCCATCATTATCAAAATCCTGAATAGGGTTTAATTCAAGCCCATCCAGCAAACCGTCATTATCTGAGTCAGCACTTAAGGAGTTCACGCCTAAACCGCTCTCAAGATTATCATTGATGAAATCTCCGTCGGTATCGGCCAGAAAGATACTGGTGCCAGCATTAAATTCCGCTAAATTGGTCAACTCATCTCCATCAAAATCCAAATTGGCGTCACTCGCCAAGTCTTTATCCAGCACAAGTCCTTCGCCAGAACGAGAGATAATTTGGAATTCCGCCAGTGCAGGATGAAAAAGCTCACCGGTCACCGTAATCCGTATTCGCTTCACTCCATTCAAATCCATAGGTACCGATAAGTCTCGTGTCGGTTCCGGAAAGGTCACTTCACCGGAGTTAAAGATTGATGTATCCGCATCATCAAAGGCTTCCACCGTCCCCTTTAAAATGGAATCCACAAAAGCTCCAACTCCGCGATTCCCCACCAGGCGCACTTGTGAAACATTTTGCGGGGAAGGCAGAACCACTTCAATAAAGGGCGATCCGCTTTCAGAAGTGTCTCCATTTTGCGCGACCCAACTGGTGGATACATCGCCATCCAGGACTCGGTTCGGTTCGGAGCCCAACTGAAATGTGCTGGCATTGGCAGTCGTTCCAGCCAACAGGGATAAATTTTCTCCTCCCGGATTAAAAGAGTTGGCAATTTCAAAATCATCCGGCAATCCATCGTTATCACTATCTCCGGATAACTGAACCTGGGTTTGAATCGTCGCCACCACGCCTTCATTTCGTGCCGTAATGAACACCGTGCCACTGGTCACCCCCGTCACCAACCCTTCAGCAGAAACCGTAGCAATTCCCGGATTGGTCGAAGTATAGAACGTGCCCGTCGCTGATCCCGTCAAATCCACCGTCGTGTTATCAGATAAAGTTCCTGTTACGGAAAGCTGAGCGGTGGTTATCGATGGAGTCAAACTTGTCGAGGTTGATGTCAATTGAAGTGAAACCGGAATTAGGTCCACATTGCCAAAAATAACCGGTCCAACCGTTGTTTCTCCATTAGGTGTTGGTGTTAAATAGTCGGATTGACCAAATTCCACGCCAGTTTCCCTTTCACATACAACACGAACACGGTAAACTCCATTAGGCATTGGATGATTAAAAGCGAAGGTACCATTTTCCTTAATCGTTGTTTGAAGGTTCAATACACTTGCAATGCAGTCTTCATTGAGAGGATTTAACACCTCAATCTCAATTTCATCAGAAATCAGACCGATATTGACAACCACTTTAGCTTTACCCACACCCACGGCAGTTACAAACCCTTCCGAGTCGACTGTAACAACAGAGGGATCATCGGATTGATATTCAGTTCCTTTTTCAGAACTCGTAATGTCCTCAGTGGTACCGTCTGACATGCTGGCGTTAACCGTGAGTTGCATAGTTTCAGCGGGTTTAGAAAATGTGTTACTAGAGGAAGTAATATTTATAGAAACGGCAATTGGGCCAAAAGGGGTAGGCGGAATACTGGTAGCACCTACAGATTGAGTAAAATTAAATGGAAGGGCACTACTAAAAATAAAAACCCAAACAATCAACCTTACATAACAATAGAGATCAAATATAAAATGTTTTAATAGGTTTGATCTTTTCATTATCACAAATTATTCCAAAATATTTTTATCAAATTATTATTCTCTTTTGCTTTGGCTTTTACGTTTGTCACGAGAAAATTTCATCAACCCACCAAAAGCATCAATTTTAAAAGCTATATAATTTTTGGATTCTTCCGGTAATTCCACCTCAACATACCAATAAGAGCAGCCAATTCTTTTAAATTGCACTTTGAAATTTGAAAAAGGTGGTGGTATATCCCGGTGCAATTCACGCTCTTTCTTAATGATTTTCTCTACTTCACTTTCGGAATACCCTTTCTCAGGGCATTTAAGTTCTACTTCTAAACCATGGCCTCCTCGAACTTCGACAATAGCGCCAAATCTATTAAGTGTAAAACTACGAGAGTAATGAATTTCATAAGGCTGCTTTTTTTCAAAATAGATATAGTAACAACCTTGTTTTTTTAAGCTATATTCATATTTGGGAAACGCCTGAGGCAAATCACTCCTCTTTAATCTTTCCTTTTTAATAATTTCGTGAATTTGTTCTAAGGACAATTCAGGTGTGCCACAATCTCCTTGAGCCAAAACCAAATTTGGATATATCAACAAACTAATTATTACCAGGAATAACTTTAAATGTGAAGAATATGGCATATTAAACCTTTATTGTTCTTGTGGGAAACACCCAGGTTTTTCTTCATTACCTTTATTTTTTCTTTTTTCAATTTCATCTTCCACTGACTGTTCACATACGATATCGCCATTACATTTGGTTGCTTGGGCTGCCTGCAAACAAGCTACTTCAACTGTATAAGCATCGCATTCGGCTTGAGGTTGTTCTCCCTGTGGAAAATCAGGCCTAGTGGTTCCGCATGGGTTTGGTGAATTTTCATCGTTTGGACAAGTCAAATCAGAGAAATGTCTTTGCTCGTGAATTTTGAGGCATTCCCTAAAAATATTATTATTAGGATGAGTTCCTTTAACATCAACACAAGCTGTAAGATTGCCATTACAACAAGCAACTCGACCACCAGCTGTTGGATCAATTACTACCCGGCAACATTGTGCTTTAGTTTTCGGTTTAATGGGAGTACCGTTGATGCACCCCTTGCATCCATTGGCTATAGTTTGCGGTTCAGTGAGTTTCTCAAAATTACAAAAACCATTTTCACAGCCATCGTCAGTACAACGATTGTTATCGTTACATCCACCCGAACAAGTAGCTGATGTTGGCGGTGGACTTGGTGCTCCCCAGCCTGTTCTTGATACACCAAATCCCGGGTCCGTGGTCATGGTGAGACCGTCTTCGGAAACTGTAGCACGCCCTACACTGACAAACTCAAAAATATCGTGATCAAACTGATAGATTTCAATAATGCTTCCCGGTAAGAGACCATCACTATTCGGCAACGTGAGTTGGGCCGGTGGATCGAAGTGCACGCCTGCAGGTTGAAGGGTCCACGCCACAGAGGGAATCACTCCATCCGGCGGTGGCATAGGGACTTTGTCCAAATGCACCTGGCTGATCGATAAGGTTCCCGTAGAAGAACCATCCGGAAATGTGGCAGAATTGGCAAACACTTTCAGTTGCACTCCCGGCACTTCGGCCATTTCTAAAATCACATCGGTCGCCCCGCCCACCAGTTTTTCCGAGGCTGTATCAATCGGTGGAATGAGAATGGGCTGACCCAGAATATTCTCATTTCCCGCTACCGTGAACGTTTCAAACTCCAGCGGGGGAAACGTCTCTTGTCTCGAACTGCCTGACGGATCGATATGTAATAGTATCGGCCCCACGGGAACTCCCGTCAATTCAAACTGACCCTCTGCATCGGTTGTGGAGGAAGGGGTTCCCCCTTCGACGCTGATAACTGCCCCGGGTATAGGCGTTTGCGCATTATCCAACACCACTCCGGTAAACGAGGTATTGGCCGGGTCTCCGGGTTCCAAACCTGAAACTGTAAACGTTGCAGGTAGTCCCGACAAACCCGGAAAATCTGCAGTGACGACGTTGTTATTGATTCCCGGTTCAAATCCTAATGTGAATGCGGATCGAGCCACACCGTTGGCATCTGTAGGCTGTAACCAGCTATCCAGGTTATTAATATTACCACCGCCCTGGACCACTTGAAAAGTGACGTCCACACCTGATACCGGGTTGCCGTTGGTGTCCACGACCAATACTTCAAAAGGCATAGGTGCCGGCAGGCCAATACCGCCGCGTTGGTTCATTCCCATGTTGGCAATAATTTGGCTCGGCGGACCCGGCAGACCGGTCGCGCAAAATTCCACTTCTCCCGCCACACCCAAAGACGTGGCTTTCACTCGGTTATTGCCGCCGCCGGCGGTGGTGCCTAAGGTAAACTGAACACTGGCTAATCCGCTGCCATTGGTTGGCACCGATACAATTCGCAGGGATTCGGTGACTCCAGTACCGGTGAGGGTTCCGTTGTTGCGGGTCACTTCAAACCGCACCATTCTTCCAGCGATGGGGTTCCCTAATTCATCTTCGATGAGCACCGTGAGTGGATCCGTGAGTTGCTGTCCCACCGTAGCGGTCTGGCCATTGCCGGAAGAAAACCGTATTCGCGATCCGGCCGGCTGTTGAAAATTGACTGTAATGCTATGCGTTCCTTCGTTCCCCGCCCCATCTGTCACTTTGGCCTCAATGGTATTAGGTCCTCTTGCTAATTGTAAGTCGACCGCCACAAAAGTATCATTGACCACTGGAACCGTTTGGCCGTTCACCATTACGGTTGGCAACGCGCCACCATCGACAATGTCATTGACAATTCCGGTGATTGTGACTTTATCATCGACTGCCACAAATCCATCGCTGGGCGAATTGATGCGAATGATTGGGTTCTGTAAATCCTGGGTGACATCGACGGCATCAACTCCGGGCTTATTGTTGACATTGAGTCCCGTGGCAATAAGCATATTGCTGCCTTCGCGAAGTGGCACCGAAGCCGAAAAACTGGAACCATTGATGGTTGCCGCAACTCCATTCACTGTAAGAGAAATTACTGTAGGACCAATGGATCCCGTTACCGTGATGAACGAATCTTTGGTGATGATTCCATTTTGCGGAGACAGAATTGCTACCTCTACAGGGACACTGTCTACAAAAAAATCAATGGAAGTATTGGCAGTGGCTCCCTCTAAATCGCTAATAGAAACGGCTAACGTGACATCACCTTCAGGCAAATCTTCCGTGGGCGTACAGGTACCAAACGTCGTATCCAAAGTGCAACTCACGGCTAGGGTTTGACCATTGGCAGTAAAGCTTAAGCTGGCCGTGTCCACCGCTTCATCGTCGGTAAAATTGATTTGTATAGGCGGGCGATTTTGAATGACAAAGGCACCTGCATTTGGTGAAGTAATACTGATCGTTGGCGGAGCATTGGCATCAATGACAATTGTGGTTTGGTCAGTCAAACCTGTTGAGTCGGTTACCGTTAACGTCACTGTGATCGGTCCACTCAGATTATATAAATGATCTATGGTAACTCCAGTTCCAGTAAACCCATCGCCAAAATTCCAATCGTACGAGGTGATGTCGTTATCGGGATCAGTGGACCCACTCGCATCGAACGACACTAAAAACGGCACCGTTCCCGATGTCGGCGACGCGGTAAATGCAGCAACGGGAGGACTATTAGCCGGTTGCGCTCCTATGATAATTGAAGTCTGATCCGATAAACCAAAAGCATCGGTCACGGTTAAGATCGCTGTATATGTTCCTGGATTCAAGTAATCATGAGTGGCGCTCACCCCCGCCCCAGAGTTGCCGTCGCCAAAGTCCCAACTGTACGAAGTAATATCATTATCGGGATCCATTGATCCACTTGCATCAAATGAAACGGATAAAGGTACCGTTCCTGTAGTTGGTACAGCGGTGAAACTTGCTGTGGGTGGATTGTTCAATGCCAACATTTGAGCTTGAATTTCTCCGCCTACTTTTTTGTTGATAAAAATCGTGAGTATATTTGTTCCCTGGATTAAAGGGACCTGAGTTTCTATCGCTGTAATGGAAGGATTAAAATTGGAGAAATCCAGAACTTCGATTCCGTTTAGTGTAATGATCGCTTTGGTCACATCCACATTGTCTAAACGGAGGACTCCCATGGCACTTCGTGGTGAATCAAATTGAAAATTCTCGGTGATCGGCCCTGAACTTGGCCGAACTACAGTCACAGGGGTCAACACACTGACTTCCCCTGACTGAATCACCCGGTCGTCCGGAGTGCCCAGGTAACCGGAAACTTCCACGGAGCCTCCGGGACTGTTCCTGACTTTGATCTCGATCGTATTGGTTCCTTGGATAAAGTCCGTATCCGCTTCTAAAAAAGAAATTCCTTCTTCAAATTGCCGTCTTCCCAATATTTTTATTCCATTGACTGTGATAACTGCATCGACCACTTCAGGAGTATTAGAAACTCTTACAAAACCGGATCCAGCAGCAGAGACTTCAAACTGGTAGGTTTCTATAACATTCCCTCCGGTCTGAGTGACCGTTTGCGGGCCAAACACCAGGGTTTCCTGGGCGCGAGAGGTTTGCCCAAAAGCTAGGGTCAGCAACAAAACAACTGCCAAAATCCAGAAAGGGAGACCATATTTAGTCAGACTTTTTATCAAACGAACCATGAGAAATCAGCAACTTAGCAGATATTAAGACAAAACCAATCTGTTTCGGAATATTAAATATTTTCCGCATGCTTGCATTTATTATTTATGGTGTCAATCAAAAAAAGGTACAAAACCTAAATTAAAGTTTTCCTTCGTTACAATATTTTATGTTTAGTTAATTGATTTAAAAGTTTTTAAGCGAAATAACCAAGAATCATTTTTTTTGAAGTATTTATGACTTTTGGGAAGCTATATTTGAGGAGGAATTGATTTCAGCCAATCTTAAAGTTAAAGTCCGACGAAATGTTTTTCTACGAGGTATTTGGAGTGTTGAACGATGGGTTCTATGAGCTCGAAATCGGTGACACCCCCTACATAAAACGTCCGGTCTTGACCCTGTAAGTCGGCGAGTTTTTTGTAAAACCCATCGGCAATATCTTCCGGCTCAACGTGTTGGAAGTAAGTGAAGCGGTCATAGGTTTCCCACTTGGAGTGAGTTTCATCGATCTTTCCATTTAGTAACTCGATGAGTTTTTTGACTTCTTTTTTCACTTCTACTTCATCCTGGTTCATTTCTTCAAGAGTCTTCGATTCTTTGGTTCGAGTGTAAAATTGCGTAAAGTGGTTTCCATTGTGCTGGAATTGGCGCGCCACTGCCCAGGGTTTACCGATTTTTGGAAGCGGAAGTATGGGGGCAATCGGCTCTGGCATATCCATATTGTCCACCCAGTAGGTTGTCATGCAGTAGGGATTGATATGAATCTTTTTAAAAATATCTTCTCCTGGAGTTTTGTCCAGTTTCAAACCATCAAAAACGTCCTGAGTCAGAGGGCAAGCCAGAATCAAATAATCAAAATGCATTTTAACATTTTCCGAATAATCAAGTTCATTCATTTCCTGGTGTGGTTTATTAAAATCAATGATGATAGGTGATTCGGCAGCAGTCGGATCTCTCTTGATACTATTGATCTTAATATTAAGTCTAACATTAGTGAACCAGGCAACACGTTCCCACAATCTTTGAAACCCTTCTGAAAAACGCCTTGGCCAGGGGAAAAAGAGGCTTAGGATGGGACCAATAAGAGGAAGAGGTTGGACTACCATCGGGAAAAAAGTTTTGAGTGACATATATCTTAGAGCATAGGGAGTTGCAATGTGGCGCAATTGGCCGTAACCCATAATGGTAATGGGGAACTCGAACAATGTCGTCAAATCATCCAATCGATGATCCCTCAACCAATCCATAAAAGATTTACACAACTCAGGATGCGTTTCCTTATTAATTTTCGCGAGGTAATCTGGTCGATCAATTATCTTTCTAATCTTGAAGCGGATGATTAAATAACGAATAGCCGCAACCATTAAATCCCAAAATTTTATTTTCTTTTTTTTAATGGGATTGTAAAGAACCGCTTCTTCCAGAGGTCGATACCTGGCGGAAGTGCCATCCTCATTTATTTCGATTGAAGTGTAAGGTTTTTCTTCGTAAGTCTCTGCTCCTAATTCGTCAGCAATTTTTAGAGTTTCGGTATAAGCCCAGGTCACGTAGTTAGCACCAATGTCATAGGACATACCTTTGATGGTGATACTTTTGCAAAGTCCACCCACACGCCCGAGTTTTTCTAAAACGGTTACGTTTTCAAACCCGTGTTTGGCCAAAAACCATGCGGTAGATAACCCTGCCGGACCGGCACCAATAATGGCGATTCGTGAATCTTTAGGAATTTTTGAGGTATTCTGACTCAACAGTCCCCCTCTTTTAGACTGAAAAGTTTCCTGGAAAGATGCGCTATATTACATTAGAAGGCAGGAAGGGGGCAATATTTTATTAAGCATACCCATATTTACAAAAGTGCGATCTATCCAAAAGGGTTATTCTGAAAATACTATTTACATTATTTTTTTGCTCCGGATTCCATGCATATCTTTTTCTATTTGAACCACGGTAATCAAAAAGGAATAAAAAAGGATTCCGTTAAAACCCGGAATCCTTTTTGAATAAAATAAATTGAAAGTAATGGAACTTTTGACCTATAAATTATTACAATTAACCAGTGTGCTTTTCGATCTAAAACAATTAATCCAGCTTAACATCGAGAGCTCCTTTTTTATGGCATTCTGATGCATCACAATTCCAGTAGCGAATGGGAGGTTGTTCCAGTTTTGCTTTGCCGTCTCGGAAGGTAACTTTGTAAAGTTCGCCCAATTTTACCTTGAATCCATCCCTAGGCCCAATTGCTTTCAGATTGATGAGCATTTCATCCACCGTATCGGCATGACCGATTACCACAACCACTTCATTTTTGTGTGACTTGCAAAGCGCGCCCTGCAGAAACCGATCACTTTTGGTTTCCAGTTTACAAACAATCTGGCGATCCACCCTCTTGCTACTCATTAGGGGGCAAGCGGTTTGCCGGGTCCTGGTATATTCGCTGGTGTAAATCATTTTTACAGGGGTGGACTCAAATACTTTTGAAAGATGTTGCGCCATCCTTTGACCAGTCCTGCTCAGGATATACATTGGAGCGTTATTTTTTCCCTCAATATCTCTAAATCGTTTCTCTGCATGCCGTGCAAAATAAATCGTTTTTGGCGGGTTTTCACAGGATTCAAAATTTTTCCCAAGTTCAGTGTAAGTTGTGCAATTGGAAAATATCTTAGAATCCACAATTCCGGAAGTACTACAGGACTTCCAATCATTATTCATACTGTAGGCACCACTTTCATCCGCGAAAGCGATAGGGACCAGGAGGAATGGAGCAATAAGGACAATTACAAATCGATAAATGTAATTCATGGTAATTTTCTTTCCATTCAATTCATGAAATTTAGAATTTCTATTCATATTCGGACGAACCGTTTCAAAGGAAGCGGGCACCCATCTTTTATTTGGAGGAAGCATTATAAAAAATTTTTTCTAAATTCCAAAAAGCAAAATGTAATTAACTGGGTTAATTTCCTTTTACCAAACAACTAATTTGAAAAATACGAATCTGAAACTTCATTTTTCGTAAAAAATGACCAAACCAAATGCTTGCATAAATAGAATGTCTATATGGGCGATAAAAGTTAATATCCACCCATTGTAAATCAGTATTTTATTAAGGAGTAAAATCCATTCCTTCTACAATACATATTACGCAAAAAGGGGCCAGTTCATAAGAACTGACCCCTTTTAATATAGGAAGTGGAGCTGAGGGGGATCGAACCCCTGACCTCTTGAATGCCATTCAAGCGCGCTCCCAGCTGCGCCACAGCCCCATAAACACTTATAATCCTTAGATATTAACAAATTTAGCCTTTCATTAAAATGGAATTCGGAGCCCAAGGCAGACTTTTCCTTCTTTCTTGCCTTACTTCATTTTCCTTATATAATGGAACTTAAGCAAAACCGGATTTCGTGGTGTTTGTTTATCTTAATGAGCTTTAGCTCTTTTATTTTAAATACTATTTCACACCCACCCACGTGTTTACTTCATTTAAACGTCGCATTCGTAATATTTTTATTACAGGGCTCCTAATCACCCTGCCTATAGCGTTTACTATTTTTATTCTAAATTTTCTTTTTAAAACTTTAGATAATTGGTTATCTCCTATGATAACTAAACTTCTAATTTGGGCTCGTGTCCCGGAGTGGGCAGGAATCCCCATTCCTGACCCAGAAAAATATAGAATCCCAGGATTAGGGGTCATTATGACCATCATTTTTATTTTTCTTATTGGGGTTTTAACGAGGAGTTTTTTAGGTTCCAAGCTAGTGCAATTAGGAGAAATGATTGTTGATCGAATTCCTTTTGTTCGAAATATTTATACGGGTGTTAAACAGATTGTAACAACCATTGCCAATGCAGACACCAAGGCTTTTCGAAAAGTGGTGATATTAGAATTTCCACGCAAAGGACTTTATTCAATGGGATTTATAACCACGGAAAATCGGGGAGAGGTGCAAGCATTAACCGAAGAAAATGTGGTCAATGTTTTTGTCCCAACCACCCCCAACCCTACCTCTGGATTTCTTATTTTTGCCCCGCAAAATGAAGTGACTGAACTCAGCATGACTGTGGAAGAAGGGATCAAGTTCATTATTTCCTGCGGTATTGTCACACCTAAATACCAACAAGAAAAACTATTAGAGATAAAAGAAAAGTATTCCTCCTAATCTACTTCTTATACATTCACTATTGTGCGGGAATACCAGAGTTGGGTGGGGAAGTGAAATCTTCATCAACGAGCGATTGTTTCACTAATTCTTCTTTTCGAGTGTGAATGCCAAGGTCTGTCATTAAAGAAATCAAAACAGGAACCAAAAATAAGGTAAACAGTGCACTGAAAGCTAATCCTCCAATGAGTGCGGTTCCCATTCCTCGGTAAAGTTCCGTCCCTGCGCCTTCTCCAAACGCCAAAGGCACCATTCCGAAAATAGAAGAAATCACTGTCATCATTATTGGACGTAAACGCGATTCACAGGATTGAATCAATGCCTCTCGTTCATCCAATCCCGCTTTTACATTATTAAGCATTTGATGAACTATTAGAATCGCATTGTTTACCACGATTCCTGCTAATATAATAATTCCTAACTGGGTAAGAATATCAAAGGTAATCCAATTCCATCCTTCCGCCATACCAGCGGGATCCGGGACTCCCATTTCCTCAAGGTGGCTTCGAATATAAAACCGTTGAAGCAAATTATTTCCTGCAATCCCTAAAAAAGAACCCGACACAGCTAATGCAACGGTTAACATCACAATAAAAGGTCGAGTGAAAGATTTAAACAATGCAACCAAAAGTAGATAAATAAAACCAACCGCATAATAAAAGCTGTTGAGCAGTGATTTTTCAGTAGAAGCCAAATCATCAGCCGTGCCACCTATCCGCAACCCATATTCTTCAGATAAGTTTCTTCTCACAGGAACCAGAAATTCCTTTTCCACGCGATCAATGATCTTTTGCATTGGAAAATCTTTTTTTACCTGCACTAATAGTTTTGTAGAACGCTCTTTTTCAATATGATCAATTCTCGCAGGGCCTGAAGCTATTTCTAATTTTACTAAATGCCCCAAATTCGTCATCAATCCTTCATCAGTCCAAATAGGAAGATCTCTGTAATCATCTAAACCCAATTTCCCAAAATCCTTCTGAACTAAAACAAAATCAATTGGTTCTCCGCGATCATTAAATTCACCAAGGTATTTCCCAGCATTCAAAGATTCAATAATATCTCCAATTTCAGGAACACCCATCTTTATGCGTGTGCTTTGGACTCTTTTAGGAATAAAACGAAGCTCAGGATTTCCAAATTTAAACTCAGGCCGAACAGAATGGACTCCTTCCGATTGAGAAATTTTACTGATCAACTCTAACGCAATACGCTTCAATTCCAAAATATCCGGACCTATAATTTCTAAATCAAATGTTTTTGAAGCGGACCGAAATATCGGTCTTTGAGAGGCAAATGCAAAGCGATAACCTGGAATGGTAAAAATTCTTCCCCCCGCCCTTTGAGATTCAACGGCCATTTTAACTTCCCCGCGTTGACCTCTGGCCAACTCAGGATTTATGATCATACCTCCTCCATTAAAACCAGAAGAAAAAACGAGAAAGTTATTGTCAACATCCTCCATTTCAATGACTTCATTCTCAAATTCACTTAAATATTTCATGTTTTGATGAACGGGGACACCTGCGACCGGTTCAATGAACATAAAAACCATATTACTATTTCCAAACGGAAGATAATCGCGATCAGGAAGGAAAGTTGTACTCCAAACTAGTAATGCGGCAATACCACCCACAACCAAAACCTTAATACTGGCATGCCCTGCCCCTCCACCCAACAATTTTCGCATGGTTTTATCATAGCTTCGCGCAACACCTCTTCCAATGGCCACCGCAGGTTTTAGTAAGGTCTTGTGCAGAATTCCCGGATCGTATTCTTCACCAGGCCGCAATCGAATCAATAATGTGGTTAATGTTGGAATGGCTGTAATTGAAACTAATAAAGACATGGCGATACTGGCACTAATTGTTATTGCAATGTCGCGGAATAACTGTCCTGCCTCCTCTTGAATAAAAACAATTGGTAAAAAAACGGCCAAGGTTGTAAGCGTTGAAGAAAGTATGGCTCCCCAAACTTCAACTGCACCGTCATAGGCCGCTTTAAAAACACCTTTCTTCATGGTTAAGTGCCGAAAAATATTTTCAAGCACTACTATCGAATTATCGACAACCATTCCTACAGCAAAAGCCATTCCCGCCAATGAGATTATATTTATGGTTCTATCCAGCAACTTCAAAATAATAAAAACTGAAATCAAACTTACAGGAATCGTGATCCCAATAATCAAAACCGAACGCAAGGACCCAAGAAACAATAATAAAACCACTACCGCCAATATGGCTCCCAACGCTAAATTAGACTTAACTAAATGCATTGCTTCATCTATATAGTCCACATCCTTGTATACGATTTTTAATCGCATGGGAATGCCACGGTTAATTAATTCATTATTAAGCTTATTAACCGCCTGCGTCGCCAAATTACAGGTGCTGACCACATTTGCACCTGACTCTCTAATAATTCCAAAAGCATTAGAAATTCTGCCATTAATTTTTACAATTGAGGTTGTACGTTGATATCCATTGTCTACGGTAGCAAAGTCTCTTACGCGAATGGTTTTGTCACCATCCCTCTTTATAACCGTATCCAATATATCCTGTGGACCTGAAAACTCTCCTAATGTACGAACCGTATATTCGCGGATATTTTCTTCATGAAAACCAGCGCGTGTATTTTGATTTTCACCTGACAGCTTTTTTATGACCTCATCATAAGTAAGATGGAGACGCGCCATTGCATAAGGATCAAATTCCACTCGCATTTCCCGGTCTTCCCCACCAAAATGCCAAACGATGGAAACTCCTTCTACCCTATTCAGAATAGGAAGAATAATATCCTCACCGATTTTATACATATAGTTTTGATTCAAATCCGGCATTTTTGGATTTGGCTTTTCAACAATTACCCACATTATGGGATTAGAATTATCAGTGGAAACCGATTTAAGAACAGGCTTATCCGCTAAAACAGGAAGATCTTTTACTTGTTGAAGTTTATTATTAACATCAATAGTGGCAATTTTTTTATCCGTCCCCCACTCGAATTCCAGAGTAATCACACTTTTCCCATGCTGACTCCTGGAAATCATTTTTTTTAGGCCTTCCACTGACTCTAACTGATCTTCCAGGCGTCTGGTTATATTTCGTTCTACTTCATTAGGCGAAAGACCGCGGTATTCTGTAGTGACTTCAATGAGAGGTTTGTCTACGGTAGGAGTGAGTTGGCGAGGTAAAGTGTTATAGCAAATAATACCAATTACAACCAACAATACAATGGTAACCACCACTGTGTGGTAGTTTCGAATTGAATGATCGACTAGTTTCATTATATTTCAGGTTTGTCCCTAGGCGGTTTCGATTTCCCTTTTTTAGCAGCATTGAATGGGGCTTTTGCTTTGGGCTCTTTATTAGTTACTATGACTTTCACGCCCGGAAAAACAGCTCCCGAGCCTCGAAGAATTAAATCCGTTTTTGGTGTCAATTGATGAGTGAAGTCCTCAATTTCAACAAGGTTATCCTGTTCGTTATACGCTTTAACCGGAACCAGTTGAGCTCTATCTTCTTTAACCGTGTAAACCACCGTTCCTTTTTCACTAATCACAAGAGATATAGAAGGCACATGCTTAATATTTCTTCGTGATTCAAAGCGAAAAGTTCCCTCTAAAGTTAACCCAGGGAAAAGAGCCTCATCCGGGTTGAGCAAATCAACCTGAACTTTAATATTACCAGAGTAAATATTGGCATCCGGAATTACCCTTACATTTTGATTTAAATGTTTATTAACCAAAAATTTTAAATTTAACTCTGGAACAAAAAACTCGATTTCATTCAGCTTGTTTAATTTCCCTCGGTACCGTTGCGGAATCTCTAACACAACTTTTAATCTAGAAGAACCTATCATCTCTATAATTGGTGAACCGGAACCAACATAAGCTCCAACTTCTATCCTTTTAGAAATCACGACTCCATCAAAAGGAGCCTTAATTTTTGTTTTGGACAAATTCAATTCCGCTAAGGCTAACTTCTTTGAGACAGATTCTAAATCCGATTTTGCCTTAAGAATATCTTCTTCTCGGGAACTAGAACCCGCATTCAATTCAGCCTGGCTTGATCGCAAAGTTTCATGGGCACGCAGGACACGATCATGGGCTTCATCTAAGTTAGACTGAGAAACAACCCCATCTCTAACTAACTGCTCAATGCGATTGAATTCTTTCTGTGCTAAATCCAACGAGCTTTGATCCGCTTTTACTTTGGCCTCCAATTTTTCTTTATCTTCTGGCCTAAGCCCTTTTTGCGCTTTTTCGAAATCTTTTTGTGCGCTTATTCGGTCTGCACGGAGTCGCCCAATTTCTAACTTATATTGGCGATTATCGATTTGGGCCAATAATTGACCACTTTTTACTGAACCACCTTCCTCTACTGGAATCTGCTCTACTTTCCCATCCACTTCCGAGGTAATGATGACTCGATGTTCGGCTACCAAATTCCCCACAGTTCGAACCTCATCAACCACATCTTTAAAGATGACGCGACCCACTTGGACTGGCAAAGCTAACTCACGGTTAGCTTTTTTACCTTCCTCCAGCTCGTCAGCGGAACAACCGAAAAAAGTTAAAACCAAAATTATGGCAGGAAATAAGGAAAATCCATTTTTAAATCCAAAATTCATTCTACTAACTAGTTTCAAATTAAAAGTTTATTATTAATTCATTATCTTACAATAAATAAGCCAAAACAATGAAAACTGGCTATACATTCAAATAAACTATTTCTAGCATTTGTAAATTAAACTTGTTCCGCGATTGAAGTGGTGGTTGACTGTTAACAAGTTTTATTCTATTTTTTATTGTCTTCATTTAACAGAAAAAGAACCTGAAAACATCATGCCTACAGATTTCTACAACATTATTCTAAATCACGCCAAACAATCCCCTCAGCATCCCGCAATCATAGATAACAATCAATCCTTAACCTATGCAGAACTATTGGATCAGGTAGAAAAATTTGCAGATGGTTTGATCTCTTTAAACTTATCTCCAAAAAGCAAACTGGGTATTTTTTGTCTGAATCAAAAAGAATACCTGATCGCTTTATTAGCAGCTCTATATAAAGGGATTCCAATTATTCCCTACAATGTTCTATTAGATAATGAAAACCTTCAACATATCACGCAAAATGCAGAGGTAGATTGTTTATTAATTAATTCATTATTTATAAAACCAGAAACTATTCCCTTCCTTAACCAATTTAAACATTTGATTTTGACTCAATCAATACCAGAACCAAATTCTATTACTACCCAAACATATGCTTTCCAGAGTTTTGTTGATAATGCAGAATCGATCCCTTCGAAATTTTTTCACCAACGAGACAAAGATATACCGGATTTGATCATGTACACATCCGGGACTACAGCAAAACCCAAGGGAGTAATATTAAACGAAGAAATGTTTCTAAAAAATTTAATGGGTCTGGAAACACCACTTCAATTTAGTAAAGAAGATCGAGCCATTATGGCCCTTCCTTTTTTTCATTCATTTGGAAACATAATTGCCTTATTAATTTTAAAAGCCGGAGGAACCTTAATCCTTCTCCCACAATTTCAGCCAAAATCTATTTTAGATGCAATTCAAAATCATCGAGCAACCTTACTTCCCCTGGTTCCATCCATTTATTCTTTTTTGATACAAATCCAAAGTCGGCAGCCTTATGATATTTCCTCTTTAAAGTATTGCATATCAGGAGGAGCCGCTTTACCTCACGCCCTATTGAAAAAAGTTGAAGAACTATTTTCTGTAACGGTTTTAGAAGGTTATGGCCTAACTGAAACTTCTCCAGTGATTTCAGTAAATACCATGGCACATGGAAGCGTAGTTGGGTCTGTCGGTCCAATACTTCCTAACCTGGAGGTCAAAATAGTAGACGAAACAGGTTCGGTAAAACCTCAAGGAGAGGTTGGTGAGATTTGGGTTAAGGGAGAAACCGTTATGCCGGGATATTGGAAACTTCCCAAAGATACGGCTCAGGTTTTAACAGAGGATGGGTGGTTTAAAACTGGCGATTTAGGCCATTTTGATGAAAAAGGATGGCTCTTTATTTCAGCGGGGCGCAAAAAAGATTTAATAATTAGAGCCGGCGAAAATATTTCCCCCCTGGCAATTGAAAACGTTTTAATGAACCAGGGGGAGATAGTCGAAGCAGCAGTTGTGGGTATCCCTCATGAAAGATTGGGTGAACAAGTGATCGCTTGTGTTGTCCTAAAAGATAATTCGAAACTGGACAATATCACGCTTAAGCGATATTGTCGGGAAAATTTGCCCGCTTTTATGGTTCCTGATAAATTTAACTTTTTAGAAGGATTACCTAAAAACGCTGTGGGCAAGGTTTTAAAGAATCAAATTCGTGAAGAATTTGGGGAAAAATAAAAGATGGTCTTTGATTGGTCCATAGTTAAAAAGCCAACCCTTTTTAAAAAGGGTTGGCTTTTTTTATTGCTATAATTGTTGAATATATTTTTAAGAACTTGAGGCACAGCGGAAACCGACTCCAGGGATTCTCATTTCAAACTCAAAAAAAGCACGATTTGTTGCCCTCATGTATCCTGCGATTGTGTTCCAAGCTCCTCCTCTGGCCACTTTGTGCCTTGAGGGATAAGACCCAGGTGGATTATCCTTAGGACTATTGCGATAGTAATTTTCGTCCATCCAGTCGGATGTCCATTCAGCAAGATTACCAACGATATCGTAAAGTCCATAGGGGTTGGGTGGGAATTGACCTACAGGTGCCGTGGTTTTATATCCATCACTTACTTCCTCAACTCGAATATTCAGGTCACAATCCTTATCACAAAAGTTAGCTTCTTTTCCTGTAACCTTATTTCCCCAGTAAAAAACATCATCTTTTCCACCTCGTATGGCATACTCAAATTCAGCCTCGGTTGGAAGTCGTTTCCCCACAGCCTTACAATAGCGATTGGCTTCATCCCAGGTAATACTGTCTACTGGTAAATTTCCACCAACATAAGCCGATGGATTAGATCCCATTTGCGCTTGGAACTGAGATTGAGTTACTTCATATTTATCCAGCTTAAAAGGGGACAAACATACTTCATGAACAGGTCTTTCATCATGAGATCCTTTGTCGCTACCCATCATGAAACATCCGCCCGGAAGAGAGGCCATTTCAATCGATTCGTTTGCACCCGCCTTAGCGATCAATTGTTTATTAACATAGTCACTCAGAGTCTTAACATCCGCATAAACTCTTCCCAAAACTCCCTTGTATTGCAATCGGACAGCAGTTTGAGGTACCAATTCCATTTGCCCTTTTTTCTTAAAAAATAACCGGTATTGAGGAATAGGCTCATTTCCTCGAACATCAACATAATTCCTCATATTGTTATTCGTTCGTTGCGGAGGTAAAACAATTTGATCAACCAATTCCGCTTCTTCTCCCTCTGTCTGGCCTTTATAAAAAACGATGACATCTCTACCATTAGATTCCGGCATTGCTAAAACTTTATCAAGCAAGGGTTTGGCTTCTGATATTTTATTAAGATGCACTTTTACTTGCGCAAGAGAATACAAAAGATGTGGATTTTCAGGATCGCTTTCCAATGCCTTAGAAAAATATGTCTCCGCATCCACATACTTTTTAGATTGCATAGCAAATTTTCCTTTTCGAGCCCAATCATCGGCCTCTACTATGGAAGCAAGATTCAAATTAAATGAAGAAAACAAAAAAACAAAAATTAAACAAATTCTAATTAAAAAATGTGCTCGATTTAAAAAAAACCGCATGGGACGGCTCCATTTATTCAAAAGGTGACTATTAATTTTAAGATAGAAAAGGAAGTATATAACAACGTGGATTCTGGAACCAAATATAAAATTAAAAAATTTATTTGGAATTAGAAAAAATACCGAGCCGGCAGGAATCTATTGTTCTTTCTTAGATTTTTTCTCAGGCTTTTTGGTTTTTTGAGGCTTAGGATTCAAATCGTTTTTTAGTTTTTTAAGGTCGTCCCAATCCTTACTTAGATTCTTCTTTTTTTGAAAATTATCACGTTTCGGAAAATAGTTAATTTCATCAATCATTGCGTCTTCCCAAGGACTCCCTAATTTTAATAATTTTTTTCAATATTTTAATCAAGATTACACTTTTTTGAAAATTTAACCTCATTTTTTTAATTAATTACCCTTATTTTCACTCTAATTTCACATCCTTTAAATACTTAACCCAACGGATATAACTCCTTCAATAAAAAGGGGCTTGAGATTTTTTTTTCTTAGAAAAATTAATGTTCCAGGTATCCCAGGACGCTAAGAAATGAAAGCCCATGGACCTTTCAATTATCATAGTCAATTATCACCAAAGTAGCGAACTTGTCCAATGCCTGAACTCATTGGAAAAGGCAATAGGGGATTATTCTGCTGAAGTGTTTGTCGTAAATAATAGCCCTGAAGATAAGGGGCTTCCTCAAGTTCTAAGCAGGTTTTCTCAGGTTTACCTAATTGGAAACCCTCAAAATGTAGGGTTTGCCAGGGCAAATAATCAAGCCGCGAAAATGGCACAAGGCGAGTATTTTCTTTTTTTGAATCCTGATTCAGTTTTAGAGAAAGATTCAATCGCTGGTTTATTAGATTTTATAAAAAAACATACACAGATTGGTATTTTAGCTCCTAAGGTTCTGAATTCCGATGGGACCTTACAATATTCCTGCCGCCGTTATCCATCTATTTGGACAGGTTTATTCAACCGCTATTCTCTTTTGAGCAGTCTGTTTCCAAATAATCCCTTAACTCGCAAATATCTCATGAAAGATTTTGACCACACTTCTGTCAAGGAGGTGGATTGGGTATCCGGATGTTGCATGCTAATGCCTCGAGAAATATTCCAAAAAGTAAACGGCTTTGACGAAAAGTTTTTTCTTTTTAATGAGGATGTTGATATTTGCAAACGGGTCACTGAGTCCGGATTTCGAGTGGTTTATTACCCCAAAACCTATATCTATCACCACATTTCAACTAGCGGGCAAAAAATGTCCCCGGGATTGATTATTAAAAGACATCTTGGGATGAGCTATTACCAAAAAAAACACATGGGAAACTCAATTATCATGAAGTTATCCTTAGACTTGTTTATAAGCCTGAGGTGCGCCAGTCAACTTTTATTAAACGTTTTTAAATAAAAATGTTTGAAACCCACCCCATAAATGGCAACGCATATCTAATTGGTTATGGTGCATCCCTAATTTTATCTTTGGCTTTAACAACTTTTTTAATTAAATATCTAAAAAGTTCTCATTCCATATCTCAATTTATTCAACGAACCTTTTTAAAGTCTCAAAATAACTCAGTCAATCCCTTGGGTGGCATTGCCGTAATTTTGTCATTCCTATTAACACTTTGGGGTGCCTATTTCTTGGGGGCTTTAGACTCCTGCAATCTTTATCTCCTTCAAGTGATATCCATTGGAATTGGCTTAATGTTTATTTTAGGTTTTGTAGATGATTTGGTTAACACAAAACCGAGAGTAAAATTATTAGCACAAATTGCCATCGCCATTTTTCTTTATTGGATGGGATTCAAGATAGAACATATTGGAGATTGGTTAGAGTTAGGGAATTTTGCCTTTATTGTTACAGTATTATGGATTGTAGGAATTACAAATTCATTAAATCTAATTGATGGAGAGGATGGACTAGCAAGTGGCTTAGTATTTCTTTCATGCCTTACATTAGTTTTCGTTTATTTAGAACGAAACATCTTTGAAGCCCCTTTCCTAGCAGTGATTTTAGCGGGAAGTATTTTTGGATTCCTCATGTTCAATTTTCCTCCGGCAAAAATAATTTTAGGTGACACAGGTAGCCTACCCTTGGGATTGTTAATTTCATTGGTAACTTTGCTTCCTCTTAGTCAGGGATATACGGATGAAATATATTATCTCATCCCAATCACAACACTCATTCTTCCTATAACAGATACGAGCTTTGCTTTTTTTAGAAGAGTCTTTAAAGGAATTAGTCCCTTTTCTAAAGACGCACACCACTTTCACCATCGCCTGGGAAAGCTAGGGTTAACACCCACTCGTTCAATAATGATCCTGCTTTCCATAGCTTTTTATTTTGATCTCCTTTCATTAATCCCAACCTTCCATATAAATGTGATTCCACGTCTAATCCCAATCTTTTTTATTTTTGTTTTAACAAATTTGATTATTTTGATTGCAATTTTAAAACGCTATGAGAAAAAACCCCTTTCAAAAGGAATCAAATTGGAATTCTTCCCCCATGACAAACGAATCTTGGAAAAATGAATATTTCAAACTAAGCCTTCTAATTGTTTTTTTAATTTGGGTGGCTTATGCAAATTCTTTAAAAGTTCCCTTTAACTTTGATGATGAAGTAGTAATCAAGAATAATGAGGGCATAAAAAAACTCGAAGTCTATAAAAACCTCTACCCTATTCACTATCGCCATTTCTTTTACCTTTCCTTCGCACTCAATTATGCAGTCGGAAATCTGAACCCTTTGGGATATCACATTGTCAATATCTTCTCCCATTGTTTGAGCTCTCTCATACTGTGGGGAATTGTTTTCCTAACGATAAAACGTGGTATGTTCTGGGATATTAAATCAGCATTCTCCATAGCTTCTATAACCACACTAATTTTTGCTCTAAACCCGGTTCACACGGAAGCTATAACTTACATATCGGGAAGAAGCAGTAGCCTATCCGCATTATTTTTCTTAGCTTCATTGCTTTTTTTCATTTTTGGGAATCTTAAAGAAAATTCCTCTGCCATTCGCAAATTCAGCTTTTGGTTTGCCTCTTATTTAATGGCCGGAATAGCTTTATTCACAAAAGAAACAACAGGAATTTTAATAATAATATTCCCCCTATACGACCTTTGCTTCATGAAAAATGAGCATTGGATTCCGTTGAAAAAACGAATATGGTTTTATCTACCTATTCCTGTTGCAGCTCTATTTGTTATTAATGGTTCACCAGAGTTAATGCAAGTCGCAGAAGAATGGAAAGACAAAATTAGCCTTGGATATGCTTTTCAACAGGTAAATGTAATTTTATATGCTATCAAATTGACATTGTTTCCATTTAATTTGGTATTCGATTACGATTTTCCCAATGCAAATTACGCGAAAGACGCCGTACGGATTGTTACATATTTTTTCTTGGGTTCCGGGTTGATGTTTTTGACTTACTCTATTTATAAGAGGTTTCCTTGGGCCACTTTCGGACTATTGTGGTTCTTGATTACTATTTCTCCTACCAATAGTATATTACCTAGGATGGATCTTCTTAGTGAACGAAACCTTTATCTTCCTTCAATTGGTCTTACTTTTTTGTTCACGATTATTTTCTATCAGTCATTAATTGTTAACCGTGAACGAAGTTCTATTGAAAAAAAGCTAACCCTTGCAGTCACTGTTTCTATTGTATTAAGTTTTACATTTTTAACTTACCACAGGAATCTTGACTATCAATCCAACATATCATTATGGGAAGACGCACATAAAAAATCACCTCTAAAAGCCAGGATCTATCACAACCTTAGCCATTTCTATACCGAACAAGGTAAATTTGACCAGGCATTTGTAATGCTTAAGAAATTAGCAGCTACAAACGCAACCCCATACTATTTATCTTATGCTCACACGAATTTAGGGAATTTATATGTCCGGTATGGGAAAATGGATTTAGCAGAAAAAGAATTCAAAGATGCCTTGCAATATTACCCTAAGTTACCCACTGCCCATTTCAACTTAGGTGTATTGTATGCTTCTAAAGCGCAATACTCCTTAGCTAAAATGTTCTTAGAAAAAGCTGAAATTGCTCAAAAAAATTACAAGGAAGCTCAAATTTTACCTCCGACTTTGGACCTGTACCTGGGAAATGTTTATTTTCAATTAAGTGAATTTCAGCCCGCACTTGATCGCATAAAGAATTATGAAAAAGCTTTCCCAAAGTCTCCGGATGCACATTTACTTTTAGGTCATATACATTCTAAAATGGGGAATCTTAAAGAAAGTATCAATGAGTATCGCCTGGTGTCTGGCTTACCTACCGTTGAAGCGGAATCTCACCAAGCATTGGGACGAATTTTTAAAGATCAAAAAAAATGGAACCAAGCCATATCAGAATATGAACAAGCCAACCATAAAAACCCGAACCATTTTGAAACCCTATTTGAGTTGGGACGTTTAATTTGGCGTTTCGAGGGAGATATTTCAAGGTCGATGGGTTACCTAAAAGAAGCCTTAAAACTTTCTCCAAGCCAGGATCATTGGGAAAAGACAAACAATTTACTTGGTCAAATAGAAAAAAGTTCCTAGGAGATTTTTTTCTTCAATATTGGGAGCCAACGATGTTCGAAAGCTTGGTCCAGCATCTTGGGAGAAACTTTTTTAGTTTTTTGAATTTTTTTCCGTTGTTTCAATACTGCCGGCAAACCCAATAGGGCATTCCATTTGGCACGTAAATAAGTAAAACCCTGCCCTCTCAATCCAAACCAAAACAAATAAAAAAACATATACATTAGATGATGAATTAGATATTTTCGAATTAGAGGGGAAGGCATATTCTTAAAAAAAGCCCATTCTAAATTACGATGACCATAATAAAGGGAAAAGGTGCTCTTAGGTTGTGTAGTTCCCCAACCCACGTGCTCTACTTTGGCTTCAGGAACATAAAGGCATCGCTCACCCATTAAACGCAAACGAAAACCCAAATCTACATCTTCAAAGTATGTAAAAAAACTTTCATCAAATCCTCCAACAGAAAGAAAAACTTCCCTATTGTATAAAGCCGCTGCCGCACAAGGAGAAAATACCTCACCCGAAATACGTCGTATTTTTTTTGAGGACATCCCATGATCACGGCGCCAAGCTAAACCGCTAATATGATATACATCTCCTGTTCCATCTATTCGATCATTTCCAGAATGTGCCAGCATATGACTTCCAAAAAATGAATAATTGGGATTATTCCATGCAATTTTTTCCAATTGTTCAAGCCAATCTACGTGAGGAAAAGCATCTGGATTTAATAAAACCACCCAGGGGCAATCCTCTACTTTTCTAACGGCTAAATTGTTAGCAGCCGCAAATCCCAGGTTTTCTTCCATGGCAATTAGTTCTATCAAAGGTTGAAATTCTGAAATTACTGATTGAGAACCATCCTCACTTGCATTATCCACAACCAAAACTCTATCAGGGAGACGAGTCTGATTATTTAGAGAGGTTAAACACTGCTTTAAATACCCTCCTGAATTATAATTTACGATTATGACTGCAATTTTTCCTAATCGTTCCATGGGTCTTTAGGATTCTTCTATTAGATTGGAATAGTGGGACCAAGATACTTTTTGGCCATATGGTTAATATCGGCATCCAAGAATAATGAATTAAACTGAAATTCAATTAAACCCTTTTAAAAACCATTCTCCCTCCCTCTCAATCCTCTCAATCGAAAAATTTCATAAACCTTTTCCTCTTTTTTGCCGCTTTAATGAATACGTACCATTGCGTTTAATTATTCGAAAATCCATGCTTTTAAAAAAATTAAAAGAAAAATCGTCCAAAATAGGTATCATTGGATTGGGTTACGTTGGTTTGCCCTTAGTAATTCATTTTTGCCGAGCAGGATTTCAGGTTTTGGGAATTGACATTGATCCTCAAAAAATCTCTACAATTTCAGAGGGAAATAGTTATATACGCCATATTGCTAATGAAGATTTGAAAGAATGGATTCATAAAGGAACACTTCAAGTAACTACGGATTTTTCACATGTTTCCCAATTAGACTGCGTATTAATTTGTGTTCCTACACCTCTAAACCGTAACCGAGAACCCGACCTAAGTTTTGTTCTAAATACTGCTCATCAAATTTCACCCTTTTTAAAACAAGAGCAAATGATAATTTTGGAGTCTACTACTTACCCTGGAACAACCAAAGAAAAGCTTGTACCCGCCCTGAAATCTAAAAATTCGTTGGAGGCAAATCAAGATTTTTTTGTGGTTTATTCTCCTGAACGCGAAGACCCCAATAATAAAAACTTTGATGTTTCCACTACCCCAAAAATTGTAGGGGCTGATTCTGAGTATGCATTAGAATGTGCCAATACCCTTTATTTATCATTTATTGAAAAGATTGTTCCAGTCTCTGATACAAAAACTGCTGAAGCCACAAAATTAATGGAAAATGTATTTCGCGCAGTCAATATTGCTCTGGTTAATGAGCTTAAAGTTATTTTCGACCGAATGAATATAGATGTATGGGAAGTCATTCAAGCCGCAAGTACTAAACCTTTTGGATATATGCCATTTTTTCCGGGACCCGGTCTTGGAGGGCATTGTATTCCAATCGACCCTTTTTATTTAACCTGGAAGGCAAGAGAATATGGAATCAATACCCGGTTTATTGAATTAGCTGGAGAAATTAATGTTGGAATGCCAGATTTTGTTGTGCAAAAGATGCTTTGGGCATTAAACCAAAAAGGGAAAAGCCTAAGTCAAAGCAAAGTAATACTTTTAGGACTATCTTACAAAAAAAATATTGACGATGATCGTGAGTCTCCCACCTATAAAGTAATGGAACTTTTATCTCAATATGGAGCTCAAGTAGATTTCAATGATCCCTACATCGAAACTATAGGAACCAAGAGAGAATTTCCTCAATATATTGGAAAAAAAAGTGTGTCATTAGACCGGTTAAAAGATTATGATATAACCGTAATTTTGACGGACCATTCAGATTATGATTGGGAGTGGATTGTGAAACATTCTGATATTATTGTAGACACTCGGAATGCTTGTTCTAAAATCAAATCCTCTAAAATCATTAAAGCTTAAGTCAAAATTTTTACCCTATAGCCTCACAAATTAATTTCATTCGTTAAGTCGATTATTAAATGCAATTCCTATTAAATATAGATGTCTGCTTAGATATTCTAAATAAAAAAGACTACCGACTCCTAGATAAAATAAATGAAAAAGGCTTTGCTTGCTGGGTTCCCTCCTCCTTTCTCTTTGAACTTCAAAAGAAGTTAATTGAAAGCGAAAAGCCTTCTATAACGCAAATATTTAATGACTTTTTTTCTAAAGTATCTGTTTTAACTTTAACCAGTCATGAAATAAAAACAGCTTTAACATTAAAAAATAAAATTGTCTTTGATGAGCTAGCTATTTCAGCTTTTAATAATCATTCCTTTGATGGGATTATTACATTAGACAACAATCCTTTCTCTGAATTAAACATAAAGACTTACTCTCCAGAGTCCTTATTACAACTTTTAATCGAACCCATTGCTGTTGCTAAAGTTCCTATATTGAATATTCCTGCAACCTATCCGCAAATCTTAGAAGATGTCGAACAAGAAATCGCTGACGTTGTAAGGACAGGTTATTTCATTCTTGGTAAAAAGGTTATCGAATTAGAAGAAGAAATTGCCGCTTACTGCCAAAGCAAATATGCCGTAGGTGTGTCTTCAGGAACAGATGCTTTGGTGCTCTCCCTAATGGCAGCTGAGATTGGCCCGGGAGACGAAGTAATTACAACTCCATATACATTTTTCGCAACTGCCGGTTCCATTGTGCGCACTGGAGCAAAACCAGTTTTTGTAGATATTGAAGAATCTACCTACAATCTAGATGTTTCTCAAATTGAATCAAAAATTACCTCGAAAACTAAAGCCATTATGCCCGTTCATTTGTATGGGCAATGTGCTGACATGGATTCTATTAATGAATTGGCAAAAAAAAACAATCTATTGGTAATTGAGGATGCCGCACAAGCGATTGGATCAGAATTTCAGAGTCGGCGTGCAGGTTCCCTGGGAGATTTTGGATGTTTTTCTTTTTTCCCTACCAAAAATTTGGGGGGTTTTGGTGATGCGGGAATTGTAACAACATCCTCAGAAGAGTTTTATAACAAATTAAAAATTTTACGGGTTCATGGAATGGAGCCTAAATATTATCATCAGTGGGTAGGTGGGAATTTTCGAATTGATGCGTTACAGGCGGGTATTGTAAAAGCAAAATTAAAATATTTAGATGGCTGGACAGAAAAACGAAGAAACAATGCATCGCGGTATAATCAATTATTTAAGGAAAAAGGATTAAATTCGAAAATTGGCCTACCACAAGAAAAGAAATCAAAGCATATTTACAACCAATATATCATTCGAGTCTCTGGCGGAAAACGAGATGAATTAAAAAATTTTCTCGGTGATTCACAAATTGCTTGCGAGATTTATTATCCCATTCCATTGCATTTACAAAAATGTTTCCAAAATTTAAACCTGAAACAGGGTGACTTCCCTAATTCGGAAAAAGCGGCTCTAGAGACACTGGCCTTACCTATTTCAAATGAAGTCACTGAGGAACAACAAATCTACATTACTGACCAAATCAAAGAGTTTTTTTCATAGATTTAGAACATCATGGAAATCGCAAAAAAAGATATTTTCTTTTTATAAAAAATGCCTTTACAATCATATAAGATAGTAACACCTCTAACATAAACCACCCAAAATCAACGCATGACCCGATTAACTTACCCAAGCAGTTTTAGTTCTATTTTTCTAAGTTTATGGAACCATCGAAGCTTGATTTTTCAATTAACAAAACGAGAAGTCATTGGTAGATACAAGGGTTCTTGGATGGGGCTATTATGGTCCTTCTTCAACCCTCTACTCATGCTCATTGTTTACACATTTGTATTTAAAATTGTATTTAAAACAAGGTGGGGTATTGAAACGGATGGAAAAGTTGATTTTGCTATCATCTTATTTGCAGGGCTAATTGTCCACTCAATTTTTTCTGAATGCGTTAACAGAGCTCCATTTCTAATTTTAAACAACGTCAATTATGTAAAGAAAGTTATTTTTCCTTTGGAAGTACTTCCTTGGGTGGCTATGGGAGCAACATTATTTCACTCACTAATAAGCGTCTCAGTTTTACTCCTATTCTTTTTCATTCTAAATTCTTATTTACCTCTGACGGCAATACTATTACCTGTAGTCCTTTTACCCTTGGTTTTGGTCACACTAGGTTGCTCATGGTTTCTATCTTCATTTGGAGTTTATATAAGGGATATTGGTCAAATCACAGGAATTTTGACAATGGCACTTTTATTTTTGAGTCCCATTTTTTACCCTTTGTCAGCAGTGCCAGAAAAAATTCAAAATATTCTTTTGTTAAATCCCCTAACATTTATTGTTGAACATACTCGAAATGTTTTAATTTGGGGCAATGCGCCAAAATGGGCAAGCTTATTCCTATACTTTTTAGTCAGTCTTGTAGTGGCCTGGCTCGGGTTTGCTTGGTTTCAAAAAACTCGAAAAGGTTTTGCAGATGTTCTCTAAGACAACTTTTTTGGGGACAATTTAATCAAATGCTGAAAGGTTCTACCAGATAAAATTCTTCACCCATTACAACACTAAAAACTCTAAAAATTTATGGGAAACTTAGAAGAAAATGAACGGTTCATACCAAGCAATGGTTCGTCACCAATAATTGCCATAGAGCATTGGCATCGGTACATTGCTATTGCACCTTATCTAAAAGATAAAGTCGTTCTAGATTTAGCTTGTGGTAGCGGGTACGGTACCAATTTAATAGCAAAAAATTCCAAAAAGACTATCGGAATCGATATTGACTTTAAAACAACCAAACAAGCCAAAAAAACTTATATTCAACAAAATATTACTTTCTTACATGGTAGTGGAACAAAAATTCCATTGAAAAATCATTGCTTAGATACTGCAGTCTCTTTTGAAACCCTTGAGCATTTTGATGTAGAAGAACAGAAGATATTCTTAAAAGAAATATTACGTGTTCTCAAAACAGATGGGATTTTATTTATATCCACTCCCAATTTGGACTCCCCTAACTATAAAAACATAGATAACCAATTTCATAAAAAAGAATTCCACTTTGGAGAATTTCAAACCTTTTTAAAAAACTATTTCAAAAGGGTTCAGATATTGGGACAAGATTTTCGATTTTGTAGTGAAATCACCAATAACAACTCAAACAATGATGCTAAAGAATTCGGTAGCACAGCTAAAATCAATCGTTTTAACTATCCCAACTTTAATTCACTAAATTCCTCTAATTCAAAGATCACCAAGTTTTTGATAGGAGTTTGTTCTAATTCTGAAATTTTTGATTTTGAGAACAGCTGTCTAATTGACCAGAAAAACTATCTACTAAAGGATATAAGTTCTCATAATCAAGCATTAACTGAATCTTTGAAACATAGCCAAGAATATTCGCGTTCATTAGAACAAGAGCTAAAAAAAGTTAAAGAAAATGCCGTTAAGGAAATTGATGCACGTGACAAAGCACTAAAAGATGCGCAAATATACAACCAGTCTTTATTAGAATCTTTAAAAAATAAAGACGATCACAATTTTTCTCTTAATAGAGCCTTAGAAGAATCAAATAAGGCTTTAGAAGAATCAAAAGGTTTAAAAGAAAAAATTAAAAGGATTTTGAAACTACTAAAGTGACTTAATTTTTCTATATTTTTGTTCCTCTTACCAAAGTTATTTCATTTAAAGTTCGAGCTCATTCAATTTACTTTATTAACGCCGCCGGAGATATTAATGTTCTTCTTCAAAAAGAAAAAACCTTTAGATTTCGAACAAACTACTCTTCCCTGGATTGATAAAAAAGAAGCCGATATTGAACAATACGTTCAATCTTTAAAGAAAAAAAATTCAGAAAATGAAGACCTGGATTCTTTGAAAAATAATTCTTAAATTTGGAACTATAAAAGAATTTCCATTATTTAATTAATTTTTTTATGAAAAAAAATACCGCGATTTTTACAATTGTTTCCAAAAATTATTTAGCTTTAGCTAGAACATTAATGGCTTCTGTTAAACAATTTTACCCAAACAACCCTCTCTATGTTTGCTTAGCAGATAAAATTGATGGATATTTTGATCCTAAAAAGGAAAGTTTTCAAGTAATAGAAGCAGAGAAATTAAGCATCCCTGATTTTAAGAATTTTGCGTTTCGCTACGAGATCATTGAATTCAATACCGCAGTCAAGCCATACATGATTCAATGGTTATTTAATAACACATCTTGCGACTCGGTGGTTTATCTTGACCCAGATATCCTCTTGGTAAATAAATTAGATCACATAGATAACTTTTTAGCAGAAGGTGCAACTGCAATCCTTACCCCTCATATTTGTGAACCAATAACTGATCGCCTTCAACCAAACGAAATTGATATGTTAAAAGCCGGCTTGTACAATTTAGGCTTCATAGCGATTAACAAATGTGAAGAAGGAAAAAAGTTAATCCATTGGTGGTCAAAACATTGTGAAAAAAACTGCATCGTGAATTTAGAGGAAGGAATTTTTGTCGACCAAAAATGGATTGATCTGGTTCCCTGCATATTCAAAAACATAAAAATTTTAAAGAATCCGGGCTACAACACGGCTTATTGGAATTTAATGCAGCGCTCAATAAATAATAAACAGGGTGTATGGATGGCCAAAGATGAGCCATTAAGATTTTTCCATTTCAGCGGAATTGACTTAAGAAATCCTCAAATTTTTTCAAAACATCAGAACCGGTTTTCCATTGGTAATATTGGTTCCCTAAAAGACTTATACTCTGAGTATATCGACCGAGTAAAAAAGAATGAATTCGACGAATGCATTCAGTGGCCCTATGCTTATGGGAAATTTACAAGCGGAGAAAAAATTTCCGGTGCCATACGATCCATTTTTCGAGAAACCCTGGGTACTAAAACTATAAAGTCGAACGATCCATTTTCTATGGACCTTAAATTTTTTAACGAACCTGCTCCAGAAATTAATAGAGATTACGATCCTCCTATAACAAGAATAATGTACCAAATATGGAAGCTTCGGAAAGACTTAAAAAATGCCTTCGACTTAAGCCGATTAGATGATCAAAATAAATTTATTGCATGGTTTTTAAATTCTGCGGAAAAAGAACTCCAATTAGAGCCAATTTTTTTTGAACCGTGCTTAACCAACAAAACCCATATCCTATCCCAAACAAAACCTATCTTAGAAAAATCAAAGTCAACTTTCTTTCAAAAAACCTTTGGCTCTTTGTATTCAAATATAAATCGATGGTCCTTACAGAACTATAAACGCTTCAGTTTTATTTATAGGCAGCTAAGTCCAGAATTCAGATCGAAAATAAAAACTTATTTCTTTAGAAATGCTTTTGATTTAGATCAAAAAACTCCCTTATCCTTAAACCCAAAGAGTTCCAAAACATTTGAACGCAAAATTCAAGACATAAATAAGGGAGTCAATCTTATTGGATATGCACGTGCAGAAATTGGAATGGGCGAACACGTCCGATTAGTGGCAAAGTCTTTTACTGAAACAAAAACATTATTTAATATTTGGGATCTTCCTTGTGAAGAGATCTCACAAAGAGACAATAACTTTGAAAAATATATTTCAAAAACTAACCCCTATTCAGTAAATCTATTTAATGTAAATGCAGATAGCACCACATATGCAATCTCAAAACTTGGTTCAGAAAACTTCAGTAACCGTTATAATATTGGATATTGGGCTTGGGAATTAAGCCAATTCCCTAAAGAATGGCTAGAACCACTAAATATTTTAGATGAAATTTGGTCTCCATCCAAATTTATTCAAAATTCCATTTCTCCTTTATCAAAGAAACCAGTTTTGCATATGCCATTAGCTGTAGATTTCAAATTCCCCAAATTTAATCGCCAAAATTTTAATTTACCTGAAGACAAATTTTTGTTTTTGTTTTTCTTCGATTTTGGTTCATTCATAGCACGAAAAAACCCGAATGCCTGCATTGAAGCATTTGAAAGAGCTTTTCCAGAAAAAAATGCCCCCGTGGGAATCGTAATAAAAACTATGAGAAAAGAAACTGACCTTAGTGGGTATAATGAATTACTACAGAAAACAAAAGGTGATCCCAGAATCATTTTTTTAGATACCATTCTTATGCCTGACGAAGTAAAAGGACTTGTCAATGTCTGCGACAGCTTTATTTCTCTTCATAGATCAGAAGGGTTCGGAAGAGGACTCGCAGAAGCTATGCTTCTAGGAAAACCCGTTATAGGCACTAATTATTCAGGAAACACAGATTTCATGGACCAAACAAACTCCTGTTTAGTTAACTACGAATTAATTCCTGTAAAAGAAAATGAGTACCCATTTGGAAAAGGCCAAGTTTGGGCAAATCCAGATATTGATCATGCTTCTTGGCATATGAAAAAAATATTCAAAGATCAATCCTTTAGAAAATTGATTGGAAACAAAGCTAGAGACCATATTCAATTAAATCATAACTCTAAAACTATAGGGGAGCGATACGAAAACCGTTTAAAGTTTTTAGAGTTAGTTTAATAACAATCCAACAACTTCAAATTCTTATTTATGAAAGAATGCAGTAAATCAATCTACCGAAGATTATCAAATCCTAATTTTATTAATAAATACTTTGTGGGAAATGGAATCGATATCGGCGGAAAACCGGATCCACTAAGCCTGTATTCTGAATTATTTTCAAATGTTAAAAACATTACCACATGGGATAAAGAAGATGGGGATGGCCAATTCTTATCAAATCTAGAAGATGGACAATTTGATTTTTTACATAGCAGTCATTGCTTGGAACACTTGGAAGATCCTCATATTGCCATACAAAATTGGACCCGAGTCATCAAACCAGGCGGACACATTATTTTCACTGTCCCGGATGAAGACCTTTATGAACAAGGAATTTTCCCAAGCACCTACAATAAAGATCACAAATGGACGTTCACAATCCACAAAAATAGTTCTTGGAGCCCCAAATCAATTAATCTTTTTGATCTAATAACAAAACTCTCCGATCAAACTGAAATAATTAAAATTGAGTTTTTAGACTCTACATTTCGTTACAACCTTCCAAGATTTGACCAAACTTTAACTCCTGTTGGAGAATGCGGAATTGAAGTGATTTTGAGAAAGAGATTAAGTAGTGAAATAAAAAATGGAGGGAAAATACCCCTTGCAAACAGAACAACTTCAGAAATGAAAATTCATTTAAATCAATATCGCGATGATTTGGAGAACCTGAAGAAGGAGAATGTTAAAAACCCTCCATTTAATAATGATTCAGATTTAACTTAATTAGTTATGATTGTTCGTTCTAGAGCTCCACTCAGATTAGGTTTAGGCGGAGGCGGTACCGATGTGTCCCCCTTCTGCGATTTATTTGGAGGTTATATCTTAAATGCAACTATAGACATGTATGCTTTTGCCACTATAGAAACCAACTCAAATAATAAAATCTGCATAAAAGCATTGGATCGTGACGAATCTTTTGAAACCAATCTGACGGATCATTTAGGAGGAAATGGTTTTTTAAGTTTGCATAAAAGTGTGTACAACCGAATTATACGACAATTCAACAATGGTCAGCCCCTACCTTTAACTATTAAAACATTTTCAGACGCCCCTTCTGGTTCCGGACTAGGTTCTTCTTCAACAGTCGTCGTTGCACTTCTTCAGGCTTTTTGTGAATACCTCAACATTCCATTAGGAGAATACGAACTTGCACATTTGGCATATGAAATAGAACGAAAGGATTTAGGTTGGAACGGTGGGAAACAAGATCAATATGCTGCGGCTTTCGGGGGATTCAACTTTATGGAATTCTATTCTGACGATCGAGTAATCGTGAATCCTTTGAGAATCAAAAGTTGGATTTTGTCAGAGTTGGAAGTTTCTCTCATTTTATACTATACAGGTGTTTCTCGAGAGTCCGCAGCAATCATTGATGAGCAGGAAAAAAATGTTAAAGAAAGTAATGAAGACTCCATCTCCTCAATGAAGCATCTAAAAGAAGATGCTCTTAGAATGAAAGAAAGTATATTAAAGGGGGAGATAAAGAAATTTTCGCACTACATGGGTAAATCCTGGGAAGCTAAGAAAGGGACAGCAAAGAATATTTCAAATTCAAAAATAGATGAAATTTATAATGCTGCCCTAAAAGCAGGTGCCTGCTCAGGAAAGGTTTCAGGTGCTGGTGGAGGAGGATTTATGATGTTCATCGTTGACCCATGTCGCAAGTTAGAAGTTATAAAAACTCTCAAACAATTTAATGGAAACGGACAAGTCATGGATTGTCACTTCACAAAAATTGGAGCTCAAAGCTGGCGAGTTGAATAATTTTTTATAAACTCAACACATCACACAGAATCATGCAGGCTATTATTCTCGCCGGAGGAAAAGGAACTAGACTCCAATCATTAATTTCTGATGTCCCTAAACCCATGGCTCCAATTAATGGGAAACCCTTCTTATGGTATTTACTAGATCATTTAAAATCTTTTCCATTAAGGGACATCATATTTTCTGTTGGTTACAAGGCCCAAATTATTCAGGATTATTTTGGAATGACCTTTGGTCCTTTTAAAATTACCTATTCGGTAGAATCAGAACCATTAGGGACAGGAGGGGCCATCAAACAATCTTTAACTGTTGCAAAGCCCATCTCCACTTTAGTATTAAACGGGGACACATTTTGCCCCATTGACTATGATCAAATGTTCAAAAGTCATCAGAGCAAAAATTCCTTATTGTCTATAGCGTTGTGCCAGGTAAAAGACACTTCAAGGTATGGGACAGTTGAAATCAGGGATGACAAAATTATCAAATTTTGTGAAAAAGGAAATTCAGGACCTGGGTGGATTAATTCGGGTGCCTATATTCTATCTCCAAGAATTTTTGAAAATTTTTCACTCCCAAAGAAATTTTCTCTAGAAAAAGATTTTCTTGAACCGTATTTAAGCAAGCTTAATCCATTTCCATTTAAATGCGAAAAATCCTTTATAGATATCGGTACTCCTGTTGATTACCAAAAAGCAGAATCATTTTTTGAAGTATAAAAATCAATTTAAGCTTTTTTAATTCATAAACTATAAACTTAATTTCTGACTAAATGGTAAGGGAACCTTCAAACAAACTATTGATTTATCGTTTGAAAAAGTATGGATTTTTTTCAATTTCAATATTGTCTGCTCTTTTTATTGGTCTATTAATTGTTTGGATAAATTTCCCCCATTTTATTGACAAGGTTGGAAAAGGATTAATAAAAATCTCTCAATTAAAATATAAATCAGAACTAGATACGGCAATTAACAATATTAAAAATGGCTCTGGCAAGATAGCAAACGACCAATTAAAAGAACTCCTAAACCACCTTGAAGATGTCAAACCCTTTGACAGATTAGAAAACATTAAGGTAAATGCCTTAAAGGAATTAATTCGCAATTTAAATCAGCAAAGCAAATATAAGGAAGCTTTAGATTGGACAGAAAAATTCCAATTATTTGACCCTAATAATTTATGGCCAAAAATAAAAAAAATCAGTTTTCTTAAAAAAGAAAATTCTCCAACCTGGAAAATCAATTCACTGATTAAAAATTTATACAAGCAATACCCGAATAGTTTCGAAGCTTTAAACGCTTATGTCGATCTACTCCTCTCTGAGGGAAAACTAACTCAAGCTTTTAAGGAATCTTACCAATATTGGGAACGAGCTTGGGAGGGTATGGACAAACGATATTGGCAAATTTATTGGGACACAGGAAGAAATTTCAATGCTGGACAAATGGCCGGAGTTTTTCCGAAAAAATCAGACGACAATCGATTTCAAATCATTGCAAAACTTCCCAAAGGAAGCTATCGAAAAATACGGATTGATCCCGTTGACTGGTCTCGGATGCTGCTATCTGATCTTAAAATAACTTTGAAAAATAAAAATCAATCTTATTTCTATAATGAAAGTACATTGCCACACAATTTTTGGAATATCCAGCACTCTAATTTTGGGTTGATCCCAAATAAACAAGATCCTCAATTCTGGTTTCCATTAGATCCACAACCCACAAATTTCAATGAAGCTTTTGAAGTAATTATAGAAGGCAAATCTTCCCCTGTATATCCAAACTCCATTGAGTTAATGCTGGACAACCAAAAAGACTTTAAAAACCTTTTAAATAAACTTAAAGCAAAAAAAGAAACCAAACTAATAAACATTTGGACTTCCACCAAAAATTTTCGTAATGGGATTTTTAAGGTTACTGACATAGCTAATAATCGACATCCAATATTTATTCAATTATTTTGGAAAAACAAAAACACTCCTTTCAAGGAACAAAATTCAAAGGCTCAACAAATAATTTTTTCAAAGGATAATTTTTTTGAAGTAACTTTTCCAATTAAGAAAAAAATTAGTCAGCTAAGGATAGATTTCCCTCATGTTTTTCCAAAGGAATACAAACTTAACACCATAGAAATTAATACGCGATCTAATTCTACTATTTTAGATCCGATTTCACTTGAAATTACTACACATAATATGATTCGACAGAAAAATAAATTCAAAAGCGTTGGGGATGACCCATTCTTTAACTTTAGACTTCCCAATTTAGATGATGAAATTATTTTAGTTAGTTTAAAGGGGCAATTATCATAAAAATTTTTTTAAAAACATTATTGAGATGGTTTTGGGTTTTGATGGTTCCAATTATTTTGATTGGAATTAATTGGGCATGGAATACTGGAAAAAGATTTTATGATTTTGGAATTGTTTTCAATACTTCTCCATTTCCCGCATCCCTTCGACAAATTGGAGAAATGGAATTCAAACATCAATTACGGTCTCTTCAACTCAATTTCCTCTCTCCCTGGACATTTATCGATAAGGACGATAAATATTTTCGAACGATAAACCTTTTTATTCCACCCAACAATCTTAAACAACTCAATAAAAAACTACCTCAATCTGGGTTTGAATATGTAAGCGGTTTTTTGATTGACAACAAAACTCCCTTAAAAGTTAAAACCAGATATCGAGGAGATTTTCACTACCATTGGGCTTATAAAAAAAAATCCTTAAGAATAAAACTTAAAAAAAATTTAATTTTTCAAGATCTAAAAAGTTTTAATTTAATCATTCCTAAAAGCTCAGATCATCTCAGTAATTTTTTAGGTTATCAATTAGCAAAAACAATCGGGTTAATTACTCCACATTTCGAATTTATAAACCTTAACCTCAATGGAAAGAACAAAGGAATTCATCTTTTAGTAGAACAATTAGGAAGTCAAACTTTAAAAAGACATGCTAAAGATTCTGGAACATTATATTCAGGAGAATTGGTAAAAAATGATCGACATCCTGGAATAAATAGAAATTTATTTGACCATCCTCAGATTTGGAAAATAAAAAATCAAAACGAAAAGAATCTTCCAAACCTAAAAAAACCTTTAACAAAGTTGTGTGAATTAGTAATGGCGGAACAAACCGAAAACACACAGAAGCAATTATTAGAACTCATTAATATTGATTCTTGGGCTCGATTTAGTGCTTTTGAAATATTAAGCCAAACCTTTCATTATGATCAGGCCCATAACTGGCGTTTATATTTTAATCCTCAAACCCACAAATTTGAACCTATCGTTTGGGATCCTGTCGGATGGAACCCCTATTGGATAAAAGATACAATTGGAACGCAACTAGATATCATCACAAGCCCAATACATCAAGTACTTCACCAGAACTTAGATTTTATCCGGGCACGCGATAGAGTGATTAAAGAGTTCTTTAAAATGCAAAAGGATAAGATCTTTCTTCAAAAAGCGAAAGAAATTGCAAATCGACTTAAAAGAGAGGTAGAAAAGGACCCTAATTTAATTGTGGTCGACTATCAATTTCTTAGCCCTGAGGAAGTTCGCCAAGCCATCAATAATTTTCTTAAAACAATTGAGCAAACATTCAATGAAGTGAAAGAAGGATATTTGACCTCCATAGAGCCTATTAAATATAAATATCTCCCTAACAAAAAGATTATTCAAATTCAATTTCAAGGAAGAAAAGTTTTAGAAAAATTGAAACTGACCTTCACTAGTAAGCTTCCGAATAAAGTAAAAGGTAGAATTAGTTATTTAAAAAATGGGAAAAGGTTTTATAAAGATATTTCAAAATTTATACATTCACAAGATAATAAACTTGAGTTAAACCTTTCTCTTTCCAGCCGGTTTAAATTAATTACAAAAGGACATCATCCTCTTATTTCCAGGAGATTAAATTCTGAACTGGCTTTTTATCAATTAAACCTTGAAAACCTTCCGAAAGGAATTCAATTACAGGAAATAAGTAGCCACTTTGGATTAAACAATTTTATTTCAGCAGAAAAAATTGAGAATATTCCTCCACATAGCTTCCAAGATTTATTTCATATAGTTCCTTCATAGATTTTATTGCATCTGATTTTCAAATTATTCAACTCCGCTAAGAAAACTACCGATAAGCAAAATAAAGAATTGCCGTGTTTTTTCTAGAAATTTCCATTAAATTTTAAACGTTTTTCTTTGCCTATAAAAGGCATGAAAATTCATAAGTTAAACAATCACATATTACTTACATTGTGCCTTATGGCAGCTTGGTACTTAGCTCTTGCTGCTACCTGGGTCTCCTTCCCAAGTGCTATTGATACATTTGGTAAAGGCCTTATGGGTCTTTATCAATTTCAATATCGATTTAGTCTTAGCACGGCTCTCGCGGAATTAAAAAGTAACAACTACCCTGAGGCTGCAGCTAAATTAGAGATCCTTTTAACGAATTTGAGTCGGTCAAAAAATTTGACCGATTAAGTCGAATAAAAAGTGATGCATTTAAAAATTTGATAATTACACAAGAAAAAAACCTCCAATACGAAGAGGCTCTTCAATCGGTAGAGGACTATTTAAATTTTGACTCCCACAATCTTTGGACACGCTTAAAAAAGATAAAGCTTTTGAATCTTCTAAATAAGAATTCGAACCATTCCCTTTCAAAGCTTCAAAATCTTTATCAAGAGTTTCCAAATAGTTTTCAGACCCTCTCTCTTTATGTAGAGGCTTTAATCAGTAGCGGGCAAACTACCAAAGCTTTTATAATTTCACACCAATATTGGAAAAGGATTTGGAATGGCATTGACAAACGATATTGGGAGGTCTATTGGGATACGGGAAATCGATTTAATGTCAACGAAAAAGCCCAGCTTTTCCCTACAAAAACTGAGAACTATAAAATAAGTTTTAAAGTCCGACTTCCCAAAGGTACCTATAAAAGATTTCGAATTGAACCAACTCAATGGACACGTTTTTCAATTCAAAGAAGCAAATTGACATTTAAAAGCAAGTCAGAAAACAAAACCATCGACTTAGATAGCTATCCTGTTAAAACCAATGAAATTCATAAAAATAAAAACCAATTCATCGTTAAAGGCAATGACCCAAAATTCTGGGTTAACTTATCATCCGAACACCTCACCTTTCAAAAGTCCTTCGAATTGATTTTTGAGGCTGAATTAGGGCCAGTTTATCCGCCAAAGTTAACTCAGATTATAAACTCTCCCACCACTTTCCAAACACTGATTAAAGAATTGCAGGATCAGGGACATGAACAAATTACCAAAGAATTTAAACAACTCTTAAACACTCAACCAGGGTCTTTTGCATGAAAAGATTTTTCCTCAAGCTTTGGACTTGGAGTTGGATTTTCACCCTTCCCGTGATATTCATTGGAAGCTATTGGTTCGCTAAAACAGGAAAAAGATTCAATGACTTTGGCCTTCAATATATAACGTCTCCTTACGTTCCATCTTTATATAAAATGGGCAAAATGGAATTCGAAATCCAAACTCGAAATATTTTGTTCGGAATACACTCTTCATTAATGAAACCGTTTAAAGAAAAATCAAATTTCCAGAATGTTCAATTGTTTATTCAACAAAAATATTTAGATCAACTAAATTCCAATCCGCCACATTCAGGGTTCCATTATGTGCCTGGTGTATTAATAAATAACAACAATCTTATAAAGGCGAAAGTCCGTTATCGAGGCGATTACCATAACCATTGGGCGCATAAAAAAAAGTCTTTACGCATTAAATTAAATAAAAACTCTCAATATCAAGGTTTAAGAACTTTCAATCTAATTGTCCCTCAATCTAAAGATCATTTGAATAATTATTTAGGTTATAAATTGGCAGAAACTCTGGGAATCCTCACTCCTAAAACCAAATTAGTCAACTTAACCCTTAACGGAAAACACCAAGGAGTTTTTTTATTTGCAGAACAAATTAGCCAAACCACACTACAAAAGCATTCATTAGCCCCAGGCAACATTTTTAAAGGGGAGTTAGTTAAGGGAGATCAGTTTAGTGGCATTAGCACCTCGGTTTTTGACCATCCTAAAGTATGGAAAAGCATTTCAAAAGACCCCTATCTATCTACCCAATCGAAAGAACACTTAATTCAATTATGCTCCTTAGTCATGGGAGAACAAACAGAAAAGTCTCAACAAAAATTAATTCATCTTCTAAATCTTGAATCTTGGGCAAGATTTAGTGCATTTGAAATCTTAAGCCAAACCTTTCATTATGATGACAATCACAATTGGTTATTATATTTCGATCCAAAAAATAAAAATTTTCAACCTATGGCATGGGATCCCATGAGTTGGTATCACGAATGGATCAGTCAAATTGGCACAAACGCAAAATCAGATATCATTCCTTCACCAATACAGCAAGCCTTACATCAAAATAACAGGTTCATTATAGAACGCGATAAAGTTATATATAATTTTTATAGATCAGGGAAGGCTAAATTATTTTTAAAAAATGCTAAAGAAATTGCTCAGCAATTAAAGGTTGAACTAAATCATGACCCTAATATTGTTATCTCAAATTACGAAGCCTTATCACCGAGAGAAGCTAGTTTGGCTATCAACAAACTTTTAAAATCCATGCAAATAGTTTTTAATCAGATTGAAAAAGAGTATCTAAATTCTCAAAAGAATTTTAATTATTCACTAGGGAGGGAGCCTAACAAGATCAAATTATCCCTTCAAAGTAGAAAAATTTTAGAAAAAACTATTTTTACTTTCAAACGTTCTCCTCATTCTATTTCAAAAGTTAACATCCAGTTTTATTTAAATGGAAAAATTTTTCATAAAGACATTACTCAGTTAATTCGAATTCAGGGCAATCAATTGACCTTGAATCTACCACTTTCAAGTCGAATGACCCTTGTAAGCGATGGATTGAATTCTGTTATTACACGAAGGCTTCAACCTCAACCTGCTTATTATGAGTTAGTTTTTGAAGGTTTATCCCCATTAAACCCGGTGGAAAATATTACAGCATACTTTGGTGAGGGAATAGAAATGCAAGCTAAAAGAGTGAATCGAATCAATCCAACATCTTTCCAAAATTTTTTCCAGATAGCCTCTTAAAAAACATTCCAATTATGGCCTATACCGTTTAGCAATAGGAAACCGTCTTCCCGAACCAAAGGCTTTTCCAGTAATCTTCAATCCAGGTGCCGCTTGTTGCCGTTTATATTCATTATTGTCAACACGAGCGATTATTTCCTTTACAAGGTCCGAATCAAATCCTTTTTGGATTAGGTCATTCAAACCAAGATGATTTTCAACATACCCTTCTAAAATATCATCTAAAATATCATATGGAGGAAGACTATCCTGATCTTTTTGATTAGGCCGAAGTTCAGCAGTAGGAGGACGTTCTATAATGGTATTGGGAATAATTTCTTTTTCTTTATTAATCCATTTAGCTAATTGGTAAACCTTGGTTTTTGGCAAGTCTGAAATTACAGACAATCCTCCAGCCATATCTCCATATAAAGTGCAGTAGCCCACAGACATTTCACTTTTATTTCCCGTAGATAAAACCATACTGCCTAATTTATTAGAGACAGCCATCAATATATTTCCACGAATACGGGCCTGTATATTTTCCTCTGTCACGTCCTCAGGCTGGTCTCCAAAAATAGGTTTTAAGGATTTATTATAACTTTCAAATAACTCCCTAATTGGAATCATCGTAAATTTAATACCCAAGTTTTTAGTAAGACGCTCAGCATCCTGAATACTTTGTGATGCTGTGTATTGAGATGGCATGCTTAAAACTTCAACATTCTCTTTTCCTAAAGCATTCACGGCAATTACAGTTACTACCGCCGAATCGATTCCTCCAGAAAGACCAATCACTGCACGTTGATATCCACATTTATTCAAATAATCTTTAACTCCCATGCTCAAGGCTTGAAAAATTTCTTCCTCCTCAAACTCAGGGACTCTTTCAATTTTCCCAGAATCATTTTCTAAATCACAAACCCTTAAATCCTCCACAAACCCAGGTGCTTGCACCACAATTTTTCCTTTAGAAGAAATTACAAAACTATGTCCATCAAAAAGCAAATCATCATTTCCACCCACTTGGTTTACCAATATAATAGGAACTTCATATTTATTGGATATGGATTGAGCCAATTTTTGTCGAGTTTTCCATCTTGATACATGATACGGAGAAGCAGAGATATTAAAAATCGCTTCCGCGCCCATATTGATTAATTCTTCCACAGGATTTCGGTGATATTGTGGTTGAGTACCAAACTCAGGTAAACACCAAATATCTTCACAAACAGTAAGGCCAATTTTTTTTCCCAAATAATCGAAAACCACCGGTTTTTCGCCAGGATCAAAATAGCGAAGCTCATCAAATACATCATATGTTGGAAGTAAAATCTTATCTGACCTAACTAAAATATTTCCATTTTTAAAAAGTACCGCAGAATTAGATAAACCTTTTCCAGAGACCTTTTGAATAGCGCCCAAACAACCCAACAAAACCCCCGGTCCATGGATTTTTGAAATCAATTCTTGCAAAGCCTTTTCATTATTTTCAACAAAATCGGGTTTCTCCAATAAGTCTTTAGGTGGATAGCCGCAAAGAACTAATTCAGAAAACACCACAATATCAGCTCCTAAATTCTCAGCCTGGTTAACCCTTTCACATATTTTTTGACTATTGCCGTCGAAATCACCAATTATTGGATTGATCTGAGCTAATGCAATTTTCAAATTATCGTCTCCTAAAAAAATGAAATTCCTTAACTAATTCTAGTACAAATTAACAAATTTACAACTTGGGGGAGTCTTATTTACATGTTAACATTTTAATAGGGACAAAATTCTTTCTTACTCAACTCGCTCCAAATCTTATTCAAAAACTACCCAACAGCAACTCAAAATTAAAATGAAAACTTACCTTATAACCGGCGGGGCTGGATTCATTGGCGGAAATTTCGTTTTAAACCTAATTAATCAGAATGACATAAAAATTATCAATTTAGATGCCCTTACCTATGCAGGAAATTTGGATACCTTGACCTCAGTCATGAATCATCCGAATCATGTTTTCGTCCATGGAAATATTCGAGATCGACAGTTAATCCAAAAACTTTTTAAAGAACACAACCCCAATGCTGTTATCAATTTTGCCGCAGAATCTCATGTGGATCGCTCCATTGATTCACCTGCCGATTTTATCCAAACAAACGTGGTGGGTACTTTTGAATTGCTGGAAGTCGCTAGAAACTATTATTCTGACATTAAGGACTCCGAAAAAAAAATGTTTCGGTTTTTACACGTTTCTACCGATGAGGTTTATGGAACTTTAGATTCAACTGGATATTTTTCAGAAACAACCGCATATGCCCCTAACTCTCCGTACTCAGCTTCTAAAGCAGCAGGAGATCATTTGGTACGCGCATATTTTCATACTTACCAATTACCCGTTTTGACAACCAATTGCTCAAATAATTACGGCCCTTTTCATTTCCCGGAGAAACTTATCCCTTTAATTATACAAAAAGCTTTAGCCGGGAAACCTCTCCCTATCTATGGAGATGGACTACAAGTTCGTGATTGGTTATATGTCGAAGACCATTGTCTGGCCATTCAGTGCGTATTGACTAAAGGAAAACCAGGGGAAGTTTATAATATTGGTGGAAATAATGAAAAAACCAATTTAGAGGTTGTAAATACTATTTGCTCTCTTCTCGATGAACTGGTTCCCAATTCTCCTAATAAACCGCATTCCTCTCTGATAACTTATGTCCCGGATAGGCCAGGTCATGATAGAAGATATGCCATAGATGCTACAAAAATTTCTAAAGAGTTGGGTTGGAAACCCAATGAAACTTTTGAAAGTGGAATAAGAAAAACTGTCCAATGGTATTTAGACAATGATGAATGGGTCCAGAAAGTATCATCTGGGGCTTATAGAGGAGAGCGTTTGGGTTTAACAGAATCCAATAGGTGAAACTAATATGATCAATAAAGGAATAATTCTAGCTGGGGGCTCTGGAACGAGGCTCTACCCTTTAACATTAGCAGTTAGTAAACAGTTAATGCCTTTGTACGATAAGCCAATGATTTACTATCCGCTATCAACCCTTATGCAGGCTGGCATCCAGGATATTCTTATAATTACAACTCCCCAAGACCAACAAGCTTTCCAAAATTTATTAAAGGATGGAAGTCAATGGGGAATCTCAATTCAGTTTGCTGCTCAACCCAAACCAGAAGGTTTAGCCCAAGCATTTATCATTGGTAAGAATTTTATTGGAAATGAGGATTGCTGTTTAATTTTGGGAGACAATATTTTTTTTGGTCAAGGTTTAGAGGGCTTACTAAAAAATGCAAGAGAACGTGAAAAAGGAGCCACCGTTTTTGGCTACTGGGTTAAAAAACCTTCAGATTATGGAGTGGTAGAATTTGACTCTAGTGGAAAAGCTATTAGCATTGAAGAAAAACCCACTCACCCTCGCTCGCATTATGCGGTCACTGGATTATATTTTTACGATAATCAAGTCATTGAAATTGCAGAAAATCTAAAACCATCCCCACGTGGGGAACTCGAAATCACCGATGTAAACAAAATTTATTTAGATCAAAAAACTTTATCTGTGGAAATAATGGGGCGAGGATTTGCTTGGTTAGATACTGGCTCTCATGAAGCCTTATTAGAAGCCACCAATTTTGTTGAAACTATTGAAAGACGACAGGGCTTAAAAATAGCTTGCCCTGAAGAGATCGCATTTAATTCAGGCTGGATTAATTCCCATCAATTAGAAAAGCTAGCCAAATCTTTACAAAAAAATGGATATGGCCAATATCTATTGAATTTAATCCAGGGAGATCGTCCTTTTCTTTGAGCTTTTCCAATACTTTAAAAATCATGCCTGGTTCCTCACACTTCCAAAGAAAAATTCTATTAACAGGAAGTAATGGTCAAATTGGTAGCGCCTTAGCACCTTTGCTTCCCGCTCTGGGAAAAACTTTTCTATGTGACCAAGCGGATTGTGATTTATCTCGACCAGATGAAATTGTAGATGTGGTAAAACGCATCAGGCCCAATCTCATAATAAATGCAGCAGCTTATACCGCCGTGGATAAAGCCGAAGAAGAGTCGCATTTAGCCATGGAAATTAATGGCACTGCACCGGGAATTCTTGCCGAGCAGGCAAAAAAAATCAATGCGGCCCTGATTCACTATTCTACTGATTATGTTTTTGATGGAAATAAAGAAAGTCCCTACAATGAAAATGACCTAATAAATCCAATTAATGTATATGGGAAGTCCAAGGCAAAGGGTGATCAAGCAATTACAGAGTCAGGTACTCCCTTTTTCATTTTCCGCACAACCTGGGTTTATAATCGCTCCGGTAAAAATTTTTTAACAACTATGGTTCGATTGGCAAAAGAAAAAAAAGAAATAAAAGTTGTTAACGATCAAATTGGCAGCCCCACTTGGTCGCAATCAGTTGCAAAAGCAACGGTTCAAGTGTTAAATCAAGTTTTAAGCAATAACAAACCTGAAAACATTAATGAGATATTTAAATACTCGGGTATCTATAATTTAAGTTGTTCAGGAAAAACTAGTTGGTATGACTTTGCGAGAATTATTATAAATAGTCTAAATTTAGGTAGCTCTCCGTCGGTCACCCCTATTCCAACTTCGGAATATCCTACCCCAGCAAAAAGACCCAAAAATTCAATGCTTTCTAATGAAAAAATAAAAAAAACATTTGACGTTTCATTACCTGATTGGGCTGACGCATACCTTTCATGTTTAAGTTCTAATGGCCCCTAAGTTTTTTCTAAAATTTATCAAAACAAAATTTTTGAAATAGTTTCAATCTCCACTTAATTCTTTTGCTCAAACGAATTAAAGCCCTTATCTTATTAATAATAGGTCTAATGGGGTTTTCCTTAGAAAATTCTTGATAGCAATTCCAAAAAAAGATCAAAACTATGGCCAAAGTATTAGTATTTACAGCTACATATAATGAGGTAGATAATGTTGAGAACTTCATACTGGAAGTTTCAAGATACCTTCCTGGACAAGACATATTAATTGTTGATGATAATTCCCCGGATGGAACAGGCGTTCTATTAGACCGCCTTAGAAAAAATAATGAACATCTAAATGTTGTTCATCGCCCAGACAAACTTGGTTTAGGAACAGCGCATATTCTGGCAATTAAATATGCATTAATCCATGACTATGATTATCTAATCACCATGGATGCAGATTTTTCTCACCATCCAAAATATTTACCTGTACTATTTAAAAATTTAAAGGAAAACGATTTCGTAATTGGATCTCGTTACATTAAGGGGGGGCATTGCGATTATGGGTTCATAAGAACAGTAGTGAGTAAAACCGCAAACCATATGGCAAGGATTTTATTAGGGATTCCTACCTTTGAAACTACCACTTCATTTAGAGGTTTTTCAAAAAACCTATTGGAAAAAATAAAAATTGATAATATCAAATCCGATGGATATTCCTTTTTCATGGAATGTATGTATTTTGTTAAAAAGGATACAAACAAAATTAAAGAGTTTCCCATTTATTTTGAGGACCGGCGAGCAGGTAGCTCAAAAATTTCTAAACGTGAGATTATTAAAGCTATTTATAGGCTTTTAAGGCTGGCTTTCAAACGATTAATGATATACCCTTATAAAAAACCAACCCAACCTTATAAACCAATCGCAAAAATTATTCCTTGTGAAAATTGCAAATCACTTTTTCAATTAGAGCTTTACCCCAGAAAAGAATCAACAGAAAATGATTCAAAAGTATATCAATGTACCAGTATGGGACACGGGGTTCATGGGCAAATAATAAAATGCTTAGAATGCGGACTCATTTTTAATGAGACCCGACATAATCCAGAAGACATACTTGATCTATATAAAGAAGTTAAAGATGAAAATTATATTCAAAATATAGATGCCCGTTTTCAAACTTTTCGTCATAACTTTAAGAAAATTGAAAAATATCTTCCTTTAAATGGAAGACATCTAGACATAGGATCCTATTGTGGGGTTTCCTTAAAAGTTGCCAAAGAATTTGGTCTTAATTCCTTAGGGCTTGAACCTTCTAAATGGGCAAGCCAATATGCTACTGAGGTAATGGAAGAGCGCACCATCCAAGGAACGATTAATGACTTACCCGCAGAAACAGGGTCCTTTGACGTGATAAGTATGTGGGATGTTTTAGAACACTTACTACATCCCATAGATGAATTGAACCAAATTCATTCCAGGTTAAATCCAGATGGAATCTTTCTTTTTTCCACAATTTGTATCGACAGATGGTATCCAAGAATTCTGAAAGAAAAGTGGCCTTGGATTATGGATATGCACTTATACTACTTTACACAAAAGTCTATTAAACAGATCCTTCAAAAAACAGGTTTTGAACTTATTCATCAACAAAGCTATACTCATATCATTACTTTAGCCTATTTTTTTGAAAAACTTATGGCTTTAGGAATACCTTTAGCAAAACCATTTCACCGGTTAATTTCAAAATCTTTTCTTAAAAATTGCATGATTCCTTTTAGCTTTGGAGATGTCCAATTATTTGTTTGTAAAAAGTCATCTATCCTATCACCCGAACTAACCGAAAAACCACAACTTACTTCTCTAGCTCTAACCAATGACTAAATGAAAAACCCTAAAGCACTTATTACGGGAATTACCGGCCAAGATGGAAGCTATTTAACAGAATATCTTTTAGACCTAGGATACGAAGTCCATGGAACAATTCGTCCCAATCAAAGAGTTTCTTCTGAGAAACCCTTTTGGAGAATTAAACATTTATTAAATAAAATAACTTTACACGAAGTGGATTTAAGAAATTTAAAAACTTTATCTAAATTAATCACAATCCTCCAGCCAAAAGAATGTTATCACTTGGCAGCCAATAGTTTTGTTGGTACTACCCATGAATTTTCTGATGAATTGATTGATTTTAATGTTAAAAGCACTCACAACATTTTATATTCCATTAACGGCTTTTCACCAGAGTGTCGATGTTTCTTTGCGGGATCGTCCGAAATGTTTGGAGAGGTCGATCAGACACCTCAAGATGAAAGTACTCCATTTCGACCACGATCTCTCTATGGGGTTTCCAAAGTAATGGGTAATGAATTAATTAAATTTTTTCGAAATCAAAATAATATTTTCGCATCCACAGGAATACTATTTAATCATGAATCTCCAAGACGAGGAGATAGATTTGTTACCCGGAAAATTTCTTTTACCGCCGCTAAAATAAAACTTAATCATGAAAATGAAATAAAGTTAGGAAATATTGATTCAGTCAGAGATTGGGGTTTTGCTGGTGATTTTGTGCAAGCCATGCATGCATGCTTACAAACAGACAATCCGCAAAACTTTGTGATTTCCACTGGGCAAGCACACTCCGTTCGTGAATTCCTTGAGATCGCTTTTGAAGAACTGGGCTTAGACTATAAAGATTATTTGACCATTGATCCTAAGTTTTTTCGCCCTAAAGAAAAAGTTCCACTGATCGGCAATAATGCTAAAGCCTTAAAAGTATTAAACTGGAAGCCCCAAAAACCTTTCCAAAAGCTAGTTACTGAAATGGTCAAATCAGACCTTGATTATTTGAGCCACTTGCCTTAATCATTTTAATAAGGATTCTTTTTAAGAATTAGGAGAAAACTGATCATGAAAAAAGTGTTAATAACTGGAGTCACTGGCCAAGATGGCTCCTATTTGGCGGAACTTTTATTAGAAAAAAATTATGAGGTTCACGGAATTGTGCGCCGATCCAGCAGCTTTAACAGAAACCGCATTGAGCATCTTAGAAAAAAGTCAAACTCCGGAAACCGCCTTCAATTGCATTACGGGGACCTCAGCGATTCATCCAGCTTAAATAAAATTGTCACCCAGGTGAAACCAGATGAAATTTACAATCTAGCTGCTCAGAGTCATGTAGGAGTCAGCTTTAACACACCAGAATACACTGGCGATGTAGACGGGCTTGGCGCGCTTCGGTTATTGGATGCTATTAAATCAAACAATATGGAAAATACAACACGAATTTATCAGGCTTCAACCAGCGAACTTTATGGGAAAGTAGTAGAAATCCCTCAAAAAGAATCTACTCCTTTTTATCCGCGAAGCCCTTATGGAGTTGCAAAGTTATATGCCTACTGGATTACGATAAATTATCGTGAAGCTTATGACATGTTCGCCTGCAATGGAATTCTTTTTAACCATGAGTCTCCTCGTAGGGGCGAAAATTTTGTCACGCGTAAAATCACGCTTTCCTTAGCTCAAATCTTAAATGGAACTCTTGAAAAATTAAGACTTGGTAATCTTAACGCTAAACGGGATTGGGGATTTGCTAAAGATTACGTTGAAGCCATGTGGCTTATTTTGCAACAGGAAAATCCGGATGATTATGTAATTGCCACTGGTGAGCAGCATTCTGTAAAAGAGTTTGTTGAGCTTGCTTGTAATTATTGTGGAATAGATTTGGTATGGGAAGGAGAAGGAATAGATGAAAAAGGAATCGAAAAATCTTCAGGAAAAATTATAGTGGATATAGATCCCAAATATTTTAGACCCTCTGAAGTAGAAACCCTGGTCGGAAACCCAGAAAAAGCACAAAAAAAATTAGGATGGAAGCCAAAGACTTCATTTAAAAATTTAGTAGAAATGATGATGGAGAATGATTTAATAAATTTAAATATTGATTTAAGTCGAAATAAACTTAAATTAGTAGGAACTTAAAAAATAGCTAGAATTCCAAAGCTTTTTAAATTCTTCAAAAATTAAAAAAATTTTTCCTCAATAATCGCAAACAAGCTTTGATTAAAAGTTTTAGCGATAAACCAACTAATGAAAACCCCGCCACAATTAGCTACGATATCTCCCATATCCATGGTTCGGTAAAAGGTAAATCTCTGCATAATTTCTAAAATAACCCCTAATGAAATAAACCCAATTCCGATAAATATGTAATTTTTGGATTCGAAAACTTGGGTAAACCACCCCATTAATATGGCATAAGTTCCAAAATGAAGCAGTTTATCCTGGAGAAAAAAATGTTCCTCCAAAAATTCAGGTGGTGGAACTAATGATGCAAATATGGCTAAACTTACCCCTATATAGCCTATGACTAGCCAGATTCTAGCAAATTTTAGCTTTTGCATGATCCTCCACAATAAAAGTTCACTTAATTTCAATATTAATGTAGATCTCCCCAGAGAAATCTGGACATAATCCGCCCTATTGAATTAGAATATACTTTTTTAGTTAATCTCAATCTTTTTTGACATAAAATAATTATTAAATTACTATTCACGGTTAAATCCAGTTTAATTGATTTTTGCGAGGAATATATTGGTTACGGCAACGGTAGATGAAAAAGGGTTTTTTAAAGTTTTGCAAGCCTTGAACTTAATAAGTCAATGTACCCATAGAGAAGCTTTGCAATCAGCTATACGAGAGTATGTTATTCCACTAATGGAGGATGGTTTCAATTATTTTGACCCCAGAGGTGCAAAAAACTTTGAAGCCCCACTTTTGGATTGCCCAGGAATTACTAAAGAGGACAGGGATTTAATATATAAATATTTTCAAAAAGACACCCTGGCAAAATTAATGCTTACAAAGAACGAACAAAACAAACCTCTATCCTTAAAAAATCAAGCAGTTCATGAGTGGGTTTACCCTCATATTATGCAAAAAATAAAATCACTTATGTTAGCTGAAGAGTTGGCCAAGTCAAAAGCTACTATCAGTACTTTAATGAAATCTCCGGCGGCAATCGCAATTGTTAATAAGGATATGTTAATAACATCGTGTAATCGGTCGTTTCGCGATTTGTTTCAAACCTCTGACAATGAATTACTTCCTGAGAGTTTATCAAAAGTTATCAATACTAATGCGGCTCCTATGCCATCAGAAGACGACGAAAACCCGGGTACTGAAATATCCTTTCTTTCATTGCCAAAGGGTAATTTTAAATTAGTTTATTTTGAATTAGAGAATAAGCATCCAGATATTGAAAGAATGTGGCTTTTAAGAATACACCCTGCCTCGGATCCTTTTACAAAGTCCAATATGTTAATCCAAAAAGCCGGGCTTACTTGGAGGGAAATGGAAATTTGTTGTCTTATCCATGATGGCTTAGGAAGACAAGAAATTGCCGAAAGACTTTTTATTAGTACCCATACTGTAAAAACTCACCTTAAGAAAATCCACAAGAAATTAGGGGTCAATTCAAGAACTCAATTAGTTGCCTACCTTAATCAGCACTCTGATGACTCTTATGAAAAGCAGTTTTCCCAATAAACCTTTTAAACTCCCCTAGCTTTAATCCCAAATTAAAATCACTTTTCTAAAGGAATAAAATCATAAAAATAGTATCTTTCTAAAGATATTCTGTGTTTTATTTGGGGAACCTTGCCAGGTTTGAACCTCCATAGATAAATTTAGTTTTTTTTAAACTAAATTTCCTGGCGGGTTCCCTTTTTAAGTTTTAAGGTTAATTCAATCAAACAATTGAATCTTGTGCTTTTTATAAACTCCATTAGAAAAGTTGAAATCTAATATATTAAACCTCCTAAATGTGGAACATGTGGGAAACATCTAACTTTTGTTTTCTTTCCTCACCGTTGGGTTGGCTCCACCCGATCCAGGAGTATTTTTCACCCTTCTCCCCCTAAATTAGTCTTTTTTAAAGTATTTTTATTTCGGCAAGGTTTAACTAGCAAAGAATTAGTTTTACCTTTACAATTAATATAATATGATTTTATAGAGGTTAGTGTTGAATATCCCCCAAAATCACAGTCTTCCATCCGCTTCATTCATTGATTCCAGCCAAATGATGGAGATATTAAAAAAGATTGATTTCTTAAGATTTTTTCATGAATCCACACTTGAAAGACTGGCTCAAGAAAGCAAACTAACTCCTTTGGAGGAAGGAATAGTCATTTTCCAAGAAGGAGATCTTGGAAAAACCATGTATATCGTATTACAAGGGGAAATTCTCATACATCAAAACGACAAATCTTTAACTACAATGCAGCCAGGAGATTTTTTTGGTGAAATGTCTTTAATAGAATCATTACCTCGTACAGCCAGTGCACGCACTTTAGTCCCATCCTTGTTAATGGAAATTAATGAAAACCAATTTCAAGAATATTTTACGGTTCAACCTAAAGCATTATTGGCTATTATGAAAACATTGTCTGCAAGGTCTAGAAAAATTTCTTCAAAGCTTGTAACAAACGACACCTACCTTAACTCAGGCAATGAGAATATAAACGACTTTACCTCCTTAGGAAATAAAGAGTTTAATCGTGAAGTATTTGTTTTTAAAACTGAGAATTTTCAGTTTGTAAAAGTAAATTCCTTTGCATGCCAAGAATTGGGTTATGATCCCGAAGAATTCAAAAAAATGACTCTATTGGATCTATCTATAAATTTGACAAAAGAAATTTTAAGACAAAGCTTGGACTCTTTAGCCAAAGGAACTCGCCCGATAGTTGGGTTTGAAGCTATTTTACGAAGAAAAGATGGAAGCAATTTTCCCGCAGATTGTAAAATTCAAAAAATCCATAATGAATCCGGAAACAGCGAAGCAATGATTTGGGTGGAAGATATCACCGAGCGAAAGCAAATGGAAGAAACCATTCGGCAGATGGCTTATTTCGATTCCCTCACCGGACTTCCAAACCGCAACCTTCTAAATGATAGGCTAGCCGTGGCCTTGGCCCATGCAATAAGAAATAATGAACAAGTAGCCATAATGTTTCTGGACTTAGATAATTTTAAAACTATCAACGATACATTAGGCCATGAGGCAGGAGACCAACTTCTACAATTGGTGGCTCATCGTCTACGTGACTTGCTTAGAAAAGAAGATACAATTGCCAGAATGGGAGGAGACGAGTTCATCATACTAATTCCTCACTTAAAAAAAACCGATGATGCGGCAAAGTTAGCACAAAAAGTTTTAGAAACTCTTGAACCCCCTATAAGAATTGAAGGTCATGACCTATATATCCGCTGTAGCATCGGAATCGCAATTTTCCCCACCGACGGAACCGAAATTAAAACCTTGCTAAAAAATTCTGATCTGGCCATGTACCGCGCAAAGGAAAAGGGGAAAAATACCTTCGAACTCTACACTTCCTCGATGAATAATAGAGCCATGGAGAGATTAAGCATAGAACGCAATCTTCGTAAAGGGCTTGAAAATGATGAATTTAACCTATTTTATCAACCAAAGATAAACCTCACTACGGGTCAAGTGGCAGGGTTGGAGGCTTTATTAAGGTGGGAAAATCCAGAATTAGGTTTTGTAATGCCTGATCAATATATAACTATTGCAGAGGAAACCCGACTAATTATTGAAATAGGTTATTGGATGATAGAAAAAGCTTGCCGACAGTCTAGAGTTTGCAAAGAAAAAGGATGGCCTTTAATCCCAATAGCAATTAATCTCTCTGCATTACAATTTAACCACCCTCTCTTAATTCAAAAAATTGAAGAAATGCTCTCCAGCGAAAAATTATTACCTGAGTATATTGAAATAGAAATAACGGAAAGTATTTTAATGAGAGACACTAAACTTGCTATTTCTAATTTAAACAAACTAAAGGAATTAGGAATAAAAATAGCTATTGATGATTTCGGGACAGGGTACTCTTCTTTAAATTATTTAAAAAATTTACCCATAGACTTTTTAAAAATAGACAAGACTTTCATTCAGGAATACTCTTTACCTAAAAATGCTGCGATTACTAGAGCTATAGTTGCATTAGCCCAAAGCCTAAAATTAAAAACTATTGCTGAAGGGGTTGAATCGGAAGAACAAAAGAATTTTCTGATAAACCTAGAATGCGACGAGGCACAAGGATTTCTTTTCTGCAAACCATTGGCTGAAAAAGAGATTATGGAGTATTTGGAAGAGGCCCTATCAAAAAAAATCAAGAAGTTAATTTACGAATAAGAGATTCCCAATCTGTATTTTCAATTTCCTTTCCAGTTATGGGACCCATATCATCAAATTTTTCTCTCTCTTCCCAAGAAAGATCTCCTTCTTGATGCGGATCAATAATGCCCTCATCATCTTCAGGACCAAGGGATAGAGTTGGCTCCTCCGTTTCCCAAGTTTCATTTGACTCTAAATGTTTAGTATAAATATCCGGAGCCTGCCACCCTTTAAAAACCTCATTGAACTTTTCTTCCATTGAATGGGCTCGATGAGAAAATCCCCTGTGAATGGAATCTAAATACTCGCGATAGAGGTTATAATGGAGAAACCGATAAGGACTTATTTTACTTGCTCTAATAAAATCGTTTGACGCCAAAGAATAATTCTTTTCCCTCAAATAAATCCTGCCTCTATAAACACAAGCTAAAAAGTGGTTGGGTTTCAAACTTAACACCATATTGAGATTCAAAAGAGCAACGCCAATTTTCTTATTTTCAATACTTCTAAGAGCTTGGTCAAAGTATCTTCTAACTCTGGGCCGAATATTCTCGCGGAGCAACTGAAAGGGTTCCGCTAAGAAGAAACAGCATTTTCCGAGTTTATTGCCGATGGTCTGGTTGACTTTTCGGGTCCATTTCATAAAATCACCCGGCCCTCTAAATGGCCTAAGGGCTAAATAATTAATAGTTTTTGGGATGCGGACATTCTAACTAAAATGGACCCAGCCGTCAATTAAGAAATCCTAACTCCCGAAATAGGCTTATTGACTATCTATTAACAATAGACCTGCCCTTCCTAATCCTCTCCAGAAGTCCACCCATTTCCCCAATGGTTCCATTAGGTCATAGATAAAAATTGTTGGTATAACCTTAAATCGTCAAAACTTGGAGAAACTAAACGATTATTTTCTAAATTTCTTGATTTTTGGGGAATTTGTTGGAAAAAGGAAAAGAATAAGAATAGGAAGGAGTTCGTTTAGATTACAAAGCTCACTCCAAAACTTCTGATATTTTTTTTGCAATAATTTGCATTCCTGCTTTATTCGGACGGACTTGATCTACATTGTAAAGGACTTGCTTGTTGAGGCCTTGCTGAAAAGCGGAGAGAAGGTCTAAAACGAAAACTGAAGTTTCTTTTCCCCCATTAATCAGGGATTTTCTAAGATAGTTTTCTTTTTCCATAATTTCAGGAAGATCGGTCAACTCTCCGTGATAAACCGATTCCTTGGATGGCACTAGAGCGGCCATACAAAGAATTTTTTCACGCTGGCAAATCACTCCAGCTTTTTTCAAAAAATCCAAAGTGATATCCAATCCTTCTTTTACCTCTGGAGTGGAAACAGAGACCCATTTCAAAGTATTTTTGGAAAATAGCGGGTTGGAATTCTCTTTAGAATTACTTTTTACTATCAACCCTTTTGATTTTAATGCTTGGGTTAAACCAAAACTAAAAAGCAGGCAATTCTCCTTTAGAAAACGAATAAATTTCTCTTTTAAACTAGAAGAAGGATAGAGAGGTTGGTCTTTTAAAGCACCATTATCGATAGTATTAACATCACAAGAAATACCCCTATTCCGATAGGCTTCAAAAATATCGTTTGCTAAATAAATGCTAAATACGACCGCCTTGGGTTTTAAATTAAGAGCATACTTTTCCAATACACACAAATATTGGGGTGCGGCCCACCCACCCATTGAAAGATTATAAACTGTTTGGCCAGTTATTTCACTTAATTGACTTGGCCAGTTGGAATAACGAGGGACCGTAACTCCGTAAGTAATATTATCTCCAATTGTAACTATATCAACTTTATCAGGGATCTTTCGGTTTCGAAAACCCCAATCATCATGTCCGCCTACATTGGGAGGAATCGCAACCAATAAGTTGCTACTTTTCATACGAACCGGAATCAAATAATCCACTGGAGGAATTATCAACCTTAAAACAATTTCAGTTATAAAAGCCAGAGCAATTAAATATAGAGGAATTTTAAAAAGTTTTTTTCGCATAGGTAAATTTGTAGTTGTTGGTGATTCAATTCAACTTTTTATAAAGAGAAAACCTTTTCACCTTTAATATATTAATGGATTGAATCCAAAAATGGGCAATATTTTAACGATTGGATTTTGATGAGGAATTTTATCGAATTCTTGGCGGTAACAAATCTTCTAAAAAAAATGCAGCAAACTCTGATCGATTTCCAAGTTTAGATTTTTTATAAATGGACTGCGATTGCAATTGCACTGTTTTTTCTGATGTACTTCTTAAATCGGCAATTTCTTTTAAAGAAAACCCTTTTAATAACATAAAACCCACGTCCTTTTCTGCCCTGGTGAGTTCCCATTTGTTAAATTGCTTTTCAATCACCTCAGACAAGCCCGCTAAGTAAGCCTCAGCCTCTTCTTTCCACTTTTCTTTTTCTTCGGTAACTTCTATTAGCTTTGTGCTTAGTATTTGAGTAGTTTGTTTTTCTTTAAAAAAACTATAAAGAATCAGGGAAAATACTATCGCACTGATCACAAGCAACATAAACTCAACTATTAGATGTGAGAAAGTCGCTCCTCCAGAGCTATCACTCACCAAGTCAATTACGATCAGAATTGATATGATTCCAAAGGCGGATAAGGAAATGAGACGAATAAATCTATAGGTGCTTTCCACTAAAAAAACTTGTTAACTCCCTGAAATATTAAGATATAACCTTTATACCATATCACCGATAGCTATTCCTTTAATAATAAATATATTGCAAAATAGATCTAAAATTTAACTAGGAGCCAAACAATGTTTAATACCCCTTTACATCCTGCTGTGGTTCATTTTCCTATAGCCCTTGGTGTTACTTTACCTTTAGTTGCATTTTGGTTTTGGTTCAAATTTAAGAACAATAACTGGAATCGTCAAAGTTGGATGGTTTTAGTAGTAATCTCTGCATTTTACCTGATGTTTTCTGCAGTCACTGTCCAACTTGGAGAAATTGATGAAGAATTAGTTGAGAAAGTAATCGCTGAAGAAACCATCGAAGACCATGAAGAGATGGGTGAAAAAATTCCCTGGATCGCTGGAGGACTTTTAATCTTATCCTTTGTTGGTAGTAGAATCACCCGTTTCAAGCATTTGGGAAAAATTTTTATTGGTTTAGCAACACTGGGACTCATTCCCTTAATATTAACGGGTCATTCTGGTGGAGAATTAGTTTACATCCATGGTGCGGCCCAAGCAAACATTCAAAAACTCAAAAAAGAAGGCAAATATGACGAAATTATAAAAAAAACAAAGGAATCTCATAAAAAACACGAGCACGATGAGGAAGATGAAGATCATTAAGAGTTTGAAAATATCAAATTACAATTTCATTTAAAGTTTGTCTCTAAACGTCAAATACATTAAGACAACTAAAACTTTTAAACCAAAAAACGATTATTTGCAGATCGGTCAATAATTGGGAGACAGCTATGAACGAATTCCAACTTTACAATGAAACTAATGCTCCAGACCTTTCGAAAGAATCTTTAATTAAGGTGAAAAAAAATATGGTTTTATTCCAAATGTCCTGGCCTTACTTGCTGAATCACCATCAACTTTAAATTCGTATTTACATTTAGCCGAAAAAATAGGTGAGACTTCTTTCACACCTCAAGAACAACAGGTATTATTTTTTATAGTTAGCCAGGAAAACAAATGTCGCTATTGTATGGCAGTACATTCAGTCCTTGCAAAGAATTCAAAATTGCCCGATTCAACTTTAAAACAATTAAAGACCAGTCATTCCTTGGAAGATCCCAAGCTAAATTCTTTAGCCCATTTCACTAGACAAATGGTTTCAAAGAGAGGCTGGTTAAGTGAGGAAGAAATGTCAGATTTTTTGGAAGCAGGTTATTCCAAGGCAAACTTATTAGAAGTGATAATGGTGGTTGCCCTAAAAACAATAAGCAATTACAGCAATCATATAGCAAAAACTCCCTTAGATGAACCTTTTAAAAACAACTCTTAACTTATTAAAGTGTTATTTAAAACTGTTAATGAGTCTAAAACCGTTTTCAAAAAACAGCTTTCAGGCTACCAAATAATCTAAAATTCTCATCCCCTTCTGCAATAACAGGGTCAAAGGGTTTAGCAATTTCTAAATATCCGGAAAGCCACTGAGTAAAATTCATTCGAACACCTGTACCTGCAGAGGCTAAGGATTGACGTTTAGAGGGCCCTGTAAATTGTCCTTTTTGCCATACAGAACCAAAATCAAAAAAAGTATAAATTTGCATAGATTTTAAATATTTAAATGTCAAATTCTTCGAGTATTGCAACTCTGTTTTAAATGCCATTCCATGATCTCCGGTAATTTCCGAAGGATCATACCCTCTTCCAAAACGGGGTCCCCCAAAAGCAAACTCTTCTGCCGAAAGTAGCGAACTAAAAGCCCATTGGACTTCGGCTTCTACAAAAAGGCTCCAACCTGAAACAATTTGCTGTAATCTCCATAAATTAATTAAGATTTTTGAAAAATCGCTCTTCCCGTCTGCGCGAGAGAGGTTCGGAGAACCAGGTTCTGTAGCATCAAAAACATTAACTCCTTGACTGAATTGAACATTCATTAAGGTGATTCCTTGAAACCGGTCCGCTTGATCAAAAGTCAATTCAAACGTCAATACCCGTAATCGATCTTTAGATACTAAGGTTCCCAAGATATCTGTCTGAAAATTTTTATGAGAAAAAGTTAATCCTCCTGAAAGATTTTGTCTTCGGGATCGGATGAAAGGTTGCCAAAGTGAAACCGAAAAAGTAGAGCTATCTCCTTCCACATTTAGAGGAGCAAGGGTATGCCCTGGTTCTGTGAAACTGAGGCTGCCAAATATAGAAACTTTGGTACCCTCAGATCCAATTTGTTGCTCATGTTGACCACTGAAATAAATCAATTCTTTAGGTTGAGTAGCTGTTATAAAATTAATGCTGGTTCTTTCATAAAGCCCTAAAAATGAATTTGCGCTTCCTCCTAGGGAAAATTGAAAGGGACCGCTAAAACGTGATCCACGATTATCCAAACTAACAAATCCATCAAATGCTTTATGGTCCATTATTAACGTAAGTTTTGAGGCCCCATGAATTTCTTTAGAAGGAGTTAGAACGGACTCAACCGAAACCCCAGGAAGATCATTTATCAATAATAAATACCGCTCCAAAATTTTATTATTTAAGGGGCGCACATTGACTATTTTTTCCCCATAAGCCCTGATTTTTTGTTCTGAACCGCCCAATGTTCCCTGGATATCTAATTCATTGATGTATCCCTCAATTACTACAATTTTCACCACTCCATCAATAATCCTTTGCGCTGGAACCAATGCTCTGGTTATCAGGTAACCCTCATTTCTATATTTAACCGTAATGGCTTCTGCAAATGTATAAATTTTTGCAAGTGTAATTTCTTTCCCTAAAAATTCTTCATATAGATTTAAAAATTCTTTGTCTTTATAAACAGTAGAGCCTTCTACTAAAACACCTCTTAAAATAAATTTAATTTCTTTCATTTTAGTGGGTACTTGAGGCTCTCTTGGCGCAAGAGGTAACTCCTCTAATTTAGACTTAGGAGTAAGAGGTCTTTTAAATCGCTGGTCCATCCGCTCTGTCTGGCCTGGTTTAGGAAGTTGTTGAGCAAAAACACCTACTCCAATTAATAAAAGATGAAAAACAATTAAAAGGATAAAAACAATCTTTGGTAGGAAAAATGTCTGATAAAAAGAAGAATATCGATTGGGCATTTTCAGTTTGGTTTGAATCAAAGGATTGATAAAGACAGTTTGGAGTTAAATTACCTACAATTTCAGTAAAACTGATCTCTATAAAACATGCAAAGGGAATTGTTGATTATTCTAAAAGGAAAAAATTTGGGATTTCGCTTACAGGGAAATATATTCCAATCAATTACTTTGGAATTTCATGAGCATTATACACAATACACACTGGATTACCCAAAATAAAGTACATGCTCATAGTTATTTTGATAAGTTTGGTGGTTTTATAAATTTAATTTGCCCAAACCAGAAAAAAATTAATTTTACTTGAGTATTATAGGAATTACTTCGGATTATTTATTTCCTTTTTTGCGTCTTTTCCAAACCGTTACTTTGAGTTGGGAGCCCATAGTATAAGCTTGGTCCATTAAGGACTCACCATCTATAGAATCCCAACTACCGTCCATTTTTTGTGTCAGAAATTCATAAATCGGATTGTCCATGGAGGTGTGGAACAATTCAAGATCGTCATTGCTAATTTTTTTGCCTAAAAGAATTTTAATAGAACAATCATCAATTTCAAATTTTTTCTGAACTTTTTTCAAGGCTTCTTCTTTTGAACACCCGTTTTCTGATTCTTTTGCTAGATCTTCTTCAATAACCTTGTTTCGCTGAGCTAAAGGATATTGTTTGCTTTTTAATTCGTTTCCAAGGTGAAAATCCAAGTCCGGAAAAAATAGGTACACCCAATCGTCAAAATCAATCACCCTTCCATGAGAGACCGTATAGTTTTTTGCGTTTTCCGGAGAATCACTTATTAACCTATTGTAATAAACAATAAACTCTTTCAAACAATCATATATCAGCGCATAAAAGTAAGAATTTACTCGATACCATTTTTTTGGAGTGTTATGTCCCATGATTAGTTTTTTTAGCATCAGTAATAATGTTTTAGGGTCTGCAAATCTGTGGGAAAAAGGAAATGTTTTAACAATAAAATCGGAAAGGTTTTCCGGGTTTTTACGGTGAACTTCTAGGTTTTGCTCTAGCTTTGTTTTGGCATGTTTCAACGAATGGTAAACAATCTGGACATTATTCAAATTGCGCTGATAGTCCATGTAATCCTTTAACTTTGCATCTTTTTCTTCCTGCGGATGCTTGGGCTCCTTTAAGGTAATGTCCTTCGATAATGCGAGCATAATTTCCCTCGCCTTCCGTATATAGGAATATTCTGTCAAATTATAGGAAATTTCCTATACAATAGCAAGACTCATCCCCCGACTGGATTAAAACTAGGTCATTTTCTTAATTTTTGTAAACTTAAGGCCTTATTTACCCCTTAACACAGTGGAATTGATGAGAGACCTAAATTGGGTTTGATACCCATTCTAATTTAAGGAGGTAAACTGTGAACATTATTTTAAATAGTTATTGCAATCTAAAGTGCAATTACTGCTTCGCGGATGAGTATATGGATGAGCACGTTCGAACTCCCGGAAAATCGATGGATTATGATTTTTTCCAAAATGAACTTCTACCCAGAACAAAAAACGTCTCTCTCATAAATTTTATGGGAGGGGAACCTACCTTGCATCCCAGATTTACCGACATGCTTTCTAGTACGCTAGAAAATATGCTTCCTTTTACCTATTTAGGAATTTTTACCAATGGACTCATGCCAGATAAAGCATTGGATCTGATTTTAGAAATGGTAGGTCCTGAAGGGAGTATGCAAAAGCAGATTCAATTTTCAGTCTTATTAAATTGGCAAACGATGGAAAACATCTCTGAGAAAAACCATCAGCGGTGCAGAGAGTCTGCTGAGTCTATATTAGAAACCAATGGGCACAGTCTCATGTTCAGCCTCAATCTTTATTCAGTGGATCAAGATTTAGAAACACAATGCAGGGAAATTGACGAAACTTATCAAGAAATGGGTCTACCTGAGGAGCAAAAATATAAGATTAGAGTCAGCCCGGCTTTTCCAATCGTAGGCGAAGAAGTTAACGTTTCACTACCCATTCGCGATTATCCAAAAATTGGGCGTAAAATGATCAATATTCTTAAGGAATATCCACAATTATGTTTTCGTTTTGACTGCTCATTCCCCCCCTGTCTTTTGGATACTATTGAAGAAGATGAGTACCCACTGGTTGAGCGGTTTTTCTATCATGCCAACCAACCCGTCCCAGATGTTCGGGAGTGGCAAAATAGAGATTTTTATTTAGGTTGTGCCGATGATAGCCCAATGGACATCGATCCGGTCGGCGATTGCTTCAATTGTTTTCCATTCCATAATTTCAAAATGGGAAATATCCAAGATTTTGGCGAAATCAATGAAATTGCCGTGAAAAAAATGCATACCAAATTTCTCGGTCATGTTTTTGAAGACACGAAACCAAAAGAGCCTTGCCGAAGTTGCCCTCATTACATGGTACGCTGCACAAGCGGGTGTTTTGCCTACAATTTCACTTAAAATTATAAAGTAACTATTAACGAAAATATTCTACAGATGAGAATTGTGAGGAATGGCAAGAGTTAAATATTTGCCGCGTTCTGAAAACAATATCCGTTTGGATTCAAGGTCCTTTAATATGGCCTTGATCGATTCATTTTGAACCCCGGGTTGAGATTCCTTTTCAGAAACCATTAATTGAATTTGTTCTAAGGTTCTCGGTTTTTCATTACAAAACAAAATTACCCAGGCTGAAGGTCCTTCAAATCGCATTTTAAAAGATTCCTTGGCATCCCGGCCGTCGTAGACAGTTACAAAATTTAACGACTTGGTAAAAAATAAAAACGGAATCTGATCAGACTGATGTCGGTGCTTCCAATTAGAAACTATTTGTCTAAGCTCTTCGGTTAAACTTGGGTTCAAGCGGTTTTCAGTGTTGTACTCAAAATCATATGCAATTTTCATCAAGTCAATCTTTGAGGAATCATATACATAAGAATAAGCTTCACTAGCACCGGTGATAGTAACACCATATTCTTCCGGTCTTGAAAAATAGGGGCTGAATCTCTCTAACCAAAGATCTCCCACTCCAATTGGCGGCTGTAAATGAAAAAGGGACTTAAGAATTTCAATTTGATTTCTGTAATCCGCATCAATTTCTCCTGGGAACCCGGTTAATATATTCCAAGTTACATCGATACCATAATAGAGAGCCCATTTAAGAAACAATATATTCTGCAAAGGTCGAACACCTTTATCCATGTCATTCAGTTGATTGACACTAAAACTTTCAATACCAGGCTGAATGACATTTACACCTCCTAGCGCAAGTGTTTTGATTTGTTTTTTGTTAAGATTACTTTTGACCTCAATAAAAAACTGCAAATCATAATTTTCTTTAGCAAATTCCGCAAAGATACCGTCAATGTATTTCATCTCCAAAATATTATCGACTAGACGAAAACGGAATGTATCGTAACGCTTAGACATCTCAGAAATTTCAGATTTAACCTGCTCTACTGGACGAGATCGAAATTTCATTGTGGATGCATTTAACCCACAAAAAGTGCAATGATGTTTTTCTCCCCACCAACAACCACGGGCCGTTTCATATAACACCACCGGGTTCTCCAATAGCGGTGATTCAGGGTCGATATTTTGCAATTGTTCGAAATAATCGTCATAATCAGGGGGACCATACTCTTCAAAACTTTGAAACATATTGGTGTTTTCTTGGTGGCAAATTTCAGAACCTTGTCTATAAATCACGCCATTGGGAATGTCTTCATCATTTTTTATCGCAGACATTAACTGAGGTAACACTGGTTCTGCTTCCCCCATAACCACAAAATCTATCCAATCAAATACACGAAAATATTCCAGGCCCATTTCAGAGTCAAAGTTAGATCCACCAAAAAGAATTTTTACATTAGGATATTTTTCTTTGATCCATTTAGCTAAAGTGACACTCGCTAAGTTTTGATTAAACGTAGAAGTAAATCCAATCACCGAATAATCACTCCATGGAATTGACTCCACTGCCCAACTCAAGAACTCGGGAACCATCTGTCGTTTAACATTTATAAGGAATTCCTTCGGTTGTTGTATCGAATGACAAACTTCCTGAATGTGAGATTCAAAATGCTTCACATAGGATTGGTTTTTGAGAGAATCCCCAAACAAAATTTCAGAAAATAACCATTCCCCTATTAAATGCCGTTTTTCACAAAGTTCATTGTAAACAGGCATCCCTAATTGATGGGCAAAGTGCAAATTCAGATAATGGCTTTTTACCTCATAACCATGAGTCTTGAGTAAAGTCGATAATGTCCCTAATTGAATCGAGGGATATATATGGAACCCAAAGGGCATATTGACAAGAGCTGTGCGAAAAGGCATATAAATTTCTTTAAATTTTACTCAAATTAAAAATATTCGTTTCCCAAAAAATCCAGAAGAGTAAACAATAAGCAAACCAATAACCACCAAAGCTACTAAATCATTTAAACTTTATTTAGGTACTTTGTTTGATTGGGATTATAACAAAATTTCTTATAGAGATAAGAGATAACTTAAAAACTCAATAATGATTATTTAATTAGCCAAACAACGTTCACTATTAACATTTTTAATTTAAATTCTATGAAATAAGGGATAAATCAATCTAAGGGAAAGATACCCTTGATAAATTTGCAAGCAAACTATACAAGTTAGAAGGAGGGAGTCCGTCGTAATAAATCGGGGAAGCAGGGCAATAAAAATTATTTCCTGATAGCTTTATTCAGTGGTCAGCAAAACATCAAATGTAGCAACACTTAAATCTTCATCCTTATTTTTTGAAAAATACGGATCTAATTTTTGGATATCTATGGGAAGCTCATCCCATCTTTTAGTTTCAACAATATCTACTTTAAACCCTATTTGTTCAAAAATTCTTATCATCTCTTTATATCGAATTCGGTTAGTGTAAAACCCGGATTGCTTGATATCATCCGATTCCCAGTATTCGGGAGAAAACCTTAAATTATTCAACGAATAACCCAAATGATCTTGTAAGTCTATCGTATGGGAACAAACTCCATTCCCTCGCAATATTCGTTTAGTTTCAGAAATTAAATCTTTAAAGTTTTCAATATAAATATGCTCGAGACAAGCATTTGACCAAATAAAATCAATTGAAGAGTCTGGAATATCTGATAATGAATGAATGCCTTTAGAATAGTATACACCCTGTACTGCATTTAAAATTTCATGAGAATTGCTTAGGTTTTTTATTTCGTCAGTATTCAAACCTTTGTCTTTTAAAAAATCTAATAAAATAGGATAAGATTTTATTGCATTGGGGTTTATTTCTTCCACATCAACCATATAGGTTTTCTTACTTCCAAGTAGATGACTAATAACAGAAGAAGAAAAATATCCTCCTGGACCAATTTCCAAACAAACGAAATTTTCATTTGGAATTATTTTTTTTACACGTTGGTAATGTTTTTGAAAAATACTATATGAATAGTCAGGGTTTTCTCCTTCTCCATGTTTAAAAATCCCCAATTGCCTTAAAATATTCTTCAAAGCTTTATGCTTTGAAGTAAATTTCTTTATATGAAATTTAACCTGCCATGGACAAAGTTCTTTTAAGCTCATGCTTTGAGAGTACCTCCTATAATAAATCTCTAAAAATAATAACCAAATTTCCTCTCATTTTTATTCACTACTGTATTTCTATTACCTGCAAAAAACTACAATTCGCTCATTCCTAGAACTAAATGAAAATAATTGACACTTTTTTCTAACTTAACCAGATAAATATTTTTTCTTTAGGTACTGGGTAAGAATTTATATGAATTTTTCCGATTGAAATAATTCCCAGGTGAATTAAAAGAGGAATACATTAAAGAGTAGTATCTTTATTCACAATCCCTGCATTCCAATATAACAATTATTTCACCTCCTGAAAACCCACTTGTCTTTAAAGGAAACTCAATAGATTTAAAATTAAATAATAAACTATAAATTGCTTTGTTATTTGCAGAGAAACCTCAAGAAAATTAATCTTTCTAATCCAATAACCTCTAATTATTGGGAGAAGATTAAGTATGAACAAACTCAACTCAGTATTTCTAGTCGCTTTTAGTCTGCTATTTATTTCCGGAACTGGTTTTGCCGACATATTTAACAAAAAAATTAACTCCTCAGCCAATACCGCCAATTGGAATCCGGCAGCTCCTTGGAAACTTCCTAAGGGTTTTACTCAATCCGTAGTTTCTGATGAAACCGATTTAAATATTTATGATGATGGCAGAGATGATCTCAATAATATGAATACTGTTAACGAAACAGATCCAATGGCAGGTCGCTTTCTGTATCGAACTCATGAAGTCCGAAATGTTCCGGAAGGTGGTGCCATATCGGTTGTGGACTTAAAAACAAACATTACTACTATTTTAGCCCAGGACCCCTCATGGACAGCCCTGGATGGAATTCGATGGGCACCTTGGGGAACGTTATTATTTGCTGAAGAAACAACTGATGGACGTTTGTTTGAAATTGTTTTGAATCCTGATATGATTCCAGGCACAGTAATCCAGCGTGATGAAGTCGGTCGGTTAGCACATGAAGGCATTAATATAGATTCGAAAGGCAATATCTATGTGGTTGACGAATGGAGAGGTCAATCAGTGGGTTGTGGATTTACCCCATGTGGTGGTGGCATTTATAAGTTCGTCCCGGATCAGTATGGAGACCTTTCCAGTGGAAATCTTTTTGTTCTAAAAATTGTTATTGGAGATACTATAGAAGGGATTGGACAAGCCCAATGGGTAGGCCCTATTGACCCTTTAAATGCTAGAGAAAGTGGAACTTTAAAAGGGGGCCAAAGTTATCAACGTCCCGAAGACATTGAGATTATTGGAAATTACCTTTACATTGCCGTCACAGAGGGAACTCGAGACACAAAAGGAAACCAAAATTACGATGGCCGTGTATTGGCACTTGACCTCACCACATTAGTTGTTTCAAATTATGTAATGCCCGGTATCAATGTTCCAGTTGAAGTGGGAGTTCCTGGTGATGCTAATTTCTCATCCGGCATGGACAATCCAGATAACCTGGCCGAATCACCTGATGGAAGCTTAGGATTATTGAAGATAATGTTCCTTCAGATATTTGGTTCGCCTCAGGCTCTGAACCCATTGCCAACCAAGTAAATCTGTTTGGCTCTCTCTCAGATCCTAGAGCGGAGGGAACAGGAGTATACTTTGATCCAGCAGACAAAACGACCCTTTATGTCAATATTCAACATTCTGCAGCAAATGATGGTGACGGAACTTGGGCTATAAAAAAAGATCCCAGTAGACGCAAATAATTAATAAATAGTTTAAAAATACTTAGATTTAAAAAAACCGCATTACCCATTGGGGTTCTGCGGTTTTTATCTTTGTGCTAATTAATTGTCACTCAGGCAACAAATAAATTTTCTATTGAATAAAAAACTACTTTTTTTATAAAACTTCTTTCCATTCCAACCCTGAACATTACTTTTGAACCAAAAAAAACCATCACTAACTTGCCTGCCAATACATTTGATTTTGAAAACTGTGGGAGCTCCCCATCTTTTTTTGACTTATCTATAGCTTTTTGAAAAACAAACTGTAAGTCGTTCATCGATTGGTTGATGAAATTTGCTATCTTTTTATCCTTTTTCTTAAATTCTATTGCCGTATTAACTATGAAACATCCTCTATTTGCAATAGGATTTGACGGCTTATCAATTATTTCTTTAAAAAAGGTATTTATAAAAACTTTACCAGAAGCACTTTTATCAAGTTTTCGACTTGCCTTACTAAGAAAATCCCCTTTATACTTATCTAAACATAATTTAAACAACTCTCTCTTAGAACCAAAAGACTGGTAAAAGCTACTCTTCGACAATCCCATTTCCAGAATCAAATCAGTTAATGAAGTTTTTTCATAGCCTTGAAGCCAAAACACCTTCATTGCACTTTGAATAGCATTGTCTCTATTGAATTCTCTTGGACGTCCCATGCCCCCCCTAAAAAAAGTAGAGAAATTATAGCACGGGACCCCAAATTATGGTGCAAAACATTAGAAAAAATCTTACAAAAAAATGAAGCTATTCATTTTCTTACCTACAGGGTAAAATTTAGGCAAACCTCAGCAATGTATATTTTGTTCCGATACTAATTTTAGCATTAGGGAAAATTCTCTGCCCAACTAAATATGATTTTCTGGAATTAAAAAAACTACGAGAATTGCAAATTTGCTACAAACATATTGAAATTAAAATAATAACGTCAAAAGTCAACTTAAGCATAGAAACAAATCATAAAAAATGGTAAATATATCTTAAAATCCATAATACTTTATAGATCAATTTTCCGAAATTAATTATCTTGTTTTGCTATAAGAGTTTATAGAGCTATTGTTTAGTTTTTGTCTACAAAATAGAAAGCTTTGTAAAACCTTTTAAGCTTGTTTTTTATTTTAAACATTTGAGGTGCAAGAAAATATTCGAAAACCAATAATTATCGAATTTAGACAAAAAAATTTCTCTTAATTTGTTTATAAAAACTTACTTTAAGGTAGATCTTAATTTTTTGCGGAGGGGGAAAATGGGAAAAGATAGATCTATTGCAGTTGTGGCCTCGTCGGGCTTTTCCACTACCAAATCTCTTTGTTTTTCATTAAAAAAGCTGAAATACCATACCCACACATTGACCCCTACGGCTTGGTTAAAAGATTATCCAGCGTGTCATAGCAATCAGATTGCACTAATAAGTGATGATATTTTACCTCTTGTAATGAATCACCAAACCGCCTTACCTAATCAAAAACGAATTCTAGCCGTTTTACAAAAAGACATGGAACATTTAGATAACAAAATTATAAAAAAATTTGATGACGTTTTTTTTTGGCCATGCAATTTAAAGGAATTATATTTTCGAATTGAAAAAGCTTTCACAAATAAAAATGGCCAGCAATTTAACAAAATTTCTTCCTATGAAAATAATGATTTATCTCGCTTTAATCTTTATGGCAACTCCTCCTCTTTCAAAGAAATTTCTTTTCTGATAAAAAAATACAGTAAGTTTGATGAACCACTACTCATAAGTGGCGAAACGGGTACCGGAAAAGAATTGGCTGCAAAGGCAATTCACTCCTTAAGTCCTAGAAATAACAAACCTTTCATTCCCATCAATTGTGGAGGAATCCCAGATGAGCTATTTGAAAACGAACTCTTTGGTCATGAATCTGGAGCATATACAGGAGCAACACAAAAATACAAAGGAATAGTTGAACAGGCGGAAGGTGGAACTTTATTTTTAGATGAAGTGGATACTCTTACAACAAAGGCGCAAGTTTCACTATTGCGATTCCTGCAATACAAAGAATATCGACCTCTAGGAAGCCAGGGTTTGCAGCAATCTAACCTTAAAATAATGGCTGCAACGAATACCCCTTTAACCCACTTATCCAATTCACCAAGTTTTCGAAAAGATTTATTATTTCGGCTTCGCGTGACAGAATTATCTGTACCTCCTCTAAGAAAACGCGGTGAAGACATTCTCTTAATAGCAAACATTATTGTTAAAAAGTTATCAAAAAAATACGAGACCCCTATTAAAGTGATAAGTCCAGAGTCCACCAAGTTTCTTTTATCCTATTCCTGGCCGGGAAATATTCGTGAATTGGAAAATGTTGTCTATCGTGCCTTTGTTATGAATGAAGACAAAGAAATAAGAATCCAGGATCACCATTTAATAGAACCCGACCCCTTCAACCATAAAATTAACGAACCAAATCTTTATTTAAACTTTCGGGAAGCTAAAACAAACGCAATTGAGCAATTTGAAAAATCATATTTAATTCATTTAATGGAGCGAGCCCAAGGAAATGTAACCAAGGCCTCCACTTTAGCTGAAAAGGAAAGACGGTCCCTAGGAAAGCTTTTAAAAAAGCACGGTATTAATGCACAAAACTATAAAGAATAAATACATGCTTTTGACCCGGTACTGGGTCAAAAATAACCCGCCTGCACAAAATCAAAATAGAATAATTCTAATTAAATCAACCCTATAATTTATTTCCCACTGGTATAAAGTTTGCTAGAAGAAGGAAAAACACATCATTCATTTGGTGAAGGATCATCCCAATTTTAGCATTCAATCCTATTTACTTAAATCTAAGGGGAGATAAGTTATGCCAGTCACACCAACCTACCCAGGCGTGTATATCGAAGAATTGCAAAGCGGTGTTAGACCGATTGCGGGTGTCGCCACCTCCATTGCCGCTTTTGTAGGAACCTTTGCGAGAGGTCCCTTGAATCAACCGATACAAATTTTTAGTTTTGGAGATTTTGAAAGAAATTTTGGTGGCTTATTTGAAAATACGGAGACCAGTTACACTATCCAACAATTTTTCCTTAATGGTGGGAATGAAGCTTGGATAGTCCGCGTGGCAGGTGGCTCTCCTGTCGCTGCATCTGTGATTCTCTTAGACGAAAATTCCGCTGGGACCTTACAAGCAACTGTTGGAAGACAAATTGGAATTAATTCTGTAGATGATCCAGGAGAATGGGGAAATAATCTTAGAATTGATGTCGACTACAACGCCACTGATCCCTCTTCAGAATTTAACCTTGTAGTATCGGAAATCACTCAAGCCAATGGCCGAGAAGAAGTGGTGCAATCAGAAGTATTTCGCAATTTGGGGATGACACCAGGCCAAACTAATTATGTATTAGATGTTGTAAATAACGGATCCAAGCTTATTCAACTCACTCACCTGGATTCAGGAAGCAATCCAAATACGAATCGACCGGTTTCTACCGGAACAAATGGAGATGATGCCTCAGCAGCTCATGCAACATTAGTAGATAATGATCAGTTTAATATGACAATTACCTTACCTGATGCATCAACTATTGTAGGCGCATGCACATTAAGCTTTCCTGGCGGAGCCACTCCTACAAATGTTAGAGAAGTTCGTGGCTTATTAGAATCAGCAATTCGCGGAGCGCTTGTAGGTGGAAACCCAACAAGTGATCCACTTTTTACTCGTGCCTCCGTAGAGGTGGTTGATGGTCAAAATTTAAGAGTTTCTGTAGGAAGAACAGGAAGTAGTTACGATCCAGAAATTGTAATCACATTTACCGATACAACAGGAACTCCCACGGACACAATGAACCTTTCGGGGATTGGGGATATCTTTCCCAACGTTCAACAATATGTGTTAGGGAGTAGTAACAACTCTGCCGGAACCATTGGATTTCGTGGCAATACTGCTGTAGGCAGCAATGGGAGCAACGCTGATGCAAATGCTCTTCGCGGATCCGACGGTACTAATAAAACAGGAATATATGCTCTACGAAATGTAGATCTATTTAATATTCTATGTCTACCTGAAGCCTCAACTTTAGATACACCCGGGACCAATGTTAATTTTACGGCAGTAATGAGTGATGCCACTGCCTTCTGTGAAGAAGAGCGTGCTTTTCTGGTAATCGATGTTCCTGCCGAGGTTGTCACAATGGATGATGCGCGTGACTGGATGGAAGCTAACGCAGGAACCCGTCATAAAAATGCGGCTGTCTACTATCCACGAATTCGAATTCCCGATTCGCTTAATGACAACCGCCTAAAAGAAATTGGGCCCAGTGGAACCATCGCAGGTTTATATTCAAGAACAGATGCTGCCAGGGGAATTTGGAAGGCTCCTGCAGGAATTGAAGCCAGGCTAAGAAATGTACCGGAACTTATGTACAAGCTTACAGATCCAGAAAACGGCCAGTTAAACCCTATTGGCGTAAATTGCCTCCGAAATTTCGATGTATTTGGAAATGTTTCTTGGGGTTCAAGAACTTTAGTTGGCGCTGACACTTTAGCTTCTGATTGGAAATATGTTCCAGTTCGAAGATTAGCATTATTCATCGAGGAAACCTTATTCCGAGGAACTCATTGGGTAGTTTTTGAACCTAATGATGAAACACTTTGGGCACAAATTCGTTTAAGTGTTGGAAGTTTTATGCAAGGTTTATTTCGCCAGGGAGCATTTCAAGGCACTACCCCTGACAAAGCCTACCTCGTTAAGTGTGACAGCGAAACAACTACTCAGGCAGATATTGACTTGGGTAGAGTGAATATTTATGTAGGTTTTGCACCTCTAAAACCTGCAGAATTCGTGGTCATTCAAATTCAGCAACTTGCAGGGCAAACTCAATAAATTAAGGAGATCGCAATGGCGCAATTCACAGTAAACACTCATAGAATCGATCCTTATAAAAACTTTAAGTTTCGAGTTAAATGGGAAAATCGTTACGTTGCCGGCATTAGTAAGGTTGGCTCCTTACGTCGTACCACTGATGTTGTTGAACATCGTGAAGGTGGTGACCCAAGTACCGTACACCGGTCCCCTGGCCAATCTAAATTTGAAGCAATTACTCTGGAACGAGGAGTAACTCATGATAACGAATTCGAAAAGTGGGCCAATAAGGTTTGGAGTCTGGATGCCGGTTTAGGAGGGGAGGTTTCATTAGCTGACTTTCGGAAAGACGTTACGATCGAGATGTATAACGAAGCCGGGCAACTAGCCCTTGCTTATCATTTGAGGCGTTGCTGGGTTTCGGAATATCAGGCAATACCTGAACTTGATGCGAGTGGAAATGGAGTCGCTATTCAAACTTTGAAACTAGAAAACGAGGGTTGGTTCCGTGACGAAGCTGTTACAGAACCTACGGAGCCTTCTTTAGGTGATTAATCTTACCATGAAGCCTTTTACAGATGCGGACATCATGGCTATTTGGGAAAAGGGTCGAGCATTAGGTCCCATTGCTAAGCCGTTAACAATTTTGCAACATGCTTTTCCAAATCTTTCATATGAGGATTTAGGTAAGTTAAGTATTGGGCAAAGAGATGCGGGCTTACTCCAAATCAGGAAAAATCTATTTGGAAATAATATTTTTGCAGTGGCACAATGCGAAAGTTGCAAAACTAACGTGGAAATCCCTCTAGATGTTGACGTTCTCCTAGTTTCTGCCTTTGATATTGAAAAGGATCATTCGGCAAAAGTTGAATTTGCTGATTATTTCATACATTTTCAATTCCCAAATAGTAATCATTTAGCCCTAATCGCAAAATGTTCTTCTATTGAAGAAGCTCGCCTTGTTTTACTAGACCACAGCATAGAAAAAATTGAATATCAAGATAGAGTTATTTCATTAGATGAATTACCCAATTCTATTGTAGAAAAATTTATCAAACATTTGTCTGAAGAAGATCCACAAGCAGAAATCAAACTGAATTACCAGTGTGCTAATTGCAATGTTAAAGCCCAATCCACATTCGATATTAGTAATTTTTTATGGGAAGAAATTGAATCCAAGGCCAAAGATATTTTTTGGGAAGTCCATACCCTGGCGCGAGCTTATGGGTGGACAGAAAAAGATGTTTTAGACTTGAGCTCCATCCGTCGTCAACATTATGTCGAAATGGTGATTTAAATATGGACTTTCTTTCTAGCTTAGCAAAAAAAGTCATCACACCAAAAAACGAGATAAAACCTGATAAGCTTCCGGGTTATATAACCTATGGATCTCAATTTGTTGAACTTGAAGAAGAATCTTTCAACCAGGAAATAGAACTTCCAAGCCATATTTCAAACAGGGAGGACTTAGCACAATCATCAGAATCTATATCCATAGAGGAATTTCAGGAATCTCCAATATCAAAAAGCCCTAACACGCAACAGGACAATTCCCAATTTACTACAAGAGAAAATCCAAAATCGACCAATCAACATTATAAAGATTTTAACGAATTAAATATTTCGTCAAAACAAGACAGTTTATTCACTCCGCTAAAACCTTACACTCAAGAAATCAAACCACAAAGTTCTATAGGCAACGCAGCCTCTATACAAAAAGATAGTTTAAATTTGCCTGCCAAAACTCAATCAAACAAATCTCTTGAAGAAAAAGAAGATTATTCAACCAAAAATATAGTTTCCAAACCAAGACTTAAGAACGATAAACCTCAGCCAGAGAAAAACGAAGTAAACTCTATCAATCAATCGCCTTCTCAATCACAGACACCGCCAAAAAGAAATACGACTCAAAGATCAAAACCCTTTTATAAACACGAATCAAATTCCAATATTGACAAGCAAGAAGTTCAAATTAACGTTGAAATTGGGAAGATTAACCTTCATTCGGCTCAAGAGAAAAAAAGCTCGCCTCAATACACAAGAAAGGCTCCACATAGTCCTTTCTTAACATTAGATAACTATATACAACAAAGAAAAAGAGGTGAGAGATGAGTAGCGCTCTCGCCATAGCCGGAGTAACAGCAGTCCTCAGAGACCTATTAAATAATGGAATAATTGATCATGATATTACTGGAATGATTGGAGGCAATGTGACCGTTTCCGCGTTACCTCCCGACCGAGTCGTACCTCCAAATACAAATGAAAATAGCCAGCTAAATATATTTCTTCATCAGGTTACTCCAAATTTAGGCTGGAGGAATGAATGTCTTCCATCTCGCTCAACAAATGGATCTCGCTTAACAAATCCACCTTTAGCCTTAGATTTACATTATTTAATTAGTGCTTATGGTTCTGAGGATTTGCATTCTGAAATTTTACTTGGGTACGCGATGCAATTAATCCATGAGAATCCTGTCCTGGATCGGAACTCGATTGGCATCGCCCTAAATCCTTCACCGAGTCTTGGTGTAGAATTGCCCCCTGCTTTACAAGCATTAGCTCAGTCGGGTCTAGCAGACCAATTTGAACAGATTAAAATAACCCAGGAGAATTTAAACCCGGAAGAAATGTCTAAAATTTGGACTGCTTTACAAGCTAACTATAGACCCACTGCATCTTATGTTGCCACAGTAGTATTAATTGATCGAGAGACGCCCACGGTAAACGGATTACCTGTTTTGAGCCGAGGTGTTAATGACCAAGGACCGATCATTCAAGCAAACACGATTCCACCCGTTCCAACTTTAACCAGCGTTGAATACCCTAATAACCAAGTTAGCATTCGCCTCAATGAAAGTATTACTTTACGCGGTCATCATTTATCAGGAACTTCAGTAAACATCCAATTTGAAAACAATCGATTAAATAATCCGATAAACATTTCCCCTTTAGCTGGAGCAACCGACAAGCAACTCGACCTAACTATACCCAATGATCCAATAAATTGGGCTGCGGGATTATATCAAGCAAATGTTGTTGTTACTAATGCTGGGGTAGATAGAAACAGTAATCAGTTGCCAGTTCAAATAGCTCCAAGATTGGATTCCCTAAATTCCATTAATAGAGACGGTGGAACGGGAGATGTAACCGTGGTTTATAACATTTCCCCAGAGGTAAGACCAAACCAAAAAGTTTCCTTAATAGTAGGCGCACATGAGTCATTTCCTCAAACTTTTACAGCTCAAACCGGTCAGCTCACTTTTGTATATTCTGATCTTCCCACAGGCACTTTTCCGGTTCGCTTGAGAGTGGATGGTGCGGAAAGTTGGTTTATTGATAAAAATGCAACTCCTCCAGTATTTAATGAAACCGTGGTGGTGCCCTAAATGGATGTTTCAATTAAAAATACTTGGCTTAAAAAAAATCAAGAGCAGTTACTTTTGTCCTTAAACAAACTGCGACCCCTTTTAAAAAATCATATAAAAAATTCTTCCAGTATTGAAGGATTTACTAATGAAAATTCAGATAACTCAGAATCAGGAAATGACAAGAACCATGAAGTCAAAGATTTTTTTCCTTTTGAATTTCTGAGCCAATCATTTGGGTTAACCGACTTCGAAAAAGATATCCTTCTCATGTGTGCTGGAGTCGAATTGGATGCAGGTTTCGCTCAATTGGTAGAAAAAGCGCAAAAAGCAGCTGGATACTCTGGAATCACATTTGGTTTCATGCTTACAATTCATCCAAAAGCTCATTGGAGTGCGCTGTCTCCATCAAGTCCATTAAGACTATGGCAATTGATTAAAATCCCTAATCCCCAAGAGGTAACCAAAAGTCATCTTCGAATTGAAGAACATGTCTTACATTATTTAACAGGAATTTTTTATTTAGACGAGCAATTGCAGGGGTTGGTTCATCCTCTTCAAACAAGCGATATTCTTCCAAAATCTCATTCGGATTTAGTATCAGAAATCTTTAAAAAAATATCCAACAAAGATATTGATCCACCTACTTTTGTAATCCAACTCTATGGTGAAGATAACAGTGGGAAAAGACAAATTGCCAATTCTGTAAGTTCAAAATTAAAATTTAAATCTCACTGGGTAAACTTATTAAGCATTCCTTCTAATCGTTATGAACTTGAGAACTTTATTAGAATTTGGGAAAGAGAAGCAATTCTTTCACAAAGTTCCTTAGTAATTGAAGTAGATGACAATAATTTATTCCCAATTGCCAAATCACTAATAAACAGAATCAATACACTTATTTTTATTTCTTGCGCTGAACCTTTACCAGACCTCAATATTCCCAATTTGCCTTTCAAAGTTTCCTATCCTACAACACTTGAGCAAAAATGGGTTTGGAATCAATCCTTGAAAAATAATGCTATTTCCTTGAATGGAGAAATTGATAACATTACTTCACAATTTCAACTAAGCACTCAAGATATTCAACAGGCTTTACAAAGTGTAAAAACATTAGATTCTAATAATTCGCCAGAGCAAATTTCTAAAACGCTTTGGCAACAATGTAGAATGTGTACACGAAAGAACCTTGAGAACCTGGCACAACACATCGATCCCAAAGCCAATTGGGAGGACTTGGTACTCCCATCTCATCAAAAAGAAATATTAAAAGAAATTTCCTTACATGTACGACATCGCAGCAAAGTTTATTATGACTGGGGGTTCGCCAATAAAGACGGTCGGGGATTGGGAATCAGCGCATTATTCACAGGCCCTAGCGGCACTGGGAAAACAATGGCTGCCGAGGTGCTGGCAAATGAATTGAACTTGGATCTTTACCGAATTGATTTAAGTCAGGCGGTGAGTAAATTTGTAGGTGAAACTGAAAAAAATCTCAAAAAAATATTTGATGCGGCGGAACAGGGGGGAGCCATCCTACTTTTTGATGAAGCAGACGCTTTATTTGGAAAGCGAAGTGATGTAAAGGATAGCCATGATCGATTCGCAAATATTCAAGTGAGCTATTTGCTGCAACGAATGGAAGCATATAACGGGCTTGCCATCTTAACCACAAACTTAAAGAAAGCCTTAGATGAAGCGTTTTTGCGCCGTTTAAGATTTATTATTCAATTCCCTTTCCCTGATCAAAAATTAAGAAAAGAAATATGGCAAAAGGTGTTTCCTAAAAAAACCCCTTTAGAGAATCTAAATATTCAAAAACTTTCTCGATTGAATGTCAGTGGTGGAAATATCAGGAACATCGCTTTATATAGTGCGTTTTTAGCAGTTGAATCTAAACAAGATGTCAGTATGCGGCATCTTATGGATGCTGCAAAAAGAGAATACCTAAAATTAGAAAAACCCATTAATGAAACCGAATTCATTTAAAGCAATATGAAGATTAACATAAAGATTAATCAGATAAATGGAATAAATTCGTCGCAGAAATTATTTCAAAAAGAATTTATCCAAGGTTTGCGTCAGCAAATTTTAGAAAGTTTTCCGAATCCAAGTATTCACTTCTCGTCGAAAACCTTAAATTCGAGCGGAAGTACCATTAACACAAATCACTCTATCCAAAATCCCAAACCTCTAGGCCAGGAAATTGGTAAGGTGATTTCATCCAAAATTAAATAATGTTTGCCGTAGAAACACAAAATAAAAATAAAGGCCAAAACAACAGCAGTTCTAATCAAACTCCAACTTTGCAAAGAAAATGTGCTTGTGGAGGAGTTTGTTCTTCATGCAAATCCAAAGGATCTAATGGAAAAGGCAATCAATCCTCGGAAAGCAACCTTTCCATCAGCCAACCCAATGATTTTTTAGAACAGGAAGCAGATCGAGTTGCAGACCAAGTAGTAAGCGATTCCTCAATTCTTGCTCCTTCAGATTTATCTTCGGATGAATTGTTTTCTCCATTAATGCGAAAGCATAACGGAGAAAACAATTCATCTTCACCAATAGGAGTTTCTTCAGCCATTCAATCCCCTGGCCGTAAAATGGACTCCCAAACTCAATCTTTCATGGAGCATCGCTTTGGTCATAACTTCAATCAAATTCGCGTGCATGATGATGCCAATGCAGCAGCTTCCGCCAAGGGGATTAATGCAAAAGCTTATACGGTGGGAAATGATATTGTCTTTGGTAATTCCCAATATCGACCCAACACTCAAGAGGGTAAACATTTATTAGCACATGAGTTAACCCATTCCGTGCAACAAGAATCTACCGGTCCAAAATTGAGTCGGCAAGAGGATACAGAGACGGATGACGCTGCTTCTCCCCCTACCGTAGAAACTGCAGAAGATGTCGGACGCGGTGGAGGTCGATTTGATGCAACTATAGATCGAAACAATTGTCTTTTAACGGCACTTATGAAAGTCAAGTTTAACTATGTAGATACTCCTGAAGCTTGGCCTAATGATCGATTAAAAAATCAATGGCAAAGAAAGTTTGTTCGTAAGGTAACAAATCGTTGGAGTGGTAAATATGATTTGGAGCCGGAAAGCCCACCTTGCGAAGGAGAAACATGTAATCGACTCTCGGTAGCCGTGCAGGTACAACCCGTAGAAACTGATGAGCATTTTGATGTCACGGTTGGATATACCTCAGATTTTGAGGGAAGTTATGTAGCTGGAAGGACTGCTACATTGGATTCACTCGATGTTGAAGAAAGAGATGATATTCCACAAACACCTGCTGAGCATGAGTTTGGTCACATGCTGGGATTACCCCATGTACGCTGCGACAGAAATGATCCTATTTGTTATGGAGTCACGGATGAAGAAAAAGCTAACGTTATGGGCGAAGGTGAAAACGTTAGTGAAAGAGATTATAGAATTTTCTCAGAAGCCGCTGACGAAGTTTCGGATTGCAATTGGAAACCCGTTCCCACCAAATCCGTCCTGGGTCGAGTTTTTGCCGGAATTGCAATCGGGGGAATATTGGGCGCTGGTATAGGTGCAATATTTGGACCCATTGGTGCCTTAGTCGGTGGATTAATCGGTGGGTTAGCCGGGGGACTAATTGGAGGATTGACGGGTTAAGAAACCTTTATTCGTTTATTTGAAAAATATGTTTGACTTAAACACAAAATCATCAAAACAGCAATCCAACTCGAGTGATTTCATTTCAGGTGGTAATTTTACTCTACAAAGGAAATGTAGCTGTAGCGGTTCCTGTCCAAAATGCCAGTCTCCGCTTTCCGGTGATCGCAATAAATTTCCCTTAAGTAATAATTTTGTTTTTAACCACCCTCATGACTCTTATGAAGAAGAGGCTGATCGCATTGCAAACCAGGTAATTTCTAATCCATCAAATAACTTTCCAAATGAACCTGTTAAGCCTGTCAAAGTAAGTCAAACATCACTCATAATGAGAAAAGACCAAGGATCATCCTTACCAAATTCAATTGCAAACTCTGCTGTTGCAAAAACCCTAAACACACCAGGCAAACCTTTAGATCCCAATACCAAGAATTTTTCGGAATCGCGTTTCGGGCATGACTTTAGTCAAATTCGTATTCACGATGATTCCACTGCAGCAAGTTCCGCCAAAAGTATTCATGCAAAAGCATATACCGTAAACAACGACATTGTATTTGGTGCCAATCAGTATCGCCCTTATACGAATGAGGGCCAACATTTGTTAACTCACGAACTGGTCCACACTCTCCAGCAAAAAAACATTTCTTCTACGTCGCCCAACATATTAATGGGACGGTGGGACGATGGTGGAACTAAATGCAGTGATGAAAGATCAGATGCTTGGATAGAAAGAGTAGAAGTAAAACAAGAAACTCCCCAGACTGTCACAACTCACTGGAGTGATGGGACCACGGAAACGGATGAATGCTCCAGTGGTAAGGGTCATTGCTGTGTTGATCCGGAAACATCATCTTCAGGTATTGCTTGTGATATAGAAGGTTCACGAGTGAATGGTTCAAATTGTACACCCATAACTTCTGATACTGGATATGCTGTGCGCCACCGAGATTTAGATCATAATGGAATTCCTTTTTGGACCGAATTTGTACCAAGCCGTGGAATTGCGCTTCACCAATATTCACCAGTAGATGGAACACCATTATCACATGGCTGTGTTCGTTTAAATGAGGATATGGCGCGAAAAATATTTTGCGGTGTAAAACAAAACCAATCAAGAATTCAAATTCATGGATTCGCTCGTCCCAGTTGCGAACATGGACCTCTATTGCACGAATGGGAAAAAGATTTTAGAGCTGGAGGTAGGGATTTATCGCAAGCCGATGGTGATCGAGATGCTGCTTCCATCCGCGAAACGCGCCGCATGTTAAATGAAGCATTTGGAAAAACCTTAACCGTGGAAGAAATTCGGAAGCTTAAAAAAGAAGATGTTCCACGTTGCTCGCTTTCAGCAGATCTTCCAGAAGGTGCTCATATTGGCCTTCCTCCTGATTACGATTGGATTAGCTTACTCGTGGGAGGATTAGTTGGTGCAGGTGCAGGCATTGGAATAGGAGCCGCTGTCGGAGGTTTAGGCGGGGGAATTTTGGGAGGATTGATTGGAGGTCTTGCAGGATTAGGAATTGGAGCTTTAATTAATCTTATTAGACATAACACTTAATTTTGTATCGAGCTATTTATGCCACAAAACAATTTATCTCCAAAACTGTTTAAAGGGGGGCTTGTTCTTATTGATCCTGAGTCCTCCAAGATCGAAAGAGTAATCACACTCCAGTTTAATCCTGAATCCTTAAGTCGAAGCTTTCAAGTTCAAAGTTTGGATCAAGGAACAGGGGACAAATCCCAAGCCATGCGTATCAAAGGGCCAGCCATAGAATCCATTAGCTTAGAAGCAGTCATTGATGCCACCGATGGATTAGAGGAATCAGACTCGGAAACCATTCAATACGGTGTATTACGGGAACTTTCGGCTTTGGAATCTCTATTAAATCCAAACACAGATGATTTAATTTCCAACAATGAACTGGCAAATAGTGGAACATTAGAAATCATTCCTATGGAATCCTTATTAAGTTTATTTGTTTGGAGCGAAAATCGTGTCATACCCGTGAGATTAACTGAACTCAGTGTTACTGAAGAAGCCTTCAACAATAAGCTAGTTCCCATTAGAGCAAAAGTAGGTTTAAGCATGAGAGTGCTAACAGTCGACGATCTCGGCTTTGATCATAAAGGTGGAAGCCTATTCATGCATTACTTGAAAAGCAAAGAAGTGATTGGACAAAAAGCTGTCAGCACACAATTAACTGCACTTGGAATAGGAAATATACCATGAGCTTCGATATCCAAAAATTATTAACGGTCGCCAATGGTGGGAAAGCAAGCTTTCCACAAAATAGTCGTTACTATGAGTTTGCAACTAACACATTGAAAAACCAAAATAATGAAACTATTGTTTATTTAAAGCGTCGTTTCATTCCCTCACCCGATCAATTTTCATTATTACAAACACACTCGGTAACACAGGGTGATCGATTAGATAACGTGTCAAACCAATATTTAGGAGACCCCGAATTATATTGGAGAATCTGTGATGCAAATGGAGCTATTCGTCCAAATGATTTAACCGAAACGATTGGAACAAAGCTAAGAATAACTTTACCCCAAGGTATTCCGGGAGGAAATAATGCTTAAAGGTGTTCACCTTACCTTAATGATAGGCCCGGCGATTCCAAATCCTGTAGGAAGGGATGTATTAGACGCCTTGACCTCAGTAGTTGTATCAACCAATTCCGATGGCCCGAGTTTTTTCCAATTGCAGTTTGAAATTAGCACAAAATCCGATCTTCAAACTTTGTTTATGATTAGCTCACAAGCAGCAATACCTATGGTTCGAGTCATCATCGTTGCCACTATAGCCGGTCAAACCGAAGTTTTAATGGATGGTGTGATGACAAATCACGAAGTATCACCGGGAAGAACTCCTTCGACAAGTACTTTTACAGTGACTGGGGAAGATTTAACACGAGTTATGGATTATATAGATTTGAGCGGAATTCCTTATCCGGCAATGCCACCTTTTGCACGTGTTGCACTCATTTTAGCAAAATATGCTTTTTTAGGAATCGTTCCCAAAGTCATTCCCAGCGTATTAATTGACGTCCCGAACCCATTAGAAGTCATCCCTCGTCAAAAGGGAAAAGATTTACCATATATAAAACAACTGGCCGAACAAGTAGGCTATGTATTTTATTTAGAAACCAGTAGTACACCAGGACTTAGTTTTGCTTACTGGGGACCTGAGGTGAAAGTTGGGAAAGCCCAACCCGCCCTCAACATAGATATGGACGCACATACTAACGTTGAAAGTTTAAATTTCAACTACAATACTGAACAGAAAACACTACCAATAGTTTTTATTCAAAACCCACAAACCAAAGTGCCGATTCCTATTCCCATTCCTGATATTGGGCCTTTAAATCCACCTCTAGGAATTGTTCCGCCTTTTCCTAAAAAAATCGAACCCATTACAGAAACCGCCAAATATTCTCCTGTGAGAGGAGCGATGATTGGTCTCGCGAAGGCATCAAAATCTTCAGACGGTGTGATTGGAAGGGGTTCCTTGGATGTCACACGTTATGGTCGAATTTTGAAAGCTCGTAAACTGGTAGGTGTACGAGGTGCTGGACCGGCATTTAATGGCTTGTATTACGTGGAGCAAGTAACACATAAAATACAACGCGGAGAATACAAACAAGATTTTACTTTAACTCGAAATGGACTGTTATCAACTGTAGATAAGGTTGCCGTATGAATAATGAACAAAAGTTTTATGGAAAATATCGTGGCACTGTCGTTAGCAATTTAGATCCAATGCTTATAGGTCGCCTACAGGTTATTGTTCCCGACGTTTCTTCCATTGCGCTTAGTAGTTGGGCAATGCCATGCTTGCCTTATGGAGGAATTAATTCAGGAATATTTACCACACCAAGCTCGGGATCCGGTGTATGGATTGAGTTTGAACAAGGGGATCCTGATTATCCGATTTGGGTCGGCACCTTTTGGGGAAGCGCCGCAGAAGTCCCGTTATTAGCAAACACAGCCCCAGCTCCAACACCTGCAATCACTTTTCAAACTCCCTTAAAAAACGGGATAGTGATTAGTGATGCCTTAGGCCCCATGGGACTCGGTGGAATCACTTTACAAAGTGCCACCGGTGCCACTATTGCGGTGAACGATCTTGGTATCACAATTAATAATGGAAAGGGAGCACAAATAGCAATGGTCGGCAATACAGTCGACATTAACCTTGGAGCCTTAACGGTTATTTAAATTATGCCAGGACCTTTATTACATTTAGGAGCCACTGTTTTATGTTCGCATGCTGGACAAGCTACACCGGGAGCGCCAAGCCCAAGAGTATTGGTGAGTGGTCAACCTGTAGTTCCCGTTTCAAGTCCTTATTTGGTCGCAGGATGTACACTACCTCCTCCGACAGCCGGAAATGGGCCTTGCGTTACAGGGCAGTTTGTTACTTCTGCCACACGTGTTCTGGCCATGGGGCAACCTGTCCTACTAATGGATAGTCAATCGATTTGTGCTCCTACGGGAACACCTCTTATGCCAACAGTTACCCAAATGCGTGTTATAGGAATGTAAGATGTCATATTTATTAGACTTTCATTACAACTTTAATGGACAAGGAAAAACAAATACCACTAATCTGAATGACCATATTCGAGATTTAATTTATCAGGTACTGTTCACGACTCCGGGAGAAAGAGTCAACCGTCCCACATTTGGAAGTGGCATTATGCAACTTGTGTTTGCTCCAAATAGTACAGAATTAGGTGCAGCCACTCAAATGTTGGTAGAAAGCTCGTTGCAACAATGGCTTGGAGAAGTCATTCAAACAGAATCTGTAAAAGTGGAAGTTCAAGAATCTACTTTAAAAGTTCATATTGTTTATATCGTCCGACAAAGCCAATTGCGTTTTGAAGAAAATTTCGAGTTTGGGGGTGAGTCGTGATCTACTATTGTTGCGATGAACTCCGACGAAGCGAGGTCCAAAATAGTGCCTTGAATGGTATCGATTTCATTGAAGTGTTAGACCTTGAAGCACCTACAGATGCTGATCGCCAACGATTTTTATTCCTTCATCTTATCAATGATCCGGGTGCCTTAGTACTTACCTCTACAAATATCCAAATTGAAGGCGGGGTACGAATAAAAGAAATTGAACTCTTAAATACAACCATGGGAGTGGCTCCTAATCAGAGAATAGTAACTATTGAGGTTGAAGAACCCGGTGACTTCTCCATATACACATTGCGGTTGATTAGAGGAGTTACAGATGATCGTCCTCCAATCGGTTTTGACCCGGAGCTATCAGAAATCGAATTTTCATTTAAAGTGGAATGTCCTTCGGATTTTGATTGCAAACAGGAGCCTATTTGCGATACGCCTGAGCCTCAAGCACCTCAAATCAATTATCTCGCAAAAGATTTCTCTAGTTTTCGTCGAGAAATTTTGGATCGCATGTCGCTATTAATGCCAAAGTGGCAGGAGCGAAATCCCGCTGATTTGGGAATTGCTCTAGTAGAATTGCTTGCCTATGTAGGAGATCATTTAAGCTACCAACAAGATTCAGTTTCCACAGAGGCTTATTTAAATACGGCAAGAAAAAGAATTTCGGTTCGCCGGCATGCTCGACTGGTGGATTATTTTATTAGTGAAGGCTCCAATTCAAGAACCTGGATTCAAATTCAAGTTAATAGCAATTTAATTCCTTTGAACCCAGGGGACCCACCAATAATTTCCAAAGGAAACCAGTTTTTTTCTCGAATTGCAGGACAATCTGCAACGCTACCCAATGAACCCCAAATTTTAGACCAGGCTGAAATTGTTTTTGAAGCTATTCATGATAAAGAAAGTCTGTTTTCTGCACATAATTTAATTCACTTTTACACCTGGAGTAATGAACGTTGTTGCCTACCCATGGGATCTACTGAAGCAACCCTGCATGGACACTACCCCAATTTACAAGTAGGAGAAGTCATTGTCTTCGAAGAAATTTTGGGACCAAATACCGGACATCCCGATGATGCGAACATTTCTCACCGCCATGCAGTTAGGATAAACAGCATTCAAGCCTTTGATGATGTTGCCGCTCCTTTAACGGACATTTTGAATGGTGAGCTAATCACAAAAATCAACTGGGCTGAGGAAGATGCCCTACCCTTTCCTTTATGCATTTCGTCGCGGACCGATGGAGACCACGATTTGAAATATATTGAAAATGTATCCGTCGCACGAGGAAATATTGTTTTAGCAGACCATGGTAAAACTATTTCAAATGAAAATTTAGGGGAAGTTCCTCGACCTTCATTATATTTTCCTCCTGATAATAACCGTAATACATGCGATGAATTAATACGCAAACCCATTCATCCAAATTTTCGGCCACAACTGAAGGAGTCCCCTATAACTCATGCAGGAGAATATGATCCCAATTTATCAGCCACTGCAGCCTTGCAATGGAGCCTAAGAAAAGTCAAACCTCAAATAACTGTAACAAGTATTGAAAATGGGCTTCCGTTTTTATGGGGACCACAGCAAGATCTATTAAATAGCGAGCAATTGGCAAGAGAGTTTGTGGCTGAAATCAATGAAAATCAAAAATGTTTATTACGGTTTGGAGATGATCTACGTGGTCGGCGTCCCGATGCAGGAACTGAGTTTGCTGCCACCTATAGGATTGGAAATGGAACAGCCGGCAATATTGGAGCCGACTCTTTAGCTCATATACGAAGCAGTCATAACGAAATCACACAAGTCAGAAATCTACTACCAGGAACAGGTGGCAAAGATCCAGAGAGCATTAAAGATGTACGACATCGTGCACCAGTAGCATTTCGGACCCAGGAAAGAGCAGTCACACCTAGTGATTATCAAGAAGTGACTCAACGATTGAATTCGGTTCAAAAAGCTGCAGCCTCTTTTCGGTGGACTGGTAGTTGGCACACTGTATTTATCACTGTAGATCGAAAAGGTGGAAAACCAGTCACTCCGGAATATGAACAATTGGTTCGCACGCATGTAGAAAAATTCCGCATGGCAGGATATGACTTAGAAGTTGATGAACCCGTTTTCATTTCCTTGAAAATTGAAATGAACGTTTGTGTTCACCCGGATTATTTTCGTAGTCATGTGAAAATGGCTCTATTGGAATTATTCAGTAACCGTAACTTACCCAATGGGAAGTTAGGAATTTTTCATCCAGACAATTTTACTTTTGGGCAAACTGTTTATCTTAGTCCCTTATATGAAGTAGCGCAAAATGTTCAAGGAGTTTCCTCAGTTCAAATAAAAACCTTTCAGCGATATGGGGAAAATAATAATGATGGAATTATCTCCGGCGAGTTACCAATGGATCGATTAGAAATTCCACGGTTAGATAACGATCCAAACTTTAAAGAGAATGGAGTTTTTCTTTTAGAATTGGCAGGAGGAAAATAATTATGGCATGCTCTGGAAACTCAGATTGCACTTGCGGTTGTTGTGAGGGAATTACCGTATCCATTCCCAACCAAATTCAAAATCGACCGGGGTTATCTGCCATTGCTTATCGAATTGGAAAACATCATGACTTCAAATCCAGTCTTTTGGCTCGATTATCCAGTTCAGATTACCCAGAGCTTAACCCCTTTCGTACCCGAGATGATGATGATTTTACAATTGCTCTTCTGGATGGTTGGGCTGTTGTCGCAGATATTTTGACTTTTTATCAAGAACGAATAGCTAATGAATTATTTTTACGTACTTCTCGGGAACAGTTATCAGTAAACGAACTGGCAAAATTAATAGGATATCAACCAAACCCTGGAGTTGCTGCAAGTACGTTTATAGCCTTTACCGTAGATGATTTACCAGGCTCTCCCACTAAAATTCCGGTTGATGAAAGAACTAAAATACAAAGTACGCCCGGACCGGAAGAAGAAGCCCAAACCTATGAAACAGTTGAAGCCATTGAAGCCCGTTTAAGATGGAATAATATTCAACCTAGGTTAACCAAACCACATCCCATATCTTCAGCTACTACAAAGTTAATATTCCAAGGATTCTCTATCAATATTAAACCCGGCGATGGTGTTTTATACAAAACGGATTCTGGTCCTGTACATTTTGGGATCATTTCAGAAATCGAACCCAATCAAGAAAAAAACATAACCACTGTCACATTTCAAAAATTTACTTCTTCACCAAAAAAAAATACGGCCACTCTAAATTCATTCAGCATCCATCCTTCCTTATCTTCACCAGCCAGTGACTACGAAGGGTCCACCTATTTAAATTCCGAGTTTGAATCAGAAGCCGAAATTCAGGGTTTTGACCCGGAAGAAGTTTACAAAGGGTTAGAAAACAACCCCGTGATTAAAAAGGCCCTCATCTTTAGAACAAGGGCCGCAATATTCGGCCATAATGCTCCCCCTTGGAACACACTACCCGAATCTCTTATAGGGCAGACTAAGGAGTATTCAGTCGCAAGCAACGGAACTGTTTCCCTGTCATCGACAAAAAATGGTCCATTTAAAAATGACCAAAATAAATGGGCGGAAAGAAACTTGGACTTTCTTGAGGATAAACCTGGATCATGGGGTCATCTCTACCTAGACACCTCCTATCCAAAAATTCAAGATGAAAGTATTTGCGTAATCCGGGATGGAAATAATTGGTCTGTGTTTGATATTAAAGACGTTGTCGATATAACAAAATCTAAGTTCACTATTACAGCAAAATCTACCCGTTTAACTTTAGACAGCGATGACAATTTTAATCTATTTGGAATTCGATCCACTACAGTATTTGCTCAAAGTGAATGGATGCCTTTAGCAGAATTTCCCATTGAAGATCCCGTCACTTTAAATTCCCAATTAGAATTAAAACTCGATGGCTGGGTAGGAGGGTTAAAAGAGGGCCAACGTGTGATATTTTCCGGCCAGGAGCAAGGCGGGAGTGAGGACATTGTTTCTGAGTTTGTCACTTTAGAAAAAATCGAACATCAATTGACCCGTAGCGGTGGAACCTTGATTCGATTAAGTTCCGACCTAGAGCACATATTTTTGCGAAACAATAAGTTTTCAATAAATGCCAATGTTGCTGAGGCGACACATGGAGAAACCGTTCAAGAGATTTTAGGAAGTGGAGACGCCAGGAAAGAATATCAAGCGTTTGCCCTAAAACAATCTCCTTTAACCTATGTATCAGCCGCCACCACAAGCGGGTCAGCCTCTACATTAGAAGTCCGTGTCAATGATATCCTTTGGCATGAAACGTCTACCCTTTATAACAAAGGAGAAGAGGAACACATTTTCGTCACTCAGAAAGATAAAGATGGCACTCAATGGATCACTTTTGGAGATGGAAAAACTGGATCCAGACCGCCTACAGGGCAAGACAATATTGTCGTTAAGTTTCGCAAAGGAATTGGGACTGCCGGCTTGGTCAATGCAGAACAACTAAATATTCTCATGACCCGTCCTTTGGGACTTAAAGAAGCGATTAATCCATTAGCCAGTTCGGGTGCAGCAGACCCCGAATCATTAGAGGAAACTCAATCCAATGCACCTCTAACCGTATTGACTTTAGACCGACTTGTGTCCTTGCAAGATTATGAAGATTTCACCAGAGCTTACGCAGGAATTGATAAAGCCTTTGCAACTCCCTTTGTGGACGATCATGGCAAAGGTGTGTTTATCACTATCGCAGGAACAGATGGCGAAGAAGTGCTAGCAGGCAGTACTTTGTTTATTGATTTACTTTCAAGCCTTAAAAAGTTTGGGGACCCCAATGTTCGAGTTATGGTCCAAACATATCTTCCCGCATTCTTCAATATCGCAGGAAAAGTTAAAGTACACCCTGATTATCTCAGTGACTTGATTTTGAAGGAAGTAGAAATAATCTTGAGAAATAAGTTTTCATTCGAAAATAGAAACTTAACGCAGCCTGTTTTTCTTTCGGAAGTTATAGCAGCTATGCAATCAGTTGAAGGTGTTGAAGCAATTGATTTAGATAAAATGTATCGCATTGCTACAATTCCTCTTTCCAATGCATTAATCGCTGAGGTTCCAACACGATTATTCGATGGTTCCTGGGTATCAGCGGAATTACTAACCTTAGATCCAGGGCCATTAGATTACCTAACGGAGATGTCATGAGCGTTGATGCAAAACAACTTTATGAGTTATTGCCAGCCATTTACAGGCTTAAGGACGCTCAAGCGGGAGAACCCCTGAAAGCCTTAGTTTCCGTCATAGCTGAACAAATGGCATTTTTGGAAAATAACATAGAACAACTTTATGACGACCAATTTATTGAGACATGTTCTGAGTGGGCTATCCCTTATATTGGTGATTTAATTGGTTATCGCACCATTCATGGTGTCACTCAAAAAGTTTCCAGCAGCCGTGCCGAAGTGGCAAATACAATCAGTTATCGCCGACGTAAAGGAACCGCAACCGTAATTGAACAACTAGCTAGAGATGTAACTGGATGGAACGCACGAGTGGTAGAGTTTTTTCAATTAATAACCACCACTCAATATATGAATCATATTCGTCCCAACAACCTAGCTTCACCCAACTTAAGGGATTGGGAAATGCTGGACAAAATCGATTCTCCTTTTGATAAAGCGTCACATTTTATTGACGTAGGACGCATCAGTGTAGGTGAGGGAAAGTATAACATTCCAAATATCGGCATTTTTCTATGGAGATTAGATGCTTATTCTCTTACGAATTCTCCTGCATTTGCAGTTGATGACCGTAGATTTATGTTCAGCCCTCTGGGACATAACATGCCATTATTTACAAAACCTGAAACAGAGGAAGAGATTACACATTTAGCGGAACCCATCAATGTACCTGACCCGATTAAGCGTAGAGTATTAGACAAATATTTTGACCAATACTATGGTTCGGATAAAAGCATTTTTTTAAGCTTTGCAACTGTTCCTCCTGAAACCAAAGTATGCTCTTGTGACTTATCGGACACCGCGACAGGTTGGGCTCATGAACCAGATAATTTCATCGCCATTGATCCCGTTCTTGGGCGCATTGCATTTCCTTCATTATTAGCACCACCTACTGATGTGAATGTTTTTTTTCATTATGGGTTTAGCGCAGATATGGGTGGCGGCGAATATGAAAGAGGATCAACACTATCTTCAAATATTTCAAATGTCCAAAATGTAACCACCGGTGACTTAATTCAGGATGCTCTGAACCTAGCAGCCCCTGGAGGTTCAGTAGAAATTAATAATAGCGGCCGTTATGAGCAAACCCCAAGTATTTCGGTAGATGCCAGCCAAAGACTAGAGTTGAGAGCAGTTAACGGAGCGCGACCTTCAATAATCATGGGAGGAGATTTAGAAATCACAGGCGGCGCAGATTCTGAAGTGATTCTCAATGGGCTTTTAATTGCCGGTGGGACAATAATAGTTCCAAACAATCCAGGCAACGAATTGCGACAATTAACTTTACGCCATTGCACCCTTGTTCCCGGTTTAAGTTTAACTCAAGAAGGAAACCCCGCTCAACCTAATGAACCATCCTTAAGGATAGAAATCGACAATGTCACAGTTGTTATTGAAGAGTGTATTATCGGTGGAATCCGGGGCACATCTAACAATAATTTTGATGTTAAAAATAGTATCTTAGATGCGACAGCCCCAGATCGCGTGGCATTTTCCGGTTTAGATAATGAATCGGTAGGAGGGCTTCTCGAGATGAGTAATACTACCTGCTTTGGTAAAGTAAGCGCGAGAGCAATGCCACTAGTTTCAGACAGTATATTTTTATCGCGACTTGCTACAGGAGATACTTGGACGATTCCTGTTAGAAGCGAACAAAAACAAAATGGTTGTGTAAGATTTTCCTTTGTTCCCACTGGATCGGTTGTACCTCGTCGCTTCCGTTGTCAGCCATCTTTAGCTGTTAACCAAAAAATTGAAGCGGCTGAGAAAGTGAATCCCGGGTTAACTGAATTAGAAAAGGAAAATATTACTCGGGGGGTGGAAGCAAGAGTCAGTCCCATTTTTTCAAGTGAACAATATGGTAAACCTGATTACGGCCAATTGCATCGGGCATGCCCTGGAGAAATTCGTATGGGATCTGAGGATGAAAGTGAAATGGGCGCATTCCGGAAGTTATATTTGCCACAAAAAGAAACTAACTTAAAAATTAGATTAGATGAATACCTTCGCTTTGGATTAGAAGCAGGAATTTTTTATACCACATAAGGAGTTGGGAGGGAGAGGGAAATGACCATTGATATCAGCAGGGATCGATTTAATCCCAAGAATAATTATAGTGGAGTGCGTTGGCAACAGGGCCGCGTACGTTTAGATTCGGAAGATAATGAAGATTGGTCTATTAATGACCGACGTTGGCGGGTAGAAACTACCGACGTGGTCGGCCGTTGTGGAGTTCCTCAAGAAACCCCGGATGGATTTGCAATTGGAATCGATAACGGGGAACTAACTATTGGACCGGGCCGGATGTATATTCACGGATTATTAGCAGAAAATCATGGTAATCCCCCCACAGCATTTAATCCCATCTTAGCTGAAGACTATGGGACCAATCCCATTCTTTTCACAGAACAACCCTTTGTGGTAGATATTTCAGCCGATCCACCTTCAGCAGGTCAACATTTGGTTTACTTAAAAGCATGGTATCGAGATGTTACATTTTTAGAAGACCCCGACTTAATGGAAAATGCTGTAAATGTCGACACTACGGCAAGAATCCAAACTGCCTGGCAAGTCGGTGTCTTGGCCAATGTAGGCGACATTACTTGTGAAACACCTGACAATGTCGTTCCAGGGTATGAAGATTTAATACGACCCTCTGACGGAAGATTAAGCTCGCAAGGTGTTGCCGTTGCTTCACCAAACAATCCATGCTTGTTACCTCCCAAAGGAGGATATCTTGGTCTAGAGAACCGCATGTATCGTGTCGAAGTTCACGATGAATCCCCGGTGGGTAGTGGAAACTTTCGATTTAAATGGTCACGTTATAACGGAACCGTTGCCACCAGAGTCAATGCTATACCTTCTTTAACACAATTACAGGTGGCCAGTGTAGGAAGAGATGATGTCCTCAGATTCCATGATGGTGACTGGGTAGAAATTTTAGATGATCATTTAGAGTTTAGTGGGCAACCTGGAGTTATTCGACGTATCCTCCACGTAAACCCTGATACAAATACAATCGAGTTAGAACCAGGGAACCCAATACCTGGCGCAACTTTTCCTACTATTGATGCCCAAGGGACTCTAGAGGTGGATCGCCATACTCGATTACGTCGATGGGATCAGTCAGGACAAGTGAGAGATACAAATAATAATTTATTAGCTGATTTGGATGATCCCACATCGGAAGGGCTAATCCCAGTCCCAGCCGCTGGAACCTCAATTGTTTTAGAAGACGGTGTTCAAATTACTTTTGGATTATCAGACCCAACGGGTAATTATAAACAGGGAGATTTTTGGATTTTTCATGCAAGAACCGCGGATGCTTCGGTAGAAGAATTAGTAGATGCTCCTCCTAAGGGAATTCATTATCATTATTGTCGGTTAGCCTTAGTCACATCAAACACAACAGATTATTTGTCTGTTGATGAAGATTGCCGAGACGATTTTCCTCCTTTAATAGATCTTGAACCCGGGTGTTGCACAGTAGTTGTAGAACCCGGACAAAGTATACAAGCGGCCATTGACAGCTTACCTCCGGAAGGGGGATGTGTTTGCCTTAAAACGGGAGTCCATCAAATTAATGATGTGATCCGCGTTGAAGGATCCAACATTAAAATTACCGGCGAAAGTCCAGGCACCATAGTTCAACGACGAAATGGAATTCCCATGCTTCGTCTGGAAAACTCCCAGGGAACTCTGATAGAACGATTAGAAATAAAAACTATACGATTTGAAACTCTTGGAGAAACGGCTAACGAACCAGGGGAAGACCCCAATGCCTTTGCAGAAGGCATCGCTATTATTAATATGGATTTGGCTCACGATGTTCTTATTCATGATTGCGAGGTTGACTCGACAAATCATACAGCATGGACCGTTGGAATCTACATTAAGGAAAGTGAAGCGATTTCTGTAGATAGTTGTGCTTTAATAAATCAATACATAGGAATTTGGAGCGCTGAGGACTCAAGTCATATTATGGCCAAAGGTAATCACCTGGAAAGTACTCTCACAAAAAATGATATTGGCAGTTATTCCGGAATAGTTATTCAAAATTCATTTGGCAAATGCTGTGTGGATAAAAATCGCATTGTAAATCATTTAACTGGCATCATTATCAATGACAATGTTTTTGCAAGCCCTCCAAGCTCTAATGCTCATGGATCCTCTGTTCAGGATAATGAAATCATCGGAACGGTTTTTTCATTGAACAATGATAATACCAGTGCTCTAAAATTTTTCCTCATTGATGTAGCAGCAAATGACTGTCTCATTGTTGGCAACAAGATTAGTTACTCCTCCCCTAATCAAGGAGGAATTCGATCTTATGGAGATGATTGCACTATCAGAGATAACCATATTGAATTCATTGCCAAGGGTGGAGACCAACCTATTCCGGCCATTGGAATACTCATCGGTGAAATCAATCAAGATCAATCCTCAATTATTGATAGGACACAAGTAATAGCCAACCGGGTTCTGGGTCCTCAAATAGGAATCCTCGGGTTTAATGTTGATGAAATAAATATTTCTCAAAATTTTTTATATAACCCTGAGGCTGAAATCTTAATAGGAATTGGATTATCAGATTCAAAAAATGCCACAGTAAGAGATAATCAAATTAATAATGCTTCGTTTGGAATATTTTTAAGCGAGGGTACCCAAAACAAACTTATCAATAATTCTATTATTCAAGGAAATATTGGTATCTCACTACTATTACAATCGGAAATAGATGTTCACGATAATCGTTTAGAACTTATGAGAACTTCCGGTATTCTTTGTATTTACAGTTGGAATCGAACTACTTTTGTGGGGAACCACCTGCAATCATGTGGATTTGCCAGCCCAGTCGTGGCAATTGGACTTGGTGTGTTTTTAGTTTTTGGAGAACTCCTGGTAAAGTCTTGCAATATTCAGGACACCGGTACAGGGAGCGACAATCAGGTGGCTACCCCAGCTATTGGTCTCTATGGTCTTCTAATATTAGAGACACAGGTGGAAGGAAATCTGATTACATATTCAAATGTATTTGAACGTGATGTGGCTGCAGAGGACCGTGCAGTTCTGCTATCCGGATTGCTGGAATTTTCAGTCGTATTGGCTGACAGACCAACCGTATTTGGATTCTGCGCCCAAGTTACCAATAATAAATTTATTGGAACAGGCGGCACCGCTTTGGTTCAATTTTTGAGCTTCAACCTAACCGACCAAGTGAGAATTCGATTTGAACGGGTGACGTTTAATGATAATTATTGCATGCACCATTCAGGGCCTTTCAATCGGCAGGGAATTAGTGCCACGGTCATAATGAATGCAAGGAGTAATATTGTTATGGGAAACCATATCAAAGGAAACTTAGGATTTCCAAGTGTTAATTTTAATAATTCTAAAGGTGTTTTTATGGGTAATGACACGACAGGGTCTCCAAGGAATTTTGTTGATTTCCCATCACCAAGAACCAATTTTAATCTTAGTTAAATAAATTAGATTTTAAGGATAAATATCATGGCTAAAACTATTTTTGAAGCTGTCAAGGAAAGTCAAAAGTTTATAGAAGTAGCACAACGTAATTTGGAAGCAAGAAAAGCCGATGCAAAAGCAATTAACACTCCAATTGCCCAACGCGAAAAAACCATTGAAGAATTAAAGAAGAGAATGGAGTTTTTAGAAAAAGAAAAACAAAATTGTATCAAACAATTCGATAAACGAATTGCAGCCTACAAAAAGCGAGCCGAAGAAATTCAAAAAGAAGTCGACAAGGCAAAAAATATTTTTGGTGGGGGAGGAACAAAACCCACTAATCCAACCCCACCCATCCGACCGAAAATACCTAGAGACGGAGTTATCATCAAAAAAACCCCTGGTGGAAAGGTAACTACTAAAAATACAAAAACTGGCCCCGGGAGAAAAAAAGTAACAAAAAAACCAAAATTAAAACGGGCAAAAACTAAACGATAAAAACCATTTACAACAACCATGAAAGAGAATTAATTAATATATAAAACTCATCCATAAGGATAATAGACCCTCCCACTATTACTTAATAATTTTAATCTATTCTTTGCACAACTACTTTTGCTCCGACAAACCCAAAGGCATCCCGAAGCGGTTCCAAGTCACCTTGAAAGTGCAATGCGGGGTGGAAATGGACAAACCCTTCATTATTCTCAGTGTCTGCAAATGCATTATTGCAAGGAGGCGCTGGAATATAATCGCAGGACTCATTATTTTCTTCTGCGCCTGCATCATACACAACAAGAGAGACTATTTTTTTCTGACCCTTTTTCAAGTTTAATGAAATCCATCGTGCTGCCACAATGGCATCATTTGTTCGAGCCAACATTCCCACCAACGAAAGTTGATCTTTTTTTCTTCCTGAGATCTCTATAGTAATTGATTTACCAGGGAGCGTAATCCCAGTTCCTTCATTAATATATTTTACACCTTCAGAAAGTTCTAGTTCCTCAATTAGTGGTTTTGTTGCCCCATCTTTTGCCAAGACCTGTAATCCGGGTGTGCTGGGTTGTCCGGTTCGGAAAAGTCCAAACTCCCTGTTATGAACTACTATTACCGGAGGAGTGAGGGGTTGACCTTTAGTCAAGTTAGTGATAACTACCTTATAAGTATTTAAATCACTTGCAAAAACCGAGGTGCTTCCTAAAGCTATACTCAAAACAATTAGTAACATTTTTTTCATAGAGACAATCTCCATAATGAATTAATCATAACGAATCCTACAAAAGGAATTCGCAATCAATTTGGTTTTGTGACTGGAAAAACAATAAAATTCATACTTTTCCTGGTTTTTTAATTTTTAATAAAATTTTGATTAATTTGAAGCCATGCCTGATTCCATAAAAGGAATGCAAAAACATTGGGAAGATTTACTATTAAAATCCCAAAGGGGAGATAAAGGAGCCTATAAGGAATTACTTACAAATTTATATCCTTTTATTAAAAGAAAGATTCAAAGCAAATTAGGTCATTGGTTTGATTGTGATGACATCACGCAAGATTGCTTAATCGGGATTCACCATTCCCTTCCTACCCATCAGCCCGGAAAACCTCTTATTCCTTGGATAAATGGGATCATACAGCATAAAATTGCTGATCATTTTAGACTATCAAGAAAAAGAAATGAGGTAGAAATTTTTGAATCGGATCATCCTGTCACAAATTTAGAGTCATCTACGAATAACTCTTTAGATCATGAGAAAATAGATCGAGTGAAGTCTATGACAAGTCAACTGCCCAAACCCCTTCAAAGGGCAATTTTTTTAACAAAATACAAAGGATTGACTTACTTAGAGGCTTCAGTCCAGGAAGGGATTAGTGAATCTGCGATGAGAAAAAGAGTTTCCCGCGCTTACGGGCAATTACGAAAAATGGTTTTTGAGAACTTGGAGAAATAATATTGGTAAATAATCAAAATCAACTTATTGATCGATTGGTATCTGATTTAAAACCACAGTCTCCTTATTCATCACCATTGATTCGGGCGATTGTGTGGTTTTCCTGTATGTTATTCTCAGTCGGTCTTTTGACATGGGCGCTTCAGGAATATCGCCCTCATTTTCAAACTCAGGTTTTTGAATTCACGCGTTTTAAATTAGAAATCCTATCGGGAATTCTGGTAAGTTTTTTAGCTTTGTACCTGGCTTTCAAAAAACTTATTCCGGGAGAAACAATATCTTCTCCTTTACGGCTCTCAAGTCAGGTAACCACAGTTACTTTCTTATGTGCCCTAATTATTAGTTTTTTTCTGATTTCCCCGGAATCCTCTTCGAAAGGAGCTCGAGCCTTTTGTGATATAGAAATTCTGATATATGGGGGAGGCTGGTTATTTGGACTTGTTTTCATGTCACGTAAAGGATTACTGAAAACCGGTGAATGGGAAAACTACCTCTATGGATTCTCAGCCGGCATGGTACCAGCAATTATTATGCAAGTCGCTTGTATGTATGATCCATGGCATGCCCTCATATTTCATTTTGGGCCGGTTTTAATATTAACCTTTTCCGGACCCTTTTTAATAAGTCGTTTTATAGCTTTCAGAAACCAAAAATATAAGCGGTTCCTGAATTCCTAAGAAAAACCCTTTCCTAAAGTTTCTCCATTCTATTTATTAATGTTGAAAGCATGCCATGAAAATCTTATATTGAATGGTGGCCACCTTCTTACATCTCTTTTAAAAAGGAAAAATAATGGAAAATTGGTATCTTCTTTCTTTGGTTGGAAAAGATCGCCCTGGAATTGTGGCTCAAGTCAGCGCTTCTCTTTGTAAAGCGGGATGTAATTTGGGTGATTCTACCATGGCACGATTGGGTGAAAACTTCTGCATCATGGTTATGGTTTATTTAGAAGAAGATCAAGAGAAAATTCAGTCTATTGCAAAAACTATTGCACAAAACTTAGATTTGCATTTTCATTTGGATCCGGTATCCGGAGGCATGGAGCACCATATTCAACCTGATGTTCGCATTAGCGTTTACGCAAATGACCGGTTGGGGATAGTTGAAGATGTAACCACTGCACTGGCAGAGGCAGGTTTAAACATTATTCAACTCGATTCCAATTTGGGAAGTGAGAATGATTCCAAAAATTACTATATTCATATAGAAGGTACGGTATCGAAAGGTCTAGATCCAATTTATCAAGCTCTTGATAGATTAAAAATTGAGAAATTCGTGAACTCACAAGTGGTGCCTATCAACCCCGACCTCAAGTAAGAGATTTCATCTTCCTTAATCTTTGATTTTTCTTCTTTTAACTAAAGCAATACCCCAAAATCCTTTGAACCATACGATAACTCTATAAATTGACTTCTTCAAAGATCCCTTAAAAAAATTTACAAAAATTGTCACTCACTACTTTAAAAAAGTGACAAAAGTCCGTCACCCAAAGTGGGTATCAATTTGAGCGGAAAAATTTTTTTTCATTCCCTCTCTCTGAAAATATTTCAAACCCTTACGCATAGGGTTTTGATTGATTTTCATTCACCCGGTAAATCAAGTTTTTGGCCCGCAACTTGCTTATTTTGCCTTAGGCATTGAAGCTATAAAAAATTTATAGGCGTTTAGTTAAATACTTTTAAACTAATAGTGGAACATCAAATTAAGAAATTTATAAAAATAGGTCAGAATATGCTCAAGAAAAAAAACTTTATTAAAGATGCATCGGGATTCACCATGCCGGAATTGTTAATAGCCGCTTCCATTTTAGTTTTTGGATTAATAAGTATGGCCTCGTTTACCGGCAATATTGTAAATAAAAATGGGAAAAATCAAAAACGAACCACTGCCACAGCTCTAGCACAACAACAAATTGAAAATTTAAGAGCACAATCTTTGCCTTCTGCGAACAACTTAACGCATGGAACCACCACCCAACAGTTAACAGGGGAATATTCCATTTACACAATGACCACGGCTATCAATATAGCGCCGAACCCGGATGTTGTTACCGTTACCGTTTCATGGCCCGATTCGGGCACAGATAACAACGTAAGTTTAACGACTTTAATGGATTGATCAAATATGCAAGCAAAGCTAATAAAAAACGAAAAAGGATTTACATTAACTGAACTTATTATTGTAATGGCAATTTCTACCATTATCTTTGGCGCAGGAATTTACACGTTTAATACTCAAGAGAAAACTATGCGCAAGGAAACAGCCAATACGCAATTACGAGGTTTGGCAAGAATTGCATTGGATGAATTAACACAGGGACTCATGGAAGCGGGTTACGGGTTTCCCCCTGGCAATTCGGATACAGGCAGGGCTGCAGTAGGTGTAACAAATGCTACCCCAACTTCTATTACGTTTCGGTCTAATTCAAGTGATGTCCACACAATGCTTGCTACCGATGCAGCTGGAACAGATACCACAGTAACTGTAGAAGACATTACAGGATTTAGTGATGGTCAATCCGTTGTTATTTCTGAAATGCTAGATCTTACAAATTGGGAAACTGCCACAATTGATGGAACACCCTCAGGAAATTCTATTAACTTAGCTTCTCCCGGGATAATTAATGATTACTCTTCAAGCAGTGGGATTGTAATTCATTCCTTTAACAATGTTACTTACAATTATGATGCAACCAATGACCTCATTACTAAAGATGGGACAACCGTAATCGGAAATGTTTCTAACTTTCAATTCACTTATTTTGATGTAAATGGGAATCAACTTATTCCAACCGGAACACCCGCCACCTTAAGTGCCACAGATCGTGGAAATTTACGCCGAGTCGTCATGACCATGTCTTTAGATGATCCTCAAGTGGCTCATGCTGAAGTTACTTTAGATACCAATGTTCAATTAAGAAATATGGGAACTTAAATTATGAAACTTTTAGATCAAACCCAATCCAAAATAAAATTTCATCCGGGAAAAAGAAATTTATTCCAGGATGAATCCGGGTCTGCCTTGGTTATCGTCCTTCTTTTTATGGTAGTGATGATGATCATAGTACCCATTGCTATGCAATCAACTTCATCAGATATAAGCAAAACAGCAAGTTTTACCGAATCACGTGAAGCATTTTATGTCGCAGATGCCGGACTGGAGCAAGCTAAAGAAGTTGCAAGAACATTAGACGCCAATGATGTTCTTCAAGGAGCCGATGGAAACGCAACTAATACGTCAGACAACGGTCTGTTTAGCTCAATCACAGGAAGTACTACTTACAACTATAATGGTAACAATTATTCTCGAGTAACCTTCAACGGAGGAACTTATAATATTCGTGCATTTGATAATAAGGACGAAGGAACCGGAACAGACGATCCCTGGGTAGACACAGACTATACTTACTACATTGAATCAACTGGGATATCTCAGGATGGAGTAATTAAAACAATTCGCGCCATGGTGCAAAACTATACTTTACCTCCCGGAAAGTTTCCAGCTGCAGTAACCCTGGTTGGTCCCTTATCAAATATTACTTCTCAAGGTTCTGGGTTTGATGTTTTGGGTGGTTACGAAAATGGAGGTATCATAACCAATGGTTTTGCGACGGATGGAACTGAAGATACCACTTGTCCGGGAGCCAGATCAGTTGCTACTGAATCAACAGGTCCTCTGGATGATGATGGAACTTGTGATTCCGCAACTTGTGTTGACTTTCAAGGAAATGCTGAAAATCACCTCAAAGGTACCGGCGGAACAACTCCGGATATTATGTTGGACCAAACCAGTTTTACAGCAACAGATGCAGAAAAACTCCACACATTACTTACAAAATCCGGCATTCCGGATTATGTGGATAACGGCAACACCATGATCAATAACAGTGACAACGTTACTTGGGGAACCCATAGCGATCCTGATATTGTTTATGTTAAGGGTGACCTGGACATTCGCGGAGATGTAAACGGTTCAGGTGTTCTTATTGTTGATGGAGACCTTGACATCTCTGGAACTTTTAATTGGGACGGTATTGTTCTTATTGGATCCTGCGCCACTTGTGACGGTGCTTTGGTTGGAACCGGATCCGCCACAGTTTATGGAGCAATGGTTGTGGGTAACAGCATTGATGCCGCCGTTAACTTTACCGGTAATGCTACCATCGGTTACAGTTGTGAAGGTATCGGCTATGGTAACAATGCTTTAAACAAGTCTTATCCCTTTACGGTCGCCTCCTGGAAAGAGATGAACTAGATTTCAAACAAACGCCGGTCCATTGGATGGGTACCGCCTCGAGCAGTACCCTTGGGCCGGACAAGGTTTTATACAAACCCATTTTCTTTATTTGAACAATTTAAAAAGGCAGCCAAACCGGCTGCCTTTTTTTTATTTAGACGCAATACAAAAACACTTAAAAATAAGATTGGAACTTAATTGATTACTTTTATAAGATGATTAAAAAAAATTTTAAATATACTTTTTGTATAGCTTTATTTACCTGCTGCGGCTTGAACATCATTGCCACTTACTTTTTTTAAATCTTTATTTAACTCTATTATCAAATTCTTTTTTTCCCTTAAACCGCGTTCCATTTTATCTCTTATGCTCACAATTCGATCTAAATAATCCTCTCCACCAATGGTTTCACCCTTATCAATAATAATGGTTCGTTTAAAATAGGATTTAGCCTGCTGAAGTGAGGCCAATTTCATCCCTTCGAGTTTATCCACCATTTCCTGTTTCTTTTTTACCCGTTTATTCATTTCCATCACATAATATTTTCCATTGGCTTCAGTGGGCTCAACATATTTAATAATCCGTTGAAATTCACGGTTTTCATCTTCCAAATACTTTTTAGTTTCTTTCAACAGAGCAATTTCTTCCGGAGAAATTCGGGAAGAGCTGTCAGTAGTTTCAACTCCCTTATCCGAGGAACCTTCACTGGCTTCAGGGGCCAAAGCCCCTGTTTTCTCTTCTGTCTTTGCAACAGGTTTTGCAGGAGAAGGTACTTCTGGAACTACGGGTTTAGGTTCTACCAACCCCTTTAGCCCCTTCATTGAGTTTTTATCTCTAAACTGAACGGGTATCTGTGACCTATCGTCCGTATAATGCGTTCGACCATTTTCATCAGTCCACTTATATACCCCTGCCCAGGCAGAAGACTGATTTAAAACACAAAATGTACCCAATCCCACTACTAAATACTTCCAATTTGGTTTAAAATTTGACGGCACTATTAATTTCTCCGGTAATGAATTAATTCAGGAATTGTTTTCAAATCACTGTTAAATTTAAATTTATGGTCTATATATTAATTTAACAGGAGGTTTCTATCTGTCAATCAAAGTATTCAACATAAAAAGGTTGGTTTTGTTTCTAAATCGTAATCCTGCATTTTTCATTACTTTTCAGAATGTCTAAAATGACTCAAAATTGGATCCAAGGTAAAACCTGCTTAATAACCGGGGGAAATTCCGGGATTGGCAGGGAAACCGCTTTAGCTTTGGCTCGAGAAGGTGCGCGGGTAATATTAGTCTGTCGAAATCAACAAAAAGGTGAGAAAGCACAAAAAGAAATTCGTGATAGCACTGGAAATTCTGGGATCGACCTACTCGTGGCGGATCTAGGCTCTATGACACAAGTACGCCAACTTGCTAGTATCGTTTTAAGTCAATACACTCAATTACATTTATTGGTTAACAATGCAGGCCTTCTTTTAGGAAAACGCCGTTTAACGGAGGAAGGTTATGAAACTACTTTAGCCGTAAACCATTTGGGACATTTTCTTTTGACCCTTTTGTTAATAGATAGAATTAAGGCCAGCGCACCTGCAAGAATCATTAATGTTTCCTCTATGGTCCATCGAGGTGGAGGGATTGAGTTTGACAACCTTATGGGTGAAAAGTCCTATCGGTCTCTTAAAGCTTACTCACAATCTAAACTCGCTAATATACTCTTCACCTATTCTTTAGCAGAGAAATTAAAAGAAACGGATGTGACGGTAAATTGTTTACATCCCGGAATTGTCAGCACCAATTTTGGAAATCAAGGAGCTAAGTGGTATTTATTTTTTAAGGCGATTGCAAAACCTTTAATTTACATTAGTCCCCAAAAGGGAGCCGAAACTCTAGTCTATTTGTCAACCTCATCAGAAGTTGAGAAAGTTTCAGGAAAATATTTTGTTCGAAAAAAAATGACTCCTTCCTCATCTGCTTCATATAATAAAACCCTTCAAAATAAATTATGGGAGGTTAGTGAACAGCTAACGGGTCTTCACAATTCTTTGACTTAGTGATGGTTTTTTTCAAATTTGATTTATAATTAAGTTCCGATTCTTTGAGAATTCTTTGAATTTATGACCAATTCATACCCAAAAAACCGAGAGGGTCTCACATGGGAAAAAATCAAACGGTTTTTCACCCTCCCCTTCTTTCCCGCATATTTAAAAACATTTAAATTTGTAAAACAATTCACGGATATATCTCTTGAGGAATTAAAAAATTTAGGGATTCGAGGAATATTACTGGATGCAGATGGCACCTTAGGACCTCACCACGCTGAAAGTTTCTCCGAACCGGTAATTCAGCAAATTCAAGATATGATTGATCAGGGATTCAAAGTAGCTATTTTTACCAACGCATCCGAAGAAAGGTTTCAGCAAATTCCGGATGTACCCATTGTGACGAATGTCCCCCCAAAACCCGATCCTCTTGGGTTTAAAAAAGCCATGGAAGATTATTTAAACTTGAAGGACCCCAGTGAGGTTTGCATGATAGGCGACAATTACCTCACGGATGGAGGAGCAATAAAGGCGGGAATGAAGTTCATACATGTACTTCCTATTCAAGGTAATGAAAACTACTTTCATCGGCTTACCCGAACTACCGCCTATTGGCTCGCCCAGCTCTATAGCCCCAAAAATTAAGCAGTTTAACTTAGCGACCTTGACAGACCACCATTAAATTAAGTAATATAACGGAAAACATCACTATTTAGGTTTAAATTCGGTGGCTAAATCAGTATTGACAATTTCTGGGGTTTTCTTTTTCCTAAGCATCCTTATTTTAGGGTCAGGGTCAGCGTGGGCACATTCGGGACATACGTCTAAATCATCCCCATTTGAAATCCATAAAGGGAAAAAATCTCTACATTGTTTACTGAATCACCACCAAAAAAATCATTTGTTTTGTCCTCACAAAAGTGGGGAAAAATCAAAATCCCAACAATGGGTAAACGATTGCGGACCCAACCCTACAAATGGAACCGCTAATAAGGGACCTAGTATCACACCAAGTTATATTCACGAATCCCGTGAGGATCTCCTCCAAACAAAAGTCACTCCAAAAATTCCTCACGTTAACATGATATACAAATATCATATGGATCTTTCACTAGACCCACCCCCCCAATCTCTTTAACTCCAATTTATATTTTTCTCTGATCACATATTTTCTGCCTTTTTAACCAAACAGGAAATTTCTGCTCGGAGACCGTAATAGTTTTCTTCTTTTAGTGAAGGTTTTAAGTTCTTACAAGGGAGTAGAGAGAAATGCACTTGTTCCAATTAAAATATGTACCGCTCAAAAAAGATTTTTTTAGATCCAAGGTAAAACCTTTGGTCCGTCTTTCAATTACAATCGTTTTTTTACTGATTTTAGGAGTTACTAAAGCTACGGCTTATATCGGATTATGTTGTGCGCATTGTGGCGGCAATATGCCCCTCAATGTTTTTGGTGGAGGAATTCCGGAAACTCATGAGTTTCGTTTCAAAATCAGCCAAATGTATATGCAAATGGGACCTCTTCAAGAGGGTCAACGTACTCTCAATCAAGGGGCGTTAGTGGGTCCACCCAGTGCTAACGGCGCAACATTTCCTGCAATACCCGTATCCATGGATATGTTCATGACTATGGTAGGCGGCGCTTATTCCTTTACGGATGACTTTGCCGTAATGGTAATGACCAGTTTTAAAGCCAATCGTATGCAGATGACTTTTTTCCCGGGACTTGTTGCCGCATCCGGACGTAGCGGTTTTACCATGACATCCGCAGGGCTTGGAGATACCAGATTGATTGGAAAATATCGCATATTAAAAAATGACACTCTGGCACCTACGCAGCAGTTATCTTTATTGTTTGGGATGTCAATTCCCACGGGGTCCATTAATAAAGAATTTACGAATAATCCTGTACCGGGACAGAATGGAACCATTCTACCTTTTAAAATGCAGTTGGGAAGTGGAACTGTTGATCCTATTATTGGAGCTGCCTATCAAGGATCCGCAGATCCTTTCTGGTATGGTGCCAACGTTTGGTACATTGGCCGGTTTTACGATAACAGCCAAGGCTATCAACAAGGGGACGAGGTCCGTGCAGATTTATATACCATGTATCAGTTTCACGAAAAATCAGTCCTTCATTTTCAATTGAATTACTTTTATGAGGACACTTATAGCAACGAACCTATTTCTCAAAGAGTTAATGGTAATGGCCATGCCGGAGGAAACCCGGCTCTCCCATTCATTTCGCCGTTAAATGACCCTGATAATTATGGGGGAACTAAAATCAACTTTACGGCTGGATTGCAATTCCAACCATTTCCATTACATATTATCGAGTTCAATGGATCCGTTCCGGTTTATCAAAACATTCGCGGACCTCAATTGAAGGAAGATTATCGATTGATGCTCTCTTGGTATATTGAGATACCAACAAAAAAGAGTCGTCGGTATACAGGAACCAAACCTCCCAAGGAGTTGGGTTTCTAGTATGAGTAAAAAAGCTTTATGGGTTTTTAAGTTATTTTTTGTTGCCATCGTATCCAGTGGGATGCTGGCTTGTGCCAGCACCCCTCGGGTACCGGAACCGGAATCTCCTGAGGCAAAAATGTTTATTAACAAGTGTACTGTTTGTCATAGCTGGCCACATCCTTCAAGACATTCAGCAACAGAGTGGGACCACTACCTCAATGTAATGGAAGGTCATATGAAAAACAGAGGAGTTCCTTTTTCCCAACAAGAAAAACAAATGATCCAAAGTTACTTACATAGGAATGCCAGGTGATGAAAATTATGCGAAAACTTTATACATTATCAATAATAATTTGTTTCTCTTTACTTTTAATGGGAATGGAAAAAGAAAAGATAAGCTTTTCATCGGATCCTTATGAAAGCTTTGGAATTGCGAAACCCCATAGAGTGAAAGATGCTCCCCCATTTACCTTAAAGGACTTAACCGGAGCGAACGTGTCCCTTTCCAATTTCAAAGGTAAACCTGTGCTTTTAAACTTTTGGGCAACTTGGTGTGGCGCTTGCAAAGAAGAACTACCTTCCATGGAACGCCTTCATAAAGCTGCAAAAGACCATGGTGTTCAAGTGGTTGCTATTTCTATTGACCGTGGAAATCAAGAAAAGGTTCAAAAATATGTTAAAGAATATAATTTAACATTTCCAATTCTTTTAGACCCTGAACAAAAAGTCAGACGATCCTATTTTATTTTGGGTTTACCAACGAGTTACCTTATAGATAGTCAAGGAAAGCTACGTGGGTTTATTTCCGGGGCGAGGCAGTGGGACAACGATAAGTTTTATGAGATATTATCCACAATAGAAACACAGGCAAACGTCTCGCCTTAGGTTATGCGAAAAACCGAAATTTTTAATTTTAATTCTCTAGGTTTTTCGTTTAATATTTTTCACTCTATTACTCTTTTTGCTTTTGCTACATTTATACTTCATAGTCCCGCCTTCTCAAATCCCTCTCAAAATCTCATTCAAAAACTGGATAATCATTATTATTACCCACAAAATGAGGGACTGAAAAAATTCACAGTAGAAATCCATTGGGATCAAATGGATCTTGAAAAAGGTTCCAACCATTTTTTGCAAAACCCGAAGGTCAAATTCAAATGGCTTAATAATAATCCCAAAGATTTACGTGATTTTGAAATACTCAAAGCACCCTTCAATTATTCTTCCGAAAGAGAATTCGAAGTGGTCCAACTTTTTTACCAATTTAAAGAATTATTGTTTCCACGCACCCTTAAACAAACTCTACATCACTATATTAGTAAAACCAATCGACAGAAAAAAAATGGAATCCTGATTCGTTTTATTTCCCAAAACTCTGAAGCTCCTATTGAAAGTTATGATTTAATGATTGATAAAGGAAAATGGAATGTTGAAAAAATGCAACTTAAACCAAAACAAGGCCCTTCTGAAGTAAAAAGTCAATTTCGTTATATTGAAAAAGAAGGCAAATGGCTAGTTTCAGAATCTATCTCAAGATACAGTTACCAAAAAAACAAATTCAAAGAAAAAGCAGAATATTATTACAAAAAAATCAAAGGCTATTGGCTTCCAAACAAAATCACCTTATCCCTTAATAAAAACGGTCACCCACTTTCTAATTACACCTTCACATTTCATAATTATCAGTTGAATTGATTCTGTTTCCCCTTTCATTCTAAATTTTTCTATTATAGATTATGGTCGAGGTCGAGAGACATTTTTTGGAAAAAAGTATAAAGCATAAACAATTAGCTTCTCTCAACTATCTATAAAAAATAGCAACCGATATTTTCCAAACACTATTCGAAGTCCAATTTACATTTCAAATTATTTTAGCTTAACACTTAAGCTCAGGAGAAGACTATGATTCCTTGGGTACTAGTCGGCACAGGTGGCTTTTGCGGTGCAATAATGCGGTATTATATTAGCGGATGGATCCAAAGTGGATTTCTTACATTCCCTCTGGGTACATTAGGAGTAAATTTCATTGGAAGTTTTCTATTAAGCATAGTTATGTATTTTTCAGAGTTTAAGGGACTGTTCAATGAGGAAACTCGAATTTTCATTACAATTGGGGTTTTAGGATCCTTTACCACTATGTCTACTTTTAGCTATGAAACTTTTAAACTATTTGAGCAACAAGAGTTAGTTTTATTTGGCGTTAACATTTTAGCATCTATTTTTCTTACCCTATTAGCCGTATATTTAGGAAAGGTCATCGCTCTTTCATTTTGAGGTTATAGTCATGAAAAAAGAATCCGAAGCCGTATTGCTACGAATATTTATTGGTGAATCTGCCATGCATGAAGGTAAACATCTTTATAAATATTTAATAGAGTTTTTTAAAAATGAAGGATTAGCAGGCGCCACCGCTCTAAGGGGCATTGATGGCTTTGGAAAGAGTAGTCATTACCACACTACATCAATTCTGAGATTATCGACTGACCTACCGATTATTGTCGAAGTAGCAGACACAAAAGAAAAGATTGATCAGTTGAAACCCAAGCTGGAAGATATTATTCAAGAAGGTTTAATTACTGAAGAAAAAGTTAAAATAATATTATTTAAGGGAAATGAAAAAAAAGATTAAAAAAGATTTTAAGTCGAATAATCATTTGCTTCAATCTTAAAAACGAAACGTTAACATAGTTCCCAAATAAGTAATGTTATTTCCTGGTGGGGTTTCCTTTAAAAAAGAACTCGCATCAAAAAAATTAAAGATTCCCTTGATATCTAAATATCGATTTATTGTCCACTTCACCTCAATCTCATGTTGTGTCCCAACAAATCTCGAGCTACTTAATTGCCCTGTTCGTAATAATCCATTGGCAATGGAATACAATCCATCACGAATATTCTGTCTCCATATAAATAAAACACTTGCCGTGGCAGACCAACTCTGATTAAAAACAATGGTTGCACGAGGATGCAAATTATATTGGTTAATCAAACCAGCGGCTGACAGTTGACTAATATGTTTTCCTTTAGGAAAAAATGGATTAAATGCATTTAGGTCCGCATCATTGGGATCGTCATCCCCGCTATAAGCATCCGCTCGCAAACTAAACCTAATTTTAGAAATACCTTTCAATTTTAGAGTATAACCCGTATCAGAAACCACTGCCCATGCACTAATGTTCCCATTGCCAAAGGATCCAAATTGATACACTAATTCAAAATCATAATCCCACGAACCCCAGCGACCCCAAATCCGAGTGCCTATCGTTTGTCGAAGTTCATCTGCTCGTCCCTGATCAAAAGTCGCTTGTTCACGATTCAAACCTATATAGTAAAAGTCAACATTTTGTGGAAAAATAGATGACATGGCAACTACTGTATAGACTCCCCAAAATGTAAATGCATTGGTTGAACTATTATCAAAAAACTGGCGATTAATTCGTACAGGTCTACCTAAAAAACCCGTAACATTCAGATTGCCCGGATTCCAAAATAGTTGGATCGCATCGTGGCTCAATCTCAGGTTAGGTCTTTCCCTATAATTTAAAAATCTTCGGGAACCAAAAATAATCTCTTGTCGTCCTACTCTCAAAGTAATTTTTTTTTGAAGACTAACCACCCAATCTAAAAATAATTGATGGATATCCAAACGGTCTTCATCGACTCCGCGCGGCCCACCACGACGCCCCGACTCAGTTCCAGCTTGCATTTGGAAAAAACTGCGGAACTGTTTTCCAATATGTAAATCGCCATGGAGCAAGTATCTTTGTAAATACCACCCATTGTTATCTCTTGGGGTGGCACCCCAATTTTCATTTCTTATATTTTCATAGTGTTGCCTAGTTTCACCACCAAAGGAAATAAAAATATCTCCTTCTTCATTTAAGGGTATGAATTTAATGGGATCAAAAAACTGAGTTCGCCGAGAAGGTTCTTTTAGGTAGGAATAATCTTCTAAATACCTCGATTGATTAAACTTTGGAAAATCATTTCCAAGGGCAGGAAAGGGAATCCAAAATACAAAGGATATGAGAATAGGAACGAATTTTAGGTTCATTGGCAAGCAAATGAAACTAGTCTAAAATTAAATAACTCCATAAGCAAGCATGGCATCTGCAACCTTTTTAAAACCGGCTAAGTTTGCACCATCCACATAGTTTACATAATCACCTTTCGTCCCAAAATTCACGCACTGTTGGTGAATTTTTTGAATGATTTCTCTAAGGCGCTTATCCAATTCTTCAGCGGTCCAAGCCATGCGGATACTATTTTGCGTCATTTCTAAACCTGATACAGCAACCCCCCCTGCATTAGAAGCTTTACCTGGGGCAAAAAGAATTTTTGCATCATGAAATATTTGAATGGCTTCATTGTCTGTAGGCATATTTGCCCCTTCAGCAATTGCTTTACAGCCTCCTTTTATTAACGCTTTTGCTTCCTGAGCTGATATTTCATTTTGTGTTGCACAGGGAAAAGCAAGATCACAAGCTACTCCCCAAGGTTCATGATCCGGATAATAATCGCATTTAAATTTATCTGCATACTCTTTAATCCGACCCCGTCGAAAAGTTTTTAATTCGATAATGAAAGCTAATTTTTCTTCATTGAGTCCATCTGCGTCATAGATAAAGCCAGAAGAATCGGACAGGGTAATTACCTTTGCACCCAGCCTCAAAAGTTTTTCCGCCGTATACATAGCAACGTTTCCTGAACCAGAGACCACACATGATTTGCCTTCAACTGACTCACCTTTTCTCTTCAACATTTCTTCCATAAAATAGGCACAACCATAACCCGTTGCTTCTTTCCGAATATGGCTTCCGCCAAATTCCAAAGCCTTACCAGTTAAAACACCAATAAACTCACTACGCAAATGCTTATATTGTCCGAACATAAAACTAATTTCCCGAGTCCCCACCCCAATGTCTCCTGCAGGAACATCAATATTTTCACCTATATATTTACTGAGTTCTGTCATATACGCTTGGCAAAATCGCATGACTTCTCTTTCGGACTTTCCTTTCGGATTAAAGTCTGCCCCTCCCTTTCCCGCTCCCATCGGTAATGTGGTAAGGCTGTTCTTAAAAGTTTGCTCAAATCCTAAAAATTTAAGGATACTTAAATTAACTGATGGGTGAAAACGCAACCCTCCTTTGTAAGGGCCAATGGCATTGTTAAACTGAACACGATATCCACGGTTTACTCGAATATTCCCTTCATCATCTTCCCAGCATACTCGAAAAATAATCACTCGGTCGGGTTCTGTCATTCTTTCTAAAATTCGCGAACGAACATATTTTGTATTTTCGTTTATAAAAGGAACCACACTTTTTGCCACTTCATATACGGCTTGGTGAAATTCCTGCTCACCCGGATTTCTGCGGATCAAACCTTCCATAAAATCGTTTATATCAATATGGTTTTTTTGAATTTTTGATGTATTCAAAACTTTAATATCCTTATCTAAACTAATTCATCATCGCATCATCAGGACTGATAGTCATATCACCTAATTTAAGAACTATGGCTTCATCTCCAATCTCCTGGACATGAATGCCTTTCTTATGTCTTTTTCCGTACATTTCTTTATATACGCTTGCGTCTAATTTGTACTCGCCACCATTTTTATCTATCAATACCATTAAAGCAACAATTAGCTTTTCAATTTTTTGTTCCATTCGACACACCTGCTCCTGTATTTAAAAATCCAAATTAAAATATTCGGATGGAATATTTCAAACCACTCAGATTTTTCCAGCAATTAATAATTATATTTTTCCTTACAGTTCGCTTTTGTTATCCGGGTCTACAAATTGATATCCCTTTTCTCTTAAGGTTAATATATATTTAGGCTTTTGAGGTTTTCTTTCAAAATATTTTCGCAAACGGGCTATAAAGTTATCAACGGTTCGAGTTTCCATATCCGGGCTATAACCCCAAACTTTTTCTAAAAGATCTTCACGAGTAACCACCTTCCCCCGATTCGAGATCAGCAAGTTCATTACCATTTCTTCTTTGGATGTTAAAAAAAATTCACCATCACAACCTTTCGCCTTTCCTGTATCAAAATCGATCCAACAATCTCCAAAGCGAAATTTTTCTTTATTGGTGATAGGCTCTTGATACCATTCTTTTCTTCGGAGGATTCCTTTTATTCTTAGAAGCAATTCAGGCAAATGAAACGGTTTGGTCAAATAGTCATCCGCACCTGCTTCTAAACCTTGGGTTCTATCCTCATCATTGGATTTAGCCGTCAGCATTAGGATTGGGAATCGGGAATTGGATTTTCTTATTTCTTTTATCACCTCCATACCACTTACTTTTGGAAGCATTAAATCTAAAATCATCATGTCATAATTATTTTCTTCAAAAAACTCTAAAGCCCGGGCGCCATCTTCCGCAACCGAAACCTCATAACCTTCCCGTTGCAAATTAAAGGTTAATCCCTTTGCAAGATTCTTTTCATCTTCCACAAGTAATATTTGATATTTTTCTGTCATCTAAACAACTGTTATAATTAGGTAATATTAATAATCTTTTCCTCACCCACCCCATTCAAAGGAAGAGATACTTTAAAATTGGACCCTTTATTTCTACCAGGACTAGTCACACTAATTTTTCCCTTATGATTTTTTATGATTTCCTTTGAAATGAACAAACCTAAACCAGCTCCTTCGATATTTTGAGTTTCCCGATTTTGCACTCTATAAAACTTACGAAATACTTTTTTTTGATCTTTATCACTTAACCCAAAACCTGAGTCAACAAACTCGATATCGCAAAACTTTTTTCGATTTTTTATTCGAACATTAAATTGCGATCCCGAAGGAGAATATCTCAATGCATTACTGATTAAATTATTAAATACCATTCGAATGGCTCGCTTATCCAATTGAAGGGTTGGAGTATCCACAAAATCTAACTCAGTCTTAAAATTCTTTTCTTGAAATTGGCGATGAAAACTTTCAATCACTTCTTCCATAAAGGGTTTAATTGGGACAGATTTTATCTGCAATTGCATACTTTTTGGCTCGGAACTACTGGCTTCAAGAATATTATCAATAAGATTAGATAACCGTTCCGTATCCATGAGCATGGTTTCTACAAAGTCCTTGGTTTCCTCCGGAGACAATTCTTGATATTTCATTGTTTCTAGATAAAGTTGGATAGAGGCTAATGGAGATTTCAACTCATGTGAAACGCTAGAAACAAAATTACTTTGCATTCGGTTTAATTTAGCTTGTTTATTCCAGAAAACAAAAATTAACAAAACTCCAGCTAAAATAATCATCATTAAAACACATCCCTCCAGCAAAACCACCCAATTGAGATCGGGAGAGAATAAGTCGGGCTGAAATTTTTGTGCAAATTCTTTTAATTCTTGACGATTTTTTAGGTACCAATTGATCCAAACCCCCATTAAAACAATCCAGGCGATTTGAACCCCCACAAAAACGAAAATTGGGTGAAACAAGGTCTTTAATTTATTCATCCGATACTCCTAGATTTCCAATTTCCTTCTCTTATTACACCACAAAATGCTTCAATTTTCGGCAAATAAAAAAAACACAAGATTCAGCCAATTTACATAACTTTTACATTAATTCCAACGTATCTCTATTATCCTAATAAGGTAATAGAAACATCCGAGCTAATTCCAAGTTCCGTTTTTTCTTATTTTAACCAATAAAATACAAACTCGATTATAAAGGTGTCTCATGGCAGAAATCAGGACAATAGAACCTAAGACTAAATTTGCTACCGTTACCGCCTCTTTTTTTATATTTCTTCATCTAATGGCTCTGTTGGCCTTTTTTCCCTTTGCTTTTTCCTGGAGCGCCGTGGCAGTAATGCTTGTCCTGAATTGGATGACCGCCTCATTGGGAATTTGTTTAGGATTTCACCGCTATTTAACTCACCGCAGCCTTGAAGTCCCCAAATGGGTAGCTTATACCTTGGTATTTATTGGTTCACTAGCGTGCGAAAATGGTCCTATTAAGTGGGTAGCTCAACATAGATTACACCATTCAAACTCGGACACACCAAAAGACCCACATAATGCCAACAAAGGATTTTGGTGGTCACATGTAGGGTGGATGCTCTACTGGAATGCTGAATGGGACTCGGAAGAAAAAATAAAAACTTATTCTAAGGACATCTGCGACGATAAATTTTATCAATTTTTGGACAATCACTTTATTAAGATCCAAGTGGCTTTGGGATTACTATTATTTGCCATAGGCGGAATACCTTGGGTTGTCTGGGGAATCTTTGTCAGACTTGTTTTAGTTTACCATCAAACTTGGTTCGTCAACAGTGCGGCCCATATGTTTGGTTATCGTAATTTCAAGCTAGATAAAGATTTATCTACCAACTGTTGGTGGGTAGGTCTGATTGCTTTTGGTGAAGGCTGGCATAATAACCATCATGCTTTTCCACAATCGGCTCGACATGGCCTGCGCCCCTGGGAAATAGATTTTACTTGGATGTTTATTTCACTTCTTAAAAAGCTTGGGCTGGCCTCCCAAATTAAAGTGGTTCAATTACAAAAAGACAATACCAAAACTCCGGAGGGTTACCTCACTGGAGAAGTCATCAAACAAGCTGCATAATTGGAATTGCTAAAATGAAAATTCGATGTGATAACCTGTATATTTACGCAGGTTAATCACACGATTTTGAAAAATTAGATATTGACCTTTTATTCCCACTAATTGATCCGCAAACTCTGGTTCTTTGTCCAGATTATGGCTTACCACCTTTTGAGGAAATTGTTGAACAGGGTAATAGAAGTTTCTTATTGATTCATTTTCAACATAGAAGTTCTTAAGCTCCTTCGGGAACCAGGAAAATACTTCCTTTCGTTTCTCAATAAGGTCTACCTCATCAACCTCCCCTTTTAACATTTTTCTCCAATTAGTTTTGTCAGCCATCTGTTGAGCAAGGGTAACCTCAATAAGACCCGCTAGTTTTCTTTGTGGAGTTTTAGCTATAACTAAAGCTTGCACAGCTCCCTGATCAATCCAACGGGAGGGAACATTCCAATGCCTTGTGACTCCTACTTTCACACCTGAGGTTAACGACAAATAAACTATATGCTCGACATTGCAATAATTTTTGAAAAACTCTTGGTCTTGTTCATTTCCATGCTCGTGTTCGCATTTTTCCGGACGAACCGAGCACATCGAATTTTCTGGTAAATCGCGAGCACATGGGAAACAATATCCCTCATCATAGGTTTTTTTTATGGCTCTTCCACAAGCAACACAAGTGATCTTATTTTTAAATTTAATTTTCAGTTCATTTCCTAAGGCAGGATTTATGGGGGTAGGCTTGTCGTCTAGATTTAAAAAGTATTGGATTGGATCCGACGCTTCATGCGTCATTTTTTTTACTTGCCCTAGAACTTTCATAGATATATCGATTTGACTAGGAATAATTGATTTTCAATTATTCTTTATCCAAGAATCGCAATAAATCCTTTATAAAGTATCATGGCCAAAATGGCCGTAAAAGGTACGGTTGCAAACCAAGAAATAACAATGCGAGTAACAATACTCAAATTAAGGCTTGCAAGTCCTCGTGCAAAACCTACTCCTATAACTGAGCCAACAAGTGTATGAGTAGTAGAAATGGGAAGCCCCATTTTTGAACAAACTAAAACGACGGTGGCTGCAGCAAACTCGGCGGAAAAACCGCGTGAAGGGGTAATTTCCGTAATTTTTTTTCCCACAGTTTCCATAACCCTTGCTCCCCAAATTAACAAACCAAAAACAATACAACTACCTCCAAGGGCTAGAATCCATAAGGGCATGGCCACTTTCATATGAACTGTTCCATCTTTTAAAATGGAAGCCACTGCAGCAAGAGGACCAACTGCATTAGCTACATCATTGGCCCCATGAGCAAAAGCAACATAGAAAGCGGTTAATACTTGAAGAAATTTAAAAATATGCTCTGTTTTTGCAAATTGTTCCGTAATATTGTCAGGAGCAACTGCTTTAACTCTTAAAACCAAAAGCTTTGCAACTGCAAAGGCAATCAAACCCACAATAACACTAATTTGAATAGATTGAGTCAGATCTAAATCTAATTTCAAATTTTTTAGCCCTTTGTAAACCATAGAGTTTGCTAAAATTACAAATACCAAAAATACTAAAAATGGAACCCACTTTTTAGCATGGCTTATAGGATCCCTCTTGTCCAAAATATTATTTGAAATAAATCGAAACAAAGTAAATGATACGGCTCCTCCCATTACCGGAGAGACTACCCAACTCATGACTACGGATCCTACTTTATTCCAATTAACCGCATCCATTCCACCAGCGATCGCCCCGAATCCAACAATTGCACCAACAATGGAATGAGTTGTCGAAACCGGCCAACCCAAATAGCTTGCTATATGAAGCCAAACAGAAGAAGCGATTAAGGCGCCAATCATTCCATACACAAGATGAATTGGTTCATCAGCAAATATCTGGGGCTCTACCATTCCTTTTCGCACCGTGTCTGACACATGGCCACCCACCATAACTGCTCCTACAAACTCAGCAACTGCAGCCACCATAACCGCTTGACGAAATGTGAGAGTTTTAGAGCCAACACTTGTGCCCATAGCATTGGCAACATCATTCGCCCCAATATTACAAGCCATATATACACACGCTAGAATAGCTAGAAACAGAAGAATACTATTTAAGTCCAACTTATCGCTCCTGAGTAAAGATCAAAATAGTTTATTAAAGGGTAAATTATTTGGCTAGAAAAACGCGTAAGGTTTTACCAATCTTCTCTGCCTCATCGGCCACATTTCCAAGTTTTTTACTGACCTCATTCCAAAGAATCAAATCGGCACAAGAAATAGAGTCACCTAAAGAAAATAAAACCTTTGCTAAAACCAATTGTTTTTTATCTGCATTCCATTCATACTCTGCAAGTTTTTGACAACCGGCTTCAACTTTGTCCGCTTCGACTCCTCCAAAGGAAGCTTCTAGTAAATTATCTATTTCATGGATCAAATCACAAGCGCTATAGGCGCTAAAGGCAACATGGTCTGCTAAATCCATTAAGGGGTCTTTAATAGCACTTGGGGTCTCTATTTTTTTTATACTGAAGATTACCGTTAAATCTTCAACTGCATCTGCAATATCATCCTGAGCGGATAAAAGGTGCATAAAGTCTCTTTTATCTACCGCCAAAAACATACTTTGTGGCAAATGACCCCTAATATCATTTTTAATTGTATCTGCTTCATGTTCTAACAAGTGAATACGTTCTGAAAGGGTGATCACTTTTTCATGGTCACCGGAAACTTGGGCCTCTAAAAGTGGTTTTAATTGGTCTACGCAGGATCTCACCTTATCCATATGACTAACTAAAGGCTTAAAGGGAGACTTTGCAAACATTGAAAGTATAGATCGCATAATTTATTCCTTATATTTTACAAGTGCCATCTGGGGATTTTCTTAAAAACCGCCTAAGTAATAAACAAATGTTTAACCCATAAACATTCGCCATTGTTCCAAAGTATTAATCTGCAAATAAGAGTTGGTACTCCTCACCTCGCCCATGGTCGCAGAATTATCTCCTCCATAATTGTGGCCAGGATAAAGAATAATCTCATTTTGGATTTTGGACAAGCGTTTGGTTAAGGTATGGTACATTTCTTCGCTATCGCCACCTGGCAAATCCACTCTACCACATCCTTGCAAAAAAAGCGTGTCTCCAGCTATCAAATAGTCTTTAACTCGAAAGCATTGAGAGCCTGGAGTATGCCCTGGAGTATGGAGAAATGATATTTCTATATCTCCAACTTTTAATTGATCCTCGCTATCCATTTTTTTCATCTCAGACAATGAAACACCTGTCACTTGGTGAAGTCCTTCTGCTTCGTGTTTGTTTACATAGATAGGCACGGGGGATTTCTCCATTAGTTGTGCTAACCCAAGAATATCCATTCCAAAAATGTGACCTCCCACATGATCGGGGTGATAATGCGTGACTAAAGCTCCTGTCAATTTCATATCATCTTCTTCAACGACTTTTAAAATATCATCCACATTCCAAGCTGGATCTACCACAACACATTCTCTGGTATTAGTATCACCTAATAAATAAATAAAATTGGCCATATTTTTTGCGGATACATCTCCTATACCCAAATCTACTCCGGATAGCATTTGCTTAAAATAGAAACCGCTTTCTCCTGACAAAACAAACCTCCCTAAAAAATTAATTCACTTAATTATTTGATTCAAAATATATGAGAGCCTAATTCCTGCTTTACATAATTGTTCTCTCACAATTTTTCGCCCTTGTTTAATATATTCTTTACTTACGGTTCTTTGAAATTCAAAATCAACTGGGTAACCAAAATCCAACACCAACGCCCGTGATTCGTTAGTCCAGTCCACAACAGCACCTTGCATCCATTTAACTTTTTGTTCCTGGAGGCTTTCATTATTTAATTTTCGAGACAGACTCCTTAAATTATTTTTATGCGGAGGTAACAAAAAATGATCCCATAGAGCATGTAGGTTAGTGGTTTCTTCACCAATATTTAAAACTATCTCATTTCCACCACGATCTTCAGCATTTCCTATATGCATGGGTTGGTGAACATCCGCCACCAAATGTACTAAAAATTTTAAAGCCTGAAATCGTTTTATCCAAGAAAATGTTTTATTTTTTAGAATTGATATAAACTCTTTTACCTTCTCTGTGGCACATTTTTTTTCAGGACAATCTCTAGCTTGATCATAAATCCGTTTAGATTTAGCAATGTTGGTATAATGCAAAACGATAGGACGTGCTCGTTTTATTTTCTTGTCGTCCGCCCAAACCGCAACATTAGTTAGATGTTTTATGTTAAACTCACTGCGTATTTTAGAAAATACCTTAGGTTCAAGATTAAATTCCGCAATATTCGCAACAATTCGATGTCCATCAGAACCCCACGCACAAGCATCCTTGAAATAAATTGCTAAAATAAATATCATGGCACCTAATCCTAATAGGCATTTTGATACTCCTTTCACCATAATAATTTATCCCGCAACTTAAATTTCATGCTATCACTTTACCATACTCTCAGATTTTGGTTAATTATCACTTTGCTTTCTATTGTCTTTGGAACAATTTCGATATTGGTCCGGATTATTGATCCCTCTGGAAACTTTTCTCACAATATCGCAAGATTGTGGGGAAGACTCATTTGTAGATGGAATGGTATTAAAGTTGAGATCTTTGGGTTGGAAAATGTACAAAAAAATCGAGCCCAGGTTTTTGTCGCTAACCATCAGGGATATTATGATATTTTTAGTCTTTCAGGTTATCTTCCCGTCCAAATTCGCTGGTTCGCTAAAAAAAGTTTGTTTAGAATACCTTTTGTAGGCTGGTCTATGTCTGCTTGTGGATATGTACCAGTAAATAGGGAAAACAAAAAACAAGCTTACCAGGCTTTTTTGACTTCTATCGAAAAATTGAAACAAGGAAATTCAATCGTTATTTTTCCAGAAGGAACCAGGTCTGAAGATGGAGTGATTGGCCCGTTTAAAAAAGGAGGCCATTTGCTGGCTACACGCGCCAAAGTTCCAATGATTCCAGTGACTGTTATTGGAACCGGCAACATTATTAAAAAAGGAAGCGCTAAGCTTTATCCAGGACCGATTCGAATTATAGTTTCTCCACCTATAGAGGTGGAGGAAATTGTCTCAAAAAAAGAAGAAGAAATTTTAAAATCTCTAAGACAAACTATTTGCAATAATTATGAAAAATGGAAGTTTAAACAAACCAAAAATGAAGAAGACTAATGAATAATTGCTCTTCGAAAGAATGGTCAACAGAAGCTTGAGTTATAGAGGACTGGAATTCAATATCACGAAATTGTATTAAATCTCTTGGAAAGAGTAAGAACGTTAGGAAAAAAATTTATGGAAAGAATTAGATTAAATTAAAAAGGAGAAAAATTATACTCCTTTTTCTTTTTGGATGAATTCCCAAACTTCTTTGGGATGTTCTCGAAGATCCTCAATGTTATTCCAAATTCCACGGATCATCCCTGTCTTATCAATCGCAAAGGTAGACCTATGAATTCGTTTGACCATTTGCCCTAAATCATCCACTTCTTCAGTGACGCCGTACAGATCAGTCACTTTTTTATGTTCATCAGCAAGCAGGGTAAACCCTAATTGATAAATTTCAATGAATTGTCTGTGGGATTGTACACCATTCCAACTAATACCAAAAAGTTCGACTTCTTTGGTCCGGAATTTTCGATTCCATTCATTAAAACATACCATTGCACGGGTATCCTCAGGGCTAGCGTCGAAAACATAAAATGCGAGGATTACCCATTTTTTATCTTCAAATTCTTTAAGTTTAACAGTGACCCCTTCTTCAGCCGAGGGACTAGTCGCACCTGCTTTGTAACCATAGACTGCAGGTAATTCAAAATTCGGGGCGCGATCACCCACTTCTAATTTTTGCCCCATTTTACTCCCCCCAAAAACATCAATAAATAGTTACTATTAGGAATCACCAAATGCCGTTTTTAATAAAGGCTCAACTTCTCCTTTAGTCTCCATCTCATCCAAAATATCTGTATCACCGTAAAACTTTCCATCAATAAAAACTTTGGGTAAAGTGGGCCAATTGGTCATTTTGTTTAATGCTTCACGTTTTTCCATGTTTGGAAGAACATTAATTACCTCAAAAGGATATCCATATTTTGAAAAAAACTGAATGGTCTCCACGGTAAATCCGCATTGAGGAGCTTCCTTCGTGCCTTTTCCATAAATTAATATTTTATTTTCAGCAATTTCACTTTTAATTTCATCTTCGAGCGAGGACATGAAACTCTCCTAAATCCCAAAAGGTTAATAGTATTGTATTTTTTTATATAATGCTTATTAGAAAATCAAGGAACATCCGTTTTGATTTCTGCGGCATGCACTCTACCATCATTCATTGCGTCAGTTAAGCAAGATTGGACCATTCTGTGGCGTTCCATAATATTTTTTCCATCAAATTCTTTTGAAACAACATGAATTACAAAATGGTCGCTCATTCCTGTTTTATCCATTACATTCACTTCAGCATCAGAAATTTTATCTTTAATTAACTGAATTAAGTCTGGAATACGGATCATCAACTTTTCCCTTCATTTCAATTTCATACGAACCAATAAGTTATTGGATTCAAACCCGATAAAAAAGTTTTATTTTTTTGAGAAGGAAGACTATAACATAAACAATTTGGGAGCAACCATTTTTTAACCCTATAATTTTCAAAACCTTATAAACAAAAACCAAAAGAATCTCTCTTTACCCCGTTTGACGGCCTCCTCAAAAATCTAGTATAATTATGAAACGGATTGTCACAATTTGAGTCTAAATTGATTGAGTCCTTAGTTTTTCTCAGGAGAATTTAAAATATGGAAAAAACCGCTAATTTTGTCAGCATTACTTCAGTTGCTGCGGAAGAAGTTAAAAAGTTAGTAGCCGCCGAAAATAAACCGGGTATAGGTTTGCGTTTAGGTGTAAAAGGTGGTGGATGTTCTGGGTTATCTTATGATTTAGGATTCACCACAAAAGAAGAAGGGGACACTGTGGTCGAGCAAGACGGGTTTCAAGTGTTTATGGACCCCAAAAGCCTAATCTATTTAAAAGGAATGCAGCTCGATTATCAAGGCGGTTTGCAAGGCAAAGGTTTTGTTTTTGTCAACCCCAATGCTAAATCCACTTGTGGATGTGGTGAGTCTTTTTCCTTAACATAATTAATTCAAAATATTTTTATCTTTTAGTTAAGCGCATCGGTTAATCCCGTTGCGCTTTTTTCGATTTTTGAATAAATAAATTTTTACCACCTATAAAACCTTCTTTTCCTTCAATATTAATAATGGAAAATAACTCTGAAGATTATTTAGAATACAAACAATTAAGACAACATTGTGGTTATTTTCTTCTCGACAACTGGGGTTTAGTAAAAATAAAAGGCAAAGATACATTTTCTTTCCTACAAAGCCAAACCACCAACGATGTCTTAAAACTTAAAATCGGTAATGGACAAAACAATGCAATCGTAGACCGTAAAGCGAAACTTTTATGTAATTTTTCGATCTATAAAGACTCAGAAACCTCAGCTCTCGTTCTCATTGAAAAATCACAAATAGATACTTTTGTAAAATCATTAGAAAATTATCATTTTCGCGAAGAAATTGAGTTTTTGATTCAACCCAAGCAAAATTCATTAGCAGCCATTCAAGGGCCCAATAGTCCCGTAATTATTGAAAAGTTGACCGGAGGCGCGCAGTCCTCTCTTCTAAAACCCAATGAATTTAAAAAAGAGTCTATTTGCAATCAAGAGGTTTATATCATTTGTAAAAGTTTAACTGGAGATGAGGGTTATATATTAGCCTTCCCAGAGAGTATAAAAAGTTTGTTAATTGAGAAGATCGAAGAAGTGGGTGCCGAACAGGGAATATTACAAATCAATAATGAAACTCAGGAAATTTTAAGAATTGAAGCGGGCCTACCCGTTTTCGGAAAAGATATGGATAATACTAAAATCCTTCCTGAAACCGGGCTGGAACATAATTCAGTGAGCTACCACAAAGGATGTTATATAGGGCAAGAAGTCATAGCACGTATCAAAACCTATGGATCACCAGCATTTGCTTTAATGGGATTGATCTGGGAATCGGATTTTTACCCTTCAATGGGTTCAGAAATTAAAATGTTCAATAAAAAACTCGGTACGGTTCAAAGTTCCTGTTTTTCTCCAGACTTAAATAAAGTTATAAGTTTAGCCTATGTACAAAAAGATTTTCGAAGTCCTAACCAAGAATACAAAGTTACTGTCAATGGCAAAAAGCATCAGGTCAAAACAGCTCTCCTTCCCTTTTATCAACCTACTTCTAGAACAGACAGAGCGAAAATCCTTCATAAAGAAGCGTTAAATTTATATAAAGAAGAGGAGGATCTGGAAAAACCCATTGCCCTTCTTCGCGATGCTATCGCGTTGGACCCCAAATATGCTCCAGGTTATGAAGCTCTAGGAGTAATGCTCTCAAAACAAAATAAATTGGATGAAGCAATTGCCTTAATGAAAAGACTCGCTGAGATCGATCCTCAGGAAATAATGGCCCATACCAATCTCTCCATTTATTATATGCAGCAGGGAAGAATAGAAGAGGCGGAAACTGAAAAAGCCGAAGCGACTGCTATTCAATTTGAAAAAATGGTTGAACAAAGTCAGGTTGAAAAAGCTCAAAGAGAACGCACCAAGCAGGAAGAAGAAGAAAGGAATCGACAAATTGGAATGTTCCAGCAGGTGTTAGAAATCGACCCAAACGATCAAGTAGCAAATTTTGGTCTAGGATCAATATTTTTTGAGCAAAAAAAATTCAATGAAGCGCTTTCACCTTTACAAAGAGTCATAGAAAATTATCCTGATTATTCAGCAGCCTATTTAGCCCTTGGAAAAACTTTAGAAAAATTAGAGAGAAATGAGGAAGCAAAGGATATTTATGAAAAAGGGATTGCTGCGGCTTCTAAGAAAGGCGATTTGATGCCATTAAAAGACATGCAAACGCGTCTCAATCAAATATTGCATTCGATTTCTTGAGGTTTTACATACTTCCATAAATCCGATTTCGGCCGGAGCACACCTTTTTGAATTAGACCTTGGGTAATGGATACATCATGATCCATTAAAAACCAAAAACGAAGTAACATCTTTTCTTCTACTGTTGTAAACCCATCCTCCCACTGAGTAGGGGATTTGTAATTATCTATTTCGGTTAACAATTCATCTGGAATAGTTAACCTGCGTTTTTTAATAAAATGTTGGTAAGCCTCTTTAAGAATAGGCTGAAATTCTTCTCTACTGATTTTGATCAATTCAGACACACTGGGATAGTCTTCTTGATGATGCTGAAAGTATTTTAATTTATAATACTGATGAATCGTTTCCAATCGAAAATAACAATGCAAATTGACAACATTTTCTCCATATAATTTAATTAGATACCTTCGAATAAATTCCTTTCCAATCTGCAAAAAAGTTTTATTCAACCTACCTCTATCAAACAAATGGATTCTCACTGTACTTAAATGTTTACAACACTGATTTTCTATTTCAAGACGTAATGCTTCTAATTGCGGAGGTATTCGGTACCAGTAAATCTCATTTCGAGCTATATCCAAGCATTTTTGAAAAGATTCTGCAATTTGAAAGCTAGTGGCTTTTTTGGCATGACGTGCAATGGTATAAGAATTTTGCTTGGAAAATCCCAGCCTAATCAAGTGATCCTGAAACTCCTTCCTGCTACCCATTAGAAAGCCGGCACGTTCTCGTATATGATCTTTGGCTTTCTCAACTCCCCGCAAAGCAAGACTTACATCTCTTGGTACTAGACTAAGTCCCATTTCCTTACTAAACTCATGAATTTCTTCCAACGTTTTATAATTCAATTTATCGGTAAAAAGGAATTTTTGAATGTGCTTCTCGCTAAACCCACAATTTTCAAAAATCTTTATTTTTTTAAACTTAACCTCTTCCCAGTATTTTCGGGTACCATCTTTTTTATTAAATTGGTTCTCGATTTCAGATTTTGCCTTAAAAAAATAACTCCTCAATAAATACCACTTAGAATTAATGGTCGATTCAATAATCCATCTATATTTTGGGGTGAGGACAGTCAACTTTGGGTCCTCAAGAATTTTAATATTATTAGTTTCTAAAACATATTCCAATAATTCTAAATGTCTCTCTAGCAAAAGAGGATTGATTTTCTCAACAAATTTTCTAAAAATGGTTTTCCATCTAAAAATATCTATAGATGAGTTCGTGGAATTATCAGTTTTACCAGCTAATTCCTTTTTTAAATGCTGAAGGCCATTTTTTTCTAATTTTTTAAAAAGGGCATCCCGAGCCAAAATATCTCTAATTTTGATTTGCTTTAGTCTGCTAAAAACGGAGGGAGTAAGGCGGGTTATTTCTTGATCAATCTCTGAAAAAGTACAACTATCAGAGAAATAAATTTGCGCCAATAGATCAAATACTTTCTCTAAAGAAATCGTATTCTTCTTCGAAAGCTTTTTATATCGGTCAAAATCAAGCTCTTTAACACCAGATTGGCAGGAACGAATATCGTCTAAATAATTTCGTGCTTGATTTAATTCTTCTGTTTGAACATAAGGATCATTAATTACACGGAGAAATAGATTTTCGGCCCTTTGCAAATCTCTTTGAGCTAAAAACTCCAATCCTTGCGTCAATGGATCAAAGACAAACATAGTTTCAGATTGTCTTTAAAGTATTGAAATCCCTTTCGCTAATTAAATTACAAATTTGAATTTTCTCATTTTTCCCAGGTAAAATTTCCATAAATTTTTCAAATAATATAAAACTTAGAAAACATTAGCGAAAGAAACTCTTTTTAAAGACAACTATTTATTTAGAACTTTAGGTTGAAAACCCTCAGTTGATTAATAATAATCCTCAAGGAACAAAAATTGTTCCTATTCAAGTTAATTTGATGCCCAAACCCTCAAAAGGGTTTAAAAAATTAGTTTTTCCAGCATGAAAAACGCACCCTAAAAGTAGGATTCAAGGAAAATGAACATAAATTATTAATAAACAAGCTCGTGAAAATGGGTCAAGGCTTTTTGACCATTTCTTTCTTTATTATTTCCATTCCAAATTGCAAAGGCAATTGGAGTTTTCTCATATTTGAACTGTGTATCATTGCTATCCTTGGTTATCCTATCTCTTTTAAAAACAACTGACCATCGGTTATTGTTCCAATTACCATTTCCGTCAACATCTTGATGCGCTTGTGTGGTCAGAGTACTAAAGCCTTCTGCATTTAAATCTTCCACAGGGGATCGACGTAAAGTGGCATCCGATAAAATATTATGTGTAGCGCGACCCGGGTTATAAACACCCTCATTTTTACCCATTCCATAATCGATATGGGTACTTCTATCGGAAATTTTTCCTGATTTTTCTTTATCTGATAATATTAATTTCCCATTAGGCTCATATATATAATAACTTCCAGACCCCATCGCCATATAATGATATTGATCTTCAACATCTTGCATCGATTGATTTCCACCTTTTCCAGCTGCTTCCTTATTCCAAGTTGCTTTCCATTGCCAAATATTGACCTGCTCTCCTTCACCTCCCATAGTAAATGGGGGGACAGGACCACTTTGATCCACCGGAAACATAATTGCTGCTTGGTCCCGGTATTGCTGAGATTGAACCATAATATCATTACGAGTGGGGTCTGCCCATTCTAGGCGGACCGCAATTTCCTTTTCATTTATTGCAGCTTGGACTGAAACCCATTTTGTTGCAGGGTTAGGCCACATAGGATTTGTGATCATTTGGGGATTAAGATCAATAATTACATGGAGATTTTTGGTAGGCCCGTAATTGGACCAAAAGACATCGGAGGGATCTAAGGGGATTTCCCCATCCACTTTAACCGCGTTAATCGTTACAGCAAAACTGGGTAAGGGTAAAAAAATGGCGAATACCCATACGACTAAAAACAGGTTGCGAATCGGCACATTCCCTTTCCGTATTTGGTGGGTAAAAGTTAATGAAAGGTTTAAGCAGATAGATTATTTAATCGGTTCGCATTCAGCTGGAGCGTTGGCAACAAGGTCATTTTCCATACTGTAAGACAACGAACGATATTCTGGTTCTTCAACTTTTATCGGCTTAACATCCAACAAGGCGCATTCATTTTTCACAAACAAAGCTAACAGATCGACTAAATCTTTATACAGCCCCCGTTCCGCCTTACGTGAAGTAAAAATACAAAATAAAGGAGTCCAACGTCCTACATGATTTCGAATGAACTTCTTCGAACTCTGACGAACAATTGTAATTTTCTTTTCATCATGTCCGTTGCTAATACCATAAGCTTCTCTAAAACATAAATATGCAAGGAAAGCCAATTCCACAGAGAGATGATCTACACGTTCTTTTCCCCGGCTTTTAGGAAATTCAAACCCAAAGGTTTCATAAAATCCACCCAACTGAATCAATACATCAGTTTGTGACTGGATTCCTCCCTCTGTTCCGTATTGCATTTCATATGGAGGACATTCCTGGGAAACTGCATGACCAAACACTTTCACATATTCCTGTTGAACTTGTTTTAAAGCCATATTGGGAAGATATTTTCCAAATCGATTAACAATTTCTTTTGCAGCTTTCCAATCATCTTCATCTAATAAGACTACATCTAAAGGTTCTAAAAGCGACTTGGGTCTAAAAAACTTCCGATTCCAAGGATAACTGAATGCACTAGACAAAATGTCATACACTCGACCCCGTGCCAATTGCAAAGATATTCTTTGTTCTTTGCACTCCTCAAGGGTTCCAGTTTCTCCAAATTTTACTAGTATGGGGTCTTGGTTTTTGGATACTTCGCTTGTTTCTGTCATCGGCCACTCCATTAGAAAAGGAATTCAATTACAACAGTCCTTTTTCGCCCTTATTTTAGCTTTATTAAAAATTCTTTTCAATTATCTTTAAAATCGGTTTTAAAAGTTCAATTTATCCTTATAAGAATTTCACTGATCATCTCTAACAGGAAATCTTACATCTTAAGCAATCCTATCGTCAAATATAAATACGGTCAATAACCAAACGGCTATATACCCGCCCGTAATTCATAAACCTCAATACAACGATCACAAGCACCATCTTTATTTTCCCAATCCGGGAAATCAATTTGGATCGCTTCAATAACCATTTCATCACATACGCTTTCAGGATCATCCACCCAATTATAAGTTGGGAATTTACATAACGGACATGGAGAACCTTGTAAGTGAATGAATTCTCGATCTTGTTCAGTAAACTCTTCTGTATAATCAACATATTTACTGATAAGAGTTTCTAAATCTGTAGCCATGGAAAGCAATTCTTCATGGGTCAATTTCTCCGTACCCCATAAACCCTCGAAAATACCTCGACGTTGTTGCTCAGGAATTTTTCGATAATAGTTATCAAACTCCCTAAACCTAGCCTCCTTAGGCATTACAGAGGGAATTTTTTTTCTAGCTAATCGTGAATCAACAAATATGTTCCAAAGCAATCTAAAACGTGCCGTAATCAAATTCTTTACTGAAGGGTTTCCTGGAATAAATGCATCTTCATAGTCAAAATCAGGGTCCATCATATCCCTGGCATGCATAAATTCATGAATTAAGAATGACTCTAATTCTCTGGCTTCTTCAGGGTTTGCAAACCGACTGGCTAATACTCGCATTTCAATAATAGGTAGACCAGATACTCTATTCAGAACATTTGAACCCTCATCCACTTTATTAATAGCGCGTTTAATAACAATTTCTTTTATTTTTTCTTCAAAGGTCCTTTCCTCTTCATAAGTCACCTGGTCTTCATCTTTTTGTTCAACCGCTTCTAAAGCTTCATCATTTTCATTTTCCTGAGAGACTTCAGCCGACTCTTCGGAAGATGACTCTGATTCTTCTATAGGATCTGACTCGGTCCCCGGCTCATCAGGTTCTGCTGGAACCGTAACTGGCTTATTGACCACCCTCTGGCGCTTTGGTATTAATCCGCATGCTTCCAAAGATTTAAGCACAAAATCGCCTAATCCAAGATTCTCAATAAAGAACAGTTTATTTACTTTTGCAAATGCTTCTTCCCGATCATCTTCAGGAAGTTCATATATGGGATCCGCCAAGGAATGGTATTCATCATATTCGGCTCGTTTTCCTGATCGTTCCAAATGATTTAAATGCCGAAAAACAGCTTCTTCCATTAACTGTGGGCTATATATAACTTTCATAAATAAAAGACCAATAGAAATAATAAATTGTGCGAGTTATCGCTTAAAATTATATGAAGGGAACCCTTATGTCAAGGCTACTAAAAACTTTTTGTCCCAGCCGTTTTATAGATTGCTTCCAACAATCCCTTTTACTCCGTTAAAATAAAGTTTCCCAATATTGGAAAAAATTCACCTTAAGCAAAACAAGCCACAACTAAATAAAAAACAACACTTTGGCCTATTTTTAGCTTTAGGCCATTATTTTCTTATTGAATAACCTAAATTTTGTCAATCCTCTCTAACAGCTTTCGCATTTCTTCAATCGATTTAGTAAGTTTCTCTGGATTACCCAAAGAAACAGCAACTTCCTCAGCTTTATCTAAGTACTCTTTACTAGGTTCTTTCCGAGATTCTGCCAGATTTAAACGTGCTACGGTCATATAAAGTTGAACCAAACTTACCGTATTTTTTAACTCTTTAAATAAGGTTGCCGCTTTTTCAAAATATTGATCCGCCTCTTCAAATTCATTTCCCTTAAACTTCAAATTTCCCAGAAAAGTATAATCCTTTGCAGATTCCGATTGATCTCCGACTTCCAAAGTATAATCTAGCGCCTGTTTGTAAAACTTCTCAGCTTCCTTAGGATTACTACGGCGAAAATAAAAGTTACCTAAGTTTCGAAGGTCTTCAGCAAGACTACCTTTATCACCAGCTTTTTGAGAAATGTCAAAGGAGTCTTTAAAAAATTTCTCAGCCTTTTCTGTATAACCTTTATCCATATAAAAATTACCCAGGCTACGCAGGTCAATACAAACTTCTCTCTGGCTAATATTTTTAGCTGTTTCCAATGATTTCAAAAGTAGTGGCTCAATTTTAACTCTTTCCTTTTGCTCAGTGTAAATTCTTACTAAGGTTCGAGAATCATGGCAAATACTTTGTAAGTCTTTAATCTGTTCTGCCAATTCCAAGGCATCGCGCCCATATTTTTCTGCTTGCTTCCAATCTTCTTTTTGAATATACAAATTACATTGATTGCGGTAATCCTCAGCCATTTCACTCTTATCACCAAGCTTCGAATTTATGTCTAAGGCTTTTTTATAGTTCTGCTCGGCACCTAACCAATCCGTCTTTTGTAGGCAAAGATTTCCAAGGTTCCGATAGTCTGCCACCAATCCTTTTGTGTTTTTAGCTTTTTCATTAATCCTAAGCGTTTTTTTCATCAACTTTTCCGCTTGATCTAATTTATTTGCCATCAACAAAACATTAGCTCGATTACCGTATAGTTCAATTAAACTCTCAGGAGTTACACCAGCTTTTTCTCTTATCTGGATAGACTGCTCAAAATGATTATCCGCACTTTCGAAATCTTGCTTTTGCATCAAAATGCTTGCCAAGTTTCCATGCGTACTGCTCAAGCCCATTTTGTCATCCAATTTTTCCTGAAGTGGTAATATCTCCTCAAGATACTCTTGCGCTTTATCAAAGTTATTTCCCATAAAGTAAACATTGCTAAGATCTTTTAATAGAGTGATCCTCTTATTGGGATCTTTAGAAGCATCTGCTTGACTCAATTGCTCTCTAATTTCCTTAGCTCGACTTTCTAATTTTGATGGCTGGCTCATAATATAAACCAGCTTATCTTCTACAATTCCTACGCTTGCTTGGTCTTTTAACATTTCATAAAACGCCAGTGCTTTCTGCAAATTCTCATCCGCTTGATCCCAGTCCTGTTTTTTTAAGAAGATATCCCCGATCGCTTCATGTTGTTGCGCCACTCCGGGCCGGTTTTGTAGCTTCTCCATCATCTCTAGAGATTTTTGATATTGCTCTAAAGCCGCATCCCAGTTCTCTTTGAGCATCTCTACTCGACCTAGATTGGCATAACTTCGCGCTTCTCCCATTTCATCACTTAATTCCTTCATGATTTGCAGGGATTGATTATAATGATCGTAAGCTTTATCCAGTTCATTTTGGTTCAAATAGATTATTCCAAGACTACCTAAAAGATAGGATTTTCTTCGCTGGTCTTTATTATTTTCCATATATTCCAACGCTTGTCGAAGATGCCCCTCCGCTTGGTTAAGCAATTCTTTCTTTCCCGAAAGCGCTTCCTGCATCAAGGTACTTCCTAAATTGGCATGACATATGGCGATGGACTGCTTATCATTTTGCTCTTCCAAAACAGTAATGATTTTTTCGTTTACTTCAATCATTTTGTCAAAACGATTTGCCTGGAAGAATATTTCTTCAAGCTCTTGGTATTTTTCAATAAGGTCCTTGTGGCGTTTTTGTTCTAATAAGCTATCAATTTCCTTTTGAAATTCTTTTTCGCGGGCTTCTAAATATTTAGGGTGAGATTTTATTTTTTTTATTTGTTCGTCTAGCTCATTTACTTTATTTATATTCTCTTGTTCAGAAATTAAAAAAGATCGAACTTTCTCAAAAAACCCCAACGCCTCTAGAAAGTTTTCTCTTTGAATTGCTATTTGGGCGAGGTTTTCATTATATTTAATTTGACCTTCCAGGTTTTTAGTTTCTTCTCCAAATTTTAAAGCTTTGAGATAATTCTCCTGGGCTTCATCCAAATCGCCTTTAAACAAATTCACATTACCTAAATTTCCCAAAGAGTTTTCAATCCCCCGACTGTCTTTAAGTTTTTCCATTAATGAAAGTGATCGCTGGTAATAATCTTGCGCCAAATCAAACCTTCGGCTTTGAAAACAAATGTTGCCTAAATTACCTAAGGTATAAGCCTGCCCCGTTTCGTCACCCGATTTCTCCATTAAATCCAATGCCGTCAGGAAATGAGACTCTGCTTCCTCCAGCTTTTGATTTTGCAGGCTGGAATAAGCCATTTCTTCGAATTTGCGACTTTCATTTAAAGATTCACTATTTGGGTCATTTTGCTTCGATGCCATGCAACTTCTCCAAAAACAAACAAAAATATCTCCAAACTGGTGCTATCCAGTTGGGAGCAAATAAGAAATCCCCTGATTTTTTCAAGGTTTAGATAGGATTATATGTACCTAATGGCAGGGTGTCAATATATGCAGGAAAAAACCAAAGGAATCCCCGCATTTATATTAGAATCAAGATTATTAATTGTCTGCCCGTCTTGGATTTTGCAGGGAAATCTCCAATCAAATTTATATACACCCACGAAAACTTCGGTTGACTGAGCTTTATTACTTTTTCGGCTGCATTACCACTTGAGGAATACTTGCAAAACAACCAATAACCCACATATTTGAATCCAGCTTAACGAGGGTGGTGGCCTGCGCTTGGATCACTCTATTTGCTATTACAGCAATGTAAACCGTATATTGATTGGTACCCGTTTCAATTTTACCCATCACTTGATCTGGCTTTTTTCTACATATGAGGGCAATTAGTTCATTGGAAGGAACTTCCTCACTCACATAAGGCTCAATTTGTGGTCCTCTTTTTTTTGGTTGCGCATTGGCCTGCAGTGTAGACAAACAAATAATAAGTAAAGCTAAAATTAAGCACACAACGTTCTTAGACATAGCATTATCCCCTCAATAAAAATCAAAACGGTTAAGAAAATTTTACCTGTTAAACGGATTGAAGCGCCAGCCTAACCTAAACAATTTTTCCGATCAAGGGAATTAGAATCTTGAAAACAATAGATTCTCTTCTTATAAAAACAATTAAATGGAAAGTTTAATAAGGTCTATTTGACAGTAATTAATTCACTACCTATAATCCCTGCAATTCACAACTCTCAAAAGGAAATTGATTTGTTTGATATTCACAAACGTATTCAAGTGTTATCTCAAGAAGGTAACTTGGTCTTTCCTCCAAATATCCAGGAAGTTGAGCGGCTTAAAGAACCACTGACACAACTTAAAAACAAAGAGGAGAATGGAGCTAATTTCTGGTTTGATGGGCAAGAACCTACTGCTGAAAATATACGCATCAAAATCTACTCTACCGGCCACACGGTGTTTTATAACTCACTGGGTAAACGGTTTTTGATGGCCGACCCTTCAGGAAATATTCTTCACGAAGCAGAATGGGAGCGTGATCAAAGCTCTGAAGAAATCAAACTAAAACACGTTAGGATGCAGTTGGACTGCCAACAATGGATCGGCATTCGACCTAAGGCGAAAACTTTCTCTACGCATATTAGCATTAAAGGCCAACCCAACTGGGAACGTATGACTTTAGATGACCTTCGACATGGAGCTTCCCAGGCCTGGCAAGTCCCGTTCTCTGAAGTAAAGTATTTTTACCATGATAAAAATTTCATCAATACCGGAGAAGGCGAATATGACGTGCAATTACAAAAAGACGGTCTGTACGTTTTGATCAATGGCGATTTTGAAAAAACTCAGTTTGTCAGTTTTATGTTCACGGTGAACTGGGAGCATTTAGATTTAATTCCCGTAGTAGAGCTGTTTCAATCCACTTTACCGGGAAGTGGTGGTGCCGTGTTTGAATTTATTTGGGGACTTTACGATGACCAAAGTTGTAACAGAACAATGCAACCTTTGAGGTACCGAGGTTTACCTACTTACCCGTCAAGCGAAGCTTACAATATATTTTCTGCGTTTTTTGAACCTAAAGGTCCAAAGGGAGAAAAAATTATTGAAGTTTTTATGAACGCCGACCGTTCCCATGAAATTGAATGGACGCCAAAACCTCATCCTCCCTGGCGTTACTTTGATTCGCAACAAAAAATCAGCCTGACCGTTCAAGAGGGATTCCTTTTCAAAGTTACCGTTTGGGACGACCCTGTAGCCATTCCCTATATCAACCCGGTCCGAGGCGGGCGCGGTTCTTGCCAACGCTACATGGAAGTTATAGAAAATCAGATAGTATTACATGATGCGCAACAAGTAATAGAGATTCCTCTTAAACCCGATTGGAATATTCAACCCAGTGGGCCAGCACCCATTCCGGCGTCCCAACCTTTTGGATGGAAAAAGTTTTTTGAGGAAAACGAACCGGAAGTGGATCCTGTAAAAATTCTTTATACGGTTCCATTTTATCCGGAAGGACCAGACCCGATTGATGAGTCCTCACTTCAACCTATGGCCTTAGACCAAATTTTCTATTACATGGAAAACCATAAAGGGATGCCTGAAAAGTTAGAAAACGTTAAACGTGTTCTAATCCATACCTTTGATATCGTAATTTCGGGATGCATTGATTGCACTCACGAGCGAGAATATATTGTACTTTATGGAGATCCGGAGTTTGCTGTTAAAAACGCTCAACAATTATGGAACTATTCAGTGACAAGAAAACAACTGGAAGGTCTAAGCCAAGTGCGTTTTCTTCCAGAAATGGAACACGTTGAAGAAGCTTATGAGCAAAAATACGATATGATTTTTAAATGGATACCTTTCATGTATCATCATGAACGGGAAACAGCAGAACAAATTTTAAAGTCTGTCACTGACGCTTTAGAACCAGGGGGGATTTTATTTTTGCAGGGGCCACAACCCATTCGGGGATTATTTGACCATTATAATTTAATCTCTCATAAGGGTGATGCCATAATGGACATGCCATTTTTTCGGCAACATCTTAAAATGTGCCCCGAAAATACCATCAATCCCGAGGCCACCATTTTTTTTGCAGAAAAAAAGAGCTAAAGAATTTAAAACTCTAGCTCTTTAATACTTGCGGTCAATTTTACTTAAAAAATTTCTTGGCCATTCCTAAAACATCATCCATCACACTTCCGTCATTATCAGCATCTAAAAATGAAGTGAGCAAACCTAATTTAGACCCTGAGTCTCCATCATTACCAAACAAAGAACTTAACATGCCCGTCCCGGAAGATTGCTGACCCAATGCTCCCATCAGAGAATTGGCTACCATTGGCAACATTTTTTTAATAATTCCCTCATCCTGCCCCGTTTCTTTTGCAACATGACCCGCTACATTTCGGCTGACGTCCTTACTTCCTAAAAGATGACCCAATATTTTATTTCCTTCTAAAATCGAACTTTCTTCACCAAGGCTTTGGGGATTTTCTAAGTATTTTTGATGGTTCCCTTTACTTAATGCCCCTAGAAGACTCTCAAGTCCGGATTCAGTGGATACATTTTTCTTTAGACCTTGAGACAAGGCGGGCACAATTTTCCCTAAAACGCTTTGAGTCGCATCCTCGCCAATACCTAATTTTTTGGCCATTTCCATAACTGTGGCGCCACCTTGGTTGCCTAAAATTGTTTGAAGCAAGCTCATATGACTTTCCCCCTAAAAAATAATTTTTTTTGGTTAATTTATTCCCTAAATTACACTTGGCTATTTCGGCAATCAAGAAAAAAATTGCCAATTTGATAACTTCAAAAAAAACAATGGTGTTTAGTGCTATCAGACTACTAATCGAAAACTGCATTTTTTAGAAACAATGTTTATTCTTAAAAACAATACGCCCTTTTTGGTATAATTTTTTAACATTTTTAATTCAGGGAGAGAAAAATGAGCTATAAAATTCAGGAAATAGAGGGTATTGGCCCCGTCAATGGGAAAAAATTAGAGGAAGCAGGAATCAATACAACTTCCGACTTACTTGAGACTTGCGGTTCTGCCAAAGGACGAAAAGAAACTTCAGGAAAAACGGGAGTATCTGAATCGGTTCTTCTGGGATGGGCCAATAAAGCTGATTTAATGCGGATTAAAGGAGTAGGCAAACAATTTTCCGAATTGCTGGAAGCAGCGGGTGTCGATACAGTTAAAGAATTAAAGATGAGAAACCCTGATAACTTATCGGCTAAAATGAAGGAAATTAACGAGGCTAAAAAATTAACGCGGAGTATCCCGGAGCCAAGCCAAATAGAAAAATGGGTGGCAGAAGCCAAGGAAATGAATCCTATAATCACCCATTAGTCAGCTTTTCTAGATTTTTAACCTTACTGAAAAACTTTAAATACAGAAAACCCGAGATTCTACGCTTTGTTTCAGATGAACAATGTGGAGAAAATCGGGTTTTAAATTGCTTTACATTCCAGATAAAGCTTTAATCTTTTGATTTTTTCTTTTTACTTTTTTTAGATTTTTTATCTTTTTCTTTCTTATCCTTTTTAGATTTTTTCTTTTTAGACTTTTTCTTCTTTTCTTTCTCTAATTTCTTCTTTTTTCCTTTTTTACTCTTTTCCTTTTTGTCATTTTTGGATTGCTTTAACTTATCTTTTTTCTTCTTTTTTGTTTTTTTTACTTTTTTAGAGTCTTTAGCCTTCTTATTTTTATCTTTCTTTGCATCGCTCGATTTTTCTTTCTTTTCTTTCTGTTTTTGCTTTTTCATTCCACCCAGTCCTTTATCACTGGGATTGTGACAATGAGGCTTACCTTTGGGAACATTCCATTTAGAGCAGTTATTTTTACAAACGTGACAGCCCTTATCATCCACTTTTCCTGGATGAGCCATTGATAAGCTTGGAAACACAAAAAGAAAAATAAAAATGATCCATAATTTTTTCAAGGCAATTCCTCCTTTAAAAATTCTTATGGGTTGATCTTAAATTACCTATAATTTCTTAGGGCAATATTAACCCAATTTTCAACATTTTTTTCAACAAAAAGTTTTTTGCCGAAAAATTATCCGCCCTAAAACCGTTCAGACACAGGTAAAATCTCATATTATTAAAAGTTTCCCATCGATGGCAAATCTATCACTGTCAATTCATTAAATCCGCAAAAAGAATGACCAAAACCATTGGTTAGATCAAATATGATATTATCATCTCCTCCTGCAGGAGCTACCGCCCCACCATAATTTCCGGTATTTACGCCTCCCGGAATCTGAGTATAACCGAGCGCGTGACGGATACGCCAAGCAATTACATGGTCTGCACAAGAACTATCTCCACTCACTCCAATACCTCCTAAAACTTCGCCTGTATTAGGATCATAAATAGGTAACCCACCCCCAAAAACATTGACTCCACCTACAATTTTTTTTCCTTTAGCGGCGGGATCATTTTTTGTTCCAAACTTGTGAGGCGCTCCTCCATAGGCCAATAAAGGATTGACCGGATTGCTAAATTGAAGACCGAATAAACTTCCACCTGGTTGAACCGCTTTATAAAGATTTGCCGTTGATAAAGCTAATCCGGAGTTACTAAATGCATTGGCCGTATAAGCTTTTTGCATTGCAATGACTCGACTTCCAGGCCAAGGATCAGAACCAGTAGTTTTGGTAACATGCACAACACGTCCCGCTCGATCAACTATAGCCGCCCACATGCGCGCAGGAGAAAAAATACCTCCGTTATTCACTCCTGCAACGGAGGCCGCATCAAGTGCCGCTGTCAATTCTTCGTGAGTTGGCAGAGCCTGGGCTCTACCTGGAGAAAGGATGTTAATAGTGAGCATTACAGCCAAGCAATATGAATTTAATTTTTTATAGTTCAGTTGCACCATGTTTTCTCTCCTCTTCAAGATTAAAAGAGTCAATACGCATTAATATTTACGAAATAATCGATAACAATACTTAGAACCAGTCATAGGAAAGTCAAATCCGACTTCAAAAATCAATTTTCGAAGTTCGGAAATCCAATAGTATTTTCTTACCAAATAAATGTCAAGAGTCTTCACACAGGTACTAACTCAAAACATGATTAAAAAAAATATAGCAATTCGCTGATAATTCGGAACCTGGGATTTAATGCTCAAAGGAATAATTAAATTATTGCTTCAGAAGTAAGTTCAAACTCAGAGGAAGGTTGGTTTTTAACGTAAAGCTGGGGAAGTTTATTGGTGCCAAAATGGGTAATATAAAGATAAACATGCTCACGCGCATTCACCCTTAATGCCCAAGGCTGAAAATCATCCTGGTAAAATTGTTCATATCTTTTCATCGCCTCAGGAATTGTAAGACCACTTTCCGGGGTATAATAAAAATCTAAAGCTAAATCATGGTTTGGATCATATTGCACAGATATTTTGGTTTCTTCTTGCATTTTCATGACTGGAGCTTGCTTATATAAAACGAAGAAATACATTTCAACAGAATGGATAATTTCCTGATTATCAATCAAAAATCGGCGGGTATCTTCAGCTTCCTCTTGAGTTTCACTTGGAAACCCAAAAAATCCCATTACATGGCTCCAAATTCCTACACGCTTCGCTTCATTAAGGTTTTGTATTGCTACATCAATATCCGTATCTTTTTTAACTAATTTTATAATACGCTCGTTAGCTGATTCCAAACCAAAGTAAAGAGAACGACAACCCGATTTTGCCGCAGTTTCCCAAACTTCAGGTTCCACAAGTGATGATTCAAATCGAATCAAGGTCGTCCAATAAATATCCAATCCTGCATCAATCATCATAGGTGGAAGTTTTTTAAACAATGCCGGCGGAAACGATTCATCTGTAAATAGAAAATGTTTAGCATTAGTTTTACTTTTTAACTCTGCCAACTCCTCAACTATTTGATCCGCATGTTTAGCGCGGAATTGATCAATATAACCCGCCCCATGATCACAAAAAGTACATTTCCCCCAATAGCAACCTCGGGTCCCTAAATAAGGCACAATCTTTTCCGGAGCGAAATACAAATGCCAAGGAATTCCATCAAAATCAGGAACTGGTAATTCAGTAACCCGTTCAGTATGAAGTTTTTCATTTACCTGCACTTCACCTGCATCGTTCACCCAAATTAAATTGGAAACCTCTTTTAAAGAAGTACCTTGATCGAGTGCATTTACAAGCTCAACCATGGCGTGCTCTCCTTCATAGCAAATCAAAGAATCAAATGCCTTTTCAAAAAACTTCTTGTTTTTACTAATCTCATCTTTTAAACGGGTTGTAATATTTCCGCCAGCAGTCACATGGATATCTGGGTATTTTTCACGAATCAATTGGCAAAAGGTCATACCAGACATTAACTGGACAGGAGTCCCAATGGAAACTCCGATTACATCCGGTTTTTCTTTTTCTATAGCAGGAAAAACTAACTGCCTACATAGATCGACATAAATGTTTACATCCTCATCATGGGGAGCTTTAAAAAGATCCTCCGAAACCCAGGGACGATACACATTTAAATTACTTTCAATGGGATAAAAATTTATGCTGGCAGGAAAATAAGAAATAGAAATATACTCCATAGCTTCTCTAAAGGAGTTTAATGCCCATTCCAACTTTTCGACTTCATAAAATTCCTTTGAACGTACAATTTCTTTAGCCCTTTGGACTTTTTCAATATGATAAGGCAAATCCACATAGGTATATTGAGTCAACATTTCTTTAAGTTGACTATCTTCTTCAGTAAGCCCCTCTTCCCTTTGCTTTGTCCTTAAGTTTTTAAGTCGCCGTTTAATTCTTTCTTCAACAAATTGAAAAAACTCAGGGGTGAAATAATGCTCAAAGGCTTCAACATTAATATCTTTTTGTACTACCTCAATTCCATTTTGACGTAATACAGCGGTCAAACTGGGAAGGGCTAAATAAGGGGCCGTTGGAACCCACTCCGGCGGAAAAATTAACAAAACTTTTTTCATAAGAAATTCACTCAATCAATTTAAAAAACTCCGCTTATTTATAGAAGTTTTGATGGCAAAAAATCAAATATGATGCGCTTTTTCTAGAAATTTAGGGGTATATTATCACACTCCCTAGATGAAAAACTGCTTGCAAACTTTGAATTCAAAATAATTTTAAAAATTTCGGAAATCCTTTTTGTGATAATTTGTGTCCTAATAGCAACCCAATCTCAACATTTTGTTTCCTTCCGTTTAGATGGATAATTATGGTAGGATGAGGCCAACAAACCAATTCATTTAAATAAACTTTCATTGTCGTAATAGGGTGAAAATAAGTCATAAAAACCTTAATTTCTACAATACGAAAATATAAATAAGGGAGTCCAATTAGTTCCATGTCAGAAAATTTAACCAAGACAGAAATTAAAGCAAAAATCATTTTAGATGAGGCAAATTTAGCATTTTGCGAAACCTCCGAACGTAAAGATGAACCCAATAACAGAACTTTGGATGGTTCTGCTTGGGAAGAAGGAAAAATGGAGGGGGAATTTGATGATGAGGATTTTCAAAAGATTTTAGAGTTGCAGTTAGAAGCTGCAAAAATATGTGACACGAATCCGGAATTGGAAGAGAAAACTGCCGAACTTTTTCAAAAGATAACAGAAGACAATGCCCAGGAGTTGTTAAATGAAGCATTAGAAAACCCGGACATAAAAGATTTAGGCAGGATCAGTGTTACCGTTTTTCTTTTAAGGTTTCCTACTGTGCAATCCTTTGTTAACAAAGGTCACCCTCTAGTTTTAGCCACAGATGAATATATGCTGGAAAATGCCAATGCACAAAATTGGCACGATTATAAAAATATCGCCCATGAAATGGGTTGGGACCCCAGGGATTAAGAATTGTATAAATTCCTTAGGGTGAGATATCATGAAATAAAAGGTTGGTTTAAATAAAAGTTCTTTATGTCACTTCGATACAAATTAAATAAAGATAAATTCAAAGGAAAAAAACTTCCTCCCAAAATACAAACCAATGAAGATCATATTTCGGAAGATCAAAAAGGAAACTATTCATCCGATGACAAAGATCTTTTAAGTTTACACAAATTAAAAGCTTCTTTAAAAAAACCTATTGAACAGCAAGAAGTATCTCGTCGTGGTCTGCTGGGCAGTCTAAATCAACTAAAAGAATATGCTGACGAATCAGATAAGAAGGAAAAAGAAAGAAAAAAAATTAAAAGAAAAAAAATCCGATTGAAAGAAGAGGAAGAATTAACCGAACAAGAGGATAATTTACAAGAGTATTCCTCTGAATTAAGCGAAGATTTAGAAAAGCTTCCTAATGAAACGAAATCAGGACCTATTGAAACTGATAAACCCAAGCGCGGATTTTTTAGACGAGTAGTTGAACGGTTTTACCCTACCTTAGAAGATCCTGAAGAAATAGAAGCTCGCAAATTAGAAAAGCAACGACTTAAGGCTGAAAAGCAGACTGCCAAAAATAATTTGGAGACACCTACCTCAGATACCAATAAATCAGATTCTGAATTAGAAACCTCTTATGAGACCAATAAAGAAAATTCAACTTCAAACGTCAATGAAAACCACGATGAAGAATCTGATGAAGAAAGAGCTGATGAAGATGTTGAAATGAACCGGCGTAATCTTATGCGGAAAAGTGTTCATTTTTTTGCTAAACCTACTGTAGACAAAATCCAAGGCAAAATTGATAAAGTTAATCAAACCGTAGATAAAATTACAAAACGGATTCCTCTACTAAGACCCCCTGGAGCCATATCCGAAAGATCTTTTTTACAGGCTTGCACCCGGTGCGACAAATGCATTAACGCATGTCCAAAAGATGCCATCCAGCGAGTTCCTAAAAAACATGGTTTTCTTATCATGGATACACCATACATCGACCCAGTTAAAGTTCCTTGTGTCATGTGCAATGATTTACCCTGTATCCCCGCTTGCCCGGACGGAGCATTATTACCGGTTCCCGGGGGAAGAGAAGAAGCAAAAATGGGCTATGCCATTCTTGATAAAAAGAAATGTCAGGCCTATGGTGATACCTTTTGCCAGCAATGTGTAATCGATTGCCCTATCCCCGGTGCCATAATTCAAAAAGATCAAAAACCCGTTATTGATAAAAAAACATGCACCGGATGCGGGGTTTGTGTCCGTTCCTGCAGTACGGTTAATATTCCAGTTGCAATAAAAATTAAACCCCAAATGGTCATTGAGTGGCAGGCAGAGAAAAAAGCTATGGAAGAAAAACAACGAGAAATAGAAGCTCAGAAAAAAGCGGCAACTCTAGTTTCTCAATCGGAGGAAGAGGATTCAAATTCCTCCAAGGACCTCCAGAATTCATCGGACCCTGAATCTTCACCTGAATAGACGCTATTTGGCCCGAACTGTTTTTCTATGAAAGACTCCTGGTCAAATCCTTCTTCCAAAAAATCAAAACGTTCAATATTTTTAAATATGCATCAAATAAGGACTTGCAACTCGCCTTCATTTTCAGTAAGTTGTGGGATCATTTTTCGCCTTAACTAAAATCTATGTCGAACAATTCAAAAAGGTCACATAATTGTGGAGAATTGTCCAGTTCACAAATTGGACAAAGCGTAACTCTGTGCGGTTGGATTCACACCCGTCGAGATCATGGAGGGTTGATTTTTATTGATCTTTGGGACAAATACGGGATAACGCAAATAGTGTTGAACCCACAAATCGATCAATTAGCTCATCAGGAGGCACAATCTCTACGCGGCAACTATGTAATTGCAATTACAGGAAATGTGAGAGCACGGCCAGATGAAATGATTAACACTAAGTTAAAAACAGGATCTATTGAAGTTTATGTAGAAGATCTGAGTATTCTCAATAAATCGGAAACTCCACCCTTTCCTGGATGGGACAACGCCGAAGTTAGTGAAGCGTTGAGACTCAAACATCGATATTTAGATTTAAGAGGTGATGAACTGCAAAAAAACATGAAATTACGCTATGACATTACACGCGTAGTGCGCAATTCATTACATAAACAAAACTTTATTGAAATTGAAACCCCAATGCTAACTCGTAGCACTCCGGAAGGTGCACGAGATTATTTAGTACCCAGTCGAATTAACACACAACGATTTTACGCGCTTCCGCAATCACCACAATTATTCAAACAAATTTTGATGGTATCAGGAATGGATCGGTATTTCCAAATCGTCAAATGTTTTCGGGATGAAGATTTGAGAAATGACCGTCAACCTGAATTCACACAAATTGATATGGAGCTTTCCTTTGTTGATGAAGAATCTTTATTTGAAATGGTAGAACAAATGATCGCCAATATTTATCGAGAAGTATTAGATATTGAGATCCCAACCCCTTTTCAAATCTTAAAATATCGCGATGCGATAGACCGTTTTGGAACGGATAAACCTGACCTTCGATTTGGAATGGAATTTGTTGATTTAACAGAGACAGTTTCCAGAACAGATTTCAAAGTATTCGCCGAGACTTTAAAAAATGGCGGCCAGGTAAAAGCAATCAATGTCAAAAAAAGCACTGAAATTCTTTCCAGAAAAGTTTTAGACGATTTAACAGAAGTCGCAAAGGTTTATGGCGCCAAAGGTATGGCTTGGATCAAAATTAATAAAGATGGCTTGCAGTCTCCAATCATTAAGTTTTTTAAACAAGAAATGCTGGACGCAATGATTGCTAAGTTAGGCGGAGAAGTGGGTGACACAATTGTATTTAGTGCCGACCAACCAAAAATAGTCGCCGATGCACTAGGTCATTTGCGCCTAGCGATTGCAAAACAAATGAATTTAATTGATGAATCAAAAGTGTGCCTGGCATGGGTCACTGAATTCCCTCTTTTAGAATGGGACGATGAAGAAAAGCGATATGTTGCAATGCACCATCCTTTCACCTCACCTCTTGAAGAAGATTTAGATAAAATTGAAACGGACCCGGCAGGAATTCGAGCTCGAGCATATGATTTAGTGCTTAACGGCAATGAAATCGGTGGTGGAAGTATTCGTATTCATCAGCAGAAAGTGCAAGAAAAAATGTTCAAATTATTAGGAATCGACAAGGAAGAAGCCGAAGCCAAATTTGGATTCTTACTCGATGCTCTTCAATATGGAGCCCCTCCTCATGGGGGAATTGCCTTTGGATTGGATCGAATCGCTATGCTCGTATCCGGAGCTACTTCTATACGTGACGTCATTGCTTTCCCTAAAACTCAAAAAGCCATTTGTATGATGACTCAAGCACCCTCAGAAATCGACCTCAAACAACTCAAAGAACTTAAATTAAAATATGATTTAAGTTAGTCATAAAGTTCACCTTTAAAAGTTTACCTGAAAACCTAAAGTAGCAATAAAATCCGCAGCTTGGTCATTCCCAAATGCATGGCCAACTCCCAAAGTTAGAACAGACCAAGGGTTTACTTGCTTTCGCACTCCCATAATAAAACTATAAAATGGCTCCTGGCCTTTCCTCTCCGCTTGCTCTACAAAAAAATCCGCAGTGAACAAATGGTCTAAGTCTATCGGATGATCAAACGCCACTCCAAAAACATATAAATGCCGACGCTCACCAGGTCCCTTTCCACCATTCAAACGATAAATACCATTAAAATGAAATCGGCTTTGGCCCCATCCTTTAGTGGCTATGGCCACTAATTCCATATCTAACCCTTTTGAATCTGCACCAAAGGGAAGTAAAAAGTCTGCCTTAAAAGCAATTGCCGGCAAGAAAATGGTTTCTACATTAAAATTGTATAACCCTTCGATTCGAACATTCCCATTGTTGTCCGGGTCCAAGTTGCTGCCAAAATTAATAGGCAGCCCTAGTACCAAATGTCCATTTTTAATAAATCCCCATTTAAGTTCTCCCTCAAACACACCTACATCTTTTCCTACATTGGTTTCACTTTCGAAACCAATACGAGTTTGCAGTTCAAAGGACCGAAAGGATATTGGATAAGCATCTTCGATTCGGGTAGGATGATTTTCTTCCAAGTTACGATGGTCTGCAGCAAAAATCAAAATAGGGAATCCTATTATTAATAATTTTAAGCAGGCAATTACTATCAACCACAAATAAGATCTTTTCATGGCCGTACCTCCTTCATATGCTTTTGGGTTTTCATATGTGAAGGATCATGTTGTTTATGGGAATGACCCATGATTCGCGCCATTTCCCCGCCAGCATCTTGAAGCCAATCATAATATTGAAGTGGATCCATTTCAGGATTAGGAGCAGAAAAGTTATCCGCAAGTTTTCCATCTCCAGGACGAACTGTCATTAAATCAATCATCCTGTATATCTCTTTCTTTTTATCTTTGACTAATGGGGACGCCAAGATGTCATAAACTATGCCGTGAAACATATGCAAATTATCAAAAATATTGGCTGCTTCTGGCGTAAGCTGGCTAAATCTAGGCATCACCTCACGCGATAAAAGCATACGCTGAGGTGGGTTGGTTAATAGATCATTTAAAAATAATTGATCTATGGCTTTAATCCCTTGCTTTTGTTTACTTATATCTGAATTTAAAATTTGTACTTCATAAACTGCAGGGTGCCACCAATGGAAGGCCCAAAATAACTCTGTGGTGCGCGGGTAATTCGTCCGAAATGCTTTGAACCAAGGTTGTCTCATCAATCCAACTCGATTCATTATGACTTCTTCAAATGGAGCAGGACTAAATGCTATGGAAGGCTCACTTAAGTAATATTTTACGGATAAATCGATCCATTTTTTCTTGTCTTCTGTGGGAATTCGAGGATCGGTCATAATATCGTAAAGCTGTTCGTGTAATTGATGTGCCCAATCCACCACGCGAATTGCCTTCCAGGCCATTCGGGCAAACACCGGAGCAACATAATCTTGATGGGGTTCCACCTTAGAGGGATGTTTTAAAAACCATATACTTTTTTCGAAAAAATCTTCGTCCGCTTTTTTAGGATTTTTGGGATCCTCTAATAAAATATCGCTGATTTTTCCATGTGCCCAATGAGCCACAGTGGTAAGCGTATAGTCTTTGGCGTGGTGTTTGTAGAATTGATAGTTATAAGAGCCTCTTAAATGAAAGATCTCGCTACGCTGTTCTATTTTACAACCGGTTAGAATAAATGCTAGGATTCCTAAGTAAGGAACGACCCTGCCCCTTATGAATCTGTCTATTTTCATGGATTTGCTCCTTTTCTTCACAAAGACACATCAATCCAAAATTATTTTGAGTAAACAGCTACTCGTAATAATTGAGAAATTCTAGTGAGTTAATTTAGGTGGATTTTTGAAGAAGGAGCTATTTGGGAGGATGGTATAGAGGTTCTGAAAATCCGAACGTAAAACTGATATAGGGGTGAATAATATAATCCAGGGAAAGCATAAGGCTATCGCCCAATTTGTCAAAAGATGAAATAGAGACGGAACAGGATGCGCACTTTAATAAAGGAGAACAATTTTCTATTTCCATATTAGATTGCATTGTAAAACTATGTGCTATGGGCATAAAAAAAACAGACAACGCCAATATTAAAGCTAACATCCATTTTTTTCTTTGAGCCAGTTGAATCATAAAAATTTCCTTAACGAATTTATTTTATTATTGGCTCGAAGATAAGTAAAGTCTGAAATAAGGATCGAAGTAGACCATAAGCCGGGTCCTGTTCCCTCTTTCGAAGGTGGCAGTCATCAATCTAGGCCTGCCGTTACCGACAGGCTCAAGCAATCAACCCGAAAGCATTGGACGGGCCGCCCTTAAACGCTTTCCTATTCGATCTTGCTCCGGATAGGGTTTACCAAGCTACCGTTGTCACCAACAGCACTGGTGAGCTCTTACCTCACCTTTTCACCGTTACCTCCGAACAAAATATTCGGGTAGGCTGTTTATTTTCTGCGGCACTTTCCTTAGGGTCACCCCCACTCTGCGTTACAGAGTATCCTGCCCTGTGGAGCCCGGACTTTCCTCTCATCTAATCTCAAGGATTAGAAAAGCGACTGCCTGGTCTACTTCGAAACTGTAGTTTGGGTTTGGTCCTCGGTTTCCGTTTTAGGAACCCAGTAAAGGTAACGATCACAATATTGGCATTGATTCAGTTCTTCACCTTTTTTTATCTCGATCGCTAATTGTGGACGAATCTGCTGAAAACAACCCTGACAAATTCCGCTTTCAAGGAGAACCACTGCACGGTCCCCTCTTAATTTAATAACATTTCCATAATGGCGAAATAATGGAGGATCAATGGATTGAGCTAATCCGTCACGTTTCTTACCCTTATCATCCAATTCCTTTCGAACTCGGGCTAGCTCTTCTTCCTTTTGCTTTTTATAAACGAGAAACTCTTTTTCATACCCCTCAAACTCCGATTTTAAACCTGGAATTTCTTTTTCCTTTTCCTCAAGTTCCTCCATTATCTCTAATTCCTGCTCCTCCAGCCGACCGATTTTTTCCTTTATTGCATCCACTTCAGATAATAGAGCACTATATTCTTTGTTTGTCTTAATATTTGGGAGCTTACCTTTAGTCTTAGCCATATGGTCATTTTCTGCAACAACATCTTGTTCTAATTGAGATCTATTCTTTTTTAAGGATTCAATAACATTTAAGGCCGACTTTAGTTTACCCTTCTTCTCTTCTAATTCTGCCTCCCCCTTGGAAATTTGCTTTGGAATAATTCCCAATATTTTACTTTGCTCAGAAATTTCAATATCCAATTCCTGAAGAGCAACTAAACGTTGTAATTGGACGTTCATAAACTAAAATATGCTCCTAAATAAATAAAATCGTAAATATCAATAAGCCTCAATGAATTTATCACGGCCCATTAGGCTTTGCAATTTTATTCTTAAAATTTAAAAGCCTAATTGCTTTAAAAATGATGACTTATCAATCAATCCTGTTTCTTTACCCCATTTGGGCACTACACTATTTTTCAATTTCATTGCATTAGTTACTCAGAGAAATATTCGAAGTCATTGATAAAACTTCCCCAAAAAGACTATATGAAAAATAATAATGAGAAACACAAAAAAATTTTATGCTATAAATTTAAGGGTCATTTATTTATCCCTAGGTTTTTTCCTAGGGCTCCCTCCTACCTTCATAGAGATTATTATGAGTTACTTCAAACGAATTGCCCTATTGAAAGCCCAACAAAATTGGGAACCTCCAATTGATGTCTATTGTTCCGATTTAGTGGAAATCTGCTATTTGGGAGCTGTTATCGAAAACGATGTTGAGTATGTAACTATTCCCGTTTCACCATTTGATACCAACCCTTATCAAGTTTTTGAAAAAAGTTTAAAGGATCACGAATTTGATTTTGTGGGAATATCCACAATGACTGGAGGCTACAATCATGCACGCCAATATGCACGTATAGCACAAGAAGCCGGGGCTTATGTAGTTATGGGTGGATACCATCCGACAGCGTTAACGGATGATGTTCTTGCTGACCCAAACGTGGATGCAGTAATTCGAGGTGAGGGGGATTGGACTTTAAAAGATTTAGTGAACCACGGTCCTAGCAAAGATGTATTGGGTTTATCGTTTAAAGAGAAAGGTGAACCGATTCATAATATAGATAGACCTCTTATCCAAGAAATGGATAACCTCCCACAACCATTAAGGAGTATTCGCCCTCTCCGTTTTGGAGAGAATGGAGACGATTATACAATCGACACACTTTACAGCTCTCGCGGATGTATTGCAAAGTGTACTTTTTGCGCCAACGATACCATGAATCAACAGTTCAGGGCACGCAGTCCCGAGCATTTCATTGAAGAATTAAAGCTGATCCATAATAAACACCTTAAAAAAACGATTAAATTTTGGGATTCAATTTTCTTGTTTGATGCCAATCGGGTGGAAAAAATCGTTGAGTTGATGTTCAAAAATGATCTGACCAACTTCAAAATTATCACTGAATCCCGTTCTGACGATGTAATCCGCTGTAAGCATTTAATGAAAGAATTAAAACGAATTGGATTTGATAAGATTCAAGTAGGTATCGAAAGCCCTGATAAGGAAACTTTTAAAAGGTTACGTAAGGGTGGTTCGATTCAAAAACACGAAGCCGCAATTGAAATTGTCCAAAATGCCGGGATAAAGTGTGAAGGATTTCTTATCATTGGCCATCCCCATGAAACGAAAGAAGACATTTTAAAATACCCGGAATTTGCCAAACAAATGGGCTTAGGTCACCGGGCACTTTATTTTGTAATGACACCCTACCCTGGCACTCAAATTTACCGGGAATATGAAGAGAAAAAGTTGATCGATTCGTTTGATTGGGATTGTTATAACAATTTTGGCACTGTGGTACACCTTGAAAATATGGAGCGTTCTGAACTAAGAAACCTTCTTTCTTATTGTTATGGAGCAACTCATGGAATTCCCTTTATTTTCAACAAACAAAAATCAGTTCCTGCCATGGTTTTTCATTTCATGTATATATCCGTCATCATGCTTTTTTTATACGATATCCAACGTCGAGATGACAAACAATCGCGCAATAGTTTCATGTGGGATTTTTATAAAGCAGGTTTCAATAAATACCAAAAAACTCGAAAAATGAAATCACGCTTTAAATTTTCCATGTTATTTATCAGAAAGTTTTCTTTAAGAATTCTATTGGATGATGAACAATCGGTTGTGTTTCATTTTCGAATGCAAAAGGATCAAATCTATCTGGATGTCCATAAAGACCCATCTCCGGAAAAACGTATGGTCACAATGACCTTGGATGATTTTGATACCTTTCATAAGGCCATTGAAATCACCGATGTGTTTAATGGAGCAATGTTTGACCTTTTAAGGCACGCTCCAAAAATAAAATTAATTAAAGGCTTTTTTCATTGCTTACCCACAATGACAAGAATCTCTTGGGCATTTGCGAAGTTTTGCCTTAAGACAGCTTGGCGGTATATGACTTGGCCAAAGCCAGTTGAAAACCTCAAACCTCTTAAGTTAAATCAAGGTTAAGCTCTTTTATTTTTTTTACGGCCTTCCCAAAGGACCAAGAACACGCTGGCAATAAAAATGGAAGAGTAAGTACCCACAATCACTCCTACTAATAAAGCAAAAGAGAAGTCATGGATGATTTCGCCCCCAAGGAAAAACAGGGCAATGACCACTAACAAAGTGGTTCCGGAAGTCAGGAGGGTCCGGCTAAGAGTTTGATTGATACTGGTGTTAATAACTGTTGCTAAAGAATCTTTTCCTCGCCTTCTTAAATTTTCGCGGATACGATCAAAGACAACAATAGTATCGTTCAATGAATAACCTATAATTGTCAAAAATGCAGCCACAATTACCAGAGTAAACTCTTTGTTCATAATCGAAAAGGCACCCATGGTTATAGCCACATCATGAATAAGAGCAATGATTGCCGCAATTGCATATTGAAATTCAAACCGCCAGGAAATATAAATAATTATGCCGATAATCGCATAAATTATGGACAAAAAGGCCTTTTCACGAAGATCCGCCCCTACTTTTGGCCCAACCATTTCCACACGCTCAACGGTAATTTCTCCGCCCCCGGTTTTTGTATCCAACGCTTGTTTTATTTTTGAACCCATTTCTTCAAGGCTTTCATCCGGGCGTTCTACTCGAATAAGAATATCGTTTTTAGATCCGTATTCTTGAATCGCACTGTCTGACAAACCAATTTCTTTTAATCCTGTGCGTATCGAATCCAGAGAAGGTGGAGATTTAAATTTTAGTTGCACTAAGGTACCACCCGAAAAATCGATTCCAAATCTTAATCCCCCATGGGTAACAATTGAAACTAAACTGGCAACAATTAAAAGACCCGAAAATAACATGGCCAATTTAAATTTGCCCATGAAATCATAATGGGTTTGTGTTTTAAAAATTTCCATTAATTTATTTTTTATAAATTTTTCTAAGAATCTTTAAATACTTAAGCGTTCAATTTTCTTACGACTCATCAAAGTATCAAAAGTTGTTCGGCTTACAAAGACCGCGGTAAACATACTGGCTGCAATACCAATACAAAGCGTAATAGCAAACCCTTTAATCGGTCCTGTCCCAAATTGAAATAACACGATAGCGGCGATAAAAGTTGTTACATTTGCATCAACAATCGTTCTAAAAGCCTTACTGAACCCTGCATCGATGGCAGCCCTTACTGTCTTTCCAATTTTTATTTCTTCACGGATTCGCTCAAAAACCAGTACGTTGGCATCAATCGCCATTCCAACCGTTAAGAGTATTCCAGCTATTCCCGGAAGAGTTAATGAAGCACCGAAATAAGCCAATGCTCCAAGCAATAAAACCAAATTGAGAAAAAGTGCACCCACTGCAACCAAACCGGATAGCTTGTAATAAATCGCTATAAAAACTAATACTAATACAAATCCTAAAATAATGGACTTGACTCCAGCTTCAACTGAGTCTCTTCCTAGAGAAGGACCAACAGTTCTATTTTCAAGAATTTTTACTGGTGCCGGCAAGGCTCCTGCACGCAAAGCGATGGCGAGATCTTTTGCTTCATTCAAACTAAACTGGCCCGTAATTTGAGCATTCCCCCCGGGAATTTCTTCACGAATTACTGGAGCGGAATATACATTATCATCCAAAACAATTGCCAATCGTTTATTAAGATTTTTGCGAGTTACATCAAAAAATGTTTGCGCACCTACACTGTTAAAACTTAACGCTACATAAGGTTCATTAAATTGGTTGTCAAACCGAACATCCGCGGAAGTTAGCATATCCCCAGTAACTAAAGTTCTTTTTTTAACCAAATATGGATCTTTACCTGTCACTTTCCCGGTTTTGTCGTCAACTTTCTTTTGATAAAGAACTTCACTGTCTTCCGGCATCGATCCCTTAAGAGCTTCTTGAGGACTCATTGTTTCGTTAATTAACTTAAATTCTAAACGAGCCGTTTTACCAATCAAGTCAATGGCTCGCTTGGCATCTTTGATACCGGGTAGTTGAACAAGGATCCGCTTTTCCCCTTGAATTTGGATGGAAGGCTCTGAAACACCAAACTGATCCACGCGATTTCGAATGGTTTCTAAACCCTGCTGAACGGCATTTTCTTCTATAAAACGTTTTTCATCATCCCGCAAATGGTAAACTAATTCTAAACCTTCACGCCCCGTTCTCGTTTTTTCTAAGGATGGATAGTTCTTTAAAATAGTCTCTGTGCCGGGAACATCGATTTTATCAACTAAAATCACATGGACAGTATTTTCTTCCAAATCCGCTTTTACCCGATCAACCTCAATATCCTCATCTTCCAACGCGTGTTTAATATCATCTGCTTTTTGCTCCATAGCAGACTCCACCGCCTTTTCTGTTTGTACCTCCAACACAAGATGCATTCCACCTTGCAAGTCCAGACCCAAATTTATCTTTTCCTTTAGTGGATAAGCAAGAAAGGCTGCCCCTAGAACAATAATTAGAATGAGCGGGATTTTCCAACGAAGATCTTTAAACATAAATTTAATTCAGACTCAGTTAATAAACGAACTTTTAGAAGTTATTTTGCTTTCCCTTTTTCAGGCTCTTTTTCTTTGGTGTTGGTATTAGTTTCTTTGGTTACACCTATCGAGGAGCGATTTATTTTTATTCGAACATTATCTGCAATTTGCAGGGTAACAACATCCTCTTTCAATTTTTTGATGGTTCCATGGATTCCACTTAGAGTGACAACGTTATCACCTTCTTTTAAGTCATCCAGCATTTTTCGGGTTTCGGCTTGTTTCTTTTGCTGAGGCCGAATCAAAATAAAGTAGAAGATCAAAAACATAATAATGATGGGAGGCAGTATAGATAAAAAACTGCCCCCACCTGGTTGCTGACCTTCTGGTGGAGGTGCCATTGCAATGGCCCAATTTAACATAGATAAATCAAGCATAATTAATTTCCATAAAAAGGAAAAAAAATTCTTTTTAACCTTCAGAGCACTTCAAAATTCCCGGATTGCTACTTAATTAAGAAAATTTCCAAATGAGCAGCAAAGACATACTTTTATCAGAAGCTCTCTAACAAAATAACACGTCTACAATTTTTGGGAAAAACAGGTTTGTAAGCTAGACTTCCTAGATTACATTCAAAATGAATAAGCAAAACAGTCGCTTTTATCAAATGCGGTAGGCTTTGTCAAACCTTTCTCAAATTACGCGGTTAACAGTGTAACAGACAATTAATTAGTCTGTTATTGAATTTAACCTATGTTAATAAAAAGTTTGGGCTATATCCTTCTCTCCAGTCAGTTCCACATACAACTTATGAAATTCTTTAGTAGTCAACTTAGGGTCACGTAATTGATTTAACTGATCTGAAGTAATTTTTGTTTCGCTTTTATCATCCCATGCAGAAGTGGCTATGGCTACGTAAAATGGAGGATTGAGCCTTTGCAATATCAAACCGTTGATATTGTCATTATGCTTAAGAGCAAACTCTATAACCCACCTGGCATCCTTGGCATTTAACCCGGCACCAATTGCAATATTTGTTGGAGGATGCCCACCTTTAGGCTTCCAAAATTGAAAGGTGTTCCGTATTACTTTAATTGAGCGGTCTTTTAAAATTTGACGTAAAGCCTTTTTGTTTTTCTTATGCTTGTGTTCCAGCCAGACTTCCATAGTACAAATGGTTGTCTTAGTCAGATCACATCTCTTTGGAGCTAAACTCGCATAGGGGTTTTTTTCAGATTCATCGGCTATTACATTTTTCACAAATGAACAGACCAAAAGTAAAACAAATGAAATAACAACAATTTTGGAGCTTTTTCTCATAATATCTATCCTCAACATCACAAATAACTTGTTTAACCGAAATTTGAAGGCATTTTACCAAATATAGTGCTCAAGCTGCCGGCGAAAATAAAATTTTATCAATAATACTAAAAATCCGCTAAAAAATTCTGTTTAACTTTAAGAAACCGGGTATTTCAAAGATAGGAGAGAAAAAAACCTATTTTATTCTTCAATTCTTGCCTTTCAGGCTAAAGTTTTTATAAATATTTCCGTTAAATTAAAGGATTAGGCTAATTTTACTTGGAGGAAATATGGTTGAAGGTACAAGCGCAAGTCATTCTGGAGCAGCAGCAGTAGGTAACGAATTAGCAGTGGCAGGGGCAAAAAAGGCTTTAGACGTCCAGGAACAACAAGGTGATGCCGTAAATTCATTACTTGAATCTTCAGTAACAAAACCTGAAGGTGCCCCAGGCAATAATGTCGATGTTATTGCTTAAATGAAACTTTCAAATATTTGTCAGGGTTCCAAATAAAGGAACCCTGTGTATAACGCCTACCCGATCCAATCTTAATCAATTAATTCGAATCTTGACGACCCAAAATCTTTAAAATTTCTTTTCTTTGATTATCTTCAATCTGAACTTGATTAAACTCTTTTATTCGCGGGATTAAATCTTTTAGCACAACCACATCTGGATCATGAAGACCTGTTAGTTGAGCATTTACGAAAACAACTAGCGATTTAACACGGATTGATCCGACTTTCTCCTGAAGAAAGTTTATGGCTTGACGGTTTTTCCAAAGAGGATTATTAATGGTATCGTTTTTCCCAAAACCAGACACCCTCCATTCCCGTTGGCCCGGTTGAACACTTATTTTTCCAGAATCTAAACGTTCGTTTACAACAAAAACTCCATAGGGAGAAACAATCACAAAATCAATATCCATCATTCCAGTAGGGGAAGCCAAAATCACATTTTGGAATAACTCATACTCCAGGCCCAATGTTTTTAAAACCGATAGAGTGTTCCCCGTTACGGGTAAGGACAAATCGGGAATACTTTTTTTTGCAAAAAGAAACCATAGCACCACCATAAGGGCAACCGAACCCAGCAAAATGACTAAAGGATCCATTCAATTACCCATTAATTTCTTCGATCATTTCTGCCAAACGTCCTAATTCATTTTCAAAGTTTGGGGGTGCATTAGAAGTAAGGGGTGATCCATTAATCTTTTCACCCATAGATGAAGTATCCTCAAAAAACTGAAGATGCTCATACCCTTCTACTAAATTTTCCCGAGTAGATCGAACTGGGAATTGGTCCTTTAATTGGTGGTGATCCCCTAAACAAATCCATTGAATTTCATCCCCAGAAAACTCATCCGTTTTTAAAAGTTTTCCGCTTTTTATTCCGGGAATTAACAGGTGGGTGGAAATATTACAAATTACTTGTTTTCCACGACGAAGATTAACTTTTGAGAAATGTTTGGTTTGTGGCTTTGGATTAAAATAGTTTTCATTCATGATTAGCCCCATAATTATGAGGGGAATAAAAGGACGACTCCACTACCCTATCCATTTTTCATTCGCTTCGGCCCATATTAAAAAAATCAGGCGGCTCAAATGAGTCGAAGGAAGAACTCATGGGTTTTGAAATCCCCTCTGAATTTTTCTCTATAGATTTCGATAATTCAAATTTCCAACCCGAATCTACAGGAAACAATTGTGGCGATATCCCTTTGGGTGGATGAGGGAGGTTTTTCAATTCTTCCCGAAACTCTTGTAAATGTGTCAAAGTAAGTTTTCCACGTTCCGGTAAACCACTCCTCACCGATTCAGCAACCCGGCGACCAAAAACAATAATATCAAGAAGTGAGTTTCCCATCAACCTGTTGGTTCCATGAACTCCCCCTGTTACCTCCCCCGCCGCCCAAAGTCCCGAACGAAGGGTTTGACAGTCTGTGTTGATTTGAATTCCCCCGTTTTGATAATGCAAAGTGGGAAAAACTAAGACAGGAAATATTGCCGGATGGATATTGTACCGTTCAAATCGGTGAATTAACCCGGGAAATTGTTTCTCCAAAGTCCCCTCACCATGAATATTTTCTATCAATGGAGTATCCAGCCAAACTCCCTGCCGCCCAGTTGGAGTCCGGATACCTCTTTCTTCAATTACCTCACGAATAATTGAAGCAGCAACCACATCTCGAAAACTTAATTCATTTACGAATCTATTCCCTTCAGCATTTAATAAATGAGCTCCCACCGCTCGAATAGATTCGGTGACCAATTGTCCGGCTAAAGGTTCCGGATATACTGTTCCTGAAGGGTGATACTGAAAGCTCTCTAAATGGGTCAAGGGGCATCCCTGGCGATATGCTAAAACCAGACCATCTCCCGTCGCACCCATATGGTTACTAGTAGGATATCCTTGAAATCGGAGTTGTCCGGTTCCACCCGTAGCTAAAACTGTAGCTCTTGCGGATACCGTAACTAACTTTTGGGCATGAGTATTCCAAAGAACAGCCCCAGTAATTGTATCCTTCCCATCATCTAGTAATTCAACCGCAGCATGGTTTTCTAAAAAAACAGTTTGCCCCTCCAATACAGCATCCTTTAATACTCTCATAATTTCCAGACCTGTAAAATCTCGGCAAGCCAGTACCCGAGGAACAGAGGTACCTCCCCCGGAACGCAATCGAAAAGTCCCATCCGAATTTTTATCAAAGAGTACACCTAAGTGTGTCAACCAGCGTATACTTGCAGGACCTTGCTCACTTAGCATTCGCAGTAACAAGGGATCATTGTTCCCATGACCACCGACATAAGCATCAGAGAAATGCCGACGAGAGGAATCTTCTGAACCTAAAGCAGCTTGTATTCCACCTTCCGCCATTATGGTATTTGAATCACCCAGCCTCAATTTAGTAGCAAGATGAACTTTTAACCCTGATTGCTCTAACCCCAATGCTGCACACACTCCTGCACCCCCGCCTCCAAGAATAAGAACATCCGTTTCAATGTCTGGTTGAGGATTAAAATCTAACGGAAGTGGACTATCCGACTCCAACAAATCTGCTAATTCTACCGGAAAGTTTTGTGTGTCTGCATTAGGCCCAACCTTTACGGTACGCTCGGAGCCTGCATAATCGGGATGAAATTCCTCGATTAATCTTTTTCCATCATCCTCAGAAATAAAAGGAGGGTCTTGATTCTGCCTTTTTAGTCTTGACGCTTCTATTTTTTCAAGGGATGTTTTCGCCCAATCTAACATTATACTTTCCCCTCGTTACGAATTTGTTTTGCGCGAAGAAACCTTTCATCTGGACTACAATTCAATAGATACTCCCATTCCTTTTCAGCCTTTTCATCAACCGTTTCCAATAATTGATAAAGATCCGGATATTCCCGAGTCATCCCTAAGGACCGTCGGACCCAAATTCCCATATTGTGGGGTTTGACTTTGTCTTCACACACTGCTCTACACAATCCACAATGAATACAAGTTGTAAAATCTTCGGCAACCTCCTCAAATTCACCCTTTTGCATTCTTAGGACAGAATCCATTACGGGTATATTCATGGGGCAAGCACTAGTGCAACTACCGCATTTTGTACAGCGATCCAAGGTAGGGAACGATTGACGAATTTTACTGGTATCAGGGTTTTCTGTGGGGTTCATAGGTGCTATTGTATCTACTGGAAAAGGAAATATTTGCATGCCGTCTTCTGCTGGGCAAAGACAAGCCAATTCCGTTTTCCCAGGCCTTCCTTCCTTGAAGCGAACCGTCACTGTACAAGCACCACATACGCCCCCTAAGCAACCTGTTCTAATTTCTTTTGGTAAATCTGCTGCCCAAAGAGCATGAATTAAAGTCTCGCCTTCCTTAGCTTGTATTTTTTCTCCACCTACTTCAATTTCTACCATTTTTGGTTCAGGTACCATAACGTCTTCTATTTGCAGTTTAATTTTACTATTAATGTCAGCACTCATGTTACCTGCGGAATTTATTACCTTCAACAAGATTTAAAACTATGATGATCAAATAATGGCTGGTTTCTAAGAATTTCCTAAATGAAATTAACTATAAAATTTAAAAAAAACGTCTCTCTTTAGTATGTTGCTGGGGGGTTTAATTTATGCTAGATTACCCGATAGCATTAACTTTAAAGGTGGATTCAAGAGATGGCAGGGCATTCCAAGTGGTCTTCAATCAAGCACAAAAAAGGTGCTTTAGACGCTAAGCGCGGTAAAATTTTCACAAAACTCATTAAAGAAATCACGGTTGCCGCGCGAATGGGAGGCGGTGACCCTGATGGGAACCCGCGGTTAAGAACGGCTGTGACTGCAGCCAAAGCGCAAAATATGCCTCAGGATAATATCAACCGCGCAATTAAAAAGGGAACCGGTGACTTGGACGGTGTTAATTATGAAGAAATCACTTATGAAGGTTACGGGCCCGGTGGTGCCGCTATTTTAATTGAAGTAATGACGGATAATAAAAATCGGACAGTGGGTGAATTGCGGGCCATGTTAGGAAAAAATGGCGGCAATATGGGTGAGAACGGTTGTGTGGCTTGGATTTTTGAGAAGAAAGGATTCATCACAGTGCCTTCAGGTGAAATGGATGAAGACTCTTTAATGGAGTTGGCTATTGAAGCAGGGGCCGATGACTTAGAAAATGCAGGCGATCATTACGAAATTACTACTGCCTTAGAAAGCTTTGATTCAGTCCATAAAGTTTTGGAAGAAAAATCTATTAAAATGGACCAGGCAGAGCTAACCGCTCTTCCTAAAAACACAGTACCCGTTGATGAAAAAAGTGCTCGATCACTGCTTCGCTTAATGGAATTAATTGAAGATCATGATGACGTACAAAAAGTATATTCTAATTTTGACATTTCTGATGAAGTGATGGCCGCTTTATCACAAGAAAGTTGATCTGATTCATTAAGAGTTCTATCCTATTCAAAGTCATAAGCACATCAAGTTTGTTCTTTTAATTCCCATCCAAAGGACCCCTAAATGAGAGTAATGGGTGTCGACCCAGGTAGTATATGCACCGGTTTCGGAATTGTAGAAAATGATGGACGCCAATTGCGTGGTGTCCATTGGGGTGCCATAAGAAGCAAACCGAAGGAGGATTTTCCTTTAAGGCTAAAAACTATCTATGACAACTTGTTTCAAGTAATGAAGGAATTCTCTCCCCAAGTCGTTGCAATCGAAGATCTATTTTTTGCTACCAATGCAAAATCCACTATAAAATTAGGACAAGCCCGCGGTGTTGCAATTTTAGCCGCTGTAAACTTAAACATTGAATTAGCAGAATACGCTCCTCTAGAAATAAAACAATCTATAGTTGGTTATGGTCGAGCCGATAAAAATCAGGTTCGAGATATGGTAACTACTTTACTTAAGTTAAAAGAAAAACCTGAACCACTTGATGTATCAGATGCACTTGCAGTCGCAATTTGCCATGCGCATTCATCAAAAAATAGATTACTTAAGAAGGCTTCCTTAAAAGGTTAAATTCATGATTTCTTATTTGCAGGGGCAATTGTTAAAAAAAACTCCCGGGGAATTAACAATTGATGTTCAAGGAGTGGGTTATCAGGTATTTATTTCATTAACAACTTATTACCAAATCGCGGGTCAGGGAGAACCTATATCTCTTTTTATCCATACTCATTTACGGGAGGATTCCCTTAAATTATTTGGGTTTTTTGATGAAGAAGAAAAGTCAATGTTTGAAGCTTTAGTTAGCATAAGCAAGGTTGGACCTAAACTCGCAATGGGAATTCTTTCTGGTATGCCAACAGGTGATTTAATTGCAACCGTTTCCAGGCAGGACATTTCCAGGTTGAGCACCATTCCAGGCGTAGGACGTAAAACAGCGGAACGTTTAGCATTAGAATTAAAGGACAAATTAGAAAAAATGGAGATCTCTCCATCAAACTCTCTTCAATCATTTGAACCAAAGGGTGTTTTCCAAGATGCCCTTTCAGCACTAATGAACCTGGGTTACAAAAAACCGATCGCGGAAAAAGTCCTTAAAAAAGTTGTTGGGGATCGCAAAGATCCTGTTTCCTTAGAAGACATCATCAAAGAAAGTTTAAACAGTCTATAAAATTCTATGACCGAAAATCCAAATTTAAACTATTCTCTCGACAATCAGGATTTACAATATGAAGCCAGTTTAAGGCCCACCGGATTTACTGAATATGTGGGTCAGGAAAAAATAAAAGAAAACCTTTCTATTTTTATTTCAGCGGCTCAAATGCGAAAAGAGCCCTTAGACCATGCTTTGTTTTATGGTCCCCCAGGTCTAGGGAAAACCACTTTGGCAAATATTATTGCTCAAGAAATGGGTGCAAATTTAAAAAGTACCTCGGGTCCGGTGATAGAAAAATCCGGTGATTTGGCAGCCTTGTTAACCAACCTTGAGGAAGGTGATATCCTTTTTATCGATGAAATTCATCGGTTGTCAAAAGTGATTGAAGAAATTTTGTATCCGGCAATGGAGGATTACAAACTGGATATAATGATTGGCCAAGGCCCAAGTGCAAGGTCAATAAAACTTGATCTGCCCCCCTTCACTCTTGTAGGTGCAACAACTCGCGCAGGTTTATTAACCTCACCCTTGCGAGACCGATTTGGTGTAGTCCATCGTTTAGATTTTTATTCGACTCAGGAACTAGAACAAATTCTTAATCGATCTGCATTATTATTGAACATACCCATGGATCAAAAAGGATGTCATGAAATCGCAAAACGCTCCCGAGGTACACCACGTATTGCTAATCGTATGCTGAGACGTGTTCGAGATTATGCTCAAGTCAAAGGGGATGGAATCATTAGCCAAGCCATTGCTGGAAGAGCGTTGGACATGTTAGAGGTAGATGCAATGGGCCTAGACAAAATGGATCATAAATTACTTCTGACGTTAATCGAGAAATTTAATGGTGGGCCCGTGGGCATTGAAACACTGGCAGCATCTATTAACGAAGAAAAAGATACCATCGAAGATATTTACGAACCCTACCTTTTACAAACCGGATTCCTCAACCGGACTCCGCGCGGACGTGTAGCAACTTCAGTTGCATACACACATTTCGGTTTCGATCCATCCTCCTCAGACAATCAACAATCACTGTTTTAAATTAAGAAAGATTCCAATGATTTTGAAAATGTTTCCAAAAGGAAGGTTCCATAGGTGTGGTGCCCAATAGATCAGAACTTTGGTGGGTCACTGAACCATGAAAGTCACGGCTACCCGTAGCTATGAGTTTGTATTCTTCGGCAAGATCCAGAAAATATTTCACTTTTCCGGTTTTTTCATGATAAGGGTAATGACACTCCAGCCCCATCAACCCAAAAGAAATCAATTCTTCAAGAAGTTCTGGAACACCAGACCATTTGCGCCCTTTTTCAGGGCAAACTAAGGAATAAGAACGTTCTCCTGGATGAGCTAAAATGGGAATCCCATTACTTTGACGAATTAATTTAATTGCTTCTTTCACATGGAGATTTTCTTTTTCAATATTGTATTTCACTAAATACTTGTCAAACGCTTCATTGGACGTGCGCACAATTCCTAATCGTACCATCTCACGAGCTAAATGAGGTCGACCTAAAACCCCTTCTGCACCTTTTTTAATATTTTCCAGTGTTATAGATCCCACAAACCTGCTAGGGACAACCTCGTTAATTTTATCTACAAGGGATTGCATCCGCACTTCGCGATCCTTTTTCATTGTCTCAACTCTATCCCACAATTGTGGTTGAATCGATTTCAATGATTGAAAATAACCCAATAAATGAAGATTAAAATCTCGATACCGGACTGTGATCTCTATTCCAGGAATGGCAACAATTTTCATTTTATTAGAAGCTTCAACGAATTCCGCCAATCCCGAGAAAGTATCGTGATCAGTTAAAGCCAAAATTCCTACTTTATTTTGATGCGCAATTCTTACTAGCTCCTTGGGGGAAAACTCTCCATCCGAAAAGCTCGAATGCATATGAATTTCTGATTTAGAAAGTTCCATAACCTACTGAAAAATTAATTTTTATATTATCGAATTTATATTAACGTTTTTTAATGCAAATAAAAACCAAGGATGGCCTTTAATTTTATAAAATTATGGAAAGTAGAGAATTTTGAAAGTCCCCACTTGCTAAGCTCTTGGTTTTTATATAGATTTAGAGTTCGGGTTTCCAATAATTTGAGGTTTAAAGACAATGAAACATTTATTTATTTTTCTGCTTTTTTTTATAACATTACTTGGGGAGAATTTTGCAGCCTTTGCGGAAAACCCAACTCCAAAAAGCAGTGAAATTTTGATTGTTTATTCGGGTAATGCTCTTGGAGAACTCAAACCCTGCGGCTGTGACAAAGAGGAAGAACAGGGTGGCATAGAACGCCGAATGACATATATAAAAAATATCTTAAAACAAACACGTAATACTTTAATTGTTGATCTTGGTGACAATTTTAAGGAACCCACACGCCAGGGAAAACTGAAAGCTGAGTTTTTTGTTAGCAGTTTGGCTCAAATGAAATACGATGCTATTACGTTGGGGGATAAAGATCTAATTTATGGAAATAAATTCTTAGAAGAATTAAAAGAAGTTCCCTGGTTAGCTTCAAACATACATTTGGAAAAAATGGATATCCCTCCTTTCATTATTAAAAATTTTTCCAATGGCCTTAAAGTTGCCATTATTTCTGCTGCCGATCCTGGTTTATTTTATGTTTCGGAACATTCCAATTTCAAAGTTATTGATCCTCAAAGAACAGTAAAAAATATTATTGAGTTTCTGAAGAATAAAGAAAATCCGAATCTTATCGTATTGCTTTCACATATGCGAAGGGTTGATGGTCTTAAAATGCTTAATATTGAAGGTATTGATGTCGTAATCAACGGGCATATTGAAAAAGATACCGATAAAATTGACATGGAACCCTTAACCCAAGAGGGAAAAATTTTTGTACAACCGGGACCCTTAGGTCAAAAAATGGGTGAAATTAGAATCCAATTTCAACCTGATGGAAAATTGGAATTCAAACAAAAAATGGTCAAATTAGATTCAAAAATAGCCAATGATAAACAAATGACTGAATTGTATGAAGTCTATAATTCAAAAGTCGAGGAGTTATTTTTCGCTTCACTGGAAGAAAGAAAGAAGAAAGCACAAATGCAAATATATGCAACCCAGAAAACATGCCAAAATTGCCATCCTGAAGCGCACAAAACCTGGGTGGGTTCTCAACACAGTCGGGCATACGAGACTTTAAAAAGAGTCAATAAATCCTTCGACCCTGAGTGTTTAATTTGCCATACTACAGGTTTTAATAAAGAGGGTGGTTTTTTAAGCGAGATGGATACACCCGAATTAAAAAACGTACAATGCGAAATGTGTCATGGTCCTCAGCTAGAACACAGCAAAGCTCCCACAGGTGGGTTTGCAAAGAAAGCAAACACTGCCTGCAAACAATGTCATATAAAAAAGCACAGTCCAAAGTTTGATTTTGAAAAGTATTGGCCGAAAATTCAACACTAAACAAGGGCTCAATTAATAAATTATTAAAACTAACCTGTCATTTTCATACTGACTTTTGGATTCAATTATTAAAAAATGAAAAATTTTCCTAAAAACCAGAATTTGTGGAAAATGAATGGTTTTCCCTTACTTGAAGGATTGAAGCCATCTTAATTTATAGAAGAATTTCAATTTTAGTGACTTCGTTAACCTTTTTCGCAATTTTGTTTTTATAATATTTAATCATGGATTTATATAATTTTGGAGGTGATGATGAGACTGCTTAGCACAATCCTAATAATATTTGCATTGAGTTTCCCGAATGGAGTATTTGCAGAAGAAGCCTCAAAGATAAAAGGAAAATATGAAGTCATTGGAGATTTGAGCCAATTAAAGGATGTTAAACAGATTGAAATCATCGAGTTTTTTAATTTTTCCTGCGGACATTGCTATAAATTTTTAACCGCCTCCAAGCGTCTTCACAAAAAGTATAAAGGCAAACTATTTCATAAAAAAAGTCCGATTTATTGGGGACAACAAACACCCTACCCCGCAATGGCCTTTTATATTTCTGATGAGCAAGGAATAGAAAAACAATTTACACAAGAGTTGTTCGACACCAATTTCCAGATGAATATTAATGTTTTCCAACCACGAGCCATTAAACTCTTAGCCAAGAGCCACGGAATTGAAAAAGAAATGGTGGAGGGTATGCAGGCGGACCATATTAAAGCTAAAGTAAACAAATCTTTGGCAATGGCAAAACATTTTAAAGCAAATGAAACGCCGACAATTATTATTAATAAAACCTTAAAAGTCACTCCAAGCCTTTCCGGCGGCGATGTTAACAAAATGACTGACAATTTAGAGGTTATTTTTGACGATTTATTAAAGAAATAAAATTTATGAAGCATTTAATTAATCGAATCACTTATTTATTACCACTTGTTAGTTTGTTACTTTTATTTTCTGTAAATATCAATAACTTTGGGAATCAACTCGCCAACCCCGCATATGCTGGTTTTTTGGATGACGAATTAGATATATTTGAAGAAACTATTGAATATGTCGGAAAAGAGCATGTTTATCCTCCCGATTATAAAAAGTTATTTTCAGAGGCTATTCAAGAAATGATTCGTGCAATTAAATCTGAAAAATTGCAAACTCGTCCCATATTTTCCGGTCAGCTATTAAAAGTAGATAGCGACAAAATCAGCTACACACTTAGCTATAATCGTAAGAGCAATATGGAAGCCTTTCGATCTGTGTATCATTTTTTGACTAAACATTTTTCTAAGTTGATCTCAAAAAAAGAACTGGAAGAAGCAGGTATTATTGGAATGATGAATTCTTTGGATCCTTACTCTTCCTACCTTTCTCAGGCTGATTATGAAAATACTATGAGAGATACGGAAGGACAATACGGTGGCGTTGGAATGGTCATTACATTAGAAGACTATAAATTGACCGTGGTCAGAGTACTAAAAAATTCACCCGCTGAACGAGCGGGAATATTACCTCAAGATGTAATCACTCAGGTCGATGGGCAAAAAATAAAAGGTATGCAAATCCAAGAACTGGCGTCTAAGTTAAGAGGCTACCCCAACACTGAAGTGATTGTTAATGTCTTCCGCCCTACCACTAAAATAACTTCCACACATTCTTTGATACGCGAAATAATATCTATTGAAGCTGTCACTTATAAGAACGTAGGCAATGATACCGGTTATATAAAAATCTCCAGTTTTTCAAAACAAACCTATGATCAGCTTTTAGAAGCTTTAGATAAAGGCAAAAAAGAACATGTCAAAGGACTTATTTTGGATTTAAGGGGTAATCCAGGTGGATTACTTAGCCAATCTGTAAAAGTGGCCAGTCAGTTTTTAAAAAAAGGAGACCTAATTGTTTCCACACGAGGACGTCAAGAATACGATAAACAAACTTATCAAGCTTCCTATTCAGATAGTTTACACAATATGCCTCTAGTGATTATTATCAATCATCGTAGTGCTAGCGCATCCGAAATTGTTGCCGGATCACTCAAAGACTCCGGCAAAGCCCTGATTATAGGAGAGAATTCTTACGGAAAAGGATCGGTGCAAACCATTTTTCCAATGAGTGACGGGACCGGTTTACGCCTAACAACCTCAAAATATTATACTCCCTCCGGAATTGACATCACTGCCCATGGAATTACGCCCGCGGTAAGGATTATCCAGGATCTTCCAGAAATTGATTCAAAAATCAAATCATCCTCTGAAAAGAAACCTAACCGAACCACACATACTCAAAATCAGATTCAAGTTAAGGAATCAGAACTTAAGGGCTTTCTAAAAAAAGAATCAGACTCAAAAGAAAAGTCTTCGGATCTTTGGATTTCATTTGCTAAACTCATTTTAGAAAAGTCATCCAACGCAACACGAAGTCGTACTTTAGCAAAGGCTAAAGAAATTGCTAAGGGAATCCATCATTATTAACCGATCGTCACTAATGAAAGGGAGAGATGAATATCATTAGTATTGATTACGAAAAAGGAACCGTCCAAAGTGATTACCATGAGTGGGAAATCGTTTCAAATAACAAAAATGAATTTCTCCTGCTACAAAGAAAGGATAAAGGAAGGTTTCATGCTGCAGAAGCCGATGTAAAAAGGAAGCATATTTGGGAGGTAAAAGAAATTACCTACCGAGCACCAGAGGGAGAATCATTTTATTTTGATGAAGATTCTGGGGTTGTAAAAATATAGTCAAAATCAAAAGACGGCCCATTTAATACAATTTAAGAGACTTGAGGTGCCCAAGATCTTTTTTAAGAGTTTGCTTTGTTTCATCGGCTAAAAAATTTCCGGCCAAATCCAGCTTTTTAAGTTTCGGGAATTTACTGGATCGCGCAAAAGCTAAGGCTCCTTGATCCCGAATTTCATTGAAACTCAAATTTAACTTTTCAAGTTGGGGCAGCGCATTAGATTGAGCAAGAGCAATCGCCCCGGCATCCAAAAAGTAGTTATGCCGCAAATCTAATTTTTTTATCTTGCGTAACACTTTAGAATCCGCTAACAATTTAGCCCCTTTCTCTGAAATTTTGTTGTAGCGCAAATCCATTTTAGTCACTTTTTTCAAAGGTGCATATAAAACTAAAGCCTTTACTCCTTCATCTCCAATTTTTTTTCCGGATAAATTTAAAGATTTTCCGTTTGCAGAGAGACCCTGCTGAAAAATCTGATTGTAATCAATGTCCGAATCTTCAAAAAAATCTTTGTTTTCAAAAAATTGGGCTTTAGAAGAGATTGGAATTACAAGCAGCCCTAAAGCAAATATAAAAAAAACATTGAGCATTCGATATACAATCATGAATCAATCATCATCCTCTTCATCATCATCCAAATCATCTTCATAAGCAAAGTCCGAAAGGTCATCTACATATAAATGGCAAAATCGTGTACGACATTTCGCACTTTTTAAAGCATCGATCCCATCCTTGCGAATTCTATTTGCAGTCAAATAAAGATGAGTAACTTTTGTTAACACATCTGATTCGGCGATTGCAATTGCACCTTCGTCCTCAATTAGGTTTCCATAAAGGCCCAGCTTTTTTAGTTTTTCAAAATGAGGGGAAAATGCAATAGCTTTCACTCCATCATCACTAATTACATTTCCATACAGATCCAATTCTCTCAAATTATTTAAAAACTCACAATCCGCAAGCTCTTTTACGCCTTCATCGCTTATATTGTTATTTGGAAGACGCAAAATACGCAATTTTCCTGACTTTATTTGTTTTGAATTAGTAAGAGCAATACAGCCCTTATCCCCCAAGTTATAATTGCTAAGATCCAGAGTTCTCTTATCGGGACTTAAAAACTGTTTGATTAAATATTCCACACTTGCCACAACGAAATCCTTTCAAAACATGGCGAAAATTACTTTCAATCTTTATTAAGGTGGACAAATTATAACATAATTTTTTCCATCAATTTTTATGGACAATCACGTTGGCCCTAAAAATTTATTTTGAACCAAAGCCATTTCATCCTCACGCGTCCGGACAATCCCATCTAGCTTTGCATCTCTCAAGGTTTTAAAAACTTCTTTAAACAGAGGACCTGGTTTAACTCCCATTTCCTTCAAATCATCCCCATTTAAAAACAGATCCGCAGCACTATCAAAATGGGTGATGTACAATAATAATTGTTTATTCATGGCTTCATTACCAGAAATTGACATCAAAAATAAAATAGATTCAATGGAAACTTCTTTAAGTAGATTATAAATATCGCTAGGCCGAGGGTTTTTAATTTTTTTAAGGACTTTTAAGTTTGTTTGACAATCCTGTCTATCCTTTTCAAATCTTCGAAGAATTTTTCCTGTCAACTTTAACCGATCTATTAACTCGGAACTCGCTTCCAAGTCTAAAGTAGAAGTTAATCCCAAAAAATTTATCCACCAAATTTCTGAAGCAGGAATTAAAGGCACCACGTTAGATAAAGATAAAATTCCTTGAATTCGTTCCAGATTTTCAAAGTGTTTAGATCCTTTAGCTAATTGAGGGTGAATGCTCTTTAAAAGACCAAGCTCATTCATTCTGCTGGCACATTCCACTACTTTCTTTTCCTTCAAAATCAGAACCAATTCATTAAATAAACGGTGGCCACTTAGACTATCAAATAACTTTTTTTTCACTGCTCTTTTGATAAACGATTCTGTTTGTTTACCAATTGAAAAATTCAGCCTTTGTTCAAATCGAACCGCTCTAAAAGCTCGACATGGGTCTTCCACAAAGCTCAAGTTGTGTAGAACTCGTACAACTTTTTCTTTTAAATCACGCTGTCCATTAAAAAAATCAATCAGGTTAAATGCTTCGAGACCATTTAGCTTGATTGCCAAGCTGTTAAAAGTAAAATCCCTACGAAACAAATCGGATTTTATGGAACTTTTCTCAACGGTGGGTAAGGCAGCTGGATGCTTATAATATTCAATTCTCGCTGTAGCCACATCGATTTTTTTTCCATTGGGCAAAATAACTACTGAGGTTCCAAACTTTTTGTGGCAAATCACACGACCTTTTAGCTCACGCCCCAAAATCTCGGCATATTTAACTCCATCCCCTTCAACAACAATATCAATGTCTAAGTTCTCAACTCTTAGCAATAGGTCTCTAACGAAGCCCCCCACCGCATAGACCTGGCATTCCATCTCGTTCGCCGTTTTCATTACAATGGACAACAAATCCATAATTTCTCTAGGCAAACGTTCCGCCATTAAACTTTTTACATTCTTAATAAAATAATCTTTCTCTCTAAGCAGGGGTGCATATGAACCAGTAGAATAGCTTGCTAAATCTTCCTGCAGAGTTCTTAGTAAATCTCCACGGCTGACAACACCCAATAATCTTCCGTCTTTTGGGTGCACTACTGGTATCACTTTCTGTTTTTCCTCAATTATGATTGGTACAATTGATTTAAAATAAGAATCTGGGGTCGTGACAGTTATTTCACGAACCATTATCTCTCCGACAGGCTCCTTACCTAATTTATGATGAAGGGCTTTCTCCACAATTTGTCTTGTTATTAATCCAACCGGTTTTTTTCCAATAACCACAGGCAATGAATTAAGATTAAACCTTGTCATTTTTTTCTCAACTTCTTCGATAGAGTTTTTTGAAGAAGCAGTTATTACCGGAGTGTGCATAATATTTTTTACCAACTCCAAAGGTTTAACCTCTTCCTTTAGAACTGAGTAAAGCTGATCCTGGGTTTCAATTAAAGTTAATTCCCTGATACTAGCTGCTGCGGCATTAGGATGCCCCCCCCCACCAAAGTGCCTTAAAATATGACCTACATTAACTTCCTCGGATCTACTACGTCCAATCAAATATATCCTTGAATCCAGGCGGAGAATAGCAAACAGAATGCCCAGGTTTTCTAATTGCATTAAGCGATAAACGACAACTGCTAAATCCCCTATATAATTCTCTAGAGTAGCTGTAGAGATAGCAATATCGACCCCATTAAAGTTTTGGATTTCTAAATTCCCTATCAAAATGTTCATAACTTCCAACTGATCTCGATTTAGTTTAGTTTCGACGAAGTCAGCAACCACGTTTAGGTCAACTCCATTTTTCACCAATTGACCCACTACAAAAAAATCCTCAGGACAGGTAGAAGGTGAAATTAAGGAATGCGTATCTTGATATATCCCCAATGCCATGAGTGTATTTTCAGTTCCAGTAAATTCGATTTTTTTTTCAGTAAGCATTTCACAAAGGATCGTCGTCGTAGAACCCCGCTTTAAAATAACTGATTTATCAGCACGAATCGGGTTTGCCACATCCAGATGATGGTCATAAACATGAACCTTAACATTTTTTTTATCCAGCAATGACTTAAAGGGACCAATTCGGTTTGGATCTTGAGTATCGACAACTATGAGCAGTTTGATTTTCTCCAAATCTATCTCTTTAATTTTTGAAAATTGAAAAGGATGCCCAAAAGCTTTTAAAAAATTCTGCAAAACCTTTTCCATGGATCCAGAAAAAACCATTTTCGCATCCGGGTATAATTTCTGAACAGCCACCATTGATGCCATACAATCAAAGTCTGCATTAAAGTGAGTTGTAATTACTTCCATAAAAAACTATAAGAGACAATAATAAAATTAAAACCTATTTCTTCTTTACTATAACATGAGAAATAAATCGTTTTTGCCGGGGAAGACTGCAAATTTTATTATTACATGTGCTGTAGGTAAGCTTTCCTTGGAGAGAATAAGTTCCAGGGGAGATTTTTTGCGGTACGATCATCCGGTGTGAAAACTCGACACGCTTGGAATGTGTTTTCATCACTTTTTCCAATACCACGTCTTTAACCAATTGCGGGTCAGATTCTTGCCATTCTCCTTCCCAAATAAACTGATTTGGATCCATTAAAATTTTTGTAGCAATATCTTCCTCGACATCCTGCTTTTTGAGGGAATATATATGCCAACCAGGAACCAGATCCACCATCAGAAAAAAATAAAAGTTATCACCAGGATACAAATCATCTTTATCAGGCATAGCCTGAATATAAATATCCTGACTTTCTCCTTTGGATTCAGATAAATATTTTTTGAAGAGTGGAGAACTTTCAACTATTCCAATTAGAGGGAAACTTGTTAAGTAAAACAGAGGAAAAATGATAAGAATTAAGGTAAACCGGAAGGTAAAAACACTAACTTTCAAACAACCCTTCGGTTTAAGGAAATAGAACAATTTCAAGGGTAAAAACTCCTGATCAATTATTTAGGGAAGCTAAGTATTTTTCAATGACATGAGAAAATTTTTCCCCAGTAACTGCGCCAGATAAGATTTCTCCATTTATCGTAGAGTTTTCAGGGTTATAAGTCCCAATTATGAAAGAGGGCGTTCCTTCAATTCCTAATTCAATTCCTTCTTGAATATCATTTTCTACTCGCCGCCTATATTTTCCTTGATTCAGACAACGCTGAAATCTCGAAAGGTTTTTTACACCAGCAAGCCGAGCCGTTTGTACAAGTTGATCAAAATTTTTATGTCCTTGCGGGTTATTATAAATAATCCTTTGATATTGCCAGAATTTACCTTGCTCTCTAGCACATTCTGCTGCTTCTGAAATTTCTCTTGCTTCCTGATGTAGAGGAAAATGCCTATAACCAAATTGTACCTTGTCTTTATAACGGGTACGCAAGCTACTGATCGTACGCTGGACTTTTTGACAAAAAGGGCATAAAAAGTCCGAGTATTCCATTAAAAAGACCTTTCTAATGTTTTGCTGTTTGCGCGGAAACCATAACATTGCCGTTCCAATATCTGCGATGACCCGAAAATCATTTGGGGGTCTAAAATGGTCAATAACCCAACCTTTACTTATTGCATAATTATAAGTTTTATCTATATCTCTTAAATGAGTTTGGCGTTGTCTTTTTTCTAAAAACATGCGGATTTCATTTTTTATTTCTGGCAAATTACCAATATCTTTAATTCCCGGCTCATTATGATAAAAACTTTCTATTTCTTTATTTTTTACGGGTTGGATATCTTTCAATCGAATCTCGGGGTGATTTTTTTGCAATATTTCTACTACTTTTTGTTTCAAAATCGTTTTTTGCATTTGATACAACTGCATCATCATTTGCTGAATACTTGCGTTCTTCAATTCATCCAATTGAATAGGTTGTCCCTCTACAACGGCAACAGTAGGATTATTCGTAAAAGGTTGGAAGTATTGCTTATTTGAACTTGGGAGAGGGTCTGCAGAAGTTGACACAGAAGTTAATGTTAAAATCCAAAAGCACCACCCTACCAAACAAATCAAATATTTCATTTTAAAATTATCTCGGTTGCCGGAATACATATTTCAATCTTATTGAAATTAATAGTTCAAAGGCTATTTAATTTTTTTCTTAAAATACTATTATCTAACATTTCGGGGAGGTTACGCAACGGCTTTATTTTTCCGCTAAAGCCTTTAAAGTCAAACAAATAAATAAAAACATCAATAGAAAAACCTGGATACAAAAAATATATCAGGTTTTTCTATTTATTTTATCCAGCTTTTAAAGACTCTTCAGGATTGAGGAATTTATGACAGTTTTCTGCAAGTTGTAAAAATGCTTTACTTGCAGCCGAGTCGGGTCGGGAAAGCACTACAGGTTCTCCACTATCTGAGCGAATGGCAACCTCAGAATCCAAGGGAATACTTCCTAAATAAGGTAGAACCAATTCCTCAGCAAGTTTTTGTCCGCCATCTTTTTTGAATACATCAATATCACCCTGGCAGTGAGGGCAAATCATTGTACTCATATTTTCAATAATTCCCACTATGGGGACATTACTATCTCTTGCAAAAGAAATCATTTTTCTTGCATCTAATAATGCTAAATCTTGTGGAGTCGTTACCACTACACAGCCATCTACTTCCCCAATAAAATCAATTATTGTAATCTGTTCATTACCCGTGCCTGGGGGTAGGTCAATTAGCAAATAATCCAAAGGCCCCCAATTAATATTCCCTAATAACTCGATGATAAAATCGTATTTCACCGCGTCCCGCCAGGCGATGTGCATATTAGGGTCTTCAATCAGGAAACCTAGTGAAGCAACCTTAACTCCATTTTTTGTTTCGAAAGGAGAAATCCCATCATCTTCTGCCCGCAAACGAACACTTTCGGCATTTAATAATTTTGGAATATTTGGTCCGTGCAAATCCGCATCAGCCAATCCAACTTTATTTCCTTTCTCAGCCAGGGCAATAGCCAGGTTTGTTGTTACCGTACTTTTTCCCACTCCGCCTTTATTACTTCCGACAATAATTTTATATTTAATCTCACTCATGCGTTTATTGACTAACCAGCGGTTATGTTCGTTTTTATCGGCTTTACAATCATTGTCATTATTGTATTCACACATTTCACATGTGTGTAAAAGGCGACATTCTCCAGTGACAGGTAAATCCATTAAATCCTCCAATATTTCACCACTCCAAAAGAGAGGTGTTATTAAAAACCAATTTTACAGGTTATGTAGTTTGTTTCGATTTCTCGTAAGTATATAATTTTTTTGTCTTAAGGAAAAGCCTATTAGTCATTCTACCTAAGACAATATGAGAATTTTTTGTAAACTTTGGGAATCCCGAATAATTTGGGTCAAAAATGTTTTATTTAGCTTTATTTTTGTACAAAAAGGTGAATCTAATTTAAATTTGCCTTATCTAAATATTTCCAAGAACCCTATCCAAACCCCACCAAGGGAGAGGACAATATGGGAGGGTGGCTTCTCTATTAGATTACTTGGGTGAGGCAGAGTACCCGGGAAATTATCTCAACCGCTTGGATACTATCAAATCTCTGTTTCTATTCGGTTTTAAGGTTCATCGTCTCAACAAACGAACCACCCACTTTAAACTAAACTGTTTGATTAAGGAGTGACTGTTATGACAAAAATCTTTTTAAAACTGGGAGTTCTTCTAATTTCTTTATTGGCATTTGCTATTACAACCGCATCTGCAGGCACACGCGCTATCGCTATTTCAGAGCCTGCAAATGGCGCTACAGTTTCTAGCCCTGTAAAGGTTTGCCTAGTTACCAATGGAGTAGAAGTAGAACCTGCAAAGAAAGGTGTCAACGATGGAAAAGGACATCATCATATATTGGTAGATACTGACCTTCCCAGTGATCTAAGCAAACCCATAGGAAAAGATGCACAACATCTACACATGGGAGATGGTTCTACATGTAAAGAAGTAAAATTAGAATCAGGAGTCCACGTAATCCGTGGTTTATTTGCGCAAGGCAATCACGTACCTTACAATCCTCCGATTACCGCAACCGTAATCGTGAATGTTCAGTAATTTCCCCTAAAAAATGTAGCCGACCTCAGAGTTTCGGGGTCGGCTCATTCTTTTCACGCTTAATTCACTTGTAATCTAATACTCCCCTTTATACAATCAAATAAAAAGACTTTTAAGCAAAGCATTAATTTTATTTTGCTTTCGGGCTTTCTGAATGACTTCAAAGGCAAAAAGCGAATCGCATTTTTAATTATGAGAACTTTCTCACTTAATTTGTTTAAATACCGCCAGGCATTTTTTCTTCTGATGTCTCTTATTGTCTTATCCTTTCCAATTGTGGGATGGGGATATGAGGTCAATAAAAATGCCGTAGTACTTCTCGCAGCAAAAAATGCGGAAGGGCAAGTAGTTACTACTGGCACAGGATTCATAATCCAACCCGAAGGAATTGTTGTTTCTAATTATCATAATTTACTGGATGCCGCTTCAATGGAAGCATACTTTAGAGACGGTACCCACGTTCCCATTGAAATCATTCGAGGTCTAGATCGGACTAAAGATTTTTGTATTCTTCAGCTAAAAAAAGGATTCTATTCCACTCTTGAACTAGGAAACTCTGACGATATTAAGGATTTTCATTACACCAGTGCCCTGGGTTATCCAATCCAGACCGTAAGAATGAATGCAGTTTCAGCAAAAAACAACCTATTGCAAACCTTTGGTTTTACTTTGGGTATACACCCGCAAGCTTTTCCCGAATTTAACTTTATTTACACAACCACTCCCTTAAGCTCTGGTTTTAGTGGAGGTCCCCTAGTGAACGAAAAAAATCAAGTTGTGGGCATCTCGACTGTGGAGGGACGTGCGATTAACCTTGCTTTACCCATCAACTACATTAAACCCAAATTAAAGGAAAATTTGAATTTAACGTTTCAACAATTACAGGAACAAGATAAAACATCTAAGGAAGCTATGTACTATCGTGGAAGCTTTGCACTTTTTGATGAGGGAAACCCAAACAAAGCGATCAATCTCTTGAAAAACTTCTTAACTCAAAAGCCGGATTTTCCACTTGCCCATTATGATTTGGCTATCGCCTATCGAAACATGGGCCAGGTAGACAACGCTATTAAAGAATACGAAAAAGCCCTTAAGCTAAACCCTAGTTTTCCCGAAGCATTGTCAAATCTGGGAGGTCAATATTTTCGTCAAGGGACTTTAGATAAAGCAGTCACCCATTTTAAACAAGCCGTTGCTATTTATCCCAATTTCATTCAGGCTCTTTCCAATTTAGGAGCCGTTCTTAATAAACAAAATAAAGCCAATGAAGCTTTACCCTATTTGCAAAAGGCCATCGACTTAGACCCTGAGTTTGCCATAGCATATTTTAACTTAGGAAATACATATTTTGCTCTCCATAAAATCAATAAAGCAGAAAATACCTATTCAAAAGCAGTAGAATTAGGTTTGGATTTCTTATCTCTCCATTGGAAGCTTTACGAAATTTATGAAAAACAAGGTCGACCTGCTGAGGCGGTTCAGGAGCTAAAAGTTATTCTACAACTGGATCCGGAAAATCCTGAAGCCAAGAAAAAACTTGAATCTCTAAACTCCTCTCATTAATCCTGAAATTCCACCACTCTTCAAAAATCGAAATCAACATCCATTTGACTCCTTAATCAGTATTGGATAAAATCACGGATTCTCTAAACAATCATTAAATTTGTCGTCGAGGTTTATTTTAATATGGAACAACCGCCAAAAGATAACTCTTCTGAACCCACCTTGGAAGTTTCTAATACATCTGTCACTCTTGAATCCTTAAAAGAGGAGATTGAGGCCTTAAGAGCAAATGTCCAAAACCGGAAAAAAGAGACCACTGTTCTTAAGGTAATGCTTTATACAGGAGTTATTCTATTGATGTTAGCTTATTTCTATTCTAATGACAGCATCCAGCAAACCCAGTTAGATGCTGTAGAAATCAAACTCAATCAATACAAAAATGAACTTAGAAGCGATCAAGAGAGGGCTTTTGAAAGCATTCAAGATAATATCTATGATCAAATTGCCAGTATGAAAGTTAATATGGAAAATATTTCTAAGTCTAACGCCATTGCAAATAGCGGCCAATTAGAAAATACCATTAGAGAAATGAATGACAGATTAGGAAGCTTGAATATCAACTCCCCTCAATTAGAGCAATTAGTGACACAGATCAAAGAAGACTCGGAAAAATTTATTTCCACTTACAAATTTCATGCGGAATAGCCCGTAAGAGGAAAATTGTCGTTTGTAATATTTTCTTATCAAAATATTGCATTTCAATATCAAGAATTTTTAATTTTCAGCTGTCTCAAAAATATTATTGATACGGGTCAAAGCTTCTCCGCTTATACTCCATCCACAAGCTTTTAAATTTTCCTCCACCTGTTTCGGGTTCTTTACTCCAACTAAAGCTGTGGTAACCCCATTTTGATGAATGACCCAATTCAATGCAGTCTGCCCACATGTTTTTCCCAACCTTTTAGCTTCTGCATTGAGTTGTTCCACTTTTGCTACATTGCGTTGAAAAGCTTCTCCAACAAACTCACCAATTATTCCTTTACTACGCCAATCCGTAAACTTGGTATTTTTATCATACTTCCCGGTCAACACTCCTGAGGCCAATGGACTGTAAGCTATAATTCCTATTTTATTTTTTGCACAAAAAGGGACTGCGTCTTTTTCGATGGATCTCTGCAATAAACTGTATTCCGGTTGAAGCGATACGATAGGACCCACATCTAAACACTCCTGCATTTGTTCTACAGAATAATTACTTACACCAATATGACGAATTTTTCCCTGTCTCTGAATTTCCATCAGAGCTTCCATCGTCTCTGTTTGTGCTGTGTGTACGTCCGGCCAGTGGACCTGATATAAATCGATATAGTCGGTTTGTAAACGCCTAAGGCTTTCATCGATTTCTTTGAATATGGAGTCCCGCTTCGCAACTTTAGAAATTTTCCCTATTGCAGGTTTTTCCCAAACCAATCCACACTTTGTGGCAAGGATGACTTTATCACGAAAAGGCTTTAAGGTTGTACCAATCAAACTCTCGGAATGGCCAAATCCATATACCGGTGCAGTGTCAAAAAAATTAACTCCTAAATCGTAAGCACGCAGGATCGATTTCTCAGAATTACTGTCTCCTTCAGTACTCCAAAAAGGAGCACCCCCAATTCCCCAAGCGCCATAACCTACCTCAGATACTTCAAGATCACTGGAACCTAATTTTCTATATTCCATTATTTTTTAATTTCCTTTAGGATGAAGTTGTCACACATTAAAAATAATTCTAAAATTAACTTAAACCTTATCACTTCTATTCTTACCTGTCAGCGGAATAATAATTTCCTGTTCAAGTAGTTAAACTATTTCAAAAATGAAATCATTAATCAGAGTTTTAACCTACCTCAAACCATACAAAAAACAAGTTGTTCTCACCCTGACCTTCGCCATCATGACCACACTGTTAGATTTGGTTCCACCCTGGTTGATAAAAATTATTATAGACGAATTGATTGATCCACAATCTAATTGGCTGGTCTATGGAGGGGTGTTTGCGCTTGTTCTCGCTTATCTAGGGAGGAATTTATCAAATTACAAAAGAATTATTGTCAACAACCAGGTGGAGCAAAAAGTAGTTTTCGATATCCGCTCTCATGTCTACCGTTCATTACAAAAACTGTCTATCAATTATTTTGAAAATCGGTCTACAGGCGAAATTATGTCGCGAGTAAATGATGATGTCACCTATGTAGAAAGAATCTTTATAGACGGTATTGAGCAATTGATCACAGCGATTTTAACTTTAATTGGCATAATGATTATTCTCCTCGCATTGCATTGGAAGCTGGCATTAGCTTCCCTTATCCCAATCCCATTTTTGATTATCGGTGCTTGGAAATACACACACCGGGCACATGACCTTTACCACAATGTCCGTGAACGTGCAGCGAAAATGAACAGTACTTTACAAGACACCATATCCGGAATTAAAGAAACCATTTCATTTAACAGACAGCTACACGAAATCAAACGATTCGAAGAGCGTAGCGATGCTTATTGCAAAGGAACTTTGAAAGTAATGCAGCTGTGGGCTATTTATTCACCCACTATGATGTTTTTGGGATCATTAGGCACCGTTCTGATCATTCTATATGGTATAGGCTTAGTAAATGGTGCAGAAATTACAGTCGGAACATTGGTGGCTTTTATCGGTTATCTCGCTTTGTTTTACACACCCATAAATCAACTCCATAGCCTGAACCACATGTTGCAACATGCATTAGCGTCCTGTGATCGTTTATTTGAAATCATTGATGCAAAACCTACTGTCAAGGAAAGTTCCGATCCACTGCTGCCATCGACGAATGTGCAAGGAGAAATCACTTTTAACCAAGTAGGATTTTCTTATGTCAAACCAAAGCAAGTTTTGAAAAGTATAAGTTTTCAAATCGCACCCGGAGAAAAAATTGCTTTGGTCGGTCATACCGGGAGTGGTAAATCCACTATTGTAAAACTGTTAATGAGATTCTACGACCCGGACACGGGGGAAATTTCAATCGACAACCATCCACTCAATAAACTAAGCTTATCTTTCCTTCGAGAACAATTAGGATTAGTATCCCAAGAACCTTTTCTCTTTAATGGCACAGTAGAAGAAAACATTTTATATGGAAACCTAAGTGCCTCTAAAGAACAAATAAGACAAGCGGCAAATGCAGCCAATGCGGCTGAGTTTATTGAAAAACTCCCAAATGGTTATGAAACGCTAATAGGAGAAAGAGGCGTTAAACTTTCCGGAGGAGAAAGACATCGATTGGCCATTGCTCGAGTATTTCTTAAAGATCCTCCTATTCTTATCCTAGATGAAGCTACGGCTTCTGTAGACACCGCAACCGAAATGAAAATTAAGGATGCTTTATTAAAACTGATGTCAGGTAAAACGACCATGATTATCGCTCATAGACTTTCTACTTTAGAGGGGGCAGACCGAGTCCTGGTTCTCCGTGAGGGGGAATTAGTCGAAACGGGAACTCATGAAGCTTTAGTTAAGGAAAACAGTATTTACGCTTCTCTTTTCCGATCACAACTTCATCTGTAATTCAAACTAAGTTTATTCGTTTTCGGAAACGAATTCACCTAGCTTACGAAACCTTTCTTGCCGCTGACTAACTAATTGATCTTCAGAAAGATTGGAAAGTTCACGCAAGTTTGCTCGAATTGCTTTTTTTAATAAAATTGCAGCCCAGGTTGGATTTCGGTGGGCTCCCCCTAACGGTTCTAAAACAATTTGATCAATTACTTTTAATCGTTCTAAATCTTGCGCGGTTAAAGAAAGTGCGCTTGCTGCTTGTTTAACTTTTTCTTTATCTCCCCAAAGGATTGAAGCACAACCCTCGGGCGAAATCACCGAATAAACAGAATGCTCAAGCATCAAAACCTTATTTCCGAGGCCTATAGCTAGGGCCCCCCCGCTCCCACCTTCTCCTATAACAATTGCTATAAGGGGAACCTTTAAGCCAGACATACAAAACAAATTATAAGCAATTGCCTCGGACTGTCCTTTTTCTTCAGCATCAATACCTGGATATGCCCCGGGAGTATCTATCATTGTGATAATCGGAGTTTCAAATTTTTCTGCTAGCTTCATCAACCTTAAAGCTTTTCGATAGCCCGCCGGTTGAGACATCCCGAAGTTCCGATGCAATTTTTCTTTGGTATCTCGACCTTTTTGGTGACCAATCACCATCACCGATTGATCCCCAAATTTTGCAAATCCCCCAACCATTGAAGCCCCATATCCACCATGCCGGTCTCCATGAAGTTCATTAAAGTTGGAAAAAATATAATTTATATAATCCAGGGTATAAGGCCGAGCCGGGTGCCGAGCCACCTGGGTTTTTTGCCATCCATCTAAATTATTAAAAGTATCCTTCTTTAAATGGCGCAGCTTTTTTTTAAGTTTCGCAATCTCATGAGTCAAATCGCCAACACTATCATACATATGCGATAAGGAACGTAACTCACGGATTTGATTTTCTACTGCAAAAATTTCCCGTTCAAAATCTAATATTTGTATCATTTTTAATGGTATGAAGATTAAAGACCTTAAGGATCTTTTAATTTAAAAATTAGTAAAAACCGAAAATAGGAAAGACTAAATTTTTAAGGTTTTTGGATTCAGCTAATGCTTGCGCCCCTTCAAAACCAATTTGATTTTGCCCTAATCGTAAAGATTCGAGTTTCGTCATGGCTTCTGATTTAGCAAAGGCATAAGCGCCATTATTGCTAATTTTATTGAAGTTCAAATTTAGGTGTTTCAAATTCACAAGTGTCTTTGAATGGGCTATCGCCTTGGCACCTCTGTCTGAAATATAATTACCAGCCAAACTTAGCGTTTCCAGCTTTTTGAGGTCAGGTGAACTTGCTAAGGCAAGAACTGCTTCATCTGTCAAATTATTATAGTTCAAATTTAAATTTTTCAACTCAGAAATGTAAGGAGAGTTTAATAAAACAAAAACTCCAAAATCACCAATATAGTTTTTTTCTAAGTTGGGTAATCGGCCTGCTTGATTCCATCCTTTTATTTTTTGTTGAAACTTAAAGTTTTGCAGGGCCGTTCCTCCAGATTTTCCTAATTTATTATAGGATAAATTTAACACGGAAAGTTGTTTAAGTTTATCAGAAGAAACTAACGCAATGGCACCTTGATCGCCAATTTGATTATAATTTAAATTTAATTCCCTTAATTGGTTAAAGTTCGGTGAGCTTGCTAAAGCCTCAGCTCCTTCATCTCCAATTTGGTTGTTGAATAAATTCAAAACTTCTAATTGAGCAAAAGCCTTTGAGGCGGCAAGGTACCTTACCCCCTGATCAGTTACCAAATTGGTTTCTATATAGAGAGCTTTTAAATTTTCAAAATTTCGTGACTCTGCCAGGGCACGAACCCCTGCGTCGCCCACATTCCCTTTATAAATTTTTAGAGTAGTAACATTTTTCATTAAAGGAGAGTTTGCTAAAAATACTGCTCCTTCATCTCCAATCCATTTTTCATTAAGTCTTAAAGTTTTGCTATTTCTTTGTAGTTTTTTCTCAATATATTTACTTAACTTTTCTGTTGAAAGGGGTCCCTTGGCGGCAAAAATAAAAAATGAAAATATACAAATAAGCCCAAATACAATCCATCGATTATTCATATCCATTTTCCCTTACATACCAAAACAAGAATCTAATTACTTTTTCATTGTATCAAGGCAAATCACTCGTTTTCAATGGCACTAAGCCTTTTTTCCAAATCACGAATTTGCTTTGTAATATCAGGTAGTTTGGAAATAAGCATCACTGATTTTTTCCACCGCATTCCCTCTATCGCAGGAGAACCTCCATAAAACCCGGGTTTGGGTAAATCGCTTGGAACTCCTGACTGCGCTCCGACTACCACCTGATCTGCTAATGTCACATGGTCTGCTAATCCAACTTGCCCTGCTAAAATGACATGATGGCCTAACTTACAACTCCCCGACATTCCAACTTGAGAAACCAATATAGAGTGAGCTCCAATCTCACAATTATGAGCCACTTGAACCAGGTTGTCTATTTTAGTCCCCTGCCGAATGACAGTTTCTCCAAAGGTGGCTCTATCAATACAAGTATTAGCTCCAATTTCAACATGATCTTCAATAATAACATTACCAATCTGTTGAATTTTAAAATGCCGTCCTTGTTGGTCAGGTGTATACCCAAATCCATCTGCCCCAATGACCGCACCTGAATGCAATACCACATGGTTACCTAATTTAGTCTCTTTATACAATGTGACATTTGCATGAATCGTACAATGATTCCCGATTTTACAATCATCATAAATTACGGCTCCCGGAAAAAGAACTGTATGATCTCCAATAACCACATTTTTTCCTATGCTAACAAATGGAGAAACTGTTACATCCTTTCCAATAATCGCAGTATCATCCACAAAAGCTTGAGGAGATACGCCAGGTGCAGGTTGGGAATCGGGGTGAAATTTCATTAAGATATTCGCAAAAGCAAGCGCGGGGTTGGGATGAATTACTTGCGCTATTGGAATTTCCAAGGCCTTTGGAACTATAACAGCTGAGGCTTTACAAGTTTCAAGCTTAGAAAAAAACTTTTTTTCTTTAAGAAAGGTGATATCACCTTCTTTAGCTTGGTCCATGCCACACGCATCTGTAATTTCTATTGAATCCTCTCCTTGGACCGTTCCGCCCACAAGTTCGGCGATTTCTTTAAGTTTCATTGGACCCTTCCCCATAAAAAAAATTTATAAAATCAAATCTTTGTCAATAACACTCACGTGCCCATCCACCAATTGCAAGACTCTATCCATATTACTTGCTATCTTCTGGCTGTGAGTGACAATGACAAATGTTTGATTAAATTTTTCGTTTAAATTTCGAATTAAACTCATAAAAACATCACCTGATCTTGAATCTAAGTTACCAGTAGGCTCATCTGCCAACAACATTTCTGGTTGATTAACCAGACTTCGAGCTAATGCGACCCTTTGAACTTCTCCTCCGGACAACTCCCCGGGTTTATGGTTCAATCTATCTTTTAATCCTATTTCACACAATAATGATTCAGCTCTTTCTTTTGCAATATTTTTATCTTTTTTTGCAATCAATGCAGGGAACATTGCATTTTCCAAAGCCGTAAAATCGGGAAGCAAATTAAACAATTGAAAGACAAACCCGATTTTCTGATTTCGAAATTTTTCTAAGTTTTCCTTTCTTCCTGAATAGATATTTTTTCCTTTAAATAACACTCTACCTGAGTCAGGCCGATCTAATCCTCCCAATATATGGAGCAAAGTACTTTTACCAACTCCTGATGCTCCCACAATGCCTAATACCTCACCGGAATTGACAACTAAATTAGCCTCTTTTAGAACATGGACTGATTTAATTTTTGTTTTATAGGATTTACTAACTTCAACCGCTTCTAACAAAACTCCTGGATTCGAAGAATCACTCATAGCGCAATCCATCGACAGGGTCTAGTTTTGAAGCTCTCCAAGCTGGATAAAGAGAAGCAGCAAAACATATCGCAATCGAAAATACAATGATCAAAAAAGAGTCGAAATATTGTATTTCAGAGGGTAGTTTGTCCAAATAATAGACATCACTGGGAAAAGCTTGAATACCAAACAGCGTTTCAATAAAACCGACTATTTCATTAAGGTTAGGCACAATTGTAAATCCGAAAATCACACCGACCAAAGTCCCCGTAACTCCAATGATCAGCCCTTGTAAACTAAATATTTTTAAAATACTGGCTTTGGTGGCCCCCATTGATTTTAAAATAGCAATATCCTTGGTTTTATCCATCACAACCATAAACAAGGTGCTAATGATATTAAAAGCTGCCACAAGAATGATTAATATTAAGATAATGAACATAACGATTTTTTCTAACTTAAGAGCAGAAAACAGATTTTTATTCATTTGCATCCAATCGCGGGCAAGATAAGGATAACCCAATTTCTTTTGGATATTACTAGCTACCTCCCCCGCTTTATCAATATCTGCAACTTTAATTTCAATTCCTGTTACTTTTCCGGAAAGCCCAAAAAGCTTTTGCGCAGATTGAATAGATATGAAAGCTAAGTTTGAATCATACTCATACATACCAGATTCAAAAACTCCCACCACTTCCACCATTTTAATATTTGGAATGATCCCTATTGGGGTCATCCGCACAGAAGGTGAAACCATTCCTATCACATCTCCCACAAAAGCACCCAATCGTCGAGATAATTCATTTCCCAAAATAATACCTTGGCGATGTATTTTATTTTTAGCGTCTGGTTCCTTTTCTTCTCCAACCAAATTGTTTAAGCTCCCTTCAATCATATTTTTCTGCAGATCCGAAATATTGCCTTCCCGCAAAGGATCTACACCACGAACCACAACACCGGATGTCCTTTCTCCTAAAGTCAACATGACCTGTTTCAATATGAAAGGTGCTGCATCTTTCACTAAATTCTCAGATTTGATTTCTTTGATTAAATCTTCATAAGCTGAAAGGCCTGTGCGAGTGATATTAGTAATCACAATATGGCTGTTCGTTCCTAAAATTTTATCCCGCAAATCTTTGCCAAAACCCGTCATAACAGCGATAACTACAATTAAAGCCATCACTCCCAGAGCCACTCCGCCAATGGATATGAAGGTTATCAGAGAAATAAATTTTTGTGATTTTCGGGAACAAAGATGACGCCAGCTAATCAAAAGCTCATAACCCATGGCCACCATCCTTTAAAAGAATTTTTAGATTTTATTGAAGACGAAAAGGAACTGATTAAGCTTCCTTTTTTAATTGTGGAAATAGAATAACATCTCTAATTGATTGCGCATTAGTAAAAAGCATCACCAAACGATCAATACCTATTCCTTCGCCCGCAGTGGGGGGCAATCCGTATTCCAAGGCTCGGATAAAGTCGTGGTCCATCCAATGTGCCTCATCATCGCCTGCAGCTTTCTGCTCAACCTGATGATCAAAACGTTCTTTTTGATCGACCGGATCATTTAACTCAGTGTATGCATTGGCCAGTTCACGGCGACCGACAAACAATTCAAACCGTTCTACTAAATCTGGATTATCCTCTTTTCTTTTAGATAAAGGGGACAACTCCAAAGGATAATCAATGATAAATGTCGGTTCAACAAGCAAGGGTTCCACAAAATGATCAAATAACTTCCCTAAAACTTTCCCAAACGTATCTTTCTTTTCAAGGGGAACTTTATTATCGAGAGAAAACTTAACAGCGCTATCAATATCATGTAAAGCTTCCACAGGAACCTTCCCAATTTCGGAAAGTGATTCTTTAAACGGGTATACTCGAAATGGTTGTGACAAATCGAAAGTGACTTCCTTTTGTTGGCCATCTTCCTCATAGGTGCATGGAAAGGTAAGGGTATTGAAAACTTTTTCACCAATAAAACGAAACAACTCTTCTGTCAAGACCATGAGATCTTTATAGTCTGCATAAGCAGTATAAAACTCCAGCATAGTAAATTCGGGATTATGTTCTGTGGATATACCCTCATTTCGAAAGTTCCTATTAATTTCATAAACCCGTTCGATACCACCCACCACTAATTTCTTTAAATAAAGTTCAGGCGCTACTCGAAGATACAAATCCATATCTAAAGCATTATGATGGGTCTGAAAAGGCCTGGCAGTGGCTCCGCCAGGAATAGGCTGCATCATAGGTGTTTCCACCTCGAGATATTCACGGTCGTTCAAAAAATCACGAATGGCTTGAATAATTTTACTTCTTACCACAAAAATATTTTTTACTTCCGGGTTTACTATGAGGTCCACATAGCGTTGCCGGTAACGTAATTCGATATCTTTTAAGCCGTGCCATTTTTCCGGCAACGGTAATAAGGATTTTGTTAGAAGAGTGACTTTTTTTGCAAATATGGTTAGCTCTCCGGTTTTGGTTTTGGAAACCCTCCCCTCCACTCCAATGAAGTCTCCAATATCTACCTTAGACATCCAAGAAAAAGTGTCTTCTCCAATATCATCTTTTTTAATATAAATTTGAATTTGCCCGGTACCATCCTTAATGTGAGAAAAAATGGTTTTGCCGTGTTTACGGCGCGTCATAATACGTCCCGCTACTACAAACTCCTGGTTTAAACTTTCCAATTCCTCTCGAGTTTTCTCCGAAAGAGGCTCTAAGATTTTCCGAATAAAAGTAGTCCCCTTAAACCTGTTAATATAAGGGTTCACTCCCTGGCTTCGGAACTCTTCAACTTTTTCTCGTCGTAATTTTATTAAGTCGCTAGTTTCTTCCATTTATTTCAAATCAGTTGAGTATTTAAGGTTCACTATCAAATAGTTTAATAGAATGATTTCAATGCAATATTTTTTAATCCTAAAAACCAGGAAGGTTAATGCAATTGAAGAATTTTATCAAGTGGATGGATTGATGCAATTTTTATTCAAATAAAAATATCAAAACTAAACTGGATAATCTTCAGCGGGCAAATTGAGTAAACCGGGATTCCCTAACAACAGTAATCTTTATTTCTCCCGGGTACGTAACCTCTTTCTCTATTCGTTTAGCAACATCTTTTGCTAGCAAACCAGCTCCATCATCGTTAATACCATCTGGTACTACGATGATACGCACTTCTCTTCCCGCTTGAATGGCATAAGTTTTTTCAACCCCTTTGAATGAATCTCCAATCTCTTCTAATTGACTCATTCGCTTTACATAAGTTTCTAGCATTTCTCGGCGTGCACCAGGTCTAGAAGCAGAGATGGTATCACCAGCAGCTACCAAAACTGCATACAAGGATTCTGGTTCTACATCTTCATGGTGAGCTGCAATTGCGTTAACGACGCATTTATGCTCATTATATCTTGTGGCAATATCAACACCCAATTGTGTATGGGTTCCATCTGTATGACGATCAATGGCTTTTCCAATATCATGCAAAAGTCCAGCCCGTTTAGCCATATTAACATCCAGTCCTAATTCTGCCGCCATAGTCCCACAAACCCAAGCCACCTCTTTAACATGCTCTAAAACATTCTGAGTGTAACTGGTTCGATACTTTAAACGTCCCAAGAGCTTAACCATATCCGGATGTACACCGTCAATTCCCAGGTCCATAACGGCTTGTTCACCAGCTTCTTTTATTCCCACATTAACTTCTTTTTTACATTTATTAACTACTTCCTCAATCCGACCGGGATGAATACGACCATCCAGTGTCAACTTTTCCAATGCTCTCCTAGCCACTTCTCGACGGATAGGATCAAATCCGGAAAGCACCACAGCTCCCGGAGTATCATCAATGATCAAATCGATTCCGGTACACTGCTCTAATGCACGTATATTCCTGCCCTCTCTACCAATAATCCTCCCCTTAATTTCATCATTAGGAAGCTCCACTACCGAAACCGTGGTTTCAGCCACATGATCTGATGCCAAACGTTGAACCGCCATAGAGATGATTTTTCGGGCCTCGCCTTCAGCGTTATTTTTTGCTTTTTCTTCAAGTTTTTTAACTTCTTTCGCTGCTTCTAGTCTCGCAGAATCTAATATTTGGTTTTTAATCTCTTCCCTTGCTTCTTCCGCAGAATATGAGGATATAATTTCCAGTTTTTTTATCTCCTCTTCAACGAGTTGATTAAACTTTTCTTTTTTTCCATTTAAATCATTTTGAATTTGATCAATTTCTTTTTGCCGATCTTGCATTTTTCTATCAGCTTCACGATTTTGTTCCAACATTTTATTGAGGTTTTGTTCTTTTTGATGGAACTCTTTTTCCTGCTCACGTAGTTCTCGACGTTTGGCTTCCATTTCTTTTTCAATTTGGCCCGTCAGAGCCATTTTTTTCTCTTTAATCTCTACCTCGGCCGATTTTATTTTGGTCTCCGCTTCCTTTTCCGCCTCAGAAACAATTTTTTTACTTAATGCCTCAGATTCTTTAATTTGAAGCTCAGCAAATATTTTTCTTAAGTAATAACCTACAATATATCCAATCACCAAGGTCACTCCCATCGCAATGATCAAGGTGATAAAGTTCACATGAATGTCATAAAAGATTTTCATAACTAGCTTCCTTATAATTTATAAATTAACACTATTTGAAGGTTATTCCTTTTCAATAGTGATGGTTCTGCTTTCAGTAACTATTATGTTTATGGGGATATCTTCCCGCGTTCTTGGAATTTTCGGCAAAATTTGGAAATCATACGCCAAGGCTATTTTTAATATATTTTCCGATATTTCAGATAATAGTCGATCAAAATATCCTTTTCCAAACCCAATACGCGTCCCAAACAAATCAAACGCTACGCCAGGAAGAATCACTGTATCAATTTTGGTTGATGGAACAAAATTTAAAAACTTCTCAACTGGCTCGCGAATTCCAAAAGGTCCAAGCTGAAATTCAATATCCAATCCAGATAGTTGACTAATTTTTAAATCAGGGCTGTTTTTGTCAACAACCGGAACAAATAAACACTTCCCCATTTCAAATAAGTCTTTAATGACGGCTTCAGTTTGAACTTCCTGTTCCTTGGACAAATAGACTAAAATATTTTTCGATCTTTTTAATAAATTTAGTGTTCTCAATTGTGCAGCAACTGCTTGACTTTGAGACAAAATCCACTGCTTATTTAATTGGTTTCTCTCCTCTAACAATTTCTTTCGAATAACAGATTTTTTCTTAATCAAATGATCTTGAGAGGAAGAAAATCCACTCAATTTTCTTTCCATCCGCTATTTCCTGTTTTAAATAAGCAAAGCCCTGGAACAAAGATAATGGGGACTATCCAATTCTTATGTTTCTAAAAGGTGATAACAATTGAGAATTGAGAAACCTCTAACTACTATGGAGCCTGCAGGATTGTCTCAAAAATGAAGAAATTATATCTGGAATTAGGGGGGACCTGAGTCCATCAAAAGCATGAAAGCTTTTACGACATCGGTAATTTGAACTCAATATATATTTAAAAACGCATCCTTGATCCATGATTCGTTAGAAATTCCTAAATACAATTTATTTAAATTGATTACCTCTCATGAGGTTCGCAATACATTCCTGGATATAAATCAATCCAATCACCCTTTTAGCAAACAAAGTCTATATATTTTACTTCCCCGCAGATGCCGTGCAAAAACCATTTTTTGAACCTGCCAAGGACAGGTGGGACCTATGGAATACTGCTTAAGGCTTCCTTTTGCAAGGCATGCTCACCACAGTAGGTCTAAGACCCCTAAAATTAATGTTGGCTCAAGAATTGACTTTTTACTCGAGCAACGCAGGGAAGCATTTTTTCCTCTTAAATTTGGGTCATCCTAACACAACGCAAATTACTGCTCAAGGTCTATCTATTACCTAGTATAATACGAAAACCCTAGGATTTATCATTATTTAATTCAACTAATTCTTTCTCTAAAAGCTGATTTATCAAAGCAATTTTCTGCTCATCTTCTTTACTAAAAGAATTTTGGCTATCTTCTAAAGATTGAATTTGTTTCCTGGATTCATACACTTCCTGAGCAATATTTAAAGCTGCTAAAATTACCAGGTCTATAGTGGAAAACTTGCTAGAAGACTGAGAAATCTGTTGAATTTTTTCATCAACGAATCCGGCTAACTCATGGATGTTAGTAGAAGCCGATCCGGCCTTAACATTGTATAATTTTCCGTTTATAGTTATTTGGGTGCTTTTACTCATGAGGTATTAAGAAAATTCCGCATTCTCAATTTGTTGGAGTAAGTTTTGAATTTTGGATCGAATTTGATTTTTATCCAATTCATTTTGTTGGAAATATTTCTCAAGTTTTTTTACTTGATAAGAACTATTTATTAAATCTTGCTTAATAGTTTTTTCTTGATTTAAATTTCTATGGAGCTCCCTTTGTAAGGATTCTTTTTCTACCTTTAACTTATGGTTTTCCTCGCGCAATCTACGCAATTCCTTCACTAAAAGGGAAGTCAACTCCTCTAATTTATCAATACCCTTCGTTGTCATGCGGCCATCCTACCACCAGGGTTAAAAGCTGTCAATGTAGCACCCACATACACAATTACTCTCGTAGCGAGGCTCCCAATTCTTTGGAAAGTACAGCAACGATTTCATCAAAAACTGAATTAACTTCTTCATCAGTCAATGTTTTTTCTAAGGATTGAAATGCTAAAGAAAAGGTAAAACTTTTTTTATCCAACCCCAACTTTTTCCCTTCAAATTGATCATATAGCTCTACTCTATGGAGTAAAGGAGAGTTCACTTTTTGAATCAACTGAGTTACCGTTTGCGACTTTACAGATTTATCTACTAATATCGAAATATCTCGTAATGTTTCCGGGTATTTAGGTATCGGTGCAAATTTTAATTTTTTAGGCGCATCTTGAAGTAAAGTCTCCAGGTTTAATTCAAAGCAAAAAGCACTTCTCTCCAATTCCATTTTTTGAGCAAGTTTGGAATTCAACAAACCACAGAAACCCACATAATCTTCCCCAACAAAACAAGCTACAGATTGTCCTGAAACTAAAAAGGGTTTATCTGCAGAACTGAAAGTCAAATTTAGTCTCAAACTCTTGACCAAATTTTCAACAATGCCCTTCAAATCAAAGAAATCGTGCTGCTTTCCAGTGGGTTTCCACAAATCTTCAAAGTAAGGTCCTACCACTAAGCCCGCTAAGCAGGGAATTTCTTTAGAAACTTTGTCTTGATTTCGAAAAAAGATATTACCCTGCTCAAACAAACGAACCGTTTTTTGGCCATGGTTCAAGTTTTTTGTCACATTTTTAATTAATCCTGGCAATAAACTGGTACGCATGGTTCCCATCTCAGAACTAATTGGATTTTTCAAAGGAATCGTCTTTGCTTTGGAATTAGCAAAAGCGTCTAAAAAGTCCTTGGAATATTCACTTTCAATAAAACTATAATTAACCGATTCGAAAAAACCTGAAAACTCCATTACCCGAATTAATTCTCTTATTCTACTTTGATCATCATTTAATGCGGCAGCGTTCAAAGACCCTTTTGGAGTGGTCACAGGGATATTTTCGTACCCGTGGAGTCGCGCTATTTCCTCAATTAGATCAATTTCCCTTTCCAAATCTGTTCGAGAATAGGGAACTTCCATAAGATACTCATCTTCGGTTTTCTTTTCAGACACAACAATGCCAATAGAATTTAAATAATTTAGTATCCGATCCGCTTCTAAAGAAATACCAATTATTTGATTTGCGCGGGAAATCCTTAATCCTATTTGAGTTTTTGCCCTAGGATTCGGATACACATCAACTCGGCCAAGACAAATTTCTCCACCCGCAAGTTCTTGAATCATTAACGCTGCTCTTGATTGAGCAGAGACCACGGCTTCAATATCAACACCTCTTTCAAAACGGTAAGACGAATCTGATCTTAGATTATATTTCTTCGAGGCTTTTCTTATTGAAACTGGATCAAAATATGCACTTTCTAAAACTACTGATTTTGTATCCAAAGTCACATGACTATTTGCTCCACCCATTATTCCGGCTAAAGCAACCGGTTTTTCAGAATCTGCAATGACAAGAGCATCGGGCTGTAATTTTAATTCGGCGCCATCCAAGCTTGTGAACGGTTCGTTTGGTTTCGCACGTCGCACAATGATTTTTGCCCCAGATAAAAATGCACGATCAAAAGCATGCAGTGGCTGCCCAAATTCCATTAAAATATAGTTTGTGATATCAACAATATTGTTAATGGGTCGCAATCCTACGGCTAGTAAAGAATCTTTAAGCCATTGCGGGGAATCTCCAGGGCTCACATTATCAATCACTAAAGCAGAATAACGCAGGCATAAACTTTCTTCTTGATTCTCTACTACAACCCTGTTTTCTACCGGAGTCGTTCCCATGGCTTTTTCTAAATCCATATTCGAATTATCCGATTTAAACTGCTTTCCCGTTAAGGCACTAACTTCTCGGGCTACTCCCCTATGACTCAAACAGTATCCCCGATTGGGGGTTACATTAAGCTCCATAACCTCTGCTTGACGCCCGTTTCCAATCTCGACTGTTTCAAGGCCTTCCAGTTCCAATCCTCCCATTGTAAGACGATGACTCAATTCGTCCACTTGGAGGCCATGATCTACATACTTTTTTAACCAATCCAAATATATTTTCATTTCAGGAATATTCTAAAGTTCATTCTCGTGCTATAAATCTAGTGAGGAATTATAAGTTACTTGTTTTAAAAAAGCAAAATGCACCGTTGATAGGCAAGCAATTATTTTTTAAATTCATTATTAGCCTTACTTGCCATCCTTTCATCAACCAAATGAATTTTTCTGGACAAATTGGATTTCAGAGTAGGAATTCCCTATGAAAATTAATGAAGACATTATTTTAAAGTTAATGAAAGAGAAAACCAATCGCCCCATGAAATTTTCTGAGTTGATGAAATTATTTTCTATTCCTGAAACTCAGCGCAGAGAATTTCGTAGAATCGTAAAGTATCTAGCAACCGAGGGTTCATTAGTTAAGCTTCGAGGAGGCCGCTATGGTTTGCCAAGCGAAATGAATTTAGTAAATGGCACTTTACAAGGACATCCGGATGGATATGGCTTCGTGGTACCAGAACATGGGGATGAAGACATCTTCATTGGCAAACAAAAAATGGGTGGAGCTATGCATGGAGATATTGTTCTTACTCGAATTGAAAATAAAAATACCAGATTCAGTCGTCCCGAAGGTCGTGTGATTCGTGTATTGCAACGAAAAACCCAGAGTCTTGTTGGATTATTCGAACCTCTTGGAAGAGACGGTTGGGTGACCCCTTCTGACCCAAAATATTTTCAAGATATCTTTATTCCGGGAAAAGAAAAAAAAAGGGCCAAACCCGGCCAATTAGTTAAAGTTGAAATATTAGAGTTTCCTACAAGACACAACCCTCCAGTAGGACGCGTCATTCAAATCCTAGGAAATAAAGACGACCCAGAAGCTGAACTCCGGCTGATTTTCCACAAGCATAACATCAACCCTGAGTTTCCCCAAAAAGTCTTAAAGGAAGTAAAACAAATTTCAATGGCAATTTCCAAGGAAGAAAAAAAATCTCGGAGGGATCTTACCAAAGATTTGACCTTTACCATCGATGGCGAACGCGCCAAGGATTTTGATGATGCAATTTCTTTAGAATTGGAAGGAAATAATTACCGATTGGGTATCCATATTGCGGATGTCAGCCACTTTGTAAAAGAGGGCAGCGCCATTGACCTGGAAGCTTTTGAAAGAGGTACTAGCATTTATTTTGCTGATGGAGTAATTCCAATGCTTCCTTTTGAGCTAACCAATGACATTTGCAGCCTCAAATCCGGAGTAGAGCGATTAACTCTTAGCGTATCAGTTTTGATAACTCCAAAAGGAAAGATTAAAGAATATGAAATTTTTCCTGCTATCATTAAAAGTAAACATAGGTTTACTTACACACAAGTGGCTCAGCTTTTAGAAACTGGAAATCCTGAGGATAAATTTTCGAATGTTCTACCTACCTTAAAAAATTGTTATACGTTAAGTCAATCCTTGAGAAAGCTGCGCTTTCAATCAGGCAGTGTTGACTTTAATATTCCTGAACCGGAGATCATTCTAGGACCAAAAGGAAACGTAGAGAAAATTTTTAAAGCTGAGCATAATGCCGCCCATGAATTAATTGAAGAATTCATGTTAATTGCAAACCAAATAGTTGCTCAACATTTGGATAAAAAAAATATTCCCGGAATTCACAGAGTTCATGAGTCACCCGATGAAGACAAATTGTTTCGCTTCAATGAATTTATTAAAGACTTTGGCTATCGCCTTTCCTCTGTTCGCAATGTCAAGTCTACCTCTCTACACCAATTATTAAAGAAAACCAAAGGTCGACCTGAAGAAAAAATGTTCAATACTCTTTTATTACGAACAATGAAAAAAGCCATTTACTCGAATGAAGATCCTGGACATTTCTGCTTAGGGTTTCAACATTACACTCACTTCACCTCACCCATTCGGCGCTACCCTGATTTAATCACCCATAGGATGGTCAAAAGCTTTTTGACCAAAAAGAAGTGTTCCATAAAGGAAAGAAAACAAATTATGCCTCGGACAATTGAATTTGCTAAACAATCGACGGACCGTGAAATAAAAGCACAAAGTTTAGAGCGTGAAATCCAGGATTTAAGACGGGCGCAATATATGGCGGATCGGTTAGGTGAGATTTACCAAGGTTCCATATCCAATGTGGCTCAATTTGGTTTTTTTGTTGAACTTGAAAACATTTTTATTGAAGGAATGGTCCATGTTTCTACTTTACAAGATGATTATTATGTTTATTACGAACATGAACATTTATTGAAAGGTCAACATACACACAAAACCTTTTGCATTGGAGACCCGGTTAAAGTCCGCGTAGTTAAAGTAGACCTTTCAAAAAAGCATATCGACTTAACTTTGGTTTCAAAAAACTGAATTCTATTTCAAAGATTTGGCTATGCCCCCTCTTCTGCCTTATTTTCTTGCATTAGCTTCTGGAATTTTAGCTTCATTTCCAGCATCAAAAGAGTTTCTATTCCCTTTTTTTCTTTCAAGCTTCGCCCTTACGATAGGATTTTGGACGCTATTCAAAACTGGGAAAATCACTATTGGACGCTTGACGGTTTTTTTAAGTCTTCTGAGCTGGGGCTTTTTAAACCCCTTCCTAGAAGAAGCAATCCGACCTAAAAATCATATCCTTAATATTCTTCAAGAAAAAAAACGGTCTATAGTAACAGGAACAATCTCCCAATACCCGATTGCTTTCACAGACAAAGTTCAATTCACTCTTAACCTTGAAACAATTCAGTATGAAAGTTCTGTATTAACTACATCAGGGGTTGCGCGATTCACTTTATATAACACTGATTTATCAATTCGATTGGGAGATCGAATTAAAATTTCAAAAATTCGATTAAAACGTCCTAGAAACTTCAAAAACCCGGGACGATCAGATTACACACTTTATCTTCGCTTTAAAGGAATTGATGTTATTGGAGGAATCTCGAAACCCAACAAAATAAAAAAGCTGAATTTTGAAGAACCGAATTTATTTACTCAATCATTTATTTCACTGAAAGAAAAATTCCATCATCTTCTAGATCAATATTTAACTAAAGTTCCTGCTTCCATTATTAAAGCCATGTTACTGGGAGAAAAACAATTCTTGGATGATGGATTAAAACAAGCTTATATTGCATCTGGCTTAGCGCATTTATTGGCTGTCTCAGGTTTGCATATTGGGTTTATAGCGGGTGCCGCCTTTTTTCTTTTATATCCAATTTGGTTTAAATTGTTAGTTCGATTTCGGCCTCAGTCCGCAAGAAGTGGTCTTGCAAAAAAGTTGACTGCCGTTCTTACACTAATCCCGGTCGGACTTTACATGGGTTTGGTCGGAACAAAAGTTTCGGCCGTGCGTGCAGGTTTGATGGTTATTTTTGTCCTTATTTCTTATCTCATCGATAGGAAGCAAAATTTATTTAACGCTCTACTTTTAGCTGCTTTTTTTATTTTGCTGGCCAACCCTTATTCACTATTAATGCCTGGGTTCCTTCTTTCCTTTATGGCTGTTTTCACAATTTTATTTTACATACAAATTATCTATCCTCTCAAAGGAGATTCTATTGATTGGATGGGAGACATTCCGTGGTACAAGCGTCTTCCATTCGTCCGAAAAGACTTCAGGTTACGCAATCATTGGGCGTTTGAAGTAATTTCCAGCACGACCATGGTGTCTTTACCAGCGGTTTTAGGAATTTTACCCATTTCTGTTTTCTTTTTTAATCAACTCAGTTTTTTGGGGATTATTTTAAATATTATATTTATTCCTTTGGCTTCATTACTAATTCCCTTTGCCTTTTTGTCCTGTTTTCTAAGTTCATTTTGGGAACCTTTGGGTCAAATTTTAATGCCGCTGGTAAATTTACTTACTCAAATTTTTATTCACGTCCCTCTGGAAGCTGAAAAAATACCATTTTCTTATACTTATCTACCCACACCTCCTCAATTTTGGCCAGCTTTATATTACATAGTGCTTTTCGGGTTACCACTGTGGATTCACCAACAAAGAAAAATTAGGGACGCTCAGTCGCCAGACCAACTTTCCAATCAAACAAGTACTTTCACAAAACAAAAATTATTTCTAACCTCTAAACATAATTTTTTGCCAAGGAATGTATTAAACAGAAAAAGTATTGAGCTGCTTGGGTTCCTATTCTGCGTTTTAGGAGTTTTTATTTGGTTGTGTTGGCCTCGTTTTCCAAATTTTCATACTAATGAAATGACTCTTTGTCTTTTGGATGTAGGACAAGGTGAGTCTATATTCATGGAAACTCCAGACAGAAAAGTAATTTTATTAGATGGTGGAGGCTATTATAAAAATAGTTTAGACGTTGGCAAGGTAGTCTTAGCGCCTTTTCTCTGGAATCGGGGAATATCAAAAATAGATTTTTTAGGCGCGACCCATTCGGACAATGATCATATAGCCGGTCTAGAGTCATTAGCAAACTTTTTTCCTATAAAGAATTACTTAGCTCGCTCGCACGAACATGCAGACCAACGGTTATTAAATTTAAAAAACACCTTAAAGATAAAAGGAACACAACTATTTTCATTTGAATCGAATTCACCAATTACAATTGGGAGCGTCAAAATAAAATTATTGCATCCTTCTAATAACTTTATAAAGAAATACCCATCTAATGAAAGAATTAGCAATCAACATTCGTGGGTTATCCTTGTTCAATATGAAAATGTTCGATTATTACTTTCTGGCGATATCACTAGTAAAGAAGAAACCTATTTAGTTAATCAACAGACTCCATTAAATGCGCAAATTCTAAAGGCACCTCATCATGGAAGCCGATTTTCTAGTTCTCAGGAATTTTTGGATGCGGTTGATCCAAAAGATGTACTAATATCAAGCGGTCTTAATAACCATTTTCATCACCCTCATGAAGAAATTATTACAAGATATAAAGAATCTAATTTCCAGGTTTGGAGAACTGATCAACAAGGTGCCCTCTGTGTAAAAACTAACGGGCGCAACAACAAAATATTTACACACGACAACCTATAGCCTCCATAAACATTAAAGACCAAAACCAAATATAAATTTACACTTACAGTTTATTTTAAATAAAAAAACTGCTAATCTGTTTTTTACCTTGAGGATTATTGGATTCAGTTTACCACTCCATTAGGAAGCTTAAATGGAATTTAGAAAAAATATTTATATCGCCTATTTGAGCTTAGTGGCACTCCCATTTCTTTGGGAATTTTTTGCACCTGTAACCCATCAACAGTTAAATAACCCTGATCTATACTTTTGGCTTCCTATCCCATTTTTTTTATCCTTAGGATTAATGGGCATTTTGGGATGGCGACTGAATCAAAAAAGAATTCTCATCGCTTCATTTTTTCAATCAATTATCTATTTCATCCTATTCAATCCATCGACTCTTGATTTATGGGGTCTCAGTCAAAAAGAAATTTGCCAAATCTTTAGCCTTGGCTTTCCCTTATCGCTTGCACTCATTTTTAGACTAAAAGAAAACCGCTGGACCAATGCTCTTAATTTCTTGAAATTGGTACTGGTAATTTTACCGGTCCCACTTTTAATGATTTGGCAAACGACTGCCACAAACGAATTCAAGTTATTAACAGAATGGGAAATAACTTCCTTACCCTTCAATTTAGGTTTTCCACAATTTGCTATTATAGGGTCGATTATTTTTTTACTGGAAACCCTTTCTTACGAAGACAAACGTATCAAACCTTATGTAATTGCTAATTGCATAGGTCAGATTCCTTTCTTATTTTTAATCCATTTAATAACTACCTCTACTCATTCCCCCCCAAATTCCTCAATTATTCCAATAATGGCTTTAGCAGCAATATGCGGAATTCAACTTCACACCATTTTTCGGATGTACTGGCAAAGGGTATATTTAGATGAATTAACAAATATTTCAAATCGACGTGCCTTAGACGAGTACCTTCGTGGACTTCATGGAGAATATGCTATTGCCATGATCGACATCGATCATTTCAAATCATTCAACGATACATACGGACATGATGAAGGAGACAATGTATTACAAATGGTTGCGGAAACTTTAGATTCCGAATTAGGTCAGAAAGTCTACCGTTATGGAGGAGAGGAGTTTTGCGCAGTTTTTGAAGGGGTTAATGGAGAAGATGCTTATCCCTGGGCTAATAAGGTCCGCCGAAAGCTAGAAGCTCAAAAATATAGCAACCGTTCCCCGATAAAATCCCGCAAATCAAATAAAAGCAATTCATCAAAAAGCCGTTCCAAAAGAAAAAGGAAAATCCAAGTCACGGTGAGTATTGGTTTAGCAAGTCCCGAAAATGACAGCCAAAACCCGGAGGAAGTGATCAAATTGGCAGACCAGGCTCTTTACAATGCCAAAGATCATGGAAGAAATTGCGTGATTATTTGGGAAAAACATAAAAAACCCAAAAAGAAAAAATAATAGAGCATTGCTAGAAACTCTTCTTGCAAATCCACTTATATTAAAAGGTCATCTAGATTCAAATATTCTTAATTGAGATACCTAATAAAATTTGGTATAAAACAAGGTTTTCATTAAAACTTTGTTAAAAGGACTGGATTCATGGCCACATTGGAAAAGCTAAAGGAACATATCAAAAAATCGGGCGAAAAATTAACCGAGATTAAAAAAAACGTGGGCGAAAATAAATATGATTCCGAACTAAGGAAAATCCGGAAGCACTATAAGCGGCTTACTCGTAAAGTAGGGAAAATTGCATATATGGAAAAGAAAAAAGAAGAGAAAGTTCAGAAGAAAAAGTCAGAGGATAAATCTTAAAAATATAAAATCTTATTAAATAGATTTTCCACTATTGCAAAAAGTACCCAGGTTTCCCAACATTACATTGATAAAATTAATTCATTTCCTTTTAAATAAAGGAAAACAACATATTTAAAATGCAAACTCCTAATTTCAATATTGAAAAAGTAGCTCATCTAGCTAGACTCAAACTAACTGAGTCCGAAAGGACCAGAATGGAACAGCAATTCCAAAAAATCTTGGAATACATCAACCAACTAAACGAATTAAACACCGAACAGGTGGTTCCGACTTCCCACGTTTTGCAAATCAACAATGTACTTCGTGAAGATTTACCAAGATCACAACCCCTTAACGAAGATTTACTTTCTTTAGCTCCAAAGTCTGATAAGGGGCATTATGAAGTCCCACAAATTTTGTAATCAATGGACTCCCTTACCCTGGCTCAAGCTAAGCTTCTGCTTAAAGATAAAAAAATTTCTGCTCAAGAGTTGTTACAATCTTTTTATTCAAGAATTGATGAAGTCGACGAACAAGTCAAAGCTTTTGTTCATCTAACCCGTGAGCTTGCAGAGGAACAGGCAAAAGAAGCCGACCGTAAAATAGCCGCAGGGGAAGATGCTCCTTTATTAGGAATTCCGCTAGCACTTAAAGACTTAATTTGCCTTAAAAACTTTCCCACAACTTGCTCCTCACATATTTTAGAAAATTTCATTTCCCCTTACGATGCCACGGTCACCCAAAAGCTAAAAGAAGCAGGAGCCGTTATCATTGGTAAAACCAATATGGATGAATTTGCAATGGGTTCTTCTAATGAGAACTCTTATTTTTATCCTACAAAAAATCCGTGGGATTTAACCAGAGTTCCAGGAGGTTCCAGCGGTGGATCTGCGGCCGCAGTTGCTGCGAATGAATGTATTGCTGCATTAGGAAGTGACACAGGAGGATCCATTCGGCAGCCCGCCGGATTTTGTGGAATTACAGGGCTTAAACCTACCTATGGCAGGGTTTCTCGATTTGGATTAGTTGCATTTGCCTCTTCTTTTGACCAAATCGGTCCAATGACTAAAACTGTAGAAGACTCTGCTATTCTTTTAAATGTTATTGCAGGACATGACCCCAGGGACACAACATCTGCAAATATCCCCTTACCTAATTTCACAAAGAGACTAAAGAATTCTACACAAAAACTAAAAGTGGGAATCCCCAAGGAATATTTTTCAAAAGGTTTAGAAGATGATGTAAATCAATCTGTCCAGCAAGCACTTAAAACTTTAGAAGCAATGGGAATTGAAAAAACTGAAATCTCACTTCCTCACACTTCTTACGCGGTAGCCACGTACTATATATTAACTTGTGCAGAAGCGAGCACTAATTTGGCACGTTATGACGGAGTGAAATATGGGATCCGTTCGGATAAATCCGAAACCCTTTTTGACATGTACACAAATACCCGCGAGGAAGGATTTGGAGAAGAGGTAAAACGAAGAATTCTACTTGGCACTTTTGTTTTAAGCACTGGCTATTACGATGCATATTATATTAAGGGACAAAAAGTTCGCACACTCATTAAGCAGGATTTTGAGAAAGCCTTTGAAAATTGTGATTTTATTGTTGCTCCCTGTTCTCCATACCCCGCTTTTAAATTAAATGAGAAATTAAATGACCCTCTACAAATGTACCTCTCCGATATCCACACGATCTCAGCAAGTTTGGCTGGCATTCCTGCTATGTCCATACCTTGTGGCTTTTCAAAAGAAGGTCTTCCTATTGGCTTACAATTGATTGGCAAAGCCTTTGACGAAGAAACCCTACTTCAAATCGGACACCAGTTTCAACTCAATACTGATTACCATAAAAATTTACCCGTCCTTTAAACTTTTCTTAACAAATTTTTTTTTTGACTTATACTGTAAGAAATACTTCCTTTTAGCATTACTCAACCCAAAAAAGGTTTACCAAACTATTTAATTTTCCTTACTTTTTATCTATAGTATGGCAACACAAAATATTACCTACCGACCCATCGACATCAATCTTTTAAACCAACAGTCCTTCTCGCAATTTGATTTGTATTTTAGAACTATAAGTTATAAAAAAACGAATTATATAAAATTCAAAAAAGATGACCCAAATGATCTGGAAAAAGTTAACCGCTTATTAGAAACCGGGGAATTAGAAGAGAGCTTATATATTCAAAAAACAGATTCTTTTAAATACTTTGAAAGGGCCTCACAGGTTCTTCAAGAATACATAGAGAAGGAAGAGGTAGACAATAAGCAAAAGTTAAATAGGATCTATCATTTTTCTGAAGAATGTTTAAAAGAATTTTTTGAGTATACAGCCCCTCCCAGTTTTTTGAAAATGGCAGATCAGGCTATAGACCTCGTTCACAAATGTTATGAAAATTCCCCATTAGGTTTTGGTCGAATTTCAGAAATCATTAAAAAAGACTATTCAACCCATTCCCATTGCGTAAATGTTGGCCTCTATTGCTTTGTTTTTGGTCTAAAAATTAAAATGGAGACTTCAGAATTATTTGAATTAGGTAAAGGGGGATTATTACATGATGTAGGTAAATCTAAAATTCCATTTGAGGTTGTAAATAAACCCAGTGCTTTAACTGAAGATGAATTGAAAGAGGTTCAAAAACATGCACAGTATGGAGGAGAAATCTTAGACGGCATGTCCTGTTATGGGCAAAAAGTTATTGAAATGGCAACCTGTCATCACGAAAAGTTTCATGGAGGTGGCTACCCCAAGGGTTTAGAGGGTGAAAAAATACCTTACTTTGCTCGAATATGTAAAGTGATGGATGCTTATGATGCATTAACATCGCGCCGATCTTATAAGCAACCTATGCATCCTATTCAAGCGTTAAAGTTAATGAAGAGCACAATGATCAAAGAATTTGATGAAAAAATTGTAGACCAATTTGTGAAGTTCTTAGGGGAAGAAAACTAAAACACTGTATTCTTATTTTAAATTTTTTAGCTTAGCGCAAAGTTCTTTTAAAAATAAATCTAGATATTGTGGCGCTGCCGCTGAAAGGTGAGGTTGAATTAATACGTTTTTACTTTCCCAAAGCAACGAAGTTTCAGGCAATGGCTCTGTTTCAAAAACATCTAAATAAGCTCCAGCAATTTCACCATTCCTTAAGGTTTCAACCAATACTGATTCTTCACAAACGTTGCCTCTCCCCACATTGTAAAAACAGCTGGTTTTAGGAAGTCTTTCAAAATGTTCTCTCGTTAACAACCCTTGAGTTTCATTTCCTCCGGGAAGAACAGAGATCAAATGATCTGTTGTCTCCAATACCTTAAACAATTGGTCAGGAGTTTTCACTGAGTCTTGGACTGTAAAGAAATCCGTACATTTTGCAGGCTGTTGCTTGATTCCGGTAATCCAACAACCCAATGGTTTTAAGGTTCGACCTATAGATTGCCCAATTTTTCCAAACCCTAAAATGGTCACCCTTGCCTCATGTAATGTAGAAATTTTTTCTGAAACTTTAACTCGTGCCCACCTTTTTTTCCTTTGCATTTCCTTGGAAATATCAAATGCTTTGCAAAAATAAAGCATTGCTCCCAAAACACTTTCTGCAATCAATGGACCATGAAAACCACCATGAAATACCTTTAGATTTTCACTTTCCTTTAAATCGATCCATTCAGTTCCTGCCGCTGGAGTAGCCACCCATTTTAAATTTTTAGCAAGAGGAGCCCATTCTTTTTTAAAGAACCATACAATGGCTCCGCTAGCATTTGGAAGATAGGAAATGAATTCTTTGGAATGAAAGCACAACTTAACTTCATACTCATCCAACTCCTTATCTAATAAAACTTTATGCTCTCTTTTAAAATTCCAAGCCTCAACATGAGGGTGAGTTAAATAGACAAGAATTAGCTTTTGCATTAGATTTACCTCCCTTAGATTTGGTCAAGTTTTTATACACTTTTTTTCAAAAAAATCACTAAATCCCTACAAACCTGTGACCCCCAGAAATTCAAGTGGTTTAATTTAAAGGAGTTATTTAATCGTTGGTTTTGGCACGTTTATTGAAGAAACAATGAAAACGCCAACCTTAGACAAAGGATGTTCTATGATTAGATCCGATTTAGCGACCAAACTAGCTTATAAAATGAATGTCTCAAAGCAGGAAGCTGACAAATATTTGCTCGCTTTCATTAACGCTATTGTGACCAATCTAAAAAAGGATGGCCGCGTGGTTATTCAGGGTTTTGGCTCTTTTAAGATGCGGGAATATGAAGCCAGGGTCGGCAAAAAACCCGTTTCCGGAGAACCTATTAATATCCCTGCACGCAGAAAACCTATTTTTCATGCTAGCAAGGAATTAAACCAAATCATTAACCGTTCACGGGATCGCCGAGACCCCGCATCTTATACGGAAAACGCTCAAGCAACCACCTTTTCTCCTCAACCGTAAAGGGGACGCAAAGAAGCTTTTAGCTCGGCCTTATGCTATAATTTTCCTACGAATGGTGTCTCCTATTGGAAGCTCCAATAGGAGAACATTCAGGAAAGTTTTTAGGAGGAAACCATGGCTGATCCAAATACTTGTGGAAAATGTGGGTCTAAGAGTGTCCTGAAAGGAGATATTGGCCTTCGCACCAGCAAAGATTTGGAATTAATCATGGTAGTTCGCAAAGACCATGGAATTGAAAAAAAAGTTCCTCTACAACCTCGAGTTTGCGGCAAGTGTGGATTTGTTGATCTTTTTGTTGAATCCCCTCAAAATTTAAAAATCACTTCCAGTGATAAACCCATCGATCCGGATTTTAAAAACCGCCCTCTTCTTGAATACGATTTTTAAAATTTTTAAAATCTAACTTGTTTTCCCATCCAATTTAAGAAAAAATAGAATTGAAAGAATTGTTTCATAACAGAATGCATATCACCGTTTTCTTTATCCAGACTTTTTCCTTTTCAATATCTCTCCAAATCTAAGTTGGATATGAATAAACCAAGTAGCGATCAAATTCACTACCTCCTCCTTAAAGTTCATTCCCTTACCGGTATAATTCCGATTGGCATATTCCTAGTATTTCACCTTTCTATTAATTCACTAAGGACAGTAGGATTATTGCCTTATCAATTAAGCATTGACCTCATAAATAATTTACCTTTTTTAATTTGGATTGAAATTTCAGTTATCTATCTACCCTTACTATTTCATTCCTTCGTAGGTTTTTATATTACTTCCGTCGCAAAAATAAATGTTCATCGCTATTCCTACCGAAGAAATTGGATGTACACGTTGCAGAGACTCACGGGTGCTATTGTATTTGTCTTTTTGGTTTACCACATTTGGACAACTGCCATTGCCAAAAATATAGAAGGTCAGCATCATTTTCTTGCAGCTCCCTTTTTATTAGACGTTATGAATGAGGAATTTCAAACTTGGACCGGTCGAGGTCTTTACCTCATAGGTATTCTTTCTGCAACATTTCACTTTGCTAACGGTCTATGGTCTTTTTGTATTTCATGGGGAATCATTATTGGACCACGGGCTCAAAAAAATGCTGGCTGGGCATTCATGTTGGTTGCTGCCCTATTATCTTTTTTAGGAATTGCAACAGTATTAGAATTTTCATTAAACCCAATATCGACAACACCTACTTTCGAAAGTCCTTTGTAATATGGAAAAACGAAAAAAACAATTTGTAGTGATTGGCGGGGGTTTAGCAGGGCTAGCAGCCACAATGAAGTTATGTGAATTCAAAGCCCATGTCACGCTTGTTTCTTATCAAGCTGTAAAACGTTCGCATTCGGTTTGTGCTCAAGGAGGAATCAATGCCGCTATTGATACTAAGGGCGAAGGAGACTCACCTGAAATTCATTTTTATGACACCGTTAAAGGAGGAGACTTTTTAGCTCATCAACCCCTGGTTCGAGATATGTGTTTTCAGGCACCAGCAATAATTCATCTTATGGATCGGTTGGGAGTAACTTTCAACCGAACCCCCGAGGGTCACTTAGAGTTTCGCCGTTTTGGAGGTACTTTATATTCTAGAACGGCTTTTGCCGGAGCTACTACAGGGCAGCAGCTCCTTTATGCTTTAGATGAGCAAGTGCGCAAATACGAGCATGACGGACAGGTCACTAAACTAGAATGGCACGAGTACCTTGGGGCCGTATTGGATAATGAAAATATTTGCCGGGGAGCAGTTTTACACGATTTGAGAACAGGAGATATATTCTCGGTAAAAGGTGACGCCGTCATACTTGCCACAGGAGGACCTGCGCAAGTATATGGTAAATCCACCGGGTCTACTGTTTGTACTGGAGCAGCAGCCACTTCCGCTTATCTGCAGGGCGCCAAATATGGCAATGGAGAATTTATTCAAATTCATCCTACCGCCATCCCCGGGCAAGATAAATTACGTTTGATGAGTGAATCCGCGCGAGGTGAAGGGGGTCGAATATGGGTTCCTAAAAAACCAGGAGATGATAGAAATCCCCTGTCTATCCCTGAAGCAGAACGGTTATATTTTCTTGAAGAAAACCATCCACTTTTTGGGAATCTTGTTCCACGGGATGTCGCTAGCCGTGAAATCCATGATGTTGTTTACAACAAAGGCCTGGGAGTGGGTGGACATCCTATGGTCTATTTGGATTTAACGCATCATGCAGAAGAATATTTAGAAAATCGACTGGGAGGTATATTAGATATTTACGAAAAATTCACAGGGGATAATCCTAAAAATATTCCCATGAAAATCTTTCCAGCAGTTCATTATTCTATGGGTGGCTTATGGGTGGATTATGAGGACGATAGTAACGGACTTATCGATCATCAATCTCCGAAAAACCAAATGACTTCGATTCCAGGTTTATACGCTGCTGGTGAAGCTGATTACCAATATCACGGAGCAAACCGTTTGGGAGCCAATTCGCTGCTGAGTTGTATTTATACAGGTCTTATGATGGGACCTGGTGTGATCAATTATAGTAAAAACCATAAAAAACATTTTGAGGACATCCCCTCAACAATTTTCGATGAAGCTCAAAATCATTGGAAATCACGATTTAGTACGATTCAAAAAATGGACGGCACAGAAAATCCTCATCAATTACATCAGGAATTAGGAGGAATTCTTTTAGAAAATGTTCTAATCGTGAGAGAAAACTCCAGATTAGAAAATGCATTGAAACAAATTGATGACATTGAAACTCGTTTTAAGAATGTGAAATGCTTAGACACCTCCCATTGGTCTAACCCTGCGCCCAGTTTTATCAACCAATTGCACTGCATGATTCACTTGTCTAAAATTATTACACAGGGCGCATTAATGAGAAACGAGTTTCGTGGAGCCCATTACAAACCAGAATTTGATTTAAAACAACCAGAAAGTTTCGATCCGCATGAATATATCGATTATCTAGAAAGACAACATTATGAGGATATTCCCGAAGACGCTTTTCCCTCAGAACACTTATCGTATATGAAACGGTTTGAAGAGAACGATAAAAATTGGTTAAAAAGCTCAATTGCCACCTTAAAAAATGGCGCACCTGAAATTAAATATGAGGACATTAATACTACGTTAATAACACCACGTCCTAGAAAGTATGACTAAGAAAATTTAAATACAATGGAAAACAATAAATCAATCCTATTAAAAATAAAAAGACAAGATAACCCGAGTGCCAAACCTTATTGGCAGCAGTTCGAAATTCTCTATAAACCGGGTGCCAATATAATTTCTTGTCTGCAAGAAATTCAAAAAAAACCCATAACCCAATCTGGGGAAACAGTGGCTCCTATTATATGGGAAAGCAGTTGCTTGGAAGAAGTTTGCGGATCTTGCACCATGGTAGTAAATGGTAAAGTTAGGCAGGCCTGCACAGCTTTAATAGACAAATTAAAACATCCCATTGTCTTAGAACCTATGTCAAAATTCCCTATTGTCCGCGACTTGGCAGTAGATCGTACTCGAATGTTCGAAAACCTTAAAAAAGTTCACGGGTGGATTCATGTAGACGGCACTTATGAAATTGGAGAAGGGCCTACCTTCCCTGAAAAGCAACGTGCGAAGGCATATGTGCTATCTGAATGTATGACATGTGGGTGCTGCCTGGAAGCCTGTCCTCAATTTACAATAAAAAATGATTTTATGGGTGCCTCAACCTTCAGCCAGGTGCGCTTGTTTAACATGCATCCTACCGGAGCCATGGAAGCTGAGGAGCGCCTTGAAGCCGTTATGGGAAAAGGAGGGATTACTGATTGTGGAAACGCACAAGTGTGCGTAGAAGTGTGTCCCAAAAATATTCCCTTAACTGAGTCCATTGCTGAAGTGGGGAAACAAACGACCTGGCAAATGATAAAAAACTTTATTATGAGGTAAAATTCTTCCTTTCCCTGGGTATTTTATTTAAAAAAATCTAACAATTTGTTAAGATACTTACTTAATGATCTTTAGGGATAACCCAAATTTTTTTGAGGAAAATCATGAAAGTTTCTCTAGCCAGTGCCTTAGGCACTTGTTTTGGAGTCAAAGATGCTATTAATTTGGCTATGGAACCCCAATTTAAAAACGATCTCACTATTGTTGGTCAATTGGTACATAATCGACAGGTAAACGAGTCATTAAAACAAAATGGTGTTTCCCTTGTAAATGGCGTAGACGGATTAGAAAATATTCCCACCAAAAAAGTAATGATTACAGCACATGGTGCCGCGGAAAAAATGAAGAAAAAGTTGACCGATGCCGGCTTTATCGTTTTTGATGCCAGTTGTCCTTTAGTAATGCGAGTCCATCAAACCATTAAATCAATGGTTGAAAAAAATTATTTTCCTGTAGTCATAGGGCAAGAAGAGCATGTAGAAGTAAAGGGCATCGTAGGTGATTTAGACGAATACGTTGTTATCAATAATGAAGAAGATTTACAAAAACTAAGAAAAACCGGGAAACGAAATTTTGGGATTGTAAGCCAAACTACTCAACAGGTAGATAAGGTAGAAAAATTGGTTAAGAAAATTCGAGAAATGGATTGTGTCGATGATGTGGCATTTGTAAATACCATTTGCCAACCCACTCGGGACCGACAAATTGCAGTTAGAGATTTAGCGGACCAAGTTGACCTCATGATTGTAATCGGAGGATATAATTCATCCAACACGAAAAAACTGGTCCAGGTATGTGATGAAAAACAGGTTGAAGCACATCACATAGAATCATCCACACAACTTGAGAGAGCCTGGTTTAAAAATAGAAAACATGTTGGAATCACCGCTGGAACAAGTACTCCGGAATATGTAATTAACGAAGTGCATTCGGCGATTCTGGGAATTGCCAAGGAAATAGAATCCGCAGATCCTTCCATGGTAAATTAAGACCCAGACCAATGGGAAAAGTTTTCCATCGATACCTATAAGAATTCTTTAAAAATCTTTATTTAATTTTCATGTCTTTGCCAAACTTAACTAATTTTTTGGCTGAAGCTTTTAATAGGATTATGTCTTTCTATGGAGGATTGGGAGTATTGCAAGCAAACTTTGCCAAAGGTCAGTCGAACCTTCGCATTGAATATCTCAGTTTTAGAAGGAGAGCTTTACAGAAGCATTCTTGTCGCTTATTTATTTTGCCGAATTGTTGATACCGTTGAAGATGCTGCAAAGTTAGATCCCCAAAACAAAATTAAGCTCTTGCTTGAGTTTGCCAGCCTCATGCAGGACACAGACTACCGAAAGGAAGCCCTTTCACTTTGGATTCAAGATTCCAAGATCGTCGATGGCTCCCAAAATGATTTAGATCTAGTTGCTAACTCTGATCGTGTATTCCATACTTTCGAGTCGTTACCTGAAAAATATCGAAATCAAATTATACCTTCTGTGGTCGAAATGGCCCGCGGAATGGCTTATTTCCAAAAAAAATTCAACTTTAATGAATTAACTCTTCTTGAAAATGAGAACGAATTAGAAGAGTATTGCTTCTATGTTGCGGGCGTTGTGGGAGAAATGCTTTGCAATATATTCCTGCAAAAAATGCCGTATTTGAATTTGCGTGCTCAAGAAACTTTAAAACGAAATGCTGTATCTTTTGGCTTAGGCCTACAGATGACTAATATTTCAAAAGATATAGTAGTTGATCGAGGTCGAGGCTGGTCCTATGTACCTAGGTCATTTATCACCGAAAATGGTTTAACCATCGAAGAGTTTAACTCGGGTCAATACGAAGAAAAAGATTTAAAAATTTTAGAGAGGCTCTTAATTAAGACCACGGGACACTTGAAAGATGCTCTTAAATTTACCTTGGCTATACCCCCAAAAGAAGCTAGAATTCGTCTTTTCTGTATATGGCCCTTGTGGATGGCAATGGAAACAGTTGCTGTTCTTCACAACAATAAAACCTTATTGAGTTCGGATGATCCGGTTAAAATATCACGCCAAACAGTGCGTCGCATAGTACGTCGATCTCGCATTACCTGTTTTTTTAACAATTTGTTAAAAGCATCCTTTAATGACATACTTAGGCGAACTCAATTACCTAATACGCCGTCTTTTGATTTAGACTCTTTAAAAAAACGATTAGATAATATTGAATTAGATAAAGAAACCAACTTATATTCTTAATAAAATGTCCGAAAAATTTACAGACAACAATGATAAGACAATCACGGATAATCCGAATCAACTTATTTGGACTAAAGAAGACTCCTGGCAGGTGGAACAAAAATGGGTGACTTGGGATGAAGCCTGGCAATATACGCAAGACTTAAACAACGCTAAGTTTGCCGGATATAATGACTGGCGGATGCCGGAGAAAGAGGAAGCAGCAACGTTATATGATCCAACACAATCTAACCAGGACAAATACGGAAAAGAGATAAAATTGGATCCCACATTTCCCTCGGGACCTCAGGCTACATTTTGGACAGTCGATGGTGTTGGAAATGATAGTTATGTCTTTAATTTAGCAACCGGGGAGACCACAATGCTTTATAAAAGCAAAAGTGGGCGAATGGCAGTTCGTCCAGTCCGAGGCAAGCGGTTTAGTGAGCGAAGACCCTATTAAGTCAATTTAACTCCTTGTTCATTGGAAAACTCCCCTAAAGTTAATTTTCCAAAACTTTTTTATTTGTAGACCATCTAATTAGGCATCGTGATTAATTTTGGAATCTTGGGAGAGGTCATTCCATGAATAAAGAGAGTTTGTTTATGTTGGCGGGTTCGATTTGGGGATTTGTTGGATTGTTCTTAATATATCGCGGCTGGATGATGTATCAACTTGCAGCAGAAACGCAGAATGCCACTCAAAAAGCCATTCTGGTTTCTTTGGCTGCTGCCCTGGTAATTGGAGCTATTAAAGGAAAGTTTGTGTTGTCGAAAACGGCACGCCGAAATAAAAATCGAATACAAAACCTTAGTGAACCTCTAAAATTTCATCACGTTTACGCAAAATCATTTTATATTTTTATAATCGGAATGATGGTTCTGGGTGTTTTATTAAGAACCTGGAATGAAGCCCTGGGCGGATATTTAGTCGTAGCGGCAATTTATTGTGGAATTGGTATTGCTTTAATTATTTCCAGCTTAGTGTATTGGAAACCTGAGCCAACCATTGAAAAGAGCACTTAATTTAAAACAACTTTAAAATAAAATGAAAAACTTCTTCTTAACCTTGCATATGGTTTCAATGTGCTTGGTGGTTGGCACATTATTTTTGCAATCCCTTTCGGTGGTCTTTCGTTTGAGATTAAAAACACCCGAGGAACAGGCTGGATTGCAGAAAACTCAAAAGCGTATTCATAAATTTATATACTATCCTATTCTTTTTGTCACCATTCTTTCAGGAACGTATTTGGCCATTGAAACAGGAGCATTTCAGCGGCATTGGATTTTTTCAAAACTGACTTTATTAATTATTTTAATAGGACTGGGTTTCTTAAATGGCGCTCAAATTAAAAAAGATACGCTCCCAAAAAAATACGCTATGATGGTTCACATCGCCATATTTTTAGTGGCAGCTTATATGATTTATCTTGCAACGGTAAAACCTTATTGAATGGATAATATTTAAGGGATATATCAACAGATAATTGTTAATTTTGAAAATGGATATTCTATTCACAATCATTGCAAGTGTATTGCTTTTAGTAGGATTTCTCGTCATCTGCAGAACAAGCGACGATGAAGACGAGGATGAAGAAACCTCTGAGCACCATCCTGATTCTCCCGACCAACAATCTAAGTCATAGAATCCCCATCCATGACCCGGTCTCAAAAATTTCATAATCTTTTTCAGCAAGCCGCTCAGTGTACCATTTGCCCCCGCATGACTGACCAAACTGCAGTTCTTAGCAAATCCAATGGATCTATTAAATCCAAAATATTATTTATTGCGGAAGCTCCGGGTAGATTGGGAAGTGGCCGTACAGGGGTTCCGTTTCATGGGGATAAGTCAGGGGATAACTTTGAAAAACTGATCGCTCATGTTGGATTGACCCGGAATGATATTTTTATTACAAATGCTGTTTTATGTAATCCACTATCCAACGGGAATAATAGCAAACCCACTTCAGGTGAAGTCCAAAACTGTTCCTATTTTTTAAAATCCATAATCAATTTGTTACAACCAAAAGTCATCGTTACACTTGGAGGCGTGGGATTAGATGCTTTAAACCGTTTACTAAAAACGACATTTAATTTAAAAGAAAACGTGGGTAATCCGCAAAATTTAGACAGTTTTTGGCTTCTCCCTCTATATCACCCAAGCCCCAGAGTCACTAACTGGAAACGTAAACTTCCACAGCAAAAAAAAGACTTTAAGAAAATTATTGATCTGCTAATGAACGTGTAACAAATTTCACTTTTCTGTTATTAAGTGTACAGGACATAATCTATCTTCAAAATACCAGCCACCTATCGCTATAAACTATTGATTTTATTGCTTTTAATTTAGCTAAAATCTTCTGGCTCTCTGAGCGACTTAGCTTGACTTTGCTCTCTTTAAATCATATATCCTTATTGGAGTCAATCTCCTCAGTTGTATAATTTAACTGAAAATTTAATTGGGAGGATTTCCTAATGTTTCAAAAAAATGAACCTATAAACCCGATTCGCCAAGGAATGCAATCCATCAATCTAGGACTTTGGGGATTTGGCTTCGCTTTGATAACATTTGCAACATTATTATTCTTATTTCCTGCCTTAATCGGATACATTTTTGCAACGCTCATTCTTTTCATTGGAGTCACCGTCTTATATCTTGGTTTCCGGTTTTGGCAATTCAAAAACCGTATGAAAGAGTGGGAAGTAGAAAATATTCCAACGGTAGCAAATATTAAAACTGAAGGTCCACACTTTTCCCATCGACGCGTCACCATAGTAATGAGGTAAGATGCGATTCAATAATTGCATGGGGCTTGAAAAACCATGGAGCGTAATCACTTTTGGTTGCTGGCAAATTGCCCCTAGTGGCGGATGGGGAGATGTATGCACTGAGCAAGAAGCTAATGCTGCGCTGAAAGCTGCCCTTAATGGAGGGATCCAAGCCTTCGATACTGCTGAAGGTTATGGGGATGGGGAATCAGAAAGAAGACTGGGTAAAGCCTTAGGATCCCAAAAATATGACGTCTTGGTAATCTCAAAAATTTGGCCTGACGCAGAGTTAACGTTAAACAGTTATCAAGAGCGTCTGGACAATACCTTACGTGCCTTGGATCGAGATTTTGTAGACGTGTATCTTGTTCACTGGCCAGGTGATTATTTTTGCACCCCGGAAAAATCGAAGAAACTTGTCGACATTATGATCCAATTGAGAGAAAGCGGGAAAACTAAAACTATTGGTCTCTCCAATTTCAAAGCAAAAGATCTAGACCTTTTAAATAAAGGTTTATCTGAGTTTGTCGTGAATCAAATTCCTTATAATATGCTGCAACGCGAATATGAAGACGCTTCTCTCAAAAAGAGCAAAACAGCGGGTGTAAAGTATATGGCTTATTCTCCTACGGGTCGAGGTTTGCTTGGCGGACGTTTTGAAGAAAGTGCAAGGATTTATCCCACACGTCAAAATTATCATCTCTATCAGGAACCTCTCTTTTCTTATTCTAGGAAAGTTTATGAAGGGTTAAAATCGATTGCAGAAGAAATCGGAGCATCGCCCATCAATGTAGCCATTGCCTGGGTTCTGGAGCAAGATAATATTATCACTGCTGCCGTAGGTTCCCGGAAAGCTTCTCAAGTTGAGGAGTTTGCCCAAGCCGGAGATTTAAAATTAAGCAAAGAACATCTGCAAAGACTAAATGCTTTGAGTGATGATTTTTGTAAACAACTTTAATTACAGGCCTATTTAAAATAAAGGACATCAATTATGCCCGATGACTTTACAACTCCTGTGGATGATGATGGGTTGACATTAGGTCCTGAAGAAGCTTTAGAGCGGGAAATAGCTAAATCCAAAGCTATGAAAGTAGAAAAGCTAAAATTGCGCAACCAAATTGAACAACTACAAATTCAAGTAGAGCATTTAGAAAAAGAAAACTCCATTCTTCAAAAAGCGAATGCAAATTATCCAAAAGCTTCCACACCAGAAAAATTTAACACCCCGCCTCCAAATGCTTCCAGGTACATTCCAGCTTCCTGGGCCTACTCTTTACTAATTTTCAATTTAGCTGCCATTGGGATTTTATTAATCTATTTGCAAACCCAATAATTCCCAAAACTTCTCCCCTAATTGGGGAAAAAAGAAGTATAAAAACCTATTAATGTGTAAATTAATTGAATCCGTGTGCAGATTTTTCCATCTTACATTAAGTTGTCCAGGAAAGTGTAAATTTGAAAATAATAACCGGATTGAGCGGGTTTTAAATATTAATATTGGAATCAGAGGAGGCGTTTTTCTATGTGGGTAGCTGAATTTTTTCATGTTCTTTTTGGAATCCTTTGGATTGGACTCTTGTATTTTTTTAATATGGTCCAAGTCCAAGCTATGCCCAAAATGACCGAAGCCGGGGCAGCAAAAGCTTATACTCAAATTATTTTGCCTAAAGCGATCTTTCTTTTTAGACATGCGGCACTTTGGACGGTGATTTCTGGCATCGTTTATTTTGTTATTGGCCGAGGAAAGGTACAGGGAATCCCCAGCCCGGAGATCATGGTTGGCATGTTATTGGGAATAATCATGGCGTTTAATGTTTGGGTTTTAATTTGGCCTAATCAAAAGAAAATAATTGCCGGAGAATTAGAGGGTGATGCATTGGCGAAAGCTAAACGAACTGCATTTTTAGCAAGCAGGACCAATGCATGGTTATCACTTCCAATGTTGGCTTGTATGGTTGCAGCCAACCATGGGGGATTCGGATTCTAGGTTAACTCTAGCAAAATCAAAAATTTTGGAAGCTAAACCAAAGGCAATGCCTGTTAAAGAGGCATTGCCTTTTATTTTTGAATTAATTTTGATCTCATTGATTTATAAAGCCTTATCCCCCTTCCAACCTTTGAAATAAAAAGCTTATAAATAAAAGCCTTGATCCATTAAATACCCCATTCTTACCCCTTCCCAAAGCGGGCTTACCCCTTAAACTAAATTTATATAGAAAATCTATGTAATTTTAAAAGGTAAGCTTCTAATGAAAATTAAACCCAAGAAATTATGGGGTCGTGCTCTTCTTTTTGCTGGAGGAATTTTATTTATTTGCACGCTCGGGTTCTTAGCTAGCCTGCCTTTTCAAGATTATTCCTCACTCAAAAAAAGCCTGGTAAGATCACTTTCAAAAACAACCGGACTACCCATTCAAATCGACTCATTAAAGTTCGATTTGTCGCAAGGAATAGGTTTAAGAGTTGAGGGATTCACTATATTTTCAAAGGATAAACAACAAGTTTTAATTTCAACTAAACGTTTATTTGTTAGTGCTCGCTTAATTCCCCTGCTGACTGGTAAATTTAAAATTAAGAATGCAGAAATATTTGAACCAGAGGTAAAAATTTATCTTAATTGGCCAGAGATTTCTCCTCACCCAAATACTCAACAAAAAGTTTCCGGTCCGGATTCCATTGGGCAAAAGCCTTCCAAAATCTCAAAAATTGTTAAAGTTTCTAAATCACAATCTTCACCTAATCTAAATGAATCAAATGATTTATCTTTCATAGAAAACTGGTTAAATGACCAAGGCTTTACTGAAAGCCAACAAGTGCCCTCTCCTGCCATACAAATTACCTCTCAAAAAGAAACCATTAACTCTGAAGAACTAATCCTAGAGTCGATCCGCTCTATTTTAAAACGCTACCAGCTAACTATTAAAAATATTATTGTAAAAAACGGATGGATACATATTTATAAAATGGATAAAAATAAAGTCCACTCTAAAAAATCTATTCGAACCCATTTAACAATAAAACTTTTGCGAAAAAAAAATAACCAATTGGATGCTGTAATCCAAAGTCTGAGGTTCCAATTAGACAAATTAATCTTAAAGGGAAATATGACAGTTCAAAATCTCATGTCCTCAAACGGAACCGTAAATATTAAATTAAGATCTAGAGGATTTCCTGCAAATCAATTTAAACATATACTTTTTTTTATGCCCACCGACATCCACCGAAAACTGGATGATTATAATATTACCGGGCAATTCTACCCATTTAATTTGAATGCAAGTTTACCAATTGAATCGTTAAAAGATATTGATCACTTGCACAGAGATTTACAAGCTCGCGCATCTCTAAAAGCCAAAAAAATCAAACTTGAATCCAAAGAATGGGCTTTTTCAATCAATTCGTTTGATGGGTTAGGAATTTGGGCTAATAATAAGCTCCAACATAAGGTTGGAATGGAAACTCTCGGGGGACAAGTCTCATTAGAAGGGAATGTTTCATTTAAAACCAATTCAAACAATGAAGACATACCTTCTGCCAACTCAAATTTAATTATAAAAAATTTAAATTTTTCAAAAGTCTCTTTTCCAAAAAATATAGGAGAAGCAACCGGTTCTTTGTCTGGATCCCTAAAAATTAACGGCCCTTTATTTCCCACAGAAGCGATTCAAGTAAAAGGAAAATTTAAAGGAAAAAAGATTGAATGGAAAAACAAACAGGTCCGACATAAAATAAAAAGTTTCAATATAAATTTGAATATGGATGAAAACAACATCCCTTTTGCAGAAATTCAAGGTAAACAATTATTATTTGATGGAAATTGGTTCAAGAAATATGAAGGGAAAATAAAATTTACACAAGATAAATTTATGTTTCAAAGATCATCCCTTTTCCCAAAACGTGGAAGAATTGCCTGGCAGGGTTATTTCCATACAAAATCCAAAGACTTTAAAATAAAATTTATTAGTCAAAACCTACGTTACGAGGATTTTGACAAAGAATATATTCAAGGAAAATTTGATATCAAAGGTCAATTGTCAGGAAATCTTCCTCATAAAGGAAGTATTACAAGAACTCTTTCAGGACAAGTTTTTGCTCAATTAAAGGAAGGAAGCTTTAAGAAAAAAAGCGGGACTCGAGCATTATTGACTGTTCTAAACCCGGCAAGCCTTGGAACTCAAAAGAAGCGAGGATTAAACTTTGATTACTTTGGAGGTAATTTTCTAATCCGTAACGGGCTTATTAATTCAAAGAAAATTTCCCTAGAAACTCCTCAGTTAAAAATGTATTTGAATGGGAATTGGGACTTACCCACAGGGAAACTCGAAATTCACGGGAAGGCATTACCAACACCGGGTTTGGATAGAACTATCAGGGCGATACCAATATTGGGTTCAATTTTAGCAGGTAAAAATAAGGATGAAGGATTTATTGAAAGTTACTTTAGAATAATCGGGACTTGGGAAGACCCTCAAATTAGAATAAAACCCGGACGTTCTTTAATAGAAAAACCAGTAAGACTATTACGCCAATTGAAAGAAATAGGAAATTAAATACCTGTTAATAATTTTAAAAGCTGTTTAAACAGATTTCACAGTGAGGTCGCTGTCAAGTTGTTGCTTGATCAGTTTTTCAATATGCTGCAGAGTTCCTGTGGTTGAAGAAGGGCAATCACCACAAGCTCCTTGATAATGAATCTGGACTTCATTTCCCTCTAGTCCCATTAAATCTACTCCACCCCCATCCTGAGCAAGTTGAAATCGAATGGACCGATTCAAAATCATTTCTATCGCTTGCAACTTTTTATCATGAGGCAACCCATGAAAATCGCTCACATCGATTTGTATACTCTCTTCATCATCGCTTTTATAAATTGAGACATTTTCATCAATGGTTTTCCAGATTTTATTTTTTAAAGGATTCCAACCTTGGCGTTCCTCTTTCGTTACTGTCACAAAATTTTGCATTATATAAACATTTTTTACACCATCCATGTCAAATAATGCATCCGCCAAGCTATCTCCTTTGGCTTCATTTGCAGAAGAATATGAGCGTTTTCCTTTTTCAAGAATTTGTGTGTTTAAAACAAACTGCAACGCATTAGGATTCGGTGTTTCCCGGGTTCGAATCACTTTGATGGTTTTATTATCAACAGGCTTTATAGGTCTATCTTCAGGAGCCTTTCCTCCCATCTTTTTTTCCGTTTGTTTTGCTAGAACTTCACTGATTTTCACAACGTGCTTCCTTTAAAGAATCAACTCATTAAAAATTATCATAATATATTCCATAGAAAGAATCTAGCTTCAACTACAAAAATACGAGATTCCATTTAGTCTTTGAAAGACAAATAGTTACATTACCAATTGCTTAAAAACTGGTTATTTAAACTGATTCAGGAAGGCTGAGGAATAAATTTCTTTTGTCGTAAAGCTTGCCAACCTTCGTGACCCACAAACAGCGCAAGCCCAATTAACCCCAAGGAAGTAAAACCTAGAAATAAGTTTGGTTGGGGGGATGTGAAAAACCGGAAGGATTGCCAAGCTAATGCTCCAATCGTAGTTATCACCATAAAGATAGCAGGATATAGGGTAAAGTAGGTTGGCCGTCGAACCCCAATTAAATAAGCAGAGATCACAAACAAAGCCACCGCAGCAATTAATTGGTTCGTGGCTCCAAATACGGGCCATATTTTTTGCCATCCATCGGTAGCCCCAATCAAATACGCTAATAAAACAACAACCATTGTAATTACATATTTATTTACAACTAAAGGAATATTTTCTCCAAGAGATTCTTGAACAATAAATCGGGTGATACGGACTGCTGTATCAAGAGTGGTCATCACAAAAGTATTCAGAGCCAACACGGCTACCATCGAGGCCAAAGTAAAACCCAACATGGGAAGCATTTGGTTGACCACATTTCCATATCCATTTCCAAAAGCATGAATCCAACCCCCCGCTTTTAAGGTTTCGCGGAATCCCAAAACATTCATATCAATATTGCCTACAGCCGGAGCCACCCAATACAACCCTCCTCCGACCAGCAAAACTGTACTTACCGCCACTACACCTTCCGTAAGCATACCTCCAAAACTAATTAATCGGCCTTGTTTCTCGTTTGCTAATTGCTTAGAAACCGTTCCTCCGGCAACTAACGAATGAAATCCCGAAACTGCACCACACGCCACAAGAACAAACAACATTGGCCAAACAGGTCCTTGTTGCTCTGAATACCCGCCTAAATACATGGGAGTATTTAATCCGGGATGTACCCAAATCAAAGCAATCATTCCTAATGCCATACTTCCAAATAAAATGTAGGTTGAAAGGTAATCTCGTGGTTGCAGCAAAAGCTGAACTGGCATAACAGAGGCAATTCCCGCATAAAGCATCAATATTACAAACCAAAACATTAAAGGAGTTAACCCAAATAATCCTTCCTCAGGTAAAGGAATAGGGTTTAAAAATCCATAATAGATACTGAACAATACCGCACCAATTGCTACTGCAGAAGATATTGAAACACTCACTCCTTTTTTATAAACACTCCAACCTAGCAACATAGAAATGGGAATAATCGCAAACGTGGGAAATACCATTTGCGGTTGCGCAATCAATGTTTTAGCAGCCACAACCCCAAAAACAGCAATAACAAGTAGCATGGCTAACACTAAAAAAATAGCAAACACCGTTTTTGCCCTATTTCCCATTGTACTTTGAGCAATTTCAGCAATAGAACTCCCCTTATTTCGAACTGAAACCATAAGCGTCAAATAATCATGAACCGAACCTATAAATACATTTCCTACCAAAATCCAAAAAATGGTTAACGCCCATCCAAAATGATGCATAGCAATTATGGGTCCAATTACCGGACCAGCTCCTGCTATTGAAGCAAAATTATGACCAAATAAAACTACAGGTTGGCTGGGCACATAATCAACTCCATCATTTTGAGTTACAGCGGGAGTTTCTTTGCGACTATTAGGGCAAATAACTTCCTGATCAATCCGACCTGCATAATATCTATAACCAATGAAGTAAAAAAATAGACAGGAAAATGTCAGTATTAAAATTGTTTCCATTTATATCTGGTTATTTCTGCATCCACTCACACAGAATCGTTCATTGTTAATCAATTATGGATCTTCTTATTATAATATGAGGTTGACACCAGACACTTCAACTTTTTTAAAAGGACCCCATCCGGAAAGAAATACTTTGAGAGTTTCCTTGGAGCGAACAAGCTTAGATAGGTGAATTTGAATTCCATCAGTTCAAAAGTGCCTATAGTTACTTAAATTTTCAGGGGATGAGAAAGAAATTTTTGTTTCAGGAAGGCGGCCTAAACAACAATTGGAGGGAATTTCTTTTAAATCAATAGTTAGATCATGAGATTCAAGTCTTTCCAAATAACTCAATACTTTATCGCTAATTTCGAATTTCAAAATACCTTGCCTCGAAAAATAGTTTGCTCCCTATCAGGTCCAGTAGATATAACTAAAATTTCTACACCTAAATGTTCTTTTAATCCTTCAATATATCTTCGCGTATTTTCAGGAAGCTTTTCATATTCCCGAATTCCTGAAGTGGGTTGTTTCCAACCTGGATATTCGATGTAGATAGGCTCACAGTTTTCTAAAATTTCCAAATCGGCTGGCATTTCATCTATCTGCTTTCCTTTATACTTGTAACCTGTACAAACCTTAATTTTATCAAATTGGTCGAGCACATCGATTTTAGTGATAATGACTGCATCTATACCATTTAGCTCAACCGCATATCTTCCCACTACCGCATCGAACCAACCACAGCGTCTAGGTCTTCCCGTCGTGGAGCCAAACTCTCCTCCATCATTTCGAAGTTGCTCTCCATCAGCATCATGTAATTCTGTGGGGAACGGCCCTTCCCCAACACGAGTCGTGTAAGCTTTAATTACTCCTAAAACACGGTCAATTTTGTTGGGAGGAATACCTAATCCAGTACAAGCGCCCCCCGACGTCGCGTTCGATGAGGTCACAAAAGGATAAGTACCATGATCCACATCCAGCATGGTTCCTTGAGCCCCTTCACACAAAATAAATTTATTTTCGGCAATACATTTCTGCATGAACTTTTGAGTATTACCAATATACTTTTGGAGAGAATCACGATAGGTCATCATCTGGTCAAACATTTCTTGAAATTCCGGGAGGTCTTGACCATATAAATTTTTAAGTATGGATTTTTTTTCTTCATAGTTGGATAAAAGTAATTCGCAAAATCTTTTTTCATTGGCAAAATCGCAAGTGCGAATTCCCATACGGGAAATTTTATCGGAATAGGAAGGACCGATCCCTCTACCCGTGGTTCCAATTTTACGTGAACCAGAAGCATCTTCTTTTCTTAGATCAGAGATTTGATGGTAGGGCAAAATAATATTGGCTCTATCGCTGATAATCAATTTGCCATTAAAATCAAAACCAGCATCTTCCAACTTTTTCATTTCTTCGGTGAGAGCCTTTGGGTCAATAACCACACCGTTGCCAATTACACAAAATGTATTGTCATGAAAAATACCAGAGGGAATTAAATGAAGAATAAATTTATTACCGCCAAATACAATAGTATGACCCGCATTGTGCCCCCCTTGGTAACGAGCAACGATATCTGCTTTTTCGGTTAAGAGGTCAATGATTTTCCCTTTCCCCTCATCACCCCACTGCATACCTACTACAATACATACGGGCATAAATTTTCCTTGTTAAAAAGTTATTTTTTGGGTTTTAATTAAGTTCGATAATTAACTAGAACCGAATCACCCCAATGGCCGATCGGCTATTATCCTTGGCAAGAAAAGAGTTGTCAACTTGTTTAAAGTAGAGGAAGATAAGATTACCATTTGTTAGTCAATAGTAAAATCCCTGAGTTGTTTAGCAATTTTTTTTGCTTGAATTCTGGGGCCTTCGTTGATGCCTGGGCAAAAAGCGGCGGTTAGCTTCCAATGGTTTCGAGTTTCCAGGTTTTCTTTCCAAAACGGGTAGGTTTGGCATTGCTTCGGTTTAGCTGGGTGAATTGCACAACCGTTAAAATTTAAAAATGGGCAAGGCTTCTCATCCTCAACTTCCAATTCCCAAATATTGCCCTGTTTTTCCAAATACTCTTTTATAAACTCTTTTGAAGTGCAACCTAAGAACTCCGTGACGGCTTGGATATCCTCCTTATCAAAATAAATTACTCCCGGCTTCAAGCAACATTTTAAGCATCCATCCTGGCATTCAAATCGAATTGTTTCTTTTTCCCACCATCGCGTCATTTTCATACCAACACTAAGTCATCACGATGGATTATTTCCTCATAAAAATTAGTTCCAACAATGGTACGTATTGCAGATGTTTTCAGCCCTTTAATTTTTTCGAGATCACGTGAATTGTAATTTACAAGACCTCTGGCAATTTCGTTTTTCTTTTCATCCAAAATACTAACGGCACTACCAAAATCAAACTTCCCTTCTACCTTGATCACACCTGCAGGAAGCAAACTTTTGCCTCGTTCCATCAACGCTTTTTTTGCCCCTGAATCCACAATCAACTTTCCCGCAGGTTTAAGAGTGTGAGCAATCCAGTGTTTACGATTTCTAATCGTAGCTTTCCCGGACCAAAATAAAGTCCCAATATTTTTACCTGAAAAAATACGATCAAGGTTTCTTGCATCAAGACCATTTATAATTATCGTAGGAATTCCATAACTTGTGGTCTTTTTCGCAGCAAGGACCTTTGTGTACATTCCTCCTACTGCGAGTGGGTTCTTGCTACGACCGGCCAACTGCTCAACTTTTGAATTGATCTTATCTACATGAGAAATCAATTCTGGTTGAGGTTGGGAGTTTTTCTTCGCTAATGCTGGATCCGATGTATAGAGCCCCTCTACATCAGAAAGTATTATTAACAACTGGGCACCAGCTAAACAGGCAACATTGGCCGATAACGTATCATTATCACCAATTTTTATTTCATCAACGGTAACTGAATCGTTTTCGTTAACTATTGGGATGACTCCATGTTCTAAGAGAGCATCAATCGTATGCTTTGCATTTAAAAAACGTTTTCGGTTTTCTAAATCATCATGTCCCAATAAAATTTGCGCAACCTTTAATCCCTGTTTTTCAAAATGCTGTTCGTAAGTGCGCATAAGATAGCTTTGCCCAATAGCTGCACACGCTTGCTTTTCCGGAATGTCTAAGCGCACCTTTTTGATACCCAGACGTTCTCGACCAGCCATAACGGCGCCTGAAGAAACAATAATTACCTCAAAGTTTTGGTCGTAAATCGCCTTAATCCGTTTAGCATAACTGCGAATCCGTTTCAGACACAATCCTCTTTCTAATGGAGGTTTTCCTGATTCTGAATCGGAAATCACTCCACTCCCTATTTTTATTACAACCCGTTTGATCCCCGTTAGAATTTGTTGGCGAATATTTAATGACATTTGAATTTCAAAAGAAATAATTGGCTTTTGCGGAAGGCATCATAAACCATCCCTACTTAGGGAACAAGCAGAGTTTAAGTAGTTCTATTGTTTGGCTATCCCCTCTAATAAATTTATGACTTCAGGGTCCTTTGCCAACTTTAAGGGAGTAGTATTGGGATCACGGGTAAATGGATCTTCACCTTTAATGTTCACATCAGCACCGGAATCCAACAAACTCCTGACAATATCTTTTTGATTTGCCAAAGAAGCATAATGAAGAGGGGTCAAACCTAATGAGTCTCTCATATTTACGTTTGCCCCTTTTTCAATTAATAAAAAGGCAATAGAACTCGGTCCATGTTGTGCAACAAAGTGGAGTGGAGTTTTCCCCCAAGAGTTTTCTTTTTCATTAAGAGAGGCTCCCTTTTCGATTAGAATCTGAACAATATCTTTTAATACAAGCTGTGTCGCTAAATGCAAAGGAGTAAACGCATCACGATCTTTAGCATCGACGTTTGCACCATGATCTAATAAATAAATAGCAACCTGCTTTCTACCCCGATTCACTGCCCAATGTAAGGGCGTTCGGTGAAACTCATCCTTCAAATTTACGTCTGCACCGGCCTCAACTAAAGCCTTTACCTGATTCACATTCCCGATTTTGGCTGCTTCATGTAAAAATGAAGTCGATTCTTGAGTGCAGGAATAAATGAAAATAAAACCAGCAAGCAGGAGGAAAAATTTTATCTGGGGAGTCATCAAGATTAAAACCTTATGGTAGGTTTTTAAATTACAGGAGTATACTTTTGAAGAATTTTAATGATTTCTTGGTATTTTTCAATACTCTCTTGATCCATATCTTCATGGATTTCCAATTTTTCAAAATCTGAATAAATAATTTTTTGGGCAATATTCAGAGGAGTATCATCATTCACCGTTTTTAAATTTGGATCTCCTCCCACTTTCAACAAATACAAAACTACTTCCTTATTTCCATAATCAACCGCTTGATGCAAGGCTGTCCATCCCTCGAAGTCTTTTTGATTTACCTCTGCCCCTGCATTCACTAAAAAAGCCACAAATTCCCTATCTTTATCACAGGCTTCATGAAGAGGAGTCCAACCCGTATTATCCTGATCATTTACATTCGCACCTTTTTTAACCAATTTTTTGGAAAAAGACAGGTTCCCTTTGAATACGGACCACATTAAGGGAGAATGTTGATTGGCATCCCAAAATTTAATTCCGGCGCCGTGGTCGATTAACCAATTGGCAACCCCGAAATTTTCATTTCGTATCGCAAGGTGGAGTGGAGTTCTTCCTCTATTATCCTGGTCATTGATATCCATACCCTTTTGTAAAAGCAAAGGAATTATTTCTTGAAAACCTTGCTGAGCAGCCAAATGTAATGGATTCATACCCTTTTCATAAATACCCTTTAAATCTGCTCCAGATTGAATAAGACTTTTTGCAATGTCCGAGTTTTTTCTCTTAAAAGACCAAAACAGAGGAGTACGCCCTAACGAATCTTTACGATTTAAATCGCTTCCTCTAGAAATAAGTTCCTTGGCGATTTCCACTTGCCCTTCAAAAGCAGCAATTTCTAAAGCCGTATGCCCATAGTAATTCACCTTATTGGGATCGGCCCCTTGATTAAGCTCTAATTTTACAGTTTGCAAATCCCCCATTTTGGCGGCCTGTTGTAGCGGAGATAGAGAAAAATAACCGGGAATAAAATAATAAAACAAAAGCACTCCCAACCCTAGGACCCACACTATCGAAAAAATAGTTAATAATTTCTTTTCCATTTTAAGGCTTAATCCTTTGGTAGGTTAGTTTGCTTTTTAAACCGGGAAGCAAATCATTTTTATTTAATTCATAAAGAGTTGGGTTATAGAAATATCCTCTCACTTCCGCCACTTTTCCGTTTTCAATACGAATAGCCCGAACTCGGTAATTCTCATTACTGACACTCTTTGTATATTTCCACCATTTACCTGAATACGTTTCAGGAGAATACTCTTCTAAAGGTTCCCCTAAAACTTGTTTTACCTGGGTTACTGTCATTCCCTCTGTAACACTCTTAAATCCGAAATCACTATAACTTGGAGAATATTCTGTAGTATCTTCAAAAATCCATCCATAAAATTGACCCGCAATCCCATCCACCCACATCCAATGGCTTAAACCAATAATAAAAATAAACGCTCCTATAGACATAAACTCAAGAAACCAAAAATTTGTTCCTCGAGCTTTTTTATTTTTTTTTCTATTAGGATGTCCATAACTGTAAATTTTATTGGACATAATTTCCTTTCTTAATCTGGACAACTTTTTCGATAAAACCGTTTATTTTTTCAAAGTATTCTTGTCCACCCACCACATAAGTATTGTTATGATCTGCACCTTGAATATCATAAAACTCTTTTGGGTTTGCAGAAACGTCAAACAACTTTTTTCCTAATGAATAGGGAATCGTTTCATCTGAAGTACCATGCAAAAATAACTTTGGAGTTTTAATTTTGGATACGTAATTAATCGTATCTAATTTCGAACGAATGACAAAACCCACTGGGAACGAAAACATTACTTTTGCCATATCTTCTGCGCTTGTAAATGTAGATTCTAATATTAACCCTGCAGCGGGATTTTCTTTAGCCACAACGGAAGCAAAAAACCCTCCTAAAGAACGACCAAACAAAATCACCTCTTCGGGTTTGACGTTACGTTTTTTTATCACATAGTCATAAGCCGCCTGTGAATCGAGTATTAAGCCCTCTTCTTGAGGTTTTCCTTCGCTTCGGCCATACCCTCTATAGTCAAAAATAAAAATGTTAAGCCCCAAGGGTTGTAATTTGGCAATATTATCTAATCGATAGGAAATATTGCCTGCATTTCCATGAAACCATATTAATGTCGCCTTAGGTTTTGGAACCGGAATAAACCATCCATGGAGTTTGACGCCGTCTTCAGCATTAAACCAAATATCTTCAACTAAAACTTGACCTGTATTCCATTGGCCCTCTGGGTATTTATAAGGATAGTAAATGAGTTTCTCTTCACAACCCATTAACAGCACAGATAACCCAATAAACAGGACTATAAAAATAGCCGCCGACTCTAAAATAGATTTCTCCTTCATTAAACGGATTTTTTCACCTTAATCTTAAGACCTTCTACTTCTTCCACCACAACTTTTTCTCCGGGATGAATGATTTCGTTACCAACCGCATTCCATACCTCACCATGCACCATTACTCTTCCTTCAGGGTCGATTTCAGATTTGGCTACCCCTATTGCCCCCTTTAGACCCTCTACCCCACTAATGCTTTTAATTTTGGAAGATTTTATGGCCATATAAACAGTTCCCAATGTAACTGCAACTGATACCAATAAGGTAGGAATTAAAACAGAATTAGAAATTTGCATAGCCGGATCATCGCTGTCTATGAGCATTAAGGAACCCAGAAGCAAAGAAATGGTTCCACCTGCAGATAGAAGACCAAAACTTGCTGTATTCAGTTCAGCAATAAATAAAATTCCACCTAACAGAATTAACATTAAACCTGCATAGTTCACCGGCAATGTTTGCATTCCATATAAAGCTAAAATGATACTAATCCCACCAATAACTCCGGGCAAAATTAATCCCGGATTTGACAGTTCAAAATAGAGTCCCACCATCCCCAACATCATAAAAATATAAACAACATTTGGGTTTGAAATTGTATCCAATATCTTTTCTCTTTTACTCATTTCATGACGAACAAGGTGCTTTCCTTCCAAATCTAGTTTTACAGTTGTGTTTTTGGAGGTTTTGATTTCACGGCCTTGGATGGCCAAAATTAAAGCTTCTACATTATTTGCAATTAAATCAATGACACCTAATTTCTTGGCTTCTTGCGCAGAAATGGATTTACTCTGTCGCACCGCCGTTTCTGCCCAATAGGCATTACGTCCTCGTTGTTCTGCAAGGGAACGAATGTAAGCGGAAGCATCATTGACTACCTTTTCTTCCATAGTGCTAGCTTCTTTATCCTTTTTATCCCCTCCCCCGCCCATCATGTTCACCGGATGAGCCGCACCTATATTGGTTCCAGGAGCCATTGCCGCTATGTGAGAAGCTATCGTGATGAATGTACCCGCAGAAGCCGCACGCGATCCACTTGGTGAAACAAATGTGGCCACTGGAATGGATGAGCTTTGAATCGCTTTAATAATTTGTCGCATGGAGGTGTCCAAACCTCCTGGAGTATCCATCTCTAATATTACCAGGAGTTCGCCCGCCGAATTAGCCTCTTCAATCTCATGGGTCACAAACTCTGCAACCACAGGGTTTATGGGTCCTGAAATCTTCGCAACAATAATTTGGTCCTTTGCCTGGACCCCGGTTGCGAGGAACAACCCTGCCGCTAAACTTAAAAAAAATAAAAGGTTTCTAAACATAGCCTTTTTATAAATAATTGATTCTTAATATTGTTTCAAACCTTCATCCATAAGTCAATTTGAATTAATTTGCCATAATAGACTAATTTTAAAGTTGATTATTTAAGGTTCATTCCTGAAAACTTTAATGTTAGACTGTGCCAGTTAGAAACGACTTTTCAAAAGGTTCTAAATGGATTATAAAACCATATTTATTGTGGATCCGGTTAAATCAGAACGTATTCAACTCGCAAAATTTATCAAGCATGATAAGTTTACGATTATGGGTTTTATAAACTTGAACAATGCCATCCGACAGAAATCACTGAAAAATGATTTGATCGTTTATACCCTTAGAAAAGGAAAAACTGACTTAAAAAACCTATATCGACTATCAAAAAAAGACAAAAACACTCACTTTATTGTTTTACTAAACTCTGAAAATCCCGAAGTAAATTTAAATGACTTATCAGAATCCGGGTTCTCGTCAATTCATAAAGCCAGCAACAATGAAAAGGTTCGGGAAATCGCTTACGGATTGCTTGCACCTGAAGGTTTAGTCCCTCGAAAGGAAACTCCTCATCCTGTTCCTATTCCTTAACTTTTTCATTCAAAATTAACCAATAAGTCTAATGAGTCTACATTTAAATGCCACCAAAGAAATCCAAATAGGCCCCTATACAATAGGAGGGAAACATCCTTTAGCCATTATCGCTGGACCTTGTGTAATTGAATCAGAAGATCATGCAATGTCCACAGGAATTCAATTAAAAAAAATATTTGAAGAATTTGAGATACCTTTTATTTTCAAATCTTCATATGACAAAGCCAACCGTTCATCTATCAAATCATTTCGAGGGCCGGGTTTAGAGGAAGGATTACGTATATTAAGTAAAATCAAATCCGAATTGGATTTGCCGGTTCTATCTGATATCCATACAGAACTGGAGATTGAGCCTGCGTCAAAAGTTTTAGATATTATTCAAATCCCTGCCTTTCTTTGTAGGCAAACTGACTTGGTCGTAGCTGCTGCCAAAACCAGAAAACCAATTAATGTTAAAAAAGGTCAGTTTCTAGCCCCCTGGGATATGAAAAATGTGATCAATAAAATCAAAGAAAGTGGCAACGAAAATATTTTACTTACAGAGCGAGGTTTTATGTTTGGCTATAACAACCTGGTTGTAGACATGCGTTCTCTAATTTTTATGCGTGAATTGGGATATCCTGTGGTTTACGATTGCACACACAGCCTGCAGTTACCTGGCGGTCAAGGTGAAAGTTCCGGTGGTCAACGTGAATTGGTTCCAGCACTCACGCGTGGGGCAGTAGCTGTTGGCTGTGATGTATTGTTCATGGAAGTCCACCCTGACCCGGATAACGCACCTTCGGACGGAACAAATATGCTAAATCTTAAAACGCTTCCTGCATTACTGCAGCAAATAAAAGAGTTAGATCAGCTTCGGGTAACTCATCAAGGTTAACTTATTAGAGGCCTTGCAATGAAGGTTTTATTCAATACAATCATTTGCTTTTTTTATTTCTTCCCGCAAATTCTTTGGGCTCAAACAGGGGGTCAATGGTCAATGTTACCTAACACCCCTACCCCACGGACCGAAGTTGCAGTCGTAAATCATAAAGGAAAAATATATGTATTCGGTGGGTTCACTCCAAAAGGGATTACCGACCAAGTAGAAATTTATAATCCTAATTCAGGAACCTGGTCGAAAGGCTCACCTATGCCTAAAGCATTGCACCACACCTCGGCAGTCTCTACTAATGGAAAAATTTATATCATTGGTGGGTTTACTGGAGGCCTATGGTTTCCCCAAAATATTAACTTAGAATATGATCCTTCCACAGAACAATGGACAGAAAAATCTCCCATGCCTACCAAACGGGGAGCTTTAGCCACGGGAGTAATAAATGGGAAAATTTATGCTATAGGTGGAGCTCATAAAAAATTCTTCAAACTCGTCAACACCGGTGCAAACGAAGTATATGATCCTTTAACGGATCAATGGAAACAACTTCCACCATTACCCACTCCTCGAGACCATCTAACACTGTCTGTTTTTAAAAATACTATTTATGTTATTGGTGGTAGAGTCAACGTAAATTACAATCAAAATTTGGACACAAACGAAGCCTACGATCCGAATTTAGATCAGTGGAAAACATTAGCTCCGTTACCCACAGCACGGAGTGGGATAACCTCCCAAACCCATAACGGAAAGATTTACGTATTTGGTGGAGAGTCAGGAGAAGGTACCTTTAATCAAAATGAAGCTTTTCTTCCAAATGAAAATCGTTGGGAAACAGAAGCACCTATGCTTAAATCCTGCCACGGTTTAGGCTCGGCTTTGGTTAACGGAAGCGTTCATTTGATAACTGGAGGGCCTCATCCGGGAGGAGGAGGAAGTCAATTTCACCAAGTGTTTTCACCTAATTGAAACTGACGAGAGTAACCATTTAAGAAAAAACTAATAACTTATCTGATTTCTTCCTGATTTTTTAGCCTTATAAAGTAACTCATCCGCTTGTTTAATGCAGTCTTCGACACTTTTTTCAAGATCCTCATAAACACTAAGGCCAAAACTCATTGTTGCAGAAATTTTTTGATCTTTGAAGATCCATTGCTGATCTTCAATTTTTTTTCGAATTTTTTCAGAAGCAACCTTTCCCCCTTCCAAAGAAGTTTCAGGAAATAGTATTAAAAACTCTTCGCCTCCCCAGCGCCCAACCATATCCTGCTTACGGACAGTTTTTGTCATTAAATCCGCAATCTCTTTTAATAAAAAATCACCTGCATCATGTCCATAATTATCGTTTACGGATTTAAAAAAATCCACATCGCCTAGTAGAATAGAAAAAGGCCTTTGGTTTCTCTCAAACCGAAATTTTTCAACGTCGATTCTTTCCGAAATTCCTCTGCGATTTGGCAATTCTGTTAACGGATCACTTTTTGCAACCAGTTCCAACTGATCTTTAGTTGCTGTTAATTCCTCAATCAAACTTTGGTTATTGGCCTTTAATTCTAAAAGCTCACTTATCAAAACTTCTTTATCTTTTAAAATTTTCTGCAAATGGAGATGTTTCTTTACTCGCAGTATGACTTCTTCTCTTTTAAAAGGTTTTGTAATGTAATCCGTTCCTCCTGCAGAAAAACCTTCAACAATACCTTCTAAATCGGACTTGGATGTGATAAATATGACGGGATAATCAGATGTATTTTCATTCGCATTTAATCTGCGACAGGCTTCGTAACCATTCATACCTTCTAGAATCACATCCAACAAAATTATATCCGGCTTAAAAACGGACACAATATCTAACATAACTTCTGCGCTTTCCGCTTCTTTAAATTCAAAACCTTGCCCATCCAAAACTTGTTTTAAAATAGAACGATTCGCTTGAGAGTCATCCACTATCAAAACTTTCATTCCAGAAAAATTATCAGAAGGACCTAATGAGGCGAGTCGATTAAATTGGGTGATTTCAAACTTAGAGTAAATTTTATCTACTGCAGACTTTAGGGTTTTTGTTGTGAAAGGTTTAGCTAAATAACCATCAACACCTTTTTCTTTAGCTTGATCAAGATACTCAGATCTTTCGTCCCCCGTGGCAATAAGAAAAGGAGTATTTTTTATTTTTTCATCATTGTGAGCGCGAATTTCTTCTAAGAGTTGAATTCCATTAAAAGAATCCATAAACCAAAGATTAGAAATAATTAAGTCAGTGGCACACTGCTTCAAGTAATTCCAAGCGGCTTCTTTTCCTTCAGCCTGCCCTAAGTTTTCTTTAGAAAAACCAATAGAAACTAAAAGGTCCTTGAGGATAATAACCAGGGTTTTGGAATCTGCAACAATCAGAACTTTTTTTTCAGCAAAACTCATCTTCAAAAATCAATATTTTTAATGTCTTCAACATTCTATTTAGCAAATAAAGTTTTGTTTCCTGAAAAATATCGTTAGGGAAGAAAAAAGAGGGAGGCACGCCCAGATTGATAAAAATCAACCCTAGGAGGTGGACGTGCCAGTTCGAATCTTCCAATAATTATTAGCAATTAACATGCCATACAACTAAACAAACTGTAACTCACCTTATTTAGGGGCTTTTGCCTTCTAAGTTCAAAATTTTATCGATAAACTCTTATTGCGTTTTCGTCAAATTTGCCGACGCCCAGGAATTTTTTTCCTGGTGCATAACTATCAGAATATCCACCCTATTATTTATAATTTTCCAAATACTGTGAAATAAAATGCGTGATGCTCGTGGTGGCTTTTTTAGAACATTCTTTTAAGGCTAGAAGACTTTTCAAATCTCCAGGGTGTGAAAGGACATGCCAGCCCGCTTTAACTTTAGATACCTCTCCATCTCCTTGAATAAGATGGGAACAATCTAATAACTCATGGCCAGCCTCATCTGAAATAGCCCGGATGGACAAAAAAGGAAGTGCTCGAGATTCCGTTTCTTCTACTAAGGCATAAGTTTCCATTTCAACCGCATGCACGGCGAGATGATTTTCCAGTTTCTTTTTTTCTTCAGGTGTGGAAACCACCTTGTCCACTGTAAGCAAGTTTCCTCGATACACTGATACTCCCTTAGGGCATGCAAGAAACATAGCTTGGTTTACTAATGCAGAAACCAGAGGCAACTCTTTAATAGAATTTTTTGTAAAGTTTTCAAAATTACCCTCTAAATATCGAACAGAATCTGCTAAAAAAACATCTCCCACTCTCATATCCGGATCTAACGCACCTGCATAACCAATAGACAACACTAATACTAAACGAAGTCGTTCTGCCACTTCAATCAAAGCTTGTCTTGCTCGGGTTTGGCCCATGCCTGTCCTAACTAGAACAATTGCATAACCCTTCCACTTCCCCACATATGCAGTGGCATTCTTTAAATGGAGAGTATCCCTGATTTCCATTTCCCGTTTGATTCCAGCAATTTCTTCCTTGATTGCTCCCAATATTGCGATGTAATGGCTCATATTTTTTTCTTATCTAGTTACTATTTGATGCAGTGAAATGGTATGCTCATACACTTTTTGACGGAGAACATAAATTCCATTTATTAAGGATCCACCATGAGCCGAAAAAAACTTAATATACCTGTCAAGGTGGGGGATGAATTAGAACTCTCCGTCGATTCTCTTGCCTCAAGTGGTGATGGAATCACTCGCTACCAAGACTACGCGCTTTTCCTACCAAACGGTTTACCCGGTGATCTTATCAAAGGTAAAGTGTCTAAAACCACCCCTAGATTCGGTGTAGTAGAAATCAAGGAAACTCTGCAACCCAGTCCTTATCGGATTGAAGCTCCTTGTTCAGTATTTTCTCACTGTGGAGGCTGCCAACTACAAAATTATCATTATGAGCAACAGACTCTGTTTAAAAAACAAAAGGTACTGGATGCATTGGAGCATATAGGAAAAATTAAATATACAGAAAATATTATAACGCTTGCTGCCGATCCCGTTTATCAGTATCGAAATAAAGGTAGCTTTGCAGTGCAATACACAAAGGGAAACCTTGAAATCGGTTTCTTTGAACAAGGCTCACACAAAATAGCGGACTCCTCGGAATGCGACATTTTATTGGAACCCATCAACAAAATAAAAGAATGGCTTCGCGGCCTGTTGGTAAAACACAAGATATGGATTTATAACGAAGCAAAACATAACGGATTATTGAGAGGAATCATGATTCGCCGATCCGCTTCAAACTCAGAAACTTTAGTTGGGTTGATCACCGCAGTGGGCCAATTCTCTAAACCTTTTCTGCAAGACTTGCGCTCCCCAAAAATCAGAGAAAAGCTTCAAATTGTCGGTATGGTGCAAAATATAAATCCCGGAAAAACCAATATCATCTTAGGAGAAACCAATCGATCACTTTACGGACAAAAGTATTTGACTGATCGCCTGGGCCCATTACAATTTCGCATCTCTTTGAATTCTTTTTTTCAAGTGAACCCTTACCAAACCATTCGCATGTACGATCTAATCAAGGATTGGGTAGGTGAAAACCCAGGACCCGTGGTGGATGCTTATTGTGGCAACGGCGGCATCAGCTTATGGCTCGCCAAGGAGGGAATCCCGGTGATTGGAGTCGATGATTCTGCCGCATCTATTTCCGATGCCAAGGCTAATGCTCAACTCAATGATTTAATCGATTGTCAATTTTTTGAAGGGAAGATTGAAGAGTTTTTGGAGCCTAATTCAGTGCTGGGTGAATTTCAAACCTTGATAGTCGACCCACCCCGTAAAGGTTGTTCTAAAGAGGTGATCGATGCCATCCGACAACTACGACCCGAACGATTGATTTATGTTTCCTGCAATCCCTCCACGTTAGCAAGGGATTTAGCTTTGTTACCCTTTTACCAAATTGATAACCTTGCTGTCATCGACCTCTTCCCTCAAACCCATCATGTTGAAGCAGTGGTTTGTCTAAAACGAGTTTAAATAAACAATAAAGTTTTCTCCCTATATTTTTTATAATTTTGGATGATACCTTAATTTTTTATTTAAAATAAAAAGAACTAAAAAGCAGCGTGTTTGGGAGTGCGAGGAAATGGGATAACGTCGCGGATGTTTTCAACTCCTGTTACAAATTGAACTAACCTTTCAAACCCAAGACCAAATCCCGAGTGGGGAGCCGAGCCGAATTTTCTAAGCTCCAGGTACCACCAGTATTCTTCTTTGTCTAGACCTTTGGCTTCGATTTGTTTTAATAAAACATCATGATCGTCTTCACGTTGGCTACCTCCAATGATTTCTCCTAAGCGTGGCAGCAATACATCCATTGCCCGAACTGTTTCGCCATCTTCGTTGACCTTCATGTAAAAGGGTTTAATGCTTTCCGGATAGTTAAAAAGAATTAAAGGTTTTTTGATCACTTTTTCCGCCAGATATCTTTCGTGCTCGGCTTGCAAATTACAACCCCACTCAACCGAATACACAAATTTTTCTGACGATTTTTCCAGCAGATGAATCGCATCTTTGTAATGTAGCCTTTCAAATTGATTCTCAACGATGTGTTGTAAGTTTTCGAGCAAATGTTTATCGATGCGTTGGTTAAAAAAGTCCAAATCATCCGCGCAATGCTCCAGAGCATCTTTTAATAAATATTTGATGAACTCTTCTGCCAAATCCATATTGTCATCCAGGTCATAAAATGCCATTTCCGGTTCCACCATCCAAAATTCGGCCAGATGACGACTGGTATTCGAATTTTCTGCACGAAAGGTTGGACCAAAGGTGTATATGAGAGATAAAGCCATCGCATAAATCTCCCCTTCCAACTGGCCGCTAACGGTAAGACTGGTTTTTTGCCCAAAAAAATCTTCTTTGTAATCCACCTTCCCATTTTCTAAGGGAGGTTGTTTGAGGTCCAACGTAGTGACTTGGAACATCTCTCCTGCACCTTCACAATCACTTGTGGTAATGATGGGAGTATGTAAATAGACAAATCCTCGTTCGTTAAAAAAACGATGGATTGAATAGGCTAAGCGATTGCGAACCCGCATTACGGCACCTATCGTGTTTGTGCGAGGGCGGAGATGTGCAATTTCTCTTAAGTATTCTAAAGAATGATATTTCTTCTGCAAAGGATAGGTTTCCGCATCAGCCGTTCCAAAAACATGCACTGATTCAGCCTGGATTTCCATACTTTGCCCTTTTCCCTGAGACTGGACCAATTTTCCTTTTAAAGCCACGCAACTTCCGGTGGTAAGCTTTTTTTCATTCTGTTTAAATGAATCCAATGAGTGGTCTAATACTGCCTGGATGTTTTTCAAACAAGAGCCGTCATTGACTTCTAAAAAAGAAAATCCCCCTTTGGAGTCCCGTCGAGTTCGAACCCACCCTTGCACTAACACTTGTGGAAGCGGTTCTGTTTGCTTTAGTAGATCCCTGATTTGGCTTCTTCTAATTTTACTCATAATTAAATTCTGGAGGAATGGAGTGAATGAATGATTATGTTTTAGGTTTCATCTTCCTTTTTAGAATTTCATAATAAACTTTTCGAAATCATCTTGGAAACGATATTTTTATTTGCAGGAACGTCAGGATCGGATATCATTGACAATACAGGGCTTTTTCGATATTTTATCGTTAAAAGCAGTCACTCGGCAATGAACATCTTGCCCCCAATTGCATTTTTTCATATATTACCAATAAGGTTCTCTTAATTCGTGGAAATAATAGGTTTCTTTCTTTCAGCTTTAGCAAAGGTACTTGGAATTGCTTTAAATTTGTATATGTGGATTGTGATTATTCGGGCATTGCTTTCTTGGGTGAACCCCGATCCTTACAACCCTATCGTCCAATTTTTACATAGCGTGACGGACCCCGTACTTTATAGAATACGTCAAATGCTTCCAATGTCCGGGATGGGAATCGATTTTTCTCCCATTATAGTTATTTTATTGATTGTTTTTTTGCAAGAGTTCTTGGTGAAATCTTTGCATGTCATGGCGATGAGTTTACAATAAATGAAATTAAACGAGCACGATATTTTAGAGCAACGGTTCAAGGAAAAGTTTCGTGGTTATGACCCTGAAGAAGTCCATACTTTTTTAAAGTTGGTGGCAGAGGATTTTAAGGAGTTTCATGAACAATTGACAGACTTGAAATCGCGCGTTGAGGAGAAAGATCACAAAATTTCCAGATTGGAAACTCAACTCAAAGATGTATTAAAACAAATTTCTGTAGACCCCAAACAAGCACCCATAATTATAAAAGATAAGGCCCGGCAAATTGTTAACGTTGCGAAAGAGCAGGCAAACCTCCACAAAAAGAAAGTGGAAAAAGAATTGGGTAATCTTCAGAAAGATGTGCAAAAACTAAAAGAGGAACGACAAGAACTAATTGAAAGCATAAAATCCAGCGCACGGGTATTCTTTTCATCCCGAGACAAGTCTCAAGATAAGTCTGGCGTAGAAGATGCCTCTTCCAATTAAAGCTTCTGAAGAAGGCATCCAGTTCCCCATAACCGTCCAACCCAAATCATCCAGAAACGAATTATCCGGAATTTACAATAACACCCTAAAAGTAAAAATAACTTCGGCCCCCGTTGATGGTGCGGCAAATAAAACTGTTCAAAAATACTTGGCAAAACAATTTTGTGTGAGTCAATCCCAAGTTTCTATTCTCAGCGGAACTAACAATCGAAGAAAGCTGATACAAATATCATCAATTAATGAACAAGTATTTCAAGATAAAATCAATACCTTACTAACTTAAAATGAAACAAAGAAAAAATGGTCAAAACGATTGAATATATAAGTGGTGTAGTCCGGATGATAGATCAAACCAAATTGCCTAATGAAGAGGTATATGTGGATTGCAAAACCATTGAAGAAGTTGGTGAGGCTATCAAAAATATGATTATCCGAGGGGCTCCGGCAATTGGGGTTGCCGCCGCTTTGGGAATTAGTTTAGGAACTCGAAAAATTCAAGCAGAAGATTTTGATACCTTTTTTGAGAGTATGGAAAAGCAATGCGAAGTTCTTGGGAAATCCAGACCTACAGCCGTAAATTTGGCCTGGAGTATTGAACGCATGAAGCGTATTGCTAAACAAAACCAAAATCTTGAAATTGAGAATTTGAAAGAGCTACTACACAAAGAAGCCCTAACTATATTTGAAGAGGATATTGCCGCTAACAAGTCAATGGGCCAGTTTGGACAAACTTTAATTGAAAATGGGCAATCAATTCTAACTCATTGTAATGCAGGCGCTTTAGCTACCGCTGGCTTTGGAACGGCTCTCGGAGTAATTCGTGCCGCAGTCAATTCAGGAAAAAATATTAATGTTCTCGCAAACGAAACCCGTCCTTTTCTTCAAGGTGCACGTCTCACTGCCTGGGAGCTTAAGGAAGATAATATCCCAGTAAAACTAATCACCGATAACATGGCCGGTTTTTTTATGAAGAAAAAGGAAATTGATGTTGTCGTTGTAGGCGCAGATAGAATCGCTGCCAACGGGGATGTGGCGAATAAGATTGGAACTTACATGATGGCAGTTTTAGCTAAAACCCATGGAATTCCCTTCTATGTCGCGGCTCCTATTTCGACCCTGGACCTCAGTTTAAATTCTGGTGAGGATATTCCTATTGAGGAGCGAAGTGTGGAAGAAGTAGTTACTTTGAACAATAAACGGATAGCTCCTGAGGGAATTGAGGTGGCCCACCCCGCGTTTGATGTCACTCCTCATGAGTTCATAACTGCCATTATTACGGAAAAAGGAATTGCCCGCCCTCCATTCGTCAAAACCTTAAAAGAGCTTGCTGAACAAAAATGAAAGCGATGATTTTAGCGGCTGGGTTTGGTTCTCGGCTTCGACCTTTGACGCACACTCTTCCCAAACCCTTGTTTCCTATTCTGAACCGACCGCTTTTAGAACATACGATAAGACTCCTTAAGTCCTTCGGTATTGATGAAATCGTCATAAACCTGCATCACTTACCCGAGTTGATTACAAATTATTTTGGTACTGGCAAGGAGCTTGGTGTACAAATTCATTGGTCCCCTGAGGATGCTATTTTAGGAACTGCGGGAGGAATAAAAAAAGCACAAAAATATTTAGAAGATGATTCTTTTATCGTAATTAATAGTGATGTCGTGGTCAATTTAGACCTCAACAAATTAATTAAATACCATCGAGAAAACAATGCTACTGCTACCTTAGTCTTAAAACCGGGTGACTCACCGGAACTCTGCGACCCTATTGAAGTTGACGAACAAAACAGAATTGTTCATATGACCAGCATGTCTTCCTTAAATACTCCTGAGTACACAAATCGGTTCACCTTTACAGGTATTCAAATTTTAGAACCAGAAATCTTTTCTTGTATTCCTACCGGAAAGTTTTACGGAACAACTTCTGACGTATTCCCTGAAATGATTGAAGATGGTGAAACTATTTTAGCTTATCCTTATGAGGGCTATTGGGCAGACATTGGTAGAATTGAAAGTTATTTACAGGTTCACAAAGATCTATTGGATGAAATTACAGGAATTAGAGATCTTCCAAAATCACTGACACCCACTCAAGGAAAAATTCTACCTCCTGTTTTCGTGGGAAAAAACTGCCAAATTTCTAAATCATCGAAAATTGGACCTTACGCTATTATAGGAAACAATTGTATTGTTGATGATGAAGCAAAAATCGAAAACTCTGTTTGTTGGGATAACTCTATTCTAAGTCATGGAAGCGAGGTAAGTCACTCTGTGATTGCTCAAGATGCTATCGTAGGTGTAAAAGAAAGGGTTCTTTCTAAAGCATTGCTTGCAAAATAAAAGCCCACCCATTAATTTGGGTGGGCTTAAAATTTTTCAACCAATAAGGCTTTATAGTGCCTTATGATTTTCTAAAGTCATCGTATTGACGGCAACTTCACCTTCCTGAGAATCAATAATACGCCGCATTTCAGGCAAATCATAGCTACCTACTCGCGTATATTGATCCGTATAACTCTCAACATTTTTTAACGAGCCGTTTTCGGGATTATAGTAATAAACCGAATACTTTTTCGTTAAAAACTTTCCTTCTTGATTTTTAATGCTTTCTTCGATGTTAATGGAAAAAGACATTCTGGGAGTTTTTCGGTTTATTTGTTGAATCCGCCCATCTTTTATTCTGTAAAAAGAACTCATTCCATCTCCACCCATAACTACTTTTCTTCCTAAAGGATGGGTTCCTTCATCACCAAAAATAAGCTTATATTTACCATCCGATTCTGAAAAGGAACGAGGTCCTCTATGCATAGCAATAGATGCTAAATTTTCCATAGCAAACTCTTTCATTGCAGCATCAGAAAGAGTAGTTTCAATTTCTTTTGGTCCCTTAACCGTCACCGTACCTTTTTCTTCTTTACCATTAATATTGACAGAAATGTCTGCCGAAAAACCGTTAAAATTGGAATCCCACCGTGCGGTATTTTGAAAAACTGCCTCCAAAGCTTCCCTTGCTTTAGGATCATCTTCCAAAGTAGATTCCACATCTTTTTCTTTTGTATATGTTGCCATAATTAAATTCCTCGCTTTTAATCAATGAAACGCAAAACCCAATGCTTATCAAAAATAAGCTCCTTCGCGCTTTTTACGAAAGAGGTATTTTAGCACAAGCGGCGAAATAATTTAAATTAGGGAAGGACTTAATAAAAAACCTCAATTTTGGCCATCTTACGCAAACCCTCAATATATTCTCCCACCTTCTTTTGAGCCTCTTGCATAAATAAATGCTTTTGAATTTCTCCTTTAACTTCATCAAAAGGGACATCCTCTTCAGGACGAGTTTCTTTAAGTTTGATAATATGATATCCGAATTCTGTTTTTACGATATCGCTGGTTTCACCTTTTTTCAATTTGCTTACCGCTTCGTCAAAAGCCGGGTCAAACACACCCTTATAAATAAAACCAAGGTCGCCCGCTTTATCTGAAGTCGCCTTATCTTCAGAATATTTTTTTGCCAATTCTTCAAATGTGCCACCCGACTTAAGTTCTTTCAAAGCATTTTCAACTTTCTTTTTTGCTTGTTCGTTGTACTCTGGAAGCTTTTTTTGCAACTCTTCTTTTCCCAATTTTTGGACCTCTTCCAGAGGCACAAAAGGAATAAATATATGTTGAGCATGATAGGATTCAGGTCGGCGGAATCTGTCTTTATTGGTATCGTAAAAACTTTGAACCGCGGGATCTTCTATATTAATTTTTCCTTTTACCTGTTTATCTAAAAGTTTTTGCGCCATCAAATCAACCCGAATGGTTTTTATCAAATCATTCTCAGAAAGATCTCGTTGGCGCAAGGCAATTTGAAACTCAGTTTCATTTTTATATGCCTTCTTGAGTTTTTCAAATTCTTTTGCCACTTCCTCATCAGGGATTTTTTCCTTTTGCTTTGAGCCTTCCTGATATATCAATTCTCGAACAACTTCTTTTTGAATTATTTCCTTCGCAATTTTAACTTTTTCGGCTTCGGAAATTCTATTTCCAAACCGTTGAGCATCAAGATTGAGGCGAAATTTAACAAACTTTGAAGATATTTCAGTGTCATTAACTTTAGCAACAATATCCGGGATTTTCATACCTTGCGTTGTATCTTTCAACTCTTGGGCAAAACCGGAACTAAAATAAGCTCCAAATATACTAAAAACACAACACGCTATTACAACCATCTTCTTCATACATTTATTAACCATCAATTTCTCTCCCACGAAATCATAGAAATCATAACGTCCAAAGAAATTCAATTAAATCTTCAATTTCATCTTCCGTCAAATGAACTTGTTTCCCAATAACTGTTGCCATAAAACTTTCTCTCGGCTTTGGTTTTATACCACGGTATTCAAAATACCGTTTTAAGATATCTTGCACATCTTTGTCTTTTTCTGCCCAAACTTTAGCTGGGTTTTGCAGCCACTTTTTAACCCATATTTTATTATGGCGTGTTCGAACTCCTTTTAACCCCGGGCAAATCGGCTTAAATACGGTTCCCGGCAAGGTAATGTCATGACACAATACACAACGTTTTTCTTTAAATAATTCTTTTCCACGTTTTGAATCCGCGTCTGCTTCGGTCGTCATGCATAATAATGTAATTGAGATTAAAATCCAAATCACTTTTCGCATTAAATCCTGGTCCGTTTACCCTAATATTTTTGTCGCAAAGTTATCAACTAAAATGCTTGAAAATCCGTCCATCAAGGCATTATTCAATGCCTGTTGACTCCCTAATCCCCATATGTGACAATCCGAGAATACATTACTATTCAATTTGCTAACACGAAATATCTTGTATCAAAATTCAGCGAAACTTATCCCATACGTTTGTATATTTCTTTCGGGGTTAACCAGCTTAACTTACGAACTTCTTTGGATCAAACAATTTAAGTTGCTGTTTGGGGCTACCTTATATGCCATCAGTGCTGTCCTATGTGCTTTTATGCTTGGTTTGGCTCTAGGAGCCTGGTTGATTACGAGATTTCTAGATGCCAAAAATATTAAAAAAATCCATCCCCTTCGATTTTACGGATTATTAGAATTTGCCATCGGCATATATGCTTTAATTCTCCCTTTTTTATTGAAAACGTTATCATCCATTTACCCTCACTTGGTATCATTTTCACAAAACTCAGATGGAACTCTTCACATTTTAGAATTTTTTTTAAGCACACTCATTATGTTGCCTGCCACTTTGATGATGGGTGCCACCCTGCCAGTTTTAGGCAGATGGGCAATTTCTGACCGACACCAAATTTTCCCGAATTTATCAATATTATATGGATTGAATACTTTTGGAGCTGTGGCTGGTTGCATTTGGACCCAGTTTATAGCCGTTTCGTATATGGGAATTTCAGGAACCAATTATTCTGCAGTAGTAATTAATATTTTCGTTTTTGTTCTTTGTTATTTTGGTATCGAAGTAAACTCCAATCCAAATACACTTGGTTTAAAATCTCAAAATACTAAAACTTCCAGCAGCCATCCTACTCCACCGATCCTAAGCTTTCTATTATTAGTTTTATTTGGATATTCCGGATTAGTAGCCTTGTCCAGCGAAATACTGTGGACACGAATCTTGGTATTTCCATTGGGTAGTTCTTTATATTCTTTTGCAATTATTCTTTCCACTTTTTTATTCGGAATTGCTTTAGGAAGCATTATTTCAAAACCGTTATTAGGAAATTCACGATGGATTCTAAAGTTTATTCTGGTAGAACTTACAATCGGAATATTTTGTTTAATGGTTTTTCCTGTATTTAATCAATTCACTGAACTAATCGCTCAAGTCGATCAAATATTTTATAGCCAACAAAGTACTCCCGAAAAAACTCTATGGGTAAGGACCCTTTTCGCTTTCGGGCTTATGTTTATTCCCACCCTTGGTTTTGGAATTGCATTTCCCTTGGCTAATCATATACATTTTTCTATTTTTAATAGTGTGTCCAAAACTTTAGGAAATAGCTATGCCGTGAATACTGTTGGCTCCATTTTGGGAACTATATTGACCCCCTTCCTTCTAATTCCATGGCTAGGAATAAAAATGTCACTATTTATTTTGTACGGGTTATTAATTCTTCTTTCATTAGTTTGTCTTTTTCTTCATATCAGATCGAAAATATTTACACTAACAACCAGCTTTGCCGTATTGATAATTTTAGGATTAATATTTAATTCCGGCTATTTACAAATTGATACGAACCAAATCGGAAATAAAAATTTCACCAGGGTGGAAATCAATTCTTCTTTAGATGACACAATGCTACTGGATTATAAGGAAGGAAGTTTTTCGACACTAGCAGTTGTTGAAGAAAAAAAAACTGGAGCAAGAACACTTTATATTGATGGATTTAGCACAGCAACCACTTCAAGCTCTGTAGGAGGAAGCGCCTACATGCAGGCTATGGGATGGATTCCTATGATGCTGCACCCCAATCCGAGAAAAGCTTTAGTAATGTGCTTTGGAACCGGCAATACTCTGAGCACAGTCTCACAGTTTCCGAAAGTTTCAGTGGATGCTGTTGAAATTGATCGAAACGTTTTATCCGTCGCTCCTTGGTTCTCTAAATGGAATCGAAATGTCCTCGAACAACCTCAGGTACAGATCCATGTACAAGACGCTAGAAACTTCATTCAGTGGACTCAAAATAAATACGATGTCATTACTCTTGAACCCATGTCTCCGGTTCAAGCGGGAGTCAACAGCCTTTATTCCCGGGATTTTTACCAGTATTCAAAAAGCCATTTAAATCCCGAGGGCATCATGATGCAGTGGCTTCCATTACACTTGGTAGGTCCAAAAGACGCATGGTCTATTTTGAAAACTTTTCAATCAGTTTTCCCCAATACAACCATTTGGAATAGTTTTTTAACACGAATTGTTTTGCTGGTAGGATCAGAGAAACCTATACAGTTGGATTTAACTCATTTTAATAAACTTATGAGTCAAGATCCTATAAAAACAATGGGCCATGAAATTGGAGTTTATGGATTTGAGGATTTTATGGATTTCTATCTTACTCATGGTAAGAACATCTCTCAAATTACAGAAAAAGCTTCAATAATAACGGATGATTTTCCTCTTTTAGAACATTCACCAGTCACATTGGTTCCACCCTTTAAAAATCAAACGGACGAGACTTTTATCAACTTTTTGAGATTTAGGGTCAATCAATATCCACCGGTAAAAGGCTTGAACCCTAAAGAAAAAAATTATTATTCGGAAATTTATCAAAAACGGACAGCACAAAGGTTATCCATTTTTTCACAAAGATACTTGGGCCCTGGGAACTCGAGTTTCGAACAAAAAAAATATTTTGAAGGCTTAAAAGAAATACAATCCTTCCTTAAATCTCAGGAAAGTAATTATTTAAAATTCAGTACAAACGGATGGCAATGGTCTGAAAATATTGAATAAAAAATCAAATTTTTAAATTAATCATCTTCCGGTTTTACGAACCGGCTTTCTATATCTTTCCTGAGTAGGTGAGCTAATCTTACTAACCATATCTTTTAAAATATTATAAAAGAATTTTAAAGCAAAAATCACAACCACAGCCATCAAAAAATAAATTGGTCCTGCAAAGGCCGCTTTCGCTCCATCTCCATTTTCAAATCCGAAGAGATTATCCACAAAACTAGTCATGCTGTTAATGATACTTCCAATAGTAGCTCCAGTTGTTTTGAAAAAACTAGAAATCGAATCCCAAAAACCTGAAACATTTTTTTTAGCTTCTTTAGAGGCTTGTGTTGTTTCATTCTCTAAATCACGATCCAGTGAGTCTTCAGTGCTTTGAGCCCAAGCAAAACCACCCGAATCAATAGAAATATTGAATGTAAATGTAAAATTAAAAACTAATAAAAAAACCAAAATGATTGACGAAAAATATTTGCACTTCAATGAACCATCCTCCTAACCCTACCCATTATGTCAAAATAATATCCTGAGTGTTTTTAAACGCCTCTGAATTTTTTAAAACTTTTTGCCCCTCTTCTGAAATACCGTTCCCAAAAACATCTAAATAATTTAATCCAGAAAGAGTCAATGTTTCCGAAAGAAATTTTGCCCCTTCGTCTCCTATATGATTTTGCGCTAAATCTAAAATTTCTAAACTAGACAAAACTAACGAATCCGACAATGCTTTTACCCCTTCGGAGCCTACATTATTTTTCCATAGATTCAGATATTTTAGATGAGAGAAGTTATTGGAATTTGCAATCATCTTCATCCCTTCATCTCCCACTTCATTTCTTTCGAGATGCAATACATTCAAATGTTTGATAAAGGAAGACTCTGAAAGAGCACGAATTCCATCGTCTGATATATCGTTTCGCTCCAAATTTAGTTCTTTTAAATTCTTTAACGTTTCTAAATTAACCAAATATTCCAAACCTTTATCACCTATATATTTTAACCGGAGGTCGAGTCTAGTTCCATCTTTTGATAAATATTTTTCAATTAAAATTTCAATAGGCTCGTCATTAAATGGCCTCTTCATAAGTCACCTGGTATCCTTAAACTTTGTTTTTTGCCAATATAGTTACGGGATTGTCTTAATTTCTGTTCTCTAAAGAAATTTTCAAATAATTACCCAAAATAAACAAATTATTTAAAAACCATGCTTAAAATACATCCATGGCATTGTATCCACCTTCCAAGCAAAGTCAACTCGCAGGAAAATAATTTCAATTTACAGGTCATTTTCTTAAAAGTTAGGTTGATTGCAAGTCAATTAATAATAAAATGTAGATATAAATTCTAATAGACCGTTTATCATAATAAATATGGCAGAACCCAAAGCAACCCATCAAGCAGACACTTTATCGGAAATTTCCTCATTAAGCCTTCGGGCAATAAATTTGGTTGAGGGACTATTATCTGGCCACCATAGAAGCCCACATAAGGGATCAAGCGTTGAGTTTGCGGAATATAAAGATTATTCGCCAGGGGACGACATTCGTCACATTGATTGGAAAGCCTTTGGAAAAACAGATAAATACCATGTAAAACAATTTGAACAATCAACAAACTTAAAGTGCACAATTCTCTTAGATGCAAGCGGGTCGATGAGTTACAGGTCCCCTACCCTCCGGTCAACTGCCTTGGACAAAAAAGAGTATGCATGCACGTTAGCTGCAGCCATGTCTTATTTATTATTAAAACAATTTGACGCTGTAGGATTGACCACATTCAATGAAAAAGTTACAAGCCATGTCCCTCCTCGATCAAAGCCATCACATTTTCAGCATATTTTACATGGTTTAAAAGAAATTGAATTTCAAGGCATTACGCAATTAAGCCCGGTAGTGAGTGACCTTTTAGAGGGATTGCATGGTCGCGGTATGTTTATTTTAATTTCAGATCTATTAACGAAAGATAAAAATATTCTTAAAACTTTAAAGCTAATCTGTTCACGTGGGTTAGAGGTTATTTTATTCCATGTTTTACACCCGGACGAAGTAAATCTACCTTTTGAAGGAGACATTGTTTTTGAATCTTTAGAAGATGATCCTGTTATTGGATTAGACCCTGCAGATGTAAGAAAAGCATATAAAGAAGTTATTCAAGAACAAATTTCCAGCTTTAAAAAGAATTGCCCTTCTTTAGGAATTGATTATATATTTTTGGATACTTCTAGCTCACTAGAGCAAGCATTGAAATATTACTTATTGCGCCGGAAGAGTTTACAAAAATTATGAGTTTAAATTTTCTTTCTCCGTGGTTTTTAATTGGACTCCTGGGAATATTTATTCCTATTTTTATTCATTTACTAACTCGCAGACATCAAACTCATATAAAGTTTTCTGCCGTTCATCTTTTACAACAAGCTCAAAAGCGTTCTGTAAAAAGATCTCGCCCCAATAGATTAATTCTTTTAATAATAAGATGTTTAGGTATTATTGCTCTATGCTTAGCACTGGCAAACCCAATTTTTTCTCTTACAGAAACTAATGATTTATTGCCCAACCGCCCTTCTGCCCTTGTCCTGATACTTGACGACTCTTATAGCTTGAGAACCCAAGCGGGCGACCAAAATCTTTTTCAATTTTCCAAATCGGCTATGTCTCGGTATTTGGAAAAAATCTCAACTGATGCAAAATTAAGCCTGGTCTTGGCCTCTCATCCTGCTAAAGTTGCCATGGGTTGGTCTCAAGGGCCAAATTCGATTTTGGAATATCTTAAAACTGCCCAACCAAGTTATCAGACAACTAACATTGGATCCGCAATTACTAAAGCAAAGGGCTTGTTAGACTCTTCAGACCAAGAAAACAAAGAAATCATCATTTTTACAGATAGAGATAACAACGGTTGGAATTCGAAAAACTTTTCTGCTTTGGAAGGTGCTTTAGACATCCACATAAAAATCATTGACGTTTCAGGGCATCAAACCGATCTTAATCATGCACTAATTGAAAGTGTTTCTTTGAGTCAGGAGTATTTGACTAACAGCCGAATCATTCGGGTAAAACCCAAAGTTAAGAATTTGCTAACAGATCAACCCCTCAATCAAGTTCGTATTACCTTGGTTCTTGAAGGAAAACTCGAAAAAGAAATATTAGTTGACGTCCCTGCAGGAGCTACTCTTGAAAAAGAATTTACTTTTCCCTATTTAGGCACCCAACCGATTTCAGGATATGTGGAAATCCAAAATGATGCTCTAAACGTAGACAACCGACGAATTTTTTTTTACAGACCTCAACATAAAATTCGCGCCCTAGTCGTAGACGGGGACCCCCGTGGCGTGTCGCATCAGAATGAAACATTTTATATTGAAAAAGCTCTCAATCCGTTTACAACTGCAGTCTCTGATATTGAGCCAATCATTTCCACACTAGCAGAATTACCTAACTTTAATCTCAAACAATTTTCAATGGTCGTCTTATGCAACGTTCGAAGTTTACCTTTTGGGTATGAACAGAAATTAGAAAAATTTGTGCATAGAGGAGGAGCATTATTTATTTCGCTAGGTGATCAGATCAATGTAAGATTTTATAATGAGAAAATGGGCATGCTTTTACCTGTTACCTTGCAATCTATCAATCAAGTAAGCTCAAATAATAAACCTTTTCGGCTAGAGTCAAAAGCATACAAACATAATGTTCTAAAGGTTTTTAATAAAAAAACTTTAGAAGAAATGAGTCAAATAAATTTTCATACTATTTACAGCATTCAGAAACGGGAAGGAAGAGAATATTTGGTGCCAATGAGATTCACCAACCAATTTCCAGCATTAATAGAATCAAACTTTGGCAAAGGTAAAGTTTTTCTTTATGTCTCGACCCTGGACCGCGATTGGAATAATTTCCCCATCCAACCCACTTTTCTTCCGTGGATACAGCGCTGGGTAAAATACGCTTCAAAAAGTTTGGATACAATCACCCGACCATCATTAAATATTGGAGATGTTATAACAATTGAAGAAAGTCAAAAAACCACATTAATCGTTTCTCCAAATAAAAAAATATTTCAACTAGAGAAAAAGAGCCCCACACCGATGTTTAAAGAAACCTGGTATCCGGGCAATTATCTGCTTTTCCATGCTCCTGAAAATTTTAAATCAGAAGCCAAGACGAATGGAGACTTTAAAGCCTTAAAATCTTTGCCGAAAAACTCAGAAAACTTTGATAATTTCGTAGTCAATGTAAATACCCAAGAATCCCTTCCCGGAAAAATATCCCATCAAACAATCAAAGAATTACTTCCTGGCACTCAAATTGATTTTCAGAAAGATACTGACATAGGTTCTCCTGACACATCTGAAGGAATTCCACTCACTACCCCATTTTTTATTATTTTAGCCTCAATGCTGCTTTTTGAGGGCTGGATATTAAGAAAGGAATGACCCCCTCTGCAATTAGGATTTTGATATAATACTTCCAACCTAACATTAACGTCTACCCATTCAGAGGTTTCGGTTTGAAAATCCATAATAAAACTTTATTGGTGTTGATCTTATGGCTGTCCCTTATTTCCTATTCCTCAGGACAAACTTTAAAAAATCACTCTACTTATAAAGAACAAATTGAACGTCAGATCCAATTCCCTAGCGAAGAAATCAGGCTGACGGAAGTATTATTTTTAATATCGCAAGATTGGCAACCTAACTTGGACTTGGATGGATTAAAAAAAATAGTTGATGAGATTGTTATAGATTCTCAAGTCGCCTTAAAAGGAAAAAACTCACCTGAAGAAATTGTTGATGCCTTAAAAAAAGTAATCCACCTTAAATGGGGTTTTGATTATACACCTTTTACTGATCCCCAAGGATTTCCCCTAAACCCAGAGGAACTTTTTCTTCATGGACTGCTACAAAGTAAACGCGGATATTGCATGAACTTATCATTAATTTATTTAATCATAGCAGAAAAACTAAACTTGCCGATATACGGTGTTCCTTTACCTAATCATTTCTTCGTCCGTTACGAAACCGGTGACAAAAATATAAATATTGAAACCACCGCTAAAGGAACAGTTTATCAAGATGATTTTTACAAAAACCGTTTTTCTCCTTCTCCAAATTCTCTGTATTACTTAAAAAACCTCGATAAGAAAAAAACTTTAGGAGCGTATTTTTCTAATGTGGGGATCACTTATTATAAAATCAAAAAAATGGAAAAGGCATTTTTCTATATGGAGCTTGCGGCTAACATTAATCCCTTATCAGTAGATACACTTAATAATCTTGGAAACATGTACTCAGAAACCAAAAATTTTGTTAAGTCTGTTGAACAATATGAAAAAGCTTTAAAAGCTGACCCAAATAACTTTTCTACTTTATACAATTTGGGAGTTGCATATTCCGATTCCGGCAAAAAAGATTTGGCAATTCAATCTTTTTTACAAGTAGCACAAATCAATCCCGGCTTTCCTCAAGTACACGAAATGCTTGCTCGACTTTTCATGGACCAAAAAAAATATGTAAGCGCACTACTGCACACCACAATTATGATAGAGTTACAACCGCAGGATTTTGTTCCTCATTTAAATATTGGGACCCTTTATTTAGAAATGAAACATTATGACCTTGCATTAGATCAATTTCAAAAGGTACAAAAAATGTTTCCACAGAGAATTGAAGTCAATGAAAGAATCGCGGAGGCTCACTACCGCTTGAAAGATTATAATAATGCCATTATTCAGTATGAGTATTTGATTGAAAAACTTCCACACATGTTACAAATGTATATTCAATTAGGCTGGACTCATTATCAAAGTGGCAATTTAGATAAAGCTATAGATTGGACCAAAAAAGGACTCGGAAAATCCAAATCTAAGGGATTTCTTTCGTTGGCGAATATGAACCTCGGTTTTTACCATGTCATAAAAAAAGACTATTCTACTGCAGAAAAATGGTACCTACAGTCTCTGGATTCAAAGGATCCCAAAACAATTGGCTCAATATTAACTGACTTAAAAGAGGCAATGGAAAAATATCCTCAACGGAAAGACCTTCTTTTTTATTCAGGTTGGATTTTAATACGCAGTAATAACTTTCATAAAGCTCACCCTTATTTAGAAAAATATATAGAAATGGATCCTAACGGACCCTTTATAGAGAGAGCAAAGTCGTTACTTAAATCTGAGGAAAAAAAGTTCACCTTTAAAGATATGGTTCTTGTTCCCAAAGGTTTTTTTCTAATGGGAGCCAATCACCATGGTGATGATGAATTTCCCGAACACAAAGTTTTTTTAGATTCCTATTACATTGATAAATATGAAGTGACTGCAAAAGATTTCTCTGACTTTTTAAATCAAACTAAAAATCATAAAAAGTTTTATAAAGATAGCCGATATGGAATTTTAATATTTAATTCGGCCTTCCAACCTAGAGAAGGCTTTGAAAAATATCCCATTAATAATGTAAGTTGGTATGGCGCAGATGCTTATTGCCGCTGGAAAGGGAAAAGGCTTCCGACTGAGGCAGAGTGGGAAAAAGCCGCTCGCAGTGCTGATGGCCGTTTATTTCCTTGGGGATCGGAACCTATCAACCCTAAGCTAGCAAGATATTTGCAGACCTGGACTGATGACTTAAAACATCGGGTCATGGTACCAGTGGATGCCATGCCCGAAGGGAAAAGTCCCTATGGGGTTTTCCACTTACTTGGAAATGTAAAAGAATGGGTAGACGATTGGTATGATCGAGAGTATTATAAGGACGAAACTCAATATATAAATCCAAAGGGACAAATCGGGGGTGAATTTAAGGTACTAAAAGGGGGCTCATGGAGAGATCTTCGTTCCCTCATATACGCCTCTTTTCGCAACAATAGCTATCCAGAAACACAAATGGATGATTATGGATTTCGTTGTGCCCTTGGTGGATCCAAAATGGATACTCCAAAAAAAATGACTTCCAATGAACTCGGAGTAAATTTAACTCTACCTAAAATTTCCATGGCAAATATATTTAGTTATGATTGGCGCAATTGAAATATTAATCGTTCTCATTATTTTTGGAATTATCTATGGCAAAGATGCTATAGATAAAACCTTCCGTAAACGCCCCGATGAAAACGTTATCGGAAGCCTAGCAGGTGATGTCAAAGATTTTGCACAAGCAAATCCTAAACGCCTGGCAATAATGGTAGCGAGCACCATCGGCGGGGTAGCATTTATTAGTCTGTTGCTATATTGGGTTTTCACCAGAACAGATCTTCCAAAAATGCTTGGCTTGAATTAATTCATAGGCTAATAGTTAAATCCATTGTCCCTAATATGAACATATGGATCCCCTCCCTTTAAAGTGTTTCCACCAACAATTTCTCCCACATATATCACATGATCTCCTGCCAAAGTTTGATTGATTAATTTACATTCCAAATAGGCACTACAATCACTTAAAATTTTAATCTCCTGATAACCCTTCTTTACTTTAAGTCCCTTAAAAATTGAAACTCCAGGTTTGGGTGGTTGAAAAAAATGTTTCATAAGAGCACTAGAATCTTTACCTAAAATATTTATGATAAAAGCATTGGATGCTTCAATTTGCAAACGTGCTGACCGTGTAATTGCTAAAGCAATAGTTACAGCAGGAGGGTTGAATGAGCTTTGATTTACCCAACTTGCTAATACCGCATCCTCTTGATCTTTATAGGCAGTAGTCACAATAAATAATCCACTAGCTACTTTCCCTAGAGCCTTACCAACTTGTTTTTTATTTTTCATAATCAATAAATGTCCATTTGAATAAGGTTATTGCAAAATAACAGAGTTTAAAAATTATTAGCGTCTTATTATACATATCTAACAAACTTCCACAAAAAAACATCATTTGTTATTTAAAAATAATCTATAGGCACGCAAAGACTGAATTAATTTCTTTCTATCTATTAGTTCTTGGGAAAGCAAATACTCCCCTAACATCTGATGAGACTGGAGTTGTAATTTTAATAAGTTATCAATTTGAACTTTATTCATAAAACCTAATTCTATGGCAACCTTCCCAAAGTTTTTTTTTAAATCCTTATCTTTTCTTTGTCTCGAAAGAACTTTAAATAACTCATTTCTGTTAATCAAGCCGTTTTGAACAGCCAATTGCCCTAAGGGAATTTTATTGTTTTGTTCTAATGTTTCTAATGCACAACATAAATCTTTCTCGCTTATGATTTGTTGTTGCACTAAATACTCACCAAAAAACAAATGATTTCTCCCTATTTAGTTCGCACGGAAAATACTCCATCCCAATTTTTTGGGGGAGGATGCATTTGAAATGTCAAACATCTTTCGAAGTAAGTTAATGCAGGGCCATCATTTTCATCAACATTAAGAGCTTTTTCAAAACATTCGATTCCCTCGTCCCAATTTTGGTTTTGATAATGTCGCAATCCTTCATTATAGAATGGAAGAATTTTTCTTATACTTTCTTTCATTTCATCTTTCTTCCCCAATAATTCAAAAATTTTTATGGGTTGTTCCTTACCAACCACACGAATTAAATCTAACTCGCGAACTTGTATAAAATCTTTTGCTTCCTCGTAGGTAAATTGACTAATAATGATTTCTGTATAGTATTGCTTATTTACTCCCTCTAGTCGTGAAGCAAGATTAACCGAATCTCCCATCATTGTATAATCCATTCGGCTAGTAGACCCTAAATTTCCTATAACAACGGTCCCAGTGTTAATTCCAATTCGCATAAAAAGCTCAGGTTTGCCCTCTTCCTTCCATTGCTTTCGTAGTTCAGCTAACCGATCTTGCATTTCTAATGCCGCCCAACAGGCACGTCGGGCATGATCTTTAAAAGAAATAGGAGCCCCAAAGAATGCAATAATTGCATCCCCCTCAAATTTATCAACAGTCCCTTCTTGCCCCATTAAAATTTGTGTCATTTCGGTTAAATACACATTTAACAGATCAACCAAATCTTCCGGGGTCATTTTTTCTGAGATACTCGAAAATCCGGCAATATCGGAGAAAAAGGCAGTAATAACTCTTCTTTCCCCGCCTAGTTTTAATAAGGAGGGATCGTTTACAAGTCGATCAACCACTGTTGGTGCAAGATATTGACTAAACGCTTCCTTTATAAATCGCTTTTCTTTTTCTTCAAAAGCAAAGCGGTACAATGTAATTCCAAAATAAACAAATAACTGCGAAAATATAGGATATACAGTATTTATCCATAACCCTTCCACCCAGAATAGATAAAAATCAAGAGTACAAAAGCCAACTAATCCCAAAACTAAGAGAACCGCTGTTCCAAATGCTTTTAGAGATAAAGCTAGTGCACCAATAAGTAATCCCGGCGCTAAAATCATTGCTGCATCAAACAAAGGAACCCAAGCAGGTCTTTGAATAAATTTATCTAATAAAATATTTTCAATCACATTTGCATGAACTTCTACTCCCGGCATCAAGGGACCATAAGGTGTTGTATGTAAGTCATGAATTGCTGTGGCCGTCGCCCCAATTAAAACAATTTTATTTTTCAATCTATTTGGATTGATTTTTTTATGCAATACGTCTGTTGCAGAAAAATAAGAAAAAGTCTTACTTGGGCCAAAAAAATTTATTAAAAAATCTCCTTCCTCAGACACAGGAATTGACCTACCCCCCAAAGAAATTTCTCCTACTCTTTGAGATAATAAATGGGCAAATAAATTTAATCCCGTAGCCTCTTTAATTAACTGGAGACTAAAGGGTGGAAACAAATAATCTTTATAAGACTGAATCAGTGGAATTCTTCGAATGACTCCATCATGCTCCGGGATAAAAGAAACAAAACCTGCGCTGTTGGCTGCTTCCATTAAAACTGGCATAGACATTCCCACAGCATAAATCGATCTTAAAAAAGTTGAAGGATCACTATCTTTTTCGTTTTTCACTAGTGGATACTGGGAAAAGTCCAATAAATCAAAATCATTGGAACTCATAGGCAACACGAGTTCACCCGCTTGCTCTTTGGAAGAATAGACAAAATAACTTAATACCGTTCGATCTGAATGCGTTAACGAAGCTGCAAATTGTTGATCCGCATTTTCTAAACTGCCAAGCCAATTAATTATTTCACCTGGATCTTGAGGTTTAAATTTTTGTTTTTTAAAGTTGGTAATAAACTCATCGTAGGAAACATGATCATCCTTTTCTGGAAAAAGGAGATCGATCCCTATTGCAGAAACACCATTTTCGACCAAACGATCTATCAATTTTGCTAATCGTGTCCTAGGCCAAGGCCATCGACCTTCTTGTTTTAAGCTTTTTTCATCAATTGAAATTATGACTACCTTGTCTGAAACAGGTCGAACACCTCGTGTAGACATTAGAAAGTCATAGGCTTTCAATTCTAGAAGACGAAAAAAGAAAAAATCAAACTTATAAATGAATAGGGAAATTAAAGTGATGAATATAGAAATTGTTAAGGGGTTTAACCACCACTTTTTCATGTAGAATTAATACTTTTAAAATAGGAAGGATTCAACCATTTATCATTACAAATTTATAAACAGATATCTTAACAATCGTTAAAAGTTTTTCCATTTTCTAAAAAATCTTTTATAAAATTACTCAAATTACCTTGCTCTACCAGTTCCCTTTCCTCAAAGCTTAGGGAGTTACCAGAACCATTTTCATTTATTTGCGAATTGACAGCATCTACCGACGCATCATCACTTATCTCAACTCCTCCCACTTGCACATTGGCCACCAGGTCGCCCTCGATTTCTAAGTCAGAATTAATTTCAATTTTTTCTTGTGCATTAAGTTCCACCGAAGAAGAAAACGTTGACTTTTCACCCTGAGTCACTATTTTTTCATTAGAAAAGAAAAATAATTTATTTATTGAACGAGTTGAGTCGGGTTGAACACCAGTAAAAAATATATTCCCAATACTATCAAAGAAAACCCGATCTGCTGTAATTTTGCTTAATTCCTCATCGCTTATCTTAAAGCCCAAATTATTTGAGTCGGCACCCAAGAACATATCTTTTACACCTCGACTTCGAATAACCACACGAGCATTTCCACTATTTATAAAACCCTTAGAATTAAAATCTACCCCACTAATCCAAATATCTCGATTATTAGAATGTATATTTTTACCATCTTTTAAATTGAAAGTACCAATTATTCCTTCATCAGTATTTGCAATTAAAGTAATGTTCATTCGATCATTAATACCTTGAGCCCTTGTAAAAATACTTTCGTTAATGAATAAATCTTTTCTTGCTCCTAGTATCAGAGAATTTGCTCCTTTACCTGTGTAATCAATTGGAGCATTCAAAAAGAGACTACCATTTTCCCTTTTCCCAATAAAACCAGTTGCAATAAAGACAGTCGAGCCTTCATCAAAAGCATCTAGAATCAAATCAGCCCCTAGCTTTAACCCATCTTCAATATTTCCAAATGGATCACCATTTGGATCAGACACTCCTTTTCCAGGCAAAATTTCAATTACGTCGGCATCAATTACAAGCCAATCCCCACCCGAGCCATTAATTGCACTAATATCGGGTGCATTTTTGATCTCGATAGAACGCTTACCAGAGTTAATTACCGTTCCACCATTCCCATCCAATAAGCCCCCAGCGGCATTAATTTGTCCATAGTGACGTAAAGTATCCGCTGCATATAAACCAACAATTCCGCCTTCACCAAATGATAATGAATTGGCCAATAATTGAATATTTTCACCGATATAAACATTTTTAGCGGTCGGGGCATTAATCGTTCCATTAGAACCTTTTCCAATATTTATCATTCCACCATTTGCCACTCCCGAAACATTCAATACTGAGGATTGAAACATTCCGATTTGTTCTCCTTCAATAGTAATATGACCGCCATTTTCATCTTGGCCATCACCAATGGCATTGAGGGTTCCAGTAATATTAACAATTCCCTTTTCTCCACCTGATAATACAATGCGTCCATTTTTTTCACTAACTGAGTTGACTTCAATAATTCCTGAATGGTTGACAACATCGCGCACTATACTTCCAGCATCCTTGGCCATTAAGAGAACTTGCCCACCATTTGCTTGAATTTGACCTGAGTTTAAGATCCGATTTGGCATTAAATTCCCATTATTATCAGGGACTTCTCCTGACACGGGTTGTGTAATCGTAAAGTTAATTAAGCCATCCCCACTAAAATCTAATACCGCCGCTTCTCCAGATGTTAAAGCCACCGTTCCTAGATCAGCCACAATAATTTTTCCTGTATTCGTAACTGCAGGAGCTAAAAGCCCTGCATATTGCCCACCATTAATTTGACCTTGATTTATTATTGAAGCTAGAGGTTTTGAGGGATCTTGGTTAAAGGAATAATTATTATTGAAAAAATCTTGATTGCTAAGATCTAAAGTAGACCCAATAAACCCATGTGCATCCACGGTGGAATTTGGTCCAAAATAAACTCCTGAAGGATTCACCAAAAAGACTTGACCATTTGCTGAAAGTTTACCTAAAATTTGACTGGGATCACTACCAACTACTCTATTTAACGCAACGGAATTAATATCGGGTTGAATAAACTGTACTGACTCGGTAGCTCCAATTCCAAAAGAATTCCATTCCGTTATTAACTTTTGAGAATTTTGTTGAACAGTTAATTCTTGGCTGGAGGGTTGTTGAATTGAACCATTTCCCTGAATAATATTTCCACCTGAAGGAAGTGCATATATTTCATATGGGAATGTAAAGAAATTAAAAGCTAAACATCCCAAAAGAAAAAACTTAGTTATATTAAATGGAATTGGATTCACCTCTTTCCCCTTATAAACTTTTACCCTGATTTACAAGAATTAGTATCAATATCATCAAATGGCTCAAACTCTTCCTCAAATGCTTCTTCTATAGATGGTTCTCCGTTAGATTCTTCATCTATTTTGAGATTAGGCCATCCCATAACCGTTTGCTGTAGAAATTGTAATTCTACATTACGAATAGGCTTTGGCTCAGTAGGAGGCTTTCCTTCCTCAACTATAGAACTTTCTTTGATTCCAACTAAAACTTCTCCGGGAACAACCGGATCCGAGTTTTCAGCAGAAACGGCACCTGCTAAATTTGCAATCAGGGTCTTTTGTTTGGACACGCTTAAGTATCCCTGAGTTCCTCTAGCGGTAATATTAGCAGTGGGTGATACCATCTTAAAAGAAGAGCCTTCGCTTTTATGCTGTTTATTAATTATATACATTGAGAGCCCATGAGCTAAATCCATTACACCTTGTCGAAACTTTTTATCTGAATCAACAAAATAGGAAGAAACCTTCATTTTTGTACTCGGACCCAAAGCCATCAAACTACTATCATCAAAAAGAATTCTCAGCCGACTTTTCTTTGAAGTTCTAAATACATCCTTAGGAAAAACTTTCTGATGAGGAATTACCTTTTGCCAAACCGGTGAGGAAACTTTTTTAATAGAACCACCTTTTACTGACGAAATCGCCTCAGGTGCCTCATTAATAAATTCTGCTTGGCCAATAATGGCAATTATTTTGCCGATAGACTTCTTTTCAGCATTAGCAACACTCAAACCCACCCAAAGAATATAAGTCGAGAATGAAGCCAAAAAGATCAGATTTTTTTTTATAAAGGATAGATTTTGCATGGACAGCCTTCATCCATAAAATTAGATTTACCTTGTAGATATTATGAACTTACCCACAAAAAGTAAAGTAAATTTAACATTTATCAGAATAAATACCCCATTAGGGTTTGTTTTTCCAGATTTTAAGTAAAATTTAAAAAGAACTTTAAGAGTTTTTCTCTATTTATCTAAACTCTCAAAAGCACTGAATTTAGCGAACTTAAAAGGAAATCAAGCCAGCAAAATAAAAAGTTGAAGAAGAACCATCGGAGGGGTCTTTATTTGTAAAAACAGGAAAACCATATGAAGCAGTTATACTGACCTGAGGAAAAAACCAATCTAATTTCGGAATATTAACACGAATGCCTCCTCCAGCACCGGTCAATTCACTTTTACCTTCACCCGGTTGTTTATTTCTGACAAAAATCTGGCCGTGATCAATAAAACCAAATAACGAAAGTATTTCATTTAAACTTTTAAAACCCGGTTTAGAAGATAATGGGATTTTTATTGGAAAAGGTAATACATATTCCCATGAAAAAGCGAACCCATTATCACCGGCGTTTTCAGCCAAAGGGAAACCACGCACTGTCCCAAAACCACCAATCGCAAATTGATCAGGTGATAAAACCCTATTAGCAACAATTTGTCCTTTCCCTCTAAATACAAAATAGGAATTAAAAATTTTTATGGATTGAAATCTTTGAAAAGAAAAGCTGGAAATAAAAACGTCTCCCCTACCATGAAATCGCGAGTTTAATGGGTCCGCAATATTTCCTTCTGTAAAGCCCCATTGAAGTCGAATATCATAAAAAGTCCTACCCAATAATCTATCTGACCAATTTCCTCCAAATCCAAAAAAAATATCTCTTAAATTATCTTTACTAGTTTGATTATCAGCTTGGCTATTTTTGAAATTTCTAATTTCACCTCCAACAGAAATGTACAATTCGGATCTCCGAGAACGGTATACCTTTTGAGTAATATCAAACAAAATGAGATTCGATGTACCTTCAGCATTTAAAATGCTCAACGAATCCCCTAACGCAAAATCAGAATAGATAAAAGAAAAGTTGGCTCGAGTTCCATAGTCGGTAATTGGAACCGAGTAGGAAGCATTAATATAACTTTGATCGCTTTCAGATTTTAAGCCTCGAATGATAAAGGAGTCACCAAACAATCCCAAATTGCCAACCGAAGCGGTTAAACCAAATCGATGCCTACCGGTGAACCGAGAACCAAAGTTATCCACATCAAATTCAATTTTAAAGGGTTTTGTTTCTTCAATTTTTAAAATCAAATCGGAAGTTCCAGTTTCATCACCTGGTTTTAAAATAGATTTGACTTTAAGCCCATAAATATCATTCAATTCAAGAAGAGCACGTTCTAAAGTTTGCTCACGCAAAACCCGTTCTCTTTTTACTTGTCCCATCCAAGACAAAATTTCAGCATCTGTAAACCTTTTATTCCCTTGCACTTGAAGTTTGCCAATCCCGGATTCTACAATTTGAACAAGAACTACCCCCTCAACAATTTCCTGAGGAGGGATATAAGCAAAGGATAAAATATATCCATTTGATACATAAAAGGCCGTAATCTCATTGGCAATTAAAGTCAAAACTCCTAACGTAACTTCTACCGCACCCCCTAAGTCCACAAGAGAGGCTAATTCTTGATCGGAAAACAGAGTATTTCCTTGAACCTGAATTTTTTCGACAAAAAAACGAGGGCCTGCGCCAGGATCTTCAACCTTACGGCTATCATTTTTAATTATATTTGATACGTCTTTCTCAGGTGATTTGAACTGTGGGCGAGAAGACCGCAATGATTTTTCGATCACCCCAGATTCTCCTGCGGGCGGAACATTAGTCTGACAAAACGCATTTGATGAAACCAGGAAAACCGCGCAAGCAAAAAACAAATTCCCACAAAATCGAACTCTCTTTTTTATGTTTTTATCAAAAATCATTTTATTTTTCTACAAAACCTTAACTACTTTTGACTCAATAAATAAATTCGCCTCCCACAGCCCACATAAATACCAAGCATCTCTAAAAAGCATTTCAAAAATCAGAGCAATCATGAAAAGACTGCAAAAGGTGGGGAGTTAACTTTAACATTTTTAACTAAACAACTAAACAGAAAATCAAAACAAAGAAACCCAAGTTTCTAATTGACTATAAAATTTGGTTTTAAAAAGCGAGCATTGCAGAGAGAAGGAAGGGAAACTTTATTTTCTCCAATACAATTTTGAAGGTTAAGAATTAGAACTACTTCTTGTTTCCCTCTTACACAATTTGATCTTTATTCCAAACACCCGGAATCGAATAGCAACAATATGAACATTCTCCATTCATTAAATCGTTTTTCAAAACCCGAAATCCGTAGCGCTTGATTAAAGTTTTCTTACAATTTGGGCAAAAGGTATCCTCTGCATTCTCAATCAAGCCAGGCCGATTACCTGTATAGACGTAGTGAAGCCCTAAACCCATACCAATATCCCTTGCCCTAACTAAATGGCTTATTTCGGTACTTTTTTTATCTAACATTTTATATTGAGGATGAAAACCTGTAACATGCCAGGGTATTTCAGGAGAAATGGAAGCAATAAATTTAGCGATTTCGGTTAACTCAGCATTGGAATCATTATATTCGGGAATCACTAAAGTAACAATCTCCAACCAAAACCCCTTGGTTTTTACAGAATAAATGGTTTCCAAAACCTGATCCAAACTTCCGCCTAATTTTCTATATTTGTTTTTATCAAAACATTTTAGATCAATTTTAAATAGATCTAGCCAGGGTTCTAAATATTCTATTACTTCGGGCGTTCCATGACCATTAGAAACATACCCCGTCAGGAGATTGCGAGCACGCGCTTCCCTAAAGACTTCTACAGCCCATTCACTTGTAATTAATGGTTCGTTATATGTTGAAATTATTGCCTTAGCTTTATGCTCTTCAGCTACATCGCAAATTTCCTTAGATGTAATAGCTCTAAAGCTAACGGTGGATGCCTCATCCCTTAAAGTTTGCGATGTAAACCAATTTTGACAGTAATCACATTTAAAATCGCAACCCAACATACCAAAACTTAAAGAATCACTTCCTGGTAAAACATGAAAAAAAGGTTTCTTTTCGATAGGATCAATCTGTAATCCTGCTGTGTATTGAAAAGGAACTCTTAAAACACCCTCTTCATTAAATCGGACTTTACAAACCCCGCGTTTCCCGGGCTTTAATTCGCAACGGTGCCCACAAGCAGTACAAATGAGTTTCTTATTTTTTAAAGGGATGGACAAATCACCCGAGCGGGTGGTTTGGTCTAACAAGGATTGTGTATTTTGTATCTTAATCACCCACCTCCTTATCCTGGGGGTGAGAAATTTTTAAAGTTTACTCTATAATTTATTCCGTGGTAACTTTGTCGTCTTTATTTAAAGCTCCAACCATAGAATGCCATGACAAACTTGCACACTTAATTCGTGAGGGGAATTCCCGTATTCCCATAAATAATTTGAGTTTCCCTAAATGATTTTCTTCTTTTTCCGGATCAAATTCCCCTAATACCATCTTGTGAAACTCTTCATATACTACTTTGGCATCCTCAATAGGTTTACCTTTTAAAAAGCTGGTCATCAATGAAGAACTCGCTTTGGAGATAGCGCATCCAGAACCCATGAAACTGATATCTCGAATAATCTTTTGGTCATCGACCTTCAGATAAACAGTATAGTCATCACCACATAACGGGTTGAACCCATGACAGGAATGCGTAGCATCTTCCATATCACGAAAATTCTTAGGTTTTTTATTATGATCTAGAATCACCTGTTGATAAAGCTCATTGTCATAGGACATAATTTAATTCCTTTTCAATCAACTCCATAAAAAAACTTGTTACCACTAATATAATACCAATTAATAGCTGAGGTATTATCCTGAAAAAAGATTAATCGCTTTTTGTACACTTTTGGCTAAAACATCTAACTCTTCAAATTTGTTATAAAAGGATACCGACGCACGAGACGTAGCAGGAACCTGAAATCTTTGCATGGTCGGTTGAGCACAATGATGTCCTCCCCGAACTGCAATTCCATCTTGATCCAATAATGTAACCATATCATGAGGATGGATTGCATCTGAGTGAAAAGAAATTATACTCGCTTTTTCTTTTGCCGAACCAATAATACTTAAACCCTCTATATCCTCAAACAACCGGGTTCCATATTCCAACAAATTGTTCTCATATTCCGCAATTTTATCTAATCCGATTTCCTGCAAATAATCAACGGCTTCTCCAAGACCTATTACTTGTGAAATAGGCGGCGTCCCTGCTTCAAATCGGCCGGGAGGGTCCGCAAAAGTCGTTTTTTCCAAGGTAACTTGGCGAATCATATCCCCTCCCGTAACATAAGGGATCATGGATTCTAAAACTTCCATATTTCCGTAAAGGCCACCGATTCCACTCGGCCCATACATTTTGTGCCCGGAAAACGTATAAAAATCACAACCTAATTCCTTAACATTTACTTTAATGTGAGGAGCACTTTGCGCCCCATCGATTAAAACCTTAGCTCCCACAGCGTGGGCTTTATCAATAATTTCTTTAATTGGGTTAACGGTTCCCAATGCATTCGAAACATGATTAACCGAAACTACTTTTGTGCGATTAGTCAACAGCTTATCATATTCTTCCATAATCAATTCGCCACGATCATTGACTGGGATTGCTTTTAGTTTCGCACCCTTTTCTTCACACAAAACCTGCCAGGGAACAGTATTTGCGTGGTGTTCGATATTAGAGATAACAACCTCATCTCCTGATTCTACAAATTTTTTCCCATAACTATGAGCCACTAAATTTATGGCTTGTGTGGTACCGCTAGTAAAAATGATTTCCTTACGATTCTCCGTTCCCAAAAAGTCTGCCAACTTTTGTCGTGCATCTTCAAACAATTGGGTCGCCTTTTCACTTATTCTATAAGCTCCACGACGCACAGTTCCATACTCCTCAGAATCAAATTTATGGATTCGATTAATAACCCGCCAAGGTTTTTGAGTTGTGGCTGCATTATCTAAATAAACAAGCGGTTTACCATTAACTTTTTGTGAAAGCACGGGGAATTCACTACGAATTTTATCTACTTCAAACCCTGAAACCAGGGTGGTTGTGTTTGCATCAGCCATGGTTGGCCTCCAATTTATCCAACAAGATTTCATCCAAGTCTTCCCGAACTTCGGAAAAGGGTATGGTTTGAATAACTGTTTCTACAAAACTTTTAGTAAGCAAAGATTGTGCTAACTCTTGGGAAAGTCCTCGAGTTTTCAAGTAAAATAATTGATCCTCATCAATTTGCCCAACGGTGGCTCCATGGGTACATTTCACATCATCTGCAAAGATCATTAAATTAGGCTTATTATCTGCATGAGCTTCATCTGAAAGCATTAAGTTATTAATTAATTGATCTGAATAAGTCAGTTGGGCCCCTTTATTAACAATCACCGTTCCGTCAAAACTTGAGCGTCCTTTTTGGTCAATAACATTTCTAAATAACTGCTGACTAGTACAATTAGGGGCTTCATGGTGTATGCGAACAAAATTATGAACCTGTTCTTCATTAATTAATACCGAAGCACCATTCAATTGGGCTTGGGCTCCCTCATCTCTTAAGTGGACTTCATAATGGTGCCGGGTTAACCGGTTTCCTGAGGATGCATTTGCAGAAATAAACCGACCATTTCTTCTTATATTCACACGAGTTTTCGAGCAATGCCAAGCGCGGGCATTATCCTGTTGAATTTTTGAATAGGTAAGTCCTGCATTTTCCTCAACTAAAAAATCTTGAGCACAATTCACAAAGTAATTCTCTCCACTTCCAATGAATTTAACAATTAATTTCAACTCTGCTAATTTACCCAGTCGAAGTAACAAACGTGGATGAGAAGTGATTGGGTTAGGTGATGAAGCGTGCGAAACATAAATAATTTGCAATGGCTGTTCAAAGATGGAATTTTCGGCAACATCCAAGAACAATCCTTCTTGAACAAAAGCTCCATTTAACGCGGCGAACACATCGTTCTCGTTAGAAATTGTTTCTAGTAAATAAGAATGTAAAGTCTTATCCGAAACAGCCGATTTTAATTCATTTATTTTAATAGAAGTTCCCATTGCAGAAATATTTGATAACCCCTTATGGAAAAATCCATTCACAAAAACTATAAAGCTGTTTTTACAAGAAGGATACACATTGTCCAATATTAACTTAGAATCTATTGGTCCTTCTTTTGCCAAAATAAATGAGGTGGAAGCCAATTCTTGTACATTGGCAAATGTATACATTTCATGTTTTTTGTGTGGAAACCTTAAAGCTTCAAATCGATGAATGGCTGCTTCTCGAAGTTCATGTAATCCATCGGGAGATTTATTTTCAGAAACTATTTTTTTATATAAATCAATGATTGCGGTTTCCTGCGTTTGCTTTAAATCTACCATTGAGCCTGTCATACCATTCCTCCTAATTAGCAGCCGCAGTTAATTTATCGTAACCATCGGCTTCCAATTCTTTAGCCAACTCTCTATCTCCCGATTTTATAATTTGACCTTGGCTAAAAACATGAACAAAGTCAGGCTTAATATAGTTTAAGAGGCGTTGGTAATGGGTAATCAATATCAAAGCATTGTTTTGATTTACCAGTTTATTCACTCCTTCAGCCACTACTTTTAAAGCATCAATATCCAACCCAGAGTCTGTTTCATCCAATATGGATAATTTAGGTTCTAAAATAGCCATTTGTAAGATTTCGTTTTTCTTTTTTTCGCCCCCAGAGAAACCTTCATTTAAAAATCGATTCTTGTATTTCTTATCCATTCCCACTAGTTTCATTTTCACATCAAGAATTTCATCAAAATCGAGTGGGTCAATCTCTTCATCCCCTAAGTGAACTTTTTTAGCATTGTAAGCCATACGTAAAAACTCGGCATTATTCACCCCAGGGATTTCTACCGGATATTGGAAACCCATAAACACACCTTCCAGCGCCCTGACTTCTGGATCCATCTCTAAAAGATCTTTTCCATCTAAAGTAACACTACCTTTACTAACCTGATAAGAGGGATGGCCCGCTAACACCTTAGATAAAGTACTTTTCCCAGAACCATTTGGCCCCATGACGGCATGTATTTCACCTCTATTCACTGAAAGGTTTACCCCTTTAACTATTTCTGTCCCTTCAAAACCTGCATGTAAGTCTTTTATTTCAAGCATGTCTGATCCTTAAATATGTTTCAAACAATGGGATTTATATATTCCACTATTTACAAATATAAAATGAATGAAGCCAGGTATATTTTTTCGGGATATCCCCTACCTGGCCTTCCAGTTAACACCTAAAAGCACACCTTCCAAACTCAACATAGTGAACTTTTATTTATTTTGATTAAAACTTTCTATTTTTAATTCGAAAAATCGCTGTGCCCCAATAGGGCTTACCCGACACTATTTTCCAGCTTTAAAGTCAATAATTTTTCCGCTTCAACCGCAAACTCCATGGGAAGTTGTTTGAAAACTTCCTTACAAAACCCATTAATTAGTGCGGTAATGGCGTTCTCTCTAGAAATTCCCCGTTGTTCAAAGTAAAATAGTTGCTCTTCACTAATTTTTGAAGTGGAAGCCTCATGCTCCAGCTGTACCGAGCTATTAGCTGTCTCAATATAAGGGAAGGTGTGTGCACTACTTTGATCCCCCACCAACATACTGTCACATTGGGTGTAATTTCGAGCATTTTCAGCATTCTTATTTACTTTGACTAAACCGCGATAACTATTACTGGATTTATCTGCAGAGATCCCTTTGGAAATAATACTTGAACGAGTGTTTTTACCGATATGAATCATTTTGGTACCTGTATCCGCCTGCATTAATCCATTAGTGAGCGCCACTGAAAAGAATTCTCCCTGACTATGATCACCCTGCAGAATACAACTGGGATATTTCCAAGTAATCGCAGATCCTGTTTCCACTTGAGTCCAAGAAATCTTAGATTTTTCTCCCAAACATTTTCCGCGTTTGGTTACAAAATTATAAATTCCCCCTTTTCCCGTTTCCGGATCACCCGCATACCAATTTTGTACCGTACTGTATTTTATTTCAGCATTATCCAAGGTAACTAATTCAACCACAGCTGCATGAAGTTGATTAGTATCAAATTGAGGCGCAGTGCATCCCTCTAAATAGGAAACATAACTATTCTCTGCACAAATAATTAATGTTCGTTCAAATTGTCCGGTTTCTTCAGTATTAATACGGAAATATGTGGAAAGTTCCATAGGAGAGATAGTATCTGGAGGAATATAAACAAATGAACCATCAGTAAAGACCGCGCTATTGAGAGCCGAGAAAAAATTATCACCAATTGGTACCACAGTGCCTAGATATTCTTCTATAAGCTCAGGGTATTCCTGCAATGCCTCAGATATTGAGCAGAAAATAATCCCCACTTCCATCAGTTTTTTCTTGTGAGTAGTTGCAACACTAACGCTGTCAAAAACAGCATCTACAGCAACATTAGACAACTTTTTCTGTTCATCAAGGGGAATTCCTAATTTATCAAAGGTCCGCAACAACTCAGGGTCTACTTCATCCAAGCTTTCCAGTTTCTTTTTCGGCTTAGGTGCTGAATAGTAAGAAATATCTTGATAATCAATTGGCGGATAATGGACATTCGGCCATTTTGGTTCTTCCATGGTCAACCATTTTCGATAAGCCTTTAAACGAAAATCCAACATAAACTTTGGTTCATTTTTCTTTTTTGAGATTGTTCGAATAACATCTTCATTGAGCCCTTTAGGTAAAACTTCCGCATCTATCTCAGTTTGAAATCCATATTTATAATCCGTGTTGGCTAATACTTCATCCATATCAGTCAATTTTGGATTTGATTTATCTGTCATTTTTAATATCCCTTCTTTCATGTAAAGAAAGAAATTATTTCAGGAAGACTCCCAAAATAATAGCTTATTAAAGAGATTAAATAGAGAAACAATTACTCATTAAATAACGGAGTTTGGAACTACTTGCAGATCATTATAAATATCTTTTCTTAAGGTTTGCTCAATGAATGAAAGAGTAGCCCCTAAAGAAGAACCGCAACTACCACACGCTCCTTGATATTGAATGATTATTTTTTCTCCATCAACCACTTCCATAACCTGCACATTTCCTCCATCATTCATAAGTGCAGGTCGAATTTTTTCATCTAAAACTATATTTATTTGCTGAATTTGCTCTTCTTCACTTAACCCCAACCATGCTTGTTCTTGAAGAGTAAGCTCTTTAGCACTTGCAGGTTGAACACCTGTATCTTTAATCGTTTGACTGGCTAATGCGATTGCTTTGGCCTCAGGATATTTTTCTTTTATAAGCTTCAAAAGCTCAGGAATATTACCAAAGGCTAATTTTTTAGACTCTGGTACTGCCGGTTCTTCCGGAGTATCCCTCAATGCACTTTCTACATCAGCACCTAAAAGCGAGCAAGACTCATCAATCGTTAACCCCTTAACCATAGAACAAAGGGTCTCGCAAATCGCGATGGAAACTTTTCCGCCATACGCAAAAAATTTGGCGCTGTACACTCGATCTTCCTGAGTATCAACCAACCAATACAATTTCATATCCTTAAACTTTGCCTCTACGAGAGCCAAACCTTTTTCGGCAGCATCTTCCTGGTAATAAGCTCCACGATTTTTTGGCTTACTGGCCGCCTCATCGAATTTTGATGAAAACTTTTCTTCAGCAACAGACATAGGGCTTTTTTTCAACCTTTTGTTGTATTTAAATTTGTAACCATTATTTAAAAATGGAAGGATTTATTCTATATCAAAGTTCCTTGAAAGCCGAATAATAAATCCTTTAATTATTGCCATTTAACGTATATTAGATGCGGTTGATGGGTTAAAGTTCTTAGTTTTCACTAAATTTAAGCATTTTTCACTAGACAAAGCCCCATTCAGCTTTCTCTAAGCCCAATAGTTTTAAATAATTATAAATCATACTTTGAGAAGTCTTCTTAATATGGAGCACTTTATAGAGAAGTCGAAATTCTGTGCATTTCCAACGTTATGAAAAACTTGGTTTCGTTAATTTGTTTTTATCAGCGAAATGACAATTCCAGTGCATCTAAATATCAAAAAGAGTATAATTTGCAAAATAAAATTAAGTAAAACAAAGCCAATTTTTTATTTGGGAATCATCTCAAGCAAAATGCTTTTTCATTAATAATACAGTCAAAAAACATGCTAATGGAAAAAACAAAAAATTTTCAACGGCCTGAACTCATTGACGGGATGGGGCGCAAAATTGTTAATTTACGAATCTCAGTGACAGATCGTTGTAACTTTCGCTGTACTTATTGCATGCCGGCAGACAATGTCGAGTTCATGGATCGTTCTAATTTGCTATCTTTTGAAGAAATCCAACGAGTTGTTGAAGTTGTCTCCCGTATGGGAATTTTTCGCCTTCGATTAACAGGGGGAGAACCTCTTTTAAGAAAAGACCTACCTTTGTTGATTCGGATGCTTAAGAACGTGGAAGGCATTGAAGACATAGCAATGACTACTAATGCTTTTTTCCTAAAGCAACATGCCAGGGCTTTAAAAGAAGCCGGATTGCAAAGATTGAATATTAGCTTGGATGCCTTAGATAAAGAAAAGTTTACCCATGTAAACCGAAGAGATTGCTTAGATCAGGTTCTAGAGGGCATGGCGGAAGCTAAAGAATTAGGCTTTGAGTCTATAAAAGTCAATGCTGTTGCGATTCGAAATTTCTCTGAATCTGAACTCGTAAAGTTGGTTGATATGGGCCGGTCCGAGGGTTTCGAGATAAGATTTATTGAGTTTATGCCTTTGGATGCTGATCAAACCTGGGAGAGAGATAAAGTTCTCTTTGGCCATGAAATTTTAGAGATCATTAGCAAAAAATATGATTTAGTTCCAATTCAGGATTCATTAGAAATTGGACCAGCGAGTGAATATCGTTTTGCTGATGGCAAGGGGAAAATAGGGATTATTACTGCCGTGAGCAATCCCTTTTGCGACTATTGCAACCGAATTAGAATGACAGCGGATGGTAAGTTGCGAACTTGTCTTTTCTCAACTAATGAGCACAATCTAAAAGAGTTAATCCGTAGCGGAGCTAATAACAAGGAAATTGAACAAAGAATTCGTGACGCACTAGTAATCAAAGAGCCTGGTCATAAAATTAATTTAGATGATTTTGAACGTCCTACCCGTGCCATGCATGCCATTGGCGGTTAGTTTATCTTAAACAACCACTCCAATTAACTTTTAGATGCGCTTATTTATGCCTTTTTTGCCTTAACAAAATCGCATCTTTTTTTATTCCAGGTTATTCAACCTGTTGTTTTATATTAATTTATTGATGGAAAGTGTAATTCAATAACTAGAATAAAAAAAATACCTCTCCTGAACTTAAAAACTGGAATAGTCTAAATCATCGGTCTTCAAATAAATTGTTTATAATATGGTTAATAAGGATAGTAAAACTTAAACCTTTTATACCTCCTCCTTATCCGGGAGCGGCTCCCCCCGCTCCCGGATATTTTTTTGTCTTCCATTTTGTGATACTTTATCCACCTTATTGTTTTTCCAATGACCCCTATGTCCCTTACCAAAAAGAAAAATAAATTAGAAAATATCCTAAAGAAAATGGGGAGTATACTCATTGCATTTTCTGGAGGAGTAGATAGCGCATTGCTTTTAGCAGTTAGCAAAAAAGTATTAGGCGAAAAAGCTATTGCTGTGACAGCTCAGTCCCCAAGCCTACCCACCACAGAATTAGCAAATGCGAAACAGTTTGCCAAGCTCATTAATGCTAAACATATAGTCATATCCACTCAAGAAATGAACTCCAAGGAATATATCCAGAATCTAACTAACCGTTGTTATCACTGCAAAACAGAACTTTATTTTCAACTAAAAAAAATCGCTGACCAATTTAATATAGCTTACATAGCAAATGGAACCAATTTAGATGATTTAGGCGACCACCGTCCCGGTTTGAAATCGGCTGAAGAAAATGGAATTAAAAGTCCACTGTGCGAAGCCGCTTTCACTAAGCAAGATGTTCGAGACCTTTCCAAAGAGCTTAACTTACCCACTTGGGATAAACCCGCCATGGCTTGTTTATCCTCTCGAATCCCATATGGATCAGCAATAACTGAAAACAAATTAAAAATGGTAGAGCTAGCCGAGGACTTTCTTCAGAGTTTAGGTTACCGTCAAGTCAGGGTTCGCAATCATGAAAACTTAGCTCGTTTAGAGTTCTCTAAAATGGATTTGGATAAATTTTTTCGGGAGGAAAGTTATTCATCAATCGTGACCCAATTAAAAAAAATCGGATTTAACTATGTAACAGTTGATTTAGAAGGATACCGAACAGGAAGTTTAAACGAAACAATCTCTGAAAAAGAAAAAATGGTGAACAATAATGTTTCACTTTGAACTCAAACCTGAAGTACGAAAAGAGTTAAAAAACCCGGATCTTTTTTGCAAAGGTATGGATAAACTGCATTGGGGATTGGTCATCACCATGGCCGGTGTTGCCTTAATGCTAATTCTATACTTTCAAAAACCTGAGCAAGTTTTACATCCTACTTGGCTTTTATTTGTTGGATTGGGCCTTTGCGGATGGGGGGAATGGCAAAAATACCGGGCAAAATAAAAAAACGAGCAAAAAATAAATATTCTGAATGTATTACCAAAGGGGTCGCTCCCTTTAAAACCTAATCAAATTATATTTTCAAACCCCAAACTTACTAATCGGAAGCAACCCCTCAAACCAATAACTCATTCTTACTGTAGGCCCCTCCCAAACCCTATCAACTTACTTGCCTACTCTTATCTATAAATATGATCCCCAAAATCGATATCGTCAACTAAATCAAAAAAAACACTTTTAAGATTCTGTAGTCCCTTTGCCAAGCAATATAGATCGATTAGTGGCTTCTTCCACAGCGTTGATCAGAGTCGTTCTTAACCCGCCTTCTTCCAAAGTGTGCAACCCAGAAATAGTGGTTCCCCCCGGGGAAGTAACCATATCCTTTAGCTCCCCTGGATGTTTTCCAGTTTCTAGAGCCAACTTAGCTGATCCCAATACGGTTTGAATGGTCAGAATATTTGCAACTTCCCTTGACAATCCCATTTTCACCCCAGCATCAGATAAAGCCTCAATTATTGTAAAAATATAAGCTGGACCACTTCCACTCAACCCGGTTACTGCATCCAAGTGAGCTTCATCAACATCGACGGTCTTCCCAATTGCTTCAAATATTCGGTGACCAATTTTTAAATTAGAATCTGAAACATTATTTCCTGCAGCCAACGCAGTAACCCCCGCTTGGACCAAGGCAGGAGTATTTGGCATCGACCGAATCACACTCACTTTGCTATGTCCATCTAAGTTCAAATAAGTTTCTAATGATTTAATAGATACACCAGCGGCCACGGATATGATCAGTTTACTTTCATTCATCAAATCGTAAATTTCAGACAAAACTATTTTCATAGCCTGGGGTTTTACAGCAATAATAATTATGTCAGATTTTGTAGCCATATCTCTATTATCTTGGGAAATATGGATGCTGTACTTATCTTTTAGATTTTTTAATCGTTCTTCAGATACATCTGAAGCAATAATATTTTTTGCTTCAATAAAAGAGGATGACAATAATCCCTTGATCATAGCTTCCGCCATATTACCGCCGCCTAAAAACCCTATTTTTTTTCCTTTTAACACTTATGGTCTCTCCTTATTTTCTTGTAAAACAAAAATGCATTTGGTTTCCAGCTATTTTCTAGGCCCAAAGATCGACGTACCTACACGAACTAAAGTAGCTCCTTCTTCAATGGCGATTTCAAAATCGTTAGACATTCCCATGGATAGTTCATCTAAACCTATGTTTGAGATATTCTCTTCAACCATTTTGTCACGCAATTCCCTCAACTGCACAAAATATTTTCTAGATTTCTCTGGGTTAGAATTATATGGCGGAATACACATTAAACCTTTAACAGAAATCCCCTCCAAAAAGGAAATATCCTTGAGCAATTTCTCCAAATTAATTGAAGAGACTCCAGATTTAGAGGACTCCTCAGCAATATTTACCTGAATTAATATTTTGGTCACTAAACTCTGATTTAAGCTAAATTGATGAATACGCTTGGCTAACTCAAAATCATCAACAGAATGAACTAGTTCAAAAAATCCAGGGATCCATTTAGCTTTATTTTTTTGTAAATGGCCAATAAAATGCCAACCTATTTTAAAATCATGGCAATCTTTTATTTTTTGATGAGCTTCTTGGATTTTATTCTCACCAAAGATAGTTTGACCCGCATGGTAGGCTTCTGCAATATTCTGAACTGCTATTTGTTTGGAAACAGCAACCAAGTTTACTTTTTGAGGGTCTCTTCCGGACCTTTTTACTGCTTGGGAAATCTTATTTTTTACAGCGGAAAGATTCTGCTGGATAAAGTTCATTCTAGGAATAATTTGCTTCACTCTTTGGGAGCAACTTTGAGACCATCAATGAAATCAAAATTTAATAAAGCGCCTGTTCGCCTCTTTCGCCTGTACGGACACGAATTGCATCTTCCACAGGAAGAATAAATATTTTCCCATCTCCTAAATTACCCGTCCGTAAAGTTTTTTCTAAAGCTTGGACCACCTCCTCCACACCTTCACTTTCTAGAACGATGGTAACCTCCATACGAGGGCGGAAATGCGGAACTTTATCAAGTGGAGAATTGGTATCAGATCGCATTTGACTAAGAGGTTTCCCAATCCCTTTAACCTCAGAGACGGATAAACCGGGAACCCCAAGCGCAAAAAGTTTTTCTCGCACTTCATCCAACTTTTCATATCGAATGTAGCATTTGATCATTTTCATAAGATTGAAGATAATTTAGACGAAAAAAAAAGGCTTTGCAACCCAAAGGTTGTAAAGCCTTAATTAATTTAATGTTTTAACACTTCTAATACTCAAAATCCTTACCAACTGCAATAATGTTGTCCACCACCTGAAGAAGTTTCTCCCTTTCGACTGGTTTCACAAGATAGTCTTTGACGCCCTTTTTCATAAGCTCTGTGGCCAATTGCGTATCAGGATATCCTGTTACAACCACAATGGGAATCCCCGGAGCATGCTGCTTTAAATAATCAATGGCTTCTACTCCATTAACTTTTGGCATCCGAATGTCACAAAGCATCAGGCCGACATTAACTAAATTGTTTTCGCTATGTAGCATTTCAATAGCCTCTTCTCCATTGGTTGCTTCGATAACTCGAAATCCCCTTTCTTCCAATTGCATTCTTATTACATCACGAATATCTTCTTCATCATCAACGACTAAGACTTTACCTTTAACCATAAGATCCTCCACCCGAAAAGGTTTACGGACAAAATTAAAATTTAATTTTTTCCAAATTGGAACATTGGTTTACTTTCAATGCTCCAGTTTCATTAATATTAAACATAGGGACACGAGTAAATAATTCGCAACTTTTTTTCATAAGTAGATGAAAATCTTAATTTAAGGACATATATTCATAAATTAGGGTCTCCTTGTTTTTTTCATTTGGACGTTTTTATACATCTTTTGGGAAGGGATTTTATGCAAAAGCAAGATGTAAAAACGATCAACCCTTTAAAATCAATACCTTCTAGACCTTTGCAAACCGGTTTAAAAACCAAAATAATTCGAATGGTGCTTATAGTAGGTGCCATTCCACTCCTGTTTGCCGTAATATTTTCATATATTCAAGGAAGCCAATCATTAATATCTGTTATAGGAGCCAGTTTCAAAGCTTTAGCGTACGAAACCTCCACAAAAATTGACCTACTTTTAAAGAATGAGTTAATAAGGCTAAGGCATTTATCTTCTCACCCCACATTAATATTGTCGGTCCAGCAACAAAACAAAACATTGGACAAGATGAACGAAAATGACAGAAAACTTTTCTTAGAGGAGCAAACGCAAATTTGGAATGAAACTCACGGTGATAATCCAGATGCATTTTTGAAGAGAGGAGTCTTTGGGATATTACAAAGCTTTTTAAAAAGTTCCTCTCAAACCAATCAATTTATAAAAGCATTTTATATAAGTGATTTAAGAGGCGTTTTGGTAGGAAGTGTAAACAACTATCCCACTTATATAAACAGTCACATCGCTTCCCATCAACCCATAATTTCTGGCTCCCAAAAACAGCATATTGGTGACTTGTTTTTTGATACACAAACGGGACATTATTTATTTGAAATAGCAACACCCATATTGGGCCTCGAAAAAAAACCCATTGGCATTTTACATAGCTTTTATTCGGCTAAAGAATTTTTTGCTTCTTCCATGGACCGCATTAGTTTTGGGGAAACAGGACATGTAATGCTTATTGACTCAACAGGCCAAGTAATCCAATGTCCAATATTGCCAACAGGCCACCAATTATCTAACCGAAATTTAATAGCAAGCGTAACTCAACCTTCTGCAAATTGGGCACAGACCGAAGGTGACGGTCACGGAAGCAAAGACTTATCTATCATAGGTTATTCCCCTTTAGAAGAAACTAATAAAATCATTTCTTCCTCAACTGGAAAAAGTTGGTTTACCTTTGCTTGGCAGTCTTCAGAAGAACTTTTTACTCCTATGCAAAAGTTATTTTGGTGGGCATCTATCGCAGGAATAGTTTCAATAATTTTAATAGCAACTATGGGATCCTATGCAGCAGATAGGATTGTTCGCCCGATAAAACAATTACAAAAAACAGCTGTGGCCATTGGGCAAGGCAAGCAAGTCAAACCTTTAAAAATTAAAACCGGTGACGAAATTGAAGTGCTTTCTGAGGAAATCAATACGATGAACTCAATGTTGCAAAGAACATTTTCCGGTTTAGAGCAAAAAGTTGAGGAGAAAAGCAAAGAAGTTGTTTATATAAAGAAATATACTGAAAATATTTTAATGAGCGTTCCAGAGGCAATATTGATCTTTGATATTAAGGGAAAAATCCAATACTCCAACTCCGCATTCGAAAATTTCTTCTCTCCTCTTTTAAACGGCCAAAAGATCGAATCTATTGAAGATTTAAAGCAAAATTTTCAAAGTGATTGGGTTCGTCTTGAACATGAGTTCCGGAACTACAAACAAGGTAAAAGAGATACAAATGGAAAGGTTTCTTCAAATGCATCCATGAATTATGAGTTAAAGGATCCCTTAGCACCTCAGGATGAAAATGAAATCAAAAGACACAGTTCAGTAAACCTTGGCAACAAAGTATTCACCTTCCAATTCTTCGATGTTCTTCTTGAAGATGAGGACAAACACCAGATTGGTTTAATTCTTAAAGACATTACAGAAGAGAAAAAGCTATTGGATCAATTGATGCGCGCGGACAAATTGTCTGGATTAGGAACTCTCACCGCTGGGATCGCCCATGAAATGAATAATCCCTTATACAGTATTATCGGTTATACAGAAGCAATCTCAAGTGAAAAAAATGTAGATAAAATTCACAAATACTCGAAAAAAGTTTTAGACCGTGCTAAACATATGTCTTCAGTAATTTTAAATATGGCTGGCTATTCCCGTTCCAATGAAAAGGATACGGAACAAGATGTGGATATTAACGAAAGAATTGATGCAGCAGCGGAGATTGCTATCCTTGCTTCCTATTCAGATGATATTAAATTAGAAAAATTTTATTCTTCCCTTCCTCCCATAAAAGCAAAGCCAGAGGAGATTCAACAAATTTTCGTCAATATTATTCGAAATGGGGTCCAAGCAATGGAAGGTAAAGGAAAGATTTCAATTCACTCTAACCATCTCAATGGATCTATCGAGGTAAAGATTAAGGATAGTGGACCAGGCATCCCACAAGAATATTTAACCAAAGTTTTTGATCCATTCTTTACTACCAAAGGCCAAGGTTCCGGAACAGGACTGGGATTAAATATTGTTCACAAAATGGTCGAAAAATACGGAGGTAATATCCAAGTAGAATCAACAAATGGAAAAGGGGCTACATTTATTATCACGTTACCTATTTAACCCATGATCACAATTTTATTTAATTTTCCTGTTCTTGCATAGGTGTTAAAAGTTTTGCCCAATTTCTTTTTTCCCACTGGACAGCTTGTCGATAATGGGAAAACTCACGCTCTTTCTTTTTAAAATCTTTGTGATGAGCCTCCCATTTCCCATTTCGCTTAACCGGGGGTAAAAATTTGTGGCACATCTCATGATAAATGGTTAACTCAAGTACCTCTAGAGGGACAAACTCCTGTTTCAACCTAGGGTGAATGCGTATTAAGTTTTTCTTTTCCTCGAATGATCCAAATCTTATGGAACGTCGGTTGGTGGTGTTTACTTTTTTACCCCATTCAATATTAACTTCCAGTTTTCCTTTGAAATATTCTTGGTTCAAGCGTTGTTTTAAAAATTCTAAATCTCTCTTATCAACGGGTAATTCTTCAATGACCGATTCACTTTCAATATATTGTTTTCTGTCTTTAAGATAACCATCAATAACTTCCCTATGAGGTAAAGAAATGTTTTCTTGTTTTAAAATATCGAAAAGCAAACGATCCTCTAATGCACCTTGAACTAGCTCTGCATCCATCTCGAATTGATCAAAAAAATTATTATTGAATAATTCGACCTGAATTGAGGGAGGGGTTACCTCCACCCGAACTTGCCCCAGGTATTCGAAATTATTTTTTTTACAACGAAAAATTTGCTTATAAGTGGAAGGCGCATCACCAGAAAGACGCGCTTCTCCCAAACGAATAGTTCCCGGGCTTATTTTTTTAGGCTTTTCAATGGCGGTAAGAGTCGATTCCATATTTTTATTAAAATAGTTAAAGGTTTTTAGAATTCATAGAGGGCAAATTTGGCATGGCTATCTTTCGAATGGTACCTATAAAAGGACACAAAAATCAAACTCTTTTTACATTATTTTAATTAGGCAAATCTTTACTTGAAGTTTATTTCATGTAATGATGGAAGCATGAAAAAACATCTTCAAATTCTTCTTTTAATCCTATTTTTATGGGGATGCGCTGGGCAACAGCAAAACCCAAAAGATCCTGCATACAATGCTAAAGTCGATATTGATTTATACCTTAATACGCAGGACCCTATTGAGGAACAAAAAGCTTTAGCCAACCTCAAAGCACAAAACTTAACAAATAATATTGCGAAAACATATTTACGATCTATCACCACAAATTATAAAGGTCTCCCGGGTCAGCATTTAGCCCAAAAGATTAAACTAAATGAAAAAAACTACACTTATTCACTTTATTCCCCAAAATTTGAAGGCTCATCGAAACAATTACCGTTAGTTGTAATTTTACATGGAATGGGGGGTAGTGGTAAGTTTACTCTGCAAAAATGGGTTGAACGATTGGGTGACGATTTTATTATTGCTTGTCCCAGCTATCCGGGAGGGGCTTGGTGGTCCTTTCGTGCTGAAGATTTAGTATTTAATGTCATCCAAAAAGTTAAAGGGAAATATCCTGTTGACCCAAACCGCATTATTTTAATAGGCCTTTCTAATGGAGCCATTGGGGCTTATATGATGGGAATGTTTTATCCAGATTATTTTGCGGGAGTCGTTCCTATTGCAGGAGCGGTAACTGAACGCTATATGCATTTTTTAGTCAATTTAGGCAATACCCCACTTTATAGTATCCAAGGTTTTTATGATCCCATGTTTCCGATAACTTACAGTCGGCGAATCAGTAAAATATTGAATGATATGAAATACCCGTTGACTTACAAAGAGCATAAGGAGAAGGGTCAAGGACATGGGGGACATTTCTTACCTGAATCAGAGGTTCCTGAATTAATCAAATGGATGAAATCCATAAGCAGGCAACCCCATCCCAACATAATAAGACTTGTAAGAGAGGCGAATCACTTGGACTCCGTTCATTGGGCGCAAGTAATAAAAGGTAAAAAAATGGCTGCATTACAAATTCCAGGACCTGAAAGTGAACCAGTTACTGTTAAAGATGGGAAAATAGCCACCCTTATTGCGACTCATAAAAAATCCAATCTGTTCGAATTGGTTGGGAAAAACCTCCTATCAATTAATATTTTACTGGATGCAGAAAGGGTTAACTTTGATGAACCCATTACTATTACCTTCCAGGAACTGAAGGAAGAAAATAAAAAATTCATTAAAGGTCCTAAGATCGTCAGCTTTAAAGGGAAAGTGGAAAAAAGTCTGGAAGTCTTATTAAAAAACTATAAGCTTCGTCGTGATCCAGAATTACTCTACGATGCTGTAATTCCAGTCTCCTTGGAAGAAGATGTCCAGTTTGCATTACGCCATGGAAACCCCTCCTAAAAACCCAGAAAACTTCGCCCTTAATTCTCAAATCTCATATACCCTTGTCGGATGGGACCGTGTTAGAAAAACTCTTTCTTCCCTTGCGGAAGCAGATGAAACTCGTCAATATTGCTTAACCTTAAAGCCAACAACTAATTTCGAAACTGCTCAACTTTGGTTAAAAGAAACAAAAGAAATGGTTCATTTGAACCAATCCACCGAGAAATTTCCCATAAAAAAGTTTTCTCCATTAGCCCCAATTTTACAAGCTGCAAAAGAACACATTTTTATAGAAGTTGATAACGGCCTTTCCATATTAAAATTTTTAAAAATCGTTTCAGAAGCGTATCGGTATTTAAAGAAAAATCCGGAAGTATTTTTACTCAAACATTATGGTGAAAAGCTTGATCCTTTAAACTTTCTAAAAAAGGAATTAGAACGATGTATCGATCCGGAGGGTGAGATAAAAGAGGATGCTTCCCCGGAATTGAAAGAAGCAATTCGTGAATTTTTCAAAACAAAACAAGGTTTGGAAAACGCAGTTAAAAAAATACTTTCCAAATACTCTTCTGATGTTCTTCAAGATATGTATTACACGGAAAGAGAAGGCCGGGTTGTGTTCCCTGTCAGAGCAGAGGCACGCTCTAGGTTTGAAGGCATTGTTCATGACAGTTCGGGAAGTGGTCAAACACTTTTCATGGAACCCACCACGCTTTTATCCTTAAACAATCAACTTAAAATTTCTCGCCTAAAAGTTGATCAGGAGAAAAATAGAATATTAAGTCATTTGGCAAAGGAAATTTTAACAAATGAATCCACACTGAAACAAAATGAAGAGCAGCTTATTTTATTAGACCTTTTAAATGCTAAATCTCGCTTGGCAGAATTAATGGCAGGCCGCAACGTGATATTGCATGAATCAGGAGCCATGAATTTAATTCAGGCGCGAAACCCTGAATTAATCTTGGAAGGACAGCCCGTAGTCCCAAATAACATTCACTGGAATGAGTCGACAAAAGTAATTATTATTTCAGGGCCCAATACCGGGGGGAAAACAGTCACCTTAAAAACTGTAGGTCTCATGTCTATTATGGTGCGAGCTGGGCTATTTTTACCTGTAGGAGAAAACTCAGAAATGCGCTTTTTCCCAGAAGTTTTCGCAGATATTGGAGATAATCAAAGTGTTCAACTTCAACTTTCCACTTTTTCTGCTCATCTCAATAAAATAAATTATTTTCTTAATAATGCTCCTGATGGGGCTTTAATTCTACTTGATGAAATAGGCGTTGCCACGAATCCTCAAGAAGGAGCAGCATTAGCAGAAGCAATATTAATGGAAATGAAGCAACGAGGATTAGTGACTCTTGTTTCCACCCATTATTTAACGTTAAAAACTTTAGCCCAAACTCAGCCTGGGTTTATGAACGCCTGCACGGAGTTTGATGCCATAACTCATAAACCTACTTACCGCTTAATATTTGGAGTACCTGGCCAAAGTGCTGCAATTGAAACAGCTGAAAGGTTGGGATTAGATCCTAAAATTATTTCAATTGCACAATCTATTTACAACAAAACTGACCATCGCGCTGAAGAACTTTTAAACAAACTCAATCTTCAAATGCTCGCTTTAAATGAAAAAGAAAATTCTTTACAGGCAAAAGTTACCGAAACTCAGAAACTCTATGAAGAGCAGAAAACTCTTACGGATAGTTTAAGAGAGAAAGAGAATGATTTAGCCAAGACAAAGTCAAAAAAGGTGCAAACTTTTGTACGCGAAGCAAAACGAGAAATCAGAAATTTATTACAAACTCTAAAAGAAAACCCTAGTTCTCAAAAATTAAAAAAAGCTGAAAAGCAAATTCACCAATTGGGAATACAGTCCGCACAGGCTCTATCCGATCTACCTTCAGATTGGAATATACCAGTAGAGCAATTGAAAAAAGGAGACGAAGTCTTAGTCAAAACTTATGATGCCATTGGCAAGCTTTTAGAAAATCCTAATGGAAAAACAAAAGTACGTATTCTACTGGGAAAACTACCCACATTAATTGATGCAAACCAATTATTCGGCAACTCTCAAAAGTCATTGGAAAAGAAGAATAAAACTTCTTTAAGCGAGATAAACATTCGTACTGAAACCCAATCTCTTCCTAACCAATCATGTGATCTCCGCGGAATGCGAGTTGACGAAGCTCAAGGAATATTAGAAGCATTTTTAAGCCAAGCAGTGGTTAATAAATTGAATAAAATCACTATTATCCATGGCCACGGAATGGGCAAAATCAAATCTATGGTAAGGGATTACTTAGGGAGTACTGGAATTGGCAAAAGTTTTCGACCTGGGGAACGCCACGAAGGTGGTGATGGAGTAACTATTGTTGAGTTTTGATTTTTTTATTTCCTTATCATAAAATGACAAAAATAATAAATTACGAATTTGTAAAACCTATAAGTCGAGGATTTATCATGAAAAAAATAGCTGGTTCTACAACTTTTTTCGCTATTTTAATTTTTTTATTTCAAAACGCTTATGCTGAAAAAGTAAGTGTCTCACTTCATGGCAAACCACTAACATTGTCTGGGAAAACAATAAAACTAGGTGAATCTCTGCCCAACATCAGCTTACCCGATTCTTCTATGAATTTATTCTCCCTTAGATCCTTAATAGGTAATGTAACTATTATAAGTGTCGTGCCATCCATTGATACCAAGGTTTGCGAAAAACAAACCCATATTTTAAGTGAAGAAAACGGTGGTCTTACTCCGCCGGTTCGCCTGGTAACCGTTAGTCGGGATTTACCCTTTGCCCAAAATCGATTTGCTGAAGAGGCAAAAATAGAAAACGTTATGTTTCTTTCAGATTATCGGGAAGGAATTTTTGGAAACAGTAGCGGACTGATGATCCAAGAAAGCCGATTGCTTACCAGGGCCATAATGGTTTTAGATAAAAAGGGTATGATCAGACATTTGGAAATAGTGCCGGATTTGGGTCAGTTACCAGACATGAAAAAGGCATTCCGTGTGGCAAAATCATTACTATAGGAATAGTATAAAAATTAAGTTATCTATAAGCTTTCTATTAGCGCTCGATCCACAACCGGACGGGCAATACACAAAGTGCCTAAAAACTTCTTTTCTGCCCCCTGCGTTTGAACTATATCATCGGGTTCTTCCCAAATACCACATGCGTCCATTACAAATTCCATGGCTGGAATTTCATTAGAAATGACAGAGCTTTCGCTAGTCAATAACTGCACGGGACAATTAAAAGTAGCGCGATGCCCCACCCGCTTGGTAGTAATTTTGGGAATAACCTCGCTTTTGTCATCCATATACAAAACATCACCAATACTCTTTCCAATTAGATCGGATTTTTCATAACCTAACAATCGGATTGCAGGATTTGCATAAAGGATTATTCCATCTGCATCGACTTGAAATATTAAATCGTTAGTAGCTTCTACAATGGCTTTATAACGGCGAGACGTCGATTCTATCTCCTTATGAGCTTGGTCAAAATCTTCCAATATACTTTGAACTAATAAATACCCGGGTCCAATCAAAGCTAAAATAGCGATACCAAAAACGGCAATACTACTCACTATCTTTAAAGAGGAAGACGAACCATTTTCCCCAATCAGAGAAGATAATAAAGGTTCTCTTAAAAAGAATTCCCAAATAATAAATAAAATCAGTAAATCTAAAACAGCAAGTCCCAAGAAAAGGACAAAATTTTTCCTTAGACCAAACTTATCATTCATCGCAAAATAAAAGGTAGTTGTTAACAAATTGAATAATAAAAGGTTAACATGCTACAAAATGCAAGGCTAGCTGAATTTTGAGACTTATTGATTTGCGGTAAGATACGCTACTTAAAAATTTGCACCAACTTTTCAAATGGCCCAGAAGATTTTTTGATTTTATCTTCATTGCCCAACACACACACTTTTCCTGTTTTCTTCATTTCTCGAAAAAGCGGGGCAAACCCCTTAATATCCTCTAATTGGGTTTGCAATAAATCTTCTAATCTTTTTTGTTTGAAATCTTGAGTAATGCCAGTAAGAAATTCTACTTTTGCAATGGATCCCTTCCTATCAGCAGTTAATGGCGGATCCAGATGACCGACACATCCAATAATTATTTTTTCCAATTCATCGCGGCTCAAATCTAGTTGCTCCAAAAATTCTGAAATTTCATCATAGACATTTAGAGTCTCGATAAGGTTTGGGTCCCTGTATGAAACCAATCCTAAATCTCCGGTAAAATAATCGAAACCAATCATGCTCCCATAAGCTCCGCCTTGAACACGAACTTTTTCCCAAAGATAGCCTGTACGAAGAATGGATTTCAAAACTTCAAATTTTCCTGAGTATTTGTAACCTAAATCAAAGAGATTTGCTCCTTTACCCACATATTGAACGGTACTGGCTGTAATAAAAGCCTCGTTCATTTGAATAGGATCAAGTCTAAAACGCATAGAAGATTGGTTCCCTTTGGAAAAATTCTTGGAAAGACTTAGTGTCTTTTCTTCCAACTGAGAATAATCTTTTCCTTCACAAGTAATATTGACTAGAAGGTTTTCGCGGCAGAAAACTAATTCGGCTACCTCCATAAAACAATTTGCCACCTCTTCAGGATCCTTCTCAACTCGCTTTAATAAGTCCTCCAGGAATAAATAAAAGGTAATTCCTTCAGTGATTTCATTATATCTACCTATCTGAGAATGATAGGCCTGAAGACGAGTTAATACATATTGATTTCCACTTGGAACGATAGAAGCCTCCATATTTGCCTTGGCACTTCGTATGATTTCTTGAAGCCTCTTATAATTCCCAAAGTTTCTTTCCAAAAACAACTCAGAATAAATATCGAACAGCTCACTCGTTTTTTCCATTAAAGCTGTGCCGTTAAAATTGATAAAGGAAAGTATTTCATCTCGGTCTTTCATTGTTACAGATGAAAAGTGGGAGGAACTTATTCCCCCGGTATGAATGCCAATATGTTGGGACATGTCCACATAATCTCTTTTATTCGTCCCCATTCCAGTAATTAATCTACCAAGCAATGGCAAATATTGAATTTTATCTTTGGGAACCTGGTTCGCATTAAAACACATCTGAGTATACGCAATTTTATTAGTAAACAGATCGTGCAATAATATTTTGGGTGAAACCTTTTGTTTTAATTCGCCAGGATAATGTGGAGCTTGTTTATTAACATCATCTAATTCCAACCGAGGCAATGTAGCCAATTTCTCTGGAGGATCGACCGCCATTTGTAGCGCTTGCAATCGTTTAGTTTCCTCAACCACATTTTCCAACTCTTGATTGCTTAAAGACTCTTTTACCCCCTTTAGAATCTCTTGAGCTTCACTCTCCTCCTCTTCTGCCAAACCCGGCTTGGGAGACAGCACAATAATACTGCGGTGAGAGTTATTTAGAATAAATTTACTGATTAAGTCCTCAAAATAGTTCTGTTCAGCTTGCACCTTAATATTCGCCATTAACTCTTCGTATCGAAGATGACTCAGAGGATCACCCTCATAAAGCCAAGATCCCAAAGCATGGATGTTGTAAACAATTCCTTTAGGAAAACCGCCAAAATTAGCTTCTCTTAATTTAAAATCAATTGTATTCACAGAAGATTTAATTTGGTTTTTATCTATTCCGTTTTTCACAAGTTCCTGTAACGTTGAAAGAATTAAATCTATAATTTTTGTTTCATGCTCTTTTTCCGTCCCCTTTAAACCTACCGCAAAAATAGTTTCCAAGCGATTATCATCAAATCCGCCGCCAATAACTTCAGAACCTAATTCTGACTCTAACAAGGCTTTACGTAAGGGAGAAGCAGAAGTTCCTATCAATATATGACTCAAGATTTCCATCGATAAACAATGCTCATTATCAGTGGATGACCCAAGTTTCACGCCCAGAACAATAAAAGTTTTCTTCTCTAAAGACTCTTCCTTTGATACAGGATAAAAAATTTCCTGGCGCTCCGTTTGAGTAAAATTTTTCTGTAATTCGATTGCAGAATTAACTGTTTGGTTATCAAAATCTTTCAAATACTCATCATTCAAAAACTTTAAATATTCCTCTGTATTTCCATCTCCATACAAAAATATTCTGCTGTTTGAAGGATGATAATAGCTTTGATGAAAATCTTTGAATTCCTCAAATGTTAAATTGGGTATCGATTTGGGGTCACCACCAGATTCACAACCATAAGTAGTATCAGGGAATAATGAATGTGCCAGATGACGGTCTAAAACCCCTTCTGGGCTGGAAAAAACTCCTTTCATTTCATTAAACACAACCCCTTTGTAAACCATTTCCGCATCTAAATTTTCTAATTCATAATGCCAACCTTCTTGCATAAATGTCTCTTTAGTTATATTAGGGTAAAAAACCGCATCTAAATAGACACTCATTAGGTTAAAAAAGTCCTTCTGATTTCGGCTGGCAATGGGATACATCGTTTTATCCGGAAAAGTCATTGCATTCAAAAACGTCTGCAAACTTCCTTTCATCAGCTCAACAAAAGGTTCCTTTACCGGGTACTTTTTCGACCCACATAATACACTGTGCTCCAAAATATGAGGAACTCCAAAGTCGTTGCTAGGTGGAGTCCGAAAAGTAACACTGAAAACCTTATTGTCATCATCATTTTCTAAAACTATCAGCTCAGCCCCATTTTTCTCGTGTTTAAAAATCAGAGCTTCTGATTGAATTTCTTCAACTAATTCCTTACGAACAAGTTTAAATCCGTGTAGAGACTGATTCACTTCAAGACTCATGTATGAAAAACTCCTTATATGACAAACTAAAATTATTTAGTTTTTATTAAAATTCTTTGAATTAGAAAATCTCAAGGCCTATGGGACAATGATCCGAGCCCATTACCTCAGGTAAAATAAAAGCATCTTTAACTTTCTTTTTTAAATCAGAAGATACAAAAAAGTAATCTATACGCCATCCAATATTTCTTTCTCTTGCATTGGCACGGTAAGTCCACCATGTATAATTGTCCGGTTCTTGATTTAATTCCCTAAAGGTATCTATATATCCATACGAAACAAACTTATCCATCCACGATCTCTCAATAGGAAGAAAACCTGAATTCTTTACATTTTGTTTAGGATTTTTAAGATCAATAGGTTTGTGAGCCGTATTCACATCTCCACATATAACAAGCTTTTTCCCTTGAGAACGTAACTCCTCGCAATGCTCTAAAAACGCATCATAAAAATCCAACTTATATTTCAACCGATCAGGACCACTGGTTCCATTGGGGAAATATATATTGAGCAAATCAAATTTAGGGAATTCTAGTCGTATATAACGTCCTTCGTTATCAAACCGTTCAATCCCCATCCCCAAATGAATAGACTTTGGTTTTTTCTTGCTAAAAATGGCCACCCCACTGTAACCCTTTCTCTGAGCAGAGTTCCATACTGAAAAATAACCATTAGGCTCAACTAAAACCGGATCGACTTGTTCAACATTTGCTTTAATTTCCTGAAGACAAACAATATCACCAGACAAATTTTGAAACCAATCCATAAACCCTTTTCTCATTGCAGCACGAACGCCGTTTACATTCCAACTATAAATTTTCATTTTTTATTTGTTTCTTAATGATTTCAAAAGAATTCATTGTGGAAAGAACAATTTAACCTTGATTGGCCAAAGGATCAGCCGGAATTGCGGCAGCATGATGAAGTGCCATTTTCCATTCGCCACCAACCAGCTTATACCCATTTGTAGCAAAAACCTTTGAAGTTTGAACACCAGACATATTGATTGAGAACAAATTTTCCTGACAATTTACCCAAGCAATTCCAGTCGATTGACAAATAGAAACATCAGATAAACGAATTTCCATATGATCAGTATTATCAAAAATGTCATTCCAGCTTTCTAAAATATCATTTATCCCACGTAATACAGGCCAGCCAGGATGAATGCAAGTGGCTATATCTTCTTTTGACCATATAGTTGTCATTAAATCTAAATTCTGCTTATTAAAAGCCTCATAAAAACTATCATTAACCGCTCGAATTAACTTTTCTGAATTCATTTTATTTTTTACCAACAATAATGAATCTTTCCATCCTACTTATGCAGCTTCTAGCAAAAACCTTAAAGCTTCAAAGGTCTGGTCAGATTCCCAATTCTTCGCGCCATCAATCTTAGCAACTACACGACCTCTTTTATCAATCACAAAAGTGGTGGGGATGGTAAAAGTTTGGTAACTTTTTTCTACATTTCCCTCATCATCCATTAAAACAGGAAAGGATAATTTATATTTTTCTACAAAATCTTTTACTTTTTGGGAGTCCCCTTTATCCAAGCTCACCGCCAAAATAGTTAACCCTTCTGATCGAAAACGACGATACAAATTTTCAAAACCTGGCATTTCCACCCGGCAAGGTCCACACCAGGTTGCCCATAAATTCAAAACCACTACTTTCCCTTTAAAATCACTTAAACTCACCCGATTGCCTTTAAGATTTCTAACGGTGAAATCAGGAGCCATGTAACCCACCTCAGATTTTTCTTGTAAAAAAGGTTCATCTATTTGGACCTCATCAACTGTAAAGGGTGTTTCATAAAAATGACTCACAAACACCATTAGGGCTCCAACAAATAAAACAATATAAATTAAAATGTATTTTTTAGTGAGAGTATAGCTTTTCTCTTTTAATTCGATCGATTTCATCCTTCATTTTTTCCAATCGTATTCGCTGTCCCATTAAAACAAAATAAATTAAAGTAAACGCCGCCAAAGAAATCATCAAAGTGATTATCATGGAATTATCCATTCCAGCACCAAGGCCTTCTGTTGTGATTATTTTCGGTTGTGGATGAAAAGTTCGCCACCAAAGAACAGAAAAATGTATTAAAGGGATATCTAAAAATCCAACAATTCCAATAACAGCCGCGTACCTTGCACGTGTCGAACCAGCTTCACTTTGTACTCGAAGCATTAAATAAGCTACATATATAAGCCATAACACCAGAGTGGAAGTAAGCCGAGCATCCCAAACCCACCAGGTCCCCCAAATCGGTTTAGCCCAAATTGGACCTGTGATCAAAACCAAGGTGCAAAAAAGTACTCCAACCTCAGCAGAAGCATGTGCATAAATATCCCATTCACGCTCCTTCTTCCAAAGAAACAAAATGCTGCATATAAACACTATGAAAAAAGCAAAAAAAGCAATCCAAGCCGAGGGAATATGAAAATACATAATTCTCTGGACAATACCTTCTGTTTTTTCCGTTGGGACATAAAGAAAAATAGCTACCATTGAAACAATAATGGTCACCAAGGTCAATCCATATAAAAATATTCCAGAACCTTGCTGTTCGCGTGACTCAGCATTCACTGTTTATCTTCCTTGTTTAAAGTTTCCATAACAATATCAAGATCCTTTTTTAGAGCTTTGTTTTTTCGCATCAAATTGAACAAATACAAAAATATTCCTCCCCAAACGAATAAATTCGCTGCAAACAAGTACCCCAATCTATCCATTTCCTCACTCCTCAAGAATATGGTCAATAGTCATTATGGAAACAGCAATAAAAATCACATCAAAACATGCAATAAGCCCAACCCAATTCATCATTTCCAACAAGGATTTACCGGCTAATAATTGGCCGGTAAGCCTCACTGCCCCGATCGCTACTGGAATCATTAAAGGATACAACAAAATTGGAAGCATTATCTCCCGAGTTTTTAAATTAGATGCCAGGGAAGACAGCAAAGTTCCAAGTGAAGAAAATCCAAGAGTCCCCAAAAAAATCACAAATAAAATAGAACCAAAATGCGTTAGCAAATCCACATTAAAAAATATCATAAACACAGGCAAAATGAATGCTTCCATTATTAATAAAAACAATAAATTACTGATCATTTTCCCGAAGTAAATAACTGACCGGTCTACTGGGGCCAACATCAAACCCTGCAAACACCCATTTTCCTTTTCCAGGGTAAAAGATCGATTTAATCCCAAAGTTCCTGAAAAAAGAATCGCTACCCATAAAATTCCAGGCCCAACATCGTTTCCATTAACAATGCTCAAATCAATGGAGAATATAAAGATCAAAATTACCAATACTCCAAATACAAACATAGAACTAAAAAGTTCCCTTGTTTTAAACTCCGTGATTAAATCCTTTCGAACAATATTAGCAATTTGATTAAAATAACCGCTCATTATTTTTTTAAGTCCCTTTTACATTATCCCCGCACCACAAAATTAAGCTTGGTTTCAAACGGATCCTTTATCAGCCCGGCCCATTTTCACCGTTTCTAAATATGTATTCTCAAAGTTATTGATATTAATTTTCTCCACAGGCTCCCATAAGGCGAATTTTCCATTAACCTGAATAGCCACGCGATCACACATTTCTAATCCTCTTTCAAAGTCGTGAGTTGTCATTAGAATAGTTCTTTTATTAGTGTGCAAGGCTTGGAGTTGCTCTTTAAGAACATTCGAGGCGTGCTGGTCCAATCCACTATAAGGCTCATCTAAAAATAATATTGAAGGATCATGAACAATAGCCCTGGCAATGGACAATCTTTGAAGCATGCCTCGGGAAAAAGTTCTTACTCGATCATGCATTCTATTTTTCAATCCCACTTCTTCAATAACTTCCAAGGATCGCTCTTTAGAGTTTTTCACACTATACATTTCTGCAAAAAACATAATGTTCTCAAGGGGCGTTAAATCTCCGTAAAGGTAACTTGCATGAGAAATCACTCCAATTTCTCGTCGCATTGTTGGGCCAGCCTCCTTCACATCATAACCTGCAACCATAGCCGTACCTGATGAAGGTCTCGTGAGCGCTGACAAAATTCGAATAAGAGTTGTCTTACCAGCACCGTTTGGACCAAATAGTGCCAGAAACTCTCCCTTTTTTAATTTAAAATCAATTCCCCTTAAAGCGTTTAGAAATCCAAAACTTTTTGTAAGTCCTGAAACTTCTATCGCTAGCTCTAAGCTTGTTGATTGTAATTCTTCTGGCATACGTAACGCGCTTTCTTTACAAGAAAGAAACCTATTACTAAAATAATTTAAAACTTAATCTTTAAGAGAATATCAGGAGACGTCGGTTGCTTTTGAAGGTGGGATCTTTTTTAATTGCTTTTCCAACCCATCAATTTTTTCCAAAACCTGTAAAGCCTCATTCTCCAATTTATCTTTCATCACTTCAAAGTCAGCCTTAGAAACTTTATCGGTTTTGAAGTCAAATTCCAATTCTTTAATAGAGAGAAGAATTTCTTCTTTACGAACTAAAAGATGCTTATATTCTTCACCCAAAGGATTCAAGGGAGAAAATATTTTTCGAGGAGGAAACTTGGAAAACAACGGAATACCAACCATTATCAAAATGGCAACAACGATTAAGAACTGAAGAAAATGAACTCCCGACATAGTTTTAAAATTCCAAATTATCCAGCTCTTTTTTCAACCGGTTGGAATACTTAACCTCTTTTTTAGAATTTTCATTTTCATTGTTCTCAGTAGAAGACTTTTCATCCATTGATGCAGAAGGGTCAGACTTGCGAATCCAACTTTGAGCTATTTTTCGAACCCCAACACCACCAATGACCAGGGCCAAAAAGGGAGTAACCCAAGCTGTCAAATTAAACCCTGTTTTTGAAGGGGCTGACAATACCGTCTCTCCATATTTATCTACATAGGTCTGGATAACCTGCTCAACCGTTAACCCAGATTCCAGTTTTTGTGCCAAATCTTTACGGGTTTTTTTGGAAGTATCACAAGTACAATTAATCAAAACTTTGCCACATTTATCATCGCATTTGCACATCAATGCATTTTCAAGGTCAGCCATCTTCGTTGCAGCAAATACCTTGGAACCCATTCCACAACAAAATAAAATAAAAAATGTCAGAAGTATTAAAACCTGCTTTTTCATAAGCCTACTCTTGTGCTGGCATAAAAATGGCTTCCTGGCGTTTTAAGCGTTCAACTCGACGACGCGCTTCTAAACGATCCGGCCACATACAAATTACCGTTCCAAATGCAACAATCCAAGCCCCAATCCACATCCAACCCACCATCGGATTAACATAAACTTTTATAGTCGCAGTGCTGTTATCCGGATTAAAATCTGCCAGTATCATATAAACATCTTCTTTTAGGGTCGACCATAAATCTACTTCAGAAACAGGCTGATTTTGCCCCTTATAAAATTCTTTTTCGGGCATACCAGTAAAAACCCTTTTCCCATCCCTTTCAATTCCTAATTGAGCAATAACACGTGTTTTTGTATCATTTTGAGGGCGAACCAAAAGTTTCTCATAAGTAAAGTCATAGCCACGCAATTGGAAGTTGTCTCCAATTTTTAGATGTTTTTCTAAACTAGTACTATAGGATTGTGACCCAGCAATTCCTGCAAAAATTAGAACCACACCCACATGCACAAAATAACCTCCATAGCGCCTTTTATTTTTCCAAACTAATGACGAAAAGGCATTAACAAAACCTTCCTCATTGGCCTGTTTTCTAGCACTGGTTCCTTTTAAAAATTCGATAAAAATAGTTGCCATCACAAAAATACAGAGAATAAAAGTGATGTAGGTATAAATTTCTGATTTGTCTGTTAAAGGAACAAAAGGAAACATTGCTGCTCCACCTAACAACGCAGCAATCATAGGCTTAGAAAAGTTTCTCTTTAAATTGGACCAGGTAGCTTTACGCCAAGCAATTACAGGCCCAATCCCAATCAAGGCTAAAAGAATTAGTCCAATGGGAACATTTACCTGGTTATAAAACGGTGGACCAACCGTTATTTTAACTCCCCGAAACGCCTCTGAAATAATCGGGAAAATAGTGCCCCAGAAAGTCGCAAAAGCAATGCCCAGAAGAACCAAATTATTGAGTAAAAAACTACTCTCTCTGGAAAGAAATGAGTCCAATTCATTTTTGCTTTTCAACAAGGGAAGCCTACGAATAATCATGGCAACAGAAAACACGGTCACTATTCCTAAAAATCCGAGAAAGAAATATCCTAAGGTTGCCTCGTCAAAAGTATGGACAGACTGGATTAAACCACTTCGCGTAATAAATGTTCCAAAAATAGTCATTACGTAGGTCAAAAGAATTAGAGACATATTCCATACCTTCATCATGTCTTTCTTCTCTTGGATCATAACGGAATGCAAATAGGCAGTAGCAATTAATAGAGGCATAAATGCAGCATTTTCTACCGGATCCCAGGCCCAATAACCACCCCAGCCCAATTCAATATACGCCCACTGAGCACCAAACAAATTACCCAAAAACAGAAAAAACCAAGACACTACAGACCATTTTCGTGTCATACGAATCCACCCATCATCGAGGTTTTTTGTAATGAGGGCTGCCATGGCAAACGCAAAAGGAACTGTGAAACCTACGTAGCCTAGATATAACGTAGGTGGATGAATTACCATCCAATAGTTTTGCAATAAAGGATTTAACCCTCGCCCATCTTCAGGTGGCAAAGGGATACGTTCAAAAGGATTGGTAGAAAAATTCAATAATAAGAGGAAAAAAACTGTAATCGACAGCATTACCGTTAATGCAACCGGAACCACTCTTATATTTTGATTACGGTTTTGCATATAAACCACAATCATATAAGTGGTTAAAAGAAGAGTCCAAAACAATAAAGACCCTTTTTGCCCGCCCCAAAATGAAGCGACTTTATAAAAGATGTCTAAATCTTTATTGGAGTAAGCCCAAACATATTGAAGACTAAAATCATCCTGGAAGAAAGCCCGCCACAAACATATAGAGGCAACTAAGACACAGCCCCATACAATGAAAGGAGTTTTATCTGCACTTAAATAAAGGTCAATTCGGTTACCACGCATGGCCATCACATAGCCAACGACTCCATAAACCGAAGTGGCTAATGCCAAGAGTAAGGCAAATTCTCCCAAATCATTCATTAGAACCCTCTCCCAAAATTAAACAATAAATACGAACTCAGAAAGGCAACTCTGACAAAAAATATTCCCTCGGAAGGTTTAAATCGAAGTTTTTTTCGGCAAGATTTCTGGGGACTGCAGTGCCGGTTTTTTATTATCGAGAGGGATATCACCCGGATGAGTTTTCCCCGCTTCCTTTTCCGCCTCATATTTAGAGGGACAACTCGTCAGCAATGTATTCGCATGGAACACTCCATCCCTACCATAAGTACCCTCAACCACTACTTCTCTTCCATCTTCAAACATATCGGGAGTTACTCCACGAAATGTCACTGGCAAAGAAGAGTTTTTTTCTTCAATTTTAAATGAAACATCTAAATAATTATCAGGATTACGATTGATAGACCCATTGACTACTTTACCCTTAACTTTAAGTCCCGCCCCGCGATAATCCTCAGCCGATGCAGCCAATTCGTCGACAGTCACGAAAAATTTCGACGTTGAGCTTATACTTGTGGATATTAAGTAACCAATGGCCAAAATAATCATGGCACTACCAATAGCAAATTTTACTTTTTTATGCGGCATAATCTCAGAAATCCCTTTATCTTAAAAGGTTTAGTCGGTTTTTCGTCAGCCTTCCTATGTATGAAACAATAGTATCATTCAGAAATTATTAATGTCAAAGTTATTTACAACCACCCAACCGACTGATTTTTAAAGCAAAATAAAAAAAGGATCCGCCCCTTTTTCTCAAAATTCGTCACTCATCAAAGTTATTACATCCTGGGATAAATTATTGATGTAAAAGGTTCCTTCCAAAACCTGAGAGAAGGCCTCAAATTAGGAAATAGCGAAAAACCCTATAAATCAATTACTTAAAGTTTGCGCACTCAGGACGATCCCTTTTTGTATTGACAAAGTGTAATAAACTGCCCTATAGTGGGTCTAAAGTGTTCTAAAGTGACTAGGACTCATTAAACCTAAATTACGGGCAAATTAATGGAAGATTTTTTAGGAACCTATCCGGCCACTCTGGATGAAAAAGGCCGACTCAATGTCCCCGCAAAACACCGCGTGGTATTGGATGACCATTATGGCCCGCAATTAGTAGTTATTGTATCCAAAGATGAGGATATTAAAAAGGAATATTTAACGGTGTTTCCCCAAACTGAATGGCAGGTGCAAAGAGATTACTTGAGAAAGTTAAACCCATTCGAAGAGGGAGACCGTAAAAAAAAACGGAAGACTGCTAAAAAGGCAGTTAAATGTGAAATGAAATCGGGGAAAATTCTGATACCTCAGAATTTAAGGGAAGCCGCGGGCTTAAACAAGGAAAGTAAAGATGTATATGTTATTGGCAGTTTCGAGTCCTTTGAAATTTGGGCTGCCAATCGACACGAAGAAGCAGAAAACTTTGAGGAAACCGCTTAACAAGGGGCCGCATGATGGTTAAAGGTTGCAATTATGGAGAATTATCATGTTCCAGTTTTAACAAAGGAAGTTCTCCATTATATAGAGCCACAAAGCAAGAAATTAATTGTGGATGGAACCTTAGGGGACGGCGGATTAACCGAAGCAATTTTACAGGAGGGAGATCCTCAATGCAGGGTCATTGGGATTGACCGAGATAGCGAGGCTCTTTCAAGGGCTCGTAAGCGGTTAGCACCCTTTGGCAAACGAGTTACTTTTATCAAGGGCAACTTCAGCGATATTAAACAAATTCTGGAGGCCCAACAAATTAATCGAATGGATGGGTTTCTTTTAGATCTAGGCGTTTCGTCTTATCAATTAGAAACTTCTAAACGCGGTTTTTCATTCTCAAAGGAAGGCCCTATTGATATGAGAATGGACCAAAAACAAAAGGTCACAGCGTCGGATTTGTTGGAGACATTGCCCGATGAAGAACTGGAAAGAATATTTAAAGAATATGGCGAAGAAAGGCAGTCTAAAAAAATTGTACGATTTATCCGCAATGCGCAGAGCCAAGGCCCCATCGCAACAACCCAAGCCTTGTCCAAAATCCTCTCCAGCGCGGTCTCACGCCCGCGTCCAACCAGGAAAAATCCTGCTACAAAGTCCTTCCAGGCTCTGCGCATTGCGGTTAATAATGAATTATACCATATAGAAAAAGGTCTACAAAACTCAATAGATTTAGTGAATGAAGGCGGTCGTATTGTAATTATATCGTTTCATTCTTTAGAAAGCAGAAGGGTTAAACACTTCTTCCAGATTGAACAAAAAGGGTGCGTTTGCCCTCCCAAAATTCCTCAATGTGTTTGCGGAAGAAAACCCCGTTTAAAAATCATAACCCGCAAAGCTATAGCCCCCTCTCCCGAAGAAATCAAACTCAACCCTAGAGCTTCTTCTGCCAAACTTCGAGCTGCTGAGAGGGTTTATGAATAATCGTCTCTTATATTCCATTCAAAGTTTTTTTCATGTAACGAAACGTGAGTTTCGGTTGGTGGTCATTGCCTCAGGTCTTTTCTTAATGAGTGCGTTGGCTTATTTATGGCCCAATGTCGAGTTTACCAACCTGGCTTATGAATTCGAAGCTCAAAAGCATTTAAACCAAGAATTGCTTCATGAAAATAATCTACTTAAGTTAGAACGGGATAGCTTGCAGACTTTAGATAGAGTTCAGTACATCGCAAAAAAAAGATTAAAAATGCAAGAACCTTTGCCTGGTCAAACTGTAACTATCTTTATTAAGTAAGACTTCGTTATGAGAAAAAAAAATAAAAAAGCCATTTCATCTTCTAAAAGCAACCTGCAAGTGCGGATGGTTTTGGTCTCTTTGTTATTTTTGGGTTATGGAAGCATTTTAATTGGCCGGTTGGTTTATCTACAAATTTACAAACATGAAGAGTACTTAGCTCAATCAGAAAAACAGTACAAAAAAACTGTTGAAATCGCCACAGGACGAGGGAATATATTTGATCGAAATGGAAATCCTCTTGCCATAAATATTGACGTAGAATCCGTTTTTATAAATCCAGGTGATATTTTGGATCGGAAAAATACCATCCAGGTTCTATCTTCAACTTTAAAGTTAAAACCAAAGTTCATTGCCAAAAAAATCAAATTAAATAAACAGTTTGTATGGATACAACGGAAGTGCGACCTAAATCGTACAGAAAAACTGAAGCAGTTGGGACTGGAAGGGGTTGGCTTTTTTAAAGAAAGCAAGCGCTTTTATCCTAAACGCCAATTAGCGGCCAGCACCCTGGGTTTTGTCGGACTCGACAATCAGGGACTTGCTGGAGTGGAGCATTACCAACATGCTCTATTAAAAGGAACGATCATCCGTCAATTGGTGGAAAAGGACGCTAGAGGTCGCTATCTCCCCAAACGGGGATGGGGAGACCCCCTTTACTCTCAAAACAAAGATATTGCTTTAACTATCGATGAGGTTATTCAGTTTATTGCAGAACAGGAATTAAAAAACCAAGTGAAGCAATATGGAGCCAAGAAAGGGCTGGCGGTTGTCATGAATCCAAATAATGGAGAATTGTTGGCAATGGCTACCTTGCCTGAGTTTAACCCAAATCACTATTCCGCCTATCCCAGTGACAATTGGAGAAATGATATTGTTTCCGGGGCTTTTGAACCTGGTTCTATATTCAAACCTATTTTAGCTTCCGCAGCAATGCAAGAGGGCTTAGCAAAATCTAACGATATCTTCTTTTGCGAGAACGGCTTTTATCGTTTAGGAAAAACCGTGATTGGAGAAGCGGCGAACCATAAATTTGGTTGGCTCACATTAAAGAACATTATCGCAAAGTCCAGCAATATTGGTGCAATTAAAATCGCCCAGGAATTAGGAGAACAAAATTTTTATTCTTATTTAACAAAATTTGGATTTGGGAAAAAGTTAGGCGTTGATTTACCGGGTGAAGCAACTGGAACTCTTAGACCATTAAAAAAATGGTCTAAGCTTTCCTTAGCCTCTGTCTCCTTTGGTCAGGAAATTTCTACCACACCCTTACAAATGATCACAGCCATTTCTGCTATTGCCAACGGAGGGTACTTGGTTCGCCCGCATGTCACAAAAACAATTTTAAAATCTGGTAAACCATGGAAAAGCAAATCGGTTGAAAAGATGTATCGGGTTTTATCTGAAGAGATTAGTCAACAGATGATCGAGGTTTTACAAACTGTGGTCACAGAAGGAACCGGCAAAAAAGCATCAATAGCAGGATTTAAAGTTGCAGGTAAAACTGGGACGGCTCAAAAAATTGATCCTATTACAAAAAGTTATTCTAAAACAGCGTATATCGCTTCATTCATTGGATTTGTACCTGCAAATCAACCCAAGCTGGCAATTCTTGTCATGATTGATGAACCACAAAAGTCATATTGGGGAGGTGAAGTGGCTGCTCCTGTCTTTCGCGAAATTGCTCGAAAAACACTACGGTATCTTCACATTCCATCCAGCAATGACCGCGTTATTGTTGCAAACAAGGCATGAGCAAGTTTTATGAAAAGTGTTTTATTAAATAAACAAGGGTTTCATTATTTTATGATCAAACCGAGCAAACAAATGAAATTGTCTCAATTGATCCAGGGTTTCCCTTTCTTGAACTCTAAGGGAAGTCTTGATTTAAATATTTCTTCTATTGCATATGATTCGAGAAAAGTAGAACCGGAGAGTTTATTTGTAGCCATTCCCGGTCACAATCATGATGGGAGCCAATTTATTGAAGAAGCTGGTCAAAAAGGAGCCTCAGCCTTTATTACTGAAATTTCTAAACCAAATTTTCAAGAGTTTGAATTTGGTTCTGACAAACTTACCGGCATTCAAGTTGAAGATTCCCGTCACGCGCTTGCTTGGGTCTCATCCCAGTTTTTCAATGAACCTTCTCAACATTTAAAATTAACTGGCATCACAGGCACAAATGGGAAAACAACCATTACTTATTTGCTTGAAAGTATATTTAAGGCACATGGTGAAGAATATGGAGTAATAGGTTCTATTGAATATCGATATGGAAACAAAAACATCTCATCCCCAATGACCACACCCGAGTCACTTGAGATTAATTCCTTTTTAGCAAAAATGGTGGCTGAAAATATTTCACATTGTTGCATGGAAGTTTCTTCACATTCATTAGCTTTAAAACGTGTTCGAGAATTGAATTTTGCAGTTGGTGTATTCACCAACCTTACACGGGATCACTTGGACTATCATCAAACACAAGAGCACTATAAAAACGCAAAAAAAAGTTTGTTCAAAGATTGCAATGTCCAAAAACAAGTCATTAATATTGACGATCCCGTAGGCAGAGAAATTGTATTTGAAACCAACGTGTCTACATTAACTACCGGCCTAAAAGAAAAAGCAGACGTGACGGCGGAGGGTTACGCCCTGTCTGAGGAAGGCATTAGGTTTATCTTAAAGTCGCCCTCCGGCAGCCAAGCCATATTATCCCCCCTGCTTGGTTGGCACAATTTAAATAATATCCTCTCCGCCTCCGCCGTCGCCCTGCACTACAACATTCCTTTGGATGTGATCGCAGAGGGCATCCGCAATTTAAATAAAGTACCCGGTCGTTTTGAAAAAATTGATAGCGGGCAAGATTTTGTTGTGGCCGTAGATTATGCGCACACAGACGATGCTTTATCAAATGCCTTAAAGGCTGCTCGAAATTTAACTCGAAATCAACTTGTTGTAGTTTTTGGATGCGGAGGAGATCGAGATCCAGGAAAACGAAAGCTTATGGGAGAGGTTGCTTTAAGGTTAAGTGACTATGCAATTATTACTTCAGATAATCCTCGAACAGAAGACCCAAGTCAAATCATCGAACACATTTGCGAAGGGCTTCCAAAAAATGCAGAAAATGGAACCCACTATTCAATCATACCTTCGAGAGAAAAGGCGATTGAGGAAGCCATCAACATGGCTAATTCGGGAGATTTTGTTTTAATTGCAGGAAAAGGACATGAGGATTATCAAATAATAGGAAAAGAAAAAATTCATTTTGATGATCGCGAAGAGGCAGCGAGAGCCTTAGATAAGAGGCTTAGCTTTAATGAATAGTGATTTAGGATCTTTGCTGAATGCAGTTAAAGGAAAAAAAGTTTTTGGACAGTCTTCGGATCAATTCCGAGGGGTTTCGATTGATTCAAGAACCCTTCGATCCGAGCAATTGTTTTTTTGTATAAGTGGTGATCGATTTGATGGTCACAACTTTTTAAAAGAAGTAATCAAAAAAAAAGCGGGAGGGATAGTGATCTCTAGACGAGACACCATAGCTGAATTGGACCTTGAGGCCAGCGGGACTTTTGTAGTTTGGGTTCCGGATACCTTAAAGGCTATGCAAGATTTGGCAAAGTTCCGACGCAATCAATTGAACTTAAAGGTTATTGGAGTTACAGGTTCAAACGGAAAATCAACTACAAAGGAAATGATTGCTGCAATTGTTTCCGCTGTAGCAAAAACTTTTAAGACGCGTGGAAACCTTAACAATCATATTGGGCTTCCATTAAACATATTCGAACTAGAAGAATCACACCAAGTTGCTGTTTTCGAAATGGGTATGAGTGCGGCGGGAGAAATTCGTCAATTAGCAAACATAGCGCAACCTGAAGTTGGACTCATTACCAATATTTCTAAAGCGCACATGGTTCATTTAAAAAACATAAAGGAAATACAAGCTGCAAAAGGAGAACTGTTTGATGCCCTTCCCCCAAGCGGAACCGCCATTGTCAATGCAGACGATCCTTTAGTTCGAGATTTAGCGGTTCGCTTACGTTCTAATACGGTCACTTTTGGAATCGAAAAACCTGCGGATGTGCAAGCCCACAATATCAAATTAAAGGGAACTTCAGGGTATGACTTTACGGCCAATATATTTGATCGCGAAATTCCTATACATGTCCCACTATTAGGTTTCGGAAACGTTTACAACGCGCTTGCAGCAATAACAACGGGATATTGCCTTGGGGTCCCTTTGGAAACTATGAATGAAAACTTAAATAAAATTGAAAGGCTTCCCCAGCGGTGTGAGGTTACCCAATTTAAAAATATTTTCTTTATCAATGATTCTTACAATGCAAATCCTCAATCCATGCGTCAAGCATTGAATATGTTAATTCAATTCCAACACACAGGCAAAAAGATCCTGGTATTAGGAGACATGCTAGAACTAGGAGATGCAGAATATGAGGAACACAAAAACATTGGTGAATTAATTGCAGGATTAAAAATTGATCAATTGATCACGATTGGCGGATTGGCAGAGGAAATTTCTGAAGGAGCTTTCAGCAAAGGAATGTCTAGAGATTGTATACACCATTTTAAAAAACACAATGAAGCCTCAGAGTTTCTAAAAAATATCATTCAGTCCGGCGACTGTATTTTATTCAAAGGTTCCCGGGGCGCACAGATTGAAATTGCATTTAATAATTTAATGGAAAAACTTTAAAACTCATGTTTTATCATTGGTTCTATCCACTTAGCTCGGAATACTCAATTTTTAACGTATTCCGCTATATTACTTTTAGATCAGCATATGCAGGCCTAACGGCCTTGGCATTGTGTTTACTTTTTGGTCCCATCCTCATCAGAGTCCTACAACGGATGCAAATTCGGGAAACGATTCGTGAGGAAGGTCCTCAGCAGCATATTGCGAAATCAGGAACCCCTACCATGGGGGGGCTCCTCATAATATTCGCTTTTTTATTCGCAACTATCCTTTGGTCCAACTTAACAAATTTTTATATTTGGTTATTGGTTTATGTTGCTATAGGGTTTGGTTTACTTGGTTTTTATGACGATTGGCTCAAGCTTCGCAAAGGAAAAGGCATTTCAGCAAAGGGCAAGCTGTTCTTTCAAATAATAATCAGTTTAGGTGTGGGTGTTTATTTAGTTTATTTCGATCCACAACGAGCGAACTATGCAACCAACCTTTACGTTCCCTTTTTTAAAGATGTCAATCCGGATTTAGGTTGGGGTTATGTCTTGCTAATCATATTCATTATTGTCGGAACATCCAATGCGGTGAACTTAACTGACGGTCTGGATGGTTTGGCTATTGGTCCAATCATAATTGCTACCTTGACTTATACCGGAATTGCTTACGTTTCGGGCCATTTCAAATTTGCGGACTACCTCAATATTCAACATATTCGAGATGCAGGAGAAATTGCGGTTTTAACCTCGGCAATTGTCGGAGCTAGCTTGGGATTTCTTTGGTTCAACGCTTATCCCGCACAAATGTTTATGGGAGATGTAGGCTCCCTTTCTCTGGGTGGAGTATTAGGAACGGTGGCGGTTATTTCTAAACAGGAACTTTTGTTGATTTTGGTAGGTGGCATATTTGTAATAGAAGCACTGTCGGTAATTATTCAGGTCGCTTACTTCAAATACACCGGAGGCAAGCGCTTTTTCAAAATGGCTCCTTTACATCATCACTTTGAACAATTGGGCTGGGAAGAGCCAAAAGTCATCGTTAGATTTTGGATTATTGCAATCGTTTTAGCCATGATTAGCTTGAGTACTTTAAAGCTTCGATAACACATGGACTTGAAAGGAAAAACAGTGTCAGTCATTGGTATGGCAAAAACAGGGATTTCGACTGCTAACTTTTTGCAAAAGCAGGGTGCTCGGGTTGTTCTACAAGACAATAAACCTGAAGAATCACTTAGAGGAGTTTCTGAGCAACTTTTACCTGGAATAAAAAAATTATTTGGATCCTCAAAGCCTGTGTCTGAAGCGGATTTGATCATCCTAAGTCCAGGAATGGATATTCAATCTCCTGAATTAAAAGAAGCACGGCTTAAAAAGAAAATGATCATTAGCGAACTAGAGTTAGCAAGCCAAATGACTTCGACCCCGATTATAGCCATTACTGGTACCAACGGTAAATCAACTACAACTACTTTAATTGGAGAAATATTGGAAACCGCCGGGAAAAATATAAGGGTGGGTGGAAACATAGGAGTTCCCTTTGTTTCTTTAGTAGAAGATGCACCAAAAGATTATCTAGTCATTGAGGTGAGCAGCTTCCAACTAGAGGGTGCCAAACTTTTTCATCCCAAGATTAGCTTAATCTTAAACATCACTCCTGACCATTTAGACAGGCATTCTACGATTGAAAATTATGCACAAACCAAGCGAAAAATTGCAGAAAATCAGGGAACGCAAGATTATTTGATCCTTAATAAAGATGATGCATGGGTAAAAAAAATTTCTGAAGGCCTACCGGCTAAAAAACTTTATTTCAGCGCACAACAAAAAGTGGATGCAGGAGGATTTATTAAAGATGAATCCATTATGATCCATCGAGACGGAAGAGCAAAGTTTATCTGTAAAATCGATAATCTCAAAAAATCTCTTCAATGGCAGTTGGAAAATGTTTTAGCTGCAGTCACCGCAGCCGATGCCATGGGCATAAAAACTAAGGATATTGAGAAAGCCCTCCAATCCTTTTCAGGCTTGGAACATCGATTGGAATGGGTCCGAAATATAAACGGAGTGGAATATATCAATGACTCCAAGGGTACTAATACTGGAGCGGTAGAAAAATCATTGAAGTGTATGTGTTATCCCGTAATTCTAATTATGGGTGGGCAAGACAAAGGAGCAGATTTTTCATCACTAAAGTCTTTAATCAAAGAAAAAGTGAAATTGCTCCTTCTAATTGGAGAAGCCAAGGAAAAAATTAAAAGTGAATTAGCAGGTTCTACTCAGTGTGAAGAAGCGGGCTCACTAGAATCTGCCGTCGAAAAAGCATATTCAAGTGCTCAATCTGGAGATGCCGTATTACTTTCACCTGGTTGCGCTAGTTTTGACATGTTCCAAAATTTTGCGGAAAGAGGAACTAGATTTAAAGAAATTGTCAAAAAACTTCAGGATTAAAACATAAAGGAAATATTTTTCTAAAGCCAAGCTAATTGTAAAAACGATATGAATCGATCAAAAATCAAACAACAAACCAGCGACATTTTGTTAAGCCTAACCATTGCAACATTAGTGATTGCCGGAATTGTAATGGTCTTTAGCTCTAGCGCGGTTTACGCCATGCAAGAATATCAGGATTCTTACTATTTTTTAAAACGGCATTTACTTTGGGTTTTATTAGGAACTGGAATTTTGTTATGGGCAAGACACACGGACTACCATAACTGGCAAAAATTTAATTATCCTATACTCATTGTTTCCTTGACCCTTTTAATATTAGTTATTGTCCCCGGCTGGAGCAAGGAGGTGGGGGGTGCTCGGCGATGGTTAAATATTTTTGGATTCACGTTCCAACCATCTGAATTAGCAAAATTCGCTATAGTGCTTTTCATTGCCCATTCAATGGTAAAGCGGTCATCAAAGTTAAAAAACTTTACTTACGGTTATTTGCCCAATCTCATTGTGTTAGGAATTTTCTTTATATTGATTTTATTTCAACCTGACTTTGGGACTGCAATGATTATTTCAGCGGTATCCTTTTCAATGTTCTTTATCGCTGGAATCCGGAAGAAATTTTTATTCATTTCCGTATTAGCGGTATTGCCTTTTTTAATTTCCGCGGTATGGGGAACAGAATACAGAGCTCGCAGATTATTATCATTTTTAGACCCCTGGTCAGATGCTGGGAATAGTGGCTTTCAGGCGGTGCAATCATTTTTAGCTTTCGGACGCGGCGGAATTTGGGGTTTGGGATTGGGTGATAGCAAACAAAAGCTTTTTTATTTACCGGAAGCCCACACCGATTTTATTTTTTCCGTTATTGGAGAAGAACTTGGTTTTATCGGATCTTTAGTAATCATCACTCTCTTTGCTTTATTGATTTGGAGAGGTTTAAGCACCGCTTTTCGCGCCAAGGATTTGTTTGGAACGCATTTGGCCTTTGGGTTGACTTTTACAGTAGGAATTCAAGCTTTAATTAACATGGGAGTAGCTGTTGGAATATTACCAACAAAAGGACTGACATTACCTTTTATAAGTTTAGGTGGATCTTCTCTGCTGATCACTATGGCCAGCATGGGGGTCTTATTAAATATTTCCGAAAACACCATTCGGTCTTAAGTCAAAATAATGAGGAAAAAAATAGTAATAGCCGGAGGTGGTACAGGTGGACACCTTTTTCCTGGAATTGCTTTAGCAAGATCGCTTATGAAATATGATCCTGAATTTCAAATTACCTTTGTTGGAACCGAGCGAGGAATAGAATCCAAAGTCTTGCCTAAAGAAGGTTTAAATTTGAAGACTATAGATTCTGCCGGATTACTCGGTAAAAAAGGTATAAAACGTTGGACCGGTTGGCTCAAACTCCCAGTCAGTCTGGCGCAATCTCTGACATTGCTAATAAAGGAAAAGCCGGCACTAGTAATTGGGGTGGGCGGCTATGTATCTGGGCCTGTAGCATTAGCTGCAAAAATTCTATTTATTCCAATTTTGATCCATGAACAAAATACTATCCCCGGTGTCACTAACCGATTGTTAGGAAAAATTGTCAATAAGGTGGCGATATCTTTTCGAGAAGGAGAAAAGTTTTTCCCAAAAGAAAAAGTTGTATTCACTGGGAATATGATTCGCGAAGAATTCAGTAATGCCTTTGAACCCAAAACACCAGCAAAAGGCAAAATCACAGTCCTGTTATTAGGAGGAAGTCAGGGGGCTCACTCGATTAATAAGGCAATGATGGAAGCATTAGCTTTTTTAGAGTCTGTCAAAAACCAATTAACTTTTATCCATCAAACTGGAGAAACTGACGAAACAGAAATAAAAAGTTGCTACCAGAAAAAAGGATTTGAAGCAGAGGTCAGCGCATTCATTTTTGACATGGCAAAACAATATCAAAAAGCCTCCTTAGTCATATGTCGAGCTGGAGCAACTACCCTGGCGGAGTTAACAGCAATGGGCAAAGCATCTGTATTAATTCCTTTTCCATATGCGGCCCACAACCACCAGGAACATAATGCTCAAACATTGGTGAAAGCCGGCGCAGCGCAAATGATATTAGATCGGGAAGTAAATGGCGAAAAATTAGCTGATTCCATTTTATATGCATTAAAAAATCCAGAAGAGAATATTGAACGCAGTAAAAAAAGTTTTCAACTCGGGAAACGAGATGCAACCAATCAAGTACGAAATATTTGCTTAGAAATGATGAAAATTGCCGCTTAAGTGGCGCCAACAAATAAGAGATGACCAGATCAAATGTTTTTAGGAAAAACAAAACATATTCATTTTGTGGGGATCGGAGGATCGGGCATGAGCGGAATCGCTGAAGTTTTAATCAATGAAGGGTTTACCGTCTCAGGCTCTGATTTAACCAAAACTCATGTCACAGACCATTTAACAAAAATGGGGGCAGAAATTCGATACGAGCATCATGCTAAAAACATTGATGGTTGCCAAGTAGTGGTTATTTCAAGTGCAGTAAAAACTTACAACGTTGAAGTTTTGGCTGCCAAAGACCAAATGATTCCGGTGATTCCTCGCGCAGAAATGCTGGCTGAATTAATGCGAATGAAATACGGGATTGCAATTGCAGGAACCCATGGAAAAACTACAACAACTTCTTTGGTTGCAACCGTACTTACAGGTGGCAGCCTTGATCCTACTGTAGTCATCGGAGGAAGACTAAAAAGTGCAGGCAGTCATGCCAAAATTGGAGAAAGTGAGTATTTGGTTGCGGAAGCTGATGAAAGTGACGGTTCATTTTTAAAACTATCGCCGACTATAGCTGTTGTCACAACCCTGGACGAAGAACACATGGATCATTACAAAACATTGGATAATTTAAAACAAACTTTTTTGAAATTTTTAAACAATGTTCCCTTTTACGGCTGTTCAATTCTTTGTTTGGACGAACCTAATTTGCAATCCCTCATTCCCCAATTAGAAAAGCGTTACATTACTTATGGTTTAACCAGCCAAGCGGATTACACCGCAAAAGACATTTCTAATAATGGATTGGATACTTGGTTTACGGTGGACTACCAAGGAAAATCTTTAGGAGAAATACATTCCATTGCTCCGGGACGTCATAACGTCTTAAATACTTTGGCAGCAGTTGCCGTAGGAATGGAACTGAACATGGACTTTAAGGCGATTACTCAGTCATTAAAAAATTTCTCTGGTGTACAACGAAGATTTGAAATTATCCACAACTCAGAAAACTTTGTGGTCGTTGATGACTATGGCCACCACCCCGCGGAAATCCAAGTAACACTTAAAACGCTAAAAGAAGTATGGCCGCATAGAAGATCTATCGTAGTCTTTCAACCTCACCGGTATTCAAGAACACAAACTTTGTTAGAGCAGTTTTGGTCTTCTTTTAACGATGCAGATTATTTGATCATTAACTCAATATTTCCCGCAGGAGAGGAGCCTATCAAAGGTATTCATGCTGGATTAATTTCTGAGGGCGTTAAAAAGTTTGGCCATAAACATGTTGAATTAATCGAAACTCAAAACGAAACACTAACTCACTTGTCTCAAACTCTTCGACCGGGAGATGTATTTTTGACCTTAGGGGCCGGCAATGTTTGGAAATTAGGACAAGACTTACTCGTCAACCTGCCTGAGCGATTATGCTCCGGGGAGCCAGGAAAGGACATTCTTTCATGTTAAATGATCCTTGGAAAACACATTTAATCCAATTTGCGCACCGGCAGTATGGGCAACGCCCTTCCCTGCTAACACTTACTCAAACTCCTAAAACCATTTTAGGGAGAACCATTTTTAAGAGATCAGTTATGCATCCAAATATTTCTTGGCTTAATAAAATTCAAGGAAAAGTTTTTCATAATGAATTAATGTCCCAACATACATCGCTCCGTGTTGGAGGGCCTGCTGATTTATTTATCATCCCAAAGAATATTGATGATTTACAAACCATTTTTCGCAATGCCGGGGAATTGCCCATATTTATCCTTGGAGAGGGAACAAATCTAGTGGTTAGGGACAAAGGAATTAGGGGAATCGTTGTTTCTATAGAAGAAGGTTTTCGATGGATCGGAAACCCTCTTTTTTCAAAGAATGACCGAGGAGAAGAAATTGCAACGATTGAAGTTGGAGCCGGAACCAAGATGTCCTATCTGGTCAAATCCCTAGCGCGTTATTCTTTAACCGGAATGGAAGACTTAGTTGGCATCCCAGGTTCTCTTGGAGGTGCATTAATCATGAATGCGGGAGCCGATGGGACAGAAATTTGCCAACTCGTAAAGTCCATCACTCGCATTACACCTGATGGGAATCTCGAAACACTCAATCGCGATGATTTAGTTTTTGAATACAGAAAAACTACATTTCCAAGCCCTGAAGGAATCATTGTTAAAGCTGAATTGGAATTGAAGAAAGGTGAATTAATAAATATTCAAAATGGAATTGAGCGGCATTTAAACCGCAGACGTCAAAAACAACCCTTAACTTTGCCAAACACCGGGTCAGTTTTTAAAAACCCCAAAGAAAAAGCGGCCGGCAAACTAATTGAAGAGGCGGGTTTAAAAGGTTATCGCATTGGAGATGCGGGGGTTTCCATTAAACATGCAAATTTTATTGTGAATCATGGCATGGCAAAAGCAGAGGAAGTATTGAAGTTAATTAAGCAAATACAAACCGCTGTAAAAAGAGATTCGGGAATTCATCTTAACCCGGAAGTAATTATTGTAGGGGATGAATCCTAGAAAGGTTTGTGATTGAAAAACTTGGAAGACAAAACTATAGGAGTTTTAATGGGTGGTCTTTCTCCAGAACGTGAAATTTCTTTGACTTCAGGCAAGGAAGTTTTTCAAGCCTTGCAGAATAAAGGCTTCAAGGTTATTTCCATTGATGTAGACAATAAGGTAGCTACCACCTTAATCGACAAAAAGATCGAAATTGCCTTTCTCGCTTTACATGGAACTTTTGGGGAGGATGGGACTATTCAAGGATTATTAGAGTATTTAAAAATACCTTATACGGGATCAGGAGTGTTAGGAAGCTCTATGGCTTATAACAAAATTATCACGAAAGAAATTTTAGAAGCAAAAGGAATTCCCTCAGCTCCCTATCAGGTTTTTACAGTTAATAATTTAAAAACTCAATCCAGGACTATAGATTTGCCAGTGGTTGTTAAACCACCGGACCAGGGGTCAAGCCTGGGAGTAAGTATTGTGGAAAAAGAAAGTCAATGGCTTCCTGCCTTAGACCTGGCATTTAAATATTCAAAAGAAGTCTTAGTAGAAAAATTTATTCAAGGAAAACAATTAGCAGTTGGAATGCATCAGGATCAACCTTTACCCATTGTTCAAATTGAACCCAAATCCGGGTTTTACGATTACGAGGCGAAATACACAAAAGGAAAAACTCAATACTTCTGCCCTGCAGATATAACTGAAGAGGACACAAAGAGATGTCGTCAATATTCAATTGAAGTTTTTCACGCTCTTAAAGGCAGAGGATTTCCACGAGTTGATTTTATTTTGGATGAAAACGGGACACCATTTGTCCTGGAAATGAATACTATTCCCGGTATGACGCCTACAAGCTTATTACCTATGGCCGCAAAGCAATCGGGAATGGATTTTGAAGAATTAGTAGTCCAAATAACTAAAACCGCAAGTTTAGATTATATGAATTAACCATAAAAACTGATTTATTGAGAAACCAATGCACACGTTAGTTAAAAAACAAAATAATTTAATCTGGAACCAGTCTCCTGAAAAGAAAAAGAAAACTAAAAGAAAAAAACAGCAAACAAAAGTAGTGAAAAAGGGAGAGGTATCCTGGAATTGGGTGAAATCTGTTTTAGATGGCTTAGGAAAATTGGCCCTCATTGTAGCTATAGGTTATGGGCTATACCATGGATACTTATTTTTCACCACATCTCCTAAATTCAATATTGCGAAAGTTATTTTTTCAGGAAATGAAGTAATAGAAAAAAGAACATTAGACAACTGGGCGCAACCTATCTCCGGACAAAATATTTTCAAATTGGACTTACCCTCAATAACAGATTCATTAAGTAAAAATCCTTGGGTTCGAAATGTGATTGTGGTTCGCAAATTTCCTCAGACCATACATATTGCAATTCAAGAAAGGCAACCTTACGCATTAATTAAATTAGACAAAATTTATTTAATGGACAACTACGGAGTCCTCATTGCTCCTGCTGAGAAAAATCATAACAAACTCCCATTAATTACAGGAGCGAACATTAATAGCTTTAACTTTGGTGAGCCACTTGCTATTGAAGGAATGACTGAAGGTTTAAACGCAATGCATCATTTAAATCGGATGGATATTTTTAGAAATGACCCCATTGACCGTCTTGAATTTAAGGGTCTCAACAATCTTGTTTTCCAATCTCGTTTTGAGAAGATAAAACTTCATATTTCTGTTGACCGGATTCAAGAAGGGTTTAATAACCTAAAAACAATTTTTAGGGTAGCTCAGCCAACATTAAAAGGGATTCAATATATTGATCTATCTTTTAAAGATAAAGTTGTGATCAAGCGAGTGGATGATGTGGGATCAATCCACAAAACTCGCAATTTATAATTTGGAGAGGGGACACACATGTCCAAGAAAAATAATTTTATAGTAGGACTAGATATAGGCACAACTAAAATTTGCTGCATAATTGCCGAAGTCAGTCCTCAAGGGGAGATAGAAATCATTGGGCTAGGCCAATCCCCTTCCCGTGGTCTTAGAAAAGGCGTGGTGGTCAATATTGAAGGTACTGTGGAATCAATAAAAAGTGCTGTTGAAGAAGCAGAATTAATGGCCGGTACTGAAATTGATTCTGTATTTGTAGGAATCGCAGGGGGCCATATAAAAAGTATGAACAGTCACGGCATTATTGCTGTAAAGGGAAGCGAGATCGACGAAAATGACGTGGAACGCGTTATTGAAGCAGCAAAAGCCATAGCGATTCCACTTGATCGAGAGGTCATTCATATTTTACCCCAAGAATTTATCGTGGATAACCAGGATGGAATTAAGTCTCCGATCGGAATGTCGGGAATTCGACTGGAAGCCAAAGTACATATTGTAACTGCTGCTGTAACTTCTGCTCAAAATATAGTAAAATGCGTCAACAAAGCTGGACTAGGTGTTCAAGATATTGTCCTGGAACAGCTCGCTTCCAGTGAAGCGGTTTTATCCAACGATGAAAAAGAATTAGGCGTTGGATTGATCGACATCGGTGGAGGCACCTCAGACCTGGCGATCTTCTACCAGGGAGCCATTAAGCACACCTCGGTTCTTGCCATTGCCGGAGCGCAGGTGACCAATGATATTGCCATTGGTTTGCGCACCCCCAATGCCGAAGCGGAAAAAATTAAACATGCCTACGGTTGCGCCTACTCTCCCCTGGTTACTGAAGATGAAAACATTGAAGTTTCAAGCGTGGGAGGAAGAAATTCGATTTTTATCTCACGCCAAATTTTGAGCGAAATTATTGAAGCACGCACACGCGAAATGTTCGAAATTTTGAATCACGAAATCCAAAATTCAGGATTTCAGGAAAGCATTTCTTCTGGAGTTGTATTTACCGGCGGTACTGCATGTATGCAGGGTCTTGCCGATCTTGCCGAACAAGTATTTCAAATGCCTGTCCGGGTTGGAATTCCGAGAGGTTTGGGAGGGTTGGTCGATGTAGTCAACAACCCAATTTACGCCACCAGCACTGGGCTCATTATGTACGGAGTCCGCACACACAAAGAAGGCAAGTCTACTGAACTTCAGGGACGCAATTTGTTTGAAAAAATTTTAAGTCGTATGAAACGCTGGATGGACGAATTTTTTTAGTACGTTAAATAGAGGAGAAAATGGGCATGATCGAATTTGAATTAGATAACGAATATACTGCCTGCATTAAAGTTATTGGAGTGGGTGGTGGTGGCACCAACGCGGTCAACTCGATGGTGGTATCCAACATCCAAGGTGTCGAATTTATTATTGCAAATACAGATATACAAGCTTTGGACTCATCCCCTTGTCCGCAGAAAATTCAAGTCGGTTCCCAAGTCACCAAAGGTCTGGGTGCTGGGTCCAATCCTGAAATAGGCCGGCAATCAGCAGAAGAAAGCCAGGATCAAATCCGAGATATGCTAGACGGAGCTGACATGGTTTTCATAACTGCAGGAATGGGAGGAGGCACAGGAACAGGTGGTGCCCCCATTATTGCTGATATTGCAAGGGATGTCGGTGCCCTTACCGTAGGCGTGGTCACCCGACCATTTCTGTTCGAGGGAAAGCGGAGACAAATTCAAGCTGAAGAAGGTATACAGGAATTACAGCAAGCGGTAGATACCCTCATTGTAATTCCCAATCAAAAGCTGTTGAGTTTTATTGGTAGACAAACTTCGTTAACCGATGCTTTTTCTCAAGCGGATGATGTACTTCGGCAAGCGGTTTCAAGTATATCCGATCTCATTGTCATTCCCGGATTGATAAATCTGGACTTTGCAGATGTTAAAACCATTATGTCCGGAATGGGTAAGGCTTTGATGGGAAGTGGGTCCGCCACTGGAGAAAACCGTGCCATTGAAGCAGCACAAAAGGCGATCTCCAGCCCCCTATTGGATGAAGCTACTGTTGATGGAGCTCGCGGTATCTTAATTAACATTACCGGTGGAGAAAGTTTAACTCTCCATGATGTCAATGAATCGGCAACCTTAATTCACAAAAGTGCCCACAATGATGCACATATTATTTTTGGGGCTGTTATTGAACCAGAAATGAAAGATGAAATGAGGGTTACAGTAATCGCAACAGGCTTCGAAGAAGAAGATAAAAAAGAAAAAGAAGAGCACTTTGCTCAAACCCAAGCCAAACCCATGCCCTTAAAAAAAGTTGTGGGTGGTGATTTACAAACCGAGGAATCCAGGCAATTACCTACTTATGTTCGAGGTAGTTTAAAGCAATTAGCTGATTCTATTTGTCAGGAAGCTCCTGAAATACTAAGAGACAGGGAGAACACAGACATTCCTACTTTTTTAAGAAAGAATGCTGACTAAATCTTCAGGTTAGGTCTATTTTAAAATTCGATTTTTTAGGTGGAGAGAGTAAGTGCCCTTGCCTCTCCACCTCCTCTATTTTTCGCTACTCTTTCTCCCCTCACTCCTATATTTTTATTTTTTATTATCATTTTAAATAAAACCTCATTAAAATTCTCTAGAACCAAATATTTGAAACATAATTGAGATAGCAAACTTTCAATTCAGTAATTCATAAATGGATACCATGAGTTTATTTTGCTCGGGAGGAGATAAAGTTATGAAAAAGCTCACAGTTTATTTTTTTATACTTTTTTGTATTTTTTGGGGAAGTTCAGCTAGTGCAGCCAATTCTGCAACAGCTTTAACTGATGATCTGGAAAAAAGAGTAAAAGTCCTTGAGACCCAAGTTAGAAAACTAAAAGAAGAAAATATATTTCAATCAAATCAGATAAAAAGACTACAAACGAATGATGAGAGTCTAAAAGAAGCTATCGGCAGCTTGGCATCCCGCGTCTCAGCCAACTCTAACTCAATTCAAACGTTGAATAAAAGCGTAACTAAGCTGAAAGATCTACTCACCATATTCCAGGGGGTAACCCGAGATGGGGACACTATTATTTTTGAAGGCGTCAATGTTCAAATTATTAGTGGCCTGGGAACAACATCAGGAGGTGTAGATGAAGAACCACCTATGGTCAATGGATTGGGTAATTTGATTGTGGGGTACAATGAAGAAATCTTTCCCTATAATCCAGGTGGTTTGCCACTTTCAGACAAATCCGGATCTCATAATATTATAGTTGGTGCAGGTCATAATTATTCCAGCTATGGAGGAATTGTTTCTGGTTCTAATAATATTATATCTGGACCCAATAGTAGTGCTATCAGCGGCCAACTCAATATAGCAAGCAATGGCGGGTCCTCTGTAATCGGAGGCCAAAGAAACCTTGCCAGTGGTTTCACTGCGGTAGTCACTGGTGGATTCCTCAACCAAGCAACCGCAGTAACTTCTAGTGTTAGTGGAGGCAGAGAAAACCTTTCCAGTGGCCAAAGTTCCAGTGTAAGTGGTGGCAGTGAGAATACAGCAAACTCTGCTTGGTCCAGCGTCAGTGGTGGATTAAACAATACTGCAGGAGAAAATAATGCCAGTGTCAGCGGAGGACGCAACAATGCAGCCAATGGATTTTGGTCCAGTGTCAGTGGTGGTCATAATCGAAGCGTTAATGGTATTTATGACTGGCGGGCCGGAGGCTTATTTCAAACTGAATAAAATGTTTCCAAGACAGATCTCGATTTTTTAGATCTGTCTTGGATTCTTACCTTACCTCTTTTCTAAATGTAGAATTTAGATTTTATTTAAATCCCAGTTATAATCTAAATGCTCTATGTCGTATTTTTTTTTGGAAAGTTCTTTTTGAACAGCTTCAGGAGCATAACGTCGGATAAACTTTAATACCCCTCCTTGGGAATTAAAATCTTCTTCAAACCAATCAAAAATGGATGAAATATGTACTTCCTGAGCAGATTTATCCAGTCGAATTCCTTTTGTAGGATTGGCTAAAAATTTACGGACTTGGTCATCCAATTGCTCATTAAGTTTTTCTTTTGTATACGCTTCCGCTCTAAGGTCAGGACAACTAACTGAAGCACATACAATAGCAACATGAATTCGCGGTTCCCCCATTTTTCTTAGAATTTCATGTTCAATTTCATTTAGAGTTCTCTCTTTTCCTCCAACGACACCTACCGGTTTATTCCAAACAGAAGTCAGAAAGCTGCCAGCGTCTTTGATGCTGTCCAAGGGATAATTATCTAAAATCATTTTTACTGCCATAATGTTATAGACGTTTATCCAAAACACTAATTTTCCTTCTTTAGTTTTGAGGTTTGATGGTGAGAATCTCTCTAATTTTATGATTAATTCTTTAAAATCAGAATCCATTTTTAAATCAGAATAGTTGACACCATTCAAATTAACACCATCAATGGTGGTGGCTTTAACATATTTCTTAACTAACTCATCCCAATTAGAAAAGTCGAAAGACAACGCAGGAGAAGCCCACACCAAAACTAATAAAAAACTCAACGTAAAAAATTTGATCCCTTTAAACTTGGCTGGTATTTTATTTTGAATAGATGCTTTAACACTTTCAAAAATGGAAATGGGCATGAACGAATCTCCTTAAAGTTATCTTATTATATATCGTTCGCATGAATAATTTAATACTTAGTCCCGGCTTGCTAAATTCCCTTACAAAATAGTTTTTAATGGCGATAATCGACCCAAAATCTTGTTTATATGTCTCGGATGTTGACGGCACTCTTTTAGAGCCAAAAAGTAAATTTTCTACAAAATCAGTAAATCGTCTTAATCGACTCATTGACCGCGGTTTACAGTTTACTATTGCTACGGCGAGAAACTATGACTCAGTTCATCCTATTTTGCATGAAGTTCAGTTCCAAATTCCGGTTATTCTTTTTAACGGTGTTTATCTTACCCAATTCGAAACCGGAGAAAACCTTCAACTATCTAATTTCATTTCAAAGTCGGTGGTTCACCACCTATTAGAGAAAGTCCTCCCATTAAACCTTGATCCCTTTATATATACTTATGGGAAAAGACATAAACTTTATTATCGAAATACTCCTAACCCGGGAACAATGAATTATTTTAATCATTTAGAAGGTGATGGACGACTTCATAAAATTAAAAAATATGAATTTTTAGAGGAAGAGTCTATTGCAGGATTTTTATTGATTGATACGTTTCAAACATTAGAACCTATATACCACTCATTACTTGATCAATACCCGGAGGATTTGAATCTTTATTTCGCTGAAGATATTGAAATGCCAGGTTACTACTGGCTTCAAATGTTCCATCGAAATGCCGACAAAGGCAGCATGCTTAAAAAACTGGCCGACCATTTAAGCATTCCACTTACTAAAACAATAGTTTTTGGTGACTATCTCAACGACCTGGAAATGTTCCAAATCGCAGGTAAATCGATTGCTGTTGCGAATGCTCTTCCAGAAGTCAAAGCACAAGCCGACCAAATCATAAGCAGTAATGCAGAAAGTGGAGTCCTAAATTATTTAGAGTCCTTAGACTTTTAAAAACCTAAAATGTTAAATTCAATTTGCTTTCTTTTTTAACCGACTCTCCGCTAATTGCAAACGAATCTGTTTAAGCATTTCTTCTACCTCGCCTACAAGTTTTTTAGTCACCATCGATCGAATATTTTTATTGAGTTCATTTTCCGTGCTATCCATCCCCCAAGTCGTAGAATAGCTTTCTTCTTTTTGCAAAGAAGTTTCTACTGTTCCATAAGGATAACCATTGATCACATCAATTAACATTGCATTTGAATAACCTTCAACTTCCAATGCACGGGATGGCAAAATAAATCCTCCCAAAATAGTGACATCTGCGATACTTAATAGATTGCTTTCATGATCTGCTTTAGAAAAAATCTCATAAATTAAAACAACATCTAAATGCTGCCGGGCCGCCCCCATTCGAATTTGGGTAATGGCATTTTTCAGGGAAAGCTCATTACTATCCGAAACATCTTCACTGACCATATGCGCGATCATAGGGTTTACGGGTATGAGCTTTCCATAATCCGTGCCTAATTTTTCACCAAGCTTAAACCAGCTTTCCACTTCTTCCCCCGGTAGAATCGATAATTGACCATTCTCGATCCTCGCAATCCCTATCCTCGCAGGAAAAGTTAAAGTGGGTTCTACCGCAGCAATTTGACGAATTTTTTGTTCAATATTAAGAGAATCAAGATTTTGATTTTCAGCAGACTTTAAGTTTTTATATTTGCCCAAATAAGAATCGCCTGAGGTAGTTTGAACATGATGGGAACAAGCTGTAAACAAAAATAAAATAGATATTATTAAAATTAACCTCTTCATTATTAATCTCTCCTCTAAAATAATTATCCTAAATTCGAGACTAACATTTTAGCCTTGAAGAAAACTTGAAGAAAAAATTCAATGAAAATTCAAAAAAACCTATCTATCTACAACAAACCGTCACCTTGATTCCTCCTAAGTCTGAATCTTCAAGTTTAATTTCTGCACCATATATATTTAATATTTCCTTCACAACAGATAGACCAATTCCAACTCCCGGTTTGGTTTGATCCAATCTAATACCACGATTCAATACTGATTCTCTTTCAGAAGAGGGAATTCCAGCCCCATCGTCCTCAACTACTATCAAATTGTCTTCAACTGTGACGAATACATTTGAGTTTCCATATTTACAGGCATTTTCTATGAGATTTCCCAAAATTTCATAGAGATCAATTTCTTCAAAGTTTATTGTGTTTGATTCTGAACAATTCACTTCAATTTTTTTTTGATACACTTTTTCAAAACTCCCTACGATTCGTTCAAGAATAGGATATATCTTTGATTGAGGATTTAAGGATTTTGATTTGCCTGCTGCTTGCACTCTAGCCAAATTCCTATCAATCACCTGTAATACAGAATCAATTTGATTATGTATATTAGAAGAGCTAGTTTCGTTTCGAATAACCGTCAAAGGAGTTTTAATTGCATGAGCCAGATTGTTTGATAGCGTTCGGTGCCGATCAATCACCTTGGAAGTATAATCCAGCAAATTATTCAACTCGTCAGAAAGCATTTGGATTTCCCCGGGGAATTCACCTTCAACTCTCTCCTTTTCGCCAGAGCGAACTTGACTTAAGGCAAATTTAATACGCTTCAAAGGACGATTGATTAATACCACTTGAGCTAAAACTATTAGAATAAGTAAAAAAGCTACTAAGGCCAATGCCTTATATAAAGGTGCATTAAATTGTTTCTTCAAATCGGTTTTGTAAGCCAGAGCCACTTGCTCTTCTAAGCCAAAGGTAATAATTACCCAATGTTTTCCGGGAAAAACAAACCCACGTTGAATGACAATTAATTCGGGGCCTGATTCTTGAGATACCTGAAAACGACGAGGCTTTACACTAAAGGGTCTTGTAATTGGGATCCAACTTTTAAGAAGATTTGATTTCGCCACATGATTTTCCTCAGCATCCACCTGCCAATGACGAGGAATAGATTGTAAAATTGAAGCGTTTTTATCTACAACAACTTTGCCATTTTCGATTCGAATTGATCCGGCCAATACATCAACGTAAGCCATAATATGATTGTCCAATTGATCCTCTAAAGATTTTTCAAATAACCAAACAGATACAAAGCCAATTGCAGCTAATAAAATGAATCCTCCTATCGCGCTTAGAAAAATTACGCGCGCTGTTAAGCTATGAATTATCTTCTGGAACATAGTAACCACGATTACTTTCGGTGAGGATTATGTCACTACCTATTTTTTTTCGGATGTTTGCGATATGCCGTGCCAGGATACTGGAGTCGTGATCAAAGTTCTCATAAACATGATCGCCAAGGTCAGCAACACTAACCAGAGTTCCCTGATGAAGAAATAAATATTGAACAATCAAATATTCTAAGCGGGTTAATTTTAAATGTGCTCCATTTAATAATACCCGTCGAGTATTCATGTCCACAGCAACATTTTTGTATTGAAACAATTTGTTCGCTTTCCCCTTGTACCTTCTAATATTTGCGCGAATACGTGCTACAACTTCATCCAAATCAAAAGGCTTATAAACATAATCGTCTGCCCCGGCCTCTAATCCACGGATCGTTTCCATTTTATTTGTTCGCGCTGAAAGAATGATCACGGGAAATGTTTTTCCGGCTTGCCGCCAGCGTTCTAACAACGTAATTCCATCTAATTGCGGAAGGCCTAAATCTAGAAGCACGACATCATAATCCTCAACTTCTCCCAAATAATGTCCTTCCTCACCATCCGAAGCAACCTGAGTCACAAAACCACAATTTTTGAGATGTTCGGATAATTGCCTGGAAATATGAAAATCGTCTTCTATAATTAATATTTTCATTTCACTAAAGATTATAATTGTCGATCTATGAATAACGAATGAAGATACCGATTACTTTTATTATTTGCTTGATGCTCGCTTCCTGCGCAAAAGTTTATGATACCAAAATGTCCCATGCGCAGGATGAACGTCTTCGTTGGGAAGAAAAAGCAAAAAATGGGGATCCTGTAGCTCAATTTCATCTTGGAAATGCTTATTGTTGTGGAGAAAATGGTTTTTTTGATACCCAAGAGGCCATAAAATGGTGGTGTAAAGCTTCTCAACAGGGCCATCTAGGGGCTAAAAAAGCTTTAATTACTCATTCCAAGCAAAATCAGTGTTAGTAACTCCTAGTTTTTCATAAATGAATATGATAAGTTTTTCGTATAGATCATCTTTTAATTGGAATTAATTATGTCTGATGAACAGTTTCCCAAGGAAGCTGAAAAAACGATTTATGAGCGGGACAAGACCGCTAAGGAACCCAAGGTTGAAAATAAATCTTCGGCCGAAACACACAAAAAGCCCAAGATTAAGCCACGTAAAATTTTTAAACCCAAAAAAGCTAAAATAAAAACGGATAAACCTTTAGAGCACAGAGTAAGACACATTCGCCTTTCAAGTATCGAACCGGCCAAATTAATTCGGCAAACTATCGTAGATTATCAAAAAGAATTAGCAGCTGAACCTTCCAACGACCCAGATAAAGAATTTATCGATTATGAAAAAATTGAAAAATTCTTTGGTCGCTTGGCCAAAAAATATAGTACATGTCCTTCTCGTATGGTGGGTGGAGATTTAGACTGGATTCATGCCAAAACTCCCGAAAAAGACGATCTTCTCACTGAAGATTTAAGGGATGAAATCATGAAAGGGCAAAAGTTTGTCGTTTCTGAGCCTGTTAAAACTACTTTAGGAATTCATCTTGTTCTTATATGTGAAACCCGAATATGCCAAACCTTGGTGGAAGAACAAAATAAATTGGATCCACGTTATGAAGCGTTAGCTGCTAAGGATCAACCCCGAAATCAAGCTCCTCCAAGCAGTATGGACATTCCCTCTTAAAACCAAACTGATTATTTTAAAAGTTCTACTAAGTCTTAAACAAGAAAAGTATCACTCCAAAGAAAACGCTGAGCCCAACCACCCAACCCATTATCTTCAGCATTTTGTCACTATCCATTAATACCCCTCCTACTTGAACGTCATTACTTTGAAATTGGTTGGCTTTGTAAAATCATATCTACAGGAGTAAGATATTTCTTTTTATTGTTACAACCTTTACAGGCGGCAACCACATTACCCTTGGTACTTTTCCCTCCTCGGGAAACAGGAATTACGTGATCCATCGTTAACTCTGCCGCTCCAAATCCTTCACTGCAATAATGACAAATACCTGCTTGCAATTTGCTCTGCCACCATTGAGTTTTTCGCAATTCCCGCGCTTTATTTTTTTCACGCTGGATTAACTTAGGATCCACGGATGTAACATCTGTTGAAAGGTTACCCGATTTTGATTTTCTTTTCTTCATAAAAACCTAAAAGTTTAAACGGGTTCATATTCTGACGCACCGCCCTTACAGTAGCCGAAGGGCTAGCTTTAGGAAACCAAACACGCTCTCCAATATCAAATAAAAAACCCTGTGCCCCGGACCATCGACTTTTCCAAGTCCAAAAACAGCTTCCATAACCAAATTCAAATATAGGGTCAATATGCAAAATAAAAGTTTTTCCACGGGATTCAAAGGGCCGACTCAATTCATACAAGCTTTGCAATTCCACTTTGTCGGGGAGTCGCCAATCTTGAAAACCTCCTAAACTCCTACTATTAACCCGTTCAATGTATTCATTAGCTTCATACCAATTCACGTAATTACCTGTCTCAGAATAGGCATAACTTTCCTGCCACATCAAACCAGTTGATCCATCCAAAATGGTCCCATCGTTATTATCACAAAACCTATTATCATTTGATAAAGTATTCATAATTTTCGATTTGTATTCAATGCTTCTTTTTCGTTTGAAATATAGTCAAAATTGTTTTTTTCTACGAAGTGATACCCGCATTTCTCAATATCATCGGGCTCCTCTGGGTATTTTAAGCACAGTAAGGGCTTTTCAGGAGAGTCATGAACCTTGCAAGTGTTATCTTTAGTCAATTGGTTGCAGGATATGTCCAAGGTATAAAATAGCATGTTTTTTTCTTTATCTTCTCCCACTACCCGAATTCCTCTAAAACTCATATATCGCTCTAATTCTTCCAGACTTCCATGTTGGCGCAAAGTGACGTCTCTTACGACTGTAATATTTACGGATTGACAGCATTCTCCACATTGACGACATTCCCCTTCCCGAATTAGCATTATCTCACTCCTTCTTTTTACCCTTTGCTTTAGTAGAAGTCCGACGTTTTTTCCCAACATGCTCAACTGTAATAGTGGTTTGAATTCCACCCCGGACAAAGAACTCTCCCACCACCTTCATCCACCTCGGACGACTTACTTTCACCAAATCATTCAAAATTTGATTGGTTACCGCTTCATGGAAAGCCCCTTCATTTCGAAATGCCCATAAATAAAGCTTTAAGGATTTCAATTCCACACAGAGTTTATCCGGAATATAAAAAATGTCGATGTTTGCAAAATCGGGCTGTCCCGTTTTCGGACATAAACATGTGAACTCGGGACATTCCATATGGATTTCATAATCCCTTTCAGGATTTGGATTTTGGAAAACATCAAGCTTTCTAGAGAATTGTTTTTTCATAAGTTAATTTTTTTCACTTTTTTTTAATTTTTTTGTGTCTGAACCTTGCCATTTAGAAAATGAGTCTTATATATACTTAGCACTCGTGTTTCCTGAGTGCTAAAAAGCGTTTTCTCTTTTACAAAACCCATTATTCCGTATTTTTGGAGTTTTTCAATAATTTCCAAACCCAATTGTGGTTATTTTTATAAATATTAACAAAAAACCAATTTTTTGAGGAGAAGCTATGAATATTCGTCCTTTGCAAGATCGTATTTTGGTTCAACCTATTCGGGAAAAAGAAGTCCGCAAGGGAGGCATTATTATTCCTGATTCCGCCAAAGAAAAACCTATTGAAGGCCGCGTGAAAGCTGTAGGCCAAGGAAAAGTGGGTGATGACGGCAAACGCGTTAAACCCGACGTCAAAGTTGGAGATAAAGTTCTTTACAGTAAATATGGCGGAACTGAAATCAAAATCGAAGGAGAAGATTATCTTTTGATGCGAGAAGACGACATTTTAGGAATCGTTGAATAAAAGAATTTTCAAATAAACTTAATCTTTAATTAGGAGTGAATATAAATGGCAAAGCAAATTGTTTATGATGAAGCAGCAAGACATAAGATTCTCTCTGGTGTAAACCAATTAGCGGATACAGTAAAACTGACCTTAGGTCCTAAGGGGCGAAATGTGGTCATCGATAAGAAATTTGGTTCCCCTGTAATCACTAAAGACGGCGTGACCGTTGCGAAAGAAATCGAACTACAGGATGCTTTTGAAAATATGGGCGCGCAAATGGTAAATGAAGTTGCCAGCAAAACCAGTGATAATGCAGGTGACGGTACGACTACGGCAACCGTTTTGGCACAAGCAATTTTCCGAGAAGGAATGAAAAATGTTACCGCTGGCGCAAACCCAATGGATATTAAACGGGGTATTGAAGAAGCCGTTAATGCAATTATTCCTGCAGTTCAAAATTTAGCTAAACCCACTAAAGATAAAAAAGAAATTGCACAAGTTGGAACTATTTCTGCAAACCATGACAATGCTATTGGAGACATTATCTCTGAAGCAATGGATAAAGTCGGAAAAGACGGAGTTATCACCGTTGAGGAAGCGAAAAGCATGGAGACTGCTTTGGAAATCGTTGAAGGTATGCAATTCGATAGAGGATATCTCTCCCCTTATTTTGTAACGGATACCGAACGCATGGAAGTTGTATTAGAGGACGCTTACATTTTGTTAAACGAGAAAAAAATCTCCAACATGAAAGATTTGCTTCCTGTATTAGAAAAAGTGGCAAAATCCGGCAAACCTCTATTGTTAGTAGCTGAAGATATCGAAGGTGAAGCCTTAGCAACTTTAGTGGTTAATAAATTGCGTGGCACCCTAAATGTTGCTGCAGTTAAAGCACCAGGTTTTGGGGATCGCCGAAAAGATATGCTGAATGACATCGCTATTTTGACAGGCGGGCAGGTTATTACAGAAGATATTGGCGTAAAGTTGGAAAATGTCGACCTGAATGACTTAGGCCGTGCCAAACGCATTACCATCGATAAAGAAAATACGGTGATTGTTGATGGAAAAGGAAAAGCATCCGAAATCCAAGGTCGCGTAAAGCAAATTCGTAACCAGATTGATGAAACCACTTCCGATTATGATCGCGAAAAACTTCAAGAACGATTGGCAAAATTGGTGGGCGGCGTAGCCATCATTAAAGTGGGTGCTGCAACTGAAACCGAAATGAAAGAAAAGAAAGCTCGCGTGGAAGATGCTCTTCATGCAACTCGAGCAGCAGTTGAAGAGGGTATTGTTCCAGGGGGCGGAGTGGCTTTCCTCCGATGTTTAAAAGCTTTAGATAAAGTGGATGGAAATCACGACTTTCTTTTAGGTGTGAAAATTATTCGACGTGCTTTAGAAGAGCCTATTCGCCAAATCGCTGCCAATGCTGGTGAAGAAGGAACTGTAATTGTTGAAAAAGTTAAAGCTCTTAAAGGTAATCAGGGATATGACGCTCGCACTGGTGATTATGTCGATATGATTAAAGAAGGAATTATTGACCCTGCCAAGGTGACTCGTACTGCCTTACAAAATGCTTCAAGTATTTCCGGTTTGCTTCTCACAACAGAAGCTCTAATTAGTGATTTACCGGAAGAGAAAGAAGAACATTCTCATGGCCCAGCCGCTGGAGGTATGGGTGGAATGGGAGGTATGGGCGGTATGGGTGGAATGGGCGGAATGATGTAAGTTCACCCCTTCCCATATATCAAACCCGGTCCTTTGGGGCCGGGTTTTTTTGCCTTTTGATCCCGTCATAAAAATTCTTCCAATTAATTCAAAAAAACAATTGACTTTATCACAAAACTGCCTACAATATCTTTAAAATCAATCATTTATAAACACCCTGATTTTTGGGGAAATATTTGTTGACCGCGCTGGAGAGGGGCTTTTTTAAAGAAAGTCATTTGCTTCAATCATTATCCTCCATTATATTGGAATTAGGTCTAAGAAGTTGCAATACTCCTATATTTTGACCCTACCAATTACATTTGCTAACTAAATAAATCTTTTGGAAATCATTTTCTTTTCAAAATCTCAAATCAGTTCGCACTTTCAAAAAGTTTTTTCGAGCTTAATAATATTCGGAGCCATTTCATTTTTTTATTGTGTTCCAACAGTATCCGCTGACTCTCCCTTAAACTTGATTGTAGACAACCAGACCTTTTTTTATAATCAAGAGCACACTAAAATAGACGTCATTAATGATGGGTTCACAATTACAGGCAACCTCGCCAAAATTTATCTCCGCTACAGTTTTAAAAAAGGTTTACGGGTAGAGGTTGGAGCTCTTTTCGATAATCCATTTGGAGATGACGACCGTATTGATTCAGTCGATCCCATTATTTCAATTCATTATGCATTCTTCCCGGGTTGGTTAATTACTGGAGGAACCATAGACCGGAATCATCCATTACATGATGCTTTTTTTAATGACAACCTACGCTATTTAGAACCCATTGAACAAGGTTTCCAAATTAAGGGAAATACAAAACACATACTTCAAGATCTTTGGATCAGTTGGGAAGAGAGAGAAACACCCGGCCGCAGAGAAAAGTTCTCCGTCGGTGATGTGACACGATTAAAATTTAAAGGTTTTATGCTTGAGGGACAGCTATATTGGGTCCATCTTGGAGGACAAAAAAATGCTGGACCCGGTGTGTTTAATAACCTGAGCTTAGGTGCAGGAACAGGTTATACCTTTCGGCCTTATAACGTAGGTGGAACTGGTCTCCTTGATGAAATTGGGTTCACAGTTCATTACCTTTACAACAGCGATGACCCACCGGCTTTACCGCAGGTTGATGACGAAGGAATTTCAGCACGTTTTTTTGCAACTCTCTGGGATACTTATTTCTATTTTTTAATGTGGCAAGGAGGTAGTCAAACCTTTAATTCTCCTCGCGGAGACATCACTATGCCTGGCATTCCTTTAGCTAAAGGGGACCCGTTTTACAAGTCCAATCATTTTGAAGAAGCTGGAATAGTCAAAACATGGGAGCTCGCGGAAGGAGTCTCTCTTACATTTGATTTTAGGGGTCAATTTATTGTTGGCGAGTTTGTACAAATTTATGCTTTGAATTTTACCTGGAGAGAAAGCTTCCCTTTGTTTAGTGACTACTTCAAAAATAAAAAGAAGAAAAATTTGAATTAGACTCGAGTACCTAACTTAAATCATAACTGTCCGTATTAACAAACCTCAATCAAAGAACAATTATTTCTTTTCAATGATATCTGGCATCCCATCGAAATTTTGATCCTTCTCAATTCGATCGACCTTTCCATTAGAATAATGTTCCCATTGATCCGTTTTACCATCACCGTTTGTATCAAATTCAGAACGTTTTATTTTTTCTTGGGCATCTAAATACTGCCAGTAGTCTGGTTTTTGATTACCATCCGTATCAAACGCAACCCATTCTAATTTAGAGTTGGCATTCAAATGATCCCAACGGTCAACCGAACCATTAAAATCTGTGTCATATTCTAAACGCTCAACTTTTTCGTTTTTATTAAAAAACTGCCATACATCAATATTTCCATCATAGTTTTCATCTAACTCAACTTTAACAGCAGAACCCTGTTCATTAAAAAATTCAGTAGAATCAAAATTACCATCTTTATTTCTGTCTTTCTCAATTTTTGACAATTTTCCATTAACCGTATAATGCTGAGTTTGGTCCATTTTCCCATCAGCATCCACATCAAATTCTGCACGTTTCTGTGTTTTGCCTTCAAAGTAATAAACTCGCTGCTCAATAACCCCATCTTGGTTTTTATCAAAGTCCACTTTTTCCAATTTTCCGTTTGAATCAAAGTATTGCCACTGATCAACCTTTCCATCAAAATTCGAATCTAACTCTGTAACACTAGCCCATCCAAAATCAAATATTAGGAAGAAAAAGATAAAAGCAAATAATAGTATTTTCTGAAAAAGGTGCATGCTTAGGAAAGGAAAAATGAAATTAAAATTTAGATTGTAGCATACAAATTTACAGAATATTTCCTGAAAAAAATTGGACCAAGTTATTTTTAACCCTCCTAAATTAGTGAGAAAAAATTTGTTTTTAAGTTTTATACAGTTAACAAACTACTTAATCATCGTTTAAGAAAAAAATTCCTTAAGAAATCAGAATAACAGTTTAAGGTTTACAAAAAATATGCGATCATAAAAAGCTATTTCTTCATCTTTTCCTAAACAAGTTTCAGCCAATAAAATGAATATACTAGGTATGATTATGGCAGGTGGTGAAGGCAGTCGCCTTTACCCGTTAACGATGGATCGCGCTAAGCCAGCAGTCCCTTTTGGTGGAAAGTACCGACTTATAGATTTTGTTCTAAGTAATTTTATCAATTCTAAAATATTTTCCATCTACGTTTTGACACAATTTAAATCTCAATCTTTAACTGAGCATTTACAAGAAGGATGGAGATTTAGCTCGATTTTGCAGGATCACTTCATCCTTCCTGTTCCTGCCCAAAAACGGACGGGTGAAAGCTGGTACCAAGGAACAGCAGATGCAATCTACCAGAACATAAACTTAATCCAAGACCGAGGTTACGATGTTGTTGCTATATTTGGTGCCGACCATATATACAAAATGGATATTGGACAAATGGTTAAGTCCCATGTTGATAATGAAGCAGATGTGACCATTTCAGCAATTCCAGTTCCCTTACATGAGGCCCATCAACTTGGAGTTATTCAGGTTGATGCAACGGGTAGAGTGGTTGGTTTCCAGGAAAAACCTGCACAACCTAAATCTATTCCTGGTAACCCGGATCAGGCTTATGCGTCCATGGGAAATTACATTTTTAACGCCAATTTTTTAACACAAATATTAAAAGAAGATGCAGAAAGCGAATCCTCTTCGCATGATTTTGGGAAAGACATCCTTCCCTCCCTCTATAAAGATCGTCGAGTATTTGCCTATAATTTTGCTGAAAATAAAATTCCGGGTATCACAGAAAAAGAAATTGGATACTGGAGAGATGTTGGAACATTAGGCAGTTATTGGGAAGCTCATATGGATCTTCGCAATGTCTCTCCTACTTTTAATCTTTACAATCGAAAATGGCCTATAAAAACAGGTTCATTGGGCTTACCACCGGCAAAGTTTGTCTTTAATCAAGACGGACGTAGAGGCCAGGCAATTAATAGTTTGGTTTCGGAAGGAAGTATTATTAGCGGTGGAGTGGTACAAGACTCTGTTGTTGGACAAGGTGTTTTTATTGACAGCGGTGCTGCCATCATAAATTCGATTATTATGGACAAAGTTCACATAGGCCCTAACTGCAAAATAAATATGGCCATTATTGACAAAGACGTGACCGTTCCTCCCGGAACAGAAATCGGTTATAATCTAGAAGAAGATAAAAAACGATTTCATGTCGACGAAGAATCCAACATCATAGTAATCCACAAAGGTTATAAATTTCTTTAATCTAAACTAATATTGAGCCTTCCGTGAAAACAGTTTTCTCTGGACTTGATGTTCTTCTAAAAAACCCAAGTGAATATATAAAAGGAAACCGAATTGCCCTAATTGTTAACCACACAAGCTTGGCAAAAAACGGAATCCATTCCATTCAGCTTTTCCACCAGCATCCCGATTTTAATTTAATAAAACTTTTTTCACCTGAACATGGTCTATACGGAGTTGACCAAGATATGAAAGAAGTTGAAGACAACAAAGACCCCCTCAGCGGCGTTCCCGTTTTTAGTCTTTATGGAAAGGATGTCAATTCACTTAAACCTGATCCAGATTTATTTAATGATATTGATACAATAATATTTGATATACAAGATATTGGGTCACGATATTACACATTTATTTATACAATGGCCTATTGCATGGAGGCCTGCCGGGAAGCCGGAATCCCTATTATTATTTGTGACCGACCCAATCCTATTAATGGAATACAGGTCGAGGGAAACATTGTCCAAAAAAATTGGTTTTCGTTTGTAGGGCAATACCCTCTTCCAAACCGGCACGGAATGACCGCTGGGGAATTGGCATTAATGTTTAATGACCATTTTAAAATTGGTTGTGATCTCAAAGTCGTTCCAATGAGTGGATGGAAGCGTTCCATGTGGTACGACGAAACCGATTTACTCTGGGTGGCGCCTTCACCCAACATGCCAACTTTAGAAACCGCAATTGTTTATCCCGGAATGTGTTTTTTTGAAGGGACCCAATCTTCTGAAGGAAGAGGCACAACCATGCCTTTTTTACAATGCGGGGACCCGGGAATGGACCCTAAAACATTAGCAGTGGCATTAAATTCTGAAAATCTTCCAGGTATTTTATTTGTCCCCCATTTTTTCAAACCCACTTTTCAAAAATGGGCTGGCCAAATATGTGGCGGCGTCCAACTTCATTTAATTGACCGCAACCTGTTCAAACCGGTCCTCACTGGATTAACTATTATAAATAAATCTTTTCAGCTATTTCCCACTACGTTTAAGTGGCGTACCAAACCCTATGAATTTGTGAGTGACCGTTTGGCAATTGACCTGCTTTATGGCAATTCCGATTTTAGAGAAAAATGGGTTGCCAAAAGCTCTATGGTAGACAAGATAGAATCGTCCTGGGAAAATGAGCTAGCCGAATTTAAAATAATAAGAAAAAATTATTTAATTCAGAATTATAAGGATTAGTTTAACAATTGAAAAATCACATGTAACCGTCCTTCAATTTTTATTGAAATTGGTATTGTGTACGTGAGAGATTTTATACCGAAGCGTTGAACGAGAAATTCCTAAAATTTCTGCTGCTTTAGTTTTATTGTGACCACACTTTTCTAATGCCTGCATGATAAGCTTACCTTCAATTCTTCCAATATATTCCTCCAAAGAGAAACCTTTCTCTAAAATTCCTCTATAGTTATAAAGTTTTGATTCATTTGCGGGTTGCGTTATTAAATAATTTGGTAAATCAGAAACATCAATAATTTCTCCCTGCGATAAAATCATCAGACGTTCAACAACATTTTGTAATTCCCTAACATTACCCGGCCAATGGTAGTTCTTTAGAATTTCCATTGCAGGATCTGAAATCCATTTTACTTGCTTCGCCATTTTATGATTAAAACGAGAGAGCATCATTTCGATCAAAACCGGAATATCTTCAATTCGATCTCGAAGGGAAGGCAAAACAATTGGGAACACAAATAAGCGATAAAACAAATCTTGCCGAAAAGTTCCTTTTGCGACAGCATCCTCCAAATTTTTATTAGTCGCTGTAATGATTCGAATATCTGCCGACTTTACGGTAACAGAACCAATTGACTCATACTCCCGCTCTTGAATCACCCTTAAAACTTTTGCTTGTGCCCGAGGACTCATTTCGGCGATTTCATCTAAAAACAAAGTTCCGCCAGCCGCTAATCCAATTTTACCCGGTTTAGCTTTTTCAGCTCCAGTGAAAGCACCCTTTTCGTAACCAAATAATTCGCTTTCAATCAACGTGTCCGGGAAAGCAGAACAATTTACGGCAATGAAAGGTTTTCCAGCCCGGTCACTATTATAATGAATTGCTTTCGCTAGAAGTTCTTTTCCCGTACCACTTTCACCTAGCAATATAATAGTGGTATTTTCTCTGGCAACCTGGGCAGCTAATTTTAAGGCGTGTAAAATCTCTGGAGAACGTCCTACGATGCTGGAAAAATCATATTTATTTTCCAAGTCCTTGCGGATCTTGTCGATTTCTTTTTGTAGTTTTTCTTTTTCTTCTTCAATTCGCTTTAACTCAGTAATGTCTTTTATTACTCCCATTACATAAACAATTTCACCAGTCTCAGGATCAAAAATAGGTGTATAGATAGTTTCCGTCCAGACTCTTTTCCCATTTTTGTGCAAAAGAGTCATCCGTTCTTTTTTAGAGGCTAACTCGCCATAAGATATTTTTCCTTTTTTTCTAGAAATTTCTTCCCAAGAATTTTTAAAATCGGAGAGTTTCCAACAGGCGTTATGTATAACGTCTTCCTGGGAAATGTCATAAAGTTCTTCACAGGCACGATTGAATAAGACCAAGCGGTGGTCTTTTGCTACAATGAATATACCGTCTAATGCACAATCAAGAACATAATCGAGGTCATACTTCATTTCCTAACCTCAAACTGACTCCTCCAAAACTTATTATACTCCTTTGGTTTTATATCTACGGCAAATTTTAGCCACTGGTTATAAATTCACCACCCTAACTCATCCAGAAAAATGAAATATTTAAATCAACGTTAAAAAAAAGCGGTCAAATCTCACCGATCACAAATGACTCCCAGAAAATCCAACTTCACATTAAACCTTTAAATTCAATTAGTTATAAAACCAATAGCTTTGGCATTTCTTTTGTATCTTTTTAAAGAAGTTACTAGGAAAGTCACACACTTCCTAGATATTTAAAAGCAACCTTACCCTATCCAAAAGGCTTTAATTAAAGGGAGATCACTATGAAACGCTTAAAGTTAATTTCTTTAATGGTGCTTGCAATTTTTATCGTCACTATGATGTTTAATGTTAATTTCAGTTGGTCCGAGGATGTAACGGTAGAACCTTGGTTTGTTGAAACTATGAAAAATGATGAGGCCCTTTTAGCTCCTGGTACCACAACCTTTTGCAATAAAAATTTCTCTGTCGAGAATCTAGGAGAGGATATGGCAGAAGTTTCAATAATTCGTGGAAATGGTGATAACTATGATAAGGACATGATTCCTGCAGGCGGGAAGCTTTCCTACGATCTGGAGGATCGATCCATATTTGCCACTGACGCGAGCAAGGGAAATAAGGTAGATGAAGCTAGAATTATTAATACGACAATGGGTTCTTCAAACCTTAAAGTTCATTGCAAATAATCCAAAAAATTAACCGGATAGTTTATGGCGGTTGGCTGGTGGATTAAATGAAACGGTCAGGGGGTTTATCTCCTGACCGTAAAACACAATTTTTTAGTTGGATATTAATGGCGCTGATAATATAGGTTTCGAAACGGTAGACTGATTAGAGGCCTGAAGTTCAACTTCACTGAGCAAAACACTGGGTGTAATGCTAGTAACGGGCAAGTTTCCGGACTCGGCAGTACAAAATCCGTTCACAACCGCAAGGGACTCTCCGGTTAATAAAATTTTGCTAATCATAGCCAAAGGTGTTCCCACAAAATCCACTCCTCGGACCATTTCCTCACGCCCATCAGGATAAACTTTAACTAAATATAACGGTTTACCCTTAAATACTTGAAAAAATCCACTTTGAGTATGCGTTTCTCCACCCACTATTTTTTTTATAATTAAGCCAAAGGGTTTCTTTTGGTGTTTAACTTCATCAATCAATCTTTGTTTTAAAATTTCGTCTGGAACCGTATTTTCTGACCGAACAATAAAGTTTCCCATCCTAGCAGTTGGGAAATGAATACCATCTCCACGAGCATGCCCATTAGTTTTGCTAAAACCTAAAATTGGGGTCCTGGAAAGCAAAAACCCCTTCAGCTTTCCATGATCAATGAGCACCACTTCCTCACTTTCCTGACCTTGATCATCATAGAGAAAATGTCCCAACAGAGGCTTACCCTTAAATTTTTTTAACGTGGGATCGTCCTTAATAGTAATAAAATCAGGTAAAATCTGCTTCCCTATTTTTTTTAAAAAAGTTTTTCCATCTTTTTTATTTCTTAACCTATCCCCCTCTAATCTGTGTCCAATCGCTTCATGAAATAAAACTGCAGTGGCATCCGAGCTAAATATGGCAGGCCCAACATATGGGTCCATACGATGGGCCAGCTTGAGTTTTTTCAAAGAAATTATTAATTCATCTGCGCCCTGCTCTAATTTACTCTTGGAAGGCAATTGATCCATTGTAGAAAAATAAAATGTTATTTGATCATGGATTTGGGAACCTTCTTCAGTTTTTGTCCAAGCTTCAATTATTATTGCATAATGAATATTAGCCTCTAGAATTTTGTTTCTATCAGAATCGTAGAAATAACGAATATATCGATCAGCTATAAACTTTACTTGTGACTTTTCAATATCCGGCGCCTTTCGAAATCTGTGTGAGACATTTCGAACCAGTTCTTGTAATAAATTTATTGGTAAGCTCCAATCTGGAATATTATCTAACCGAATTTGTTGAGATTTCCCCTTAGAAAAATCTGAGAGGGTATGATTATCGACTCCACTAATAAACCTCCCCTTTTTCTTTAAATAATTAACAATTGCCTGCTTGTAACGCAAATCGGTTTCATACCATAAAGCCCGTTTTAAACCATCTAAATCATTTTCAATCGGAACAAATTGTTCAATATGGTATTTATGGCTATTGGGCATTGAACTATCAAATTGTTCATTTCCGACCCGCACATCCACAAATAATGTCCTGGTGGGGGAAGAGAAGGAACGAATTAAAGCTCCAAAGCTCGCTGCAACTTCAGCATGATCGTGATGCCGAATTTGATAATTAATATAATAGGGGGGATCAAAAACATCCACCTTGAGCTGATTTAAGGATCGGTCCATTTCCTCTTCCATCGCTTGGAAAATAACCCTATCTCTTTCCAAACTCTCTACATCTAAAGGGACAAATAACCTGAAAAAAACAAAAAACACAAAAAACCGCTTCAAAACCATCCTCCGTTAATTTTTTCAAAAAAATCGATTTATTTTATTCAAGATTCCTACCAAATGTCATAAAATTCCTATCAAGTATTTTTTTTAAATTTAAAAAACCCATTCTAAATACCCCATGGAAACTGGTTACCTAGGAAAAATCAATTATTTTCGTTAATATTTCCGTAAATATTGAGTACAATTAGAAGCGCATAGAAAAGTTCAGCCATCTATTGACAAAATTATAATCGGTTTGTATATTTCCAGTTTGGTCTTTTAATTATGGAACTTAAACAGAGGCTTCTTTCTGACATAAAAGGAGCGATGAAAGAGAAAAACTCCCTGAAGGTATCCACCCTTCGACTGCTAAGTTCCGAAATCAAAAACAGAGAAATTGACCTTCGTGAAGAACTAAGTGATGAAGAAATAATTTCTCTCCTCTCAACCCAAATAAAAAAGAGAAAAGAAGCTGCCGCAATTTACGAGCAAGGAGGCCGACCAGAACTAAAAGACAAGGAAGAACAAGAAATGTCGATCTTGATGGAATATCTTCCTGAACAAATTGGAGAGGACGAATTACGGGAAAAAATTCTACAGGCCATTAAAGATTCGGGTGCCGAAGGACCAAAAGACCTAGGTAAGGTTATGAAAATAGTAATACCAGAATTTAAGGGAAAAGCGGACGGAAGCCTAATCAAAAGCTTGGTCGCAGAACTTCTGAACAAATAGCAGGGTTTCCAAAAACTCTCGCTACATTAGATAACAACTACCTGAAACAATTTAATTGAAAAATTTTCGTTGAATAATTTTATTCCTGAACACATTATCGAAGAGATTCGCTCTAGGGCAGATATTATTGAGGTCATTTCCGAACATGTTCCGTTAAAGAGGAGTGGAAAAAATCATAAAGGCCTCTGTCCTTTTCATTCTGAAAAAACTCCCTCCTTTACTGTCAACTCAGAAAAACAAATTTACCACTGTTTTGGCTGTGGAATGGGCGGAAATGTTTTTAAGTTCCTAATGGAAATAGAAAACCTTTCTTTTGTAGAAGTGGTTCAAAAATTAGGTCAACATTACCAAGTCAGCATACCGAATACGGCAACCAAACCCGGGTTTTCATCTAATCGGAACGAAAAAGACAGATTAATTGAAATTAACCAATTGGCAGCAAAGCATTTCTCTTCCCTATTGAAGGGAAATGCCGGGAAAAAAGCTAGAGAATATCTTTACTCCAGAGGATTCAATGATGAAGTAGTAAATCAATTTGAATTAGGGTGGGCCACGGCTAATTGGAGGGATTTATTGACTAATTTTGAGAGAAATCATAAATGTTCTCCAAAAATTCTTGAAAAATTTGGATTAGTTTCAAAAAAAATGACGTCTGAGGGTAAAGATAAAGAAGTTTATTTCGATAGGTTCCGTGAGCGGGTAATTTTTCCAATCAAAGATTCTCGTGGAAATATTATAGGCTTTGGGGGTCGAATCCTGGATAAAGGCGAACCTAAATACCTTAATTCGCCTGAAACTTTAGTTTATAAAAAAGGAAATCATTTGTATGGCTTGCATTCTGCTAAAGAATCCATCCGAAAAGAAAAGCAAGCCCTAATTATGGAAGGCTATTTCGATCACCTTCGTGCTTGGCAACACGGTATTTATAACTCAGTTGCCACTTGTGGAACAGCCATAACCTCTAAACAGGCAAATCTTTTGAGGCAATTTACGGATCAGGTCATTCTGGTGTTTGACGCTGACGCAGCTGGACAAAAAGCTGCATTTCGAGGTTACGAGGTTCTTTCAGAATCTGGGCTCCAGGTTAAGGTAGTTCCTTTACCTTTGGGCCATGATCCCGATTCCTTAATTCACGAGGAAGGTTCCGAATCATTTTTAAATCGAGTAAACAATGCCTCTCCATTTTTGGAATATTTAGTCGATCAAACCGTGAATTCAATAGATACAAAAAATACAGACGGTAAATTACAAGCCCTCAATCAAATCTTGCCGGTGTTGGTTAAAGTAAAGAATACTGTCGAGAGAACAGAATATGCAAAATATTGTGCAGATTCGCTAAAAATTAGCGACAAAGCGCTTTGGGCGGAAATGAAAAAGGCTTTAAATCAAAATCTTCCAAAAGCAAACTTTGTAACTGAGAAAAAACAGTCATCCACCCAAAGCGCTGAATGGTATCTCATACATTTGTTATTGGACAATGAAAAAACGGCCCAGGAAATATGCCGAGAGGTTCCATTAGATTGCTATGAAGATCGCTTTTACCGAGAAACCGCCGGACTAATATATGAATGGCTCGCCGATGGAGAACCCGTTCGAGTAGATCGACTAATAGATCGAACTGAAGAGCCCGATATTAAATCTGTTTTAACCAAAATAAGTCTTTCACCTTTGGTTTTTGATAATATATCCAAAGCCAAAGCCGAATGTATAGCAAAGATCAAAAATCGTGAAGTACAAAAACAAATCAACGAATTAAGAAAACAAAGACAAGAAGCGGAACAGGCTGGGGAAACTCAGAAGTCCCGTAAATTACAAGAACAAGTTCATAAAATGCGCCTTTCTTTAATCCCTGAATGAGAATTTTGCATCTAAAGGAAAAAGGGCCAATTTTTGATTAGGAGAAAATCCACCAATGGCAAATGCTGATAAAATCGCTGATGTATCTGAAGTTAATCAACTGATTTCTTTAGGAAAGGAGAAGGGATACCTTACTTATGAAGAAGTCAATGACGTCCTTCCTGCTAATTTAGTAGCTCCAGACCAAATAGATGACCTCATGCACCTGTTCGGAGAAAATGAAATTGATATTGTGGACACCGCTTTAAAAAGTGATAAAGCCGCGGACGAAGAAGAAGACCAGGAAAAAGAGGGTGCACCCGCAGAAGAAACGGTTACCGAAAACAAGCCAGATAATGTAAGTATCGATGATCCGGTAAGAATGTATTTACGTGAAATGGGGACTATTTCTCTTCTGACTCGTGAAGGAGAAGTCGAGATAGCAAAACGCATTGAGCAGGGACAAAATGAAGTTCTTTTTGCTGTAGCGAATTGCTCCGTCACTCAAGTTGAGCTTGCTGAAATGTCGCGCCAAATCAAAAAAGGAGAGTTGAGCGTATTTGATATCATCAACCACGGAGAACCAGAAGAGAAAAAAGAAGAACTAGAAAAAGAAGAAACCAAACGAGTTTTAAAAATTATCAAAAATTTACATGATCAGGATAAAAAACTTGAAAAACTTCGACAAAAATTGGATGACTCTAAAATCTCAGAAAAAGTAAAGGCTAAAACGGAAAAAGAATTCGCCACTCAGCAGAAAAAATTAGAAGATACGATTCATGAGCTCAATCTTACTATTGATGAAATGGACAAAATCATTGAAAAAATCTATGAAATCGCAGCTGAATTTCGTGAAGCGGGCAAACAAGAGAGACTTTTAGAGAAAGAATTAAAAATGTCACTAGCTGATGTAAAAAAGTTAGCGAAAAATTGGACCAAGCAAAAAAGCGTCAAGTTACCTTCAGGAAAGGTTTTAACAAAGGTTCAATATGATAAACACATGAAGGTTGTCCAAGTATCCCGCAAAAAAGTCAAAAAAATTGAAATGGACACTGGAACTTCAAAAGACCAGTTGCTTTCTACGGTTAGATCAATTGCACGAGGTAGGGTAAAAGATAAAGCAGCGAAGCGTGAGTTAGCTGAAGCAAACTTGCGGCTGGTGGTGAGTATTGCAAAAAAATATACGAACCGTGGTTTACAATTTTTGGATCTTATTCAAGAGGGAAATATTGGCTTGATGAAAGCCGTCGATAAATTTGAATACCGCCGTGGTTACAAATTCAGTACTTATGCTACCTGGTGGATTCGACAAGCAATTACCAGAGCTATTGCGGATCAAGCGAGAACCATTCGTATACCAGTTCATATGATTGAAACGATAAATAAACTGATTCGAGTTTCCAGGCATTTGGTTCAAGAATTGGGAAGAGAACCCGCTCCAGAAGAAATTGCAGAAAAAATGAACTTGCCCGTTGACAAGGTACGTAAGGTTCTAAAAATTGCAAAAGAACCTATTTCCTTAGAAACGCCTATCGGCGAAGAAGAAAACAGTCATTTAGGTGACTTTATTGAAGATAAAAAAGTCTTATCCCCCATTGATGCTGTGGTTAAAAAGAATTTAAAAGATCAAACACTCAAAGTTTTAGGTACCCTAGCCAATCGCGAAGAAAAGGTTCTAAGGAAACGATTCGGCATAGGTTTAGATTCAGAACATACGCTAGAAGAAGTGGGCCAAGATTTTGCGGTTACACGTGAACGTATTCGCCAAATCGAAGCTAAAGCTCTCCGTAAATTGCGACATCCCAGCCGGAGCAAAAAATTACGTAGCTTTATAGAAGGCTAATTGCAAGGGCCCATAGCTCAGTTGGCTAGAGCCCCCGGCTCATAACCGGATGGTCGCAGGTTCGAATCCTGCTGGGCCCACCATTATTTTTAACGGACTACCGACTTTTCTTGGGACTCTTTAGTCTTTGGGGAATGTTTTGGGTAGCGTTTCAATGGCTCTCCCTCCCCTTCAGTTTTTCCCAATACTTTAACTCCTATATGGATTATCAAACTAATCCTAAATTCAGCAGTCACAAACATGACGGCCTACCTAAAAAATACGCAGTACAAATATCCGTTAATTTATTCCAAGGAGACGCTATGAAAAAGTATACTTGCCATTTTGTTGCAGTTTTGATCATTTCTTTGTGCATTTATTCTTCCGCTTTTGCAATTACTATTGCTTTTCAAGATGGTTCTATGCCAGATACCAGTTATTCGGGCACACAGGATAGTTTTTTGGTTGAACGTTCTCCGGCTTCTAACTTTGGAAATGAATTAGAATTAAAAGCAGATGGAATACAATTTGACCCCGATAGTGGTCAATATGGAGAGGTAGCAACTGTCATTCAATGGGATGTTTCTTCCATTCCGAATACAGCCAAAATAACTTCCGCATCAATTACTCTTGATATTATAAATCCAAGCGATGGGACCTATAATATATTATCCCAGCATATTCCATGGTCTGAAAGTTCTGTTGCCTGGAAGGATTTAAATACCAGCAATGTACTTGGCACTATTATTTCCTCAGCTCCTGGAACAATTACCATAAATTTAAATGGAGCGGGAGTTGCCTTAGTTCAAGGTTGGGTTAACGGTTCTACTCCGAATAATGGAATTGCTGTCCGTACAGTTAACTCTAATGACGGGATAGTATTAAGTTCCCGTGAATCTGTTGCAGTCGCTCCTAAGTTAGAAGTAACCTTTTCGACTCAACCATTAGAAAATTTAAAGTTTGTTTTAAAGGACTGTGCCGACTCTAATTGTGGTCGGGAACCCAGCATTATAGGGCCAGTAATCGACATACAAAGCTCCAGAGAAGTCCAAGTTTTGGTGCCTTATGAAAATTCAACTAGCAAAAAATATAATTTTTTAATGCGATTTAGTTCTGACAAAGCAGATGGTAATACTCAAATTCCAAATGCTTCGAACCCTGCTTTCTTTTATGAAGAAAATGATTGTTTGGGCCTCCCCTATGTGTCTACTGGCTCACTTTCAAATGCTCAATGGTCTATTTTTGACCAGCATTTTTTAGTTAGAGTTGATGATAAAACACAAATCTCTCCAACTATTCAAGCCGTAGAACTTTGGATACCAACAAGTGATACGCCTCAAACTGTTACTATTGTTAGTGCATTGGTAGAAGATGAATGCATAATTCCTCCCAATAGCCCCGTCGTTGGAGAATTCCGTCAAGTAGAAAGAATCGACGAAAATATTTTAAACACTTTGGTTCCACCCTATGAAATAGATTTTAATTAATAACATTATCACTATCAATACAATCGGAGATATAGTTTGTTTCGTTCGTTTTTTGTTAAAAAAAATTTACTTTTCAAAATATCAAAGATTAGGAAAGGAAAAATCCGGAAAAGAAAGACCTATATTTTCGCATATATTTTTGAATTACTGATTCACATTTTCCGCTAAACAATCGAATTACGAGGCAATTAAATTTTTGGTAATGACTTGTTTTCCTTGAGGAGAAAGAGGGATTTCATTAACCTCTGTCCAATTGACAAGACAGTCATTACCCATAACCGTTTTTATTTTTTCAACAATGACTTTAAGATCATCCTCTGAAGGCTGCCGTTTAGGTTTGTAAAGAATTTCTACATCATTTAAATCTTTTTGAATCACCTGAAAATGTTCCATCCAATCATCATGACACATACATGCAAAGAATAATCCACTAACCAAAGATCCATTAGAAGTTTTAAAATGTTCCGTTATTCGTCCGGTTACTTGTTCTAAAGTGGGCAAGTTGTTCCCACATGAACAAGGATGACCCAAAACTGCTGTATCACCCAATTCATATCGAATGAGAGGCATTGAGAAATTGTGTAAGTTTGTAACAATTACTCTTCCTTCCTGTCCAGGCTTTACAGGATTATCTTTATCATCGACAATTTCTACAAAATTGTTGAAAGAAAAAATATGCAACTTTCCCTTGCCACATTCTCCTGCCAAAGCTCCGAGCTCTCTTGATCCATAATAATCATACACAGGACAAGAAAACGCATCTTCAATTGTCGACTTCATGAATGGGTAAAGTTTTTCGGCAGCAGAAACAATATACCTAGGGGAATGAACTTTAATTTCCAATTCACAAACATATCTAGCTAAATAATATAAGGACTGCGCATACCCGCGAATAAAAAATGGTTTTTTCTTATTAATTTTTTGAACGTATTCTTTACATTGATCTTGGGTTAAAGCGTATGAATTTAAAAATATCGTTTGCTTTAACCATTGGCTTATTTTAGTTTTGAATTTTTTACGAATTAATAAATCTTCTGGGGATCCCCACAAAATCACATTTCCAACTGTATCCGGATCAAATCCGAGAAAGCGTTCAAAATAAAACCTTTCTGTTGCAAGCGTCCAATTAAAGTAGTCTTTATCCTGATAAAATATTTGTGGTTTGCCTGTAGTCCCGCCTGAATGAATGGTGTAATGAGGTCGATTCATTAAATCTTTTGACTTTAAACTTTCAAAGTTTCTACTAAAACTCTTTCTATTGAGAATTGGGAGTTCAGCAAGAGTTTCTAAATCAAAGCCACTTCCCTTAATAATCTTCGAATAATAGGGGACGTGGTTTTTAGCAAATCGCAGTAGCTCACTCAGGTATTGTGAAGACAAGTCAGATTTGTGTTCAATAAGATCTCGGATTAATTTTTTCCATTTAGGATATGAAGGATCTTGAATGGTCTTTAGAAAGGAAAACACACGATATTTTGCATTCATAGACTCTCACCTGATTCCACGATAGTTGTTCAACCCTTCGACCAACAATCTCTTTCTTTCATTAAAGAATTTTAGTCCGGTAATCAAACTTTAAAATAAAAGGGAAATACTTACAAATTATTTTTTACATAAAATTTCAACAATCTTGGAAAGTAATTAAGAGCAATTTTCTCTTCCACATTTTTTATGTTAGCCAATTCTGCCTCAATTTAACTTTTGCGCTATAAATTAAAGCTCTTTCTCCAATGAATCGATCTACGATTAATCAAAGCAAGTTATTCTTTAATTAAATCGCTTAAAATTTTTATCTAGTTTCGGAAATCATCTTATTTAGCAGAAATGCCATATATTTTTCTACAAAAACTATTAAGTAATTTTGAAAGTGTCTTGGCCATAATCCAAAAAGGCTTTTAAAGCTCCAAACATTTATTTTCGGGAAACCAAAATAATCTAGCCTCTGTTGTTGAGAATCTATTTTATTTTTCAATAAGTTAGCAATACCAAAAAAAAACTTTAAAAACTTTTGAAAACCACTGTCATTTAAACGCCATTTGGGGTATTTTATTCGCAGACAACACACACATCAACGCTTTTATTTCCGCATGCCAATAGATATATTAAGACATCGCGGATGAAAATTTTTATGATTTATTCACATTTTAGAAAATACTTAACTTTTGCAACTTTTTGTATATTAGGGGTTTTATTAAATGGAACGTTAACTTTTGCTGACATTAATGATTGGGGACCTTTTCTGCAAAAACTTTCTCCCAACAGCGTTTTAATTAAATGGCGTGTTCCAACATCACAAGTCTCTAATAACAGCGTTCACTACGGAACTTCCTCCGGAAGTCTGACATCTACGGTTACAGATTCATCCCCAGCATCAAAATCTTGTGGATATTGCCCTGAAAGTTGGCGAGAATTTGAAGTCACCCTATCAAGCTTATCCCCAAACACTCGATACTATTACGCAATAGGTACTTCCTCCACTCCTTCAGTTGAAAGCAAATTTAATGGAACCTTTAAAACTTTTCCAACTCCGGGAACACCCACGCCTACACGAATTTGGGTGATTGGAGATTCCGGAACTAATGATACGAAAGCTTTAGTAGTTGCTGATAGGTTTAAGGAGTTTTCTAAATCGCGAGACCCTGATGTTTGGCTCATGCTGGGTGACAATGCATATGAAGATGGGACTGATCGAGACAATCATGGCGCTGTGTTTTTAATGTACCCTGATTTTCTGAAAAATGTTGCCGTTTGGCCCACTTTTGGTAATCACGATGCCAGAAGTGCAACATCAGGGAATGAGTCAGGGGTCTATTTTAATATTTGGGAACTTCCGAGAAATGGAGAAATTGGTGGGGTTTCTTCAGGAACAGAGGCTTATTATTCTTTTGATCACGGAAATATTCATTTTGTTGTTTTAGACTCTTTTGGGCATTCTCGAACACCTGGGTCCTCCATGCTCACTTGGCTAGAAAATGACTTAATAGCAAATGACAAAGAATGGCTCATTGCATATTGGCATCACCCTGCTTATTCCAAAGGATCCCATAATTCTGATGCCGAATCAATTTTAATCCAAATGCGAGAAAACGTTGTTCCCATTTTAGAACAATATGGAGTTGACTTGGTTTTGATGGGACATAGTCATTCTTATGAACGTTCACTTTTCCTGAATGGTCACTATGGTAGCTCTAGTGAAATCAATAGCAACCCTTCTTTAGTTTTAGACCCAGGTAACGGAAGACCAGACCCTGAAATAGATGCCCAGGGAGGTTATACAAAGTTTCTAAACCCTGATGGAAGCAAAATGGGAAATGATGGAGCCGTTTATGTAGTTGCAGGAAGTTCAGGACAAGTTACTGGGGGCTCACTCAATCACCCTGCAATGTTCCACTCCATCAATAAATTGGGTTCTTTGGTTCTGGATGTTTTTGAAAATCGGCTGGAAGCGGTCTTTCTCGATGCCTTTGGAAAAGCTGAAGATAAATTTTCAATTATCCATGATTTAAATAACTTTCCTCCAGGAATATTTTCTGTTCACGCACCCAACCCACTAACTCTGGAAGTTCAGTTTTCTGAACCTTTGGAAAAAATAAGTGCCGAGAGTGTATCAAACTATTCTATGAACAATGGAGTTACCATTTCTGCTGCAAAACTTCTAAGCGATTTTCGAACAGTAAGATTATTAACCACTCCTTTAAATAATTCTGTTAATTATACGTTAACTGCGACGGGAGTTGCCGATTACGATACAAATACTTCTATTCCTTCACCAGGAACTGCATTTTCTTTTGTTCCGGGATTTAAAGATCCACTGGAATACACATCATCTTTTCAAGATGGCTACTTCCCACATGAAGGCTACGACGGAACAAAAGATTCTTTTATATTTGAAGGAGATCCTAACGAAAAGTATGGAACCAAAATTGAACTTCTTTCCCATGGACCCTTTGAAAATGCCATTGAAGGAGATGCTATTACATTAGTCTCTTGGGATATATCTTCTATTCCATCTAATGCAATTGTTCAGTCCGCAACGGTTTATTTCGATTTATTTAATCGAAGTGAAACTTCTTATCATCTTCATCAGATTTTAACTTCATGGAATGAATTTAGTGTGACGTGGAATAACATTGGTGGCTCTTCCAATATCAGTAACACAATAATGGGAACCCTGGCTCCACAAAAGTTTGGCTTAAATATTATTCCCCTAAACCAGGATGGTCTTGACGTGGTTCAGGGTTGGATCGACGGAAGTATCTCCAACAATGGCTTGGCTGTAGAGAATGGAGGACCTGGAGAACATCCTAATTGGTGGAATGCTATACGTATGTGGTCTAGGAGAACTGAAAATCGTCCGAGAATATCCATAACTTATACCCTATCATCTCCCGGCGATAATATTAATCCATCAATACTAGCCCCTTCTGATATTACCATTGATTCAACGGGTAATTTGACCCCAGTTTTTTTGGGAACTGCCGATGCGGTAGATAATATTGGTTCACCAACCATAACTAACGATGCCCCTGCAGGAGGATTTGCATTAGGAACAACATTAGTTACTTGGACAGCAACTGATGCGGCAGGAAATACTGGAACTGATATACAAAAAGTTACTGTTAAAGTTCCAGCAACTACAACCCCAAATACGATAAGCTTTCAAGATGGAGTTGAACCGAGTTCGGCATATTTTGGCACTTCGGACTCCAGAATCAGATCATCCTCTAGAAATTCAAACGATGCAGATGGCCTGGAAATTGGTACTGATGGAGATGAGCAATTCCCGCCAGGAGGATTATTTGGAGATGTGGATTCCGTTTTCAAGTGGGATACTTCTGCAATCCCTAAAACTGCCACCATAGATTCAGTAAGCGTGACATTTAACATTTTTAATTCTTCATCCTCCAACCACAGCCTCTATGAAATAAAAACTAAATGGGACGAAGAAACAGCGACTTGGAATTCTATTATCGATTCTTCATTTATAGGGAGTCAAGTAGGAACCATTCCCGCATCTTCTTCAGGTGTGACCACCGTAAACCTAAATCAAAATGGGATAGATCTTGTACAGGGTTGGGTAAATGAAAGTATCCCCAATAATGGATTTCGTATTGCGAATGTGGGAGGAAAACAAGATTTGCGAATGCATTCCAGCGAGGCCACGATAGCTACGCGAAGGCCTAAAATCAATATTTCTTATTCAGTTCCTCCACCTAATCAATTTACACTCGAATTCCAATCGGGTATAGAAGATGCCATTTTAAGAGAAACCTCTCCAAATTCAAATTACCCGAATGACCCTTCATTGAACGCCGATGGTTCTCAATCTGACCCCGGAAATGGGAGTTTAGGAGAATCAATGTCAGTCATATCTTGGGATATAACAGCAATACCAAACAATGCAACCATTCAATCCGCATCGATAACCTTCAACTTAACTAATATTAGTTCAGGGACATATAACTTGCATCAAGCTTTAACTAATTGGGCCGAAGGGACTGTTACCTGGAATAACTTTGGAGGTGGTACAGCAAATGTAGGTTCTTCAGTAATAGGAGCGCTTCCAACTGGACCCTTTGGAAATAATCTTATTAATTTAAATACGGATGGTATCAATTTAATCCAAGGCTGGATTGATGGCTCCATTCCTAACAACGGAATAGTGGTTAAAACCGGTGGGACCAATGATGGAATATTTTTTAACTCAAGTGAGGCTACCTCAAATCGACCTAAGCTGAGCATAACCTATTTAATTCCATTAGAACCGGACACAGAACCACCCGTAGTCACAGCACCAGGAGACATTACAACATTGGATCCAACCCCTAATATTGGATCCGCTTCTGCAACTGATAATGTGGGGGTTACTTCTCTCACCAATGATGCACCGACAACATTTTCTTTAGGCACAACCACTGTTACCTGGACAGCAATGGATGCTGCAGGAAACTCCGGCACAGATACTCAAGATATTACATTACAAACCGACACTGAGGACCCGGTTGTAACAGCCCCGGCAGATATATCTACCACAGATGCAGCACCAAACTTAGGAACGGCAACCGCAACTGACAATTCTGGAATTATCGATACACTCACTAACGACGCACCTGGGTCATTTCCTGTAGGAACCACTATTGTTACTTGGTCGGCCACAGATCCGGCAGGAAACATCGGAACCGATACTCAGAGCGTAACAATCATACCCACATCGGGACCCACTACTCGTGAGTTTCAAGATGGTGTAGAGCCGGATTCCTCTTATTCAGGAACAGAAGATGCTGAGCTTCGGGAAACATCTCCTAACTTAAATAATGGAAACAGCACATCTCTAAATCCAGATGGTAGCGATTCGGATCCTTCAAATGGATCTTTAGGACAAATAATTGTTCCAATATCTTGGGATATTTCAACCATTCCAGGCAATGCTACAGTTTCATCTGCAAGCATTTCATTAAATCTAACCAACATTAGTTCTGGACCCTATAACTTATTCCAAGTTTTAACCAATAGTTGGACGGAGGGGACTGTAACATGGAATAGTTTTGGCGGAGCTACTGCAAACGTTGGATCAACAGTTATTGGTATCATTTCTACCGGACAATTTGGAGAGAATATTATTAATTTAAACTCATCCGGAATAAACATGGTCCAAGGTTGGGTGGATGGCTCAATTCCAAACAATGGTATTGTCATAAAAACCGGTGGTACTAATGACGGAATTGATTTCAATTCAAGTGAGGCTTCTTCCGGAAGACCTAAGTTATCCATTACTTATACCACTCCCTTAGTGGAAGACACCGAGGATCCAGTTGTTACTGCCCCAGCGGACGTAACTACCCTGGACCCGACACCGGATATTGGAACCGCCACAGCTACAGATAATGTTGGAGTCACCTCTCTAACCAACGATGCACCGGCTATATTTCCATTAGGAACAACAACGGTAACCTGGACAGCAATGGATGCGGCAGGTAATTCGGGCGCTGACACTCAAGACGTCACTTTACTGGATGATACTGAGGACCCGGTTGTTGCTGCACCCGCGGATATCACGACAACAGATCCTTCACCAAATCTAGGGACCGCAACAGCCACAGATAACTCGGGAATTATCGATTCACTCACTAATGATGCACCCGGAACGTTCCCATTTGGAACTACTGTCGTCACATGGACTGCTACCGACCCGGCAGGCAATACTGGAACGGACACGCAGAATGTTACTCTTCAAGTTCCCACCGGACCCGTAACCGTTGAATTTCAGGATGGAGTTGAACCTGATTCCGGATACAGCGGGACTCAAGATTCTTTATTAAGACAGACATCACCCAATACAAATTATGGAAATCAAACTTCTCTAAGCGCGGACCTCATACAACCTGACCCCAGTAATGGAGCCTTTGGAGAAGTTATCTCGGTAATATCCTGGGACATTAGTTCAATTCCCGGAAATGCTACCGTCCAATCAGTGAGTGTCTCTTTGAATCTTTCAAACGTAAGCTCGGATTCATACAACCTGCATCAAGGACAAACCAATTGGGACGAATCAACCGTTACCTGGAATACATTTGGAGGATCTTCTGCAAATGTTGGAACTTTAGTATTAGGTTCCATCATCCCTGGACAGTTTGGTGAAAATGTAATCAATTTAAATTCTAATGGGATTAATTTAGTTCAAGGGTGGATTAATGGAACCATTAATAATAATGGGATTGTTATTAAGGAAGCCAACAATAACAATGATGGCATTTTCGTTAATTCCAGTGAAGCAGGATCGGGACGACCAAAACTTAGTATTACTTACACTGTTCCCTCTGGACCTGATACAGAGGACCCAGTGGTAACTGCCCCCGCGGACCTGACTACAATGGACCCGACACCAGATATTGGAACTGCCACCGCTACAGATAATGTAGGAGTCACCTCTTTAACAAATGATGCTCCAGCTACATTTCCTTTAGGCACAACTACTGTCACCTGGACAGCAATGGATGCTGCTGGCAATTCAGGTACGGATACCCACGATGTTACTTTACTCGATGACACTGAGGACCCGGTTGTCACTGCACCAGCTGACATCACAACAACAAATGCAACTCCGAATATAGGAACTGCCACTGCTACAGATAACTCGGGAATCATTGATTCACTCACTAACGATGCACCAGGAACCTTCCCAATTGGTTTTACCATCGTTACCTGGACGGCTACTGATCCTGCTGGCAATACAGGAACCGATACGCAAAATATAATCATCCAGCCCACTAGCGGACCAGTAATAGCCGAATTTCAAAATGGAGTAGAACCTGATTCCGGATACAGCGGAACTCAGGATTCTTTATTAAGAGAAACATCGCCCAATACGACACACGGAAATCAAACTTCTTTGAGTGCTGATCTCATTCAACCCGATCCTAGCAATGGTGCTTTCGGCGAGGTGATTTCGTTGATATCTTGGGACATTTCTTCTATTTCAAGCGACGCTACAGTACAATCCGTAAGTATTTCTTTGAATCTCTCAAATGTCAGTACCGACTTATTCAACCTTCACCAGGCATTAACCAACTGGAATGAATCGACAGTCACATGGAATACTTTTGGAGGATCCTCTACAAATGTTGGAACCTCTGTTCTTGGCGCTATCTCTTCCGGACAGTTTGGAGAAAATGTAATCAATTTAAATTCTAATGGAATTAGTTTAGTTCAAGGATGGATTGATGGAACTATCAATAATAATGGGATTGTTATTAAGGAAACAAACAATAACAACGATGGCATCTTCATTAATTCCAGCGAGGCAGGATCAGGAAGGCCGAAGTTAACAATTACTTATGAAACAGCTGTTAGTGACACAATACCACCGGTGGTCACTGCACCGGCAGACATTACAACTGAAGCTACTGGACCCACAACAACGGTTGCCTTAGGAACAGGTACAGCTTTCGACAACTTTGACGGACCATTAACTCCGACCAATAACGCACCAAGCTCATTCCCGGTTGGGCTCACCGTTGTGACTTGGTCCGCCACCGATGCTGCAGGAAACACAGGAACGGATACGCAAAACGTAACGATCACCGATACAACTCCGCCAACCGTGACAGCACCTGCGGACATCACAACTTCAGACACGACTCCGGATCTGGGAACCGCTACTGCAACAGATTTGGTAGATGGATCGATCACTCCGACGAATAACGCACCGGCTACATTTCCGCTTGGACTCACCGTCGTCACCTGGTCCGCTACCGATAATGCTACCAATACTGGAACCGCAACGCAGAATGTGACCATCGTTACTGATACCACTCCACCGGTAGTTACTGCACCTGCAGATATCACTACCGAAGCGACCGGACCGACAACAACCGTTGCTTTAGGAACGGCTACTGCTAATGATGAAACGGACGGACCATTAACTCCGGCCAATAACGCACCAAGCTCATTCCCGGTTGGACTCACTGTTGTGACTTGGTCCGCCACCGATGCTGCAGGAAACACAGGAACGGATACGCAAAACGTTACTATAAACGACACAACACTACCTGTAGTTACCGCTCCTATTGATATTACAACAGAAGCGACCGGACCCACGACAACAGTAGCCTTAGGAACAGGCACAGCCACCGATATAGTTGACGGACCAATTATCCCAACAAATGATGCACCCGCAGGAGGATTTTCAGTGGGTCCAACCCTTGTTACTTGGTCAGCTACCGATAACGCTGGGAACACTGGAACAGATATGCAAAACGTAACGATCGCTGACACAACACCACCGGTTGTCACAGCACCACCAGATATCACCACCACAGATACTACACCGGATTTAGGAACTGCTACTGCAACAGATTTGGTAGATGGATCCATTACACCGACCAATGATTCACCTGGCACTTTCCCGCTTGGACTTACAATCGTTACCTGGTCTGCAACCGATATAGCTGGAAATACAGGTATGGACACTCAGAATGTAACAATAGAGGAATAAGCAGCTTTATTGAAGCTTCACAACAATTCTGTGGTTCACGTCTTGGACAGGTCTGGCATTATCATCAATAAATTTTTGGAAATGCATCACTTGTTTTTTATCCATTTCAATAGGTGTTTCCAAAATAAACCAAGTGACATTTTCTGTACAGGGAGGAGTGGTTAAAGATCCATTATAAAAATAATACTTTTTTGACAGTGGCAAAAGTTTCTCTGCGTTAACAAATTTTTTCGCGTTAAAAAATTTTCCGTTAATATGGATTGGAATATGATCCCACATTTTTTGAATGGTATTGTTTTCTTTTCCATATTGAGCAAAAACTGCAATCACCACATATTGATGATCTTTGGTTTTATGAACCATGTGAATTTCCATCGGAAAAGATTTACCATTGATTAAATGCTCGCTGGGGTGATGAAAATGAATTTGTACTAAATCAAAAATCTCTCCTTCCCATTCAACAAAACTCCCTTTTCGGTAATTCAACATTATTGTATGAGAATTATTAATCAGACGAATAGGGGTCTTGAAATAATGAATATCTAGTTTTTCCAACTTAAATCCTGGGACATGATCAATATTGATGGGAGATTGCCTAACCCCTTCCCTACACATGAGGTGTTTTTCATGATCTTGTTCCATTTCACCCCAATGCAAAGGTCCGGTTCCACCTTCATAACCCCATGGATGAACCGGCTTATCCTCGCTGTCTTGAGCAGCGATTCCAATGGAAAAGCTTGTAACAAATCCAATAATAACCATTGAAACAATTACCATTAAAAATATATTTACTTTTTTAGACATTAATTAATCACCAAGTTTTTCTATACGTTCATTTGCTCCTAGGATCTGCTTTTTGAACTATTAACCAATAAGACACTCCTAAACAAAGGACCAAAAGACCATACAACAAAACATCTATGGTTTTCGTTGGCGAAAGAGAAAAAATAAGAATTTTTCGAATCAAAGCAGCTATGGCCAAAGCAATGAAAGCTTCTAGAGCAAACTTCCCTCCCCGGAGATGTTTCATTTCTTCCTGAATTAATTCAATTGCTGCCCAAAGAATTAGCAGACTTCCTAAAATGGTCAAAATCCCCTGCTCAATGGGTATTTGATCCGAAACTAAAAGATAAACATCATAACCAAACAGACCAATGGCAAAGAAAGCCACCATAACCAACGCGCCGGAAAGCAGAAAATTAAAATAACCACTTATTTTCTTTAAAGTTCCTAATAAGTTTTTTTCTATCCTAGACAAGGACAAAAACCGGCCGATTTCTTCCTCACGGTAGGAACTTGTTAATATATCCAGGTTGATATCCAAAACTTTTTCAATTGCTCTGAGCCTAAGGGAGAGGTTTGGTTGGTTAGTGAATTGTTTCGATATTTTTTCTAAAGAAAAAACGCGAACATAATTAAAGGCTGCATTCACATAATGAGTGGGCAACCCCAGTTTTACGTGAATTTCTCCTATTTTGTATAACTTCGAAAAATAAATAATATCGTATTTTCCGCTGAACAAATCTAAATACCATTGAGAAATCTTTCCCCTATGGCGGACAATTACTTCTTGATCCTTTAAGTACTCGGCAGTTTTCCCAAAACTCCAGATGAATTCATAAAAACCTTCAATGAATTCTTCCACGTGGGGCTCAAGCGTCGGTTTCATCTCTAAAAGAAGATTCTCATCTTCTTTAGTAAAGCGATAATGTTGCTTTACTGCTGAATAATTATTTTCCACCGAAAACTGCTCTTCATTACTCATGACACTTTCTTTAGCTTTATTGGAATTTAATTAAAAATAATTTTAATCGATTAATCTTTTCCCGCATAAATGGAAGGGTCCTTATCCCCTTCTACAACCAAGTGTCCAATAGCCCCTTTAGCCACTCGAAAAATGCTATGGTCAACCAAAACATAGGTTCCGGGATTATCCACTTTGAACTCTACAATTGTTGCACCTGCAGATGGAACTAAAGTGGTTTGGATATTGTGATTTACGAGACCATTGATTGCTCCTTCATGGTAAACCTTATCAAAAATTTCACCGATTACATGGAATGAAGAAATTCCATTTGGTCCGATATTCCCAAAGAATATTCTGATAGTTTCCCCAGCTTTTGCCTTTAGGGCATTTTCTCCGGTTACCGCACCTTCTTTTCCATTAAACACTACATAGGTGGGATGTTCAGCCAATCCTTTAGAAATATCAAATGCGGCAACTCCATTTTCTGGCTCTGTTAAAAAGAATTCACTTTCGAAAACATAAAACTCACGATCCACTTTTGGAAGTCCTCCCGCTGGTTCGACTAAAATCAAACCATACATTCCATTTGCAATGTGATCCACAATGGATCCGGCAGCACAGTGGTAAATATACAATCCCGGATTAAGTGCTTTCCAGGTGAAGGTCTTGGTTTCACCAGGACTCACCGTATTCACCGCAGCACCTCCCCCGGGGCCATTAACAGCGTGAATATCAATGTTGTGTTGTTGAGAGTTTGATTTGGCGTTGGATAACTGAAACTTTACCTTGTCACCCACCCGAACTCGTGCCATTGGCCCAGGAACCTTGCCATTAAAACTCCAGAATTCATACTGAACACCCTCCGCTATTGAACCTTTAAACTCCTTTGCCTCGAAATGTATCTGGACTGTTTTCGCTTCCCTTTTACCAATAGGATTCGGCACAGCGGGTGCACTGGTTAGTTTTGCTTCAATATCAGCAAATACAGTATTCGAAGATAAAACACAGACCAACATCATAATTGTAGTTATTATCCCAATGTCAAAGTATTTACGTTTCATATTTAAAATTCCTTTAAGAGTAGGTTTGTATATTTTAATTTTAGTTACAAGAATATGATGCTCTTACGCGACCAATTTCAGAACCTGTGGAAATAGAAGATTGTTTTCTTTATGGATATGCAAAAACGTATCCTGCTCGATTTCTTTTAACATTTTGTATAAATGCTTAAACGAATTACAAGCATCCTCAGGCGGAGAATATCGATTCGTTAAAGAATTGATCTGTTGTAAAAGGTGCCCAACATTTTCATGTTCCATCAGCATGACCCTAATAGGATTTTCTAAAGAACCAAACTTGGCCAATGAATTAGAATCAATACTTTCAAAAATTGTTTTTATCATTGGGAAAAGAACTTGTTCTTCCTTGATCATATGAGGCTTGAGATCATCAATGAATTCATGAATCAATTTTCTTAATTCCAAAAGTTCCGGATGGTTTTTTCCATGGGCCTGGACTACTTTATTGATAACTTGAATTAACTCAGGAAACACTGTTTCCAAATATTGGTGATGAGTATTTACTATATGGTCAATCAAATTTCTTGAATCCAAGTCTAACCAATTCTGCTTAATTCGGTTTTTGTTTTCACACTTTTCATGGTTTAACTGGTCTAAAACTTCGGTTGCATCCAATCCTTTTTCTTCGCAAGTGTGCTGAAGAGTCTCTGCCCCACCGCAGCAATAATCTATATCCAATTCACCAAACAATTTAATTGCAATTTCTGGGTTGTGATTTACAAAATCGCCTACTGGGGTTTGAATATCTAAATTTGAAAAATTCATTTTCATCCCTCCTGCTTATTTAAGCTAGCTTTTGAAGTTACATATTTAGGAACTATGAGACCTGAAGAGAAAGAATCAATTCCCAATCTATGTTGGAAAGTTTCGGAAATATTGGTCGCCAATCTCTTCGATTTTTTAGCAAAAACACCGAAAAAATTGTCATCTACAGTTTGAAAGAATAATTCAATCCAAACATTGAAATGTTTTTTCACAATGTGTAACTTTATATGTTTCTGAAAAGGATTCCCCTGATAGTCTCCTGTACCCAATAATACTTTTTCCCAAAAATTATACATAGTTGGCAAATGAGACTCCCAATCATCTATCATTTCTTCAAATACAGGCCCTAACAATTTGTCTTTCCGAGCTTTTGAGTAAAAGGAATTAACCAACACTTGGATTCTTTCCCGAGAATCCAAATCTGGCAATTGGGTACGTTTTATAGCGTCTATAGTTTTCATATGCATTCACTTCCACAAAAATAGATAAAAAGATAAAATTATCTTTAATTAAAATATAGCAGTCAATTAAGGATGTCAAGGTCTTTTTATCTTTAATTGACTTTCTTAATCTTTTTGATAATCTGTGGCTGGATAACCACTTGTCCGGAGGTGAAGAAATTGATATCGCAAACTGCAGAATACGCTTTAAGAGCCATCGTTTCCTTGGCACAACACCCTGAAAAGCCATTAACTACCACAGAAATTGCTCAAGCAACCAAGGTTCCAGAGTTTTACTTGTCGAAGGTACTGCATAGTCTGGCAAAAGGAGAAATTGTTCTATCAAAAAGAGGAGTCCATGGCGGTTATGCTCTTAGCCGTCCCTCAGATCAGATTCAACTTTTAAGTGTAATCAATGCTGTGGACCCCATTCGAAAAATCCAAAGTTGCCCTCTAAAGCTCAAAGCTCATACCAAAAATCTTTGCGCTTTGCACAAAAGAATCAATCAATCCATCCAGCTTATGGAAGACGTTTTTAAGGAAGCTACCATCCAAACAATTCTTGAAGAGCCCTCTAAAATAATTCCATTATGTGAGAAATAAAACTCAATCGACTTTCACCTTTTATCCCCTATGAAAAAATTGCGTCAGCAACTTTAACAAAACCAGAAATATTCGGGCCTTCTCCATATCATCCTCCCAACAAACCCGAAATATTAAAATTCGATCCGCCTCCGTAAGCCTCTATAAACTTGAACACTCAGGAGAAATAATTCTGTAATGACAAACCCTGATCTACGACTAATCTACAAATTAACTCAGGTCTAAGTTCAAAAAATGAAGAAAATTTTTTCATTATTAGAAAACACTCAAAATAGAAAAGGCACTAGTTTGAAAATCAAATCTACACTCAAAACAATCTCTGAAAACAACTTATTTAATTACAATCAAAAGCGCTTTTATCTGCACTCGTTTTTCAAAATATTGTCGATCCTCTTTTTATTGTGCTTACTTTCTGAGGAAGCGCAATTGTCAGCACATTCGTTAAAGAAAAAACCTGCTTCACTTCCAAAACTCCAAAAGGCACCAGAGATCACAGGATTAAGCCATTGGATCAATTCTTCTACCATTAATTCTATGAACCAATTAAGGGGGAAAGTCGTACTGATAGATTTTTGGACATACTCCTGCTATAACTGCATCAACACCCTTCCTTTCGTAAAGGCTTGGTATAAAAAATATAAAGAAAAGGGATTTATAGTATTGGGTATCCATGCTCCGGAATTCTTTTTCGAAAGAAATTTAAAAAATGTCAAAGAGGCTGTTAAAAAGCATGAAATTCAATTCCCCGTTGCTTTAGACAATGGGTTCCAGCTATGGAGAGCATATAGAAATCGATATTGGCCAGCATTTTATTTAATAGATAAAAATGGGTTCATTCGCTACAGCCACTTTGGTGAGGGTCGGTATAAAGAAACAGAAAAAAATATTTTACAATTACTTGATGAGAAGAAAAGCTGATGAATTATTAATTCATTTGAAAACGTTCTCCAAAAAAAACTCGAAAAAATAACAATAAACAAAAATTGGAATGTGCAAACCAATCAAGGTTCCAAAAAGGTAATTTCTAAACCTAATATCTGACATGGCCAAAGCATAATTTAAGGGAGGGGCAGTTTGAAAAATCAATCGAAGTAACGCTATGGAAGAAATAGGATTTTTATCTAAATTCGAAAAAATTCGATTAGCTAATTTATTGTCAAAGTTTCTTAGAGCATCTCGACCAAAATAATGCAAACAATAGAAACTTACAATTGCAGAAAACATAGCAGCCAAATAAGTTACCAGTCCCCCCCATTCCTTCCCTAAAGAAAATACAGACCCCACTAAGAAAATCCACCCGGGAACATATAGTAAATTTCCAATTGAAAAAACTAAACAAAACAGAATAATGCCAATAAATTTATTTTCTAAAAATAAACCTTTAACCGAGTTAATAGAAAAATATGATCGAAAACCCTCCATTTCAGTAATTGCAATAATAATTAAAACAATTAAAATTAAACGAGAATTATTTTTAATAACTGTCATTATTAGAAACTCATAGACTATCTTTCCATTTACATTTCAAAAAAATGGGTTCATTAAAAAAGGAAAAATCAATTCCAAATCTGTCAAGGATCAAATTGATAAATAGCCCATTTATTAAAAACCTGCATTTTAACGATGCAGGCTTTTTTTATTTTTGAAAGTTTAAATGAATGTATATAATATAAAGTGAAATCCAAACAAAGAATTTTGGTTTTTAAAAAACATTTGAATTTCTATCAAATTTGTAACCTAACTGGATATAAGGAAATTTTATGAAATCTCTGGCATCAATCGGGCCAAAAGAAATTGAAACTATTAAGATGGCACTCAATGATGCCATTTCGGACATGAATATGGAATTACGAAATCCAATGCCGGACAAAAAAAAGATGGAAGTCTTGGATTATAAAACTAAATACACTCGTGTATTTGACAGATTGCGACAAAACCCCTCTATTTATGCTTTAGCTGAGCATGAATTGGATATTGTTGCGGGAGGATTAAACGACGCTATTGAGCTATTGGATGAGCAGCCTCTGGATGATTTAGATGAGACTGAAAGAGAAGAAATTAATTTATATAAAAATGATTGCCAAAAACTGATCGATATACTTGCAGGATAAAAATCTTTTCTAGATTATGAATCAACGGAAATTCACATAATAACCATACGCAAATAACCACCCAGTTACTCCTGTTCCAGCTATCATGCACAAAGCCCACGCTTTTCTGCTATCACGTTTCATTTTCTCTGTATCTTCATACATCCACGCTGAATGAATCAACATTCCCATAAAATATGAAATAATTAAAAATGCCAACCCCATAATGGCAAACATGAATGGTGTAAATTCTAAGTTTTCCATAGTATATACCACCTATTGTATCCAGATTCCTTGAACTCATAAAACGGGCATTGTATATAAAACTTCGGGGTTCAATTAATAAATAAAACCCGATTCGCTAATTCCTAAATGTTCTAAAAGTTTTGCCAACCCCGCTAAAATGAAACCAATTAAAACTAAACCCACCGTAACAGATACCATAATTAAAAAAAATTCTTTCCGGGATCGAGTTTGCCTGATCCAACTGATAATGACCGTTAGGCCCAGCACGACAATAAAACTGATCCAATAATATCTGACAGACATGCAACATTTTACCAATTTTCCTCCTCAATTGGGGAAAAACTAGTATCCTTTTGGAAGGGGTTTAAGGATGCTTTAATGGCATAGTAATTAACTTAGGCAAACTAACTTGTTGGGGGTCACGATATTCCGGAACACCGATCACTATCTCCGGTTGGGCTTTTTTGGCAAAAGAATTGTAAGTGCCGAGTAATCGGTCCCAAATTGAAAGGTTAAATCCATAGTTAGAATTTGTTTCATTTCTTTCTATGGAATGATGAATGCGATGCATATCTGGAGTGACTATTAAATAGCGTAAAATTCGATCCAATGGCTCGGAAATTTTAAAATTTGAATGAGAGAATTGGGCCATTCCATTGAGAATCGCTTCAAACAATATTACGGAAAACACGGAGGGGCCTAAAGCTAAAATTAATCCCATTTTAAAAATCATGGAACCTAAAATTTCTAAAGGATGAAATCGTAATCCGGACGAAACATCCAAATCCAAATCTGAATGATGAACCACATGAAATCTCCAAAAAAACGGAACCATATGGACTAAGACATGCTGTAAATATATCATCAAGTCTAAAAAAATAACTGCCAGAACAGACTCCAACCAAAACGGCCAATTAAAATAGTTTAATATTCCCCAACCTTGCTCAGTTGCAAAATGAGCAGTAGCTACAGCACCTCCTCCCAATATTAATTTAACGAAAATAATATTAAAACCCGTCAAACCAAAGTTTATTCCTAACCGTCTTGGTTTTGAGTCTACGGTGGGGTGACGTGGAATTAAATGCTCTAAAATGAGCATTAGAATAAATACTCCAAGAAAAACTGAAAATCGAATAGTGTCAACGTTCATGGCGCTCTAATAATAAGTTGAAAGAGTTTACTTTTTTTTCACTGAATCGTTTCGAACTAAATTTATAACCCCTTGGATCATTAATCCCAGGAACCAAAATGTAGTAAAAAAAATCACCCAAAGAAAAATGATATTGAACCAATATTGATTTGGCGTGTAATCAGTAGAAACATGAACAAGTGCATTTATTTTATTTTTTTCTACTTCAGAAGATTTTGAATATGATTTAAAGAAAGGATGCGTTTTATTTTTAGCCGCTTCCTTCATTTTTTCGGGGGGTAACTTAATAAACTCAGAGACCTCTATAGAGTTTTCTTTAAAAAACATTCGCATCCGTTTAACTTCGTCAGACTCAGGTGGATTGGATTGGTAATACCAAATTGCAGTTAAGGTCGCTAATAAAAACGAGGTCCAAAAAGACACCTTACCAATCAGCTTGTCATAAAGATCGTCAAATTCTTGAGGAGATTCATTTTTTAACATTTTTGGCCCTTTGTTTGGAAAAATATATCATAACAAACTTCTATTCTGGGTATTCTATTCATATAATTTTTTAAATTATAAACGATTTGTGAAACCCTTCCCCACATGTTAGATTGGCATTTATAGCATCCTAGCAAACCCAAAAACAATTTTCTTGTCTTATTACTTCTTCAATGACTTCCAAACCCTCTAGTGGTTATATCCAGCTATTAAAATCCAACACGCCGTTTAGAAATCTATGGTATGGCCAGGTAATTTCTGAATTGGGGGATTGGCTAAACAGTATTGCCATTTACTCACTGATTTTGCAGCTTGGGGGTGGAGGAATGGCCATGTCCATAGCAATGATCGCCAAACTCTTACCCGTATTTTTTGTAAGCCCCGTCGCCGGAATTTTAGCGGATCGCATCAGCCGCAAAAAAATAATGATCGTCACAGATTTGTTAAGGTTTATCGTAGTTCTTGGATTTTTATTTGTTCAAAACCAAAGTCATCTATGGTTACTATATGTACTCACAGTGGTGGAAATTAGTTTAGCAGGCTTTTTTGAACCCGCCCGAAGTGCTTTAATTCCTTCCTTAACCTCTAAAAAAGATTTAGTTACAGCCAATGCCCTAAGCGGCTCCACATGGTCAGTCATGTTAGCTTTAGGTGCAGCATTGGGGGGTGGAATTGTTGGGTTTCTGGGGATCAAAGCGGCCTTCATTTTAGATTCATTTACATTCCTTTGGTCCGCCTGGTTTATCGCCAAAATAAAAATTCCTAAGGGAGCGGTAACCCTATCAAAAAAATCCAAGTCTACCAGCGGGTTAAATGACTTTATAGAAGGGGCTCGATATTTAAAAAATGATCCTTTTATTTTTGCATTAACTTTATTAAAATCCGGTTTAGCCATATCAGGGGGCATATTGACGATGATTCCTCTATATGCAAATAAATTATTCAATTCCCCTTCCAAAATTTCATTCGCTATCGGATTCATGTATTGCGCAAGAGGGTTGGGAGCTGCACTGGGTCCTATAATTGTTAAAAAAATTTTTGGTGAAACCCCTCGCACATTACAATTAACCATACTTGCATCATTTTTTTTAGGAGGCTTTTCCTTAATCTTTCTTGGGCAATGGGATCACCTCTTACTAATCGCCTTTGCAATTGGTCTATTAACTTTTTTCGCTTCCACTATTTGGGTGTTTAGTACAGCTCTAATACATTTAGAAGCTCAAGACCAGTATTTAGGAAGAGTTTTTAGTACAGAAATGGCTTTACTGACTCTTGTAATGAGTCTGAGTAATTGGTTCGTTGGGTGGTCTACAGAAACACTGAGTTGGTCCTTATCTCAAATAGCAATCGCGTTAGGGCTTTTTTATCTAATTCCAGGGATCCTATGGGGAGGGACCCTACTTTGCTTTAAAAAACGATGTGACGAAAAACTAACCGAAAATGTGAAAATTCTAGAAACTGCAAAACCCAAAATCCCACCCACCTCTGTATAACAGGAGAAAATCTCAGCTAGCAATAAAATGATCGGCTAACGATTTACCAATGTCAAAGTGACTGGTAATCATTTGGCAATCTTCTTGCGTTTGAGCCCAATCATAAGCAGCTATCACTTCATCATTCATTCCTAATGCGTGCAATACACCTACCGAAACGAAGCTTGACCCCAAATCTTGGGATTGAGAAAAGTTGATAACCATTTCCCGCATAATATCCATTTTTTCCGGACTAAGGCTTCTATACTTATTTACCAAATTCACTAAATTCTCTTCTCCATATGAATTGGTATAATTAGCTCCAATAATTGGCTCATAGTAAAGCTTTACAATCTCCTCTTCGAAGGACTGACGATCAAAGCTCATAATGGTTCATCCGATTCTTCGGCGGGGACAAACTCCTTAAGCCAATACTTTTGATACTCATCAAGGTAGGATAAAAATTTCATATCTTCAATTCGGTCAACAAACAACTTGCCCTCTAAATGATCAATTTCATGTTGGAGAATAATTGATAAAAAACTGCTGGTCTTTATTTCTATTTTTTCTCCATAGCGCGACCAAGCCTCCACATGAATTTCTTTTGACCTTGGAACTAAGCCTCTTAAATCTTTCAGGCTTAAGCAGCCTTCCCAATAAGAAACTTTTTCTTCACTTCGATAGGTAATTTTGGGATTCACTAAAACTGTCAAAGGAACACTTTTTTGATCAGGATATCTCTCGTTAGATTCACATTCAGCAATTACAATTTGCAAAGACCGTGACACCTGTGGAGCTGCTATGCCCACTCCCTCTTCCTCATGCATGGTATCGATAAGGTCATCGATTAACCGCTGTAACTCTTGATTATTGGGATTTACTAATTCATCCAAATTAACAGGCATAGCTTTTTGCCTTAAAATTGGATTGCCCATATGCGCAACACTTAATACAGACACAATGTTTCTCCCTTGGCCTTGATTAAAAGGAATTTTATTTTAAATCGTCAACCTTATTAGAAAGTCCTCACAGATTAACGAAAAAAAATAATTCAATACAATACCCCATTAGGCAAAACGCTCAATATTATTTTCTCTCAATTAAAATTTGAGAATTTACGGATTCACTTTATTAACAATTATACCTTGGGGTTAGAAATATACCCCTGCAAGGTAAACTTGTAATTAGATTTTAACATAAAGCATTTTCAAGGTGCTACCTCCTCATTCACCTTATTTTGCTGGGGAAAAAAGAGGTGACCGTTTCGATTTTTTGATTGACATTTACCCCTCATTTTTTATAATTACACCCGCTTATAAACTTCCCACCTGTGAAAGGAGGCGATGTTAATTGACTAAAGACGAGTTAATTGCCACCGTACAAAAAAATGTTAAAGATTCTAACCTAAGTAAGAGATTGGCTGGAGATGTGATTGATGCAGCATTCGATTCAATTTCTAAGGCCATCAAAAAGGACAAGCGTTTTTCTTATCCGGGATTCGGTACCTTTACTGTAAGAACACGCAAGGCGCGCAAAGGTAGAAACCCTCAAACCGGTGAAGAAATTAAAATTAAGGCCAGTAAGACTTGTGGCTTTAAGCCTGCTCCGACCCTAAAAGGTATGCTGTAACCCGAATTATCCATTGAGAGCTGAGAGATCGAATTGAATTTCAGCCCAGGTAGCTTTTACCTGGGCTTTTTTTTGGAGAGGTTCTTAAGGAGTGACCAAATTCCAGTCTATAGAATTTGCAGTAAGTTCTTTAGACATACGAATTGCGTTCTTTTTTTTCAAAAATGCTCCTAAGAAAATTTTAACACTGGCTTCCTCTTTTCCAGGTTCCTTGAAGGAAAACATAAAAGATGAATAGCCTTTTCCTTGAATCATTTTAGCTTTTTCTAAAGCATTATCTTCCTCTAAAAATTCCCCAATTTCTAATGAGTATGGCATTTCCAATGCCACTGCATAAGGGGTAAGACCTGTATCACGGAGCACAGAAGAAACCTTATCCGAATGTTCTGTACCTGAGAATCTGCCTACAAAAACTCGATAAATTTTTCTTGATGGCCCGACATACAGAGGTGCAGAGTAAGCTGCAAAACCTAACTCACGAAGTTGGTTCACTAATTGAATCGAATCTAATTTATCAATTTTGGTGCTGGCATGAATCACATAGGGAAACTTGGCATTCATACTAGGCATAAATTTAGAATCATCCGGCTTCTTCTCTTCTAACTTTGTTTTATCAAAGAATTCTTTTACGGAAAACTTTTCTTTTTGAATTTTCCACTCTCGTCCTTCTTCGATCAACTCCAAAGATTTCCAACCAAAGCTTTTTATTAAATCAGAATCAAATGTTTGATGGAACCCTACAAAAGCCTTATTACCCAAAATAACAATTTTGGGTTGATGAATTCGTATTTGCACATTTTTATGACGGCGAAACATCATTTTTTTAAATCTACTATAATATTCAAAATCCTTATTTACATTCTCCCTCGAATTTTTTGGGGCCTTCGAGAAAAAGCTTAAGTGCTTACTCAGGTCACCTTTTTCCCAACTACTTTTCCAATTATCCAAGACTTCATGTATTGCTAATTTTTTCTCAGGTTTTTCCTCAGGAAGTAACATTTCATGTGCGATGGGTGTTAGGACTTTATCAACAGGATTCCTTTTTCTCTCATTTATCAATTTCCATTCTTGCCAATGGTTTTTAATTATCCATTTAGCTTTTGCAAAAGTAATATTGTCGACTCGGTTTTGCAGGTTTTTTAGAGAAAGCTTTGCTCCGCTTTTCAAACCATGAATATTGTTATTGATAAATTGCTCTTGGTTGTCCATCCATAAAGCGGCCGCAACCTTAGTGGCATTCGAGGGTTCAGTCAAAAGATTTCTTGCAATTGCAATCAGACTTTCCCCCTTTTTAATGGGCCCATAAAATTGATTCGAAATTATGGTTTCATTTAACATTTGTTCATTTTTCGAAACAGTTTTACTTTCCAATTCAGCTTTTTTCGAATTCACCTTAGGTTTCTGGTTTGCATTTTCTTTATTTCTATCCTTCGAGACTTCTGAATTTTGGCTTACTTGTTCAGCTTTGGATCGATTTATTTTAGGCCGCAAAGTTTTAATTGGCTTATCTAAAAGTTGCGCGGAAGTCACCGGTGTCTCTAAATCATCTATGATTTTCTTTGGAAAACTTTTGGGGTATTTTATCTCAGGCAATTCACGAACAATAAGAGGCGTTGGATGGATACCTCCCTCTTTCGCCATCACTTTTCTTTTTTGGGTTTTTGGGTTTTCATCTCCATCACCAAAACTTTCCTTCGAGGGGACAAGCATTTTCTTTTCTTGCTTCCCCGGCTGAAGAGAAGAAATCTCTTCTGGAGAAGATAATTCTTTATCTGCTTTTAATTTGAGTGAAACACTCTGACGAAAGTCAACAGTAACTAAATAATTTTCAAAAATCGTTCCTCCCCCTTGAGTAACCTTTATTAGCAAATTAAATGAGGGATAAAAAAAAGGTCTCTTAGAAAATACTTTCAAATGAAATGTTTCCCCTTCAATCTTGGCAGGAATTGAAACTGCTAATTGATCCACGACACTGGGCCGGTCAATTTCTAATAACTGATAATCCTGAATCTCGCCAATGGAAATCTCCAAATCATTTGTATCTTTTACTGTCATTTTAATTTCAGCATGGAAAGGGTCTCCAAAGGCACTTTTAACTTGCATGGGACCTAAAGATAGTGCCAATGCAGAAGATGGAGCAAAAGAAAAACACCCAAATAATAAAATTAATGAAAGAATGATAAATTTGTAAAAATTTTTCAAGATTTAACCGAAAAAAGAATTAACTGGCGTGACATTTTTTGAAAAAGATTTTATTCTTTCTCATTTGGGGGACCAATAACAGTATTGACTTCTGTTACTTTTTTTTAGATCTTAATTCCTGTATTTCAAATTCTCTGAATTTTCCTTGATTCGCTTCTTTAGGCCTCCGAGTTTTACGAAGAAAATCATTTAAAGAGAATTTCTTTTCTAAATAATGACAAGTCCGACATTCAGAGGTAAAACGGAATACTTTTCTACGATATTGTTTAGAAACTTCTTCCACATGAACAGATGCTTCAAAATCTCGATGAATATGGCATCCTTTACAATAATCATTTATGATTTGATTATTTTCTTTTGACGAAAAGTCCCCATCAAACGCATCTTCTATTTTTTTTGAATAACATCCTATCCCCAAGAATAAACTTAGAAATAGAATAAACAAACTTTTTAAAATAATACTTGAATATGATGGGACTTTATTCCCCTGAACCGAACCATTCACTATCATAATTGGGGAAACTTTAAACATCGCCATATTTTTTAATTATAAACATTTATAAACAAAAAAAACAAAAATTTACATTGAATGGTTTAGGAGGGAAAGTCGATATTAAAACACTATTTCTAAATTGTCTGCTTTTTTAAGTCATCATAAATACTAAAAACTTTAGAAGAATATTTGTAAGGAGGTTTCCCTTTATGAAGAAAACGCATTAATTGGGTGGGACCATGGTTATACGCTTCCAGAGCTAATTCCATATCCTGAAATCTCTTATGCATTTTATTTAAATAGTAACTACCAATTGCAATATTAGTCTCAGGCTGGAATAAAGACGGTTTTCCTCTCCACCGCATGGATTTTTCTTTTGCAACTGCAAAAGCTGTACGAGGCCTAATTTGCATCAACCCTAAAGCCCCTACCTTTGATTGTGCCCAATTATTAAAAGAGCTCTCGGTTATAATAAGTGCTGTTAGAAATAGCGGATCGTACCCGTATTTTCCACTTTCTTCTAAAATCAAATTAGGCAACATTCGAACCGATTGATTGTCCAGCCCCGTATGGTACTTAGAAATTACATGGGACAATACTCTGACAATCTGAAGACGAGTCCTTTGTTCTTTTTCAAATCTAAAGTCTCTTTTATCAGCTTTAATTTTTAAAAAAACCTTTTTCTCAAGTTTCAACAAAGCGTTAGAATCATATGAAATTCCTTCTATATACGAAGGATTCCAAGAAAAATCTCCTAATAGCGCAAATGCCACAAGAAATGAAAATAAAGTATTTTGATTTTTAAAAATTTGCATCTTTCAACTGGCCTAAAAATGAACCCAAAATTCTCTTAAATTTACCCTGAATTAAATTAGTGTAATTTTAATAATTCCAACGAATTATTCCATAAGAACCATTGAATTTAAACCCACAAAATCAATTTCCTAATAAAAATTACAGGGCGAATTAATTGTTCTCAAATTCCAAAAAATGAACCCATTTTCCTAACACTATCTGTTTCATATTCAACAACCTATTGAATAATAAAAAGAAACTTCTATAATATTTGTATAAGCCCTTTATATTAAAAAGGTTATGAAAATAATTTGTCCAAAATGCCAGGCTGCTTACCAAGTCGATCTTCCTGACCTAGACGATTCAGGTAGAGACGTTCAATGTGCAAAATGTTTAAACGTCTTTGTTGTAAAACCTGAAATCGTTGAGCAACCCGTAGGTTCTCAAGTCTCATCTACATTTACCCCTTCAAATCGAGATGTTGATGTAAATGAAGACTCATTATCCCTCGATCAAGGTATAAGTCAACCGGAAAGTAAGGGGTCTTTAGGTAAGGACCCAGAAATCGAGGCTTTTCTTGATGAAATAATTCATAAAGAATTGGAGGATGAAGCAGAAAATTTTGAAAAAAATAACTCTGAGTCCTCAACTACAGAAAACCCATTGAAAAATGATGAATCTCCTGAGCTCGAAAATCTAATAGACGAAATTATAGAAGAAGATGAACCCTCTCCCTCAAAAGAAACTCAAGACAGTGATTTACTTAAACCAGGTGAAAACAACTCAATTACTGAGGAATCTTCGGGTAAAGCAGAAGCAAAAACAGAAACTCCTAGCGAATTTAATGAATCTGCAGATCCAAATTCTATAAAGGATGAGACACTCGATCAAATTTGGGAAGATGCGGTTCAAGAAAGCTTAGAACAACCGCCTACTGAAAAACCGATAATTAATGAAGAGGACATTGGTCTAGTCAATGAAAATGAAGATTTTCCCAAAAATAAGCCGATAACCGACCCTGAAACTTCGGGTTCGGATAAAGAAGAGTCGGACACCCCAAATGAAGTTCAGCCCGCTAGTGATAAGGACCAGGATTCTTCAACAAATAAATCGATAGAATCCTCTAAGGATGATAATGCAGAAGGACCAAGTGACGAAGATCTCTGGGCACAAGCCTTTGCCGATCAGGATGCCACTGAAGCCCAACAGGCGGAGAGCAGTGAATCCTCAACAGCCGAATCCGAAGACCCCCCTGCCACCAGTGAAGATACACCTGCAAGCGCAGAGGAATCCAGTACAGAAGAACCAAGTGATGAAGATCTTTGGGCACAAGCCTTTGCCGATCAGGATGCCACTGAAGCGAAACAGGCTGAGAGCAGTGAATCCTCAACAGCCGAATCCGAAGAACCCTCTGCCACCAGTGAAGACACGCCTGCCAGCGCAGAAGAATCCGGTACAGAAGAACCTAGTGATGAAGATCTCTGGGCACAAGCCTTTGCCGATCAGGATGCCACTGAAGCGGAACAATCCCAATCCAATGAAACCTCTTCAGAATCTTCTGAAGAAACACAACCTCCTGAATCAACAGAACAAAAAGAAAAAAAAGATGATGAAATGTGGGATGAAGCTTTTGGAGAAGAGGACGGAGATGATGAAATCCAAGCATTGGCGGACTCGGCAAATGTAGAATTAGGGAACTCAAACTTATCCACAGAAGAGCCGGAAAAAGAGTTGCCCCCGGAAGCATTTGCCGAATATGAAGGTGATGAGGATGAATTCGAATTCAAACCAAAAAAAAGGAAAATAGGACCTTTCGAAATTCCACATGGAAAAAAAGGGGACATGATTTTAGCCGGCGTTTTAGGAGGTTTTTTGTTAATCGCGGGTAGCGGCTACTTTGCATACAAAACTTTTATTCCAGATGAGCTCGCGGAAATAGATAAGAAAGAAATTGAGATTCCAGAAGAGCTTTCCCCAAAAGAAGTTCCCTCTGAATTATTAGAATCGGAAGAAGGAGAAGATATTCCATCTTTGGAAGAGGCCATCCAACCTTCCAATGAGGAATTAGAAAAAATCAAACAAGAAGATAACAGTTCTTTAAAAGATAGCGAATCTTCACCTACAAAAGAAAAGTCTGTAGAGGAAACATTACTTCAAGAATTAGGTGAATCAAAAATTTTATCTAAAGCAGAAAAATCAGAAGCAGAAGCGGCTAAGGAAGATAAAAGTATTAGAGAAGCAATCAACGCGTCTTCTACCTTTGTAACCTTAAACACTATCATGCCAATTGCCTACAACCAAACCGATATAAGAGTTTTAAGTTTTAGTTTGGAAGTAGAATTGAGTAGTCCAGAAACCGCTGATTTGGTTAGAGAAGCTTTACCAGTATATGAAAAGATAATGATCACTACAGTTGAAAAATTCCTTGAGCGAAAGTTTTACAATGATATTTTGTATTTTAAAGAAAAATTACAAAAACGTTTGGTCTCCTCTATGAACAAATCCATTAGGGGAGGAAAAGTCAAAAAAACTAAATTTAAGGATTTTGCCATTCAATAAATTCCTTCCCAGTTTGTCATGGAATAATCCCCAACTGAATCCATCCCCCTGAAAACTATTGATTTTATTAATCTAAAAAGTTCAACTTTGACTATTTGCAGAAGAAAAAGAGCATAGCCTTCCCTAATATAATACGCATTTTTACTCTGGTCATTGCCTTTTGAAGCAGTATAATAACCTAAAAAAATTGGAACCTAATATGCACTGATTGATTATTAGGATTCTTTGGGAGGAAATTGGGTCATGAAATTTTTATCATCATTTTTTTTATCTTTTTTTCTATTCTGTTCAACTTTACCTGCAACCTTAAATGCATCTGATTTAATCGGGAAGTGGGCTATTAAAGATAGCTCTCCTATTACAGTGGAATACCACGACGAAAATACTTTTAGAATGAATATGAATTCAGAATCTTATGTGCTTATGAATAAGGGCAAAGGGTATATTGTTTCTCAAGATAATGGAGAATGGGTGGCTACCAGCATGGATGAAATGGCACGGATGATGGAACAGTCAGGAATTGGTAAATTCTTCAATCGCAACCAACCTCAAATGGGACGAGAAGAAAGGCCTAAAATTGAAAATACCGGTAGGGAAGAAAATATAGCTGGAATTATCGGACAGGTTTATTTAATTACTACCACTAACCGGCATGGCGTAAAGGAAACTGCTGAGGTCGTTTTTGCCAATGATTCACGTCTATTAACCCTACAAAATGCTCAAGCACGTTTAGCTCAATCCTGGGGAACCATGAGCCAAAGACATCCTGGACAAACCATGGGCGATCTCATGAAAAGATATGAAGAAAATGGACCGGGTGGAGCATTACTTAGATATGAAGACATGATGATATTAAAGTCGATTAATGAAACTAACATTGATCCTAATCGGTTTACCGTTCCAAGAATTCAGCCGGTCAATATGCCGGACCGAGGAAAAATGGATAATTTTCGTAACGCTAGAGAAAAATATCAAAATCGTGAACGCGATTACCGAGAAAGAGATTATCGAGACCGAGACCCCCGTGATTATAGAGATAGGGAGTACCGTGATTCCCGAGATAGTAGAGATTATCGTGATTCCAGAGACCGAGATTATAGAGACCGTGACCCTCGAGATTCTAGGGATCGTGACTATCGTGATTCAAGGGATCGAGATTATCGAGATGCACGCGACCAATATAGAGACCGTGATAGAGATTACCGAGACAGGGAATACCGAGACCGAGATCCCCGTGATTATAGAGATAGGGAATACCGTGATTCCCGAGATAGGGATTACAGGGATCCAAGGGACAGAGACTATAGAGACAGAGATACAAGAAAATCTCAGGACGCTAAAGCACAAACTAATCAAGAAAAAGAAGATGCCAGTCGATTGGAAAAAAGTACGGAACGAGTAGGAGATGCCGCAGCGGATCAGGCAGAAGAATCTGTTACGGAAGGGGTCAAGGACGGTGTTAAAGATGGAGTTAAATCTTTGTTCGATGGCTTATTTGGAAGGTAGTTAACTCCTATTTGAAAATATTTGGAGGCGATTTTTTAATTCTACGTAAACTCAAATAATTTTTTTGAAAGCTTTGAAATTACTCAAAGTTTTTTGAGTTGTTGATAAATAGCTAATACCAATTCCTTGATACCTTTTTTTGTTATAGAAGAGATAACAAACAAATTCGGGTTAATATCTTTTAAACGATTAAAGTAATCCTTAAGCTTTTCCTCGGCTTCCGGATGGTCCACTTTACTGGCCACCAAAATTTGTGGTTTATCATACAAATCCTCACTGAAATTCTTTAGTTCGTTTTGAATGGTTTCGTAATCTGAAATTGGATCGCGATCATTTTCGATAGAAAAATCCAAAAGGTGCACTAATAACCGTGTTCGCTCTGTATGTTTAAGAAACCGAGTTCCCAAGCCCTTCCCCTCATGTGCCCCTTCAATTAATCCGGGAATATCTGCAGCAACAAATGACTGATACTCATCCACACGAACAATTCCTAAGTTAGGAACTAATGTGGTAAAAGGATAAGCAGCTATTTTGGGTTTAGCATTTGAAATTGTAGAAATAAGGGTAGACTTGCCAGCATTAGGATATCCAATGATTGCAACATCCGCTAAAAGTTTAAGTTCAACTAATAAGGTTTTATGTTCCCCCGGCGTACCAGGATCCGCACGGCGGGGTGCTCGATTTATAGAGGATTTAAAATGATCATTACCATATCCACCAGTTCCACCATAGGCCGAAATAAACTCCTGGAACTCTTCAACTAAATCAGCTAAAAGCTCACCAGATTCTTGATCTTTCACAACGGTTCCTACAGGAACACGAATGATCAAATCCTTGCCACTTCGGCCTGTTTTTAAGCTGCCTTGACCGGGTTGGCCATGTTCCGCACGGTAAAGCTGTTGATAACGCAAATCAAGAAGTGTAGAAAGATTACGGTCCGCGACAAATATAATATCGCCACCCTTGCCGCCATCTCCACCATCAGGACCTCCTTTAGGCACAAACTTTTCCCGCCTAAAGCTGCAACAGCCGTCACCACCGTTTCCGGCATGGACCATTATTTTGACTTGATCAACAAACATGGGGAGGGTTCACACCCTGGAGAAATAATAACGTCTAATTGGAGGGATAAACGCTAACCTTTTTCTTAGATCGGGTCAACCACTCAAACTTCACCACACCAGGAACTTTGGAAAATAGTGTGTAGTCATTTCCCAAACCAACATTTTCACCGGGATGAATGGAAGTACCCCGCTGACGCACTATGATCTCTCCTGCCTTAACCACCTGACCTGCATAACGCTTAACGCCTAAGCGCTTGCCAATGCTGTCACGACCATTAGAAGTACTACCTTGTCCTTTTTTGTGTGCCATAAATAAAACCTAATTTTTGGAAATTCCTGTGATTTTTACTTTGGTCACCAATTGCCGGTGCCCATTTTTTCTGCGATATTTTTTACGTCGTCTCTTTTTAAAAACAATCAGCTTTTTACCTTTGGTTTGATCTAACACTTCACCCGTTACGGCAATTCCACTCAGAAATGGAGAACCAAGATCAACATTATCTTCATCACCAATCATTAAAACCTGATCCAAAGTAACCGAATCGCCAACTTGAGCTTCCAACTTTTCAATTTGGATCACATCGCCTTCAGATACTTTGTATTGCTTACCACCAGTTTTGACCACTGCAAACATCAATTTAACTCCCGAATTAATGGTCTTATTAGATATTTTGGGAAATTTTTCTTTAGGAAAATTGCAAACGGTTATAATAATCCAAACATTTTCATTAGTCAATGGATGAAATTGATGATATTTAGCTTCCCCGCTACAAAATCCCAATTTTTTAATTTTGCCAAAAACAAAGGTCAAATGGTATAAGAAAAACTCAATCTCATAAAGAAATTCTCTTAAATGGCCCTAAAAGACAAATCAAAATGGAATAGTAAGTACGCTGCAAAGGATTGTTTGGTTGATATTGAACCCTGTTCTTGGCTAAAAAACAACCAGCATTTTTTAACCGGAAAAGGGAATGCATTGGATATTGCAATGGGAGAAGGACGAAATGCATTATTTGCAGCATCTTTGGGTTATAACGTTTTAGGAATTGATATATCCGATGTAGGAATAGAACGTGCAGAAAAATTATCCCATGAAAAAGGGATAACCATCCAAACCAGGATTGCCGATTTAGATAGTTATTCTCTTCCTGAAAACGAATTTGATCTCATCATGTGTTTTTACTTTTTAAATCGAGACCTTTTCCCTCAGATCCGAAAAGGATTAAAATCAGGTGGATTTCTACTTTTCGAAACTTTTAATGTAGATTATCTTAAATACAGTAGTTTTAAGAAAGAGTGGGTATTAGATCATAATGAATTAATTAAAGAATTCATTGATCTGCATATTCTAAACTACAGAGAGGTTGATGACCCAGAAGAACAAACTGCTTTTTCCTCTTTAGTCGCCGTTAAATAGGGTGAGTAAGTTAATTTTAATGAAAGAAAAGAGCTCTATGCGTTTAATAAAAAACATTGGAATTTTTGTTTGCCTAATTTGTTTTATCAGTTTCAACTTTGTGGGCTGTGGCGGCAAACGGACGGGAGAAAAAACTTTAGAGGTTAAAGACTTTAAGTTAGGTTATACCCACAAAGCGGATGGAGGTCCGGAAGTCTCTGAAATAGAATTACAACATCCTTTTAAAATTTCTGAAAAGCAGCTACTACGTCAAATGGCTCGTCTTTACTACGAAAATTATGCCTTATTAGGGGAAGAAGGTCGCATTTTCACCAAAAAAGATATGCTGCGCATGAAACGACTATTGACTAAAGCTCTCAATAGTGCTCGGAAAGAAAATATTATAACCTTTGATGTAAATTCTGAGGAAGGTAATACCGTAGGAATTTTGTTTGCTTCTAATGGAAACCTTAATTGGAGATTTCAAGAAATCCGTGGAGTAAAATATTCTTTAACCCGTAATCGGATTGCCCGTTACGGAACCGCATGGCGTTTAGTGCCTAAAAAGGGACAAAAATATCACACCACCAGTAAACTTTTAGGAGCCAAACAAGAAACCAATTGGATTATTTCGAAATTAGGACCTACCAAAAAAAGATACCGTGTGATTAAAAAACGACCTGCGTCTCAAGTGCAGGATGGATCTACATCTTCTCCCACTTCTCCAACTCTTAAGGATTCCGGGACTCCCTCTACAAGTCCAACCATAGATCCTAAACTTGAGGAAAAGCTTCGTTTTCTTAAACAACTCTACCAAGACCAATTAATTGATGAAGAAGAATATCAAAAAAAGAGGAAAGATTTATTAGACCAGTATCTTTAATTAAAAGTTATTTTTTTCTTAAACAAAATACTCCATCGCGAATGGGAAGCAAGACTCCTTCCACTCGATCATCACTGCTTACTGTTTCATTAAATTGATGAATAGCATGGTCTGACTCTTCTTTGGGGTTCAGCACTGCGCCTCCCCATAAAACATTATCCACTACAATTAAACCCCCGGTACGCGTAATAGGAAGAATTAAATTATAGTAGTTTAAATAGTTCACCTTGTCAGCATCAATGAAAGACATATCAAAGGGGCCGTCCAATTTTTTTATATTCTCCATTGCATCCCCTTCAAGTAAGGTCACCTTGCTGCCATGTTCACTTTGAGCAAAATATTTTTTAGCTACCACCATAGCTTCTGGATCCATCTCGCACGTATAAATTTCTCCATCTTCTGGCAAGGCCTCTGCCATGGATAAAGTCCCATATCCACTAAATGTGCCCACCTCTAAAATTCTTTTTGCATTTACCAACTGTCCCAATAGCTTTAAAAACCGACCCTCAAGCCTACCTGTCAACATTTGAGGAATTTCTAAGGACTCTTGAGTTTCATTTTTTAGACGCTCTAACAAATCATTTTCCGGCTCGGTGTGATCCACAGCATATTGTTCAATATTCGAATCAATAAAATTCATAAAATACCCTCAATCAATAATTAACAATTTTTGCATTTAATGAACGCCATGCATACCAAGTCCCTAATGTTTCAAAAGGCCGCCAGGGTTCTGCAATTTTCTTTAGAGTTTTTGCATCCGGATTTTTTTTAAGATTATACAAATTCTTCACTGCAACTTTTAACCCCAAATCATCGACTGGCAAGACATCCAATCGGTTCAGTGAGAATATCAAAAACATTTCAGCTGTCCACCGACCTATTCCACGGACTTGGGTCAAGCACTGAATAACTTCTTCATTAGACAAATAAGAAAATCTATTGGGTTGAATTGTTTTGTTATAAAATTTATCACCCAAGTCTTTTAAGTATGAAGTTTTTTGTCTGGACAACCCAACCTTTCGCATACTGTCCAATGACAAATTTTGCACCAATTGAGGTTTTGGTAGTTTCCTCTCAAACAAACCCCTGAATCGCTCAAATATCGTATCAGCCGCCTTAGTGGAGATTTGTTGTGAAACAATTGACCTACAAAGGACCACAAAATAATTACGATTCCTCTTTAGCTTACATTCGCCGATTACTTTTATTGCATAAGCCATTATTGGATCACGTTTATTAAAGTGCCCTATAGTTTCATCATAAGAGGGCAAGACATTCAATCGAGCCATTGCTTACCTTGTTACCAATCTGTTTGTAAAAACTTAAAGTTTATCAACTTGGGGGCAGTTTTTAATTTTTGAGCCTTTTCTTGATCAAGGGGATTACCACATAAATCAATCGTCCTCAATTTCGGAAGGAATTCACTTTCTGCAATCAGGTCAATGGCATGGTCATCTAAGTTGTTAAACGGAAGCATAAGTTTTTCTACATTCAACATTATTTCGGACTTACACAATGCCTCTAATCCTTCGTTACTAATATTTCCTCGATCTAAATAAAGTTCTTTCAGATTTCGCAGATGTTTCGAACTTGCTAAATTTATAGCCCCATCAGGTCCAATTGGGTTGCCCTTTAAATACAGGACTTCTAATTTTACTAATATTTCTGAGCTTGCAAGGGACTTTAAAGCGTCTGGCCCAAATTGGTTGAATTGCAAAAACAAGGCTTTTAGTTCCGCAAAGATTTTCGAATTTGCAACGGCTTGAGCTGATCGTTGATTTAATTTATTATGAGCCAAAGAAAGCCAAGATAATTTCTTTAGCATTTCGCATTGACTCAGCAACTCCACTCCCTCATCCCCGAAGCAATTCTCATCCAATTTTAAAATTTTTACCAATCGCAACCTAGGATAGCGGGTCAGCTCTTCAAGTTCTTCAAGGATAATATCTTTATCATTTAAATCTAAAAGGAAGGTAGGAGTCTCACTGGTTTCTGCATCTGAAAACATTTTACCCTCGTGTACTACCATAGATTCGCTTTCATCTATATCTGTAATGAGAGTCATACTGTTACGAATCAAACTTTCAAACAATGAGCTTTCCATTTTAAATCCAATTATTTTTTTTAAAACAGCCTATAATCTCTTGAACCGTTTCATGGGGACGCTTATAGGTGGTATCACAAACCAAATCGGCTGCCTGCAAATATTTTTCCCTTCGATCTTCTAAGACTTTTTTTTGTTCTTCTTCGAAGGATAAGCCATTCACCAATGGCGGGCGGTTCGAATCTTTTCGAATTCTTTTAAGAATTATTGATAAACTCGCTTTCAATAAAACCATCTTACCTTTTTGCTTAAGTAATACAACATTTTGATCATCCAGAACCACTCCTCCACCACAGTCAATGACACTATTAGTTTCCTCAAGAGCTATATTTCGAACCACTTCTGATTCTATTTTTCGAAACTCCGGCCACCCTCGAGCCTTTACAAATTCAGGAATTGTCATTCCAACAGATTCAACTATCATTTTATCTACACTGAACAAGTGACAGCCCAATCGTTCGGATAATAATCGTCCAACCACACTTTTTCCTGTACCACGATAACCTATTAAAACTATGTTCATAAATGAAGTTTCAATGTTCAGATAAAATTGAATAATTTAAGCACATTTTAAATAACAACTCATTCAAAGTTATAGAGTTAAGAAAGATTAGAGTATTTTAGGGTGAGTTGCAAACTAAAGGGACTAATTTGATACCTGCGGTTCTTTAATTACTAATACATGAAAAAAAAGTCTGCTAAAAGTCACTTGTGGTAGAATCGGTAAAAATAATCCGTCGCTAGAAATCAAGCGACCTAATAGAAAGGGACTAATCGTGATTAATAAAATCCTTAGGATTTCCCTAATTTGCGCATTACTTTTTATACAAAGTTTATCGCTTGCTTTCTCTGAAACTACTGACGAAAAGATGGACAATCTCTGCAAAGAAAACAACTCAGTCGCGTGTTTCAAACTGGGCCAGAAAGCCTTATCTTTGGATAAAGATAACAAAAAAGCCATTGCTTATTTTAAGAAAAGTTGTGATTTAGATCACATGACCGCCTGCAATTTTGGTGGCGCGCTAATTCAAAATTCCGGAAAACAATATAGTCCACAATGGAAAGAAGCTTCAAAAATGTTTGAAAAAGCTTGTAACGCTGGAGAAGATTCTGCTTGTTTTAATCAGGGTGCTTTAAAATATAAAGAGGGCCGTGCGAGTAAAGCAAAAAAATATTTCCAAAAAGCCTGCGACATGGGAAATCCTGTAGGCTGTGACAATGTGAAATGGCTAAACAAATAATCTTACAATAATCGATGTCCAAACCGCCAAACAAAATCAAAAACTGGGAACAACTTATCAATGATGGCGAGAACTACGGCAATGAAGGTGCCGACTTTACTCCAATTCAAAAAGTAATTTTTGAGTGTATTAAAGAAAAAAAAATTTTAAAAATTCAGGATAGTTATATTTTTGCTAAAACCGGTCATAACGCAGAAGATGAAAACCATCCAATAGAATTAGCAAAGTTGGTTGCTGATTTAGAACCGGTTAAAACTGTAACAAGCTTAATCATCACTCATAACCGCCTGACAGCGGAAGCTTTGAAAATCTTGGTGGAATCCCCCTATATTGATAATATTGACTACTTACATTTAGGCTCAAATAATTTAGGTGATGAAGGAGTTAAGATCATTGCTCAATGCCCCAAGTTTAAAAAAGTAGAAACCCTCAACTTAGAATGTAACGGAATTGGCCCGGAGGGAGGCAAATTACTTGCATCCTCAAATATACTTACAGAAGTTAAATCATTAAGTTTAGTGGATAACCGTTTGTGTGAGGAAGGCGCTTTGGCGATCGCGAACTCGGACAATTTATCGAATCTTACTTATCTCCATTTGGGAGGCAATCGGGTAAAATCTGAAGAGGTCAAACAGGCACTTCGTAATTCCCCTAAGCTTACAAAATTAGAAAAGCTAAAAGTTTTTTAATCCGCTATACAAAGCTTTCTAATTTGCCCACTTAATGTCCTGGCCTTAGCAATTCTGGTCGAGAATAATTTACGTAACCCGGAGTCGACTCAACCCCCTCTCTCAAAACCAAAGTCTTTAAATTCGGCATGGTTTTAGTATTATACAAAGCATCCCCTCCCGGCTCCTGAAAGTAGTTTCGACCAATATACAATTTTTCAAGGATTGGAAAGTTATTGGATTCTCCCAGCATTTTAGCACCTTCATCTCCAATTGAGTTGTTGGTAAGCCATAAATATTTCAACTTGGGCAAGGGACTCCCCGTAGCTAAGGCTCCTGCACCAAGGTCACCCAATTTATTAGATGATAGGTTTAGATTTTCTAATTCACCCAATGCCCCTCCTTCACACAAACCTTTCACACCTTCTTGATCTACATAATTTCTTTCTAAATTTAGGGACTTCAGATTTTTCATAGAATCACTTTTTCCAAGTGCTATCACGGTATCATTTCCCACTTCATTCCAACCAATATTTAACGATTCCAATTCAATAAAATTGGAGGAGTTGACAAGAGATACAGCCGCTTCGTCAATTAATTTATTATCTTCTAGATGCAAAATTTTAAGGTGTTTTATTTTAACCTCTTGAGATTCAGAGATTTCTATTATTCCATCTTTGGTGATAAAGTTTATAGAAAGATTAAGTTCCTCTAAATTCTCAAAATTTTTCGACTCAAAAATAATTTTCAAGCCATCGTTTCCAATTTGATTATCGCTTATATCCAAGGATCGAACCGATTGAACTTGCTCGAATTGTGAGAGAATAGTCATTTCATCGGTAGAAAAATATTTTCCGCGGAGCACTAAACTGGAATTATCTTTCTCCAAAAGTAGTTTAATCTCCGACCTTAATTTTTCTGATTTCTCTTCAAAAGGTAACTCGGGAGACTCATATTGAGTATTTCCGTCCCTTGAAATGGCCATCGTCACAGTCCCTTTCCAATGTTTTAATTTCGTTTTATGAATACAGAAGATACATTCTAACAACAATGAAAATGTTTTCCAAAATCATATCATAATGAAATATCCGCCCAATAAATTGAATTTAAATCAACAAACATAATGCCACTCCTTACCACCCCTAGGCCTTTTAAATTCAACAACTTAAAATCCTCTTTCAGTATTAAAAAAAATTAATAAACCTTTAACTCTAATTTAATCTCCAAATTATATAAGGGTAATAAGTTGAAATTGGGTTTTGATTTTCGGTTTATCACTTCAGTGGGTCAAGGGAGAAATAAATCATGAAGGTTTTTAAGACATTAGACACTAGAGGGTTATCCTTTTTTAATGCTTTTTCTGAAACCAAGAAAGCCATCGAGGATGTAAAAACAAATGGAATCCTTGAAATAATCTTAGATAAAAAAAAGAATTTTACAGAAGCATTTCAAAAGTTAGCAGAGTCAAAGGGTTTTAAAGTTTCCAACCGGGATGAAGATAGCATGCTGGTAAGGTTATTTTTAATGAAACCTGCAAGGTAAAAATTTTTTACATGGTTAAGACCGGCTTTTCTGATCTTTATCCGGGGTTCCTCCTCTCCTCGGATCCCTAAGCCCCCTCCTCCGATTGGGAAAGTCGGTTTTAACAAAAGGAATCACCCGAGTTTTCTTCGATTGAGATCGTAAATTATTTTCAAACCTTCTAATGTAAGAAAAGGATCTATCGTTTCAATAATATCTATTTGTTCAATGATTGACTTTAAGACTCCACCCGTTCCAATTACTTTCGCCCTTTGCCCAAGTTCTTCATGAATTTTTGAAATCATTTTTTCAACTAAGCCCACAGATCCAAAAATAGCCCCTGCTTGAATACTTTCCACAGTCGATTTTCCAATAACATGTTTAGGAGTCACCAAGTCAACGGGAGACAATTTTGCTGTTCCTTTATAAAGGGCCTCCAAGGAAATTTGCAAACCTGGACAAATAACACCCCCCAAATATTCGCCCTTATTAGAAACTACATCAAAAGTGGTTGCCGTCCCAAAATCAACAATTATTAAGGGTCCGCCATATTTTGCAAAACCAGCCACAGCATTTACGATTCTATCGGCACCCACCTCCGCAGGATTTTTATATAAAATAGGTATTCCGGTTTTTATTCCTGGTCCAACTATTAACGGGGCGGCTTTAAAATATTTTTTTGAAAGTTCTTCAAATATGGGAATTAAATGAGGGACCACGCAAGAAATAATTATGTCGTCAATCGTTTCCGGACCAATTTCATTAAGCCGGATAAACTCATTGACCAAAACCCAATATTCATCAGTTGTTCGGTTTTTTTCAGTCCGAATGCGCCAATGAGTTCGCAATTCCTCATTTATATACAAACCAAATACAATATTTGTGTTTCCAATGTCTACAGCTAGCAACATAATTAAACAATTTCAGCTATTAAAAAACTCATTAAAAGGGTCTTTAAAAAAGTGGGTATTGTAAAGGGTTCAGCCTTTAACCACAAGTTAACCTTAATTCCACCTCTAAATTGAATAATATTTAAGATTTTCTTAATTTTTTTTTCTAATTTTGCTGGTTTTTCTAAAATTTTCACTCAAATTTTCCGATATAGCTAAGAAAAGCAAGAAGGCTAAATTCAAATCAATTGATTAGCGGTATCTAATTCTTCTTTGAAAGTAACCCTAAAGTTTTCGAAAAACGCAGATAGTTTCTTTCAATGCCTGGTCTTAAATAGGTCATAGATTATTGAACTTATTAATTTTTTCCTTGATAATAAAAATATCTCATAAATTTTTTGAATCAAACCACCAGACCTTTGGTGGTTAATTTTTAACATGAACTTTGATCAATTGGAGGACCTTTGCAGGTTCTAAATCCTAATCAACTTAAACCCGGCATGGTAATTGCCAAAGATATCAGGAACTTTTCCGGCGAACTCATTCATTCCAAGGGACGCCCGGTAAGTGAAAAAGATATCAAAACCTTTAAAGCATGGGGAATTTTAGAAATCCCCGTAATAGGGGTTTCACGAAAGAATGAATCCCAAAATTCACCGGAAAACTCTGTCGATCCTCAGTTATTAAAAAAAGCGCAAATTGAAGTAGCTAAGATCTTTCGTCATTCCAATTGTAAACACCCTTTAATGAACGAATTATTACAATTATCTACTCAAAAAAAAATCAAAGATATTTCTAGCGGAGCAAACCCAGATGGAAAGTAAAGCCAAGGATTTAATTACGGGTTCGACCCGAGTTTCTTCGTTGCCAGAATCATTTTTAATGATGCATGATATTCTTCACGACCCCAATAGCAGTTACTCAGATATAGCTAAAATTATTAGTTTAGACACTGCATTAAGCGCAAAACTTTTAAAAATTGTAAATAGTTCTTTATTTAATTTTCCATCTGCGATTGAAACCATTACCCATGCCATTTCTTTGGTCGGCACTGAGCAATTGTACGAATTGGCTTTGGCCACTACGGTTCTCACTTCTTTCAATGGAATTTCTGAAGAAAACATTAATATGGAGCAGTTCTGGCGACACAGCCTAGCAGTAGGAATAATCGCAAGAAACTTGGCCATCCATCGTAGAGAGCCCAATCCTGAGCGATTTTATTTAGCCGGGATCCTTCATGATGTGGGTCGATTAATTATTTTAGAAAACCTTCCTGAGCAGGCTCAAGAAATTTTCAATCGAAATAAAGAAGAAAAGGGATTAATTCATCAGATTGAAAAACAAGTATTAGGTTTTGATCACACCGAGGTTGGAGCCTGTTTGGCAAAAGCTTGGAAATTACCCTTGAGCCTAGAGGAATACATTTCCTGTCACCATAAGCCTCTGGAAGCACAGCGGTTCCCCACAGGAACGGCCTTGGTCCATTTGGCTGATATTATTGCAAAAGCAATGGAACTAGGATCAAGTGGAGATCCCCATCTCCCTCCACTTGAAGCAGAAGCTTTTGAAACCGTAGACCTGTCTCCGGCAGTTATGAGCCAGGTTTGGAATCAGGTGGGACCGGAGTATGAAGAAAACGTAGAAATAGTTTTATCGAGGTAATTAAATTTATGGATAAATTAGGAACTTTAAACCGAGATGACATTCAAAAGTTAAAAACTCGGATTTCTTATCTAGAAAATGAAAATAGATGGTACTTCTCCGCCTTAGAATTAGTCGCTTCTATGGGAGAAATGCATCGCTACGTTCCTAAGTCCACTACTCCTCAACAAATTTTTGAAAAAACCAACCATTATTTAAAACAATTAATTAAATTCAAATCCGTTGGTTTTTTCCAGGTGAGCGAGACAGATAAAAGTTTCAAGTTAGTGAATGGAGAACCGGAGGAGGATATCAATCAACTTCGGCTAGAGTTAGATTATCAAATTGAAAAAGGAGCTTTTGCCTGGGCCTTGAAACAAAATCGAGCTCTTATTGTTGAAAGTAAATATTTCCAGGAAAAATTACTTTTGCATATTCTATCTACAAAAAATAAAGTCAAAGGTATGGTGATAGCCAGGCTTGAAAAAAATACCCGCCACATACCTTCCGAGGTTTCAACATTACTTACAATTGTTATGCATCATACTGCCTATGCTCTTGAAAACGGGTCTTTATATAACCTGTTGAATGACCAAAATAAATCCTTAGAAAAAAAGGTACAGAAACGTACCGTCGAATTAGAGAATACTACGGAAGAACTTAAAACCCATATTCAAGAGTTAAAGGATTTTGCTTATACGGCATCACATGATTTACAAGAACCTTTGAGAAAGGTGATTACGTTTGGAGAAAGACTACAAACGAAATTCCAAAATTTATTAGATCCAAAAGCTAAGGAATACATAAAAGTAATGTCAAAGGCCACCAATCACATGCAAAAGTTGATTGATGCCTTACTTCAGCTAACACGAATTTCCACTAAATCATGCGAATTTGAAAGCATTCCTATTGAAAAAGTTGTTAACGAGGCTCTGTTAGACCTAGAGAGCAAGATCGCACGATCCAAAGCAAAAGTTTATATCGAGGAACTTCCAATTCTTTGCGTAGATAAAGTTCAAATGAGACAACTCTTCACGCAGTTAATCAACAATGCCATTACCTTTTCTAAACCAGACTCTATTCCTGAGATATCTATTTCCAGTCATCCGGTTGATAAAGAAAAATGGGAAATATCAGTTAGTGACAATGGAATTGGTTTCAATGAAAAGTTTAAAAATAGAATATTTAAGCCTTTTGAAAGGCTTCATGGCAGAAGCGAAAGAGAAGGAACAGGTATGGGCCTTGCTATATGCGATAAAATAATGGAACGTCACGGTGGCACCATTACAGCTAAAAGCACTCAAGGAAAAGGATCAACTTTTACCATGACTTTAGGAAACAAATCTGTAGAGTAGTTATTATCATCCGCTTTAATCAACCCGCCCACTAAAATCCCCAAGTTATATTGCCTATTGATTCTAATTTTCAAAGGAATTCAGAAGATTTCACTCGTGGAAAAAGCGAGAAGGGATAGTTATCATTAAACCGTTAATTCATAAAGGATTAATAATAAAATGATAAACAATGCCACCACCAACAATGAAAATGTAAAAGAAAAAAATTAGAAATCGACGAAATTTGTCGTATTTGGTTAAAATGGGTTTGGAATTTTTATTGTTTGCCATAAATCTCTCTTGCAGAAAAACTATCTAATTATTCAGACCTACCATAAACTGGTTCGGTTTTTTTGTAGCTGTTTTATTACCATGATTATCTATAAGATTTCAATAAATAAACGAACCCTTAACCGAGTTAAGAATATATGCGAATAGTACTTTTTGATCTGTTTGGTCCATCCTGCGTTTCTTTAGAGGATGGGTTTTCCCTTTTTGAAAAAATCTACCCGAAATTCAAAGAAAACCAATCGATTGAGTTGGATTTCTCAAATATAAAACTTTTGTTTTCTCCGTTTTTAATGGGCTGTATTGGCAAACTTTTAAACTTTTATGAAAAAGAAACTATTATGTCACAATTGGTTTTATGCAATATTTCGCAAGAACATTTAAAAACAGTCAATGAGTTTATTGATCGTGCCGACCGGCAAACCAATGAAGAAAATGATAGAGAGACCATGGAATCGCTATTTGAAGAGGATGAATTGGGAGAAATTTAAGGCACTCAATCCTAATTACAGGGAATTGGAAAAGTTGCAAATAATACTGATAGATCAAATAATCGGGAACAGAATTTTTTCTCCCCCTTAAAAAACTTTAGAGATATTGATGCAAAACCTTTTTAAAGGTGTTGAGGATTAAACGTATTCTTGGTATTTTTTGAAAAACTAATTTGAAAAAATTATGACTGACAAAGAAGACAAGCTATCCCCTCTCACCGAAAAACAAAAAAAAGAAAGCCGTTCAATAATTATTGCTTTAGTTGGTGGAGTAATTATAGTGATTTCTTTTATTTGGCACATCCTTTCAGTGATACTAAAATAAAATTAGACTACGCAAGCACACCTGCAATACAACCGGTTAACAATGTTGCTAAAAATGCGGTCCACAACGATCTCATTCCCAGAAGTGACAACTCTTTTAATCGTGTAGGCATCAATGGAGCCAATCCTCCAACAAAAATACCCACACTAGCAACATGAACAAATCCACATAACGCATAGGTTATGATCACCAATGATCGCTGCGAAAATACAGGTGGGGTGTTCTCCTGAACAGCTGCCAAATTAAAATAGGCGGTAACCTCTGTTTCAATAAAACGGGATCCCAGGATCTTGGATGCCGCCAACCATTCATTAGGTTGTAGTCCAAGTAAAGCAGTAAAAGGCCAGGTTAGCCAACCAAGTAGCTTTCCCAAGGAGAGCGGATCCCCATCAATAAAAAAAATTTTTCCCAAAATTAAATCAATCAGCGATTCCAGTCCCAGAACAACAATTAACAAAGTACCAATGCCCACTGCCATTTTAACTCCTTGTGCCCCTCCATTCATAAGAGCAACCATTAAGTTTGATGAGGAAACTTCATTTTTTTCCTGAGAAATTTCTTCTGAGGAATCTTGAGGTAACATTTTCATTGTTTCTGGTTTTTCAGTCTCTGGAAGCGATAGTTTGCTAATCAATATGGCGCAAGGGATGGATATAATACTGGCAGAAATTAAATGCGCTGCAATTTGAGGAAATGTACTCTGCAATGCAATGACATATATTCCCAAAACGGTACTGGCTACAGTAGCCATCATGCAAGTGAGCAAGGTTAATAATTCTGAAGACGTTAATTTAGATAAATAAGGTCGGACGGTCAGACTAGATTCTATTCCAACAAAAATATTAGCAGAAGCTGATAAAGCCTCTGCTCCGGACAATCTCATGACTTTATAAAAGACCACCGCAAACCCGCGAATCACCCAGGGCATTATATTCAAATAGTAAAGTGCACTGAGGAGCGCAGAAAAGAAAATTACCGAAGGTAAGACTTGCATAGCTAAAACAAAACCAATAGAAGCGGTGCCATCAGGAAGAGATTGACCCGGCCCTAAGGCAAGCGGTCCAAATAAAAATAGGGTTCCTTTTTGAGAAGCCTTTAATAAAGTCAAAACCCCTTCATTTAAAACAAGTAGGAAGGTTTGAGATCCGGGAATCCCAAATACTAAAAATCCTAAAACCCAGGCAAACAACAAACTTCCTATAATAGTTTTAAAGTTTAAAGTTCGACACCTTCCTGTAACCCAGGCCAGGCAACAAATTGCGAAAAATCCTAAGAAAGATATCGCTCGGTAGCTTTCAATATCCATAACACCCTAAAGCTCCTTTTTAGGCAACTTACATAGCATTGCTTCAATAAAAAACGCTTAAAAGTTATATCTACGCATTTTTCAATAACTTTTACGGCAATCTTTAGATGGCTTCAAACAAAAAATGTGTATTTGTCATTAGACTCAGGAATTATGAAAAGAATATCCCAATAACTCCAATTTTAATTCACCAATTTTTTTAACATTTTTAAAGATTTTTCCAGAAAAATCCGCTTAATTGTGCTAGAGTAGTGCCCCGGTCAAAATGGAATTACCGCTGATTTTTCAAAATGGTACGCTTTTCAATAAAAATGGAATCAACTAAAAAGAAAATGCGACAAGCTGATCCAACCTTTTCAAATTATTTCACCAAATTTATCAAAAACGGGATTCCCAAGATTTTCCTTATTTTGCTTTTGAGTTTGTTTACATTTGCAACCCAGGCGCAGGCATTAAAAAATACACATTTAGGGCGGTGGGTCATTACTCCTAGTTTTGGAATGGAGGTTGTATACAACGATAATGTTTTCTTGCTAGCTAATCGGACCTTTCCTAATGGAGGTTCAGAGGGAAAGCGAGGGGATTTTATTATTGCCACAATGCCCTCTATAGCCATTGATTTGCCCCGTGAAACAGGTGAAATCTTTGGGTTTCACTTTCAATATGATGGTCGTCATGAAGATTTTGCTTCGATTGATGGTCAGGATAAATTTATCCATGAAATAGATTCATATGTACTATTTGGCGGCAAGGGTGGCCGATCCGAACTTAAACTGGGTGGCAATTACCTAGATACACGTCAACTTCGTAACCCTGAGTTTGCTGCAAACCTGAATCCTCGTGTAGAAAGAGTTGATTATAGAGGCTATTTAAACTTTATTTACAATATTACCAAGCGTTTCCAATTTCTTATAGATGGGAGTGTAGAGCGGGAAGACTTTGATGATTCTGCCGTTCCGTTGCAAGACGACATTATATATTTAATTAACCCAAGAATCCTGTTTCAATGGACTCCGCAAACCGCATTCGGAATTGATTATCGCTTTCAAAGAATTAGATATGACCAAATAACCTTAAATAATGCGGATTCAACCTCAAATGCATTTTATGGAACCTGGCGATGGCAGGCGACACCTTTGGTTTTGGTTAATTTGGGATTAGGATTTCAAGTTTTGATTTTTGACCAATTAAGGGAGCAAGCAAGTCAAAATACTACGGACTTTGTTTTCTTTTTTAATGTAACCTATCGTCCAAATGATAGAACACGTTATCAATTTTTTGTTACAAGAGATGTGCTTGATGCCACGTTCTTTACCAATCAAGCTTTTCTTAGGGATGTCATAGGAATATCTGTCACTCAGCAAATTCTCACCAAATGGTCAGTTACAGGAAGAGCTCAATATAACCGCCTAGAATACCCCATTCCACAAAATGACGTTGCCGGTGGAGGAATGTTACGTGAGAGAAGAGATCATTTCTTTTTATTTTCTATAAGTCTTGCCTACCATATTCAGGAATGGTTACAAGCCCAACTTAGATATCAATTCCGAACTAACAATTCCAACTTTGTGGATCGAAAATACGATAATAATTTAGTTGGCCTCAGTGTCATTGCTACTTTTTAAAGTAGTCACCCCTTTGTATTAAAATTTCTGTAGAGAAATATCGCATTTCGCGATATCATACTATTAAGCTCCATTTAAAACATTCTTTCCAAATAATTTCAAAACTTTGGCCGTATTTTTCACAAGCCTCTAAGGAGTACCTTATGCGAGATAGATTATTGATTCCCTTTGTTTACTTAATGACCTTTTTCTTATTTCAATCCACCAGTTTTGCCGCCCCTTTCGATTTCGACATTTCAGATAATCCAAAAGAAATGAAAAAAGGCGATGTAAGTGATTCTAATACACCTGGTAAAAGTTCAACAAAGGGTAATTTTCTTTTAGGCCCCGAAGATGTCCTACAAATTGCAGTGTGGGGAAATAAGGAATTAACTACAGAAATGCCTGTTAGGCCTGATGGTTACATTTCTTTCCCTCTTATTGGCGATGTAAAGGCCAAAGGGCTGACTCCGGACCAATTGAAAGAAAAGATGGCTGATCGCCTTAGAGACTATATTACCGATGCTAGTATTACGGTTATCGTTAAGGAAATTAATAGTATAAAAATATCAATTTGGGGACAGGTTAATGCCCCTGATACTTATAAAGTCAATCGTCCTATTTCTCTTTTGCACTTGTTTTCACTTGGGAAAGGTTTTACTGAGCAAGCGGATTTGCATAATTCCTATCTCCTTAGAAATGGAAAAAAATTAGAACTAAATATCCATGATTTAGTGAATAGTGGGGATTTTAGCCAAAATATTTGGCTTCAGCAGGATGACCTAGTCTATATTGCAGATAATTTTGATAAACGTATTAATATCATGGGAGAAGTGCAGAAGCCGCAAGTGATCACCTTTCATGAGGGAATGACTGTGTTAGACGCAATTTTAACGGCTGAAGGTTTAACCGATGTGGCACGACCCAGATCCACACAGGTTTATAGAAAGTCTAGCTCTGGAAGTAAGGCTATTCAGAAGATTCAGGTAGAACTAGACAAAGTTATTTTCGATGGAGATTTATCTAAAAATCTTTTATTGCAACCTGGGGACATCATCCATGTTCCACGAAGTTTCTTTTAGTGGGATGGAAATTTAAAGTATAAATCTTTCCTTACAATTACATTTTCATATAAAATTTGATTACAAAAGAATATAGATTCTGTTACATTTTCTTGAAGAATCCTTTTCAAAAATCACCTATTTCTTACTCAGCCCATCTAAACTATTGACAATTTAGAGCAGCTTTTAATAAAATAGCGCTTTTAAAGTTAATAGTTTACACGGGGATGGGATCTATTCAACTCACAATAAAACTCTTGAATTTTTTATAATCTCACACTCCTCAAATCCACCCCTCAAAAAAAATACCCCTCTAGGGGTATTGATAACCGGAGGCTTAATTTCTATTATTTTCATACAGCATTTGGAATGTAAATCTATAAATTGAAATTTTATGTAAATCTGTATAAATAATGATGACGACACCTATGCAATCAAAAAAACATATGGCCTTCAAAAAAGGAATTGTTACCACCTTTGTATTATTAGATGCACTGAGTCTTTGGTTACTCTTTCTTGTTTTCAATCTATTTCGTTTTGAAAATTTAGATATTTCTACCTCTATGGGAATTCAATGGTTGATCCCATTTGGGTTTACTTTTTTAGCACTTTATATAATTGACGGATATTCTCCTAAACGAGATTTATTAAGCTTAGAGTACGCCAGCGAGCATGTAATTGCTCTAGTATCAGCGGCGATTCTAACAGTATCGGTTGTTTACATCTTTGCAATGCAACCGGCTAATAATCTTGGGCGCGGAATTTTGCCATTAGTCTTTTTGACTTTTCTACCTCTTTCGCTTCTTTATAGGAGATCATTATCAAGATGGGCAAATAAGTTTTTAGATGGAAGAAAATTACTTATCTTGGGTTCTGGTCCGGTAGCACAAACAATCTATCAAGATTGCCTGGAATCTAAACTGAGACAAGGTTTACGATTTGTTGAAATAAATTTAGAAAAGGTCGGAGAACGGCTTTCTCAAAAAGATACGGATTCTCCTATTGTGGAAGGGGATCCTCTTTGGCAGTTAGAAAACCTAAATGGTATGCATGATGCGGTTGTTTTAGCTGCTGACCGAAGAGGAATGCCTAAGGAAATGGTTGAAAAACTGATTGAGTGTCACTTTGGTCAAGTTCCTATTCTAAGTGTAGATAAATTCTACGAAGAATATTTTAAAAGAGTCCCTGCATCAATAATGCATCCTCAATTATTATTAGGTCCTGGCTTTCAATTTGCCAGACAACCCATTTTCGAGAATATCAAACGTTTAATTGACATTACTATTGCTTCTATAAGTTTAATAATAATGAGTCCTTTGTTTTTGATTATTCCGGCTTTGATTAAGTTAGAAGGCAAGGGTCCAGCAATTTTTAAACAAGCACGGACCGGCAAAAACAATCAACCTTTCCAAGTTTATAAATATCGAACCATGGTTCAAAGAGAAAATCACGGAGATGCTTGCACTAATTCTAATGATAATCGAATCACTAAATTAGGAAAATGGCTACGTGCTTCTCACCTGGATGAAATTCCTCAAATATGGAATGTGTTTAAGGGAGATATGAGTATTATTGGACCAAGGCCTGAGCAGCACCAATTGACCCAAGCTTACGAAAGTCAATTCCCATGTTACCGGTTTAGACATCTTGTAAAACCAGGGATTACCGGTTGGTCTCAAGTAAACTTTAACTACGGGTTTGACTTTAACGATGCGATCAAAAAGTTCGAATATGATCTCTATTATATTCGACACTACTCTTTTAAACTTGATGCCGCTATACTATTAAAAACAGCACATCTTATGGTTTTTGGTAAAGGTAGATAAATCATCAAAGTTTAATTTTTTCTAAGGGACACGTATGAACATTTTAGTTACCGGGGGGGCCGGTTTCATTGGTTCACATATTGTAGAGTCTTATATTTCAAAAGGTCACAAGGTTGTTATCCTTGACAATCTTTCGTCGGGCAAAAAAGAAAATGTTCATCCCGATGCAAAGTTTTATCAAATGGATTTATTGGATCCAAAAATTGAAGAAATTTTCAAAAATGAAAGCATTGAAAAAATAAATCACCATGCTGCACAAATCTCCGTTACCCAATCAGTTTCGGATCCAATTTTTGATGCCGAGGTGAATATAATAGGAAGTTTGAAACTATTAAAGCTAGCGGTTGAATACAATGTAGAAAAGTTTATTTTTGCTTCTACAGGCGGAGCTATATATGGTGAGCAGGATTATTTTCCTGCCTGCGAAAAGCATCCTTGCCGACCCCTGAGTCCTTATGGAATAGCAAAATTTAGTGTAGAAAACTACATGCGATTTTACAATCAAACCCACAATTTAAACACCGCAGTTTTAAGATACAGCAATGTATATGGACCCCGCCAAGACCCTCATGGAGAAGCGGGAGTGGTAGCCATTTTTTGCCAAAAGTTAATCGGGGACCAAATTCCAATTATTTATGGCGATGGAGAACAAACTCGTGATTTTGTTTCCGTTTTTGATGTAGTTCAGGCAAATAATGTGGCTCTTTCTGATGATTGTCACGGAGTATTTAATGTGGGGACGGCTCAAGAAACTACTGTCAATTGTTTGAGCAAATATCTTACCCAAATTTCAGGAAAAAATGTTCAAGCGACGCATGAGTCAGCTAGAAAAGGTGAGCAGCGTCGAAGTGTTATTGATTATAGAAAATTAAATTCTACGTTTGGATGGAAACCCACTTATTCTTTGGAAAAAGGGTTATCCAAAACTTATGAATTTTTTCAAGGAAGATAAAATATTTATTCTATAAGGAGTGGGTTTCGAAATGGTTGAACCTGGTTCTTAAACTACTCTGCCATTAACCGATAAACGCCATTAACATACTTGGAGCTTTTAGTAAGGCGAAATTCAAAAGCATTTGAAATTTTCTGGGCTTCGTCATCTTTTTCTAAAGCGTATTTTAGTTCCAGAATACTGAATGGCTCTTTCATTTCTTGATTCAAAAACTTTGGATAAGACAAATCAAATGGGAAAAAACTCAACTCCCTATCAATGGTAATTCGAAAATCACCGTCAACAGATAAAAAATAATTTCTTAAATACCTATTAATTAAAACTGGTTCTAATAAACTTAGTTGAGCAACAATACTTTTTGGTATTTTTGAACGCTCAACACTTTCCATTACCTTATCTATAGAAAAGTCCTCGTCTATAGTAAACCTTTCTATGGGATATAATTCTTTACTACAAAGAAATCCTGTTTTATTTTTAATTTCCAAAACAGGGTTTTGAATTTCCCCGGAAAGAGGTCCGTACCATCGAATCCTAAATTTGGTTCTTTTTCCTACCCCTTCAACATTGTCAACAAAACTTGTTAACTCTGGGCTGTCAAAATAAATATTATTTACGTAACGTTTTTGGTAAATAGGTTGAAATATGGCAGGGTGGAGCAGGACGGCTTGATTCAGCTCTTCATAAGAAAGGGCAGTCACCAAAAACTTTCTCTCATATCTATAGGATTCGATTCCGTCCATAAGAATTCAAGTAAACTTTTCTTTTAAGATTGATCTGGGTTCGGAGGATAAAGCAACTTTTTTATATTCTTAAACTTACTTTGAATTGGCTCGCCCTCTATTTTTAATGACGAACCTTTTTCAATGAGAAAGGGTAACTCTATATCGGCCATCTCCAATTGGTCAACATCAATAGAAGCTGCACCAAACTCACTTTTCTTTTGAAAAGCTGCAAACCCAAATTTTGAATTTTCCAGTTTCGCCTCTTTAATTTTCACCCTGGATAAATCTTTACTGGCGACAACAATATTTGCGTTTTTGCCCACCAAAGTATTTATTGATAGTTGACTATTTTCGCCAGCACTAACCCCTTTATCTCCAGCACCATTAACTATAATATGGTCAACCTCTACTTGACTACCAGAAATATCAATTCCATCATTTCCACAATCTAAAAACGTAATGGATTTTATTTTTCCAGTCGAAAAATCTGAATCAAATGCATCGGATAAAGTTCTCTGAAACAAAACATCTTCCATAAAGAATTTTGACCTTACAAGGTTAAGTCCATCTTCAGAATTATTGTTTAAAAATTTAACATTTATAAAAGTCGCAGGTGATTCATGAAAAGTAACGGCACCCGTAACAGACCATCCAGATAAAAAGGGATTAGATAATCCAGAAAACTCGGCATGACGCACCATCGATTCATCTTTTGCATTCATAACGATTATTCCCTGGCCAGCATGATTTTTTGAGAAAAATACAACCGGGTCATCTTGTGAACCAATGAATTCCACAGGAGAAAATGTAATTATTTTGGCTTTTTGCGTTAGTTCAATCTGAGTACCCTTTACAGCTACCAAACGAAACCCGGAAGGTACTATCAAATCAGAATCTAATACCCAACTTCCCCTTTTAAATTGAATGACTTTTTTTTCGGAGTCTATTGTTAGAAAAGAAAATTTTTCCACATTAGAAGGCATTCGCATTAAATCACTTTGCTTATCCCAAGGAATAATGGAGTCTTGAACCAAATTATTCGTTCCAAACACTTTAGTTTGAATTTTCAATTTTGATTTTTGTGCTGGGTCCCATTGAAAATTATCTGGGATCTTAAAACCAATACGATGATATTTAATTTTTGAATTCCCATCTCTTCCGGTCAATAAAGTTTCATACACATTCTTTAAATCAGTATTCCCAGCTAACAATGGTCCTCCACGACGTCTTTTAGCTACTAAAATATGTTCCCCAAGGGGTTTCAACACCACATCATCTGCAATCAAAACACCCATGACTTCAATGGGTAAAGAATGAATGTTCGCAACATTTAAATAAATAATTTTTGAATCTGAGTCTATTTCTTCATAATAGGCTAAAGCTGTTTTCTCAGGGTGTAAGATTTTTCTAATATACTCTTGGTTACTATAGATAACTTTTTTTCCACTAAACTTGTATTGTGGCCAACTTTTATACAATGTGTTTAGCTTTTCTTCTTGCTCTTCTTGGATACTATTAAAAAACCCATCCAAATATTCTTTCTTAGAAATCATTTCCAAGGCTTCAATATATTTTTTGTAAAATACCTGATCCTGAAACAATAGAAATAACCAATGCATGCCCCGCTCGGTTCCATCAATATAAACCTTGCCTCCAATGTCTCTATAAGTTTCCGGAGAAATCCAATGTCCTTCTCCAAGCAATTGAGTTGACTCTAAGGGTTGAATATGTTGGTTATCATAAGGTATAGGTTCCACTCGACCTGTAATCGGATTATAATAAAACCTAATGTTAGAATAGTTTACAGAATGAAAGCTGCCCCCAAGGTCCATCCCCGCCAATGCTTTAGCCAACATTTCAATGTCAAATACTTCGGATGTAGGCCGCGTCCCCAAACGAAAAGCCTCCATTAAACTCTCCACAGAATGAATTAATTTTAATGCAGAAGCATCTTCTTTATATTTACTCATTCCATAAACATCAATCGGCTCATCAGTCAAAAAGGGAATCATTTTTGCCCTAAAAATGGGACCTTCCCTTCTTTGATTATTTTCAATTAGTCTTTTATCAAAATTTTCTTCGACAGCATAAACAGGCATTTTTTTCCCGTTTACCGTCACTTCTACAAAGTCATAACGGAGACTTATAACACCTAGGTAACCAAACAGTTTTTGATAAATCCACTCGTTTAAATAGTTCCTATTATGGGGACCTTGGAGGGCAAATCTGCGCATTCCCATAAAAGTATCAGTCTTTTTCATTTTTACCTTATAAGACCAAACCTCTTCATCTTCCCAATGGGAAGCACGAGTTCCTTTTAATCGGATTTTTACTTTGAGGGTTTTATCTTTATGAGTGAATTTTGCGGGAACCCAATCCTCTTCGGATGAATAGTAAAGAGTACCTGCGGACATAGCTTCGTCTCTTTTATGAGCGAGCCTAAGAATATCTTTTTGCTTTATATCTAAGATTATGGATTCTGGATTCGCAGAAAAGCTTTTAAAATAATCTATGGGAACATTTATATTTTTAATTATCCAAGGCTTAAGAAAGGTACCCCAAAACCCATGCTTAACCATATAGGACGAAATACCAATAACAACAATGGTATAAAAAACTAACAAAAACAATCCAAGCAGAAGCTTTCTTTTTAGGAAAAAATGGCCCAATCCTTGGACAGTACCAGTCAATCCATACTCATCCTTGATTAACATTCTAAAAAACTCCGCGAGAATCCAAGTAGGTAACTTTTACCGCTTCATTAATTTTTTGGAGGGATTTTTTAGCTTCCTCTAAGTCATTCGCACCTTTAAACTCAACCAAAAAAGTAGAATTGATTGTACTCTGATCCTCATCAAATCGTTTCAATACTACCTTATTACAATGCTTTTTTAACTCAGATATTAATTGATTAAGTTCTAGTTTGGGTTGAGTATCACAAGAAATACTCAAATGAAGGTTTTGGCTTTCTTCTACGGAATGAGAATAGTTTAGCCACAGGATGACAGCCAAAATAATGAAAAAAGCAAGAATAGTTATAAGTCCCTGATTTGCGCCAAATCCAAGACCAATTGCAATTGCTAAAAACAAATACGCCAATTCTTCAGGTTCCTTAATTGCCGCTCGGAATCGAACAATGGAGAGGGCACCCACTAAACCTAAAGAAAGCGCTAAAGAGGACTTTACTATCGTAATGACCAACATGGTGGTCATAGAAATAAAAATTAAGTTCTTAGAAAACATTTTTCTATTGGAAAGTACATTTCCAAATCGAATATACATCTGCGCTAAAAAAAAGGAAAAAATGGTTGCTAAAATAATATTAACCAAAAATCCCCAAACTGAAATCTCAGCACTTTGATTAACTAAAAAATCTTGAAAAGATTGGACTTTATTCATTCACTCTCCCCACTGAAATAAAAGTGGAAACTATTAATTGATATTGCATTGAAATCACACTTATTAAAAAACTTTCTCCTTATAATTAATTACAAACCATCGAATAGGACCAAAACATAAATTCAATAAGTATCCTTTTATCAATAAATTATAACAGAAGATTTTTTTTGATAACAGTGAAACATTTGTTTTTCACCAAAAGTCAAAAGAAGAAAAGCAATCCCTCTTTGTTTTGTATCTTTCTTCATAAATTTTTTTTGCTCTTATTCCTTTAGTCCCATAACACTTAAAATTTTTGCATTCACCTTATTTACATCAAATTTGTCCACAGCTATTTTGCGGCTGGCATCTCCCATAGTTTGAATGGTATCCGGCATTTTAATAAACTTTTCCATCGATTCCGCAAGAGCTTGAGTATTTTTAACAGGTATCAAATATCCATTCAAACCTTCTTCAACTGTTTCTCGACAGCCTGGCGAATCCGTGGTAATAACTGGTCTGCTCATTGCCATCGCTTCAATTATTGATCGAGGAAGTCCTTCATTATAGTAAGTAGGTAAAACAAAAACGTTAGAAGATGCTATAAAAGGCCTCACATCAGTGGTAACTCCACAATACTCAATGATTCCTTGGTCATGCCACTGCTGAATTTGACTTTCTGAGATGGCCGAAGGATTAGAATCAAGCGGTCCAAGAATTCTAAACTTAGGTTCAGGATATTTTTTCCTTAAAAGAGAAGCCGCCTCTACAAACTCACCAATTCCTTTATCGCGAATCAATCTTGAAATTAACAAAAATGTTGGCGGATTAGGTACTATTGGCGCTGGTGAAAAATAATCAATATCTACTCCTACACCGTTAATTAAAACCGCCTGATCTTTTTTAATTAGGTTTAAATCTACAAAAGTTCCAAGATCATCCGGATTAAGAAAAAAAACAGAGCGATTTTTATCCAAAGCCTTTTTATACATAGTTCTGGCTACAGAAAAAGCAAGTTTACTTTTAAATCCTGTTCTACGAAATGCAAACCCAAGCCCTTGCACCATTGTATAAATATTTGGGACACCAGCTTTTTTCGCTGCTAAGCATCCATATATATTTGGTTTAATGGCTGTGGTGAATACAAGATCCGGCTGGATTTTTTTCATTAATCGGCAAAGATTGCGATAAGTCTTTACATCGTTTAAAGGATTCATACCTGTTCGTTCTAAGGAGTAAGGTACATATTTAAGACCCAATTCAGAATACTTTGCTTCCATTTCTGAAGAAAACTTAGGGAGACAGGTATAGACTTCATGGCCCAAACTTAAAAGTTCATTTAAAAAATGCCCTTGAAAGTTAAGTAAATCTTTAGCGTGATGAGCAATTATAGCTATTTTCATATTTGTCTTTATTTGACTTTTGGTTTTCTAGATTGTGAAAAATTAAACTTCGAGTAAATAGTCTTTTACCAGATTCGGATTTAGGTATCGTTTCTACCTGAATCCATTTTATATGGCAATTACTTCCCATTCTGACCAATATTTTCTCATTGATTTCTTTCTTTTCGGTTTCTGAAGCTTCAATATTTGCGTTTGGAACAAAATATATTTCAATTAAGTCATATGACTTTTGTAGAATTTGGAACTCAGCAATCCATTTATTGAAATAGAACATTCTCGTAAAAAATTGTCCATGCACCAAAGAGCCATCTTGCTTAACAAAGTGGTCTGAAATTCGGCCTGTAACCGTTTCAAGAATGGGTCCATACCCACCACAACTGCAAGAATCTCCCAAAATCGCCATGTCCCCAATTTCATAACGTATTAAAGGCATAGAGTAGTTCCTTACCCCAGTAACTAAAATGTATCCTTCCTCTCCCGGTTTGACAGGAATTCCCTGATGATCCACTACTTCCACATGGTTAAAAAATGGAAACGTATGCATTTTCCCATTAGCACACTCCGCTGCAATAATCCCTACCTCTCTACTCCCATAATAATCTCTAACTCGAGTTTCAAAAACTTCTTCAATAGTTTTACGCATAAAAGGCCTTAAGGTTTCAGCAGAAGTCCCAAGATATTTTGGTTTAAATATTTTTATATTTTTTTTCTTTATGTATTCCGCCAACAAAAATAAAGACCCCGCAAAAGATCTAATTAAATCGGGTTTTTGAGTATTAATTGCTTCTACGAATTCATCAAACTGTTTGTCTGATACTTCAAAAGCATTTAGTAAAGAAGTATTACTTAGATAATGAGAAATCTTGGATCTAATTCCCTGAAACTGTTTAATATCTCTATGAGCGCCCCACAAAATAATCTTTTTGGGTTCTGCAAACAAAAACCCCATATATTTTTTATAATAATAATTTTCCGATGCAATCAACCACTCTGAATAAGCTTTATCAATAATCAAGGTAATCGGTTTTCCCGTAGACCCTCCTGAACTTTGCAAACTCACATTTCGGTTTTTGATATCTAGACTTTTTAAACTTTCAAAGTGTTCTCTAATATCACTTTTTCTTAAAACAGGAATTTCAGGTAAAATCTTTTCAATTTCTTCATTTTCAGGAATTTTATCCTTGTAATAAGGAACTTTTTCGCGGGCATGAAACAATAATTTTTGGAGGAGATCCTTGCAGGAATCAGAGTCATATTTCCAAGTTTGTTGATAAAACTCAAACCAATTCTTAAAAAATAAATTGTTTCTTATGAAATAATATAATTGAGTTTTTAGATGCATCAGTTGGTAATATGGGACAGGTTAATTTTATTTTTTAATTTCTGATAGTGAACCTAAATAAAGAAGTTCAAATTTTCTAACAATTTCATTTAAATCAAAATACTTTTGAACTCTCTCTCGGGCTTTTTCGCCCAGAGCAATGCGATTCGAAGATTCTAAAAATAAAATTTCATTAATTGCTTTAGCTAAAGCATTTGAATCTTTAATTGGTACAACCCTCCCGGTATTACTGACTATCCAGCTACTAGCCCCTGTATCTGTTACAACACAGGGTATTCCTGCGGCCATAGCTTCTCCCACAACTAAGGGGAAACTTTCTGAGTAGGAACAGTTAACTGCAACGTCCAAAGACGCTACAATACTTGGAATATCGTCACGAACTCCTAATAGTATAACGTTATTTTCTATCTCTTGCTGGCAAATTAGCTTATTTAATTCTTCATTTTTTTCGTCAACATTTTCTCCAACTAATAGAAACTTTGCCATTGGAAACTTTTCCAGTGTAATTCTAGCAGCTTGGATGAAATTTTTATGATCCTTCATAGGATGATATCGGGCGACCAATCCAACCAATAAAGTATTATTTGAGAGTCTAAGTTCTTTTCGAAATTGATTTTTTGCCTCGGGATCTGGCTTGAACCTTTTTGTATCAAATCCATTGGGTATCAATACCGAGTTATCTTTGCTAAATCCAATGGCTTTATGCAATCTAGCCGATTCATCGGCCACATAATGAATTTTTTCAACCTTCTTAGAAAACTTGGCACACAAACGAATCAGTAAAGCGGTAATTTTTTTTTCATTTTTTAGATTATAGACTGAGTGGTGAATACTCCAAAAAAGCAATGCTTTTTTACTTAAAAATCTATTACCTATTAACGCAAAAAAATTACCGTGATACATCCAACCCTGAATTACATCGGGCTTAATTTCTCGGACTTTTTTGATAAGCTTAAATAGGGGAAAAGGGTTCACTGAGGACGGGTTAAACCCAAGAGCAAAAACGGGGATACCTATATCTTTCAATTTTTCCCCTATTTTATTAACACTAATAAGAGAAATGACCTGAGGTTGGAAAACTTTACTATCCATGCGACTTAAAAAATTTAAAAGCATAGTTTCTGCTCCACCAGTACCCAAATTTGTAACGACAAATAGTATTTTTATTTTTTTTGAGTTTTCCAATGAAATCACAAGGTTAAAGTCTTCTCACTCAAATTGTTTGATTTTAAATCAAGAGCATTCTTTGTCCTTTCAACCAGCTTTTCAACACTAAAATTCTCTTCCATTTGAAATCTCACAGGGCTTCCTCGGAGACTTTCCAAAGAATCAATACATTTGCTCCAACCTTCAGCAAGAGCCTTAGGATCATTAGGGGGCACTGTCACCCCAAGTTCTCCTACGATCCATGAAGAATCGCCCACATCAGTGACCACACTTGGAACTCCACATGCCATTGCTTCTCCCACCACATTTGAAAAGCCTTCTCCCCAACTAGAAGAAGAAGTGAGAATATCTAAACCGTTATAGACTTCTTTCATATCGCTACGAGGTTCTAACCATATCAAAACTTTATTCAATTCGAGTTGATTTACAAGTGCTTTTACCTCGTCTACATATTTCTGATCCTGAACACCCCCAATACATAAAAATTTTATATTTTTCTTTTTTTCGATTAGGTTTGAAGCTGCACGAATAAAGGTTTTATGGTCTTTTTGAGGTGCCAATCTTCCCACGTTTCCAATTAAAATATCTCTGTCTCCTATATTAAACTCACCTCTAAACCGTTCCCTCGCTCTTTTATCTGGTTGAAATTTTTCTATATCTATACCATTCGGAATTACTATAGATTTTCTGGTAGAGAAACCTCTATTTCCATAAAACTCTAATCCTGATTTAGAGTTGAAGATTACTAAATCTGCGAACTTCGCCAAAAACCTTTCTACCCGATCAGCCAAACGCACAAACCAGTCATAGTGACTAAAATCAATATTAGAAGCACGGATCCCCCATACTACTTTTGCCTTTGGAAAAAATGGTTTTAACAAAACAGTCAAAATGTTTGCCATTTCCATATATCCATGAATCACATCCGGATTCAATCTTTTTAAGGGTTTAAAAATTCGGAAAAGAAAAAATAGATCCCACCTCCCGCATTTTTCAACATGAACGCACTTGACCGATGTATTTGCAAGCTCTTTTTCCATCGGACCGCCATAGAAAAAAATGATCGCCACCTCATGATCTTTGCTTAAAGCTTTGGCAAGGGTAATTAACTGCCGCTCAGCTCCTCCATACATTAATGCCCGAATTACAAAAACAACTTTCTTCATAGTTTAGTTTCAGTAAAAATTACAAAAAAAACATTTTCATTAACTATTGTCTTTGAGCTCTTTCAACGGGAAACCGTGAGGCTTTATAATTTCGTTTTCAGGTTTGGCCTGAACGGTGGATTGCGCAAAATATTTTTTTGCAGATATCACAGCAAGAATAACTAAAAACGTTGTAATATTGTGGGTCACTATTAGTGTGTGGTTATACAAACTTGCAATAGAAAATACAAACACATAAACCATACCCTGTGTGTTATTTTTACTATAAAAGAAATAAAATGAGCCAAGAATAAAGCCTATATAAATTATCAAACCAAAAACTCCTGTTACTGCCCAAAACAAAAGATACATATTGTGAGGGCCTAAATCAGGAATATAATAACCAACTCCATGCCCAATGAGCGGGGATTCACTAATATCATCCCAAAATCTACCCGCAACAGTTCCTCGTTCATGACCTGTCAAAAAAGAAAAATCCCCCGAAAAAAATGCAATTATTTCTTGAAATCTAAGTTGGGCACCTCTACCTGAAAAAGTATCAGTCGATTCAACAAAAAAACTTACCACTGGAATAAATATCAAAAGAATTAGAATGGGAATACTTAGAAAAAAAAAGATCTGTCCTAAATTAAAACCTTTTTGCAATAACACCACTAAAAGATAAAGCCCAAATGTGCCAATAAAAAGAAAGATCCCTCCCACGGATAAAGTTAAAAAAATACTAGCTCCGGCCAACCCAAAAACAAATAAATTCCAGTAAGAATTTTTTCTCCAGTCAACCGTAGCAATAGTAGTAAAAACTAACTCTAATGCAGCCAAATTTGAGTTTAAACTAAATCCTGCTGCCCTTGATGGAATAGTAGAAAAGGTCAAAGGAAAAAAGAAATCAATCCAAAGTCCAGTACAAATTACCACTAATATTCCAAATGAAAGTTTTCGATAATGATCTATAAAATAATCAAAGGTACCGATAGTTATTGCCATAATCACCAATAAAAACTGGTAAACAGGCATAATTTTTGGTTTTAAAATTAAGGTCGCGTGTGGATGGAGACTATAGAGAACCCATATGACGCAACAAAAAAATAATGGCAAAGTAATCCATAAAGTCCAATTATAACTTTTTAAAAGCTCCCTTCCTCCATCCTTAAATACGTTATATAAAACTAAAGGAAAAAATAAAATCATTAAAAAAATCATTGACGGATAAGGAATAGAAACACCTAAATATCCTTGAGCTAGCAAAATATCAACTCCTCCTAAGGCAGGAACTAAGCAAATAAAAAATAGAAATAATATTGTTGATTTAAAAAATATTTGCATGATAAGGAATCTAAGTTTTTCTAACCATAATAAACTTCAAGGTCAATAATCAATTCATAGAATCTTCAATTACTTTTTCCCACTTACTCATTACTTTATCCATACTGAATTTATTTAAAACATCTTTAGCTTTGTTTCCTAAGCTTTTTCTTTTGCTCTCATCGGCCATAATTTCCATCATTGCCGTGGACAAACCCTCTGAATCTTTTTTATCAACAATGACACCATTTTCACCATTTTGAATGATGTCTTTTATTGTGCTAACGCAATTAAAACTCAAAACAGGCAGACCGACCGCCATAGCTTCCACCAACACATTTGGAAATCCTTCAAACCGTGAGGAAAGCACAAATAAATCACTTTTTTTCATTTCATCTAAAGGTTGATTTGTGACTCCCGGGAAAGCAACCCTATCCTTTAATCCTAAACTATCACGCAATTGAATTAAATTCTCTTTATGGTCTCCCTGCCCCCAAATACATAATTTCCAATCTGAATAATTTGAGTCTAATTTTGAAAATGCTTCAATTAGGGTATCAAATCCTTTTTGAGGGTGTAGCCGTCCCATAGCAATCACTTTTCTACCGTTTGGGCTTCCATTGGACTTCAATATTGATAAATTTTTGAGGCTAACAGGATTAGGAATGACCGTTATTTTCCTTGCAATATAAGGTGGAAAATCATGGGCCATCTCTTTGGAAAGAACAATAATTCTGGCAGCTTTATTGTAAGCCCAAAATTTCAGATATCTGATTCTACTACCATAACCAAAAAATGAATGCTTTGGATCAATCCTTTCAGAAACAATTACTTTTACTGATGTTCCTAATGTAGCAATAATGGAGAGAATGTTTACTTTCGCAATAAATGAAATAGCAACTTTTGCTTTTAAGCTTTTTAAGGTTTTTCTTAAAATCCAAATTCGACGGAATAAATGATAACCTTTTTGAAGTTTCCCCTCAGTTTCTTTTAAAAGGTTTAAAGGAATCCATTTAATATTTTTATTCAAAGGATAAAATGGAGCTATCTTTCCATCATCAAAGGTTAACAAAAAAACTTTCCACCCATTTTCCGATAAATAATTAGCAATAGTCGCCATTATTTTTTCCGCTCCACCTGCGGATATTCTATGTATTACCAGTGAAATCTTCTTTTTTTCTTTTTCAATAGTCATTTTTCAAATAGCGAAAAAACCAAAAATTTAATCTAATTTTTAAATAGCATTTTTTTTAGATTTAAATGCTCTATTTTATTTATATACCAATAAATTACGACGCATGAGAGAATTTGTGCCACACTTGTTGCTAATGCTAATCCCTTCACTCCAAGTGGACCCATAAAAACAAAATTCAAACCAATGTTAATTACAGTATGAAAGGCAGCATTTTTCATTAAAGCTTGATTTTGTTTCAAAGAGTTTAGTATAGGAATTCCTAGAACCTTTATTAAGTGAAATGGTAATTGTATAAAGTACATGGATTGAATTGAACTAACTATTTGAGAGTCACTTTCACTAAAAGCTCCACGCTGAAACAATATTTTTGTCATCAACTCAGAACACAGAATCAACAAAAGGGCTAAAGGGATAGATAGTTTAATAATCATCCAAAAATATTTTCGCAAGGTATGCCCCATTCCCAACCAGTTTTTTTCAGCAACCATTTGAGAAAAATAAGGCAATACCGCTGTTCCTAAACCTGCAGAACAAATGCCCATTACTACCGAAGGAATTTTTATTCCATAGTTTAAAGAAGCAACACTTCCAGCCGGAAGCATTGACGCCATGGCTTTATCAATCATTTCTGCACTTAAAATTATAAAGTAACCCATCATTAATGGAACGTACTGATGGATAATTTGCTTAATAGGGGGAGTAAATCCAGTCCACCTAGGCTTCAAACTTAACTTTTTAGATTTTAATACAATAAACAAAGTCAACCAATTTACAAAAAAGCCAACTACCGTCCCCCAAACTAAGGCATGGATTCCCCAAGAATCAGCAAAGCACAAAACAAATAAAATAATAATAGTTGGAATAAAAACATCGCAAGCTGAAGCAATACCAAACCGCTTGTCTGCATTAAGGACAGCACTAAATATCCTTGAAAAACAACTTAAAAAAATAATTGGTAACAAGCCAAAGTAAATCTCTCGACATAAATCTAGTTTTTCTTTGCTAAAACCAGATCCCAAAAATTTTAAGATAGGATCGCAAAAAAGGGTCATCAATAAAGTAAGAGCAATTAAAAAAACCAGGGCTAAAACCACAATCCCGGATAACACCTGCTGAGCTGCCTCAGGCCCCTTGTTTTCTCTTTCCTCGATGAAAGTGGGAATAACTGCGGCTCTAAATGTACTTCCAAGAATACTTATTATGAAATTCGGGATAATGAAAGCAATAATAAAAGCATCAATCGCATCTCCGGTTCCAAAAGAGTATGCCAAGACCATATCTTTTACCATCGATATCAGCTTTACTAAAAACATGATTCCACCGACGGTAAGCAAAGCCCCAAGTATGTTTCTATTCACAGACCCACGGGTAAACCGTTTCCAAAGGGATACTATGAAATTTGCGGATTCAACTTTGTCAGTGCCATCCATTATTATTTAATTGCTCGAAGAAAATTTTAATAGAAATTTTTACGGGAGGGGGCGCCAAAATATCAGGCCTGAACCTTACTTTTTTCTGATTCCCAATACTCAACAAACCATTCTACAAACTGCTTAACCCCTGTTCGATAATCAACCTGAGGTTTATAATTTAAGTCACGGACTAGGTCATCTACGTCCGCATGCGTTTTAACAACATCCCCTGGTTGCATGGGTAAAAATTTCATGTTTGCTTCCTTACCCAAATTTTTTTCAATTTCCTTTATAAAGTCCATTAAATTCACAGGAGAATTACAACCTATATTATAGACCCGATAGGGTGCAAGAGATGAGCTAGGGTCAGGGCTTTTTGCATCCCAAGAGGGGTTGGGTTCAGGAATTTTCATAGAAACACGAACAACTCCTTCCACAATATCGTCAATGTAAGTAAAATCTCTAAACATTTTACCTTCATTAAAAACTTCAATCGTTTGGCCTTCTAAAATTCTTTTCGCAAAAGAAAAATATGCCATATCTGGACGCCCCATAGGTCCATATACGGTAAAAAATCTTAATCCTGTTGTTGGAATATTAAAAAGGTGGGAGTAGGTATGAGCCATTAATTCGTTACTTTTTTTTGTAGCCGCATACAAAGAAACAGGATGGTCTACATTATCTTTAACAGAAAGAGGATATGTACCATTCAATCCATATACAGAACTGGATGATGCATACGCAAAATGCTCAGTACCAAAATGGCGACAAGCTTCCAATAAATTCATAAAAGCAACAATGTTACTTTGAATATACTTCTCAGGAAACTTTAATGAATATCGAACCCCAGGTTGCGCAGCAAGATGAATAACTCTTTTAGGTTTTTCATCTTTGAAAATTTTATTAACTGATTCTAGGACGGATAGATCTTCCTTATAAAAGGAAAAGTTAGGATGTCTCTCTAAAGAGGTCAGTCGCTCGTATTTAAGATTAACATCATAATAATCATTAATATTATCGACACCTACAATTTCATGACCTAATTCTAATAATTTTTTTGCTGTAAAATATCCTACAAAACCGGCAGAACCAGTAACAAGTATTTTCATAATTTAAAGTTTATCTCTAATAAAATCCTGAGCAATTAGTCTACCTTATTAAGCACTAATCCAATCCTACGAAGCGATTCACCGTTGATTCCATGACCGTCGTCATCTCGAACCCCATTCCCATTCAAGAAATCAGTTGCAGCGGATAAGGCAGGTGCTTTAGACAATTGTTCAATGGCTCTTTCAATTGTCTTAGGATCATTTTTTCCTGCTTCAACAACATATACTATGCCATCACAAAACTTCTCAATAAATGAAGCATCAGAAAACTTTTTTGCCGGCGAAGTAACTAGCAACACAACATCAAATTTATTCCTTACAAACGAAATAACTTTTTTAAATTTTTCTGGGTTAAATAAATCCTGGAATATATAAGAGTTAGGGCCAACTGTGCCAGTGGGAAGTACCCAAAGCCCTTTAAATTTTGTTTCTTGGCCAACTTTTTGAATGGACTGAACATCCTGAAGTAAATCTGCTAATCCAGGAGATGGTTTAGTTTTAAAAAAGGCGTTCAATTTGGGCTGCCTTAAATCGGCATCTACCAATAAAACTCTTTTTCCCACCTGGGCAATTCCAACCGCTAAATTCGCTGCAACAGTAGCTTTCCCCTCCCCACAAAGAGTACTAGTAACCATTATTACCCTGTGGGGTTCTGCAAGAATCCATCGGAGATTAGTTACCATATCCCGAAATTCAGATCCCGTTTGTGAGTTAATATTAAGTATTGGAAATCTCTTATCCTTTTTACCACTTAGAGTACTCACTGTCCCCAATACAGGGAAAGGCAAAGAATTTTCTAACTGATTTTCTGACTTAACTGTTTTGTCTTGAAATTCTTTATAAGAAACAAAAATAAACCCGCCAAAAAAACCAAGAGTCATCGCAATTAACAAATATAATATTTTATTGGGTTTCACAGGAATCAAAGGAACTTCGGCAGTATCCACCACTCGAATATTGGTTTCACTAATTTGAGATCTAACGTTAATTTGCTTCATTCGATTCAATAGCAAATCAAATAATTTTTTATTGGCTTCCACTTCATGCTTTAAACTTGTGTATTCAATTGTTTCTTTGTCTGCTTTGATAGCTCTTTTCTTCATATTGTCCAAAGCCGACTGCATAATATTTTCCTTTTCTCTGGCCGCTTCGAACTCATTATTTACACTACGCAATACCCGGTTCATCTCATCCGGAATTCTTTTCTCAATCGCATCAATTTTTGCTTTTAGAGTTATGATAGTTGGATGAGAGGAACCATAGGATTTCGAAAGAACAATTAACTCTTGTTGAAAAGCGATATACTCTTTTCTTAGACGAACAACATTTTCTGATTTCAGTTCATCAGGCAAAGATTGAAGCATCTCTTTAGGATCTCGCTTCATTTTTAATACTTGATTTCTAATAGCCTCCCAACGTAACCGCTCAGACTTTGCTACCGAAATATCTCTTAAAATCCTACCCAGCTTTTGGTTTGCAAAACCTCGCTTTTCTTCAAGCTCTAAAGCATCATGTTCTTCTTTATATTTCTGCAAAGCCAATTCTGATTCTTTTAATTCCTCATTGACTTCTTTTACCCTTTTCCTCAACCATTCTCCTGTTCCCTGGTCTATAGTACTTTTCAATTCAATATTCTTTTCAATAAATGTTTCACAAAGCGTATTAACAATTTTAGCGGCCAACTCAGGAGAGTAGCCTTGATAAACCACATTTACCACTTGGGTTTTTCGGACAGGAGAAATGGTCAATCGCTTTAAAAAAGTGTTTACTAATTTTGTATATGGATCAGTTACAGTATCGTCAATGGGCTCATCCTTATTATTTACGAATATCAAACCAAGAACCCAACTTATAGACTTCTTTAATGGTTCGAATGAAATCAAGCTTTCCCGAGGCTTAAACTCTTCACTTTCTTCCAATTCAAGTTTTTGAATTACACTTTTTATTAATGCTCTGCTTTTTAATAGGATATATTGAGTTTCTAGAAAGTTGACTTCCCTTGTCTGCTTTCTTAAAATTGCTTCCAAGGTAGCGGTTTGACTTGAATTCCCTTCAATAAGCACCTGGGCCTGCGCAGAGTAGATTGGGGTCATCGTGTAAGAATAAATTACAGAGAAAATCATAGGAATCAATATAAATAGACCCAGCGTCACTTTCCTTTTGAAAATCATTTTTACAAGGTCATTGAATCCAATTTCACTGTGATTCATTTCATTCGACTTCACTATTGAGTTCCCCCAAAACATAGCCTAAAAAAGGCTGGATTAATTTTACAATTTGGAAAATCTATTTATTATATCTTTTTCAGCAAGAATTATAAAGTTGATTCGCAAGAGAAAAGCCTTTAAAATCAAATATAAATAACGCTTCAACCCATTAAAAGGTTAAATCATTTGAATTTTCGAGAGAAAGAGAATGATGACCTGCAAGCTTTATTTAATCGAAATTTTCAGAATAAAAGTCGGCGTTTTTATAAGACCATTCCCCAAAAGGGTTTCTAATTTTACCTCACAATTTAAAAAAATAAAAACTAAACATCAAAAAATTAAAATTTCTAATTTTTTGCAATTCTTTGAGATTTTGAAATTTCCTCCATAGCTTGAACTCGGCGTTTTGCCATTTTTTTCAATCGATGAGATTGCTTTTTATTTTTCAGATCATCAATAGATCTTATCCCAAACTGCCTAAAAAAGGGTTTTAAGTCCTTATCATTAACAAATGACTCTGGAATAGGGTCATTAAAGGAAAGGCTGCTTATTCTTTTAAGCTTATTATATAAACGAGGCGAATTAATGGAGCTTTGGGGAATTTTTGAAGCATTTGGAGAATATTTTGAGTCCTTAAGGGCAGCTTTTCTTCCGTTAACCCCATTTCTCGATCCATTTGAACCTGAGTGACTAACCCAAACTGGCCCTTCGCTATGATCTCCTCCCAATAGCCAAACCGTTTTCAGTTGTTTTCCATCACCAACTTCAATTTTACCGAAATCAATAAGCAACTCTTTAATCGCTTCAGGCCATGAATTCGCATCAATATTAACAGTTATTTTCTTATCAAACTGCTCGGAGTACCCCTGAAAATTTATTCCGCTATGATAATTAATCATTTCTAATACTTGTTTCAAAGGAATATTCTCGACATTGATTTTTACTTTCCCTTGTTCTTTTCTCACTCCATTAAAGTTTTTAGAAGAACTTGCATATCCAAAACCTTCATAACCAATTAATACAGTAAGAACTGTAATTAAACTTAAGGTGAAACAAAAAAATCTATTTAATCTACTCATATAACCACAACCTAAAATTTCTCAAGTTCCCCACAAACAAATAAATTCAAAAATAGAAAAAGGCTTAATCTACCTATTAGATTAAGCCTTTTCTAAATCATATCAATTTTAAAATATTAATTTATTCCAGAGCCAAATCTCTCCATTGGCTTCCATCAAATAACTGTAAATCACCTGTCCCATTGTTATAAAGAACTAACCCTTCAGGAAGCGAGGACGTTCCCATATTACTTATTTGAGCAGGCCATAGCTTTGGCGGAAGAAAACCTTTTTCAGTAGAATAAACTCCTAAAATCACATTAGGATGCGGAGTCCCAAAACCTGAATCACCAATAATCAGGCTTCCATTATTCAAAAAGGTACCTCTCGTCCCAATAAGAATTTTAGGGGGCTCCTCCCAATCAGCTTTTGGTAAAGAGACCCCCGAACTTCCATATATTTCAGTGGTTGTACTAGAGTTTTCAATATCTAAATCATTATGTTCACTTGGAAGATTATAAATCCGATTACTAACGTTAGCCCAAAGGTTCCATTTATCCAAACCTTCAATGACAACTGAAGTAGGTGTTCTTCTAGGGGTCACTCCATTATATGGAACCTCAATCAATGATGTATCATTTACCGAACAATGAACACAAGAATTATGGTCTCCACTTTCAACATGCCAACCCACATTCAAAAAGTTCATACTTACATTGTTTAGCATATTCCAGGAATTCCCAAGGGAACCCTGGACACCACTGGCCATAAATAAACCCCGAGTCATTAACCTTAGGGAAATATTTTTTATTGTATTGTGACCGCAATGACTTCCACTGACCCCCGGACCACACATCATAAGTATTCCCTCTTGGGTATCAGTGATGGTGACATTATCAATTACATTGTAACTTAAATGAGCTGGGGTACTGGTACTATTCATGTTTTCAGGTACAATTCCAATTCCAACTACCCTTCTACCAAAATTAGTGTAATTGATTCCGCCATCGACATATAAATCCTTGATTGTCACATAACTTGTGGCCACCCGAATAACGAACAATCGAGTTTCACCACTTCCCTTTATTATGGAGCCCTTACCTGCACCGCGTAATGTAATTCGCTTAGTTTGGTTGTTTCCATAAGGTTGTTCACCTGGGTTCACATCACGTAAAAGTATTCCGTTTCTCATGGTTCCATTTTGGAAAATATCGCCAGAACCGGTAGTCGCAAATACTTTGTATACTCCCGGTGGAAAATATACCGTCCCACCTCCTATACTATTGGTATAAAGCGAATCAATTGCAGCTTGTATCGCTGGTCTATCATTCGTTACTCCGTTTCCAGTAGCTCCAAAATCTTTGACATTTACAAAGTATTCTGTGGTTGTAGAAGTTGGACCATTAATCACTGTAATTAATTGAGTATCTGTATCGGTATTGCCGGAGGTATCTGTAGCAGTCCAAGTCACAGTGGTATTTCCAACAGGATATCCGCCTGAAGGAGCATTATTTGTGATGGAAGCTATCCCCTCATTATCAGTAGCTGTGGCAGTTCCTATATCCACAGGAGTCAAGGTTCCTGTAGATGTGGCTGTTACGTCAGGAGGTGCAGTAACAACTGGTGGAGTTGTATCGGGTCCTCCCCCACCCCCACCACTGGAGCTAGAATAATCAACGGTAATTCGAGGTCGGTCAGCCACATTTCCTTCTCGCGACCAAAAAGTCACCCCATCATTAGTCCCTGCACTTCTAATCAAAAATCCATTATTTGAAGACGGGTTATTTACCCAATTTTGAACGACCTGGACCCCGGCACTGTTCAATGAAAAACTTTTCAGACCTATTGAATTTGGGGTAAAACTTCCTAAAACGGTTGTCCCAGCCCCACCCGAAGTTCCAAAAATATCATCCCAATCAATTTCAATTTCTGTCCAATTAGTATTAACTTGATACAAGTTATAGGCTCCCGGACTTTGATTAGAAATATCAAATCGTATAGAAACTGCAGTTACTACCGAATCAGTAGGAATACTTGACATATCCCATTTAATAACACTTGCCAATTCTCCTGTTTGCCCACCTGAGGTATCTGATCCATCAGCACGCAATATAGATTCGGTTCCAAACTCATCATTCGGTTGTGTCTCTCTAATATAAGCATCCCTAGTTCCGCTATACCCTGAATTTGGGTGGGTCCCATCGGAAAAGTTCACCGTGAAATCTTGTGGAGTTCCTCCTCCCCCTGAAGAACCGTAATCAATTGTCAATTTCGGTCTATCTGCCGGAGAACCCTCACTGGACCAAAAGTCAACTCCATTATTGGTTCCAGCAGTTCGGATTAAAAACCCATTATTTGTGGACGAGTTATTTACCCAACCTTGGACAACTTGGACTCCAGCAGAATTCAAATTTATTGTTTGAAGTCCCGTACTACTTGGGGTAAAACTTCCCAAGATAGTTGATCCGGCACCCCCAGCTCCAATAACATTACTCCAATTTGCGCCAGCCTCTGTCCAAGATGTGTTCACTGCATATAAATTATAGGCTCCCGGGCTCGCATTAGTAATATCGAAACGAAGGTTTACTGAATTAACAACGGCGTTGCTGGGGATACTGGAAATATCCCATTTGATTATTCCTGCTAATTCACCGGATTGACCACCACTAACATCTGATCCATCAGCGCTAATTATTGTTTGGTTTCCAAATTCTGTGGTGGGTTGAGTTTCTCTCAAATAAGAATCTTGAGTGCCGTTATAACTTGAATTCGGATGAATACCATTTAAAAACTGCACAATATTATTTTCATCAGGTGGGGGAATAGTATAATCTACAGTAAGTCGAGGACGATCAGCAAGGGATGCTTCCCTGGAGCCAAATATTACACCATCCGTCGACCCACTGCTTCTGATTAAAATTCCATTATTGGTTGAAGCTCCACTTATCCAATCCTGAATAACTTGAATCCCGGATGAATTCAAAGAAAACGATTTCAGTCCTACCGTCCCAGGATTAAAACTTCCTAGAACAGTGGTCCCAAAGCCACCTGAGCCCCCCATAATATCGTCCCAATCAACTTCAATTTCTGTCCAGCTATTATTTACCTTTAACACATTGTAAGTGCCCGAACTTGCATTAGAAACATCAAATCGAATGGACACAGAATTAACCACAGCATTTGAAGGTATAGAAGAGACATCCCATTTCAATACCGTAACATATTCCCCTGTTTGCCCATTTTCAGTACTTTCCCCATCGGCCCTTAAAGTAGCCAACGTCCCAAATTCATCATTAGGTCGAGTTTCTTGGAGATAAGCATCCCTGGTTCCTGAATAACTTGAGTTTGGATAAATCCCATCCATAAACTGTTGAACATCTGCATAAACCGTAGATGACATAAAAATAATTAGGCCAATAGTTAAAATGCCATTAACCAAATTCGCCAATTTAAAATTAAACATTTTTAATTCCTCGTTTTTACATTGTTCGGTGAATTTATTTGTCTAGAAATCAGATTAAAATTGGCTAGACCTATTGATTAACAAAGGCTCTCCACGAACCATTGGTAAAGATATTTAATTTTTTTGTAGATGTATTATAAATTATCAAACCACTAGGAACAGAACCCATATTATTTCTTTGTGATGTGGACATTGCAGGAGGCAGAAACCCTTGTGTTCCAGACCGGACACCTAATGCAACTTTAGAGGAAGGATCCATAGTTTTATAACCGACAAACAAACCAGGCCATTTCGCAAACATTCCACTTGGACCCGTCATAGCATTCGGAGAATTTGTCCATAAATTTTTTCCTCCATCAAGGTCTGTTTCAATACCAAAAAATTCACTACGGTTGGCAGCATTTTCAATATCTCGTGTATTACCTTCGAAAGCTACATTGTAAAACCTGTTACTGGAATTCCCCCATCGATTCCATTTATCTGTGAAGTCAATAACAATAGCTGTGGGAGTTGATTTGGGTGCACCAGATCCACTTACATTTATATCTGTAAAGGTACAATGCATGCAGGTATTGGTATCTCCACTCTCAATAAACATTCCAACATTCATCGAGTGCATATTAAGATTTGCAAACATATTTCTATTTATACTTGGAGACCCTTGAACTCCACTCGCCAAATAAACTCCTCGAGCCATTTCTCTAAGAGAAACGTTTGTAAAGGAATTCCAATAACAAAAACTACCTCCCCGAGTTGGGCCGCAACTCATAAGAATGCCGTCATTCGTATTACCAATATGAACATTTTCAATTACGTTATAACTTATATCAGTTAATGTAGAAGAACTTTGCATATTTTCGGGAACCAATGCAATGCCAACCACATTAGAGTTGAAGTCTCCAAGAGAAACATCACCATCAATTGTCAAATCTTTAATGGTGGCATAACTAGTAGAGACTCTAATTATAAACAAGTCATCAGAATCTCCTACTAATACAGTAGATTTTCCGGAACCACGTAGGGTTATTCGATTATTAACCCCCGTAATTAAATTAGTGGGCCGATTTAAATTAAAAGTTTTTTCCCTCAAATAAATCCCATTTTTTATGGTACTTCCTTGGTAACTGTCTCCAGATCCTACCGTACCCACAATTCGATATTTTCCTGGAGGAAAAAATACTGTGCCTCCTCTCCCATTGGCATATAAAGAATCAATAGCTGCTTGAATTTCCTGAGTATCGTTGTTAACCCCATCTCCTTTAGCGCCAAAGTCTTTAACATTTACAAAATACTCGGTATCCTGTGCTTGCGCCAATCCATGAAGGGAAAAGCTTAAAGCAATTAAACAGGAAAAAATAATGGTAGAAAAAAACTTAGAATTTTTTTTATAAGCCTGCATGGTTCTATCCTTTTTTGCGCAAAATGTTTGTAAAATTCTTGAAGCAACAAAATCTTCCAGCAGAATCTCAATCGCTTAAAAAATATTATCTATAAATATTTAGCATTAATCTTTATTTGGACGAGCAATAACAACGGAATCCAATTTCCCAAAAAAATACACCAACTTAAAATGTATATTGTTTGAAAAGAAAACTAATACCTTTTGTTGGAATTCAGTTAAACTGTTTTAAAGTAATCAGCGAATGGGAAGTTTAGATTGTTGGATATTTCTCAACATCTGAACTTAAAAGTGAAACTAATGAGCTATAACTTTGGCAAGAATACACCTAGGAAGTATCTAAAAATATTCTGGAAATGATCTCTTTTTTGCAAAACTTATACGGAATATTTTCCAGTTCGCAATAAACTATCAAGCACAAGAGATCATAAAGTAGGTTCAAACCAACTAAACCTAGAAGCAATCCCACCTAAAATTTACCTTATTCGCATATTATTTGGTGCAATTCTTTTGCCATTTTAAGAACTATTTTCAAAAACCGACTAAGTTCGTAAAATACAAATAATTAGTTCCATAAATTTGAAATCAAAAGGTTTGCGCTTCTTATCCAAATTACAAAAAAAGTAACGTCGGTGTATAAATTTTTTAACAAATTGGGTGGTATTCCAATAATTAGCGATTAATCGAATTGGAAGGAACTGTATGAAAAGGGTTGAAAATAGCTTAATTAAAAATCCCAAATTGTGAGGTAAGCTTCGGAGAGAACTAACCAAATAGTTAGGTAATAGGAACAACGTTTTTTTACGGATAAAAAAAATTTTTCCAAAAACTGGTCCATTTAATCTTCCTTATACACCTAATAAAGAGTGACAACCCGTTAGACAAAGGTTAATGAAAGAGCACCAAAAGGTTTTATTGAGATATCAAACTTTTGTAATTCAAAAATTTGATCTGGATAAGCACATTATTAATTGAATTAAGAATTATTCATCTATTCTTCTAAACAGGATCTCACCCCATCCAAAAGCTTATTTCGATCCAAATCTCTTCCAATAAAAACCAAAGAGTTTTCCCTGGTAGAGTTTTCCCATGAAAGCCCAGGCCGACTTTCAAACATCATAAATACACTTTGAAAAATAAACTTTTCATTACTTCCTTTTATATTAAGAAACCCCTTGGCTCTAATTACATCTATACCTTCCATGATTAAAAGCATTCTCAACCACATAGTAAATTGATCTAAATTAATAAAACCAGGCAAGGTGAAAGAAACCGAATTGATATCACTTTTATTATTGAATGCATTTTCTCGTCGTTTTTTAATATCTTGAAATTCAGAGCTATCTAATGTTCGATTTAAATCAAAGCCACCAATATTTAAAATTTCATCTAGATTTACAATAGCCTGTTGAGTTAAAAATATCTCAGCAAACGGATTTATTGACTTCAATTGAGACTTTAAAGTTATAAGGTCATCCTCTTTAGCTAAATCGATTTTGTTTATTAAAATAACATTTGAAAAAGCTATTTGCTCCCAAGCAACATCCATTTCCTCTAATTGGACACAAATATTTTTTGCATCAACCATTGTTACAATTCCATCTAACTTAATCCCATTAGATATAGCCTCCTCCACTAAAAAAGCCTGAGCAATGGGGCCTGGCGAAGCTAATCCAGTGGCCTCAATCACAATAGAATCAAACTTTTCTTTTTTTTGAAGAAGTCGATTTAAGGTTTCTATCAAATCCCTCTTAATGGAACAGCAAACGCACCCATTGCTCATTTCAAAAATATCTTGCTCCGCTCCTATGATTAAATCATGGTCCACATTTATCTCTCCAAACTCATTTTCCACAACAGCGATTCGCTTCCCATGGTTTTGGCTAAGTATATAGTTTAAAAGAGTAGTTTTTCCGGAACCTAAAAACCCAGCTAACAAAGTAACAGGAATCTCTGTTAGATTAAGAGCAGATGAATTCAAAATAACTCCTTAGACAAATAAGTTAATCCTTCTTTGGAAAAATCATATTGAATGTTATCCCGATTTAACTTAGAAGTGAAATAAGCGTATCTCTTATTCGCCTGGATCAAATAAAATCTATCGGGATAATCCTCAAGTAATTTTTGATAAACCTCAATATGGGTTAACCAAGTCATCTTTGGATTCTTTTCAGTCTTATCGATTAGGATCTTTTCATCAAAAATGGGATCGACCAAATATCTATCTGCAAAAAACAATAGACCTGTTCTCGGTTCCTCCTGCCAATTACCAATCCGATAATTTGCCACAACACCATCTATGGGGGTATTTAAATTTATCACAGCGGCTAAGTTTCGAGTCCATTCACTTTTTTGGTTTAGCGAACTGGCATTTTTTATTTCAATGTTGGTCCCACCAATAAAAAAGGTGACAAACATAATAACTCCAATAATATAAGGTGTTGATTTCAACCTCCAAACAGGAGTCAAGCTATCTCCAATTACTTTAGAAACCATCAATGCCATTGCAGGAAATATAGAGATCATATATTGCATTTGCTGGCGACCATGCAGGCTCATAATAATGTAAATACTAAAAAACCAAATCAAAACAAATAGGTATTCGCTCCTTTTATTCCTATATACTTTTTCAAAAAACACCCAGAAACTAAAAACTAAAATAGGAAACCATGGCCAATAATATTTAAAAATTTCCTTTAAATAAAAAATATATCCCGCCAATTGATTTGTGTCTTCACCAAAGTTTCGAAATAACATGTGCATTAAATGATGCTCATAAAATGCATTCTCAAAATAAATCCAACTGAAAATAAACCAGCTAAAACCACAAATCGTTCCTAAAGTAACTCCCAAAACCAAATGCGGTTGAAAAATTTTTCTAAATTGGCGAGTAAAAATTAAATATAACAGACCAATTACATAAGGAAATAAACCTACCAAACTTTTAGTTAAGACGGCACAGCCCGTTGCCAACCCATAGCCGTAATACCATTTTGAATTTTCATTTCCGCGCCAAAAACAATATAAGGCCATAATTACCATAAATCCCAAGGTTGCATCTACATGACCTCTTCTGGCATTTTCAAAAAAATATCCCGGAAACAACAAAATAATTCCCGCAATAAATGCAATCCAACGATCACCAAATAATTTATAGGAAAGCTTATAAGTAATAACAATGGTCAAAGTTGCAAACACCGCTGATGGGAAAATAGCACCATAAGAAGACACTCCAAAAATCTTAAATGAAATCGCATCCACCCAAATTACAAAAGGTGTATGTTCAAAGGAGGGTTCCCCATTATATGTAACAATAAATGGGTTAGTTGACTTTAATAATTCCTTCCCTTTTTGCGCATACCAAGCATCAGCATCTGGTCTTAAACCCCACCTTGCAACCCGACTTAGAGTGGACAAAAGAGAAAAGTAAATTAAGAAAATATAATGAAAGGTTTTATTGTTAAGAAGGTCTTTCATTGATAAAATAGGAAACCAATATATTTTTAGACTGTTCGGGAGGGCGATTGAGGAGTTAAATTCTCAAAAACAATTTTAACTCGCAAGAAGATTCTACGCTAAGAAATGATAAGTTCAATAAATTTTTAAACTTTAATGTTCTGAATTACCATTAAAAAGCGGGCAGGTGCCCGCCTTTTGTGATAATTGTTAACTTAATTGATACATTTTAAGATTATGGTCACTTGCCAATAGACTATTAATCTTGTCCCAAAGAATAAGTCCATTTTCACTTAACAAAAGATTTTCTTGGTTTTGTTGAATTAATTTTTCAATATTTACTTTCTTCTTTTGCGGAATATTAAAGCTATAAATTAAAGAATCCAAATATTCCCCTTTTCCCAACAAAATATCCCTTACCAAGAAATCATAATTGAAGGCCGCAAACTTTTTTGATTTTAAAGTTTTATTAAAATCTAAGCCACTCGCTTTTATAGGCATCATTTCAATTTGGTATTCCGTAGGGGAATACTTTATCAAATTCCCAGATAATGCGTCTACTGCGCCGGGTGTAAGAGAAATCGCTGTTCCGGTTAAATCTAATATCATACCTGTATTTAAATTAAATTCATGGGCCAATTCAAATTCTTGAGTCTCATAACCTTCTTTCACAAATTTCATTTTATATTTTTGCAATTTCCTTTTTACCGAAAGAGTTAGTGGCGTTTCTCCTTTTAGGTTTCCGTCCATGAAAACTTTGACTCCGGGTACATTTGAATTGATAGTAACGTCATCTTTACCATCAGAAAATATTGTTGCACAGCCTGTAAAATAAAAACCAAATCCTGCCAATAACAATATAAAAAGTTTATTAGAATTAGCCTTGTTCAATGGAATCTCTCCTAAAAATTAGAATTACTTGAAATATTTGTCTTTAAAAAATCATTCAATGGACTATTGGATCTCAACGGATTTTGTACTCTGACCCAAAAAAGCTTTGGATTGCCAGAAAAATAAATTAACCTATTAAGGTTAAATGAGTTACAACTATTTCCCCAGCTTATTTAAATATTATCTTTGAGAAAAAATAGTATTAAAGTACTCTTGGGATAATTAAATAAGAGAGCAAAAATAATTCCTTATTAGTCAATAAATATCCCTACACCTAATATAGGTTAATTACATATTTTTAAAAGTTCAACCTCAAAAGCAAAAACCCATTGGCTTTATATATGAATTATTGACGCTTATTTAAATTAGAGATAAGATACTTATAAAAGAGTTATTTCCACATGCCCCTAAGCAATAAAATAATTATTTTCTTATTAATATTTTTGATTCTTCCTTCGGGTTGCTCATCTGTATACAAAAAAACCTGGTACCCTTCCCCTCCACCAACAACGGGGAACAACAATCCGCCGAAACCAGAAAAAAAAGAGAAAATCGCATCCAAAACACCTGACAATAATATTTCAATTATTACGGAAAAATCTCCTCCCCGTCCAACCCCACCCCCAATTCAAGAACAAAAACCTGTAGAACAGAAGTCAGACAATCAAGAGACAAAAGCAAAAACCTCAAACTTTGAGAATAAAAAAGATGAGGAAAAATCAACTACCCCTGAAAAAGCAGAAAAACCCGTTTCCCCAAAGAAACCAATCGCAAACAATGAAAGTCCTAATTCCAATTTGATAGTGGAAAATAAAAAAGAAGATATTCAAAAAAAAGAGGTTATAAAGGAAGACGTCGCAATTAAATCCATAACAACAAAAAAACCTGTCAAAAAAAAGGAATCTTTAGCAAAATCACCTTCTACTGAAATCAAAGAAAAATCAAAAGAAATCTCTTCAGAAGTTTCAACTTCAAATAAAAAAGAAATTACTCAAAAATCGGCAAAAAAAACAAATTTACCTCCAAAACAAAAAAAAGTTGCCAAAAAAGAAAACTTTTTAGCTCCCAAACCTGCAATTCCCAAAGAAAATCCCATTCCAGAAATTGATCCCTCTACTATAATAGTGCCTGTTACAATTTCGTTGGGAGATGTCATAAATATCTTGCAATTGGAAGCTAATACACCCAAAGGGGAAGATTTTAATGAAAATTGGGGTCCCTTCCCAACTTGGGATTCTCCTAAAGCATTAAAATATAAATGGGATCGTGAAAACTTTATTCTTACTACTAATGGGAATAAATCAGATTTCACTTCAAACTTTAAGTATCAGTTGGAATACGCGGAAAAAAGAAACAGGCCCTATCCTCCCTTTACTTGTTGTATCTGGGATACCATTACCGCATGCGGACAACAAGACCCACTTCCTTCCACAGATGTCGTTCTAAGATCCGAGTTTTCATTGCAAAGCGACTGGAGATTACTTTCTCGATCCGAGGTGACCACGGAAAATCCAAAAGGGTGTACTGAGGCGGGGACAAAACCTGAAATTATTAATTTGATTCAATCAAGATTAACGAAGCAACTCGAGGAGTTTGCCAAAAACTTAGATGACAGATCACCAAAGTTTGTCAACTTAAGGCCCTTTGCACAAACGGCCTGGTCCATGCTCAATCGGCCAATCAGTATTAATCCGAAAGAAGATGTTTGGTTAGCAATAAAGCCCAGCAAAGTCAGAGTGACTCCAATAAATTTAGATGCAACAAATGCCTCGCTTTCAATTGGTATCGAAGCCAATCCCCAAGTAATTATAGGATTTCACCCTACTTTAAAATCTCAGCCTCTTCCAGATATTTTACTTGGAGACCCCTCAGGAAATTCGACAATTTTAACCAATATGGCTCTAAGTTTTATAGACGCGGCCAAAGAAATAGAAAACAATGTGACTAAGAAACCCCTTCCTTATTTTGGCAAGCGTAAAGTAAATATAAAAAATGTGCACGTCTATGGAAATAGTTTAAAAACAGTAATAGAATTGGATTTAATTGGAGCCTTTAGCGGCCGAATTTATTTAAGCGGTAAACCACAATACGATGAGAAGGAAAACAAGCTATCTATACCTGACCTAGATTTTGATTTAAATACAAGAGATTGGCTTACCAAAAATGCAAAATGGTTGTTGGAAAAAGATTTTATTAGCGATTTGCGGAGTAATACCAGTTGGGACTTAACCAAAAAGAAAAAAGAATCTTTGAATTTTACTCATATGGCCCTAAATAAAGAGTTTTCGCAAAAAGAAAGGTTTTCTGGGGAAATAAAGGATGTAAAATATATAGGTGTAAATTCAACAAAGGATTCTTTTTTGATCTATTTAACCGCTACTAGCGAATTAAAATTTTTCCTCGAATAGCAACAAAGGAGCCCGGCTCGAAGGAAAGTTTTTTAAATTTACATTATACCCTCCTATGAAAGCTTTAAAAAAAACTAAAATTCCTTTAGTGGAATCCATAGCCATATTAGCTATTTTAATTTTTGGTGATTTAATTAACTTAGTGATTTATGGTCGAGGAGAATTTTTAAATATTTATTATATATTTCCAATTCTCATTGGTTTTTTCTTAAACAAAAAAAGTTTGTTTTTATGGGTATTTTTTGGAGTTTATGTTTTTTGGGTCTTTGCCTTATTTGCTATGAAAGGATCATTTATTCCTAGAGATCAATTCGACTATTTCTTTAACCTGACAATTTGGATGGGATTTTTAACCCTCGTGGGCGCATTGGCTAGAAACCTCAGTCAAAAAGTAGGCGAAGAAGAAAGTCAAATTGGCCAGTTGAATAAAGAGCTTGAGCAAAAAAATGAGGAATTGGATGAAGTTAGAGAATCTTTAGAACAATCCAATATAGATTTTGAAAATTCATTAACCGAAAAAACAGCTAAACTGGAAACTTCTTATAAAGAAGTAAAAACTCTTAAGGACAAAATGGAGTCGGCATTAAACTCTATTATGGACCCTGCAGCCGTGAAAATGATGATGGAGGGGACACTTCGCAATGAAAAACGCCGCATATCTGTCCTATTTGCTGACTTAAAAGATTTCACAAATTATTCTGATGAAAACCCTCCCGAAAAAGTGGTTGAAGAGTTAAACAATTATCTTAAAGAAATGGAAACTTGTATTCAACGCTACTACGGCCATGTAGACAAATACTTAGGGGATGGGATCATGGCAGAGTTTTGTGCTCCCATTAATTACCGCATGCATTCTTTGATGGCCGTAATAGCTGGTATGTCAATGCAAAAAAAGCTTTTGCAAATTGACTGTCCTTGGAAAATGAGAATTGGTATTGCAACTGGAACCTCTGTTGTCGGTTTATTTGGCTCGAAAAGAAAAACATATTCTTGTATCGGTAGTACTGCAAATCTTGCATCACGATTAGAAAACATTTGTGAGGTGGGTTCAATTTATATTGATGAAAAAACATATCTCGATGTGGAACCTTATGTAGAGGCAATTCGTGTTCATGACTTCCATGGAAAACGTTCAACGGATTATAAATCGCAAGAAAAAATTGATCGATTAAGACGAGATCTAGGTGAAGACCCTTACAATCAGGAAAAGTTATTCCAATTGGGACAAATATACTTTCAAAATCGTCAAGCAACCTTGGCAATGGAATGCTACGAAAATCTTTTAAGAATAAATCCTGACCATACAGAAGCGAAGCTTTCATTTGCTGAAGCCAATCTTAAAAAAGACGAATTCGAAAAATTGATGTTAAAAGGCAAAAAAAACCGAATGGCTGTTTATAAAATTATTGGGTTTTATGATCCTTTACAAAATCGCAACAAAATTCCGGAAAAGTTTTATAAAAAATATCATCACATCTTAGCTCAAATGAACCTTCCAGAAGATTTATCTCTCCGATCAGAATTGATTGACGGAAGTCTCCACCATGGAAAATTGGTAGCAACTATTTCTTTTGCAATGGCCGATCATTTGGGATTATCTGAGAAAGAAAAAGAAGATATTTTAATTGCCGGATATTTACACGATATAGGAAAAGAATCCGTTTCTCATGAATATTTAGAGCGCCCGGGAAAACTTCTACCAAATGAACATGAGGAATTAAAAAATCATTCCGAAGAAAGCGTTAATTTAATTAAAGAATTAGGGTACGAATCTGATTCCATCCAAAAAATAATTCTGGGGCACCACGAAAATTTTGATGGCTCCGGATACCCCCAAGGCCTAAAGGGCAATGATATTCCTATAGGTGCAAGGATCTTAACAGTCGCTGATGCTTTTGATTCCATGACGGGTTGGCGAGTGTACTCTGAGGAAACCTGGGAGTACAAAAGTGCAATCCTTGAAATTCAAAAAGAAGCCAACAAAGGACGCTACGATCCCAAATGCGTTGAAGCTCTTATTGAATTAATGAGTGACTGACTCTCGTTTTTAATTGTTTCTTTCCCTTCTAAATTCTTAAAATTGTATAATAGCAATAGAAAATCTTGAAACAACCGTAGGTCACAAATGCCTGCTAAAATTCCCAAAACTATTGCGGGGTGGGACTCTATTTTTTCCTCGCTAAACATTGCTTTTCGGGCTGGAACTTGGTCCATGCTCAAGGCAATGTTTACAAAAAATACCTGTAAAAGTTGTGCTTTAGGTATGGGAGGACAAAAAGGGGGAATGCGTGATGAAAATAACCATTTTCCTGCTGTTTGCAAAAAGTCCTTTTATGCACAAGCCTCCGATATGCAGCCACCCATATCAGAAGATTTTTTCAAAAAAAACTCTGTAGACTCCCTTAAAAAGTGGACACCTTTGGAATTAGAATACGCTGGTCGCTTAACGCAACCTGTAATTTGTGAATCTGGACAAGCATATTATCGGCCAATTTCCTGGGCCGATGCCGAAGCTCGGATAGTTGAACAATTAAAAAATACTTCTCCAGATCGAACTTTTTTTTATGCAAGCGGACGTTCTTCTAATGAAGCAGGGTTCCTGCTTCAATTATTCGCTCGAAACTTTGGTACCAACAATATCAATAATTGCTCTTATTATTGCCATCAAGCCTCAGGTGTGGGCTTAAATCAAAGCCTGGGTACCAGCACTGCCACCATTCAGTTAGATGACTTAGATCATACAGATTTAATTTTTCTTATTGGAGCCAACCCTCCTTCCAATCATCCTAGATTCATGACTACATTGATGAATATTCGTCGGAGAGGAGGAAAGATTATCGTAATCAACCCTGCAATTGAACCTGGTTTAAAAAAATTCAATATCCCTTCCGATTGGAAAAGCCTTCTCTTTGGTTCTAAAATTGCTTCCAAATATATTCAACCCCATATTGGTGGTGATATAGCCTTATGCTTGGGAATTGCTAAAGCATTGAATGGCTTAGCAAAATCTCAAACCAACGTATTGGATCATGAATTTATTAATGACCATACGGAGGGTTTCCAAGATTATCTGAGTTTCTTAGAAAAATTATCTTGGCAAGAAATAGAAATTGAATCCGGTGTTTTAAAAAAAGAAATAGAATCTTTAGCTCGCATTTACTCTCGTTCAAAAAACGTAGTCTTTGCATGGGCTATGGGAATAACTCACCATGCTCATGGCGTAGAAAATGTACAAGCGATTGTCAACCTGGCCTTAATGCGTGGAATGGTCGGAAAACAACAAGCGGGTCTTCTCCCACTGCGTGGGCATAGTAATGTCCAAGGAATTGGTTCCGTAGGCTTCACACCACAATTAAAAAAAGATTTTATCGATAATTTGGAATCTTATTATAATCTTAGTTTACCAACTCAAAAAGGGATGGATACTCTATCTTGTGTAGAAGCAGCCTCTGAGGGAAAATTCGATTTTGCATGGAATTTGGGGGGAAATTTATTTGGTTCCAACCCAGATTCTTGTTTCGCCGAAAATGCCTTATCTAAAATCAAATTCTCGCTATATATTAATACAACATTAAACCAAGGTCACTTTTTAGGGCGTGGTCAATCGACATTAATCCTTCCTGCTTTGGCCCGAGATGAGGAACCAGAACCTACTACTCAAGAAAGCATGTTTAATTTCATTCGGTTAAGTGAAGGAGGTCCACCCAGATACTTTGGCCCTAAAAGTGAAATCACGATTGTTAGTAAAATTGCACAAAAGGTATTGCCAAATAGCCCTATCCCATGGGATCGATTAAGTAGCAATAAAGAAATAAGACAAGCCCTTGGCTCGGTTGTTTCAGGTTTTAAAAAAATTAAGTCACTTGATCAGACTAAAAAAGAATTCCATATTGAAGGAAGAGTATTACATAAACCTCTTTTTCCGAGAACAAATGGAAAAGCATTATTTAAAATCCCTGGTTATTCAAATTCTCAGCAGGCAAAAATAAAAAATAAGAAATTCAAACTCATGACAGTTCGATCTGAAGGGCAATTCAATACGGTGGTCTATGAAACAAAGGATAAATTTAGAGGTATTTTTCACCGTAATGTAGTTTTAATGAATCCTAAAGATATTTTAGAAAATGGATGGAAGGAAAACGACCGAGTATCGGTAAAAAGTAAAACAGGTACACTTTCCAAGCAAATTTTAATTGGATACCCTATTCGATCAGGGAATGTAATGATGTACTATCCGGAGGCCAACATTCTAGTTCCTCGTAAGCATGATAATCAATCAAAAACACCCTCGTTTAAATCTGTGGATATAATAATTGAAAAAGAAAAGTAATTTAGGTAGTTTGAGCCAAGAACATAAAGAGAAAACCTTTATAAATAATTAGATATCAACTTTTTAAGGCAAAGGCATCATTCAAGCCAAATTACTTGATCATACCTTTAAAACTTACCAAAAGAGAAAATAATTTTGGTTTTAATGCCCTAAGAAGTAAGTCAAATTACAATTAATTCAAATAGTAATTATTTTTTACAACTATCTTCGCCAGCATTCCAGCCGTTTGTATAATCATTACTAGTGGAATAAAGACTTATATCTTTCACAAATTTATAATTTACTTCTCCAGCGTTGGCCAAAGCACTATCGCAACCATGCTTAAATCCTAGTTTATACTCAATGGACTGCCCAGAGCTTACAACTAAATTAACAGGGTCTTCCTTAGGTGGATAGGTATGAGTGCAAGCAATTAAACCCAACAAACTCAATACGGCTAAAAATCTCATTTTGTTTTTCCCCCAATAAATTAATATCACGAATTAACCTAGTTTGTTCAACCAATTATATCAATTATTAAGACCTTGTACAGGGCTTAAACGATATCTTTAAATACTAGAATTTCAAAGTTTTTGAAAGAAATATTGATTAACTTGAAAGGTAAAGATAAAGCTTCGAGGAAAAAACAGAAAAGGTGATAAAACAAAACTCTCTTCAAGGCATGTCGGAAAATAAATAAATTATTTTATTTAATATAAAAAGAATATTCTCAAACATCAATTCCGGTTGCGGGAGAAATATTGGCACCCTTACGATAAAGTTCACTTCGGGTAAATAACCATTTTCCTTCGGAAGTACGAGGGATACTTTCCGTTTTAATCCAATCTACGCGGCAATTTTCGCCCATTTTTTCTTTAATCTTAAAATTAATATTTTCAATTTCACCCTCTGGGGGCTCACCTTTTGGAACATAATAAATTTCTATAAACTCATAATCTTTTTGCAAAATTTGAAATTCCCCCACCCACTTACTAAAATAAAACATTCTGGCAAAATATAAACCGTGAACAATTGAGCCATCTTTAGTTAAAAAATGATCTGTTATTCGTCCAGTTATTTTTTCAAGCACTGGTGTGCTGCCACCACATTCACACGAATCTCCTAATATTGCAGTATCACCAATTTCATAGCGAATAATTGGCATAGAAAAATTTCTTATATTAGTAACGAGTAAATTACCTTCTTCCCCAGGCTGAACAGGCTTTCCCTCTTTATCAACTATTTCTATATAATTAAAAAACGGGAAGGTATGCATTTTTCCACTAGTACATTCGGCAGCAATAATCCCAACTTCTCGGCTCCCATAATAATCATAAACATGACATTTAAAAACTTCTTCAATAACATCCCTCATAAATGGCTTTAACGTTTCAGCTGAAGTTGCTAAAAATTTGGGTTGATGAATTTTAATATTCTTTTCTTTTACATAAATTGCCAATAAAAACAAAATACTTGCAAACCCTCTAATAAACTCAGGTTTTTTTTGATTGATCGCACTAACATAATCATCCCAATTTTTTGTAGAAATTTCCAAAGAATCCAGAAAACTTGTATTACTTAAGTAATTTCCCACCTTCGATTTAAAGTTTGCCATTCTTTTAGAATCACGTGTGGAACCCCAAATAATCATTTTTGGTGTATCGGCATAATCAAAACCAAGGTACTTTTTATAATAGTAATTTTCAGAGGCAATAAGCCACTCATTATAATCTTTGTCCTGAATAAAGTTGACCGGTTTTCCAGTAGAACCGCTGGTACTATTTAAATACCAAGATCGTTGTTGGTAGTCTGAGGATTTTATTTGTTCAAAGTTTTTTATCAAAATTTCTTTAGTTAAAATGGGTGCCTCGGGAAGCCATTCTTCGAGGTCTTCTCTTAGGGGAATAATATTTTTATAATATGGAGAGTTTTTTCGAGCATGCTTCAACAAAAGACGAAGAGATTCTTTTGACAAAGGATTATGGTCCCAAATTTCATCATAAAATTTTTTCCAGTTTTTAAATATGAAATTGTTTCTTAAAAAGTAATATAAATGGGTTTTTAATTTCATAATTGACTTATTTAACTCAGAATTGGTGTAGAACTTTCCAAAAATCCACTAAAGAGGCTACTTTGCCTAAATAAAAATGCGCAACACCCAAATAAAAGTAAAAATAGATTAAAACAATATATAATCCATCAAACTTCGACCTTCAATTATATTCAAATTCGAGCTATTCAGCTATACAAAAGTAATTAAAGTGTTACTTTTTTTAAACACCTGATCAAATCTTCTAAAGAAATATTTTCTAATTGCACCATAGAGCAGATAAATCAATTGGCAGCTTTTTTGCGCTTTAATAGAGTATTTGGTCCACAAAGCTTTTTATTATACGCTTAATTAAATCATTCAAAAAACCCGTATATTATGCCAAAGACTTTGAAAATCAGCTTGTTATTTTTTGCCTAATCTTTAGACGTAGTATTTCTTTCAATATATCTGAATAAATTTATCCTCCAAACAAATTATTTTTTCTAAAATAGTTACCCAATTTAAATCCTCCATCATTAAAATAAGTTAATTTCTGAATTCCTACAAGTAAGGGTAATATTTACTTATAGGTTATCAAACGTTTCAGATCAATAGCGACGGAATACCAGCCTAAAAATTGCTCAATGGAACCCAAGGCAATTTGGTTCAATAATAAAAACTTTTTTAATCAATATACTTAATCTTCTTTTGTAAGGCCCTGGAATTCCATGCGACTTATCTGCAGAATAAAGGTATCTAGATAACCCAAATTAGAAAACTTTAAACTTAATCAGAGGCAAGCTATGAATAGCCGTAATTTACCTTTTACAATTATTGTCGGTGCTCTGGTAATGTTTCTTATTACATTAACGAACCTAGGCGCATCATCAAAAGATATTAAACCAATCAAAAGTATGGAAAATATACCTCAAAACAAACTCTATAAAGCCACTTTTGCCGGAGGCTGTTTTTGGTGTATGGAGCCCCCTTTTGAGAAATTAGCCGGTGTCCACAAAGTGATATCCGGATACACGGGCGGACACACCAAAAACCCTACATATAAAGAAGTTTCCTACAAGCCAACAGGCCATGTAGAAGCGGTTCAAATTTACTACGACTCATCAAAAATTTCATATATGGATTTGCTGGAAGTTTTTTGGAGAAATGTTGACCCCACCGATCCGGGCGGTCAGTTTGTAGATCAAGGAGATTCTTACAAAACAGCTATTTTCTATCATAATAAAGAACAGAAGGAAATTGCCGAATCTTCTAAAAATAAGTTACAAAATAGCAATCGCTTTAAAAAAGAAATCGTAACAAAGATTGTGCAAGCCAAGGAGTTTTATCCTGCAGAAGAATATCATCAGGATTATTACAAAAAAAATCCTGTCCGGTACAAATATTATCGTTATCGATCAGGAAGAGATCAATTTATTGATAAAACCTGGGGAAAAGAAAAAATTTTTAAGCCTAAGAAAATATCCATGGATAATATTTCAAAAAGTTATTCAAAACCCTCTGATGACCAACTTAAAAAAAGCTTAACCCCTATTCAATATAAAGTAACCCAAAAAAATGGCACTGAGCGTCCTTTTCAAAATGAATACTGGGATAATAAAAGAAAAGGAATTTATGTTGATATCGTTTCAGGTGAACCTCTGTTCAGTTCAAAAGACAAATTCAAATCCGGAACAGGTTGGCCTTCGTTCACTAAACCATTGTTACCTGACAACATTGTCACCAAAGTTGACAACAGCTTTTTTATGAAAAGAACTGAGGTAAGGTCAAAATGGGCTGATTCTCATTTAGGCCATCTATTTAATGATGGTCCAGCCCCTACTGGTTTAAGGTATTGCATTAACTCTGCTTCATTAAGGTTTATTCCCGTGGAAAGCTTAACCAAGGAAGGTTACGAAGAATTTCTCCCAGAATTTTCCTAGTTTTTAGAAAGAGGCTCCCTATAAATATATGGGGCCTCTTTTCATCCCCCCATTAAAACATAATTTTTAAATTGAAATTTTTGACATAAAAATATAGTTACCTCTTTCTAAAACTGTTAAACTCCTTTCACTAATTATCTAGGTCTTGCACACAACCCTAAATAAAACCTTATAAAACAAAAATAATTATTCACTTTTTTAATAATTTTATTTATAAAATACGGCTCAAAACTTTACATATATTTTTTGATGAAGTTTTCTTGCTACTTTTCACAGGAGTTAAAATAAAACGGAGGGAGTAATCAATGCTTGAGCAGTTAAAACTAACAGGCGAAGTCCAGCTTTCCATAACTCAGTTATTGATAAACTTAGGAATTGGAGTGCTTCTATCCATAGTATTAAAGTGGCATTTTCGAAAATTCGGCTCTTCTTTATCTAATCGAGAAGAATTTGCTCAAGTATTTCCTTTTATTCTTTTAACTACCATCCTAATTATATCAGTCGTCAAATCGTCCTTAGCTTTATCTTTAGGACTAGTAGGCGCCCTTTCTATTGTTCGTTTTAGAACACCAATTAAAGAACCCGAAGAATTGGCCTACCTTTTCATTTGTATTGCAATGGGTCTTGGTTTAGGGGCAAATCAAACTTTACCTACAATAGTTGCCGGCCTAGCCATATTAGGAGTTCTTGCATTTTTTAAATGGTCTCGAAGAGAGATCGAAGATAAAAATTTATTTCTTTCGATTGAATGGAATAGCGAGAAGGAGGGAGTTCCTGATCGATATATAGAACAATTAAATGACACCATTGCAAGGCACGTGAATTCAAGTGATTTAAGACGCTTTGATATTCGCAAAGATTCGGTGGAAGCCACTTACTTTTTAGACATTCCTAACCCAGAAAGCTTAAACGCTTTAGTAGACGACTTACGAAAAGTTTTTCCCAATATTGGACTTTCATTTTTAGACCAAAGTCGATTGCCCAGTGTTTAACCCTTTAGTTATTTTTGAATTAATTTTTCAAACTATTTTTTTCAGTATTTAATAAAAATGAAAGTTTATCAAAAAAAACAAAGCAACCCTATTGTTACCACTTCGATTCCCCAACCAAAGAAATCATTTTGGCTTTATGGAATTTTTTGGTTGTTCTTCATTTTATTTTCAGGAGTAATTGTTTTCTCATTACGCGTGCCAGTTTATATGTGGGCGCTAAACCATGGTTTTGAATTACATACCAATAAAACCGTCTCATTTGCTCATAGGTGGACATCAGTTGGTAAAGCTTTATTGAAAGCTCCTGGTGTTTGGTCAAACGCTTTTGCAAACCAACTTCCACAATTAACTATAGACATAAAGTTTAAACACTATGAAAAGTTGTCCCTTAAAAGGGAAAAAGCATTAAAGACAGGAATTCTAATAAAAGAAAGCGATGATTTGGTTCCTGCAGTCATAAGGATTGGCGACAAAAAAATTCCGGTAAAAATGCGTTTAAAAGGAGACAACTTAGACCATTTGGAAACAGACAAATGGTCTTTTCGCATAATTATTAAAGGGAAAAACCAAATTTTTGGAATGCGGCGTTTCTCTGTTCAAAACCCCATCACGAGATTCTTCCACGGCCAACCAATCTTTTTTCGAATTTGTCGTGAACTTGGAATTTTAACCCCACGTTTTATTTTCGTGAATTTGAAAATAAATGGTAACGACAAAGGCATTATGGCTTTGGAAGAGCATTTTTCTAAAGAAATGTTGGAATACAATGAACGACGAGAGAGTGTAATTATTCGTTTTGATGAGTCTGACAAATGGGATCTGTTTAAATTCGACTTTTCTTTATACAATTTTTATAACTCAAAAATCGATCCGTTTCAAAATAAAAAGGTTTTCAAAAATGCTGATTTGTCAAAACAATACAAAATGGCCGTTGGATTACTTCGAGCAGTCATATGGGGCAAGATCCAACCTTCTGAAGCATTTGATAAAGAACTATTAGGTAATTTTTTTGCCGCTACTGATCTCTGGGGTTGGGATCACGGAGTCCATTTTGGGAATATGCGTTTCTACTATAACCCCATTAATGCCCGGTTGGAACCCATTGCTTTTGATAGCAGTGCAGGAGGAATTCGCAAGACTCCTTACCGCCCGACTTTCTCATGGAGTCCAAGCAAGGAATTTTTAAACGACCCCAATATATATCAAGCCTATATCGAGGGATTAGAAACGTTGGTTTACAAATTAAAGAACGAAGGTTTATTAACCCGCCTTAAAGATATTGAAAATGAATATTTCAAAATACTGGGAAAAGAATTTTTTTTAATGCAAAGAAAAAAACTTGAAAATTTAATTTGGAGAGGAGAATGTCTATTAGGTAAAAATAAATGTGGAAACTTTGATCTATACCCATCCCTATTAAAAGCTTATGTTTTAGAAAACGAAAAAGGACCCTATCTTGAAATTAACAATATGGTTCCTTATGATTTAGAAATAAAAGTCATTGAGTGGTTCAATCCCGAAAAAGAATTAGCCGTTCCTATTGAAGGAACCGCGAAAAATTTCTATCCCGCTAAATTAAAAGCTACCCAATTTCGAAAACTTCCAGTTATTTATAAAGTTCGTCTGCTGAATGATCTTAGAGAGAAAGGTTATCAAATTAGATTATGGGTAAATATTAAAGGGAATGATTCTTATGGTCCCATTTTCGCAGAACCTCAAAGTTATAGCTCTCCATTAAAAAATCATCCTCTTAATGTATATACAATAAAAAAATTAATGAAGCGGCATCCATTTTTGATTTTGAACTCAACGGACCATGCTCTTTCGATAAAACCAGGGACCTGGAAAGTAAAACACCCATTAATAATCCCCAAAAAATATAGTCTTAAAATACCCGCAGGAACCATTCTAAACTTTATTGAAAATGGTTCGCTCATATCCTTTGGACCTATTCATCTCCAAGGAACTGAGCAATCTCCTATTATCCTGGATGGAACAGACACGACTTGGAAAGGAATAGCGGTAATAGAATCCCCACAACCCTCAAATTGGTCACACGTAATAATCCGCAAAACAAAAGGTGTTCATCTAGGGGAATGGTCACTTAAAGGCGGAGTAAACTTTTATAAAAGTGATATTAATATCTCAAACAGCAAATTAACATCCAATGAATCAGAGGATGCACTTAACATCATTCACTCCAAATTTTTATTAGACAATATACTTATCGAAAATACCGTCTCTGATGGTTTTGACTCAGATTTTTCTGAAGGAACGGTAAAAAACAGTTATTTTCGAAATATTGGATCCGCAGGAGGAGGTGATGCAATTGATGTAAGCGGAAGCCAAATTATAGTAGAAAACACACAATTTAAAGAAATCTCCGACAAAGGACTTTCAGTTGGAGAAAGAAGTAAGATGATCGCAAAAAACCTGAAAATGACTGAAATAGGTGTGGGCGCTGCGACCAAGGATGGGTCTTTTTTAGAAATCAAAGATTCTATTATAAATAAACCCAAATTAGCGGGATTAATGGCTTATATCAAAAAGGAAGAATATGGACCCGCGCAAATCGAAGCAAGTAACATTGAAATTATTGGCACTGCCAACACTGCGAAATCTCAAACCGGGAATTCAATATCATTAGATGGGAAACCAATCCCAAATGAAGATATCAATATCACATCTCTTTATGAAACGATCATGAAACCCGGATTAAGAAAATGAGTTATATCGTTCCTGACAAAACTCGTTATGAAATCAAATACATCGCCAGAGAAACTAATTTGGCCTCTATAATTCATTGGATTCGAATGAATCCTGAGGGATTTATAAAGGCTTACCCAGACAGGTGGGTTAATAATATCTATTTCGATACCCCAGACTGTATAGCTTTTAAAGACAATCTTTCAGGAACCAGCTCAAGAACCAAAGTTCGATATCGTTGGTATGGGTTAACCGGTGGCTACCCTGACAAAGGGTTTCTTGAGATTAAAAGAAAAAGAAATATGTTTGTCTGGAAATTACTATACAGAGCAAATGAAGCTCCTTATTTTGCAGGAGCTAATTGGCAAGAGGTTTATGGTTTAATATGCAGGCAGATGACCCAAGAGGGCAAACAATGGCTAAACGATTATCCCCATCCTGTTCTAATTAATCACTACTATCGCCGTTATTATGTCTCATATGATCAAAGAGTTCGAATTACTGTAGATAACAAACAAAAAATATTTGATCAAAGATTCAAAAACAAACCCAATCTAGAACTTAAGGCAAACATTCCAGAAACGTTAATTGTGGAAATCAAGTTTGATAGAAAAGAACGAAATCGGGTTACACAAATTATTCAAGACATCCCTATTCGGTACAGCCGTCATTCTAAATACATGACAGGCCAATTTAGCATCCAAAACATTTAAGATTATTTCTAATTTTTTTCCCTTGAGACGCCATCCTGAAGTTTAAAAAAGTACTTTAATGAGATAATTCCTTCCACTTTTTCCCATCAAAATAATTTAGTTTATTGGTACTCTCATTTATGATTATGGTTCCTCTTTTGGGAGCTTTTACTTTATTTATTTTTTTGGAGGTTAAAACTGGAAACGATATCATTGAGTCTTTCGTATCTGTCCAAGCTTTACCATCAAACACACTTAACGATTTTGATGTCGTATTGTAAACCATCAATCCAGGTAGGGGGGATCTAATTCTATTTCGTTCTTTAACTGTCATTCTTGGCGGTAAAAATCCTTTCTTTTTGGATTCAATTCCCAAAGCAACACTAGGTTCCGGAAGCATATCTTTTTTACCAATGAAAAGTCCGGAATGGTTTAAAAACTGACCATTTCCAAAGTATATTTTGGGAGGCTTTTTCCATAGATTAAAATCTTTCTTAAGACTGGCATTGATTCCGAAAAACTCAGTCCGTGGATTTGCATTTTCAATATCCCTTTTATTTCCTTCAAATGGAAGATTATAAAATCGATTTTTTTGACTGTACCGTAGTCCCCATTTATCGAATTCTTCAATTACTATAGCAGTGGGGACTTTTCGTGGAACCTTTCCGGTGTAAGGAGTTTCCTCTAAAAAAATATCATTTATCGCACAATGAATACAAGTATTCGTATCTCCACTTTCAATATGCAATCCAACATTCATAAAATTCATTATGATATTTTCAAAATAGTTTCTATTATTACTAGGTGATCCTTTTACCCCACTAGCTAAATAAATTCCTCGAGTCATAAACCTCAAATAGATATTTGAAAAAGAATTCCAGTAACAAGAGCTCTGCCAACCCGTACCATCTGGACCACAAACCATCAAAATTCCTTCTTGAGTATTTCCAATATGCACATTTTCTACTACATTATAATTTACTTTGGAATGAGTCAGGGCATCCTGCATATTTTCCGGAACAAATCCCATTCCCACTACCCCATTTCCAAAGTCTTTGTAATTCGCTCCCCCATTTATGGTGAGATCTTTAATGGTCACAAAACTCGTGGAGACTCTTATTACGATTAAATTTTTGGACCCACCTTTTAAAACGCTAGCTTTTCCGGCACCCCGAAGTGTAATCCGGTGATTTCCCTTTTTACCGGTAGGCCTAGCAATGGATTTATCCACATCCTTTATCATTATTCCATTCTTCATTACTTTGCCCTGAAATGAATCCATAGGGCCGGGTTGACCCAAAATTAGATATTGTCCCGGTGGGAAATAAACAGTGCCTCCTCCAATTTCGTTTTCACAAAGCGAATCTATTGCAGCCTGAATGGCTAAAGTATCATCGGTCTTTCCGTCTCCCTTCGCTCCAAAATCCTTTACATTAATAAAGTAATTTGCGGGTGTTTTTTCATCACCCCCGAAATTAAAACCAAATTCAGAAAATGACGTCGCGGGAAGTATTAGAAAAAACACAAAAGAAATAATTAAAAAACCATTCAGTTTAAACATCCATTTTCTCATCAGAAATTCCTTCCATACCAAGAGGTTTTATTCTGCACAAAACTCAAAATACTATTCACTTCATCAATTAGTAGCCTAGCAAAACAGAAAACCAATTTTTCAAATTAGAAAGTTAAGGAAATAGTTTTAATCAACTTCAATTTCACAACCTGAATTTTCTGGTTGCATGGCATCAATGATTGGAAGAGTACTTTGCAAATACTCTTTTGGGGCTACCAAACTTTTAGTTAAAAGAAGTTTGCCATTCTTAGACAAAGGAATCGAATCAACCACCTCCCAAATAATTTCACAATCTGCTCCCATCACCTGCCGAATTTTATTAGCAACTCCTTCGAAATCACTTTTATGAAGTTTTCTTTTTGGAATATATAGGATTTTTATAGTGTTTGTTTTCGTTTGAATTACTTGATAATGTTTCATCCATTCCGTTCTACAGATTAACGCAAAAAACAAACCACTAACCATTTTTCCATTAGAAGTAATAAAATGATCTGAAGTCCTTCCTGAAACTTCTTCAATAGTAGGCAAATTACTTTCACAAGAACAAGGGTAACCTTGGATTGCGGTGTCTCCTATTTCATATCTAATGAGAGGCATTGAGAAATTGTGAAGGTTGGTAATAACCACTTTACCTTCTTCACCAGGCCTAGCCAACTTTCCTTCTTCATCAATTATCTCTACCCAGTTATTAAAAGAAAACACATGAAGCTTTCCCTCATAACATTCACCGGCAATAGCTCCTACTTCTCTGGATCCATAGTAATCATAAACCGGGCAGCAAAACACATCCTCAATTATTTTTTTCATAAAATCATGCATTTTTTCAGCGGAAGAAATAATGCAATGAGGAGAAAAGATTCTCAAGTGATTTTCTTTAATAAACTGCGCTAATAAAAAAAGTGAATGCGAATATCCGCGTATGTAATAGGGTCTATGCTGATTAATTTTTCTTACATATTGATGACATAATTTCGGCGTCATTGAGTAAGAGTTTAGAAATTTGATCTGCTGGAGAGACTGCCCAACTTTATTCTTCCAACTTTTAGTTTCTAACAAATCGTCACGAGCTCCCCATAATAAAACTTTAGGAACTAAATTAGGATCAAATTTTAAAAATTTTCTATAGTAAAAATTTTCTGTTGCCAATGCCCATGATGAATACTCCTTATTCTGCAAAAAGCATTGTGGCGTTCCTGTAGATCCACCCGAGTGCGTCTCAAAGGTTAACCTTACATCAATATCTGATGATTTTAATTTTTCAAAGTTCTTGCTAATTTTTTCCTTATCCAATGTAGTAATCCCTTGTAAACTCTCGGGATTATGAAACTTTTCTTTTATGATTTCGTTGTAATAAAGAACATTTTGTTGAGCAAATTCTAAAAGATCTGCTAAATATCTCTGCGAAGGATCTTTAGCTTGTTGTTCAAGTTTCGTACAAATAGTTTCCCACTGAAAAAATCCAGGATCTTGTAATGTCTTAAAAGCTCTGTAAACCCTATTTCGCCAACTCACTCAGTTCTTTCTCCATCAATCTTTCAAATTCAAAATTATTTCGCATTTATTATTCCTTGGTGCCAGCCAAATACATTAATTCCCAGTTCATGCAGTAAGAATTATTTTTTCTGAAAATACCTAAATAATGATCAATACCCTTAAGAATTTCCTTATTATCAATTTGATCAATCCCAAATAAATTGCGGCAAAAATCCGCCATTAATTCCAGAGAAGAAAATTCCCAATAAAATTTCTTTAGTTTCGCTTCAAATAGATGAAATCCAAGTGAATGAAGCTGTTCTTTAATTAAATCATTAAAAAAAAATCCCTTATGACCCACGGAATTATGCTTATGGACAAAAATATTAAGAAATTTTGCGGTAGGGGAATATTCACTAACATCTGCAATACAAAATTTTCCTCCTAGCTTTAAAATTCGATGAATTTCCTGAAAAACTTTATTCTTATCTTCAAAGTGATGCAGACCAGCTAAGCTGAGAATACGGTCAAAGCTTGAACCTTTTAAAGGTAATCTCTCTAAACAACCTAATATTTTTTTTAAATTTAAAGCACTTTTATTTTGAATAAATTGAAATGAAGAATCAACGCAGATTAAATCAATATTTGTACTAACAAAATTTTGAATATAGCCACCCCCGGAAGGCACATCACAAACCCTCTGACCATCTCTCAAATCAGCCAGAGAAGTTAGATTCTCAAATTCAGCACGCCTCGCAAAGGGGCAAGCTAACATGGCTTGGTGGTAAATCCCTCCTCTATTTTGGAAAATAGCCTGATAGGGGTCAGATGTCATTCTTTACTCAAGATAAATCACTAATTCGTTTTATTATTAAGTTAACACTAGAATCCCCATAAAACAAGGAAAGGCCTAATTACAGACAATCCGGTTTCCCCTCTTTGAACACCTTTTCTTGATTCTATTTTCAAAAATAATTAAAAAATTTAAATTAATTATTTCCTTATCTTTTTCTAAGTCATTCATTTTTCCATTACTCATTTATTATTTGAAATAACCACCAACTAACTAGGTTCTCCTTGCAATTTGTTATAAAATTAAATAAGAACAAAGTTAAATTATTTAAACACTCATTTGATAAATAATTAGAAATTATGGGCAAAAAACTTCTAATTTTTCCAGGGCTCATTTTAGGTTTGGCTATTCTCGTAATATTAGTAAAGGCCAAAGAGGCTCCTCAAAGAACCAAGATTACCGAACATGCAAAAGCAGTTCGAGCAATCACCTTATCTGAAACTAATTTCATTCCACGCGCTGTTGGCTATGGATACGTCCATCCTGATAAAACTTGGGAAGCAGTTGCAGAAATTGGTGGGAAGATTGTTGAAATACATCCCAATTTAAAAAAGGGTGTTTTTCTAAATAAAGGAGAAACGCTATTTAAGATTGAAGCTAATCCCAGCCGGTTGGCTATAGAAGAAATTCAAGCAGAAATATTAAATATCAAGGCGCAAATTGCAAAACTGGAGCAAAATTTAACTGACACTAAACGACAATTAGAAATCGAACGTAGCTCACTGAAAATCAATCAAAGCGAACTCGATAGAAAGATAAAACTTTTTAGAGAAGGTGTCGTTTCTAAATCTGACTTGGATCTAGAAAAGCAAAGAGTATTAATTCAAAAAAACAGTGTAGAAAATTATTTAAGCACTATTAATCGAATACCTTCTGAGCGCCAAGCGCTTTTTGCTAACCTTCGAGCTACTCAATCTCGATTAGCCAACGCAAAAATCAACCTTGAAAAAACCATTGTCACGGTTCCTTTTGATAGTCGAATTGCACAAGTGAATGTAGAGTTAGGTCAAGCTGCTACTGTTGGCCAAATACTGGCGATTGCGGATAGTATTAAAACGGCTGAAATCGAAGCACAAATTCCACGATACAAATTAAGAAATCTTATCCCAAAAGATGCACCTGAATCTTTGGATTTGGAGGCTTTTCGGAATATTACTCGAGGTGATTTGGAAAAATTTTTTGGTTTTAATGCCATTGTTCGCATTGATATAAATTCCAGGTCTATTGAATGGAAAGCTCGATTTTTAAGATTCACAGAAACGGACCCAAAAACAGGAACCATTGGAATTGTAGTTGCGGTTGATGATCCTTTTCTAAAAGCAAAACCAGGAAAACGACCACCCCTGCAAAAGAACTACTACTGCGAAGTAGAATTATATGGAAAACCAAGACCAAACAGTTTAATTATTCCTCGATCTGCCCTTCACCAAAATCTAGTTTATGTAGTCAATCAAGAAAGTAGGTTGGAAAAAAGAAAAGTTCAAATCGAATTTTTCCAAGAGGACCTTGTATCTATTCAATCAGGTCTTAATTCCGGAGAGCAAATTATTGTCAGCGATGTAATCCCTGCAATTGAAGGCATGCTCTTAACTGTTCATTTGGATAAAAAACTTGAGTCCTCACTATCAAATAAATCCTCTCAAATATTGAAAAAAAATGAATCCCAATAATAACTGGCTGAAATATTTTGCCAGTCATCCCACAGCTTCTTCCTTGATAATGGTTACTTTTATTTTTTTGGGCTCCATTACCGTAATGGATATCCGCAGAGAAACCTTTCCCGACTTCACACCAACCGAAGTTGAAATATTAGTTCCCTATCCGGGAGCCCATGCCATAGAAATTGATGAGGCCATTAGTCAAAGAATTGAAAATGTCTTAGAAAATGTCAACGATGTGTATGAAGTAAAAAGCGAATCAAAAGAAGGCATATCACACATTGTGGTGGAAATGCAGGAAGGTGGAGATTTAAATCAATTCATTGATGATATTAAGACCGAGGTGGAAGCCATAGATGATTTTCCTGACAGAACAGAAAAGCCCGTCATTAAACAATTAGGCCGCATGGACTTAGTAGTTTCAGTTGCTATAACTGGCCCGATGTCGGCTCCGGATTTAAAACTTTTTTGTGAGGATATTAAAAATCGACTATTGCTTTTAGATGAAATCTCTCATGTAAATGTAGAAGGTTTTTCAGATCACCAAATCCAAATTCAAATGAGAGCTAAAGAATTGATGCGTTTTGGTTTAAGCATAGTCGATATTACGGAAGCTATAGCTAAACAAAATGTTAACCTTCCTGCTGGAACCATAGAAACTCCTGAAGGAAATATAATTATTAGATTTTCAGAAGAACGTAAAAGTGTTTCTGAATACGAAGATATTCTCATTATTTCGGGCATATCCGGAGAGGAAATCCGATTAGGAGACATTGCTTTTATAGAGGATCGGTTTGAACGTGATGAAGAAAAAATCTGGTTTAACGGTCAAAGAGCTGGAATGCTCACTATAAAAAAACTTAAAAGTGAAGATTCTCTAAAGATTATTGCGGCACTAAATAAATTTTTAGAAAAAGAACGCAAAAAAGTTCCTCCAAATGTTCACTTTGAATTAACCAAAAATATGACAGACATAGTACGGGATCGTCTTACTATGCTTACAAAAAATGGAATTCAGGGATTAATCCTTGTACTTCTTTCACTGTGGCTTTTCTTTTCCCTTCGCCTCGCTTTTTGGGTGACAATGGGCCTTCCCGTCGCTTTTTTGGGAACAATTTTTTTCATGCATCAAATAGATTTTTCTATCAATATGCTTACGATGGTTGGTTTGCTTTTGGCTTTAGGATTAATTATGGACGATGCTATCGTAATTTCAGAAAACATTGCTTCCCATTATGCCAAAGGAAAGTCTGCCTTAGATGCGGCTGTACAAGGCACACGAGAAGTTACACCAGGAGTATTATCTTCCTTCTTTACTACTCTATTAATTTTTGGAGCAATACCAGTTTTTATTAAAGGAGAAATGGGAAAAGTTTTATGGGTAATGCCGGTAGTTTTAATACTCGCACTTTCTTTAAGCTTGATTGAAGCTTTTTTCATTTTGCCTCACCATTTACACCATACTTTTCAAAAAGCAAAACCCCTGCCCACCTCAGGTTTTAGAGAAAAATTTGACAACTTACTTGATACATTTCGCGAAAATATATTAGGGCGTTTCGTGGATTGGGCAATCCATTGGCGATATCTTCTTATAGGAATATTAATTTTTGTATTTTTATCCACACTGGGTTTAATTTCAGGAGGTAAAATAAAAATCATTGGATTCCCTGAAATTGACGGAGATGTGCTTCAAGCAAGGATATTACTCCCACAGGGAACACCCATTGAAAAGACTGAAAACGTTGTGGAGCAGGTAATCCAAGCCTTAAACAAAGTTAATTCAGAGCTAACACCTCTTCAGCCCGACAATCAATCTTTAGTAAAAAATGTAAATGTTCAATTTAATAAAAATTTAGATGCTTTTGAGACGGGTGCGCATGTAGCAACTGTTTCTGTGGATCTACTTAAAGCTGAAATCAGAAATAGCTCCTTGGATGATGTTTCCCAAAGGTGGAGAGAATCTCTGGGTGAAATTCCAGACGTAATCAATATTACTTATAAAGAACCGCAAATCGGCCCAGGTGGTTTACCCATTGAAATTAGATTAATGGGAAAGGATTTAGACGAGTTAAAAAAAGCATCATTAGAATTATCCAATTGGTTAAATGGTTATCAAGGTGTTTTAGATCTTAATGACGATATGCGTCCTGGTAAGCCCGAAATCAAAATCCGCATGAAGCGAGGAGCCATTGCTAAAGGACTGGATGCATCACTAATAGCAAATCAACTGCGTGCAGCTTTTTTTGGGAAAACTGCTAGTGAAATTCAAGTAGGGTCTGAAGCGTATGAAATTGATGTGAGACTGGCAGATGTAGATCAGAATAGTTTTTCTGATTTAGAACTTTTTTATATCACGGATCCTTCAGGAAAATTGTATCCCATAGGAGAAGTTGCTGTTTTAGAGCAAAGTCGAGGACCCGCAAGAATTTTTCGCGTTAATGGATTAAAGACTATTACAATTCGTTCTGATATTGACAGCAAAGTAGTGAATGCGAAAGAAATAATCGATGAAACTCAAAAAAAGTTTTTTCCTGGTTTTTTAAAAAAGTATCCTGAAATCTTATATTCTTTTGAAGGGCAACTCAAAGGTTCCAAAATTACCGGCCAATCAATGATGACGGCCTTCTTTGTAGGAATTTTTGGAGTATTTGTACTTTTAAGTTTTCAATTGAAAAGCTATGTCGAATCATTAATGGTTCTATCCGCTATTCCGTTATCTTTAATTGGCATTATTTGGGGACATGTTGTAATGGGTTTAGATCTTTCAATGGTAAGTATAATGGGATTTGTTTCATTATCGGGTGTTGTCATAAATGATTCAATTTTATTAGTTCAATTCATCAAGATGAGTTTGCAAAAAGGACAAAAAATTAAAGAATCTGCAAGAAAAGCAAGCCGTCAAAGATTTAGAGCTGTGCTTTTGACATCCTTAACTACTATTGCAGGCTTAACCCCTCTCCTTCTGGAAAAAAGTTTGCAAGCACAGGTTTTAATACCCCTGGTTACAAGTATCATCTTTGGACTCATGGCTTCTACATTTCTGGTTCTAATTGTGATTCCCTCCTTCTATTCAATCCTCGGAGATTTCAAAGATTTCCAGCGTAGTCCTTCAGTTTAATAAACTAATTTGAATCAAATATGTAAATGAATTTTTATAACTCTCTTTCCAATATGGGATTATCGTTTATACTATAAATAGGCTGCTTTGACCATTCTGGCAAAATCATTCATCCAATATTCTATTATATGCAAACAATTACACCCTCTTACCGCTTAATTGATGTCGACCTGTTAGGTCGTGGTTCATTTAATCATATGAATCTTTATTACAAAACTAATCTATTTGGAAAAACTAAATTCATAAAGTTTGCAACTGATAACCCGGAGCAATTACAAAAAGTCAAAGAGCTTGCTTTTTCAGGGGACCTTACAGAGGAACTTTATATTAAAGAAGAAGATACATTTGAATATTTTCAAAAAGCCACCCAAACATTAAGAGAATTCATTTCCAAAGATAATATTCCTGTTAAAGAAAAAGCAAAGAAAATTTATAAACTATCTGAACAAGTCATGAAAGATTTCTTTGAAAACAACGCTCCAAATAGTTTTTTGAATACGGCTAGCGAAGCCATGGATTTGATGAGCCAAAGTATGCAATCTGACTCATTAAGCTTTGGTGGGATTTCTGAAATTATTAATAAGGACTATTATACATATACCCATAGCGTCAACGTAGGCCTTTATTGTTTTATTTTTGGATTAAAAACAAAAATGAATTCTTCGGACATTCAAGAGTTGGGAGTTGGTGGAATGCTGCATGATGTGGGAAAAACTAAAGTCTCCCAAAAAATTGTCAACAAAAATGGCAAATTGACAGACCAAGAATTTGGAGAAATAAAAAAACATACCTACTTGGGAGGTAATATTTTGGAGAGCATGAATTGTTATGGAAAACAGATAATTCAAATGGCAACCTCCCACCACGAAAAATATGACGGCAACGGTTATCCAGAAGGTTTGGCTGCAGAGGAAATTCCCTATTTTGCTCGAATATGCAAAGTAATGGATGTTTACGATGCGCTTACCACACGCCGCTCTTACAAATCAGCCATGCCACCCCAAATAGCCCTTAAACTAATGAAAGAAGAAATGAGTACAGAGTTCGATTTAAAGATTATTGAAAGTTTTATACGTTTTCTTGGAGAATAGAAACTCCAACTAGAATCAACCATTAAAAACAATCACCCAAACCAAAAACCTTAGGTTCAATTCTCCAAAGTGTTACCAGAAAAAGAGGCTACTCCTTAGGCTGTAGTTAATGGGCTTGATTTAAAGAAATATCGTCGTCCGATACAAAAAATAATTTTCCCTAATGCTCCAGCCGTTCTCAATAATGCGGGAAGACAATGGCTAATTTGAGTTATTCGGTTAGACCACGGAGCATGTTTTAAAAGCTGAATCATAGCCCCATTATTAATATCAGACATATCAAGAGTTTGGTGTAGGTGGTCCAAATCATCTAAAGTAACCGTAACCATTCTTTTCGTACTGGGGTGATCGTCTTGAACATTCATATAAACTTGGTCTTTTATCATTTTAAATTTAAAGGTTAGACATTTTTCTTCGTCTATCTTTAGCCGCAAAGAAAACGATTTCTTAAACCACATTGTGAATCGCATTCGCGATTTTAGTTTTCGAGTTTTTTGAAATTGCCCTAACCCCGATTGATAAAATGACCAAATAAAATCGTTTCTTGTTTTCAAGTCATTCTTTCCTTGAATGTCATACAAGTACAACCAGATGATAGTCACATACAAGAGATGGCCTACCATGGTTGGAACAGTTTTATGCTTTTTAAAGATAAAAGGTATTCCAGAAGTTGTTCCATAACAATGTGAAAGAAGATTCCTTAACTCAGATCGTTTCATTTTTTCTAAATGGACAACGGTTCCGAAATTGTTGTAACAATCCCAGTCCAATGATTCGATCAATTGTTTTTCTTCGTATTCTTTATAAATCTGAGTCCCGGGATAAGGGGTCATAACAAAATAAAGCGCCCTGTGATCAAGACCCATATGTTTAGCAAACTCAGGGTATCTTAAAATATCTTCCTTGGTTTCATGAGGGTGACCAATTATGAGGAAACCTTCAACTTTTAACCCTGAATCTTGAACAATTCGAATTGCGTTCTCATGTTTTTGGACTGATCCCCCTTTTCTTAAGGTTTTAAAAGTTTCCGGATCAGGAGTTTCAATACCTATTTGAATTTTATCAAAACCAATCCGCTTCAAATCTTTCATTAAATGAGCGCATCGAATCACATCATCTGACCTTGATTCTGTAATTATTTTAAAATTAGTTAAATCATGCTTAAACATCAGTTCGACAATACGTTCCACTCTTTTGGCATCAAACAAAAAGATGGAATCAAAAAATTTGATTGTTCTGCGCACATGTTTACTATGTATTTGTTTTAACTCTTCGATGAAATGCTCTGGGCTTCTAGGTCTCCATCCCTGGTTTACTGTATCATTTGCACAAAAAGTACATTTCGCTATACAACCCCTGGAGCTATAAACTGTATCAATAGAATATGCATCCCCTCTTTCTCCAAAGCGGAGAGGCCTAATCGTCCTCAAAGGTTGAGGCAGGAAATCCATGTCTTCAATGAGTTCTTGGTCAGGGTTGTGAATCAGTTCCCCTTTTTCTTTAAAGGACAAACCTAATACATCTCTGCTAGGACCATTAATAACTAAATCTCTGAATGGGTTATCTCCTTCACCGCGGATAACTGAATCCACATTGGGGTCACTAAGGACTTCGTCTGTTAATGCAGTAGGATGATAGCCACCCATAACAACATGGGCTCCAGCTTGGCGAGCAATCCTGGCATATTCTTGGGCACTATGATAACCCCCTGTCATCGAAGATATCCCCACTAAATCAAATTTTTCTTTCTTCAAACTTTTCTCAAAAAGTTTGAAAGGGTTCTTATCATAAGGAGAAACAGGAATGGATACATGGTCTACATCATTTTGTATAAAAGCTCCCAAGTAGCATATTTCTACAAGGTCAGAAGAATAGACATCTGCTGGAGGTTCTAGTTTTTGCTGCGCTTTTAAAAGCGCCACTCTTTTGAAATGACTCATTCACACACTCAATTCGATTAATTTTTGAAAGAAAAAAAGGACAACAGTTAAAGGAAAGGATTCAATTTTGTAAGAAGCTGCAACATTCGAATCAAATACTGCTCATTAACTATTCCAGTATGAAATTTATTACCGAACAATTCAAACTTTAAATTTTAAAATCCAAAAATTTTTGGCTTGTAATTTAGGAAAAACTATTATGGATCAAAAATTATTTTCGTCATCAATTTAGCCCTTATTGAACAGGGCTATTTCGTAAGACAAATCAAGAAAAATGATCTTCCCATAAATGACAACAAAAATATAGATAAAACAATACCTGATTCCATCTTTTTTCAGCAGAATTTAATTAATATTTACAAAAAATATTGGGATAAAATACATGAACATAATATTCCCCTCGCAATACTGATCCGGTCACTGACGTGCGATAACCTTGATGAATATAATAGCTGGATATTTGATGAGCACGGAACTGGGTAACAAATGGCCCAAGTACTCTTTTACACAATCCCTGAACTAAATGAAATGATCGAGAAGTAGCATATGTCAAATCTTTGCTTTTATTTTCTACTGTGGATTTAGATAGGAAAACAGTCTTTTTTATTAAATAAGCTTGTCTTTCATTTGATGATTCACCAAATACCAAAGGGTTTAAAAGAAAAGCTAAACCCCAAAACGCCAGCGTATACAATGAAACTAATAAAATATAAATTGGTAAATCTTTTTTTGTATTCATGATGCCCCCCGACTTTTAAATTAACGCTTTGGCAAAAATCAATTTCATTTTTCTTTTACCAAATTTCAAACTATTTATTATTCATCAATCTCAATGATAATTATGAACCTTTGAATACATTCCGGGTATCGTTCAAAAAATTCTTTTTTTATAGAATAAGAAATAAGGAAAGTGTCATAAATTGAATGACATTTTTCACAGAAAGGACTTTAAGGAAGGAAAAAGGTTATATTAATTGGATTATTCCTTAAGGAAGTTCCAAGAACCTACTATAGCCTTTACTTTATTATCATTCATTGTATTTAATGTAAACTTCGTGGAATTGACAAACCCATTCCTGGGTCGTTTGAACAAGATCTATTTTAAGGCTAATTTTCAAAAATCATTTTTATTATAAAAGTTTATTTTTATATGCATATTGAGTTAGCTTAGCATTACTTTTTAAATCCATTTTTTCAAGAATTCGAGCCCTATACGTACTAATCGTAGGCACACTTAGCGCAAGCTCTTCAGAAATTTCCTTTACAGTTTTTCCGGAGGCTATCATACAGAAAACTTGGAATTCACGTGGCGAAAGAGCTTCGTGAGGAAGTTTTTCTGAATCCTGATCTAGTTCAAAAGCTAATTTTTCAGCTAAGCTGGCACTTACAAATCGACCACCCTTAGCGACCTTTCTTATTGCTTCCACCAACAACTCAGGAACCGCTGTTTTATTTAAGTATCCTGAGGCACCTGCTTTAAAAAATTTAACCGCATAATCTTCCTCAGGAAATACACTTAAAATAATAACCGGAAGATTTGGAAATTCAGCTTTTAGTTGGACAATGACATCCCAGCCACTTTTTTCAGGCATATCAACATCCATAACCACAACATCCATTTCTTGAGTGCGAATCATCTCTAAAAGTTGGTTTCCATTCATGGCCTCGCCAATGACTATCATGTCCGGTATCTCAGAAATGATTTGTTTTACCCCTTGTCGAATGAAAGCGTGATCATCTGCAATAATAACTTTAATTTTTCCATTTAAATTATTCATGATTCTGTTAAGGGCAAACTGACAATAATTTTCGTCCCTTCTCCTTTTATACTTTGTATGTGGGCTTCACCACCCCACACCAAAGTGCGTTCTTTAATCCCGATTAATCCAAAAGAATTTGGATTCTCGGCTTGATCTGGGTCCATTCCTTGCCCATCATCTTCAATTTCTAGTTCAAGAAATTTGTCATTCCTTATAAATGAAGTTTCGACCGTTTTTGCCTGTGCATGGCGAGCCACATTAGTTAAAGTTTCCTGATAAATTCGAAACAATGTTATGGAACGTTCAGGATCCACTTCAATATTTTTAGGCTGTATCGTTAACTTGCAATGGATTCCGGTACGTTTCTGAAATTCCTTGGCCTGCCATTTTAATCCCTCGCAAAGTCCAAGAATATCTAAAATCCGTGGCCGCAACTCACTGGCTATCCTTTGAACATCATGAACAGCATTTTCTATCAACTCGGACATAGTATGCACTCTTTTAAGAATTCCTGTTTCCTCGGACGAAATATTATTCTCAATCCAACTCAGTTCAAATTTCAGAGCGGTTAAAGTTTGTCCTAATTCATCATGAATTTCTCGAGCAATTTTTCCTTTTTCCTCTTCTCGAGCAGATTGCAAACTATTACTCAAGTTTCGCAAACGTTCTCGAGATTCAATCAATTCTCTTGCTGTTCGTTTTCGTAATGAAATATCACGTAAAATACCGGTAAAAATATAAGAACCATCCCTTTCAATTGCCGAAACGGCAATCTCAACTGGAAATGTATGCCCTTTAGCATGTAATGCTGTAATCTCAATCTGCTGGTTCAAAATTTCATGTTTACCTGTTGCAAGAAATCGAGCCAAACCTCTGTTATGAGATTCACGGTATTGTAAAGGAATTATGAGGTCAGCCAGTTTTTTTCCAATTACTTCATTTGCATGCAACCCAAAAACTGAAGTAGCTCGCTGATTCCAACTCAGTATGAGTCCGTTTGCATCCATTGTAATAATGGCATCAAAAGCATTATCTAAAATAGTGCGGGTCGATTCTTCATTTTTACGTAACTCCTCACTGGTTCGATTGCATTCAATGATCTTTCCTTCTAAATGATTACGGTAAAGAACTAATTCTTTTTCTCTTCTTTCAATTTGAGAAAGCATTTCGTTAAATCCTGAATAAAGTACGCCTAACTCATCAGGATTACTGTACTTAACTCGAACAGAATAATCCGGGTTCTGAGAAATAGATTTTGCAGTTTCAGCTAAAGCTAATATAGGTTTGGAAATAATTTTCTGCAAATTCATTGTTAAACTATAGGCAATTATAAGGGTCAAAATAAGGATTAACCCTACAACAAATAAATAGGCCTGAGTTCTAGATTGAAATTCCTTCATGTCCGCATTTAAAAAAATCTTTCCTACTACCTCGTCTTCCAAGTAAATTGGAAGAAGAATTTCCATATGTTTTTCATAAAAATGGTGACCTTCTTTAAAGCTTGTGGGGGAAGTATAATTTTCACTTAGACTTCGTTTATATATTGCAAACTCATTATTATCAGAATCATAAAGCCCCGCATATTGAATCTGCTCTTCTTCTTTTAATGAAGAAAGAATATTTTGAGCGGATTCACTGTCTAAAAATACTATTGAAGCCCTACTATTACTCCCCACCGCATTGGCTAATACCGTTAAATTACGCAACATATCTCTTTTAAAGATTTTCAGGTCATTTAGCACAAAAATTCCTGTCGAAACTAAAAGACTAAATATCGTAATAGCGAGAACTATTATTACCAATTTGCTTTTTATTGAAAGATCATTAAAAAAGTTCATTTCAAGCGCTCTTCTTCGACAAGAGTAGCCAGATTTAAAAGCTCTGAGCTGATTTGTAAACCTGCACGTTTAACTGCTTCCTGATTAATTTTGAATCGGATTTTGTTTTTTCTAATAAAAAAGTTTATCCCCACTCCTCTTTCCGCATAATTTGGCGTATCTCCAATTAAAAGGATTGGCTGATTCTGAACTTCACCCAGAATTTCCTGCAAACTTGAGTTTTCAGATTTGCTAATAAAAAGAATATGACACCCGGACATTTCTTTTTTTGAAATTGAAGACCTAACAAAAAGATTCATTCGTTTCTTTTTTACTTTTTTTGCAATTTCTCTCAAAATCTCGCCAAAAGGGTTTTCTCCAGCAACACAGATCACTAACCCTTTTTGCTTAATTTCCTGATGAATTGAGCTTGGCCAATGAACAAACTTTGTAAACTTATAAATAAACCCAGCTTTTAACGCATATTCTCGAGGAGGGGCTTCGTTCGCAAAAGAAGGGGTACCAATAATTAGGGAAAGACAAATATTAACCATCAGACAAATCAATAGACAAATTGCAGTTGAATGCACTTTGAGGCTATTTAGTTTATTTAACAAATTTTGAAATATGGTCATTACTTGAAGATTTCCTGATTTATAAAGCTTAGATTTGCAACCTTAGCCCAAAAACTATTCGCCTTGGAGCTTGAGGAGATTGATCAAAATCTCTATTATTCAAATTTCCTGAATTAAAATAATCCACATCAAAAATATTTCGAATATCTATAAATGCAGATAAGTTTTTATAAATATTTTTAATCCCTGCATGCAAATGGACCACGGTATAGGAATCTGTTTTTTGATTCAAATTGGTTGGGAATAAAGTGATTCCATCAATCCAAAATAATCTAGGAGTAATATAAAATTGATTATTGTAGGTAAATGTAGCCCCCAACTTCACCTTATTTCTTGCGATTTGTGGAAGCGGACTCGTGGTCCCATCTCCCAAATCAATGTTCCCATTAACCCAGGAATAGTTTGCCCAGAATTTCATAACCCAATTTCCTACTTCACGTCGATAATCTAACCTCAAGTCCATCCCATAAATCGTGGCCTCTCCTATATTCTCTAAACGCCTGGGTCTTAAGATCAAAGCACCAGGAATGAAAGTTGAAGGATTGGGAAGTCGAACTGTTTCTATCATGTCCTCCACGAATGTAAAATATCCTGTTAGTGAGGCAACAAAGTCTGGGGTTACTTTATGAGTTAAGTTTAATTCTAAATTCCTGGATTTTTCCGGTTCCAAGTTGGGATTAGGAATGAAAAAGAAAAATGTTTGGAATTGTCCACTACCATTAATAAATCCATCAAAGGAACCGAAGTGGGTAAATGCTCTTTCTGGAGAGGGTGCCAAGAATGATTCACTGTAAAGAATCTCAAAAACGGTTTTCTGACTTATAGTGAAAATAGCCCCTAATCTTGGATTAACAGTTGAACCATATCTCGAATCATAATCAAATCGTGTTCCTAAAGTTGTCGCAAACCAATTATTCCATTTTGACTGAGCTTGTAAATAAACCCCGTAATTTTGATAATCCACATCAAAAAATAAAATAGGTATTGTTGTATTAGGATAGAGTAGCCCCTGCGCATTGGGAGCTAAGTCAGGATCAAACTCTCTGGGTAAGTCCGCTGTTCTAGGTAAGGCATCAAAATTAATGAATAGGAGTCCCCCAACCAGCCGATGATTTTTATTGATATCAAAGTTTACCTGCTGCTCAAACTTTAATCTTTCTCCCTCAGCATATTTAAAGGCATTGAATCCCCCCACATCGTTAGTAAATTTGCTTGAAGGAAGAAGCTCATAATAAGAATAATTTATTGACGTCCGACCAGATAGCTGGGAATTCACCTCAAAGGTATAATTTCCATGAATAGATTGGATTAAAGTTTTCAGTTTGGAGTTTTCTGTAAACAAAGTCCTTTCAGGATTTGCATTTACTGTTGTGGGATGACTTAAAAATGAACGAGTGAACCCTACATTAAATTTTTTAAATGCATTCAATTCCACATATACGGAATGACTGCCCGTTTCTCCGAAAAAACGATCACCTCTAGTGGCCGCAGTCCGAAAAATATTGCCATCCGCATCTAACAGATCCCCCTGGAAACCTTGATATAAATTTGGGTATGCTTCAGAAAGGTCTGCATTTTCAGATGTTTGCCAATGCCCGCCAAAGGTAAAACTAAATTTTTCATTGATAGCTTTACCCACATTCAAATAGTTATAAAAGAAATCATCTGTGCCAAGGGCAGAGGAAATTTCGACCCCATCAATACTATTGGCATCTTTTGTAATAATATTGATTATCCCGGTAAAGGCATCTGCACCATATAGAGCCGAAACTGGTCCATAAATTACTTCAACTCTTTGCGCATGGAACACCGGAAAGTTATCATCGACGGGAATGCTTTCTCCAGTGGGACCACCAATTCTCAACCCATTTTGCAGGATTAAAAACTTATTATTTCCAGCGTTTCCACGAATGGCAATTCTATTGAACTGATTAGGAGTTGATTGACGTTGAATATCTATACTTGGTAGATCTTCAAGTAAATCAACTAAATTGAAATATCCTCGCTCTTTTATTTCATCATTGGTAATTACAATGATTGTTCCAGGTGCTTCTGAAATTCTTTGAAGTGTTTTTGATGCGGTGATAACCTCCTGATCCATTAATTGGTTCAGGTTCATATCTAGAATATCCTGTAGTTCATTTGAGGCATGGGCAGACATAACAGTTATAAAAATTAATCCCGCCACTATGTTCAATCTTCTTAGAATTTTTAGAATTGGATGCACCTGCATTACCTCAAAAGGAATGACACAAAAGTTTAATGTTTCCTCTCCATGGAAGGGCTCTTAAAATCTAACACACCTTTTTATCCACAATTCATATCTAGTTCAATGTGAAGCAAGAGTTTTCTACAAATCCTTTGTTTATTAATTAGTTTTTAAGAGTCGATACTGCCAAAATTTTGAATTTTGGCAAGTTAAAACTTCACTTATTCCGAAATTAAACTAAATTTGCGTAAAGTGGCATCCAAAAATAAAATCATTGAATCTTTGCGAACGTGAATTCTTTCCCAGAAAAAAAACTTGGGAAGGAGCTTTTCTTTGTTTCTCATTTATTCTCTCAATAAAATAATTCAAGTTTAAAACTCAAAGAGTTTAATAAGAAAAATCTTTTCCTACCGCAAACTGTTGATCAATTACTTCCAATAGATCGTCCTTATTAATAGGTTTAATTAAATAATCTCTAACCCCCATTTGCATTAATTTGACAGCCGTTTCAGGATTGGGGTTTTCTGTAATGACCACAATCGGTATACCTGGCGCTTCATACATTAAGTATTCAATAAATTCAATTCCATTGACCCGGGGCATTTGGATATCACAAAAGATTACACCGACATGAAATAAATTATTTTCAGTGCGTAAACATCGAATGGCTTCCTCTCCCTCCGAGGCTTCCAAAATTTGATAGTTTTCTGATCCCAAAAAAAACTTAACAATCTCACGAACATCTCTCTCATCATCGATTATCATGATTTTGCCTTCACTCATTTTTCAACCCTCCTAATATTTAATCAGTAACTTTTGCTCCCCTTCCTTCTTCAAAAGAATGCAGAACATGAATTGTATGAGAATTGTATCCAAGCCACCTCACCACAAATATCGTTGTAATCATGCTTTTTATATCGATATTAAATTACGTTTGTGTAGTTGTTTGTATGACAAAACTGTACGATTGGATCTTAAAGTATAACCAGGTAAGACTTTTGGAAAGGTTTCTACGTCAAAGGAGGGATAAACTCCCCTGAAATTTTTTCGGATCCTTATTTGGACTCGTTATTACATTCAAAAAAATAATACAAATTTCCATCCATTTTATTTTTTTCCGGTTTCATAACTCTATCATCTATTCTTCATTCACTCTCACGTTGGTTATTTGTTATTCATTTTTCAATTGCGTAAAGCAAAATAGGACAAAAAAAGCTATGCAGTATGACGAAAAATTTATAGATGGAACGATATTTCCCTTTTGTTTGAAATGTTAATTTCTAATTAATATTTTTTATAAAATTTTTACCCATAGAGGAGGGAAAATGAAAATTGAAATAACAGAGCATCCAATTTGGATAAAGGAATTTTTAAATGAAATTCTGCATTATGAAAAAGAAATTCTTGAGGGGGACTGTTTTGGCAAAATGTGTAAAGGTGAGTTACCTATTGATATCTTTCGACAGGTAATGCTTGACTTTTATCCGTTAGTAGAAAACTTTCCTAAATATATGGCATTAATTCTTTCAAGAATTCCTATGGAAAATAATAAAAAATGCAACATGGCAAGATATTGGTTAATTGAAAACCTTAATATCGAACGCAAACATGCTGATTGGTATCGCAATTGGATTTGGGGTTTTGGAATTCCCAAAGAAGCAACGAACAAAGAAGTCTTTCCCTGTCCTGAAGTTGATGCCGTAAATAATTTTCTTTGGAAAATTTGTACCTACGGGACTATTCCGGAAGCAATTGCCGGATTAAATTTTGCCATTGAAGGCCCTACCGGCAAATGGTCTAAAAGCGTTTATGAGAATATTTCTAATTATGAAAATGAAGATGGGGTCGAGGTAAATGCAAAATCAGTCATATGGCTTAAAGCACACGCCCGTTATGATGATCATCATCCGGAAGAAGCATTGGAAATAATAAAAGAATTTGCAGTAGACCCTGATGAACAGGAGCGTGTCAAGCGCGCTGTTATCAATGGAATGACTTATTATGCGATGGCGGCCAAAGCCAGCTACGAAATTGGATCTAAAATGAGCCTATCATTGGTTTGAATATTATTTAACAAACTACATTTAATTTCTGAATATCTTATTAATTTTTGCAGAAAAAAGTTAGTCCGATTTCCTCCAAATTGATAGGGGAAATTGTAAGAACACGATTGGAGGATGTCTTAAACTTGGTTATGCTTTCAAAAAGAGAACTTTGCATAAGTGAGAATCACAATATACTTCAATAAGAGAACCCATGTTCGCCCTTCCAGTCCACGACTGGAGGGAACCTTTAATCTTCGATGAGTATATGTGAATGAATTTTACCGGTAGGCATTGGCGGCATTGGCCTGCAAGCGAGGTAATTCACCTCCAGAGGTTTTCTAACTTTTTGGTTATGCAAAGATCTCTTTCAAAACCTTAAATCTCAAAAAGAATATTCAAATGCTAAAAGTTGCATTTCTTTTATAAGTAGATTTAACTATTTTAAAATTCCAATAATCACTATTCTTTCGTGTTTCTAAAAATAGATTGATTTTTTTGCTAAGTAAAAAAAATATAAAAAAAAGCTGTTTTGGGCTAAATTGGATTCCCGATTTTTTTGAATTCGGCTTAGACTAATATCCCAATTGTATTTCTTTCAAAAATACAATTGCTCTACACAACTAAAAAAAGAGAACCTCCTCTAAGTTCATTGAATAATCCATCAATTACATCATTAAACCCAAAATAGAAGCACACTCCCTATAACCAAATTTTTTCGGTTTTTCAATCACTAATTTTCCGATTTCGGATTTAATAATCCGAAATCACCTTTTAAATAGTATAAATATCGCCCGAAGTTATCTAAAAATAGTGTTTTTCCACTTGAAAAAAAAATTCAAATACTTCACCCTAATATTAACAATTAAAATAAATGTAATTTAAATTGAGTCCATACTTTATAGCTTTACTTTGTAAAGTTTCCTCATTTTATTTAATGGAGGGGTTTGGAACTACAGGGATCTAGAAAGATTGAATATCCATCTTCTGGTTTTTAACAAAAAATTCTGTCAAAAACTTTTGTCTCTTACGAAACAAAAATTGTTTTTACATAAAAACATTTTTAATTAAATACACTTTAGCATGAGGAAAAATATGGAATTTTCTACATACACTTCTGAAGAGCCTGCTTCTACCGGAAATAAACTGTTCAGTATTTTTAAAAACGGCAATGGAAATAGTTCAGATGCAAATAGTCAGTTGAAAGCAATTCATAACGCATTGGCGGTTATTGAATTTGATCCACAAGGAACTATCCTTACTGCTAACGAAAATTTTTGTGATGGAATGGGCTATAGCATAAATGAAATCAAAGGACGACATCATAGAATGTTTGTAGATCCTGAAATGGCCCGAAGCCAAGAGTATCAAAACTTCTGGTCTGAACTAAGCAAAGGTCATTCCCAAACCAAAGAGTTTAAGCGAATAAAAAAAGGAGGCGACCCAATTTGGCTAAGTGCCTCCTATATGCCGGTTACCAACTCTACCGGAAAAGTGACAAAAGTAATTAAAATCGCTCAAGACATTACCCAACAAAAACTTAAAAGTTTGGAATCTGAAGGCCAAAATAATGCTATTAGAAAATCACAGGCAGTAATTTCATTTAATATGGACGGAACCATAATAAGAGCAAATGACAACTTTCTAAATGCCGTTGGTTACACGCTTGATGAAATTAAAGGCCAACATCACCGCATGTTCTGCGAAAGTAATTACGCAAATAGTTCCGAGTATGTATCTTTTTGGGAAAAGCTGAATCGCGGTGAGTTTGACGGCGGAGAATATAAAAGGATTGGCAAAAACGGCAAAGAAATTTGGATCCAAGCCACGTACAACCCAATCCTGGATATGGACGGAAAGCCTTTTAAAGTAGTAAAATTCGCCATCGATATCACCGAAAGAAAACTTCAGAATGCAGATTTCAGAGGTCAAATCGCCTCCATTGGAAAATCTCAAGCGGTGATCTCATTTAATATGGATGGAACCATTATAAAAGCAAATGATAATTTCCTGAATACGGTTGGGTATACACTCGATGAAATAAAAGGAAAGCATCACCGGATGTTTTGCGAAAGCTCTTATTCCAATAGTGAAGAATACAAAGCTTTTTGGGAAAAACTGAACCGGGGAGAGTATGACGGTGGAGAATATAAACGAATAGGTAATCATGGTAAGGAAGTTTGGATCCAAGCGACTTACAATCCCATCATGGATATGAACGGTAAGCCATTCAAAGTTGTCAAATATGCCACTGATATCACTGACAAAGTTTTTAAGGTAGCTAAGATAATGGAAGCCTCCAGTAAAGCGGCAGAAGGTGATTTAACAAATAAATTAGATGTCGGTGGAAATGATGACCTTGGTAGAATTGGAGAAAGTTTATCAAAACTTTTATCCAATTTAGGTCAAAACATAAATCTCATCGGTAGTAATGCAAGCACCCTCGCCTCTTCCGTTGAAGAAATGACTTCTATCAACCAACAGCTGGCTGGGAATGCTGAGGAAACGGCTGCCCAGGTGGGCGTGGTTGCGGCGGCATCAGAACAAGTCAGTAAAAATGTTGATTCCGTGGCTACAGGTGCAGAAGAAATGGAAGCAAGCATCCGTGAAATCGCGCAGAATTCTAATGAGGCCGCTAAAATTGCGACATCCGCGGTAGAAGTCGCAAAGAACACAAACTCTACCGTAACGAAGTTGGGAGAAAGTTCAGCAGAAATAGGCCAGGTAATAAAAGTCATTACCTCCATCGCGGAGCAAACCAATCTGCTAGCCTTAAACGCTACTATTGAAGCGGCTCGTGCGGGTGAAGCGGGAAAAGGCTTTGCCGTAGTAGCCAATGAAGTAAAAGAGCTGGCAAACCAAACTGCAAAAGCCACTGAAGATATCAGTCAAAAGATTGAGGCCATACAAGCGGATACCAAAAACTCTGTGGACGCCATTGGTGAAATTACGGAAATCATTAACCAAATTAGTGATATTTCACAAACCATCGCCAGTGCTGTTGAAGAGCAAACTGCGACCACAGCCGAAATTGGGCGAAGTGTTAATGAAGCGGCCAAGGGTACTCAAGAAATTACCCAAAATATTGCCGGAGTTGCAGACGCTGCCAAGAGTACCTCGGAAGGCGCTACCGATTCTCAAAAAGCAGCCACGGAACTTTCCAGAATGGCAGCCGACCTGCAAAACATTGTAAGTCAGTTCAAAATAGATCAATAGAAATCAACTTTCACTTTTAAATTGCTCTAGTAAAAAGTAAAAACCCAAAGGAAAGGCCCACATCAATTGCGGCCTTTTCAATTATGTCCCTTTACCTCATCTTTACCATGCTTACCTCATCTAGCCCTTTCATTCAATTCACTAAAAAAATTAAATCATTGGCCAGAAGATATTGTGAAATTTCATGGAATGACTTGCAGGTTGTGTATCTATAAGAGACATCATTAGGAAGTTAATTTCTAAATAAAGAACTTATTTAATGTTTATAAGGGGGCCTGCGGCCAGACAAGCCAGCCGCAGGAAGCGGAGAAAAGGGGACGTTTATTTAATGTAGTTTCGTGCCACCATATCGAAGGGTTCTACTTGCTTTGCTGGTGGCAATGAAGATACTGGATTTTTATGGATGATGCGGTTGCTGTTGTTCCAGTTATTCAGGCAAAACTTACCTCCTTTAGGACATTTTCGATAGGAACAACCTTCATCCACTTCTCCATTACCGTTGTTGTCAACACGATCACAAACTTCCTTTGCACTTGGATAAACGGCAGGATTAAAATCATCAATATCAGCCATATAATTATAGCCGTCACCGTCATTGTCAGGGCACAGAGTAATATTACCTAGAGAAGTCAGCATCTTTTCGCGAACCTCAACCGTAGGAATCGTGGTCAATACTTGGCCTTTGTGTTCGAACACCAGTTGGTATTCACCCTCAGGAACTGAAAGCAATTTAAAGTCTGGTTTAGACCCCAATTTGGTGGAAACGGAGATACCTGGAATATGCACAAGGGTTCCGCTGAAATCTAAATTTTCAGAACAACTTTTAATAGATCCCGCAATTTGCCCTAAGGCTCCTATGGGTTGGGACAAGCTAATCAACTTAATATTGGTATTGGCCGCGGCCGTGCCAGTCAGTGAGACTATTAAAAATAAGAAGGCCGTCAAAACAGTTTTAATTTTCATGGTCATCCTCCTTGGTTTATGAATTTACAAATTTATATATTTATTATTTGTGAATAATTATTTCTAAATTGAGAAATAATCTTGTTTTCTGAATTCATAATATGATTTTTAGGAGCCTGGCGCATGTCACGGAAATTGTTATTTTTTAGGTAGATGCGTTTATGACAGCTTGTCGCATAATTACGACACAGGAGAAGAACCCGTCAGGTAACCAGTCCGTGCTTGACGGCGTAACGGATAAGTTCCGCGTTAGTTTTCAAGCTCAATTTCTCCAGGATACGCGTGCGGTGGGTACTGACGGTGCTAATACTCAAGGAAAGGTCGTCCGCAATATCCTTTAATTTTGCACCAGCAGCAATCTGGCAGAAAACCTGAAATTCTCGAGGAGAAAGTGAATCGTGTGGTTTGTCTTTTGCAACTCGACCCATATCTTGAATCAACATTTCTGCAAGTTTATCGCTGACATAACGTCCTCCTCGGTACACTTTTCGAATGGCTTCAAGAAGGACTGCCGGTTTACTAGATTTATTGAGGTAACCGGCTGCGCCAGCTTTGATAAATCTCGGGCCATAATGTTCTTCGGGATAAATACTTAAAACCAGTACGGGCAACTTTGGCTTCGATATCTTCAATTCAGAAAGCACATCCCACCCGGTTTTCCCGGGCATTTCAATATCCATCAGCAGAACATCAATATTTAATTTTTTTACTTGGTCTATGACTTCCTGTCCGTTTGAAGCTTTTCCAACAATCTCTACGTCATCGGATTTGGAAAGGATTTTTTCAATACCTTGCCGAACAATATCATGGTCGTCGGCAATGAGAACCTTGATTTTAGAATGGCCAGACATCATTGTTCTCCTAAAGGCAAGTCGATAACAACGGAAGTTCCTTTTCCTTGTTGACTTTTAATATCCATGGAGCCTTCCCAGGTCAGTAATCGCTCCCGAATTCCCAGCAAACCCAGCGATTGAGGGTCCTTAATTTTTTGGGGGGGAACGCCGATTCCATTATCTTGTACTTTTAGAACGACTGAATTGTTTTCCTTAAATAATTGAAGGGTCACTGCAGTCGCTTTAGCATGGCGAAAAATATTAGTCAGTAATTCCTGAAAGACTCGGAACAGGGTAATTGATCGGTCCCGGTCCAGATCAATTTGGTTGTCCACCCCGTTTGCATCAATGTGGATATCGGTCCGCGCTTGATAGTCCTTCGCTTGCCACAGGATCGCTTCACCTAGCCCAAACATATCCAAAGTCAGAGGTCTCAGTTCGGTTGCAATTCGCTGGACAGAACTAATGGTATTATCGATCATTTGATACATAGAACTGATCGACTCTTTAAGTGATTTGTCATGGCTCTTAGTTTTGATCTCTTCCTCCAAATAATTCAATTCCAATTGAATGGCAGTGAGTTCTTGTCCCAGATCATCATGGACAGCCCGAGCAATACGCTCTTTTTCTTCTTCCCGGACATTTTCAAGGCGCTGTGCCAAGTTCCGCAATTGTTCTCGGGAATTAGAAATCTCCCTAATAAGGGGATCACTGACTCGCAAGAAAAGAATAACACCCACTGAAATTATTAAAAAGCCGATTCCCAGAGCTATCAAACCCGCACGGTAAAAAGGAGCTCGGATTTCATGTAGATCAATTTTTGCGACGAGTCCGAGATTTAATATTTTAATCGGTTCATAGGCTGAAAGAACCTTAACATTTCTATAGTCCAGGCTTACCATAGTCCCCGATTCTCCATTAAGAGCTTTTTGAATTGGAATTCCGAACGGGGCATCCATATTAAAAGACTTCGGTACAATAAGGTCAGTGTGTTTGTGACTCAAAATGAACTCAATTTTATTTTCTTTTTTCCGGGCTAAAAGAAATTCGCCGGATTTACCAAACCCTTCAAATCTTTTGTGAGCATCAATGAACTGGCTGAGGGTTGCCGCTTCTGTTCCCCCTGGAAAATTTTGGCTATATTCCATATCGAATCGAGCGACAGCTTCCATCAATCGAGCCTGGCTTTGCGCGACTTCTACCAAGCGAGATTGTTCCTGCTCAAAAGCTGTTTGATAAAGAATAAAAATAGAAGTCAGGGTCATGATTAGACCCACTGCAGTCATTATCAAAATGAGGATCCATCTCTGCTTTCGGGTGTCCTTCATCGCAACCATTTCATTGAATCTTTTGTAAGCTTTCATTTCCCATTACAGACAACATTATTACAAAGTTTATCATAACGAATGTAAGGAGGTTAACAGAACATACATGACCTTAAATCAAGTAAAAGGATCCTCCCTTTACCGATAAAATTCTTTTCACTCTATTGAAAAAACCTAAAATGTCAGTTGGTTTTTTAAAATCTACACTTTACCTATGTGGGAAATTTATTGTCAGCAGGATATTTGGGCTTTACCCTAATATTATAAAAAAACATTCAGGAACCCATTTCAGAATTCGAAGTGAACCCTGCTTTTTTCTTTTGGTTTTATCAAGAGCGGGGCAACTTAAATTTTTTTGTAATAAGGGAAAATAAATGGAAAGTGTCAAAAGTATAATTCTAATTATAAATAGAAAAACATTTGTAATTACATTATTGGCTATTTTATCTACCTACTTGTGCCTAGAAAATAATATAACTGCCGATTTTCCTTTAACGTTAGTTTCTACTGCAGTAATATTTCCCATCGTATTTTCTATTGCAGGTGCTTATAAAAGACGAGAATCTGCTTTAGGTGAATATGCATCCATGAAAGGGAATGGCAAGGCCATCTATTTAGCAACCAGAGACTGGCTTGAAGGACCCGGTGAAAAAACTTTGAACAAGGGTCGTGAGTTGTTGGGTGCTTTATTTTCCTCTTCAGATGTTCTTTTTTCTGGCGATGTTTCCACTTTTCGAAAAAGAGAGGATGCAGTTTACGATAACTTTTCAAATCTTTCCAAATTCATAAAAAGTGACCTTCGAAAAAATGGACTGGCCACAGGCGAAGTATCCAGGTGCAATCAATATTTAAGTAAGATGTTTATTTCCTTTGAACGGATAAAACATATCTATCAGTACAGAACTCCAAAAACACTACGTTTGTTCAGTGATGTATTTATCGCGTTATTGCCTCCGCTTTACGGCCCTTATTTTGCTCACCTCGCCAAAGACTTTTCCTCACCTGGCCTGATCTATGTAATGCCTGTCCTGTTTTCTTTAATTTTAGTGGGACTGGATAATATCCAATCACATCTTGAAAATCCCTTTGATAAAGTAGGAGCCGATGATATCACGATCAATGTTGACCTTTTTATCGAACGACTGAGGTGATTTTCCCCGATAATCTATTTTTAATAACCGCTAAAATTAATCCTGTCAACTATACTCCTGCTTAAATACTTGTTTGACTTTTTCTCTAATGTTTCAAAAACCTTCCGTTCTAATAAAACTCTAATATTCTTCAAACAGTAGTTTATTAGAGTTGATAGAAGAAAAAGTAAATATAAATCTTTGGGGTTTATTTTGATTATTGATTTATCAAAGAGTTTCATTATGAAGGCCACCTTAGGAGTATTCAAACTATGTCTCAATCCAATGCGAAAACGAATTTGGAAAACACTGCAATATCCAAAATCGAGGATCGCCGAAAAAAAAGATTCTTGGAGCCCATTGTATTGACTGAAGGAATTACTGAATGGGATCAAGAAGCATATAAAAAAATCACATCCACAGAATTAAATACCGAGCAAATCGATCAAGTAATCAAACCTGCTCAGAATTTTCCACAACAATCATCGGTTGTTGCTCTTCATTGGCATCCAGAATTTATCCCTATTGAATTGATACGAAAACGGTTGGATACCATGTTTCCCAATAAGCGAGAAGAATTAATAATACCTACGGACCATAACGTTCTTAAGTCTTACGATGGAATCTATACAGGCGTTGAGGTGGATTGTTTTTCGCACGAGTTTAACAGAAAAGTTCAACTTCTACTGCATTTTGAAAATTCAAGAATTGAAGATGCTGGGGTATTAAAAGCTATGCTCAACCACACTTTAAGGTACCGTTCCAGCCAGTTATTTGAACTTTTAGATTCTTTAGTGGACCCAAAATGGGAAACTCGTATGCAAGCCGCTGCGAAAACGGCCGGCGCAGATGATGACCTTGTCCGATTCGTCAAGGTTCACGCCGCAAAGTTAAAGAGTATGTTATTTCAAAATGAAGCCAATACTCCAATGATCCATATTAAAAATAAACTTGTTGTGAATTATTTAGATATGCATCTTGAATTCTACGATGAAAAAGTGATTAGCCGGGCACAATACCTTGTTAAATTAGTAAAAAATCAGGTGAAAAAGAACTTTAGCCATGAGTATTTTTATCAAACTCAAGAAATCATCGACGAAACACGTTCATTGGGCGGTGGAATCATTGTTCCTCATCCTGAGCAGTTTTGGCCTATTTTACTTGCAGAATATGATGTCGACGGCTATGAGGTCTGGAATCCTCAATCGAGAGAATATACTGAGTTTCTAATCAATGTAGTGTCAAAACAAAATAAAACTCGACCACAAGGTAAGCGACCATTATTGATATTCATGGGCGATGACACTCACATGGGCGAAAAAGTAAAAGCGCCTGAACAACAGAATAAAGAAAAAGTCAGCCGTCAAATTGGTTACCAATCTGCATGGGAAGATTTAGCCATTAGAAAGGTTCTTTCCGTAGCAAATATGAATCGTTCCCGGCTGATTGAAGAATACAAATCCAGACTGAACTGAGTTGTTTATTAAAAATATCTTTAAGGGAGAGGTGCTATGGCCTCGTCAGGGAACGAATTTGCCTATCAATCCCTCCAGGATCCTGAATCTATAGTTAAGTATTTAGAAGCTTTGGGTGAGGGAATCAAAGGGGGAAGTTTGCTCTTTGGGACAAAAAAGAAAAAATTAATCTTAGAGCCCAATGGATTAATGAAACTGGATGTAAAAGCTAGGCGCAAAGACAGGAAGGTAAAACTTGAAATTAAAATTAGCTGGTCTCAAGAAAAGGAAAATAAAGAAGCCGCTTCCGACATTCTTGAGATTAAGCCTGGAAAAAAATCGTGATTGCCCATGAAATTTGTTGAAAACGTCATTACCGGAAAAGGCATCGACAAGAATTTCAAGCTGATGGTCTTGGAGGTTACCAAACAGGTTGAAGATACTTTAAAAGCAATTGAAAAACCCAATCAAAACCTTATTTCCAAAATCGATGCGCGTGACGATTACATCGATAATCTTAAAAGTGTTATTGAAAATAAATGCTTTTATGTAAACCTCAAGCATGAACTTGACAAAAGAAGCCTTGATGTCATTCGAGCAATTAATATTATCGGTTCAAATCTAGAGCACCTTGCAGATCACGCTGTTGGGATTGTTTCCCAGGTTTCCCATTTAAAACACCTAGAAATACTATCAAATTTCCGATGTAAACTTTTTTTTGATGAAATCCTTACTGGTTTGAATTTAATAACTAAAGCCTTTTTCAACCAAGATATCAGTCTGGCTTTAAAAATCTGTCGAACTGAATTTAATACGGACGTGCTATTCAATGACAATTTAAAAATGATCATTGAAGATTTGGAAAAAGGACAGGACGCGGGAGATCTTATAACTATCCTTTTCGTTTTGAATTATCTCGAACGCATGGGAGATACAATTTTAAATATTGGCGAAGCAATTATTTTTTCCATTATTGGAGAAAAACTAAAAATTCATGATTATGAAGCTCTTGAGGATTCTATTGGCTGTCACAACATAAAAAATGAAATCTCAAATCTTTCAATTCAGTCCTATTGGGAAACTAAATCAGGCTGCAAAATCAGTCGAGTTAAAGATGAAACACGAGCTGACAGTGAATCTAGAGTTATTTTTAAAGAAGGTAGAATTAAAAAACTAGAACAAGAGCGAGAAAGCATTCTACTGTGGGAAAACATTCATCCCGGTCTTCCACCCAAGGTTTACAGTTTTCATAAGAACGAGAGGAAGGCTTCTATTTTACTGGAATATTTAGATGGTCAAACGCTACTTCAAATTATTCTAGGTTCTAACAAGGGACTTCTAAATGAAGTCCATGTTTCCATCCGAAAGACTCTTTCTGAAATTTGGACCAAAACCCGAAAGGATGAGCAAATTAATGCTGGATTTATCTCACAGCTTCAATCTAGATTAGATGACATCTTCAAAGTTCATCCGGAATTTGAAATTGTGGAAAAAAGAATTGGATCGAGAGAAATATTTTCACTTAACACTCTAATAACTCAATCTAGAAAATTGGAAAAAGAATTAAATGCACCATTCAAGGTTCATGTTCATGGTGACTTCAATATTGATAATATTCTTTTCAATCGCAATGCCCAAACCGTACACTTTATTGATCTCTATCGATCAGATGATCAAGATTATGTTCAAGACTTATCAGTTTTCCTGGTTTCAAACTTTCGGCAACCTGTTTTCGATGTTTCTATTCGCGATAGGATTAATCAAACAATCAATTATTTTTATAATTTTGGCCTAAGCATTTCAAATAAATGGGACGACTCAACTTTCCAAGCTCGTTTGGCATTAGGACTGGCACGCTCACTGTTCACATCCACAAGATTTGAGGTCGACATTGAGTTTGCCGAAGCCATGAAAATAAGAGCTATATATCTTTTGGAAAAGCTGGTCCATCATCAAGGGAAACCTTGGAAAGACTTTAATCTTCCAAGCGAGATACTTTATTACTAAAGGAACAACACCCGTGAACGAAATTAAAGTTGGTGTAGTTGGAATTCCAGGCAATCATTCTTCTACTCAATTAGCAAAAGCATTTGGTAAACGCACTCGATACGAATGCCTAATCGATATGGAAAAAGTTTCCACTAATTTACAAACCGGTCAAGTTTTTTTTAACGATCTTGACTTAACAACATTTGATTGCCTGGTGATAAAGAAATTGGGAGCCGAATACACTCCAGATCTATTAGACCGTTTAGAAATATTAAGTTATTTATCTCACGGAGGTGTGCTTGTTTTCTCAAATCCTGATAGCTTGAAAAATTTACTTGATCGCCTAAGTTGCACTATTCAATTAAGAAAAAATGGAATCCCCATGCCTCCAACCACAATCACCGAGGATGTTGACCAAGCCGTTCAGGCTATTAAGGATTATGAGAAGGCTATTTTAAAACCTTTGTATACCTCTAAAGCCCGAGGAATGATTGTTGCTGAAAATTCTATTGAAGTTCGTAAAAAAGTAGAAGAATTTAAACAGAGCGGCCACCAAGTGATTTATATTCAAAAAATGGTCCCTGTTCCGGGAAGAGACTTGGGAATCGTTTTTTTGGGTGGTGAATATCTGGCAACTTACTCCAGAGTCGCCCACAAAGAATCTTGGAACACTACTACTATTTCGGGTGGAAAGTATGAAGCTTATAAACCTTCAGACAAAGTGATCCGGTTGGCTCAAAAAGCACAGGCTTCCTTTTCTCTGGACTTTACTTGTGTGGATGTCGTTGAAACTCCCGAAGGTCCTCTGGTATTTGAAGTATCTGCGTTTGGAGGATTTCGCGGCCTTGAGGAAGCATATGGAATGGATGCTGCTGGATTGTTAGCGGATCATATAATCAAAAAAATTAAAAAATGAAAAATGCTACTTTAACAATAACCGAAATATTAGAGAATCTAAAAAAGGACTTTGTAGCTCCTCATCAGCTTCATCTTCTTTTTGGAGAATGCCCTATAACTGTACACTCGAACTCTGAAGTATTACTAAAAGATTTAGAGTTTTATTATAGAGACTTTATCGTTTCTTCCGGCACCCCACAAATACAAGTGGTAGCAATTGAAGCTCCGGAACCTCAATTTGGTGTGGATTATATTATCAAGCAACCTGATCCCGGAAAAACCAAAATCAAAGAAGAATACGCCGATCTACCTGATGGGCGTATCGTTAGAAAACGGCTGACAGGAATGCATTTTATCTTTGGGGGTGGGAATCATTGGGCAGTTGGTCCTTCTATAAAAAATTCTAATCAGGTAATTAATTTTGTAAACAACCGCTATATTCAATGGTTAGTAGATCGGGGCTATCTTTTAGCCCATGCCGCAGGAATCGAATGGAATGGGCGAGGTCTTGCTTTAGCAGGGTTTTCCGGGATGGGAAAATCGACTTTGGCTCTTCATATTTTAAGTCGCGGCGGTAATTTTGTATCGAATGATCGTTTGCTAATCAAGAAAAATTTAGACGGATTGCAAATGCATGGCGTAGCCAAACTTCCAAGAATTAATCCGGGTACTGCCTTAAATAATCTCAATCTAGAAAATGTAATGTCAGAAAAAGACAAGAATCTATTTCGAACTCTCCCTCCTGACAAGCTTTGGAGCTTAGAACATAAATATGATGTATTTCTAGATCAATGTTTTGGGAAAAATCGATTTGTCTTGGAATCTCACATGAACTGTTTGGTAATTCTGAATTGGGATAGAAAAAATAACCAAATGGAGTACCAACAAGTAAACCTTGCAGAAAGAGTAGACTTATTACAAGCATTTATGAAATCGTTAGGGTTATTTTACGAAAATGAAGATTCGCTTGAAATTCATAAACAAGGCCCTTCCGACTACTTAGAACATTTAAACGGATGCATGGTCATGGAATTCCGGGGCGGGGTGGATTTTTATAAAGCCGCAGATGTGTGTATTGATATCTTAGAAAATAGTTTTAGTTAATCTTTTATTTTAATCTCAATTATTTGGAGAGTGTTATGGAAAAAAAATCAGTTTCGATGAGTCAAAAAATGGAATTGGAAAAAGTTGCCTTCTATTTGGAAGATCTTTTGGCTAGTCTTAAATCAGGTACCTTGTGCATTCAGCAAGGAGAAAACCTTGTAACTTTGCACCCGGGACAATTTGTTGACTTTGAAGTTGAGGCGGCCTCAAAAAAAGGAAAAGAAAAGCTTTCTTTAGAACTTAGTTGGCGTAACGACAAAGATGATGAAAAGAAAGATTTTAAAATCATGTCTGAGGAACCCGCAGAAGAGGAAGCCGTTGCCGATTAGACTTTTCCTTTCTCAACAACTCTACCTTCATATACAAATCGGGTCAACCCAAGGTTTGTCAATCTAAAGCTATATCTTTTCGCTTTATTTTTCGGCTAGCGATTTTTTAAACTCTCAATAATTGATTGTAAGATTAGTTGACACTCTTTTGGCCCGATTTTTTTGTACTCCAGTCCTATAGTTTTTCCTTGCCAAAATCTAACCTAAAGCAAGTCACACCATTTTAATGTTCTGGCAATCTTCTAAAGAAACAATGATGCGTGAGTTTTCTTATTTTCGAAAATAAGAAAACTTTTCTCAATGCAAAGTTTCTATCAATTCACAGTAGATAAGGAGAAACCATGCCAGTTAAATCGCAAAAACTTGCCAGAAACTTAAAGGTCGCATTTTCAAGTCTAATGATTTTATTTTTAGCATCAACCTCCAACCTTTGGGCTGACCATCCAAATGGCAGAGGTTGGAACCAATCACAGGTTGCATTTAACCGAATAGCTACTTTCCCAGTATTTTTAAATACACATGAAGAGTTAGAAACAGTGGCGGAAATCGTTGCAGTTTCAGAAGATGGAAACACTCTTATTTATACAGACAGTGAAACTGAAAAAATCGGTTTTATAGATATTAAAAATCCGAAAAACCCGCAACCAGATGGTACAGTCGACCTGCAGGGAGAACCCACATCAGTTGCCGTTTCCGGCCAGTGGGCATTAGTGGGAGTCAATACTTCTCCAGACTTTTTAAATCCCTCTGGTCACTTAGCAATAGTGGATATAACTCAAAAGATGATTATTCATCAAATAGACCTAAAAGGACAACCTGACTCCGTTGCGGTAAGCCCGGATCGCAAATATGCAGCTATAGCGATTGAAAATGAACGGAATGAAGATATAGTGGTCAATAATGAAGAAGGTGGCTTACCACAATTACCAGCTGGATTTTTAATTGTGGTTCGAACTAAGGGAGCTCCTACGCAATGGACTTCCCATAAAGTGGATTTAACCGGCTTACCGGGAGTCGATTTTCCAAGCGACCCAGAACCAGAATATGTAGACATCAATCGAGCTAATATCGCAGCGGTCACTCTCCAAGAAAATAATGCGATGGTTTTGGTTAACCTGAAAAACCGAAAAATTTTACGGTCATTTAGTCTAGGCACGGTAAATCTTGCAGACATTGACATCGAAGAAAATGATTTGATTGAACTCAATAGCAACCTGGATGATGTGCCACGGGAACCTGATGCCGTATCGTGGTTATATAATTACTTTTTGGTTACAGCGAATGAAGGTGACCTAAACGGTGGAAGTCGAGGTTTTTCTATTTTTAATCCTTCCGGTACTGTAAAGTTCGAATCTTATGAAACCGTTGATCACATCGCTGTAAAACACGGACACTTTCCGGAAGGCCGTGCCGGAAAAAAAGGGAATGAACCGGAAGGAATAGAGGTCGCTCGATACGGAAACAAAACATTTATTTTCGTAGGCTCTGAACGGGGAAACTTTGTCGCAGTGTATTGCGCAAATTTATTTCGCCGCCCCAAATTTCTTCAATTGCTTCCAACCGGAGTGGGGCCTGAAGGACTATTAGCCATTCCTAAACGTAATCTGTTTGTGGTTGCCGCGGAGGTTGATGATGAAGATGAAGGTTTTCGTTCAATTATTACTATCTACAAACTGATGAAGGAAAAACCAGCTTATCCAACCATTAAGTCAACATACGATAAAACTTCCTCTTTACCCATTCCCTGGGGCGCACTTTCAGGTCTTGCTGCCGACAGGAAAAAAAGAAATACACTTTACACGGTTCATGACAGTTTCTATAACAACTCTAGAATTTACACTTTGAATGTCAAAAGAACCCCCGCACGAATCAAAAAAGAAACCATTCTTAAAGAAAACGGTGAAACAGTAAACTTTGATTTAGAAGGTATTGTTCAACGTCATGAGGGTGGCTTCTGGTTAGTCTCGGAAGGAAAAGGTGAAGATGATACATTGAACCTTCTAATTCGAACCGATGTTAACGGAAACATTCTGGAAAAGATAGAACTTCCAGCTTCTGTAAACTCCCAACAGGTTCGATTTGGTTTTGAAGGTGTTGCTGTTACAAAGGACGACGATACCGAAGTAGTTTATGTCGCTTTTCAACGTGAATGGAAGGACGATCCAGTAGGATTCGTCCGTATTGGTGAATATAGAACCGACACCAAAAGTTGGCGATTTTTCCACTATCCTTTGGATGCTCCGCCTGCAGATGCCTGGATTGGATTATCTGAAATCGTTGCTAAAGACAACAACACTTTCTGGGTTATTGAAAGAGATAACCAACAAGGAACGAAAGCTGTGGTTAAAAAGGTCTATGAGTTTTCCACTAATGGCATCACCCCTAAAGCACAAGGCAATCCATTTCCAATTGTGTCTAAAACTCTTGTGAAAGATTTACTTCCGCACCTTAAAAAGCCTAAAGGATGGGTTTTGGACAAAGTTGAAGGTCTCGCAATTGCAAAAGACGGGCAAGTCTTCGTGGTAACAGACAATGACGGCTTAGATAAGGCTTTAGGGGAAACACAGTTTTTTTCTATAGGAAACATTAACAACCCGTAACTCCTTTCGCGCGAAGTTATCTTAACGATCTATATAGATCGTTAAGATAACTCTCCGAATTGCAATTCTGTGAGATTTTTTCAAATGGTCTTAAACAAAATTAAGAATAAAGTTTTAACTAATCGGTTTTTATTCACTCTCTCCATCTGGGTTTGGGTAATTGGGCTTGGTGGATGGGTTCCACTTTCTCATGCAGAAAGCCAAGATTATATAGATATTCATCTAAATAAAAACCGAATCAGCGCTGATGTAGAACATGCATCTCTTATAGAAGTTTTATTGAAATTATCACAAGTCTTTCCTGTAAACATCACTTTTAAAGGAATTCCTCCTCAAAGAAAAATCAATTTAAACTTTAAAAATCTTCAGATTCAAGATGGGATTGAACAAATTCTAGAAGGGGAATCTTATGTAATAATGAAGCTAGATTCCTCCAATGAGAATAATAGATTCCTTAAAGAAAACCGATTTAAAATCGTAGTTCATTCATCGGAAACAAATTCTTACTCCTGCTCTCCTGCGGAAAATCTTTTTCAAAACAATCTAGATCCCTCATTAATTGAATTGAAATGTTACATTCTCAGAGGACCTGATGTTCAAGTCCGGTTATCCGCATTAGAAGAATTACTAGATCGTGCAGAAGAAGAGGAAGTTCGAAAGATTCTTGTACAAATGTCAATTGACTCGAATCCTCAGATCAAAGAATTTGCTCAAAAATTTTTAGATCAAATTAATGAGCTTAACTAAATAGAATGCATTCCTTACCAATCATATCTGTTTATTCCAAGATCAGTCCCTAATAAAAAATATTTAAAAAATTTCTCTGTCCATCTCAAATTAACCAAACTTTAGATTCGAATAAAAATTTACTAAATTCTCTAACAAAAGTTTTGGGAAACTTTCGCTTTTTGTTAAAAAAAATTAAAAATTTTATATTTTCGTAAAAAAGCATTTGGTTTTTATTGGGATAACCTTAGATTATTTATATAATTAATTTAATGCTTTCTATCTTCTAAAGAATGGAGGTGTCAAATGGAAAAAGCATTACGGCTAGAGTTATTAGGATTCATTTTAGCTATTCTAATTCTTTCCGGATGTAGTGCGTTAACTCCGAGTCCGGATAGTGCACAAAACACCAGCGAAAAAAATGATTCCATTTTAGCCATGGATTATGAAGAAGAAGACGATAATTTTGATTAATTATTTTCTTCATTTTTTAATTTCTTAAAAACTCCATGTTTTTGAGAAAGCCATTTCAAATTTTTCTTCGCATCCCTTGGTCCTAGGTAGTTTTTAACCCACCTGGGGTCAAGGGATTCGGAAAAAATTAAATTTTTAGTTTAAAAAATTTCATTTATACATTTCCTCAGATATTCCTCTTCCTAACTTTCCGCATAAGACACAAAATATTAAACCTAAATTTTTAATGCACTTTAAAAACATTTTAAAACCTCTTAATTCATCATCTCCTGGCGATCAAATCAAAGTTTAATCCTACCCTAACACAAAGCAAACATAGCTTTATTAAATCTAGAGTACTTGGAATTCTTAAAAGCTTCTTTTAATTATTTAATAAAGATACGTTGAATTAGCCCTTATGAAAATCAAAATTCTCTTAATTATCTTTTTACCTCTATTTGGGATTATTGGTCATGTCAATCTTGTCCATGCAAAATCCACCCACCCTGTTTTGGAAATTAATGATAGTACTTTAATGAAATCAGAAGGTGAATTTTACTTAAGTTATTATCTTCCAGTTCCCTACGACACTGGCAAAACACCTTTTTTAAAACTAGAAAAATCCCACCCCAAACGAATCAACAAAAAAATTCGACAAAAAATAAAAAATTATCTAAAAAAAAGAAAAAGAAGAAAAAGAGAAATTTTTGTTAAAAATTTTTCCAACCAGAACAACAATATATTTTTGAAAAATGACAAGAGAATTTCATTAAATTAAAAAATATAATTCCCAAAGTATTTGTCCCATTGAATTTCTCACCCCGAATTTACCTTTCCATTACTAAAATCTAAACTTAAATCTAAGCTTTCCTAATCGAATTCATATCCACTTTTCTTAAATTAGTACCATCACTTTTCGTTCAGAAGCGAGTGTTACTCATTTAATTAATTTAGAAATTCCAGCAGCATTCTCTTAACAGACATACAGAATGGCACCAACAAACTCATTTAAAAGTTAAGTCCTTAAATAAAGTTTCTATCAACTTTATTGATTAGATTGTTCCTAAACACCTTTTTAATTTTGGATGGAGGTTATAAATGCTCAACAAAAAACTGTTACATGTTTTAATTTTTGGATTGGTTTTTTCATTTTCAAATTCCTATGCTCATGAATTGAAAAGTGTACAACCGGAATACGAAACACCTGAGCTTTGGTACAAACAAGGCGCAAAAGCAGTTAAAAAAGCTAAAAAACTTAAAGAAAAAAAATGGAAAGCAAAAAATATAATCCTTTTCGTAGGGGACGGAATGGGAGTTTCCACAATTACCGCCGCCAGAATTCTTGAGGGCCAATTAAAAGGAAACTCTGGCGAAGAAAACTTATTGAGTTTTGAACGTTTTCCTTATGTAGGTCTTTCCAAAGTTTATAACACTAACCAGCAAACTCCAGATTCTGCAGGAACAATGACCGCTATGATGACTGGAATTAAAACCAAAGCTGGAATCATTAGTGTAAACCAAAACACCACAAGAGGAGATTGTGAATCTGCCCATGGCAATGAATTAAAAACTCTCCTTGAACAAGCAGAAGAAAATGGAAAGTCTACAGGTGTGGTAACAACAGCTCGATTGACTCATGCAACACCTGCAGCAACATATGCTCACGTACCAGAACGTAATTGGGAAAATAGCAAGGATATACCCGCGGGTGTAGATGATTCCAAATTAACCTGTCGTGACATTGCCAGACAATTACTTGAGTTTTCATATGGTAACGGGATTGAAGTGGCTATGGGTGGTGGACGCCGCGAATTTCTTCCTAATGATTTTGACGATCCTGAAGATGCAGGTCGACAGGGTGAGAGAACGGATACCCGAAACCTAACTGACGAATGGGTTAGCCAATTTCCAAAGAGTGCTTATGTTTGGAATAAAGCTCAATTTGATGCTGTTAACCCAAATAAGACCAAACATCTTCTTGGATTGTTCGAACGATCTCACATGGAGTACGAGTATGACCGACCGGGAGATACAGGTGGTGAGCCTTCTCTAACAGAAATGACAGAGAAAGCTATTAAGATTCTGCGAAAAAACCGGAAAGGTTTTTTCTTGCATGTAGAAAGCGGGAGAATCGACCATGGTCATCACGCTGGAAATGCTTACCGAGCTCTAACTGATGCAATTGAATTTTCTAATGCGATTCGAAAAGCTGTAAAAATGACTAATCCCAATAACACTCTCATTTTAGTTACAGCCGATCACAGTCATGTATTTGCAATTGCAGGTTATCCCACGCGCGGAAACCCCATTCTTGGTAAAGTAATCGGCAATGACAGTACTGGTGCACCTGCAGCAGATTTCTCACGAGATGCTCTAGGGCTGCCATACACAACTCTAGGTTACACAAATGGCCCTGGCTATACAGGATCTTCAGACAGTCAAGCTGAAGGCCATAAAACTTTTCCACATTTTGGTAACGGTTATACTGGCATCACTTCGGGTCGACCTGATCTTGAAAACGTAGATACCGAAGACCCCGCATTTTTACAAGAAGCAACTGTACCGCTGAGTAGTGAAACTCACGCAGCCGAGGATGTTCCGGTATATGCTTGGGGTCCGAGCGCCCATTTATTTCATGGGGTTCAGGAGCAAAATGTGGTTTATCACGTTATGCGCAACGCATTTAAATGGAAAAAACATCGGCATAAATTTTGGAAAAAGCATGGACCTTGGCGCCGTTAGTCATTATTTGGATAACTTTGGAAAGTAAATCTTTCCGGCACGTAAAACTTTGATTCTGGATGGAAGTAATGCAAGTTTGCATTACTTCCATCTTATTTTTATTTAAATAAATATTACGGTGGAAAAGGAAAATTACAATGAATTTAAACAACTGGTTAAAAGCAACATATTATTTTTTAAGTATGTTTTTTATAAACATTTTTTTATCCTCTCACGGTATTGCAGGTCAATTCAATATTCCTGAATATCAGCCTTTGGTCGGCTTGTATGAGTCCACTGTCATCAACATAAACAATCCACAAAAAGTTTATAAACGATCCTGGTATTTAATACGATCTGAAGGGCATTTGGAAATCAGAGATATGCAAGGTCATGAAGGAGAACTATGGGAAAAGGAAAACGATGGACAAATTTATTACACAAAATTATTCCATAAACAAAAACAAGCTATCGATTATTTGCCCGGAGATCTGCTGGCATTAGAAAGAAAAGTGAATTGGAACAAAATAAACCAAATTATTGATACAAATCTTTTTGGAGAACCACTTCATTTTATAGGCGGAAATACAATACAAGGGCGCTTCGCCAATATTTATCAAGGAAAAATCAATGAAGTTAAGACTAAGGTTCATTGGCTTGAAAGAGAAAAAATTCCTGCAAGCATTAGACAGTCTTTTAGAGATAAGACCGTTACGATTGAACTTCAAGAAGTTTGGCAAATGAATCAAGCTCCAATTTCGCACACTATAATTGATAAGTACCATCACACCGACTTTTCAGATATTGGAGATCTCGAGGCGGATCCATTTTTAAAACAATTAATTCACCAAGGATTTGGTCATAATCATTCACGTTTTAACAAGCGATAAACTTATTGGAACATACTAATTCCTTAAAACAATATCCAATAATTAAAGTTTGGTCAGTTAAGATAAAGAATCGGCAATCATGACAATACCGATAAGAAAAAGCCCAACACTTGCGACTATAACAGCACCGCAGGCGAGATCTTTGACCTTACCAATTACTGGATGATAGTCGGGGTGTAGTTTGTCGATCAATGCTTCTAATGCCGTATTAAAAATTTCAAGCGAAAGCACAATTAAAGCTGCCAGCAAAGTTATCCCCCACCAAATCAAAGGGGGTTGAATGATCAACAAAACCAAAAATAACGCCATCAAGCCATACACTTGATTGCGAAATCCCCGCTCCTCCCGCCATGCAAATTGAATTCCAGTCAAACCGTATTGAATTCTTGTCACGAGATCCCAATTTCTGAAACTGGAGCGTCTTTTTTTTCTTTCGGTATCTAATTTAATTGCTTTTTCCATAAGCCAATCCAAATCATCATTTATGACGAGTATCAACACTCTTGTGAATATGTTGAGTGAATAATATGTATATTAAGATTAAATTTTGCTTATAATATCTTAATCATTTTATTAATTAAAATAGTTATTTTAATTAATTTGAAGTCTTTTTATTTTCAACGAATTCACCCAAAAAGTAAAATATTAACCTACCTCTTTAGCGTAAACAATTGACGCACTAATGGTTCGCAAAAACAAAGCTTTAAACTCATTTTCTTTAGTTGGTTTAAAGCAACCAATCCGTATTCTTCCTTCTTATATTAAAATAGGAAAAATCCCTTTCATTCAGGCCACTCAATGCGAATAACCTGGGCATCGTTGTTTATAGGGATATTTTTAATATTCTCTCTTATAATCTGGCAAGGAATTGATTCCATTGAGACCTCTTTTGCTCAAGCTGGTTGGGGTTTAATTTGGATTACTCCATACTTCATTTTTCCATTGCTCATACTCAGTGGATCTTGGAATATTCTTTTTCCTAAAAGTCATAAACCAAAATTCAAGAACGTGTTTTTTGCTACTTGGATTGGTACTGCCATAAATTGGTTATTACCTGTGGCACAAATTGGAGGCGATATTTCAAAAGCAATTTGGCTGTCTCGAAGAGGAAGTCATGGGGCCTTTATTGGGGCTTCTACCCTGGTGGACAAAACTTTGCAGGCCTTTGCCCAGCTGATTGTATCTTTTATTGGAATTGCAATATGGGTGAGTTTCATAGATGAAAACAAATGGACCTTACCCTTAACATTATTTTCAATCTTATTATTTGGATTGATTTACCTTTTCTACTTACTTCAAAAACGGGGATTGGCTTCTCGCTTCACAAAATTCGCTTTACGATCAACTAATGGAAAAAAATTTATTGCACTCGCTGGAAGTGCTGACAAATTTGATGCCTATGTTCGTGAAATTTACAAAAACTACCATAAATTATTCTTGTCCTTAATTTATCGAGTGATCGCTCGTTTATTAATGGCAGGGGAAACATGGTTCATACTCTACTTGATGGGCCACCCTGTAAGCATTATCGAAGCCGTACTAATCGAAACTATTGCTCAAACAATCAAAGCAGCAGCTTTTTTAGTACCAGGTGGTTACGGGGTTCAGGAAGGAGGAGTAATGATTGTAGGAACACTTCTTGGAATTCCTACCAGCCTTTCATTATCTTTAGTACTGGCAAAGCGATCTCGTGAAATAATTATAGCCATTCCAGCTTTATGCTATTGGTATTTGGGAGAAAGTCGACTTACAATTAAAAAAAACCATGAGCAACATTCTCTTGAAATTGATGAGCCCGAAAAAAATCGAAATTAGATATTGTTAGAAATGAAAAGGCATCATTATCTTCACCTTTAGCCAAATATTAACCTTCCAACAAACTTTCAAAGCCAGCATCATAACTTCCGGCGGGAAACGCTTGACCTACCGTGGGAGGCACGTAATAATGGAGGCCAAATGGAAGCATCTTTCTTGCTTCTAAACTAACAAAATGACTCATGTTAACCCTAGGAATAGTCATGATTATAAAAAGTGAATGCGTGGTGTCCATCAATTTTTCAGTGAAGGATGAAGAAGAAAACGTGTTAGAATCCTCCCCTCCCGGGCAACCACTTGTTTACCTGCAGGGTGCGGGAAACCTGGTGTTGGGACTGGAAAAAGGGCTCAAGGGTATGAAATTGGGAGACAAAAAAACCATTACCGTATACCCGGAAGAAGGCTTTGGTGAGGTTGACACCTCATTAAAACTGAAAGCTGACAAGTCGCAGTTTCCACCGGAAATCAAAATTGAAAAAGATCGGGTATTAGAACGCAAAGAGCAGGGAGTTATTCAAAGGTTCCGAAATGGCCGTGGATGGCAATACTGTATATATGGACGGGAACCACCCCATGGCTGGCAAAACACTGCACTACGAAGTGGATATCGTAGATATACGCCCTGCTACAGAAGAAGAATTAGAAAAGGGTCAACCCAATCCATAATCAACCAACGACTTGATTCACTTGTAATTTTCATTGAAATTGAAGTGGCTGACTCCTTAGAAATTGCGGAAAAGAAAATTGATTTGCCATTTTGCTTTACAAATTCTTTTTTTACTACGACCTTTCCTATTCTATCCGTTAAGAGACAAACGTAATTTGACTATGCGTTTTTTTAATTCCACTGCCCATGGTTCCTCATGAAAGACTAGAATTTCTTCAGCTCTATCAAGGTGAAATTTAACCCGCTCAAAGTTTTTTAGCTTATGATATACACCACCTAGGTCCACTAATAGATGTCCTTCTTCTTTTCTGTTTTCTAAATATTTTGAAACGTTTAAAGCCATCTCCAAGTACTCCGTAGCGCGTTTCAATTCTCCCAATTTTTGATAATTCAGGCCGATACCTACCAGCAATTCCAATTCTTTTTCATGATCTTCAAATTCTCTATAAATCTCTAGAGCTTTAAGATAACAATCAATCGCACGGGAAACTTTATCCTGCTTTACATAAACATACCCAAGACCGTTATAAGCACTTCCTACAAATGCGCGAAGGCCTTGGGGATCAGCTCTCAACAATTGTTCCTGGTAATATACCTTTGCAGTTTCTATATTTCCTGAAATCGCAAAAGCATCGCCAAGGCTGGCCAGCAGCCCACACTCTTCCTCTACATTTTCATTTTCGCGCACAAGGATAAGTTGTTGTTGAAAGCATTGAATCGCCCGCTGAGTTTGACCCAATTCTGCAAAGGCCAAACCCAATTGGGATAGCGCATTTTTTTCTCGAATTCGATCACCTATGCGACGTGCTTCTTCTAAATTAAACGTTTCCGACTCGACCACCTGACGCAACTTCAGAGCTCCAGAAATTCCTAAATCCAAACCAGGCGCTTTAATATTCTCACCTTTGGCATCCGTCAAATCTTCGTAATTATCAAAAATGGTTTTCGAAAGTTTGTCTACCACATTTTTTTTAAAATCCAGTTCCTCCTCAATATCCTCGAAAAACTGATGCAAATCCTCAGACCAAAAATCATTTCTTAACCGACACGACTTGCATTCCAGCAAATGTTTCCAGGCACCGGGAACATCCTCTTTTTCAGAAAGCACCACGTCACCCACTAATAACGAAATAATTGTCACATCCAAATTCATTGCAGTAATAATTTCAAAACGAAGACGTTCATTCAACAACTGATTGTGGATAAGAGATTCCGGTTCTTCTGCAGAAAACAATTTTTCCTCAATTACCACACACAAGACATCACAATCCATTAAGGTTCTTTTGATTTTTTCAGGGACGAAGTCATCACCTACCCGACCCAATACCCATTTCCCTTCCAAGAAGGATTCGCACATGGAGGTTAAACTTTCAACCACAGGTTCGGATTCCCTGGAGACCCAACTGAAATAAATTGTTGGCATTTTCAATCCTGGTAAATTTAGAAAAAAGATTTCTATTTAATCTAACTATACTTCCCTCTTAAACTCTTTCCTTATTAGGGACCTCTTAAAAAACCTAATTTTAAGAAGAACCAATATCTCATTGGATTTGTTGATAAACCGTTAAGGAATTGAAAAACTCTGGGTTAGTTTTTTTCGGTGCTGGTTGAAGGGGTTTAGGTCTATTCCTGCTTTACCTGGACAATATCCTTTGGCCTCGATGCCATCCAGGTGGTTTTCTCCCGCGGCATGCGCACCCAGCAAATGAGATTCATTCGCTTATACCACTGGAAAAACTTTTCCACTGGCAAGTTCATAAATTCCACCAACTACCCGAAGTTTACTTGATTGCAAACGCGACCGAATGATTTGACTCGAATCTTCTAAGTTAGCGACGGTCAAGCGCACGTTTTCTTTGACAGCCTTCGCCAAGATATCCTCAGTAGACTCTGTAATATCCACAGCACGGGCGATCGATGCTACCAGCCCTGGCAACTCCCCTGGAAACTCAGCGCCGTCCTTCACCACTTTAACCGCAGCATCCACTGCACCACAGGACGTGTGCCCCAAAACGTAGATCAGTGGTGTTTTGAGGAATTCGACGGCATACTCAAGTGATGCAATCCCATAAGAAGTCGCAATGTTACCTGCCACACGTACGACGAACAGTTTTCCGGAACCCTGGTCAAATGCAAACTGCGGCACGACCCGAGAATCCGCGCAACTGAGCACAGCGGCAATCGGGTGTTGGCTCAGAGCCAGTTCAGCCCGCTCGGCGTGAAAATCGTGTTTGTGAGTATTACCATTCAAATAGCGCTCATTTCCCGCAGCCAAGATGTCAAGCACCTCGTCAGGATTCATATTTTGCCCTCCTTCATTAAAATCTTTGTAAGCTTAGGGCAGCCAGTTTTTTTCAAAAGCGACCCACTGAAATTTATTCAATAGCTCACTCCTCCAGTCATGATGGCTTCCCTTCATAAGTTATACCACAAGTTAAATTAGAGTTTCTGCCTTAAACTGTAGCTGACCAATGTTATGGCCTTGATGCATTTGGGTATCTATGAAGAAGCAATTCAAAAAAATAGATAAAAATATCTATAGAGAATTAAAGTTTTCTATCTTTCATCTTAAAGCATAAATAACTTTAAAAACGCGGTTATAAAAGAGTATTAGGTTTTAATTTTTGGATATCCTCGATTAGCAGATATTGAATAGAATTCAAAAGATCAAAGGTTCCTCCCCCTATACCCACCTAACGGAAATTCTTTATAAAAAGGGTAAAAACTATTGTTTTTTTTTCATATCAAGACTAGACTTAGATTATCTTTTTGTTTTATACAAAAAGGAATAGGCATTATAGGCTTGAGTTTAACTTTTAACATAGGCTGTAGAGTATTTGACTCGTTCAATTTATGAAGTCAACTGCAGCACAAGCCAAAGCCCAAGCCAACCGTGTTACTAACCATTTCATTGGAGATTTGGAGGAACGGTTGGTTTTTTTTATTTCTGAGACAGGTATAAGTCGCTCTACATATGAGTACTATTTTAGTAAAGTCCCTTTCTCCAGAAGATCGTGATCAAGTTCGCCAAATAGTTTTGGACGCCAGTGAGCCGATTGCGCCATTTTGGCCCATGCGAACCATGGTCGCGCAAAATCCCATTCATGGTTTGGAATATCTGTCTTTTGATCAGGCGGTGCGAAAAGGCAAGGATCTCCTCGGTGGTAATGGGTACCTCCCGAATGAAGAGTATCGCCAATTTTACCAAAATGGCCGTATTACCCGAGAAAGTTTTGAACGTGCTTTTTCCAGAGTGGGACCTCGCCTGGATGAACAAGGTTCTATTGAAGTTGGAGACCGGAAAGTTTCCTCTAAGGATGTTTGGCAATTGCACGTGCTTTTTGGCTTCGAGGAATTGCCACTATCCCTCCTGGAATGGGAATTAAACGGTGGTGGAGCTACAAAACAGTTTCGCAAGGATCTTTCCGAGAATTCCCGGAAACAAATTATTGAAAAAATTATCAAAGAATATAAGGGACACCCGGAGTGTCCGGAAGAGACCTACCTGACAAGATTATGGCAAAGCGTGTGTGTCGCTTTAGGTCTATCGGATCTTAGTCCCTCATCTCAAATATCTGAGGGTTCGCATTCCCAAACGTCTTCATCAATTTCCTTATCCTCTCTAAGGACCATCAGCGATTGGGTTGATAATTTGACTGAAGGTGGATTGGTTGAACAGATTAATAATCAGCTCATCAAATGGGTAACGGCGTTTGTCGATGAAGGATTAGCCGGCTGGCAAATGCCTGGTCGAGAAGAAGGTTTCTATCAAGCATGGAAGAACCTGGCACAAAAAGATTTTTCAGGCCAGCTTCTTGGAATTAAAGAATTTTCCCAAAAAGTTCATAGCCTCCCAGCAGTTCCAGAGGACACGATCTATTCCTGTTTGCACCAACTCGAAATCCCTCAGGAACAATGGAAAGATTATCTTTCAAGGCAACTATCATTATTACCAGGTTGGACACGATACATACGGTGGCTTGGTGAACACCCAACATACCATGCGCAACAAAAATACCCCATTGACACCATCCAATATCTGGCGGTGCGTTTATTCTATGAAGTGGAATTTACCAACATTAAATGCCAACAAGAGTGGGGAATTGATGGTACGGCTTCTTCCCTGACTACCTACTGGAATGACCGATCCAAAGAATACTATCAACTTATTGGACATGGAGTCCAATCTGAGGATCCCATAAAAAAGTTAAAATGTCGGAATGCCTGGAGATTATTCCATTTGGCACAGTTTCTTGAGCTAACTCCAGGAGAAGTTCAAAGACTTTCACATTCTGATACCCAAAAATTACTGCAATGGTTAGATCATTTTCCTGCTGATCAGCATGGGCAGGTATGGATTGAAGCTTACGAAGATTCCTTTCGAGAGAAGATTCTGAAAAATATTTCTGCACATCGCGAAACGATACCCGAATTGAAAATTCGTCCCCATGCGCAATTAGTTTTTTGTATTGATGTACGTTCTGAATCATTTCGTCGTCATCTGGAAGCCCAAGGTCCCTATGAAACGTTCGGGTTTGCAGGGTTTTTTGGTATTCCCATAAGCCATCAAGCTTTTGATGGTAATTTACGGGACGCTTTATGTCCGGTATTATTAACTCCCAATCATGCGGTGATGGAAACACCTCGGCCGGGTGAAGGAGCTGCCTTAGAAAAATATTCATCTGGTACTCGCTGGACCCAACTGGGGCACCATATTTTTCATGATCTGAAACACCATCCTATCGGGTCAATGATGGTGATTGATGTCTTAGGGTTCTTTTTTAGTTTGGGATTGGTGGGCAAGACCTTGTTCCAAAAAACATTTCGTGGGATGACTTCAACTATACAGGGTTGGTTAGCTCAAAGGGTTCCGACCCGAATCTCAATTTCTACTCCATCTAATCCACAGAACCCAAGGGTCGGAGAAGTGATTGCCGAAGACATTCCTGACGGTCTTTCTCAAGGATTTACTCTTACGGAACGAGCCACATTTATTGAAAATGGTTTGCGTGCTATGGGACTTACCAAAAATTTTGCACGGTTAGTGTGCCTCTGTGGCCATGGAAGTGAGACAGACAATAATCCTTATTATGGGGCCTTGGATTGCGGAGCTTGCGGTGGAAGACCGGGAGATGCAAACGCTCGAGTTTTTGCCGCCATGGCGAATGAACCTGAAGTTCGTCGTATTCTCAAGGAAAAAGGATTGCCTATCCCTGATGACACCTGGTTTCTTCCAGGCAAACATAATACGACAACTGATCGGGTCGAGTTTTACGATCTAGAGGAATTTCCTGATTCACATAAAGAAGATTTTCAGGCATTAAACAAGGATCTCAAAGAAGCTGGCGCGAAGCAGGCTCTTGAGCGATGTCGACGTATTCCCAGTGCTCCGACTGAAATTTCTCCAAAAGAGGCTTTTGCACATGTAGACGAACGCAGTTGCGATTGGGCGAATACTCGACCGGAGTGGGGATTGGCGGGCAACGGTGCGTTTCTCATCGGAAGACGAAAACTAACCAAAGGCTTAGATTTAGGAGGTCGGGTCTTCTTGCATTCTTATGATCCTATTGCTGATCCTGAAGGGGCCATCCTTGAAAAAATTATGACAGCACCCTTAATTGTTGGCGAGTGGATTAATACCGGTTATTATTTTTCTGCAGTCGATCCCTATAAGTATGGTAGTGCGAGTAAAGTGCTGCATAATGTTGTTGGGGGTGTTGGGATGATGCTGGGAACCCAAAGTGATTTGCAAATGGGATTCCCCTTACAAACTGTCAATGATGGGGACATACATTATCATGAACCGATGCGACTTTTAGCTGTCATCGAACAAACGACAAGCGTAATCTCATCTATCATTCAAAAACACTCGATCCTTCAACAGTTGTTTCATAACCAATGGCTTAATCTTGTGGCCTTGGATTGTCATAGGTTTGAGTTTCATCGGTACAATCCGAACGCAACCTGGGAAACGCTAAATATTTAATTAAACTTTTTAATATCGAAGATTGGTGTTTGGAAATTTCAAGAATATAGATGTTTCATTTTAAGTTTCCGACTGGTTTTTTATTGGAAAAATCGTAAACCACTGATATTCTGCAATTAAATACGTTTCTAATAATTTTATGGTTATTCGACCTAGACCAATATCATCAAAATTCCTGTTTTTAAAAGCTCTGGCACTATTTGTGTTTTGGGTTTTGTTGTCTGCAAGCTTTGAATGGATTCATCTTAGCTTGGGAATTATTTTTTCTTTCGTGGTAGCCTGGGTCAATTCTGGTCATTCACCTTTTGTTCCTAAATTTAAATTGTGGCTCAGAATCCTCCCTTACTTTCCATGGCTTTTTTATAAAATCTTTCAAAGCGGCATTCATTTGTCCAAGCTTATTTTGCATCCTGCACTTCCTATTGCTCCTCATTTGATTTCTGTAGAATCAAAATTGCGTCACCACGGAGCCGTTGTTCTTTTCGGTAATTCTATTACGTTAACTCCCGGGACGATTACCGCGGAGGTTGACGGTAACAACCTCATTGTTCACGCGATGGATAAAGTTTTAGGCGAAGATGTTACAAGCAAGCAAATGGAAACGAAAATTGCTAATATTTTTAAGGACGAAGAGCCGGATTTATGAAAACTTTTCTTTTCTACGTTTTGGTGTTGCTGGCTATTCTTATTGGTGCGTATCTTTACCGTGTCCTGCGGGGCCCCACAATTTTTGATCGTGTGTTAGGTCTCAATGGCATTTCCACCAAGGCAATTATTCTACTTATTGTCATTGGAATTTATTTTGATCGAGTCGATATGTTTATTGATATCTCAACCGGGTACGCCCTGTTAAATTTAGTCGGAGCACTTGCCGTAGCCAAATATTTGGAAGAAAAAGGACTTCCGTAGCATGGATATACTTTCAATTATTTTTATAGTAGCAGGATTGTTTTTTCTGATTGTTGCTGCGATTGGTGTGATTCGATTGCCCGATGTGTTTAGTCGCTCTCATGCCGTATCCTTAACGGACTCCATTGGAGCCTTTTTGATGTTAATTGGAATCGCCTTGCATGAAGGACTGGGCAAAAATATGCTAAAAATTCTTGTGGTGTTGGTCTTGCTTTATATTTTAAATCCGGGCATCGCCCATGCCACGGTACGCGCGGCTCTCCGATCTGGTTTAAAACCTTGGAAAAAGGAATCCTCATGATCGAAATTCCTTTACTCTTACTTCTGCTTGCTACTGCCGCGGGTGCCATACTCGTCAAGGATTTGATGAGTGCCATTTTGCTTTTGGGCTCTTACAGTTTTTTCCTGTCGTTAGTATGGGGGTGGTTAGGAGCTGTGGATGTCGCCTTCGTGGAAGCCGTAGTAGGAGCAGGGTTAGCAACTGTTCTATTTCTATTGACTCTATTTCGTACTGCTCCCAAAGATACTCGACTTCGGCGGCCTCCTCCTTCTTTAACAACATTAATTGTTTTTCCTCTCTTGGGAATTCTCTTACTCTATGCCGCAAACGATCTTCCCGGATATGGGGACCCGAATTCTCCAGCGAGTGTTCATATTTCGCCGACCTATCTCGAGCAGAGCTATCGGAATACCCACACTCCGAATGTTGTAACTTCAGTTCTGATGGACTATCGATCACTTGATACGATGATCGAAACCGTGGTGATTTTTGCGGCGGGTATTGCTTGTGCTTTACTGCTTAGGAGACAAGCGAAATGATACGCCAACACGACAGTATTATCGTACAAACCTTAGGCCGCTTTCTCATCCCGGTGGTCCAAATTTTTGGGATATACGTATTATTTTTTGGGCAATACGGACCAGGAGGAGGGTTTGTGGGTGGGGTAATTCTAGGGACGGGTATGATCCTATCAGTTTTGATTTTTGGTCATAATGCTTCACGGGGACAAATGGCTAAAAGTATTCTACATGGGGATGGGGTCGGAATGTTGATCTACGCAGGGGTAGGTGGATTGTGCATGATTGGTGGTGGAGAGTTTCTCAATTATGCAAATTTGGAAATTCCAGGTCTTGAAACTGCTTCTCGAAGATCGTTGGGAATTGTACTCACGCAAATCGGTGTGGCGGTAGACGTTGCGGTAACAGCCGTTTCTATTGTGTTTAGCTTATCTGCTGAAGAGATTATCGAGGATTCAATAAATGGTTGATACATTTTTGGCAGTTCTTCAACGACCCAATTTTTTGACGTTTGTCATCCTTTTTCTGTGGGGCTTTTATATTATGGTTACGCGGTACAATCTCGTTAAAAAACTCATCGGATTGTATTTGGTGCAAACCAGCGTGATTTTTTTTCTGGTGTCTATCAGCGCAAAGAAGGGCGCGACGGTTCCCGTACTCCTGTCAACAACGGAGCCGGTGCAAGCGGCCATTTACGCAAATCCGTTACCTCATGTCTTGACGTTGACTGCTATTGTGGTTGGCGTGGCAACCACGGGCGTGGGATTAGCCTTGTGCGCGGCGATCTACAGAAAATATGGAAGCCTTGACGAACAAAAAATTCTTGAAAGAATAGAATGAGTCATCAACTTCCCGCAATATTATTTCTTCTCCCATTGTTTGCCGCTATCTCCATGCCAGTGGTTTGTCTAAAACACCGTCACTGGAGCTATCCCATTTCTGTAGCAATTCTTGCCGCTATGGTTCTGGTCTCTATTTGGAATCTTTATAACGTTACTTATCATGGAGAGGTGCGGTATGTGTTTAGTGGTTGGACTGTGCCCCTCGGCATTGAGTGGGTAGCTGATGGATTAGCAAGTGTCATGTTGGTGTTATTGAGTGTCTTGGGTTTCCTGGGTGTGATGTTTACTGGAACCACTTCTCCCAAAGCTCTGGGTGGCCGGATCGTTCATTACTACACACTAATTTTGTTATTAGTATCCGCCTTGACCGGCATTGTTTTCGCTAGGGATTTATTCAATCTGTTCGTGTTTTTAGAAGTTGCGGCTATCTCCAGTTACGCACTTGTAGGTGTCGCTGGCGGAAGAGCACTGTTTGCAGCATTTCGCTATCTTATATTGGGAACCCTTGGGGCTTCCCTTTATCTTTTAGGGGTTAGTTATCTCTATGCAGTGAGTGGTACACTGAATATGACTGACATTGCAGAAAGGCTTCCCTTATTACTAGGGTCAAAAGCTCTGGTGGGTGGACTGCTTTTTATGTTTATTGGCTTGGGGATCAAGATGGCCTTAGTACCGTTCCATGCCTGGATGCCGGATGCTTATACCTATGCTCCTGATTCTGTTTCCCCTATCTTGGCACCACTCCTCACTAAAGTGGCCTTATTGGCATGGGTCCGAATAATTTATTGGGTCTTAAATGCGTCCATAGTTATTTACAATATTCCTATTTTGCTACTGATGGAAGTTATTGGAGCATTAGCTGCGGTAATAGGTGCAAGCCTGGCTTTGGCCCAGCGGGATATAAAAATGATGTTTTCTTATGGAGGAATTTCGCACATCGGCATTATTCTCATTGGAATCAGCCAAGGTAACTCAACTGGGTTTGCCGGAGGAATTTTTTATTTATTGAACGATGCCGTTATGCAAGCTGCTTTATTTTTTTTAGCAGGCGTTGCCTTTTTTCAATATGGCATAAGAACTATTGATGACATTGGGCGTGTAGGGAAACAAGCCCCCTGGCTGACCGGGTCTTTAATTGTTATAGCCTTAGGTATGATTGGCCTGCCTCCTACTGGAGGTTTTTTTGGCAAATGGTACATCATTCTGGGAGCATTAGAAGGAGGCAATTATCTTTCGGTAGCGGCCGTGCTTCTTTCCACGCTTTTGACACTTGCCTATTTTGTCAAACTGTTTGAGCGCATCTTCCGCCAATCATCAACTCAATCGGAGATACAGTTTGGGGCAATTCCGCTCTCATTCAAACTGACTCTTGGTATCACGTCCGCAGCAATCATGATTCTTGGTATATTTAGTGCTCCCATGGTTCAACACTTGTTGAACCATGCTCTTCCACCAGGTCTTTGAGGGAAATTATGGCAATTTATCTCCTCATTCCTTTGCTTCCCCTCTTGGCTTCTCTCATTCTTTTGCTTGGAGGAGGTCGTTGGGGTCAAAACAGTCACCGAATTGGGATTCCTGCCATCGGCCTATCCTTTGGGTTATCAGTTGCAGCTTTCATTGAAGTGTTAAGAAATGGGTCGTTTACCATTTCTCTTTATCGCCTTTTTCAATCCGGCTCCTTGACCATTGATTTAACTCTGTTCGTAGACCAACTGACCGTTCTAATTCTGCTCTTGGTCACAGGAGTGAGTGGTGTTGTGCATGTGTATTCCTCGCGTTATATGATTGGAGAGTCATCCTATAACCGTTTTTTCGCCGTCATTGCGTTGTTTACTTTTTCTATGATTTTGTTGGTCATGAGTGGCAATCTTTTGATGTTACTGATTAGTTGGGAAATCATGGGAGTCTGTTCCTATCTTTTGATTTCTCACGCAGCTGAAAGACCTTCAGCGGGCCGGGCAGCCACCAAAGCTTTTCTCGTAAACTCAGTCGCAGATGTCGGGCTAAGTTTTGGCATTATTTTAACCTTCTTTACCTTTGGCACACTCGATATCCAGACTATTCTTAGCCAGGCTGAAAGTATGCAGAACCATACCATCAATATCTTAGGGTGGATGGGCTTGGATCTTCATATCAATCCCGTGACTCTGATTCCCTTCTTCCTTTTTATGGGGGCTATGGGAAAATCAGCACAAATACCGTTTCACGTTTGGTTACCCGGGGCGATGGAAGCTCCGACTCCGGTCTCGGCACTTATTCATGCGGCTACTATGGTGAATGCGGGTCCTTTTTTGTTGGTGCGATTGAGCCCTTTGATTATCCTTTCTCCGTTGGCCATGACATTCATTGTCATTATTGGTGCCGCAACCGCAATATTTGCCGGGATAGTTTCCTTGCCTCAATCCGACATCAAAAAATCGTTGGCCTATTCCACTATTAGTCAAATCGGGTTTATGGTCATGGCCTGCGGTTTGGGCGCATTTGCAGTTGCAATTTTCCATCTTCTTGCCCATGGGTGTTATAAAGCGTTTTATTTTCTATCTACAGGAAATAGTTTGCGATCAGTGGAACAGGGCCTTGGGCACGGTGATCATGAACCCTCTACCTCAGATGGCATGGGGGTCTTATATAGCGGGGCCTTGTTATTGGCCTTAATCCCACCGCTAGTGCTTTTTTCGGGATCGTATGAATATTTATGGGGAATCACAGGGTTTGCTTCTGCCTCTATAGGATTTAAAGTCATTGGCTTAATCACAGTGTTTGTGGCTTCTCAATATCTTTTTAAAGGCATCACGTCGCTTTTTGCTCATGGTCCAAAGACATACTTGCCCACTTCAGAGAAGGATTGTTTGGAAATGCAATCTATTAAACCGCAGCTTTTAAATGTCTCTATTTTAACTGGAATTTTACTGGCTACGGTTTTTGCAGGTGTGCTATTGACTCTATTTTGGAGTTGGTTCGCCAACTTTCTTACTCCGGCTTTGAAGTTTCCAGGAGTCGCCCTAGGTGAAGGTGCAGTTCAGCAGGGCTTTTCTTTTTGGCTAGTGGTTTCTCTTGGCGTTGCAGTGGCAGGATGGTTCTATGCATACTCAAAACAGACTCGATCACAACCTCATTCCTCCCCAGCCAAAGCGAAAAGCAGTGGGTTGTACGTCCTATTTTGGAATAAAGGATACTTTGATGAAATTTATGATGCCTATTTGATAACCCCAACTGTTAAATTCGCACACTGGTTGTGGAGAAATATTGATATAAAGATTATAGATCATTGCATTCAATCTATGGCAACCTATACTGTGAATTTTGCCAGGTGGTTGTGGCGATTTATGGATATAAGGGTGATCGATCATTTTATCCATTCTATAGCAAGTTATACTGTGTACTTTGCCGGACGGTTGTGGCGAATTGTCGATATTCACTGGTTGGATCGGAAAGTGGGAAAAGTAGCAGAACAAGTTGCTGCTGGGCAAATCCTGCGAGAAATGGAATCTCGTACCATCCAGCATCAATTATTAGTAATGATATTTTGGTTAGTGGCGATGACTGGCCTATTATATTTCTTGGTTTAGTGAGTTCCCGATTTGTGGTCCTATTATGAAAAATGGTTATGGTTGTGAATTACCTTAAAACATTTTTCTTGCACTAACATAATAAACCGGAAGGTTACTTCTTTCGCAAGTTGGAGGTCTCTTAAATGGCTATGTTGATGGATCATCTGATTAGCTGGATGATTGCTGTTCCTTTTTTAGGAATCATCATTCTGGCATTTGTACGTGATGAAGAATGGATTCGACGAATCGCCTTTGCCATCACAATGGTGGTGTTTTTCCTTTCGCTGATACTTTGGAAGAATTTTGATCCGACCCTGCAAGGCATGCAGTTCGAGGAACGGGTGGAATGGATGACCACCTTTAATATTCAATATGCGGTTGGTGTTGATGGCATTAGCATTCTTTTGGTGATGCTGACAGCCCTCCTTTGCCCACTTTGTGTACTTTGTTCGTGGAAGGGAATTACAACACGAATACGAGCCTATCTTTCGCTGATATTGTTAGTTGAAGGGGCCATGATTGTGGTCTTTACCGCCCTCGATCTTTTCCTGTTCTTCATGTTATGGGAACTAACAATGATTCCCATGTATTTCATGATCATTCTCTGGGGAGGACCCAATCGTATTGCTGCCGGGCTTAAATTCGTTTTATACAGTCTAACAGGAAGCTTGCTGTTGCTGGTGGGCATATTAGGTATTTATCTCAATGGAGGACATACCTACGATCTATTGGTGCTAACTGAACAAACTTATTCTTCCAGCACGCAATTCTGGTTGTTCCTGGCATTCTTTCTCGCTTTTGCCATAAAAATGCCAATGGTTCCCTTTCATACGTGGCTTCCGGATGCACACTCGGAAGCTCCTACGGCTGGCAGTGTGATTCTGGCCGGAGTGCTGTTGAAAATGGGGGGATATGGGTTTTTGCGTTTTTGTTTGCCCATGTTTCCGGAGGCTTCTGCAGAATTCGCACCCTATATCCTGTGGTTATCGGTCGTAGCCATTATCTATGGCGGATATCTGGCCTTGGCACAGTCCGACCTTAAAAAGCTCGTGGCTTATTCTTCAGTTTCCCACATGGGTTTTGTCACTCTCGGAATTTTTGTGTTCAATAGCCAGGGTATCCAGGGAGCCGTCTTGCAAATGTTTAATCACGGGATTACGACTGCGGCTTTATTTATTGCTGTTGGACAATTGTACGACCGCACTCACAGCCGAGCGATTGCTGATTACGGCGGCTTGCATAAACCCATGCCAAGATTTGTTGCATTGTTCTTTTTGTTTTCAGTCGCAGCCTTTGGGCTACCCGGCACCTGTAATTTCATTGGTGAATTTTTGGTCTTGGTAGGAACGTCCTATGTTAATTTTGCCATCGTTCTTATCTCTATGGGCGGTATTGTTTTAGCAGCTGCCTATATGTTGTGGATGCTCCAAAGGGTGGCGTTGGGAGAACCAAAGACTGAAGCCGCCAAGATGCTTCCAGATTTATCGAATCTAGAATTGGCTGCACTGATTCCATTAGCTTTCCTCGTATTGGGCATTGGATTGTATCCCGGACCATTGATGGAGATGATGGATGCCAGTGTGATTCATCTCATTAAGGATTTTAGTCCATAAGAATCGGAGCTTAACCTATTTAAGGCCCAGCCCCTCCAGTCGACTTTGTGTATAATAGATGAGCCGTGAAGGAATCGAACCTTCAACCTACTGATTAAGAGTCACCTATTCTGAGATTCATTAAAAATCACTACCTATCATAGACCCCCATTTCATCCTTTATTCTTGCCTTATTTCGATGCATGGTCTACATTGACTATGAACTGATTATCACGTTTTCTGGTGACTTATTGGTGACTTAAAGATTAACTGATTATCCATCAGTAGGTTATGAAACTCACAAAAAAAGCCATAGACAGTTTTAAATACAATGGGGACGGGCAAAGCCGGGATGTTCGTTGGGATTCTCTGTTGCCTGGCTTGGGATTACGGGTGTACCCCACAGGCAGGAAAGCCTTTATTCTAAGTTATCGTGTCGATGGGCGAAAACGTCAAATGACGATAGGAACCTTTGGAACGATTACCCTCGATCAAGCCCGCAATAAAGCCCGTATTTGCTTGGGAAAAATTATTGACGGTACCGACCCGCTTGCAGAAAAGCAGAAAGCAGCCCTAGGGAAAACCTTTGGAGCTTTATGCAATGAATATTTGGAAAGATATGCTAAACCAAATAAGAAAACCTGGAGAGATGACGCACGAAGATTAAATAGCCCTGCCCTTTTCAAATGGAAAAATGCAAAAGTTAAAGTAATCAAACGATCTGATGTAGCTTCTTTACACCATCAAATTGGAAAGTCTGGGCCATATGAAGCTAATAGAGTTTTAGCGTTATTATCTAAAATGTTTGAATTAGCCAAACGGTGGGGTTTTTTGGATGAAGATGCCCCTAATCCAGCTAGAGGGATTGATAAATATAAAGAAGAAAAGCGAGACCGATGGGTCACCCCCGAAGAATTACCTAGACTCGCTAAAGCCATCGATGAAGAAGAGAATATCTATGTAAGAGGAGCATTGTGGATTTATTTATTGTTAGGCGTAAGAAAATCGGAATTGCTCCAAGCTAAGTGGGAGGATATTGATTTTGATAGAAAAGAACTCCGCTTGCCTGAAACAAAAGCAGGTCGAACACATTATCTTCCTCTCAATCAAGCTTCACTAAAGATCATCGATAATCTTCCCAAGCTAGATGAAAACCCTTTTTTATTTCCAGGAAGAAGAAAAGGCAAACATTTAATCAATATTTCCAAACCCTGGTACAGAATTCGAAAGAAAGCTAAAGTCGAAGATGTGCGTTTGCATGATCTTAGAAGAACTTTGGGTTCCTGGTTGGCGCAAAGTGGTAATTCACTTCATTTAATTGGAAGAGTGTTGAACCACAGCAATACTTCTACCACGGCCATCTATGCCAGGTTTGCTCAAGACCAAGTTCGAGAAGCTCTGGAGGCACATGGAAAACAGATATTGGGAATTGCGGGAAAATCAAAAATCGGTGAAGTGGTGGAATTACCCAAAACAAAGCGTCGGAAAAGAAAATGAAGAAAGAAATTAGAGCCCTTGGAAAAAAGTTAGAAGAGAAAAGAAATAAGTCAATCTCTTTCACAGAGGATGAATTGGAGATTTTATTTAAAGGCCTTAAAAGGATACTTGGTGATGAGGAGGATAGAGATGCTCGGAAGATGCTTCCAGACTCTTGGGAACTACTAAAAAAAGCAGATCAAATAATTAAAGAAATCTCAAGATATGAATACGATGGATTAGCTGGAGAATTACCTGATTGGGTTCCAGATCCTCTAAAGCATCAATTTAATACCGCAAGAGTAAATTTTCTTAAATACTATGATTACCAACGAGGAAAAGGAGATTTTGATGAATGCCTTAAGATGTTGGACGATTTCGATAAAGGTGAAATTTACGCAAGTCTCTGTCTTAAACAAGCTAGACCTCACCTGGAAAGCCTTGTTTATGTCTTCCGACTGGTTAGATTAGGTAAAACTGAGTGCTATCAGGCCTATCTTGGAGAAGGAGGGCACGAAATTTACAACGAGGATATTCAATCCGCTAGACAAAGAAAAATTGCTAAACGGGCTAGACCTGATGCCCTTCAATCAATGATTGTTGATATTCTTCAACAAAACCCTAATGCGAATAAAGAAAAAATATTATCGGAGCTAGAAAATAAAGCAAGAGATGGAATAATTGAAAGCATAAATCGAGACGATGAAATAATTGAATGGGTAGATAAAAACGGAAAAATTAAAGATGCCCCATTTTCTGGGTTGAAAGCTCGAATTTACAGAGCAAAGAAAAAATTAAAGATGCTCTAACCGGCTAGAGCAACACACTCCCAATAAAATTGTCTCCAGAATACGAATTTATTTTTGGAGGCGACAAATGGAAGTCATTCCCCATCATCAAGATAGATCCACCTACACCAATGACCCTGAACGGTTACTTGCCGAACAGGAAGCAGCAGATTTTATCGGCGTTACCAGGCGCGCTTTACAACAATGGCGCTTGACTGGTACCGGTCCCGTTTATGTGAAAATTTCTGCGCGGTGCGTTAGATATCGTCGCGCAGACCTGATCAAATGGGCGGAGGAGCGACTTACAACCTCAACCTCTGAGGTAACCGAATGCGCTTAAAAACTGTCTCACACATGCAGGGTCATTGGTCCCGACACCAAAGCCAGCGGCAAAAAGATTCATCTTTACTTGGATTGTTTGGTCTTGCCTTTGGACCTGTTTCAGGCCATTTTTCGCGACTAAGCAGATTCCACAAAAAGTCTTTACCCGAAATTAAATATGAATTAATCGACCGCTTGGCTGAAGCCCATTTTCAAGGTGAAAACTCTCCCGAGCATCAAGAAACACAAAGGATTTGGGATAAGCATTTTGAGGAGTTGAAAAGCGTATGAGTGGTAGCAATAAATATACACCTATTTGGAATGGGCTATGGACAGAAAAGCATATCCGAAAAATGGGTGTGGCAATTTATCTATTTGGTCAATTGCTGAGTCAATCTAAGGGAAATCCAAAAGTTGAAGTTACCTATACTGAGCTTATCGAAATAATGGGAACTGGAAAGAGGACCTTGGAAAATTGGATGAAGAAATTGAAAGCTGGAAATTATATTTTGGTCGATGGGAAAAATCCAATGATCATCACAATCAATAAATATCGCAAGACAAAAAACCCAAAAATTCCTTCTCTTGAAGGTCAAGATTTATTAAAAAATACGCCACCAAAGTTAGTGGTATCCGTACCACCAAATTTAGTGGAAGAGAGAAATTCTTTACCACTGGATCAGGTGGAAACTCAACAAAAGTTGGTGGTACCGAATTCCACAAAACCTTTAAATTCAAACAACTCCAAATCCTTCTTAAAAATAAAAAATATATATACGAATGAATCAAATAATTTTGGAGCTAAAAACAAACCAAAAACTTCATCTAAATCTGACCATAAAAAATCAAAAAACCCAGATGTGAAATCGGCGGTTGATTTTTATCACAACGAATTTCTTCGAATCCACAATCTCAAACCAACCCTGAATGGTGCTGCCGCAAAAACATTTCAGAGTCTGCTTGAAAAGGATGGCCGGCCAATCGAAGAACTTAAATCCCTGATCACCAGTTATCTGCTTTTGGATGACCACAAATTAAAAGAGGCGGGCTATCCCGTGATTTGGTTTCCAAGCAGGATCAACGGCTTAATGCTTAAACAAAAACAACCTGAGCGAGGCTTTGTTTACTGATTATGAAAACGTTTGCAGATTTTGGGATTCAAGTTTCGGGTCATGGTCAAGTGAGTACCACTTGCCCAAAATGCAGCCATCAAAGAAAAAAGAAAAATGATCTCTGCCTCTCGGTGAATGTTGAAAAAGGCGTTTGGCAATGCCACCACTGCGGTTGGAATGGCGGTCTCGCAAACGGAAAAGCAGAATTCACACAAAACGCATGCAAGCCAAAGGAAAGAGCTAAGCTGGAATTTAAATTCGATTCTGAGCTAACTGAGGAAGCCTACGCTTATTTGGTCGATGAACGTTGCATTTCCGAATACGTTCTTCAGCGAAACCAGGTTTGTGTAAAAGATGGCGTGATTCAATTTCCATTTTTCAAAAATGGTGAATGCGTGAATATTAAGTTTCGGTCTTTGAGTGAAAAAAAATTCTGGCAAAGTAAAAACGGCGAAAAGATTTTGTATGGTTACGATGATATTGATTCCACCAAAACAATAATCGTCGAAGGCGAATTTGACAAGTTAGCTTTAGAAGTTTCAGGATTTAAAAACGTGGTTAGCGTTCCCGATGGCGCCCCTGCCCTTGAAACTAAAAGTTACAGTTCAAAGTTTGATTTTTTGGAAAACTGTAGAGAGAAATTAGATCACGTAGATGAGTTTATATTGGCGGTTGATAATGACCCTCCGGGAAAGAAGCTAGAGCAAGAATTGGTTCGTCGATTGGGACCAGAAAGATGCAGTCGTGTTGTTTGGCCAGAGGGTATTAAAGATGCCAACCAAATGCTGATTGAACAAAGCTCAGATGGTTTAGCCAAACTTATTGAATCCGCAATTCCTTATCCTGTGTCAGGGATAACATGGGCCAAAGATATTGATCTTGAAGGATTTTACAAATCTGGATTTCAATCAGGCCTTGAACCTGGTTGGGTGGGTCTTGATCCTCTCTATCGCATCAGTCAGGAAAGCGGTGATTTACATATTGTCACGGGAGTTCCAAGCCATGGAAAATCTGAATGGCTGGACGCATTGTTAATTAATCTAGCTGAATCGGAAGGTTGGAACTTTGGAATTTTTAGTCCAGAAAATTATCCGCTTGAATACCACTCCTCAAAGTTAATCGAAAAATATATTGGCAAACCATTTCGAGAGGGATTCCGAGCCCGCATGACCAAAGAAGAAATGGTTGAAGGAAAAAAATGGCTCAATCAGCACTTTATGTTTTTGAATCCCGAAGAAGATTCTGTAACAGTCGATGCCATATTGTCATTAGCAAAGGTCCTTGTCTATCGTTGCGGGATAAAGGGTTTGGTAATCGATCCCTGGAATGAAATCGATCATTCTCGACCATCGGCCATGACAGAAACCGAATATATATCTCAATCTCTTACTAAAATTCGAAGGTTTGCAAGACTTCATTCCGTTCATGTCTGGCTCGTGGCCCATCCTACAAAATTATCCAAAGAACCGAATGGAATGTTTCCCGTGCCTTCTCCTTACGATATTAGTGGAAGTGCTCATTGGAGAAACAAAGCGGATTGTTGCATTGCTGTCTGGAGAAATTTAGATCCAAATAATAATTCTAATGAAGTAGAGATCCATGTTCAAAAAATCAGAAAGAAACATTTAGGCCGATTAGGACTAGCTAAACTCAAATATGAATATGCAACGGGAAGGTATTTTTAATGGAGGTACACAGTGAGCAAAATAGACAGGTGGATCACAAAAATCGAAAACTCGATTAACCCAAAACGAGTCATTTTTATGGTCATAGTCAAACAAGGTGAAGATGTTGAAGCAAAGAAAAAAGAAGTTATAGAAAGCAAAGGATATACCTTGGGTGAAGTTAATCAAATGGGTCCAAAAGCAATAATATATACGATCAAAAGAGGATATAAGGCGGCGTAATGGTGACCAAGAAAAGCACTAAAAAGTCTGAAAAGTCCCTGCAGGAACACGATTCTAAGAAGGATACCAGGTGGAAGAAAGGGCAATCAGGCAACCCAAAAGGCCGCGAGAAAGGATCTAAAAACAAGGTTACGGTTATTGCCCAAAACATCCTTGATAACGAAGCAGAAGATATTATTCGCCAGTGCATTGCGATGGCTCTTTCAGGTGATAGCACAGCAATGAAGTTAGTGGTGGATCGCATATTACCACCTCGCAAAGATCGGCCTGTTTCATTGTCGCTTCCTCAAATGACTAAAGCAGAAGATGCCATTAGAGCCATGGCCAACATTTCGGATGCAGTGGCAAATGGGGACATTACTCCAAGTGAAGGTGAAATTATTAGCAAAGTCATTGAAGTCTATCGCAAGAACATTGAAACGGTTGAACTGGAAAACAGGTTGAAGAAGTTGGAGGAGAAAATCAGTGACAAGAAACTTGGATAGGAGGATCGCAAAGATGGAATCGAAAATTGAAGTTGGAAGCGGCAACGACATTAAAAATTATATTCAAGTACGAAAAGAGATGGGTTTATCTACTGACCATCTTAGTGAGGATGATTTCATTCCTGAGGGTTGGTTTGCTGAGATATTGAAAGGAATCAGATTTCGAAATCAAAAAAGACCCGCCATTTATACCCAGGAAGAGATACAGGAGATGGAAAGATGTCAACATTAGCTATAGGCGCAAAGATTGCGGGAACCGGATTATCGGCATTCAGTTCTTTAGTTCAAGCAGAAGCAATTTCCCGAAACGAAATGTTTAACAGCGATATGGCGTTACAGGAAGCAAATTTAACTCGGGACCTGGGTGAACGCAATGCAGAGATTCAAGAGAAAAGTGATCGGGCGTTTATAGGATCACAAATTGCGAAAACAGGTGCCTCAGGAGTTAAAGTGGATCGAGGTTCACCTTTAATTGCTCAGGCTCAAAATGAAATGGTTTTAGAGACTAATAAGCAGGCAATTTTGTTTGATAGTGAAGCGAGAGCCAGGAACCTGGAAAACGAAGCCGCTATACGAAAAGTTTCAGCAAAGTCCGCTAAGGTCGCGGGGTTTTTAGGAGCAGCCAATTCCGTTTTAAGTGGTGGAGGTAACACTTTGCTCACTTCTAATCGATTGAGACAATCCGGGTCATTGGGTGGAAACTTCAGTTTACTTGGGAAAATAAGAAGCGCACAAAAAAGGAGATTCAGTTAATCATGAAGTTAAATCGACTCAATTTCAGACAAAATGTATTTGGAGTTCGTGCACCAAGTAACCTGGGAATTGAACAGGCGAGAGCACTTTCTAATCTAGGGATTAGTTTAGATGAAGTGGGGACCTCCTTTGCAAACCTTAAGATTCAGCAAGCGAAAGCCAGAGCCGAAAGTGAACTTATTGGACGGTTTGCCCAAATCAAAAATGAAGTGGAAGAACTGCGCGGTTCTTTACTCAATGAACCTAATCCGGATCAGCACGAAGCCTTATTTACAAAAGGGTTTGGAAAGATCAGAAAGGCCCATGAAAAAGAGGTCATGGCCATTGGCATTCCGGATTTAACGAATCAATTTGCCAATAAGTTTAAAGCATATGAGGGAGATCAGTTTGCTCTGGAAAAAAGACGTGCTCTTCAAATGCAGGTCAATAACACAGTCAGCAAAAACCTACAGACCCTTGAAGATTTAACCCAGCAAGTCTCCCAGGATGATAACGATCATGAGTTTATATCTGAAGAAGAACGGGAATCCAATCGCACCAAGAAACTCAACGATATCAGTCTACTCATTGACAGTATGGTTTCTACCGGTCAGCAATCTCCGGAACAGGGTCAAAGCTTAAGAAACCGAGTCAATTCCCGAATCACCCGAGGCAGAGTCAACAAACTACTTAGAGAAAACCCGGAAGCCGCAGTTCAGTTTCTAGAATCCGATTCTGCAAAACATTTACCCGAAGATACCCGCCAACTTCTTTTAACCCGAGCCGAACGGAAAATAGAAAGTTTACGTTTTCAAAGAGTACGAGCAGAAGAAAAAGCGCAAAAGCTTGCTGAGAAGCAACTGACCGAAGAGCAGGAAGAACAAGCATCTTTTCTCACCCTTCAAGCAGAAGTTGGTGACCTAGATGTTGACACCTTGAATGATGCTTTGGAGTTCAACGATATCAGTCGAAGTCAATACAACAGCATACGAAAAATGCTGGATGAAGAAACTTCCGGTGAATCGGATCCTGAAACATTGGCTGAATTTCAAAGAAAAATAGAAATACATGGAAACAAAATTCCTGAATCGGAAATCTGGGATGAAGAACGGTTGTCTCCTAAAGATAAAGTGATGCTTCTCAAAGCTCAAAAGCGGATTGATCTAAAAAAAGATATGGCCGAAGATCAAAACTACAAGAACGCCGTTAAAACCTTCAATCTTATTTTTGGCCATCCATTAGCACCTACTGACAAACAGAGCGCTGAAAGAAGAGGAGCCGCATGGATCCAGTTTCAGGATAGATATTTTGAAAAAGGTGAAGACCCGTTGGCCGTGGTATTGGAATTAGGCGATATCGAAAAAGATATCTTTCGCAATCCTAATAAACCGTATGCACAAAGCAGGATTATTAATTCTCTCAGTAATATTCCTGAAAAGTATCATATGTTTCGAGAGGGATGAGAAAACTCGCCGCCTGATGTTCCTGCCATGTGGGAAAAAATAAGAGAGGACCTGCAAAGCGGTTCGCTTAAAGCCGAAGAACTTCCTTCCATCCAAAAAGAATTGGATTTTCTGGATAGACTGATTGGTCCACAACCTACTAACCAGACTCAACCCAATGAACCGAAACAGGAGATTAAACCTGTTGAAGAGCCTTCAACGTTCGACAAAGTAGAAAAGTTTATTGCCGAGACTAAAGAAGAAATCAGCCAAAAACTGGAAGAGTTTAAACAGGAAATCAGTGAAACTTTTACGGGTGTAGTGAGTGATAACCCTCAAGATAAAGCTGATGAAAATGGTTCTGAGGAAAAGCCTGGGTTCTTTCAAAAGTTAAAAGATTCCGTTTTTGGGAAGAAACAGGATGGGAAACCAAATTCTAATGAAGTTCAAGGGCCTCCTGAACCCAGTGCCAGTGAAGTGATTTCTCAAGGAACTAACGATATCAAAAAAGGGTTAGCGGATGCGGTCAATCGGATAAACGAACAGGCAAAGAATCAACAGACGACAACTAAAGGGCAAATACTGTCTGATAGCCCTATCGGGAAATTATTGCGAAGTGGTAAAACCCAAAAAACGGTTATTAATACTGAAGAAGAAGCCGCGCAACTCGAAGGAAGTATTGGAGACGAGTTTTTGATCACAGGTGGGAAGTTTTTAAACCTCACAGAGTTTGACAAGCAGTTAGATAGTTTTTCAATAGGAACTTTGACAGAAGGGCGGGAAGAAATCTTAAGGCGCTTTCCACCTGAAGCGCGTGCGGAAATTAAAAGCCGTATTCAATTAGCCAACTCAAGAAAACTGGTTAAACCGCAAACTCAATTCCAGCAAATCAGCTTCGGCAGTACCGATGCCATTAAACAAAGTATTGGCGTGATTCACTCTGAACTCAAAGAACGGTTTACTTATCCGGTGGCAGACCAGGAATCCAATAAAATCATGAACGCCATGATTCAGACTGAATCGAGCTTTAATCCCAATGCTGTGAGTGAAACCGGGGCCATGGGGTTAGGACAGATTGTCCCAAGTACTGCAGAACTCATTGCCAAGAAATCAGGGTTAGGGTTAACCGCGGAGCAGATACTGACCGACCCCGAAGCGAACCTGAAAGCCGCCGAGTGGTTACTGTTCCAAGGCATTTGGCCGAGTTACAAAGATACGGATAATCCTCTAGCGTTCTCAATCGCGGAATACAAAGAGGGAGACAGAGCGGTTAGAAAAGCCCAAGAACAAGCCGAAAAACTAGACGGTGAGGGAAAGGGGGATAATTTTGAAATTGTTAAAAAATATTTACCTAAGATTACACAAACACACGTTAAAAAGTTTTTTCAGGCATTAGAGGAGCAAAGTTAGTTGTGAAAATTTTTCTATTCTCTTTTAAGCTCAATTTGCTAACAAAAGGAATATCGTTTCTAACTAACGCCCTGTTAAAACGCCAACTTATATTCCAAGCTTTTTTCGGGTCTGTTTTATAAGCAGCGAGGGTCAATTGATTAATTTCTTTCATCAACAAAATACATTCGGAGACATGCCAGCGAATCTTTTTATCAAAGCGGTCAATGTCTTTGTAGTCGGATTGAGTCAGTTTCGGGCGGTCTTTATTAGGATGAATATTTTGATTCAAAAACTCAGTGAGTTCCGGTTCGTGCCATTTCAAATCGTCGGCAAAGTCCGCCCAAAGTTTTTGGCGATCACAGTTTTCTACTTTGTAATTGCGGTCAGCGGCCCATGCACTTTGCTGCCAGCATATTAATAGGATGAATATAAAGATTCTCATAGTTAAAAAATATAAATAATACGGAGATGTGTCAATGCCAGAATTAACCAAACCAGATAAAGACGTTCAAGAACAAACAGATATCATTCAGGATGGGAAGCTTCTTGGAACTTCTGGTCCCTTGGTTGAAGGCAAGACCCTTGATCTCAAAATTAATATTCCTCCTCAACCTATTGGCGATCCGAAAGGTAGACCTACAGAGGAATTGCCTGGTATAGGTATTGAATCACAAGAACCTGAGCCATTTGATACTGTTTTGGAAGATGATTTGTTAGAGGAATTTCAACAAAGAGAAATTGATGAAATACTCGAAACTTTAAATCTATCTAAGGATGATCAAGGCAATATTGTTTCTAAGCCACCTCAAAGAGATTCGGGTATATTTAACCCTTCCCCTGCCTCTTCTCAGGAAACAGCGCCCACTACCCAAGAGCAGCTACAACCCTTCGCAGAAGACCCGTTGGACAAATTCCCAGCGTTCCGGAAACTGGAACCTACCCCAGGAGAAAAAACATTACAAAACTTTGAACAAATAACCGTGGGCCCCTTCACAGACGCCGCGGTCAATACTCTTAGCTTGATCAGTGAACAGGGGCAAAACCTACGCGATTTGGAAATTGGAGATACTACCGTTCAAAGACTTTTGGACGAGGTGGGTTTAGGTGGTCAAATCCCCGTCGAAATTGAAAAACTTCCAGCTTCTGACAGTCCGGGCATACAAATGATTCGTGGGTTGTTAGCGTTTGCCGCTGGCTTCGCTTTGACAAGAAAATTTACAGGAGCTGGAAATATTACCGCTGGGGCTACTTCTGATTTGTTGGCCGTGGACCGTGACCAAAACCTATCTAACCTCTTTAACAATCTGGCTCCTGAACTGAAAAACCCGATTACTGATTTCTTGGAATCAAAAATTGATGATTCTGAATTAGAAAAAGCGCTTAAGAATGTTTTGGAAGGTGGCTTAGTCGGCATAACTTTTGGAATTCCTAAGTTTGTCAAAGGCTTGGTAAAGCTTGCAAAACAAATAAAAGAAAGCGGCCTCGCGGAACGTTTAATCAAAGAAGAAACCGGTTCTATTGACCCCGAGTTTTTTAAAAACTTATTTAAAGACGAAAAAGGTGCTGTTGGGCCAGATATTAATAAAGAAGACATTGGCGGCGGACGCGAAGGGGGAGGTTCTTTTGGGAACCCTGGAGAAGGAATTCCACAAGGTATCAGGCAGTATGTCAGAACTTCTGGCAGAGTTATGGATATTGGAGATAATATTTCCATCAACTTCAATCGATCTGCTTTGCCTGAAGAAGTGAAACGTACTCATGCCGGATTCAGACAACTCTCCGATGTTTCTGATCAAATCAAAAAAGAAGTCGGGCCACCGAGAACCTTAGAGGAAGTTGAAAAAGAAGCTGTGGATCGGTTTAATAAAAATCCACAAGGAGAATATGAACGGTTTGTAACATCTGATTTAAGGCAAGGATTCACTGATGTAGATATGACCATTGCTCGAATGATTCGCGATCAATCGGCTGCAAGACTCTTCATATTAAAGGAAGCTACTTTACAAAAAGTGAGAGGTGCGGGAACGCTACTGAGAGACCACCTGGCCACTCATGTGATCATTACTTCCAAGGAACAGTTGATGAGTGCTGAGGCCAGTAGATTACTGGGATCCAGGAGAATTATCACAGGCAATTTAGGCAATCGTCTGTTTGCAGATAAAGTGGATGATCTTGTTAATGAACTGCCACCTAATATAGATGATTTCACATTAGCGGTTCGCTTAGATGCTTTAGAGACTCCGGATCAACTGGAAGAGTTTGCCAAAACTTATGCCCGTCCCGGGTTCGGTAAAATGTTTCTCGAAGCCTGGCTTGCTGGATTGTTATCCAGTCCTAAAACCCATGCGGCCAACATGGTGTCCAATCTTCTAACTAACTTAGGTCATTTCTTTGTAGAAACCCCCATTGCCGCTGTCATTGGTAGAGCAAGAGGAACCGTTGATCCTATTCGACTGATGGAAGTAAGAGCCGCCTTGTTTGCCATTGATCAAACCTTGAAAGAAGCCTGGACTCTATCTGTTAAAGCATTTCGAACCGGCGAACCTCAATCTGAATTTACTAAAATCGAAGGATTAAGAGAACCGGCACTAACTTCTGAAAATGTAGAGGCGGCTTTTAAAGGGCTAAAAGATGAAATCGGTTTTGCCGGGTTCATTGGCAAAGTAGGACCAAAGAAAATAGAGAAATCCGGTCCCTTGGGTAGAACAATTGATGCCATTGGAACCATTTACCGTATTCCTTTAAAACTTCTCATGGCTGAAGATGAGTTCTTTAAAGTGTTTGCCTACCGAATGAAACTCAATGCCCTGGCTTATCGTAATGCGGTCAATCGAGGTTTAGAAGGCAAAGAATTAGCAGATGAAATCATTCGACTGAGAAATAATCCACCACCCTCATTAAAGATAGAAGCAACTGATACAGCCGCTTATTTAACATTCACAAAACCCTTAGGCGAAGCAGGGCAAAAGTTTACCGAGTTTGTGGATGCGGCTCCCATTCTAAGAATCACTTTTCCCTTTATTCGTACTCCAGTCAATCTGGCTAAATACACTTTTGAGCGATTACCTATTCTAAGAAGAAGACTGGGTGAAGTAAGAGAAGATATCAAAGCCGGTGGAGCTAGAAGGGATACACAACTGGCCCGATTACTTATGGGTGGAGCTTTCATATATACAGCCGCTCAAATGGCAGTATCCGGAATGATTTCCGGTTCCGGACCGGTGGGTCCTGGCAGTGGAGCCTTAAGAGAAACTTTAAGAAGAGACGGTTGGAAACCTAACTCGATTATTGTGGAAGATAATGATGGTAAAAAACACTATTACTCTTTCAATCGATTAGATGGCGGTCTTGGAACCATTTTAGGATTAGTCGCTGATTATAAACTGATTGCTTCCGTTGCTGATGAAAACACAACAGAACGAGCTTTCCTGGCTCTACAAATTGCGCTAGCCAGACAAATTCTTTCCAGAAACTATGCCAGGGGATTAAGGCAGGTCCTCAATTCTATTCTTAATCCTGAAAGAAGTGATGCGGCTTATTGGGATAATCTATTCAAAACAGTTGTTCCAAGATTGTCTGCTCATATGGCCGGTCAACTCGATCCGGTATTCAGGGAAACCAGAGGTCTGTATGATGAGATTATGGCCTCAATTCCAGGGTTATCTGAAAAGCTTCCACCGAGTTTAGATTTATGGGGAAACATAAAAACCCGTGATGGTGCCTGGGGACCTGATTTTTTCTCTCCTATTGAAACCTCTACTCAAAAAAATGATGAAGTCGATCAGGAACTGATTCAACAAGGATTCGGTTTAAGAAGACCATCAAGGTTATTCCGATCCCAGGGAACGGTTGTTGAACTCACACCGGAACAGCACAACCGGTTGATTCTCCTTACCGGTAAAGAGGAAAAGAATCCTGAAGGCGACAACCTCAAACAGGCATTAAGGAAAATCATAAAAACGGATGCTTATCAAAAAGCTACGGATGGCCCCGGAGGAGGAAAGGAACTCATAGTCAAAGATATTTACAATGGTTACTTAGCACAAGCCAGAAACAGTTTGTTAATTGAGTTTCCTTCTCTTCAAGACACTATAGATGAGATGGTGCAAAGACGTGAAGAAAAACAATTTGGAAATGAAAGCGTGGGTCCTAAACCCTTATTTGATATTCCGACTAAATCGAAAGCAGATAACAATCCTCAAAAACCATTACCGATTAAGGTGAGATAATGACCACTCAAGAGGAATGGAGACAAAGGAAACTGGCTAGAGAGCTTCGTCTTTACCGGGAAGACCTCTTTACCCAATTTGATCATTTGGTTGCACAAACTTCCTTTAATTATGGAATTCCGGAGGAGGAATTTCACAGAACGCTTCAAGAGAATTGGGCAAAACTTCGGAACCCCTTAGGAATGAAACCGGAGGCCATTGAACTTTCTTTAATGACGGCCATTGCCAAAACATTGATTGATAATGGATTTGAGTTGGTAGGAAAAGTGTTTTTGAAAGCCTGCCATTTCTACTACCACTATCTCACTGAGGGTCCCATTACCCATGAAGGACTCATTGCATTTCTTTCATTAGGTTTTGCTCCCCAGAATGATTACCTGGCTGGCCCCTCCGTAGCATGAACCCACCCACTACCATTCAATTTCCAAAGCTCAAGCCTGAAGATACTGTCATTCATGAATGCCGTATCTTTGATAAAGATGGATTCCTGAAAAGGATCATTCCCGCCGTAACTTATAGAGAGTTTATGGAAAAACCTTTTGAGGAAGAGGAAAAATTTGAGTTTCATGCAAGGTGTTTTTTCAGACCAGAGAATGAAATCCAAAAAAAACTAAAAAGAAATTTAGAGGGGGATTTGTTTAAAAAATAAAAATCTGTTGGTAAAGATAATCAAGATTTTCTTGCAGCTTTTATTTCTTTCTCTATTTTTAAGAGGATATTCTTAAAATGTTCGTCACCATGGCTTAGATTCCATCCCATTAACTTTTCCTCTTCTGAGGATTTTTTAAAAACAGGATAGCGTCCTTTAATTCCATACCAAGTTAAACTCTTAATGGTAACAACTTCTTCCGAAGAAAATTTTTCTAATATCCCAAGGTTCTTTGCTAACTTTTCTAAATCATGGTGGCCTGGACCTATAAAATTCCCATCTTCAATTATTTTGTTTCCCTTTGCAATAAAAAGAGCTTTTAAATAACATTCCAAAGCAAATGCACATAACATCAATCTAGGACCCAATACTGGAACAGGACCACAAAGCCCTTTTAAAGTTTCATTTGGATTTTGAGCATCTAATAAAAAGTGGTTTTCTTTTAAGATATCATTGGCTTTGATTAAATCTGAAGCTGTCATGAGCCAAGCATTAGGATTATTGCCAAACTCTAACAAAACTCTTTTGAAATAATCATTTACTTGCGGCTCTGTCATTCTAGGCTCTAAAAGTAAGACTTCCAAAGAGGAAATTAATTAAACTGTAATATAGGTTTACTATGCCCTTTACCCATTTAATTTTTTTATTCCATAGTGAATTAAGAAAAGAGTGTTTTTATTAAACCTTTTGAGTAAAAGGAAGTTCCGTTTCACCCGGGAAATACAAACCACTCCGAGAAAGCGCCCCCACAAAACGCTTTAGGCACCCCTAGACCTGATGCCCCTGCTTTCCAAAGTGACCCTGAATAATGGTCTAGTCAGAACACTCTTGGGGGATGAGCTCGAAGCAGTTATAAGATTATAAAGTATCTTGATTTTTGTCAATAAATCGTAGAGACCAAGAAAGAATCTCCAGCCCAAAGATTATTTGATAATACAGCAAAAACTCCAATTAAAATAGTTTGCACGACAAACGCTTAAGCAAAAAATTATCCTAACTTCGATTCACCCATCCCAAAAACATTTCCTTTCCAAAAAAACTCTATACCCAAAGGTTGAAAAAACTCCAAAACGATATCGGCTCGACGATAATTGTTTTTCAAAACCCTAAAATTACCAACAGCTTATTAAATAGCATTTGACATGATTTGGAATATAGAATATTTTTTGGACTACTAAAATAGTTTGGATTTAAAAATAATACAAATCGAACACAAACTGGTTTTAGGTGAGAGACCTCTAAGGCCGTATATCGCTCGTAATTGCTCACGCCCAAGTCTCGCCTTTTAGCCAATAATTTCAACGGCTCTTTTCTCGCACTCGGTGGACCTTATGAAAACGAATTCCTTTCTTTCCGTTCTCTGGACTTTTCTTTTTATATTAACACTTAGCTTTGTATCCCCCACACTTTCCGCCGCAGTGGTTGCGGAATTCCAGGAAGGTGTCAACGGCTACACCGGCACAGAGGACACCTATGTCCGCGAAGCTGAACCTACCGTCAATTTCGGTGGAGAGACCGGGATTCGTGCCGACGGAGAAAACATGGGTGGCGAAGAAATTGCCTTTTTCTCTTGGGACCTTTCGTCCATTCCTAACAATGCCGTGGTGCAATCTGCCGTAATCACGTTTGAAGTTTTTGATACAACCACGGGAAGTTACGAAATAAAAGAAATGAGCGGAGCGTGGGATCAGTCAAATTTTGAATGGAACGACCTGAACACGGCAGACATTGGTTCCACGGTTTTTGCTTCTATAACGGCCCCACCCATCGGATCCTTAGATGTTACGCTGAACGCTTCGGCATTAACTCTCATCGAAGATTGGATTTCCGGAGCCAAAGTGAATAACGGTTTTGCTGTTCGTGAAGACGGCAGTACCACAGACGGAATCGTATTACATTCCAGCGAACACCTTACCACCACAACACGTCCTAAACTGACCATCACCTACACCACGGGTGGAGGCATGACCGCGGAATTTCAGAATGGCACCAATGGATATAGTGGCACAGAGGACAGCTACCTTCGTGAAACTTCTCCTACCACGAATTATGGAACCGAACTTGATCTCCGTGCCGATGGAGTTGACCAGGATCCGGTTACCTCCACCTACGGCGAAGTCGCCTCTGTGATTCAATGGGACGTTGGAACAATACCTTCCACGGCCACCGTCACTTCGGCATCCATCGTTTTTAACTTCACCAACAGCAGTTCCGGAACTTATAGCCTGTTCGAACAAACCGGAGCGTGGTCCGAGGCCACGGTAGCCTGGAACGACATGTCTGCAGGCAGTACCGCACTGGGAACCGTTGCTACAGGAAGTTTTGGTATCACCACCATCAATTTAAACAGCACCGGTATTGACCTGGTGCAGGACTGGGTAGACGGCTCCGTCTCCAATAACGGCATCATCATAAAAACTGACGGCACCAATGATGGGATTGCTGCCGATTCCAGTGAAGGCGGCATTATAAGTTCGCGACCCAAACTCATAATCAATTACGACAATGCCGGCGGTTCTACCACAGTGGATTTCCAGGACAGTGTGCTCCCGGATACAAACTACGCAGGAACACGCGATACATTTTTAGAGGAAGCCAATCCCACTACAAACTATGGCACCAATAGTGATTTAAAAGCCGATGGTCCTTCTGGCACTGGTGTTGAACAAATTCCGCTCATTTCGTGGGACATTTCATCGATTCCCGGTAATGCCACCGTGCAATCCGCAGACATCAGCATCAACGTGTATAACGCCAGCACCGGAGACTATCATCTTTATGAAGTGTTGACATCGTGGAATGAAACCGCTGAAACGTGGAACAGCTTTGATACTGTCAATGACATAGGCACCACCGTGATGGGAACTCTTTCTTCTGGATCCGCTGGCTATAACACCTATTCCCTTAATGCAGCTGGAGTAGCCTTAGTGCAAAATTGGATTGACGGCTCCAAAACCAACAATGGTTTTGCCGTGAAATCCGGTGGAACCACCGATAGTTTCCGCTTTAATTCCCGACACGTCACCGGACTCAGTGTCCGCCCCAAACTTTCGATCACGTATACCACACCAGGCCAAACCGTTGACCCGGTAGCTTTGAGCCCATTACCGGGAACTTATCAGGACTCTGTGGATGTCACGTTATCCACGACGACTTCCGGAGCGGATATTTACTACACACTGGACGGATCCGATCCGACTACCAGTTCCACTTTGTACACCGGATCTTTTACCTTAACAACCAACACTACAGTGAAGACCTTTGCAGTTAAAGCTGGCTTTTCCGATAGCACCATCACCTCCGGAGTTTACACTATAGAAACCGATCCAATGATTCCCGGAAGCATCGATGCTCCTTCGATTGAAGACACAATACTTTACAACGTTGCTGAAAATACCAAATTCTTGTACGAAGGGTTTGATAGCAATCCGCCGGTACAAACTGGTTTGACTGCAACTATCGACCCAGTCAGAGGGGCCGTAATACGAGGACAAGTTTTTCAACTGGATTCCAGTGCCCAGGATCCAGAGAATGCGCCACCAATTCCGTTAAAGGATGCGATCGTTACCATACTAGGTCACGACGATCCTGCAGGCCCGGGGTACTACGGCCAAACTCTTACTCGAGACGATGGATTTTATGACATGGCGGTGAACGGTGGTGGGCAACTGACAATCAATATCAGCAAAGCCGGCTATCTCCCCTCCCAACGCAAAGTCGACGTCCCCTGGCATGATTTCGCGGTGGTGGAGAATATGTTGCTCATGGAAAAAGATCCAAATGCAACTGTAATTGATCTTTCTACGATTACTGAAGCTACTGAAGCACGCGGTAGTGTGGTCACAGATTCAGACGGAACTCGGCAGGCAACGGTTCTCTTTCTTCCTAACACAACAGCGGAGCGAGTTTATGCCGATGGCACACGTGAAGATATTTCCAACCAAATCACCGTTCATGCAACCGAATATACCGTGGGAGACAACGGCCCCATGGCCATGCCGGCTTTGCTGCCCGGCACATCCGCTTATACGTACATGGTCAATTTTACCGTCGACGAAGCCGAGAGTGTTGGCGCGCCTTTTGTGGAATTCAGCCAACCGGTCTACGGTTACGTCGAAAACTTTTTGGATTTAAAAGCGGGACAAGTAGTTCCGAACGGATACTATGATCGGGTTCAGGGAAAATGGGTTCCAGAGGATAATGGTCTCGTGGTCAAAATTATAAGTATAGATACTACGGGAACCACTCCTATTGCTGAGTTAGATTTAGACGGTGACAATTTTCACGATTCTGTTGATGATAATCTTGAAATAACTTACAACTTATCCACTGAAGAGCTTGAAAAGCTAGCCTCACTTTACCAAGCCGGTGACAGTATGTGGCGTGTTCCTATGGAACATTTCTCCGACTGGAACTATCCCATCGCCGTCGTCTTGGACGCTATTCAAGATGTTTCAGCTGAAGAGGGAGAAACGGTAAATGAAAATACTCCACCTGTCTGCGATATTTGTGAAGGGTCAACCATCCAGGTTCAAGGTCAAATTTATGGAGAAGAGGTTGCGGTCCCAGGAACTCCTTTTACTCTCCATTACAACAGTGACAGGGTCCGTGGTACAAAAACAGGTGCTACATTAGATATTCCGTTAATTGATTCCCGTCTGGATGTAGCCACCAGCAGTATTTTAAGAATACATTTAACCGTGGACATTGCCGGTAAACGCGAAACGTTTTTGTATGATAAAGAACCCAACCAAATACCGGATATCGCAGCAGACCTGGTCCACCGATTTGAATGGGATGGACTGGATGCTTACGGGCGCGAGGTCGTGGGAGTTGCCGGGGCAAAAATCACTATTGGTTACGAATATCCCACCGCTCCTTATGGCGCACCGGCTCAGTTTGCAACGCCTTCACCAAGTTTACAATTGGTCGCGTCGAATGGCACCAGCAGTGTGTTATCGCGAACCAATGTTATTTTTAGCCAGTCTTATATAAAACAAGTCAACGTCAATGATTTCCGTCCTCTCGGTTTAGGCGGTTGGACCGTAGACGCCAACCACGTCTATGAATTTTTCGGTCCCGGTCTACATCTAGGCCCAGGACCCAGAAGAAACACGAAAACCCTTAATCCTGTGATTACGACAGCAATTGACCTTCATCCAATTTTTCCGATAGCTCATCCCGAAAGAATTAAGTTGGACGAAGAAGGAAATATATTTCAAATCTCTACCACGACATGCAGGCTTTTAAAAATCGAACCAAACGGGACCGTCACTAGTTTAATGGGGGTCACCAATCCTGGGTGCCAAGTGGGTGTGGTGGATAATATTCCCGCTGTCAATGCCCCGCTTCATGGACCCACAGGATTAGATGTCGATTCCGAAGGCAATATTTATATTTTGGTGACCAACTTTGGAGTCAATCCTAAATTTCCCGTCGTTTATAAAATCGATACCGCAGGCATTGTTCATCGTATCGCCGGAGGCAACGAAGCGGGATTTTCAGGTGACGGAGGCTCTGCCGTAGAGGCTAAAATCGATCCAGGGCAAAACGGTGATCTGGTGGTCGACAATGAAGGCAATGTTTATATTGCCGATACCAATAATAATCGAATCCGAAAAATCGACACTGCGGGTAATATAACTACCGTGGCAGGCGATGGAAATGGATCAGGGAATCTATCGAATGCTGCCCTGGGAGATGGAGGACCTTCTTTAGATTTTATTCTTGATCGTCCCAAGATTCTGGAGGTAGATCAACAAGGAAATTTGTATGTGGTTCCTTTGGGATTAGCACGAATCATTAAATTCGATACAAGTGGAATCGCTACGGTGGTAGCTGGAAATAATAGCAACCCATCTCTAGCGGAACTGGAAGGGGTTAAAGGAACAGATATTTCCTTTGTTTCCATAACGGCTCTTACGCTGGACAAAGATGGAACTATCTATTTTGCAAATACAATGGATACTCATGGTGCAATTGTTCAACTGAGAAGAATGAACAAGCAGGGTATAGTTACATTGTTGAATTCAAGAAATGTTAATTGCAATGGACCGGGAGAAGGACCTTTTCAGGAAAATGAACCCTTAGGCAAAGCGTGTATGGAAAATTGGGATTTGGAGTTTGGCCCCGACGGCAATATTTATACTTCGGCTAGACATTCACACTTAATCCTAAAAATTGCATCCTCATTACCGGAATTCACGGCTGGAGAACTGGCTCTGCCTTCCGAAGATGGGACGCAGGTGTTTAAATTTGATACCACTGGCCGGCATATCGAAACGAAAAACGCCCTCACCGGTGCCACCATTTTCACGTTCAACTACGATGCGTCCGGTCGCTTAATCCAAATCACCGACGGCGATGGCGATGTCACCGATTTCGTTCGCAACACCGAGGGCGACCTGACCAAAATCGTCGCCGAAGACGGACAGGAAACTCTGATCGAATACGATGCCAACGGCTACCTGAACAAAATCACTCTGCCCGAAACCGCAGAGATTTACCAAATGCAGTACACTACCGACGGTTTAATGACCCAGTTCACCAACCCGCGCGGTCTGTCTTCCGGCATCACCTATACCCCGTTGGGTCAAATGGATAAAGAAACTTTACCGGGTCCCGAGGGTGGTTCTCTGCAAACGGTCCGTACCGAAAATCCGGAAGGAATTAATGGATACGAAGTTTCAGCAACCACTGAGGAAGGCCGGGTGTCCACCTTCCGTGTGGAAACTGAAGTCAATGGAGACACAATACGCACCAACACCGATCCCAATGGCTTGGAAACCATCACCACGGAACTGACCGACGATAGCGTGGTTACCGAAACACCCGACGGCACCATGGTCACTGTCACTAAAACTCCAGATGAACGATTCGGTATGCTGGCGCCACTCACCAGTTTGAAGGTGGAAACTCCGGGTACTCCCACTTCCACTCCTCTTACTTCGGAAATTATCGCAACGCGGGCGACCACGGTAGATGCAAACGACGTGCTCACCGCACAAACCGATACGCTGGACATCAACAGCCGCACGTTCACCAGTGCGTTCACCAGGACCACCGGCGGTACACCGACGGAATTCAAGTTTGTCGACACGTCTCCGGAAACTCGCACCTCGACTTCGTTCATCGACACGCAGGGACGCATTGTCGAACAGCAAATTCCGGGAATATTCAATACGGAGTTTAATTACGATTCCCGCGGCCGACTGTCCACCGTCACTCAGGGCGACGGTACTCCGACCGTGAACCGCGTCAGCACCATCGAATATTACGACTCGATTGCCAATCCGGGTGATCCGGCAGACATGGACGGATTCATCAAATCCATCACCGATCCGCTGATGCGTGTGGTTTCTTTTAAGTATGATGCTAATGGTCGGGTAAAAGAACAAACGCTACCCGATATGCGGATTATCAAGTTCGAATACGATCTCAACGGCAACGTGGAAAAAATCACCACTCCCAAACTGGATGAACATGGTTTCATGTACAACTCCGTCGATCAGGAGAAACAGTACGATCCGCCAGGCCTCACATTGCCTACTCCGGAAACGAAGTTTGAGTACAACGATGACAAACAGTTGGATAAAATTATCCGACCCGATACCGATGTAATTGACCTCAAATATGATTCAGGAGGTCGACTGGAAAAAGTAGAAATTCCCGGTAAAGAATGGGATTGCACAACTCCTTGTGAATTTGTATATGATTACTTTCCTAACACGGAAATGACGCAAGCGGGAAATCTCCAAACCATCACCACCCCTGCAGGCGATACACTCACGTTCACTTATGACGGCTCCTTACTCAAAACCTCCACCTGGGGTGGTACTGGGGCCTTAGTCACCGGCTCCGTCGAACGAGACTACGATAACGACTTTCGTATCACTTCACGCAAAGTGGATACGGCACACGAGGCAACTTTCACCTACGATGACGACTCTCTGCTTAAAACAGCCAAAGCGGAAACCGAAGATCGAACTTTATCTTTAAAATATGATATTGAAGATCCCAACAACCCCGGAACCTTTTTCAAAAACGGTCTCCTGCGTGGAACCACTATGCGAGATGATTCTACGGATGACGGAGTCGTAGACAGTTACCTGTACAACGAATTCGGCGAAGTAAAAAATTATAAGGCCGAATACCATCCCGGTGGCGGGGCTGCGGCGATACCACTCCTTGAAATCGAGTATGTGCGGGATAAGTTGGGTCGCATAGAGGAAAAGAAAGAAACTATTGGCACAACATCCTCTCCACGGCTGGAGTACGAATACGATCTAGCGGGTCGGCTGCACATCATCAATAATATCGAAAACATTTCTTCCCCGATTGAACTCAATGATTATGTTTATGATGACAATGGCAATCGACTGGCAGAAGTGGACGGCCCAAACATTGCCACTTATGATGCTCAGGACCGCCTGGAAGATTATAACGGCACCACCTACGACTACACGGATAACGGCGAGTTAATGTCCAAGGTAAACGTTTCCGGAACAACGGAATACACTTACGATGTATTAGGGAACTTAATCAAGGTGGATCCTCCCGGCACCGGAAACGAGATCGAATATATCATCGACGGCCGCAATCGACGTATCGGCAAAAAAGTAAATACTCAGCTGGTCAAAGGCTGGCTCTACAAGGACGGTTTGAATCCGATAGCGGAGCTGGATGGGAATGGGGCAGTCGTGTCTAGATTCATCTATGCAAGTAAATCTAATGTCCCTGACTTCATGGTAAAAAATGGAGTGGTTTATAGGATCATTTCGGACCATCTGGTAAGTCCGCGGTTAGTTGTCGATATATCAAACGGAAATATTGCCCAACGGTTGGATTACGATGAGTGGGGTAATATTTTGCCAAGTTCTACCAATATCGACTTCCAACCATTTGCATTTGCCGGTGGTTTGTACGATACTGATACAGAGTTATTAAGATTCGGTGCACGGGACTATGATCCGTATATTGGGCGTTGGATTAGTAAAGACCCCATTCGCTTTGCAAGTGGAGACACGAATTTTTATAATTATTCGTTACTTGACCCAGTAAATTTCCAAGATCCTACTGGCAAAGTTGTTGACATTATTGCTGATGCAGGGTTTATTGCGTATGATTTATATAGAATTTTAGCTGACAACATAATTGGAGATTGCACTAACCTTAATACAAATCTTGAGGCTTTAGGAGCGGATACCGCAGGATTTTTTGCCCCTGGTTTGACTGGCTTGGGCGCCATAATACGTACTGCTAAAACCACCAAAAGAGTTACTGCAATTAGCAAAGCTGAGTCTATATTTTGGAGAAATTTAAAGCCTCACAAAGGTAAAACCAAATCTAACGGTAAAACGGGCAAAAGAAAAAGACTTTACGAATGGGATCATACACATGGTGAGATTGAAGTATATGACAGAAATGGAAAACATTTAGGAGCTTTAGACCCTATATCCGGAAAAATGACTAAAGGTCCTGAGCCTGGCAGAACAATTGACCCATAGGTGACTATGAAAAAACCAAACAATTACTGTTGTGAAGAAATTATTAAACGAGCTTTAGATGATGAGACCGCTATAAATATTAACAAGAAATTTAGAGAATTTGGAATTTCGGTTCTAGATGGAGGATCATCTCATATTGTTATAAAATTTTGCCCTTGGTGTGGTGCGAAATTACCGTCACTTTTAAGAGATAAATGGTTTCAGATATTAGAAGAATTAGGTTTTGATGAACCGTCAGAACAAAACATTCCAGATGAATTTAAATCAGAAGAATGGTGGCAAAAAAGGAACCTATAAACCATCTAGCTTTAAATATCATCTATCTATCATAAATAACCAAATAATGATTTTCTGCGATTGATGCAACAAAAAATTTTTAATCTCCTCTCTTGACACCCAGCCCCATTAGGCATATATTAATTCCCGTGTAAACTCTAAGGGGGCACAATCCCCTGTCCTAATTTTGGGGATTTTTTTGTGCCTAAATTCGGTCGTATTTTTTGGTCGAAGTGGCCCGGAATCCGTGAGGACCGGGGTGGACTCCTTAGAGCCATACACACCACTTCGGCTTTTTTTGTGTGAAATTTCTAAGGAGAAACATTATGAGTAATCAAGTTTGTGAAGTAAACCAAGAGCAATCAAGCTGTATAGATTGGAGTTTTGTAGATGATGCTATTAAGGAAGGTAAAGGATTCGTTGGATTCTTTCTTAGCGTGGTTGTCACAAAATCTTTTGACCCAATTTTTGAAACTTTTAGAACCCATGAGCTTACTGAAAAAGACAGAGAAAAATTAGAAAAGATCGATGAACAAGCGAATTGTGCTATTGGTCAAATGCACCGCATCATGAAACTTATGGGAGAATTATTGTCAGTTGAAACTTGGCAACTCAGAGATGAAGACCAACATGCGCTTGGGGCAACACTCGAAGAACTGTCTGGCATTTGTGATCACTTAAACTCAATTCGGGATGGTATTCAATTTGCGCTTCACCGGGATTTAGATAAAACCAAGAAGGTGGTTCTTAAATTAGAGAAAAATATCCAAGCCATTACCCGCGCAAAGGAAATGCAAACGCAATTGATTGAACTTCAAACGGTAAAAGATACTAAAAAAGATGAGCATATCCGGCTCCAACGAGAGCGGATCCAGCACCTTGAAGCTCAAATACTAAAAGCAAATGGAGCTACGGTATCTAAGGAAGAAGGTGCGCAATGAACTTCATTCGAGAATTGTTAGAAACGATTCGTGAACTTACCTCAGAAAATACTGTACTCAAGAAACAGAACCTGTTTCTTCTAGCTGAAGTGAGTTCCCTTAAAAAAATAGTAAAAACTCAGAAATGCAAAAAGTTGGGATCCATGGTTCCATTAAATTCTAAAAATAAAGTTGTTTCTTTAGTGGTTAGGAAAGAAGGAACCAAATGATTCGGACGAAAAGCCTCATTCAAACCGTTAAGACTCAGCAGAAACAACTCGTGCTCTTGGAAGAATCTCTGCACAAGTTTGTTAAAGAGAACCAACTTCTCAGAAATAAGCTGTATCGGGAAGCTATGTTTGCTGAATCAGCAAATGATAAGGGGGAGAAAATTGCCTTACTTCCTCCGAGCAGGAAAGGAGGTGTGAGATGAAATCTGAAATGTTAGGTCACTTTACGGCTATTTCAAATCTTTTGAAAAAGATACCAAATGGATTTAATCTTCCTATGCCATTAGAGCATCTTTCTCATCATCCAGAGTTGATTGATGAAAAACTCCGGAGAGAGATAGATTTCGTTCATTTAGAATCTTCTATTTGTGTCGATAAACTTTCTCAAGGTCTTTCTGCTTTAGGAGAGTTAATGCAAATGGCTGATCCCAAAAACGAAGATGAGGTTCATTTTTTTGAAGACATGGTTGGAAGAACTCAAAGAATTGGAATTCTAATCGATTGGATTGCAGGAGTAATTCATCAGAGTTATGTAAACTACAATAATGCGGATTATGCATTAGATAATTACCATAGGCTGAGGAAGGGAGAATTTAAGCAAATCCAATGTTTAATTTGCAAGGAAGAAAAGGAATCTTCTAGCCAAGAATCCACCTAACACCAACACTCAACCCCGGGAGCCTGAAAGGGCTTCTGGGGGCACTGGGTAAATTTCGAGTATTCGGTCCGCCCAGAAATTATGGCCCATTATATCTCTACATCCTGCCTTATTTGTAGTTTCTCGACTTTATGGACCGCTCCTATCCTAGGAAAAAGAAGCGTTTACTTAGAACCATAACTAAGATCAAGTGCCGAGACTATTAGTTTCGGAAGAGAAAATTTTATGTATCCTACCAGTAATACCAACCAAATTTCGATTGTGAAGCGGGAGTGGTAGGGGTGATAGAACGGGATCTGTCCTATTGACATACCCAAGATTTTAACTTAAGTTTTCCAAGTAAAAATAAAGACTGGAGACTAATGAGAGTTATTTCACTAATAGGCTGCATTTTTTTGGTTTTTTTCTTATCCGGATGCGGCACGATCTCAACGATTGGAGAAAAGAAAAAGGATCATTCTTGCCTTGGGGAAAACCCTATTCCTCGAATATATTCTGGAATTTTTTACGATGTTTCATTGGTCAAATATGCCTTATATGATGGCCCAGGTCCTGATTTTGAGTTTGGGATGGGAATTACTGATTTCCCATTTAGCTTAGCCCTTGATACTGTGGTTTTACCTTACACCGTATATACCCAAATAAAATATGGAGATATTTGCGGCTATTATAAGGAGCCTTATAGCGGCTATTGATTTTAACTCTAGTAATTTCCATGGCCATCTTCGAACCTTACCGTTGTCATAAATGCTTTGAGGAAATTACTTTGGTATAACCACAGGCTAAGGATGGTGAGCCAAAGGGAAAAGCAAAGATTAATTGCGTTTTTTGTGGATGATATCAGGAGTATCAGCTTTATAGCCCTAAACTAAATGAGGAATTAGCTAATGACAAAAAAGAGTAATGGCGGCAACCGAGAAGAAGTTCCTTTAGAGAAAATTGTGATTTCAAATATGTACAGCATTGAAGGAATCATCAATTTGCTTGTGGAGAAAGGGATTCTCACTAGAGAAGAAGTATTAAATGAGATGGAGCGGGTGGTGAAGGAGAAGGGGAATACCGAATGAGGATAATTTGTAGTCAAGAAGCGAATTGATCCTTTTACTTTTTTGGACCACTTTATTTATTCTTATCTTTGATATGGAAAAAAAGAAACAGCGACATGCAACTAAAACAGGACGAAATGATCCCTGCCCATGTGGAAGTGAAAAAAAATTCAAAAAGTGCTGTTTAAATAAAACCACGCCCGAAACATATTCAGCTGTTTCTGTCAAACCCATACCATTTTCTGAAGCTCCTCCTGAGCTATTAAAAGCGATTCAAGAGCAAAAGGTTTTGGATGAGCAAATGATTGCTCAACAAGGCCGGGGAAGACCTATCATATCTACAGAATATAGGGGAAGAAGGCTTGTAGAAATTGGAGGAGAAATCTTTGATGCAGGAGAATCGAAAACTTTCCATGACGTTCTTCCTAAATATCTTTTAAGTATTCTTGAGAATGAATGGATAAAAGTAGAACTTAAAAAAGAATTGTCAGAACGGCATCCCATACTCCAATGGCACGAATCTATGGTCAAATATCAGAAAGAAAACTTTAAAGTGCCTGGAAAGATTCAATCTGTTTCAATGACAGGAGCTATGTATGCTCTTTTAGGACTTGCTTATAATCTTTATCTTCTGGCTCATAATTCTGAGTTGCAAAATAGATTAATTAACAGATTGAAACACAAAGACCATTTTATAGGGGCGCATTACGAAATATACGTTGCAGCTTGTTTTATAAAAGCAGGTTTCGAGATTGTCCTTGAAGATGAAGAAGACCCAACGTCTAGCCATTGTGAGTTCATAGCCACACATAAAGTAAGCGGGAGAAAATTTTCATTGGAGGCCAAAGCCAGAATCCTAGGTAAAAAGAGTGCAACTATTTCAAACCAGCTATATAATGCATTGAAAAAAGATGCGGCCCATGAACGTATTATTTTTATTGATATCAATATGCCAGAACAAGCTACAGATTTCCAGTCCACCAAATGGATGCAAGAAGCTTCCAAGGACCTTAGACAGGCAGAAATTAGATTAAAGGTAAATGGAAATCCTGCCCCCCCTGCTTACGTTTTTCTTACAAACCAGCCAAATCATTATGACTTGGAAAATATTGGTTCTGGGAGGGAGATACTTGCTGAAGGATACAAAATACCAGATTGGAAAGTTGATACATCTTTTTCTGATTTGAGAGAGGCTATCAACTCAAGAGACCGGCATAAAGAAGTATTTGATTTGTTTGATTCATTAAAGGAACATAATAAAATTCCAGCAACCTTTGATGGAGAAATTCCTGAATTCGCTTTCGGTGGAAAAGCTTTAAATGATCAAAGACTTATAGTGGGCAAAAAATATATTATTCCAGATGAAAACGGGAAGGAGACCGTTGGCACCCTATTAGACCCTCTTGTAAGGGAGGAAAACGGTAAATATATTGTCTATGCAAATTATGAACTACAAAATGGAAAACAAGTGCTATGCAAAAATGAATTAAGTGAATCTGAAATTGCAGCATATAAACAGCACCCTGATACTTTTTTTGGAATTTATAAACAACAAAAAAGAGTAGCTAAAGACCCTCTCGATCTTTATGATTTTTTCTATGCATCCTTTCTCAATACCTCAAAGGAAAAGCTCCTTGAGCTCATGAAAAATTACCTAAATTACGATGACCTTTTAAACATGAGCCAAGAAGAGCTTGCCAAACTTTATTGCGAAGGATTAACCTACCATTTAATTAACGAAGGTTATTTTGGCCAAACAAATTAACAATTAAGGAGAATAAAGAGTCATCCATTTATCTTATAAGTCATAACTTGATTAAAAAAATATCAAGAAAAGCTCTTTCAAAGTTTTTTCTTTAAATAGCAAAAATAAAACTCAAGAAAAAAAACTGGAAAATTAATTGACATACAAATTGAATAAAAATACATGAATTGTTAATTCTCTTCCATCATCCTCTTTTACAGAAAATCTAAACCTCCATTCTCCGCTTTCATTACAATCTAAATCCTTAATAAATTGTGGATGGTCTTTAAAGGCTTTTGGAACTTTTTTGAGAAGCTCGGAAAATTGAGCATTATTTTTGTTAAAAATTATGACTGATAATTCACAATCCCTCCAAGTTAGGTAACCCAAAAGCTGATCAACAGCTTTTATTATTTGGCTTGAACCACTCCAAACTTTACACTCTGCCACAAAGGCGGCCCTACCATCATCCTCAATTCTAATGTCAGTTTTTCCCTTGCCACGAAAAGTTTCACCTGTAGCTTGACCTTCATAGTGTCCATTTAAATGCGCCATAATTATATCCCTTAACGCCTCCTCTCCGTGGACCTGAAATGTTTTTGGTGTCGCTTCAAAAGTTCTTCCCTCATGCCTTATTACCTTAAGAATGTGTTCGTATATATCCTCTTGGATACCCGGCTCAGGCTTAAAACCACTCAAAGGAACTTTTGGTAGAGGCTTTACTAATTTTCTTTTTACTTGTATAGGGTCTATTTCAGGATGCCCTTCTTTTCTTTTTAGGGGAATATTTAGTATTCCTTGTAGATCTTCATGTTTTTTTAAATCTTCACGCCTTTTTCTTATCGAATCTTTTATTGCATTTGAAAGCTTTAGATTATGATCTTCAATCTGTGATTTTTGCCATTTTAAGTATTCATTAATATTTTTTATTGTCCCCTCATATGTTTCTTTTACTGTATTAGGGTCTTTATCATTGGGAATTTTATTAATGATTTGTAAATAACCTATACCATCGTTACCAGGTGAAACAATTTCACCATACGGTGGACAATAATTAAATGTATTAGGTTTCATATCCCATAGAGTAGGATCCCCTGAATATGGAATTGAAATAGTTACTTTTAACCCCGGAATCATAATTGGTCTAGATGGTTCAAATATTGTACCAGCTCTAAGGGGATCTCCTGTAACATCAACCAAAATTTCATCTTTGTCAAAAGAGGCTTTATCTTGATATAAAATTATTGGCTCAATTTTCTTTTCGGAAAATATAAAATCGTGAAGTTGATCATCTGAAGAAATTAAAAATTTGTCTCTAGAAATTCCTCTAATATCCTCTGGGACATTTTGTAATTGCTTAGCCATTGTTTGCATTAAGTCATATCTAAAAAACAAGGGGTCTTTATTCATAATTTTCCTAAATTTCAAAAACCTTTTATTGAATTAATAGGTTCTACCTAACTACTTATTTGAAGCTAAATAAAAATACAAAATTTGGGAAATCAATAATAATTAACAAGAGAGCGAACTCTCTTACGTTCATCTCTACAATTTAGAAACTTTAGGAATTGCAATTTTCCCGGTGACTTATTGGTGACTTAATAAAATTTAAGCAATCAAAAAATTCACATAAATCATTGATTTTATTGATGAGCCGTGAAGGAATCGAACCTTCAACCTACTGATTAAGAGTCAGTTGCTCTGCCAGTTGAGCTAACGGCCCATCCTCTATTTTTTTCTATGAATTAGGTGTTTAATAAAAGTAATCGCTTTAATTATTGTATGGACCTCTCTTAAAGATCTCTTTTGTTCTTAATTTCCTAATAGAAATTGAACGGATTTAAAATGGAGTGCTCCTATGGAAGTTGAAAGCCCTCCTAAAATTAGCGAAGCAAACAAAAATAGAAAAGCTTTGTTTCTGTCTAATCGCATTTGAACGATATCTATTAGCACCCCAATTCCAAGCAATCCGAAATATAGAACCCGCTCCATTTTCCACAAAATCTCTTCACCTTTTAAGGGCTGAATGTGTGCTCCCGGAAATTTATATTCATTATAAAAACAGAGCGCATACAGCCCGATCAGTAATACAACCCAGATTTTCTTTAATAAAGTCAGTGTGTAATCATATTGTTCATCAAAATTTGCTTCGTTACTCATGATTTTCAATAGAATGATTGTCTTAATTGTGCTTTAGAACCCAACTTAATTACTTTTTTGGTATAATCCCTCTTAAAAGCTAACAATTTGCTTGTATTATTGGACGTTGAATCTTCCCTCAAGGTTTCAGATTTTACGTCCTTAAAAAATAGTAAGAATCATTGCAAATATTTTACATTTATTAATTTAATAAAGAAAACCTGATTTAGAAAGGACCCAAATCATGGCCATAAGACTTGGAGACACTGCACCGAATTTTACCGCCGAAACCACAGAAGGAACTATAGATTTTCATGAATGGCTGGGCGATGGCTGGGGAATCTTTTTTTCACATCCTAAAGATTACACCCCGGTATGCACCACTGAACTTGGCAGAGTTGCCAATTTAGGAGAAGAGTTCTCTAAACGTAATTGCAAGGTAATTGCCTTAAGTGTGGATTCAGTAGATGACCACAAAGGCTGGATCAACGATATTAATGAAACACAAAATTGCACGGTCAACTATCCCATCATTGCGGATCCCGACAAAAAGATTGCCACTACCTACGATATGATTCATCCCAATGCTTTGGATAATTTAACGGTTCGATCCGTTTTCATTATTGGACCTGATAAAAAAGTAAAGCTCACCTTAACTTATCCGGCATCTACAGGTAGAAATTTTAACGAGTTACTTCGTGTTCTCGATTCACTACAATTGACAGCCAATTACAGTGTAGCTACCCCTGCCGATTGGAAGCATGGTGAGGATTGTGTGGTAGTGCCTGCAATTAAAACTGAGGATATCCCGGCGAAATTTCCTAAAGGGCATAAAGTGGTCAAGCCCTATTTACGCATGACTCCTCAACCAGATTTATAAAATACTTAAAAAGCTTGGGTTTGATATTCTCAAACTCAAGCTTCTCTTTAAATCATTCTATAAAATTAATTCATGGAAACTTCTTCGGAAAACTCAGAAATTTTCTCTTTAATTAGGCTTTTGGAAGACCGCGACCCGGAAATCAGAGAAAAGGTGAGCCAACGGTTAATTGATTTAGGAACAGATGCCATTCCATTTTTAGAAATGGCTCAGAGAGAAGAAAATTTAAATCTACGGTTTCATATTTTAAATATTTTAAAAAAAATTGCACCTCAGCAAATTGCAGAAAAATTTCGAGAACTATCGAAAACCAAATCCGGACAAGAAATTGATCTCGAAAGTGCTGTCCTCTTATTAATGCAATACGGCCATCCGAATGCTGATCCTAAAGCAATCAAAGACACTTTAGATAGTTTTTCAAAAGAATTTTCCAACAAGATTTCTTCAAAGGACCCTAATGAAATTATTGTGTCTGAATTAACAAAATTCTTATGCGAAACAAAAGGATTCAAAGGTAATAAGTCAAATTATTATGACCCGGACAATAGCTACTTTGACACAGTGATAAAAAATAAAACCGGAATTCCCATTTCTCTCTCGGTTATTTATATTTTAATTGGTCAACGGCTAAACCTTCCCATAGTTGGTATTGGTTTGCCGGGACATTTTATTTTGAAATATAATTCTCTAAAGGATCCAATCTTTTTTGATCCCTTTAATGACGGCAAAGTTCTTTCTACGAAAGACTGCGCGGATTTAGTGCGGAGTTTTGGGATCGAATTTCAGGAGCATTACTTGTTCCCCTTGACCTATAGAGATATCATTGTCCGCATGATGTACAATTTAAATAAAGTCTACCAAAAAAATAAGGAAGACGAAAAAGTCAAAGACTTAGAAAATTTTATTGAAGTCATTCTAAACCGTTAACAATTATCGAATATCAATGAAAAACAGAGTTCTTATTACTGGAGCAGGCTCGGGAATTGGATTAGCCATAGCAAGCTTATTAGATCAAAGAGGATATCATCTAATTCTTTTGGGAAGAGATAAGACCAAACTGGATCAGGCGATTCAAAATTTTCAAAACCAACACCAAACTTTTTCTTGTGATATTCGCAAACCTGAAGAAATAAACAAAGCCTTACAATCAAGCAGTCCAAAGAATTTATATGCTGTAATCATCAATGCGGGAGTGGGCGGAGAAAACCAATATGGCGAGGCAGACCGATGGCAGGAAATTATCGACACAAATCTTTCAGGAAGCTATTTTACGGCTCATGAAACTATTCCCTTCTTAAAAAAAAATACCAATGGATTTCGACATATTGTATTTATATCCTCCATATTGGCCAGGCTGGGAGTTCCAGGGTATTCTGCATATTGTGCTTCTAAAGCAGGAATATTAGGTTTGATGAGGTCTCTATCCAATCAATTAACTCAAGACAAAATCCTTGTCAACGCCTTATGCCCGGGATGGGTTAACACTGAAATGGCGCATGAAGGTTTGCAAAGCTTTGCGGACTTTCTTAAAATTTCAAAAGATGAAGCCTTTAAACAGGCTATGAATGATGTTCCGCTAGGAAAAATGTCGGAACCTGAAGAAATTGCTCAAATGGTCGCTTTTCTTATTTCCGGAGATCAAGTCTCAATTACAGGACAAACCTTAGATATCAATAATGGCGCCTTAATGCCTTAAAGCGGTATTCCCTTAAATGTTGTTTCAAGAAACGGCATCCCCAAATCCACTCTAAATAATTATCAATCAAACTTCAATAGCAATTTCAGGTGCATTGGGTTGAGATTCCGGGGTTGGATTGGGTGGATTATCCCCCGACTGAGAAAGGTCATTTTCATTGCCAGTAAAAACAGGAGATTGGTTTTGGTTAGCCTGCGTTTCAAAAGGAAGTTGCCCTACTTTTGCAAATGCAGTTAATCGCTCACGTAAGAAATTAAAGAACTCCCTCAGTGTTTGGATAATTTCTTTTTCCTGTAGAACCGTTAAAGCTTGTTCTGCAAAAACAGTTTCTGTTGTGACATTGATCAATTCTACCGGGTTTCGTATCTCAGCAAGATTAGCCAGGGGATTATTTTCACCTGGAATTTCTGAGGTGCTATTTGCAGGAACTTGAGTTGGAATCCTAGAAAATGTTTCACTCGAAAATACAGCAGTCACACTTTTTTCCAAATTTAATTCTAAGGCTTGAATCACCTCAGAGTTATTCGAAAATGAGGATGTCAATTCTTCCAAATTGATCGGTTCAGAGTTAAAAAATTTAGAAGCAATGGGATTTATTTTTTCTGCCAATTGCGTGATAGCTCGAATCTCTTCTTCATTTAAATCACCTTGCACAAATAAAGAATATTTTGAAGCAGCAACCGCTACAACCGATAACTCCTGATGGACACTACCATTTGAAAATTGGGTGGTGGTTTCCGATTCAGCAAATGACTTCCCGGAACCTACAGAAATTTTAACAACATCCCCTTCCTGGGTTTTCAAACTGATATCACCAGATAATAAGGAATCTATTTGGGTTTCTAAAGACTTTTTGCTTACTAAGTTTACATCATTTGTAGTCGTTGGAACTTCCATTGTATTTTTCCCAATTTGCCATTACTCTAAAGTTAATTGCTTTTAATGCTTATGTATAAATAATCGGTAACTAGACCATTAAACATAAGCAGTTTTTAGTTACTTTTTCCAAAGATATTTTTCATTTAAGACACTAAAATTCCCTTTTTCAATGGTTCAATAGTGAATAATTATAATCCATTATTTCCAGACGAATCTAAGCGCACGGAACAATTCCGGAGAGTTATCATTCGAAAATCTATACAATTAGTTAGGGAAAACCCAGGTATGGAGGAGTCCGAGCTGCTGGAAATTGCTGAAAAAGAGGCAATTCAAGTTTGCGATTTATGCATTGAATCCGCTTTTGATGACCAATGCCCAAAATTAGTGAATCAATATTTTATTAATACGGAAAAGAGTCAACGAAAAGACCACGTAGGGCGCTTATTCGTACACAAATTAGAGCCCTACTTCAAAAAAAGTCAAATTAGGCAGACTATTTATCCCGCCTTAGCCAAATCCGTCGTCATCCTTCTTGGAAACGATTTGTGGGAAGAATACAACCAAAAAATTTACACCTTATTAAAAAATGCCAATCAAAAAGGGTTTTCTTACGATACATTTCTAGAAAACCCATCAGCTCAAAAAATAATGAAAGAATTAATTTCTCTTTATTGGAAAGAAATGCAAAGCACTCCTGCCTTTCAAGATCAAATTATCAATCAAATTGACGATGCTCTCATTAGGTTTCAAGCTAAAAACCCTTCAAAATGCTTTGATATTGAGCAGTTTATTAGAGAAATTTATAACGACTTTATTCAGGCATTAAAAGAAAATTTACAATAAAGTTAAACGAGAACCGGGTAAGAAATATTTTTTAATTCAGGAAGATTCGAATCTTTTTTTGAGATAATCGGATTTTTCACTGGCCAATTAATATTTACTGTTGGATCGTTCCATATCAATCCTCCCTCATCCTCCGGATGATAATAGTCCGAGCATTTATATTGAAATTCCGCAGTTTCTGATACCACACAATACCCATGCGCAAAACCCTTGGGAATGAATAGCTGTCTTTTATTTTCTGAGGATAATGTAAACCCTTCCCACTGGCCAAAGGTTTCAGATTCTTTACGAATGTCTACCACAACGTCAAATACTTCGCCTTGTGATACGCAAACCAACTTTGCTTGACCAAATTGAATTTGATAGTGCATACCCCGCAAAACTCCTTTTGAGGATTTGGCATGATTGTCTTGAATAAATGAAACATCAACTCCTAAAGATTGGTATTTTTTTTGGGCATAAGTCTCCATAAAAAAACCTCGCTCATCTTTAAAAATATCGGGTTCAATCAGGAGTAGGCCTTTTAATTTTGTAGAATATGTTTTCATAACTCTAAAAATATTATAGTAATTTCTTATAGACCAACTGATTGTACCTTAAACTTTTTAAAGTCTCCAATCCTTAAAAACTTATTAAGCTTTCCCATAACTTGGTCGATACAACTTGAAAAGTAGAGTTACTTTTTTATCCCAAAATAAAACCATCTCAAAGCTATAGGAGCCTCCCTAATGAAGACTGTTTCTCCCGACAATCAAACGCATTCAGAATTCAACCCCCAAGAACGTCAAACAATCAAAGAGTATCTCTCTGTAGTACGGAAAAACCTGAAACAAGCTAAAAAGCTAGCAGATAAAAATCCCAAAATGTTCGAAAAAATGGGACGATCAAAATTTTCAAAACTTTAGAAATATCACTTTTACCAAGTCACAACCGCTTTTCTAAAAATAAGATCAAAGTTTCCCTTCACCTTCATTGACACTCCCTCCCCACTGCACTTATAATCTCCAGACACAATTTCAAATTTGGAGGCTTGATACATTGCGAATTATTCCTGCGGTGGATATAAAAAGTGGCCGTTGTGTTCGATTGACACAAGGTAAAGCGGATCAAGAAACAGTATATTCAGATGACCCCCTCTCAATGGCGGGTTACTGGGACGAACAGGGAGCTCAACTCATTCATGTGGTCGATTTAGATGGAGCATTTGACGGAAAACCAGTGAACGCTGAGTTAATAAAAAATATTATCTATAACAGCACTGTAGATATTCAAGTGGGTGGTGGTATCCGAAATATGGATACTATTGAGGGGTACATTAATGCTGGCGCCTATAGGGTAATCCTTGGAACTATTGCTCATAAAGATCCCAGCTTTGTAAAAGAAGCCTGTGAAAAGTTTCCCAATAAGATAATGGTAGGCATTGATGCCCGCGAGGGTAAAGTTGCTATCAAAGGATGGGTTGAAATATCTGAACAAAAGGCCTCTGAATTGGCAAAGTCTATGGAATCAATTGGCGTTGCCGGCTTTATTTTTACGGACATTGGTCGTGATGGAATGATGCAGGGCCCTAATCTAGAAAGTATTCAATCCTTTGTCCAATCTACTTCCTTACCCGTAATTGCTTCTGGAGGGGTAAGCCGCATAGAAGACCTTGAAGCCCTTCAAAAAATTCAATCCCTTGGAATCCAAGGAGTAATTGTAGGTAAAGCCTTATACGATAAGCGCATTGATTATCGGCAAGCTATAAAACGGATTCAATCCTATGCTGGCTAAACGAATTATTCCTTGTTTAGATGTCAAAGATGGACGTGTTGTTAAAGGGGTGAAATTTGTCAATCTTCGTGATGCTGGAGACCCTGTTGAAATTGCCGCTGCTTATGAAAAAGAAGGAGCCGATGAGCTTACTTTCTTAGACATAACCGCTTCTCATGAAAAAAGAGACATCATATTAGATGTTGTATCTCGTACTGCCGAGCAAGTGTTCATGCCTCTGACCGTTGGCGGGGGAGTACGTACTCTGGAAGATATAAGAAATTTATTAAAAGCGGGAGCCGATAAGGTCGCAATCAACACAGCCGCAGTATTCAATCCCCAATTTGTTCAAGAGGCTGCCCAGCGATTCGGAAGCCAGTGTATTGTTGTTGCAATTGATGCCAAAAGAGTTCAAGCAGACTCACCTCTATTTGAGCCTACTTTAGAATGGAAAAGGAAGTTTCCAAAATTATTTAAAAGGCCCAGTTATTCATCATGGGAAGTGTTTACTCATGGTGGGAGAAATCCTACAGGCATTCAAGTAATTCCATGGGCTCAACTAATGGAACAATTTGGTGCGGGAGAAATTTTACTCACCAGTATGGACCAAGATGGAACAAAAGAGGGATTCGATGTGCAATTAAATAAATCTGTATCAGAAACTACAATGATCCCGGTTATCGCTTCTGGAGGGGCTGGAAATTTAGATCATCTTTATCAAGCATTAGTTAAAGGCAAAGCAGATGCAGTTTTAGCTGCATCAATATTCCATTTCAAAGAATTTACAATTCCTGAAACCAAGGCTTATCTATCCAAAAAAGGAATTACAATAAGAACTGTGTAAACTTTTGTCAGTTTATTTTTTTATAAAAAATTTTTAAAAAAAACTATTTCATTTGATCATAAATCTACTATAAAATAACTTCGTCTTACCAATATCCCCTCAAGTGGATCTAGACAATTCCAAAATACATTTAAACTCAATTTAGGAGGTATTTTTACAGTGAGAGAACGTTGCAAACTTTATTATTCCTGGCTTTTTTCCCTTTGTGCTTTTGCTTTATTTCTTGCTAATCCCATTTCCTCTTATGCTGATCAGGTCGAGTTTGGAAAAGGCAATGTTCTTTTTGGTACTGTAAAGGGATTAGCGGGAGGTATATTGGAGTTTAAAAACGGGTTTGCAGATTCTGTAAAAATTCCTGTAGATAAAATCAAATTTATCGAAACCCAAAAACCAGTCAAAGTTAAAATGAATGATGGCTCAATTCTTACGGGTCATCTGGTAATGTTAAAAGACGGACAATTTGGCATTCTTTTGTCAACCATAAAGGAAAAAATCAGTCTCAATTGGAAGAATGTAAAAAACATAAATGAACCTCCCGGAAAATGGAATGGATTTATTGCTGCTGGTGGAACTTTGCAATCAGGAAATACTTCTCAGTTTACCTTCAACGTTTCGGCTGAAGCTAAAAGGGAATGGGAGCATGATCGTTTTTCATTTAGATTTTTATACAATTATGGGGAACAAAACGGGGAAATGACCAGCAGAAATACATTTGGATCGATGAAGTTTGACCATTTTTTCACTGAGGTAATCTATAGTGTTATAAGTGTTGAATTATTAAGAGACGATTTCCAGGATCTGAATTTGCGTGCTATCGTGGGCGCCGGAATGGGTTATCAAATTTGGAAACAAGCGGCAAACTTAGCTGAAATTGAATTAGGTGTCACCTATTTTTCTGAAGATCGAAAAGTGGGAATGGATGATCGGTTTATTTCCGGTAGGGTAGCTGTTAACTTAGCTTACCAAATTTTCACTCAATTGCTTTTTACAAATTATTTTCTATATTATCCAAATTTTGAACGCCCCAAAGAATATCGGCTTCGAAACGAAGCTTCTTTAATTTCCCAGTTTTCTGATAACTGGTCTTTTAAATTCACACATATATTTCAACAAAATTCTCAACCTGCACCAGGTATCAAAGACAAAGATCATACATGGATTTTTGCAGTACAGTATGGCTTCTAATTAATTGTAAGGATTTAAAAAAATATCAGATGGTTTATGGTAAAAACAAATATTTTCAACAGGCTTTAAGTCGATTTTCAATTAATGCTCAAGTTTAAACTAAAACTTAAAGCGTTATTGTTTGAAAAGGATTTACGAATAAGACCTTAAGCATTAATTAAAATGGGCTAACCGTAAAACCCACATGCCATTAAAAAACCAATTACTAAAATTGATATTCCAAGCAACTGGTCAATCCAATGAGAATTTTGGTAGGTTTCAATATAAGCTTCTCCTGGGCATTGAGGATTATAAAACACCTGAACAGAAGCGTTTTTGGGATATTTAACTTTGTAATGATCTATATCTTCAGATTGGGCAAGATTAGGAGCCCCTCTCATTTGAAAAATATTGGACCGGTAAGAAACACCGTTAACTGAATAACGATAAAATATTTGAGGGAAAGTAAATTCTTTATTTTCCTTGTCTGACAATTCGTACAAAAAGCATGATCCAGAGAAAAGAATCTTTCCTTTTGCTGAGGGCCATTTCAAAGATTTTTTATAAGCATTATCCCTCTCTTTAGAAACCATAAAGGAATAACTTCCCAAAATTAAAAGAAATATACTAAAAAGAATTGCAAAATATTCCATTGGGTACCCCAAAAATTATTGGCACATTATTTTTGCCACCCGCTATCAATGAGTTTTTAGTATTAAAAAAGCAAGTATCATGCCACTGTATTTTCATTGAAAGCCATTCTTTGGGCAAAATGACTGCTGCAAACAGTTAAGGGAAAATAACTTGTTCTTTTTATTGGCTGTTTTTCGGTAGAGATTTAAATTGGAAAAGCTCTAATTTACAAACAATCCCTAATCATTAGACTAATGCGGGTTCGGTGAGGATAATTTTCTTTTTCTCGAAATTAAGTTGAGCCCGACTTCCCATAGGAAGAGTCCAAATTTCGGACCCATGACCAATAGGACAGTTGGTTAGTATGGGGAATTTTTCATTTTTAAAAAAATCCTGAAATAAAGATTCTAATTTTTTTATGTTCTTGCTATTCGAACCACAGTTCACCATCTCTCCAAAAATAATTCCTTTTACTTTCTGGAACTTTCCTGCGGTCTTCAAATGCCAAAGCATTCCATCAATTTTATAATCTGGTTCATTAACATCCTCAATAAATAAAATAGAGCCCTCGGTTTTTATTTCATAAGGGGTCTTTAAAGATCTGCAAAGTAATGTAAGACACCCACCAACCAAAGGACCTTCAACCTCTCCTGATTTTAAAGTTTTAGCTTTTGGCCAGGAAATTGCGACATTTTCTGGTTCCGTCAACAATTTCTTAAAATGTTTTTTTGAATGACGCATTGGGAAGTTTCCAAAGCTAGCGGCAATCATAGGTCCATGGTAAGAAATCATAGAACACTTTTGTAAAAGAAAAATTAATAGCAGGGTGATATCGCTTGAACCCACTAGAGGCTTTGGATTTTTTCTTATAACTCTGCTATTTAACAACGGAAGGATTCTATTTACTCCATAACCACCACGAGCGCAAAAAATGGCTTTTATATCCGGATTCTTAAACATAGCCATAACATCTTCGGCTCTTTGTTCATCCGTCCCAGCAACAAAATGATTTTTTTCATAAACATATTTTCCGACATGCGGTTTAAAACCCATCTTTTCCAATACGATAAGTCCTTTTTCTAATTCTTCGGGATTCACCGGTCCAGCCGGAGCTATCACACCTACCCTATCTCCTGGATGGAGTTTTTTAGGTTTTATGAGATGATTTAATTTTTTCATAATTATTTTTCCCCAGAGTTAACCCCAATTATAATGATATTGGTAAAGGAGAAGAAATGGAAAAAGTGGCCGCTATAATTCAATCACGGACTGGTTCAGTACGGTTACCAGAAAAATCCCTAATGCCTATAGAGGGTCTCCCGATGACGGAGCATATCATTAATCGAATAAAAAAAACGGGAATTTTTGATCATATTATTATGGCAATTCCTGAAGGAACTGCTGAACAAAAATTAATTGATTTAGCAATCCGATTAAAAGTTGATTTTTTTCAAGGGCCGGAAAATGATGTCCTCAAAAGATTTGTACTTACAGGTGATTCAGTGGACGCCGACCATGCCCTGAGAGTTTGTGGAGATAATCCACTCATAGATTTAGAATTGATGAAAGAATTAGCTCAAGCCCACCTAAAAGACAAGGCCGATTATACAATAACTCCAGATATTATTCCTCTTGGAACCGGCACTGAAATGGTTCGCTTAAATGCTTTAAAGAAAATAATGAACCAAACTCAAGATAATCGATATAGAGAACATGTGACTACTTGGTTTCATGATCACCCTAAGGAGTTTTCTATTTCAAATATTCCGGCTCCCTGGTATCTCAGGAACATTAATTTACGACTGACAGTAGATACAGAAAAGGATTTTGAACTCATCGCATTGATTTATGGCAAATTTTATAATGAGCCTGAAACCATTGTCGACTTAGAAAAAGTCATTCATTTTCTTAGCCTCCACCCTGAAATTGCCTCTCATAACCTTCATGTTCAACAAAAAGATTGGCGAAAATAAATTTTTTATTTTTTTAAAATAAATTCTAAAGTTCTAAGTCTTCTTGCCGATAAAGAACATGAGCCAATCTATACCCTAAAGACATTTCGAAAGTTTTAAGAAGTAAGAAAATGTCTTTATTAATTTAGAAAAGGATTATCTAAATAAACAACAAGGAGGTATTTAAGAAGTTTCTATAAAAAAGCTCTAAACGGAATCATAACCGATTTTATTATATTAAAAACATTCCAACTCTTGGTGGAGGATTAGGAAATGGCAGTTCGAATCTTTAACAATATTGCCTCATTAAATTCGCAAAGAATCTTAGGCATTAATAATGACAGGCTTGCGCAATCCGTAGAACGGATTGCTTCAGGTATTAGAATTAACCGTGGAGCAGATGATGCCGCAGGTTTGGCAATCTCTGAAGGACTTCGGTCCGATATCCGCGCTCTCAGACAGGGAATCCGAAATGGCAACGACGGAATTTCCTTAATCAATGTTGCAGAAGGTGCTCTCAATGAACAATCTGGTATCCTTATTCGTCTGCGAGAGTTAGCTTCTCAAGCAGCAACAGGAACCGTTGGTTCAACCGAACGGCAAACAATCCAATTAGAATTCACTGCCCTAAGAAATGAAATTGACCGTATTGCTGCTACTACTGAATTTAATGGTCAAAAATTGGTGGATGGGTCTCTAGCATCTTCTGGAACTCAAATTTCAATACAAATCGGAATTGACAGTAGTGCGAATAGCCGAATTAGTTTAAATTCCGAGGTCAACCTTCAATCAATCACTCAAACATCCCTGGGAATTGACTCACTTTCAGTTACATCTGCGGCCGCAGCATTAACCGCATTGGACTCAATAAATTCAGCCATTGCTGTAGTAACCCAAGGCCGAGGTAAAATTGGTGCAGTTCAAAATAGATTGGTTCGATCTATTTCCAACTTAGGGGTATCTGTTGAAAATTTGCAAGCCGCAGAGTCAGCTATCCGTGATGCAGACATTGCGGAGGAAGTTGCATTGCTAACTAGAAACCAAATTTTAGTAGAAACGGCAACGGCAGCAGCAGGACAGGCTAATTTGATCCCGCAGTCGGTATTACAATTGTTAGGTTAAGCTTGGAATAGCTTGTTCCCAAATTTTTGGGAATTGAACACCGCCTTTCATTTTAAGGTCTTTTTTAAGTCCTTAGCTTTGGGAATTTCCAATAAGTCTTAAAAGATGAATTGGAAATCCCAAAGTGATGAAAGGTCTTAAAAAAATCTCTCCAAACCCTACTCTTTTTTTTACAAAATTTTTTTGATTCATAGTGTAAATCAAGAAAGAGTAAACCTATTAGGACCCACCTTTTTTAATTTAATTTTAAGATTATTCACAATCAAAATAGATTGTTTTTGAGGTACTAAATAAACAAGTCCCCACATGATATCTTTTCACTCTAAAGTTCAAAAGTAGTCCTCCGATAAGCAGAGTGGCCTTTGGTTTATCCAAAGAAAATTATTAGAATAATAATTTTAAATTGGGAGGTGTTTGAGAAAACATCTTTACCGGAAAGAGCAATAGGAGGCTCTAACCCGGAGTATTTTAATCCTGTAGTTTGCAACAACGGTTGGGAGGCCAGTTTGCAAACACAAAACATCAAGGAGGATAGGAAATGCCAGTTCGAATCTTTAACAACATTCCCTCGCTTAATGCCCAAAGAATTTTGGGTATTAACAATGATCGGTTAGCAAAATCCGTTGAGCGGATTGCTTCCGGTATCAGAATCAACCGTGGTGCAGATGATGCAGCAGGCTTAGCAATTTCAGAAGGCTTGCGGTCAGATATTCGAGCACTTCGTCAGGCGGTTCGAAACGCAAACGACGGTATTTCATTAATCAACGTTACAGAAGGAGCACTTAACGAGCAAGCTGGAATTCTTATTCGTTTAAGAGAGCTGGCTTCTCAAGCAGCAACAGGTACCGTTGGTTCTACTGAACGTCAAACGATTCAATTAGAATTCTCAGCTTTGAGAAATGAAATTGATCGTATTGCAAACACCACCGAGTTTAATGGTCAAAAATTGGTTGATGGATCGTTGGCATCCACCGCATCCGCAGCCAATCATATTTTGATTCAAGTAGGTATCGATAGTACGGCAGATAGTCGAATCAATCTTAATACCGAGGTGAATCTTCAATCGATCACCCAAACTTCTTTAGGTATTGATTCACTTTCTGTTACCTCTGCTGCTGCGGCATTGACGGCGTTGGATTCTATCAACTCTGCAATATCCGTTGTAACTCAAGGCCGAGGTAAAATTGGTGCGGCACAGAATCGATTGGTAAGAACCGTTTCAAACTTGGGAATTTCAGTTGAGAACTTGCAGGCTGCAGAATCAGCGATTCGTGACGCGGACATTGCTGAGGAAGTTGCCTTATTAACTCGAAACCAAATCTTAGTAGAATCTTCGGTTTCTATGGCGGGACAAGCAAACTTAATCCCGCAGTCAGTTCTTTCATTACTGGGATAAAGTAGAGTTTTTCTGGTTTTCAGTAAAAAAGGAAATCATTTACTCCGGAAGGCATTTACTCTTTAACAAGGTAGATAGCTTTCCGGAGTAACCTTTTTCAAGACTTCTCCCTCCTCCTAATAAATTAAAAACACTCAAAAACCAATTGGACTTTACTCAAAATCCTACCTAACTTTAAAAAAATCATCTAAATCTAAAAAAAGTTGTAAAGGAAAATTTTTTAAATCCCGATAGAGATACCATGAACAACAACGGGATTCACTAACCTCATTGTAATCTTGTTTTTGTTGAAAGCCTAAGATGAGCAACCTAGCTCAAAATTAGGAAAAAGTTCAGCAGGGAAGCTGAAATAAAGAAAAGATGATTCTTTTCAATTATCACGGAGGATAAGTAATGCCAATTAGAATCTTCAATAACATACCTTCGCTAAACGCGCAAAGAATCCTAGGTATTAATAATGACCGACTGGCCCAATCCGTTGAAAGGATTGCGTCGGGTATTAGGATTAATCGAGGTGCTGATGATGCAGCTGGCCTAGCCATCTCTGAATCGTTGCGCTCCGATATTCGTGCGTTAAGGCAAGCCATCCGAAATGCCAACGACGGTATTTCTCTGATCAATGTTGCTGAAGGAGCTCTCAACGAACAATCGGGTATTTTAATCCGACTTCGTGAACTGGCTTCTCAAGCGGCAACGGGTACCGTCGGATCTACCGAACGAGCTACAATTCAATTGGAGTTTGATGCACTACGGACAGAAATCGACCGGATTGCAAACACCACTGAGTTTAATGGTCAAAAATTGGTTGATGGCTCTCTTGCTTCAACCGCTTCTTCAACCAACCATATATTAATTCAAATTGGAATCGACAGCTCTAAAGACAGTCGTATTAATCTTAACACTGAAGTAAATTTACAAGCAGTAACTGCATCCTCATTAGGAATTATCGATTTAGCAGTCACAACTGCAGCCGCAGCATTAACTGCACTGGACTCTATGAATTCCGCAATTGGCGTAGTTACTCAAGGACGAGGTAAAGTAGGTGCGGTTCAAAATAGATTGGTCCGCACAATTGCAAATCTTTCGATTTCCGTTGAGAACCTTTCAGCAGCCGAATCAGCCATTAGAGATGCTGACATCGCTGAAGAAGTTGCGTTATTGACACGAAATCAAATATTAGTTGAAGCAGCAACCGCTATGGTGGGACAGGCTAACTTGATTCCACAAACCGTGTTGCAATTACTACAGTAAACGACGAAGCGCTTACTAGCGCAGGAATTTAGCAAGGATGCTAAACAAGATCGTAATAAATTATCGATCTAATTCCTGATTCATGGAGGAAAAGTCGTATGGCACTAAGAATTTTCACAAATCTATCTTCACTCAATTCTCAAAGAGTGTTGGATTTAAATAACCAGAGGCTTGGTAACTCTATATCCAGAGTAGCTTCTGGAATCCGCATTCAAAAAGCCGCAGATGATGCCGCTGGACTAGCTATCACAGAATCTCTTCGCGCAGACACCCGTACTCTTAGACAAGGTGCCCGTAACCTGAATGACGGTATTTCGATGATCAACGCTGCCGAAGGAGCCATGGGCGAACAAGGAGCCATCATGATTCGGCTTCGGGAGTTGGCCTCCCAAGCGGCTACCGGAACCATCGGTCAAGTTGAAAGAGAAACTATCAATCTTGAATTCACCTCATTAAGAACAGAATTTGATCGTATTGCCAGAACCACTGAGTTTAATGGACAAAAGTTGCTTGATGGTTCACTTGCCGCTAATGCACCCGATCAAATTGTTTTGCAGGTAGGAACCAGCTCAGCAAGCGACCATCGAATAAACTTAAATCAAGAATTAGATCTAACACCAACAACTTCATCACAGTTAGGTTTTGGTTCCGATTCCATTTCGACGGTTCCAGGAGCTCTCAACGCTATGGAAAATCTTTCCAACGCTATAGAGGATCTAATTTCCATACGAGCAAGAGTAGGTGCTGCTCAACAAGGATTAGTTCGAGCATTGAATAATTTAAATATTTCGATTGAAAATTTAACAGCTGCAGAATCAACCATACGTGATGCAGATTTGGCAGAAGAAATAACCGATTTAACTAAAAATCAAATCCTGGTTCAAAGCGGTGCCGCAATGGTAAGCCAATCTAATTTAACACCACAGTCGGTATTAACTTTATTAGGCGGTTAAATTATTTAAATTCTTATTTTTTGAATTTTTTCCATAAAGGAGATTAAGAAATGTTTTCAACCCATATTCCCGAAAAACTCAGCCTGGGAATATTTTCTAAAACACTGCCAGTTAAAAATTTAGAAGATTCACAAAAACTCAACTCTCAAAATTTAAATAAGAGTACTCTCCAAAGTCTTCAAGAAGATATTGTTAAACTTTCCTCCCCCGACAAGGAAAATAACCTGGGATTGACTTATCGAACAGAACAGCAGGCGGGAATTAACAATCAAAAGATAGTTTATGAAATTGACCAGCAATCCAGAAAAGGGGTAATAAAAGTAATTGATATCGACACCAATAAAGAAGTCCGTCAATTACCCGGTGAAAATGCAGAAAGGCTTTCAAAAGTCATTGGACAACATCGTTCCAATACAATAGATACAAATATTTAGTTTGGCCAACCATGATTCGAACTGGCCATTTCCTCAGATCTTATTTAAGATCAGCTCTAAGCGCTCCTTCCTCCCAAGGAGCGCTTTTTTTTTATTTTTTCCAAGTGCTATACTAATTTGCTTTAAATTTTTACCAGAGTCGCTGTCCTATGAAAAAACTTAATGTCGGGATTGTTGGTTGTGGCCGTATCGGAAGTCTATTAGAGCAAGATCCTCTTCGAGCTAAGCCTTGCACCCATGCAGGAGGCTTCGCTCAGGTCTCTTCTGCGAAACTGGTTGCAGGTTGCGATATCGATCCAAAAAAACTTAAAACTTTCGGCGATCAATGGAATGTAGATCGGCTTTACAATAACTTAAATTCCATGCTTACTAATGAAACTCTGGACATTATCTGTATTGCAACTTGGACGGAACTACATCATTCCATGGTTTTGGCAGCAGTCAAGGCTGGAGTGAAAGGTATCTTTTGTGAAAAACCCATTGCCTTAAATTTAGATCAGGCAAAACAAATGGTTCGCCTTTGCAAACAAAAAAGGATCGCATTCAGCATTAATCATGAACGCCGATGGGAACCCTACCATATGTTGGCTAGAAATCTAATTCTAAAAGGAAAAATCGGCGAGGTAAAAACCATAATTGGAAACGCTCTTTCGGGAAAACCTTCAAAATTATCCGTTAAAAAATTTGGAGGAGGAGGAATGTTTCATGACGGAACGCATTTAACTGATCTTTTATTATACTTTGGGGGACCTGCTAAATGGGTAATAGGAAATGAGGATAGACCTAATGGCAAAAAATATATTGAGGAAACTGCATCGGGAATGATTAAATTTGAAAATGGTGCAACTGGGTTTATTGAAGGGGGAGGCAATCGAAAATATTTTAATTTTGAACTGGACATCCAGGGAACGGAAGGACGACTATTAATTGGAAATCAGGGGAGAAAATTGTATGTAACCAGAAAAAGTAAGCGCTTTTCCGGTTTTCAAGAATTAGAGCAAATAGAATTCCCTAAAGTAAAACAAAATAAAAGCCCCTTTGTTGGAGCAGCTCAAGACATGGTCCAATCCGTAAAAAAAAAGATCCAGAGTCAGTCCAGCGGTGTAGATGGGTTTAAAGCACTCCAGCTTATTTGTGCAATTTATGAATCTGCACAGCAAAATGGAAAGAAAATCCGAATAAAAAATGTTTTTAGAAAATAAAAAAATTTTAATGGAAAGCCATTTTGGTTTATGATAATTTTTTAAAGTTAGGTTGATCTTTGTTAAAAACTATATGTTCGGTTATTAATCGACATCCTTCCTTATTTAAACGTTCCAAACTATGATCGAGGTTGAGAAATTAAGTAAGTCCTACGGGCCCCGGTCTGCTATTAAAGGGCTGACATTTAAGGTAAATAAAGGGGAAGTGGTTGGTTTTTTAGGCCCAAACGGTGCGGGAAAAACTACCACGATGAACATCCTCACCTGCATTTTACCGGCCAGTAGCGGAACTGCACGAGTCTGCGGATTTGATATTTTTGATCAGTCCCTGGAAATCCGCAAGGTGATCGGTTACCTTCCTGAAACTCCCCCTCTATACCAAGACATGGTGGTAGAAAATTTTCTTGAGTTTTCCGCAGGTATCCGAAATGTCCCAAAAGTGAAAACTTCAAATGCGGTGGGTCGGGTTATAGAAAAATGTAAATTGGAAGACGTACGTCAAAGAATTATTGGACGACTTTCTAAAGGATATCAGCAAAGGGTAGGACTAGCGCAGGCAATGATTCACGACCCAGAAATTCTTATTTTGGATGAACCAACTATCGGATTGGACCCAATTCAAATAATTGAAATTAGAAAATTGATACGTGAGCTGGCATCCTCCCATACTATTATTTTAAGTTCTCATATTCTTCCTGAAGTTACTCAAATCTGCGAAAGAGTGATTATTATTAATGAGGGAGAAATCGCTGCTATGGATACCCTGGATGGGCTTACCGCTTCGCTCAAAAAAAATACCCGGCTTCAACTAATAGTTGAAAATCCTACAAATGATGTTGAACAGAAGCTCAGCTCAATTGAAAAAGTAATATCGGTACAAGCAGAAACACCGAACCAAATCTTAATTGAAAGTGACCCAAATATCTCTTTACAGGATGAAGTGGCTCGTGTGGTCTTGGATAATCATTGGGGATTGGTAGAATTGAAACCCCTCGCATTAACTTTAGAAGATATTTTTCTAAAATTAACCACCGAGGAAACAGGAGTCAGCGAATGAGAGCAATTTGGTTGATTGCAAAAAGGGAAATGGGCTCCTATTTCTATTCTCCCATTTTTTATGTGGTCACTACCGTTTTTCTATTAATATTTAGCTTCATGTTCTTTAGCATATTGAATTTCTTTAGTATGCAAAGCTTTCAGTCTGCACAATTGGAACGTATGGGAATCAGCTTAAATGTAAACGAAATTGTTATTGAACCTTCTCTTTCCAATATGGCGGTAGTTTTACTATTCATTATCCCCATCATTACGATGAAAACTTTTGCAGAGGAGAAGAAAACCAAAACACTTCCCTTATTGCTATCTTCTCCAATTCATTTGAGGCAAATAATAGTAGGCAAGTTTTTAGCATGCCTTGCTGTTGTTGGTGTCATGCTTTTGTTATCCGCATATTCGGTCCTATTAATTGTTACATTAGGCCAGCCGGAAATAGGCCCGATTCTTACCGGATACTTCGGCTTACTTCTTATGTGCGGATGCTACATATCGATGGGAATTTTTGCTTCTTCTCTTACAGATAATCAAATCATTGCAGCTGTAATCAGTTTTGGTTTTGCTTTACTGATGTGGATTATTGGGTGGGCCGCTCAAGCAGCCGGACCCGAAGCAGGTCAAGTTTTAGAATACCTCGCCTTAATTGGACATTTGGAATCATTCCTCAAAGGTGTCATAGATACCAGCGACCTGGTCTATTATGTTTCTTTTATTTTCTTTGGTCTTTTTTTAACCCATCGAGTTTTAGAATCAAGGCGGTGGAGGTGATGAAATGAAACATTTTGCCCCTTATGCAGGTTGGATTGCACTCGCCTTTGGTTTTGTAGGGTTATTATTGTATATCATTGTTCCCCAACAAACTTTGGCTATTTATACTATTTTAAGCATTGCTTTAGCCAATGGGTTATTCTTTTTATTTTTGGATCGCAAGGAAGTAAAAAGCTCCTTAAAATCAAGAACTACACTTTATGGAACCAACTCAGTAATTTTAATTTTTGCTGTTTTAGGGATATTGGTTTTTCTCAATGTACAATTTTTAAAACATAAACACCGAATTGATCTTACCGAAACAAAGTTCTACACTTTGGCACCACAAACCCAAAAAGTGGCTTCTAATTTAGCTAGAGATGTCAAACTTACCGCCTTCTATCAAACTGACGATGGCTCTCGTAATGAATTTCAAAGGCTCATGGATGGGTATACCAGCTTAACTGATAAAATAAATTTAGAATTTGTTGATCCCGATAAAAGTCCTGCGATCACTAAACAATATGGAATCACCACATATGGAACCGTTGTTTTTGAGAGTGGCCAACAAGAAACGAAAATAGCAAAGGCTACAGAAGAAAATGTAACGAATGCTCTTCTAAAAGTCACGCAGGATCAACAAAAAACTATTTACTTTCTTAAAGGACATGGCGAAAAAAGTATTCAAGATAAAGAAAAGAATGGGTTCTCTAAGGTTAAGGAGTCTCTGGAAAAAGATAATTTTCAAATAAAAACTCTTCTCCTATTAAAAACAGGTGAAGTACCTAAAGACGCAGATTTATTAATAATAAGCGGCCCAACTAAACCCATCCAAAAACTGGAGCTTCAAGCCATTGATCACTATTTGAATAAAGGTGGCTCAGTTTTCATACTTGCTGATCCTCAAGTTGATAATGGGTGGACGGAGTTTTTGGGAAAATGGGGAATAGAAATACAAAACGATTTGATTATCGACCCCATGTCAAAACTTTATGGAGGTGACTATGCCGCTCCAGTGGTTAGTCAATACAGCCCTCATGGCATTACCAAAGATTTTTCATTACCCACTATCTTTCCTTTACTTCGATCCGTAAAAGCTATCACCACTGAAGGATTGGAAACCAGCGAAGTATTATTTTCAGGGTCGGAGAGTTGGGCGGAAACTGATATTTCTTCAGGTAAAGCACGTTACAATCCGGATGTAGATCTGAAGGGACCTGTCTCCGTAGCAGTTGCAGTCACAAAAAACTTAAGTCAGAAAAAAGAAGATCATAATACTCAGCCATCAGATTCAACCACTGGTGAAGATTCAACTAAAATTTCAACCAGCAAAGACACATCTGGTTTAAAAGCAAACCTGGTGGTAATAGGTGACTCAGATTTTGCAAGCAATAATTATTTTAGTTTTTCTGGAAACGGTGACTTTTTTCTTAATTCTGCTTCCTGGCTTTTGCAAGAAGAAAATTTAATTTCAATCCGTCCCCGCAAGCGAAAAAATAGTCCTCTCGCCTTAACAGCTACTCAGGGGAACCTTGCATTCGTCGTTGGTACTATTCTAATTCCAATGGCCATTACTTTATTGGGTGTCAGTATTTGGTGGAAAAGACGTTCCCTATGAAATTTAAAGGCACCATAGGTCTGGTTATAGTTTGCGCCGCCCTAGCCTTCTACACATTTTATATAGAAAAGCCAAAAGAGGAAAAAATAAACCAGGAAAAGATACTCGCTAAAAAAGTCCTTAATTTTACGCAAGATGATATAGACGGCATTGAAGTCATAAAAAAAGATTTGACTATCAAAATTAAAAAAGTAAATGAATTTCTTTGGGAAATAAAAAAACCTCTGGAACTTACCGCAGACCCCATGCAAATCGATCAACTGATAGGGACTTTAGAATCCGGCGAAATTTCGAGAGCAATTGAAGAAGAACCCAATAAATTATCGGACTATGGCCTGAGTTCTCCTAATTTAAAAATCAAACTACTATTAAAATCTAAAGACCCACTCATCTTAGAACTTGGGGATGCTAGCCCCATTGGCCACTCATATTATGTAAAGCTTTCTACAGATCAAAGAGTATTACTTGCAAACCTGGAGAAATCTGCACTGGACAAATCAGTTGATGACCTTCGGGATCGATCAATCTTTAAATATCAAACGCGCGACGTAACCTCTTTCGAAATCCAATACAAACATGAAAGTCAAAGGTTTGAGAAAATGGACGACAATTGGTCTTTAGTAAAAGGATTATCAGGAAAAGGCGATAAAGATTCTATTGAACAATTACTCAATACCTTGAATCGAAGCAGAGTTAAAAAGTTTGTTGAAGAAAACCCAAAAGATGTCACTCCCTACGGCTTAATCACTCCAAAAATTAAGTTTTCAGTGAAATCAAGCAAAAGTGACCAACCTTGGGAATTAATCATTGGCGGCAAAGATGAAGAAGACTCATACTATGCCCAAATCACACATGCAATGAATATTTTTACGGTTAATCAGCAACTTGCAGACACACTGTCAAAACCGCCAGTAACTTACTTTGATAAATCTCTTATTGATATTCAAGAAGATGAAGTTGTTGAAATTCGATTGCGGCAGGGGATAAATACAATCCAAATGAAAAGAGACAAAGAGAATCCCAAACTTTGGACAATTTTTGATCCCACAGAAAAAAAAGGAGATTCTGAAACTATCAACAATCTGCTTTTCGATTTAAAAGAAACTCGTATTAAGGAATTCGTTAAAACAGAAGACTTAAAAAGCTTTGGATTACATACCCCCAGAAAAGAGCTAACCCTTATCGATAAAAGGGGACTGCCCCAATCCCTTTTTCTAGGAAATGCAGATTCTCAAAAGAATCATTATTATGCATCTCGAAGTAAAGACAAAGTAGTTTTTGTTCTACAAAAAGATGATAAACAAAAAATCTTTCGACCCTTAGATGAGTTTCAATATAAAAAAATCTTCTCCTTCGACACCAAACGAGTAACACGGATTCAGATAAAATATCCTGAGAAAATGTTTGAGTTAATACGCAATGAGAAAGACTGGATCTTAACCAAACCCAAAAAAATTGACCCTATTGCTCCTTTCATTGGAAAAGACATTCTTTGGACAATTAACAATTTAGAATATCAAGCCCAATTAAATCCCAACTCAGTAGATTCGGATTTGGAATTAGGCGAAACCCGTCTAACGTTATCCATGTTTAACAAAGAAGAGGTATTAGGACAAATCGTAGTGGGAAAACAGTTGGAAGGAAAACCTCAATATCTCGCCAAAATCCAAGGTTCAGATTCAATTTATATAATTGGAGAGAGGTTCTTGGATGAAATACCTGTCAGTTTAGACCGTTTCGAAAAAGAAAAATCTTAAATCCAAATAATCAAGGTCCCTTAAGCAATAACCCCACAAAAAAAATTGGAATACTATTTAAAAAATATCAATTTTCCGAAATTAATATTTAATCATCGAGGTTTTTAGATATTTCCTGGAGGAATCTCCAAATCTCAATATATAGTGACAAATTTCTATATACACCTATATATTGTATTTCCAGTTACAAATTAAATACCCCATAATCACTACTATCCATAATCTTTTGTTTTTATTAGCGTTAGCGTCAAAAATATGAATTGTAGATAAAATAATTGACACCTACAACATATAGTGGTATTCTTCTTTTTGTTATACAAGATAATGGATTTGCTATTGATAGGATTTATTGGTAGGGAGATGAGGGTAAATATGTCAATTTCGGAAGTCCATAAATGCCGAAACTAAATATTATTAGCCCTAATACCTGCCACCGTAGGCGGGTTACTTTGAAAGAGATTTCTGCTCTTACGTTGTATCTCAGAGAGCTAAAAGATTTCTGGGTGCGACTAAAGCCCCTTCCCAAATCCCCAAATGTATTGAGCGCCGGCCGAAATCCCCGTAGTTATTCGGCGAAACAGCTCATTCCAAGCGGCGTTAAGTGGAAGCTCTTTTCCCGGGTTGTTGCAGCAACTCGGGTTGGATAACCAAAAAGTGACCCGCCATCCTTTCGTGATATAAGGTCTTACTTGTACTATTTATAGCTCACGTTCGATTTTTATCCAAGTTTATTTTGCCAAGGACAAATTTCTAATGCTCTCTCGATTAGTATGAGTAAGGCCTTTAATATTTTTCTACAGCTATGAATTCATCCCAGATATCCACATGCCCAGTTCAAGGAGAGTATTTACCTTCCTATGCAAATCCAGGTGATGCTGGTGCTGACTTAAGGGCATCCACTGACCAAACTATCCAGGCAGGGGAACGAAAACTAATTCCCACGGGAATACAGATAGCTTTACCTGAAAACCATGTGGGGCTGGTATGGCCTCGGAGTGGGCTTGGAGTAAAAAAAGGAATTGATACAGGAGCTGGTGTCATAGACTCTGGTTACCGAGGGGAAATTAAAATTTTACTCTTTAACCATTCCAAAGAAGATTTTATTATTCAAAAAGGGGATCGAATAGCCCAACTTCTTATCCAAAAAGTTGAAACTGTTAACTTTGTGGCTGTTACAGAACTCGACACAACCGTTCGCGGTAATAGCGGATTCGGTTCTACAGATCAATCTCAATAATTCTTCCTCAATTTAAAATTCTTGAAGTATTTATTCTCCTTAACGTATTATTTCTATAATACTTCTTGATTAAGAGTAGTTTCATGGAACTTAGAGTCAACAACTCTGTTATTGAACTTGTTCAAGCGGATATAACAGAAAGTGAAACCAGTGCTATTGTAAATGCTGCCAATTCAAGTTTAATTTTGGGAGCAGGAGTAGCAGGAGCCATTAAAAACAAAGGGGGTCCAAATATCCAAAAAGAATGTAATGTTATTGGATTTTGTCCTGTAGGTGGAGCGGTTCTTACCACCGGGGGAAATTTAAAAGCAAATTTTATTATTCATGCAGTAGGACCTAGGCAGGGAGAAGGAGATGAAGAAATTAAGCTAAAAAATGCAACTCTTAATTCCCTTCGCAAGGCAGATGAACATCAATTAAGCTCTATCACTTTCCCAGCAATAAGCACAGGAATCTTTGGCTTCCCAGTAGAGAAATGCGCAAAAATAATGTTATCAGAGGTCTATAACTATTTGCAGGGAGAAACTCGAATAAAAAAGATTTGTTTTGCGCTCTATGACTCGGAAACATTAAATACTTTTAAAAAACAATTAAATTCAATGTCTCACTAAGACTTTATTTCCCATATGGGAAAAACCAAAGTATAATATCCAAAAGAAATAATTAAAAAATTTATCTTTAAAGGATTCAGGTTATGGGATCGGAATTCAAAGTAATGACCTTCCATCACACCCCCAATCCGGAAGCGGCACAATTTATTATGAGTGCCGATGTCATTAAAAAGGGAACCAAAACATTTCAATCTCCAGAAGATGCAAAAGGAGACTCATTAGCAGAAAGTTTGTTTAACATATTTGGTGTAGAAAATATTTTTATCAAGGAAAACTTTGTCACCATCACAAAATCTCCCGTGGTTGCTTGGACCACAATAATGGAACCCATTCAAAACACCCTTGAAAAAAATATGACCTTTTATGAGACCTGCGATGAAGATCAAAAAATTGCTTCTAAAGCTTCAAATGTTTTAGACAATGTGGATGTTGAGGATTTCCCTTCACTAAAAAATGAACAAAAGCAGGAAGTCATCGATGCTTTATTGGATCATGCCATTCGTCCAGCGTTAGCTAATGATGGTGGTGGAATCACTCTCATAAAAGTAGAAGGAAACATTGTTCATATTCACTATCAGGGAGCTTGTGGGACTTGTCCCAGTTCTACCACAGGAACGCTTCAATATATTGAAACCTTTTTACAAGATACTCTCGGAAAAGATATTAAGGTGCAAACCCAAGAAATGGCTGCCTCTTAAAGCCATTTTTTGTGGAAGTGAGTCTGGCGGTAATTTTTTAAATATTCGATGGCTTCTTTAGGTGTTTGACACATAGTAAACATCTGCAACGTTTCCTCCTTCGCAAATTTCAAATCAACCATACTATGAAAGTGTGCCATCAGAGAATCATAGAAACGGTTTGTGTTAATAAAAACCAGTGGCTTTTCTGTCAAACGCAGTTGAATCATTGAAATAATTTCAAAAGCTTCTTCTAATGTCCCAATACCACCTGGCAAAACGATAAATGCATCAGATCGCGAATCCATAACTGCTTTACGTTCTCGCATGTCACGGGTAACAATCAATTCATCTGCCTCAGAATATTCAATTTCTTTGACTTTAAAAAACTCCGGTAGAACTCCGGTCACCCTTCCCCCTTCCTCATGAACTCCTTTTGCGACTTCACCCATTAACCCGATGGAAGCGCCCCCATATATCAATTGAATTCCGTTTTTAGCTAACCGTTGACCTAAATCAAACGCCATTGTCAAGAAACTGGTATCCACACTATTACTGGATGCACAAAACACACAGACTGATCGAATTAATTCCATAAAAATTTTTAATCTCCCAAAATTGAGGCTTATTTTAACCTTCAGCCAACGGATTTACAATTTGCCATATTTTTTGCTCTTTCCTCTCTAAATTAGTAAATCCAATATGTTAATATGAAAAAAATTTGTTAGGAGTTTCTTGATGCAAGGGGCCACTCAACAAAATAAACTCGATTTTTCATTACGCTTCAGTTCGTTGGTAATATTTTTTCTCTCCATTCTTTCAACAAACCCGTCGATCACTTCCGCTGTTGATTCACGAAAAGTAGAGAAAATGATTGAGGATACACTACCTGAAAATGAAAAAAACCTTCAATCACAAAAAAGGAAAAAAATTTTTGAAAACGGGAAATCTCTTTACCGACGATTTTGCGAGCATTGTCATGGAGGGGGAGGCAAAGGAAATGGTTCAGCCTCCTATTATTTGAATCCTAAACCTAGAGACTTCAGTCGGGGCATTTTTAAGTTTCACTCTACCCAAAGCAACGCCCTTCCATTAAATGAAGATTTGTTTAAAACCATTTACCATGGAATACCCGGAACTTCGATGCCTGCATTAGGAAAAATCCTCTCAAAAACAAATATTGATTCGATAATTACATACATTAAATCTTTTTCTCCCAGATTTGACCAAGAAATTCCAGATTATCAAATCAAAATAAATGCTGAACTGCCTTATGAAAAAAATTCAATCGCTTATGGTAAAGAGCTCTATCAACAAATGCGTTGCGGACGTTGTCATGGCAAAAATGGAGAAAAATCCGGAGCTCTTGAAGATTCTTTAAATGACATATGGGGAGAAAAATCTTATGTCTTTGACTTAAGAAAACCTTTCTTATACAAAGCAGGATCTTCTTCAGAAAACATTTATAAAACTCTTGTAACTGGAATTGATGGGACTTCTATGTCCGCTTATGATTTTTTAAATGAAGATGAGCTCTGGCATCTGGTTCATTTTTTACAATCTCAATTCATAACTAAACCATCTGAAAATTCCCCTAATGATTTTATTATTCCAATCATTTCACAATGGACTGCAGAGCCTCTTTCTATCGAACCGCATGATCCGATCTGGGAAAAAATTCCAAATTCAAAAATAAGAATGTCTGCTTTGCAAGCAGAAAAGGAAAATGTGACCTCTATTAGGGTTCAGTCAATTTTCAATCAACAACAAATTGCTATCCGGCTTACATGGGAAGATCTTTCTGAAGATATCATAATAAAGAACAGTCCTCGTTATATCGACTCCGCTGCAATTCAATTTGCTTTAGGCAATCAACCCTTTGTTGAAGGACCTTTTTTTGGAATGGGTCACCCTTCAAAACCTGTTAATATTTGGCATTGGAAGGCAAGGGCAAAAAATCAAAAATTGAAATTTTCACTGAACAATTCAAAAAGAGTTTTGTTTGTTAATCCATTTAAAGAATCTTCTGTTGAGGAATTAAATGCTGAGGGGTTTGGGAATTTAGCAGTTCAACCTTTACAAAGCCAACTCCTAAAAGGGAAAGGAAGCTGGGTCAATGGGAAATGGACCGTAGTATTTGTTCGTGACTTATTAACTTTAGATAATAAAGATATTAAATTTCAGATTAATATTCCTTTGATTGTGAGTTTCGCCATTTGGGATGGAAGCCGCGAAGATAAAAATGCAAAAAAAGCTGTCAGTTTTTGGCGTCAAATGATTTTAAAAAATGAAAATTAAAAAATCATATTTATTTTTTAAAATAGCATGTATATTTTTTAGCTTTGGTTTAATAGCAGAAGCAGAATCTCTGGAAACCCAAGAAAATATGCCTTTGAAATCTGCTTTAATTCCATCCGGAAAATATTTAATGGGAACAAAGGACGGCAATAAGGAAGAACGTCCCATCAGAAACGTTTGGGTGGATGCCTTTTATATTGACAAATTCGAAGTCTCAAAACAGGAGTTTAATTTATTTCGCCAAATTACAATTAGCAACATTCAATCAGAATGTAAAAATTGCCCTGCAACGTTGGTAAGCTGGTATGAAGCAGAATCCTACTGTAGGTTTAAAGGCGGACGGCTCCCAACAGAGGCGGAATGGGAAAAAGCTGCCCGTGGACCCCAAAAGTGGAACTTTTCTTTTGGACCTAATATTCAGTTAAGCAAAGGTCATTTTGAAAAAACATTTAATACAGGTCCGGTTCCAGTGGATACTTTCTCCCCTAATGAATACGGCCTTCATCACATGAGTGGCAATGTGTGGGAATGGGTGAGCGACTGGTTTGGAGCTTACGCCGAAAAAGATAAAAAAAACCCTAAAGGTCCCAACTCAGGAACACAAAAGGTTATCCGTGGAGGTGGTTGGTACAACCCCGGTTATTATACCCATGTTGGCAGACGGTTTAAATTAGCCCCACAAATTAAATTGAATGCAGTAGGATTTCGATGTGCGTACGATGTTTCTGAAAAACCCGGGAAACAACCCTGAACACAATTAATGAAATCACAAAATAGAAACAATAAATCCCCAAATATTCAAATTGTTAACTCTTGGAAAATTCCCGACCAAGAAGTAACCCCAGAAAACATTTACTGCGATAGAAGGAAGTTTTTAAAGGGATTGGGCAAAGTGGGTCTGTTGGGACTATCCAGCATGCTTCTTCCACCTTTGACAAGAGTATCAAGCGCCATCGCCCAATCCTCTAATACCCCAAAGCATCCGCAAGCTCTTACAAAAGTGGAAGGCGTCACTTCTAAAAAATTAGTTACTCGTTACAACAACTTTTATGAATTCAGCACCAACAAAAGTGTGATTTGGAAACAGGCGCAAGCATTGAAAACAAGTCCCTGGGAAATCCGCATTGAGGGTTTAGTTAAAAATCATCAAGTACTAGATTTTTATCAATTAATTAAATACCTTCCTCAAGAAGAACGAACCTATCGATTGCGGTGTGTGGAAGGTTGGTCCGTGGTCATTCCCTGGAAGGGGTTTCCACTAAAACTATTAATTAATCTAATAGAGCCTCTTTCAACCGCAAGGTATATAAAGTTTAAAACATTTCTCCAACCCAATATTGCATTGGGTCAGAAACAACGGTTTTGGGAGCCTTGGCCCTATTCCGAAGGATTGAGCCTCAAAGAAGCAATGCATAATCTGTCATTTGTAGCCACAGAAATGTATGGGAAACCATTGCCCAACCAGAATGGAGCCCCAATTCGCTTAGTAATTCCCTGGAAATATGGTTTTAAGAGTATTAAATCAATAACCTCAATCGAATTCACTCGGGATGAGCCACAAACATTTTGGCAAACCGTTTCTCCCCTGGAATATGATTTTTGGGCTAATGTGGATCCCAGTACACCGTATGCCAGGTGGGATCAAAAGATGGAATTGGATTTAGGAAAAAACAAGAAAATCCCAACCTTAAAATTTAACGGTTATGCTGATGAGGTAAGTAATCTTTATTTATAGTTTTCTACCTATTACTTTTTTATTGCACAACAAAGGGTTTACATTTTTTTTGGGACAGCGAAGCATCTACCTGTTTTAAATCTACTTTCCATTGGTTTTGAGGAATGTTGACTTTAACCCAAAAATCATATAATCGATCCATATCCCAATTTGAAATTCTTAACCCTCTCCACCGAGAAGTTAAATTTTCAAAAAATTGTTTGTTATAAAAATCAATCATTTTTGAATCTTTTACGTAGTTCGAAACAAGTGGAAAAAAATCTTTACCATGTATAGAAAACCCCACAAAAATTTCTTTTTTGAAGGCTTGTACCGCTTCTGTAGAAATGGGTTTAAAACGAAGCGCGCTATTTTTGACGAACGGCGATATCGGCCATTTTTCCTCTGGGATAGAATCGGAAATCACATATTCACCTTCGGGGATTTCACTTTTTGCCAACGCTTCCAGGCTTTTACTATCTAACAAACCCTTTGCAGACTTACCTAAAAAACATAAATGGTCAATTTTTAGAGAATCACTTTCCCACGATACCCAACCGGGATAATTAACATCCTTTGCCAGCCAAATTGTTGCTTGAGCACCAAATCCATTACTCCATCCTACAAATAACAATGGAAGAACAAAACTTATTATTTTAAAAAATTTCATTTTCAATATATGGGTCAATTATTTATTTTTTACTTCAACTATAGCTACACTTTGAAGAACATGCGCATTTAAATCCTTACCCTTTACCATTGTTTTTTTAGCCTGAGAATTTTTATCTTCAGTTTTAATATTCCCATTTAATTTTCTTTCCCATAATTTCATAAAGTAATTTGATTTCACCGCCATACTTGCTTTATTTTGACTTGTAATGATCTTCGGAAAATTCTTCTTAACGGATTCTTGAGAAAACATGACTCCTAACACTTCTCCTTTATCATTCAGTAAAGGTAATCCATCATTTTCTGGACTTATTGGAACATCTATTAAAAACATTCTCTTATTATTTTCAACGGCGTTGATCTTTAGAAGAGAACCTTGAATCCAGTGAAAATCTGGTGAACTCGGAAAAGGAACGGGAATGGTATAAACCATTTCTTTTAGATTGACCGCGGAAGAATCTGCAAAGCCAAGTCCTTTTTCTATTTCCATTGGAGAATTCTGTATCTTAAGAATTGCCAAATCATAAATGATGAACGAGGCAATAAGTTTTGCAGGAACTTCTTGGAAATTTTTCGAAGTTAATCGGATTCTGTCTGCGCCATTCACAACATGCAGTGGTGTAAGAAAATAACCTTCACTTCCTATATAAAATCCAATCCCCGTTTTCATCCAATTTGATGTGGTCTGAAAATGAGCCATTAAATCCAATTGATCAAAATCCTTTGAACTTAAATTAAAGACCTTATATGCTTTTTCTAAGTTTCGTCGAACAATCCCTAAATTCTTTTTTGATGAATCATCATCCTTCCCCAAATAAAGACTTTCTGCCGAACGAAAATGGGTTATTGCATCGGGCCCTTTTCCAATTCTGAAATATAAGACACCCAAGGCATGATGGGCCTCCGGATAATCTGCTTTAAGCTCAATGGTATCCTGATACTTTTGAACTGCTTCCTCAGAAAATCCCTGTAAAGAAAGCTTCAAACCTTCTTCATATAATTCCTCCCAAACCGGTTTAGCATTGGAAATGGAAGTGTTTAGAATAATGAGCAAAAATACTAATAAAAAACTCTTTCGTCTTTTCATGTATTACCTTAATTAAAAATTCAGCATAATTTTATTACAACATTCATCGATATTCATCCCTTCTATAGCTATCCAAATACACAGGGCATTTCAAAGCTTTTATATTTCAATGACTTTTCAAGTGTTGACAAGATGAAATCCGGTCCACATATTTATGATTAATAAATGAATTGTAAGGGCTCCGTCCTGCAGTTTAAATCCTATATTAGGAGGTCTCCTATGGAATGGATTGAAATTGGATCAGCTGGTAGTTTTTTAATGGCCGCCTTAGCAGGTCTGGCGGGAATTGGTTTTATTTTCTTATTAGGAAAAAATATTGAATAAACTTCTTATAAAATAATTAATTTTCTATTCTCATGGGCCATCCAATCGATGGCCCATTATTTATAAGTTCACAAAGTTTGTTTTAATTTTTCAAAGGAGTGATAGATTTTGTTTTGTACCCCAAGGATTGACTCAAAGATTTTATTTTTTCTATTCGATTTTCGTTGTGAGGATGCGTTGAAATAAACTCTGCAAACTTGGGGAGGTTGTCCTGCTTTAGCATTTCCTCGAAAAATCCTGTAGCACCAGCTACATGCCCATAGCGACAATTTAATGCATCTAATGCAACTTCATCTGCCTTTGATTCTTGCCCTCGGGAATGACTGGATTCTGCTAAGGTTAGGGTCCCGGCCAAAAATTCACTAATTCCACTATCAGGTCCAAAAATAATTGCAGATAAAGTAACTAAAACTATGGTTCTTCCTAAGCCTCGTAAATGGTCTCTATTTTTAAAATGGCCCAACTCATGTCCTAAAACAAACGCTAAAGCATTTTCTGATTTAAGTAGAGGTAATAATCCAGAATAAACAATTACATTTCCACCAAACATAGCCATCGCATTGGGAATAGATTGTTCAACCACATAAACCTTCACCTTGTAGGGTAGAGAAACGCAGTCTTGTTGTAATTGATTCACAATATTTTGTAGATAATCTGTTTGTGTATCCGAAGTTTTTAATTGAGTTAATTGACTTTTTAGAGGCTTGAAAAGCGCCATTTCGGTTTCGGGAGAAAGCTTACTTATCGAATAATCTACCGCGAAGCCTAGTGCATAATACACTCCGAAAATAATTACCAATAAAGCCACCAATAAAATAAAAAACTCTTTTAGAGGAGATTCATGCGTAACATTGTCATTCGACTCAGGCAGATTTCCCGTGTATTGCATATTTGCTATTGCTCAAATGTGAGTGCAGTTCCGTAAGCCAGAACTTCTACGCTTCCAACCTGTCCCTTTTGAGCATTTTTCGAAATAGATGAAGTTTCAATTCTTAAGTTAATTATTTGATCTGCTTTAGGGCAACTTTCCTTCATTCTTAAAATCGCTTCTCTCCGGGCACGATCCACTAAAGTTTCATATGAAGTGACATTTCCACCAAACAAATTTCTTAACCCCGCGAGTAATCGTTTGAAATAGTCAATCGAAATTACAACTGAACCTGTGACTAATTCTGATTTCACTATCCTGGTACTTGTCGGTAAAGGTTTTTTCAATGCGATTGTAGGTAGTTTTTGCATTGCCTTTTCCCTTTGAATAATACTTTGATAATGTTTCTTTTCCGCTCGCTTTCCAAAGAAATAGCCTAGTAATAACAAAAACAGAAATATAAATATATTATCCAAGGTGATTTCTCCTTATTTAACTGTTACAGCAGTTCCATAAACATATAACTCCGCGGCCCCTGCAGCTACAGATGAAGTCGAAAACCTAACATTTAGAACAGCATTGGCTCCCATTTGCTCGGCTTGTTTTTTCATCCTCGTAATAGCTTCCTCTCGTGATTCCGACAATAGTTCTGTATATCCCTTAAGTTCACCACCAAAAACATTTTTAATACCAGCCCAAATATCCTTACCTACATGTTTCGCACGCACTGTACTTCCAGAAACGACTCCATGATGCTGAACAATTTCCATTCCCGGGATGGTTTCGATGTTTGTCAATATCATGTTTTCTCCTTTAATTGATTCCAATAAAATAATCTAAATATCTAATTTCAATCTTAATGAATATCTTAGAAGCAGCAAAAAATTTGAGGCCAACACAAATAATTCTATTCCCTTACAAATTTCATCGATTAATCATTATCATCGGGGCTATAAAGTTTTTTATATTCATCAATCGAAGATCTGTCCGTTAAACTTGAAATATAATCACAGATTCGACGTTTGAGTGAATCTTGTGGTCTACTTTTTAAAACGGCTTCCGGCAAAAGCTGCGGAATTTTTAGATATGCTTTAAAAATTTCTGTTAGATAAAGTTCTGCCTTAAACTCCATGCGGCGAACTTTGCGATGATGGTACATATTCTTGAACAAAAACTTTTTTAATTCCTGGTTTTTTTCAGTGTACTCTTTCCCAAATCCCGCTAATAATTCTTTGCATTTTCTAACGTCATCTACAGAACGAATATCGTACTTTTTAATTTTCCTCTGAGTCGCTTTTCGAAAATCTGTAATCAAATCATTAATGATACTCCGTACTATTTGATATTTCTTTAAGTCGAAATCTAAATTAGTGTATTTTTGATCCAGTATTTTCTCATTTTCACGCCAAAGTTCTACTTTCCGCAGTTGAGATAGGTCGAGTAAACTAGAAGTTATACCATCGTCTAAGTCATGCGCGTTATAGGCTATGCTATCCGCAAAATCTGCGACTTGTCCTTCTAATGTCGGAAATTTGAAATCCTTGTTGCTAAGTAAAGGATTTTCCGGATCCTTGGAGTGTTTACTAATCCCTTCCTGCACTTCCCAGGTCAAATTCAAACCATCAAACTTTGGGTATCGTTTTTCCAGAAATTGTACTATGCGTAGGCTTTGCTTATTATGTTCAAAACCCTCATGATCTTTCATAAGGTGATTTAAAACTCGTTGTCCCGTATGACCAAAAGGAGGATGGCCCAAATCATGGGCTAAAGTAATGGCCTCTGCCAGATCTTCGTTAAGTTGTAAGGATTTGCATATGGATCGAGCAATTTGAGCTACTTCAAGGGTATGGGTGAGTCGAGTCCTATAATAATCTCCCTCGTGATAAACAAATACCTGAGTTTTATATTCTAATTTACGAAATGCAGAAGAGTGAATCACCCGATCACGATCCCGCTGAAAACGTGTGCGATAGGCATGCTCTTTTTCCCGAAATTTCCTGCCTAAGCTCTCGCCACTTTTAGCTGCATAGGAAGCCAAATATTTTTTTTCTGTCTTTTCTATATCCTGGCGTTTAATCAATTTATATCCATATCAAAGAGAGTACAAATTTTAATCTTATTGCCCCATTTCCAACCTCAGAGAATCAATCATATTAAAAGTTATAAATAATTACTTTAACTTTTTCATTTTGAGGCTTATTGTATCGAAAAGCACATTCTTTTAAAAGTTTTCTAGAAAGTTTCAAAAGAAAGGAATATAGCATTGAATCCGGACTTTTTAATCATCGGTGGGGGTATCAATGGAATCTGTATTGCTCGAGAATTAAAAAAACAAAACCCAGAGGCTTCCATTATTCTTATCGAAAAGGAAAAACAATGCGGACAACATGCTAGTGGACGCAACAGTGGAGTATTGCATGCGGGATTTTATTATTCATCTGAGAGCTTAAAGGCACAATTTTGCAAAAGAGGGAATCAGCAATTAACAGAATATTGCATTACCAAAAATTTAAAAATCAATCGTTGCGGAAAATTGATTGTCGCACAATCTCAAAAAGATTTAAATCAAATGGCGATTCTCTTAGAGCGTGCCCAACTAAATCAAGTACCTTTAAAAGAAATTTCTGAACAAGAAGCAAAATCCATAGAACCTAAGGTTAAAACTTTTAAGAAAGCACTTTTTTCACCTACAACATCGACCATTGATCCCGTAGAAATCCTCAACTCTCTAAAAGCCGATGCAAAACAAAAAGGAGTTTCTATACATACTAAGGTTAGATATTTAAAAAAAACTGGTGACGTTATTTCCACCTCAAAAGGAAATTACACTCCAGGTTATGTGATTAATGCGGGAGGATTGTACGCTGATGTAATTGCCAAAGACTTTGGATTTGGTAAGGAATATCAAATTGTCCCATTTAAGGGAATTTATCTAATTTCAAAAAAGAAAACTCCAAAATTAAATGCACATATTTATCCGGTTCCACCTTCTCAAAATCCTTTTCTGGGGGTTCACTTAACTTCAACAGTGAATCAACACATTAAAATTGGCCCCACAGCAATTCCCGCTCTTTGGCGTGAGCAATATAAAAACTTTAATAACTTCAAGCTCAATGAATTTATAGATATCTTATGGCGGCAAACTCAGTTTTTTTTCAACTCAGACTTTAACCATAAACGAATTGCTATAAATGAGATTGGAAAAATTTCAAAAGCCCGGCTCTTTGAAAAAGCAAGCAAACTTTATGATGGTTTAGATTTGAATTCCTTCTACAAATCGGAATTAAACGGCATTCGAGCTCAACTCATAAATCTAAAAACTAAAAGTTTCGTATCCGATTTTGTGGTGTACTCTGATAATCGTTCTTTGCACATACTCAATGCCGTATCCCCGGCATTTACCTGTTGCTTACCATTTTCCGAATTCATTGTTGAAAAGATCTTAAACATTAAATGCTAAACTTTTGGAGGAACATCAGACAACCTCCTCCCACCCCCTAAATTAGTTAACCCCGCATTTTTCAACAGTTTTTTGTTGAATTTTTTTGCGTTTTCAATTCATAATGGAATTTATTGAACACCGTTTTCTGATTTTTTCAGCTCTTTGATTTTATACAATTGGTTACCTCCTAAAACCTTTTCCAGAGCAAAGCTATGATTCCTCAATTAATTAACTTCATTTGCACTTTGTTTATCCTATTTCTTTCGGTTTTAAACTCACATGCACAATCCAACAACATGTTCGCTTCTTCAGACAGAATTTTAATTCAAAAAACACAAAGTAGTTTCATATTTATATTTGAATCTGGTGAAATTCGTTCCAAAGAAGTTCCGGGGTTGGCCAATGGAATGGCTAAAAAGTTTAATGGGGAAATTGGCCATATTTACCAACATTCCATAAAAGGTTTCAGTGCCAATATGTCTGATGCATCTGCTGCAAAATTAGCACAGGAATCGAAGTCCATTAAATATTATGAAAGAGATGGAATTATTTGGATGGTAGATTCATTAAAAAGCAATTCTATCCAAGGGTCTAAAAAAAATACCTTGTCATTATCAAATAAAAAAATAAAAGACATACCACAGGAAATTCCTGCTGGAATATTTAGAGTGGGTGGACCCGTGACCGTAGACGTAGAAAGCCCGGAAGCTTGGGTTTTAGATTCAGGGGTCGATGACACACACCCTGATTTAAACGTTGGGTTGTCAGTAAATTTCTCCCATACGGGAAAAAACACGGGAAGTGATGTTCACGGACATGGAACCCATATCGCAGGAACCATTGGAGCCATAGACAATGAAATTGATGTTGTTGGGGTTGCAGCTGGCGCAGTAATTAATTCCGTTCGCATTTTAGGACCCAGCGGTAAAGGGAGAGTTTCAGACGCTATTAAGGGAATTGACTATATCTCCAAATTTGCACAACCAGGAGATTGCGTCAATATGAGCTTTGGAATTTTAGGCCATTGGCAAAGCCTTCATGACAGCATTTTAAATTTAGCTAATTTGGGAATTCGTATTGCCATTGCAGCAGGCAATGAGGCGGAGGATGCGAATAACTATGAGCCCGCACATATAAACCACCCCAATATCTACACTGTGTCAGCTATAGACAGTAACGATGAGTTTGCTTCATTTTCCAACTTTGGCAGTTCTGTTGATTTTGCTGCACCTGGTGTACAAATTTTATCCACAAAAAAGGGAGGAGGAGTTACCGTTTTATCCGGGACTTCAATGGCCACCCCACATGTTTGTGGAATCTTACTACTAAACGAATTTCCTAATTCCAACGGAACCGCTTTAAGGGATCCTGATGGGAACCCTGATCCCATTATTTCTAAATAAAATAAAAAATTTTTTGTGAAACTTTAAGCTTTTTCACAATTAAATATCCAAGGTTTTCTACTTTGGTAGGGTTTTTCAAGCTTTTACGTGATTTTTTTTTATTTCCTAAATGGGCAAATTCAATTAACTGCTAATTACTTATTTTTCTTGACGTTATTTCAACCATCCCTTAACATTTTAAGTATGCAGTGTACAAATTGTGGTTATATTAACTTCAAGCAATCGAAGAAGTGTCCAAGTTGTAACGAAGCGAAAACAGCTTCAAAGCTCCCTGTAGAGGTGGCTGCAGAGGCTGGTTTTACAATATTTGATGGACCCATTCCTGAATTTCCATCTGAAAATGGGCACAAAAATGGCTCTGAATCCGAATTCGCTTCAATTGCTGATGCGGATTTAGATTATCCTAAGTCAGAACCAGCTGAAGATTTTGAATTAGACTTAAGCGAGGCTCATAATCTTCATGAAAATGGAAATGGTAACGGATACCTTGATACTATTGAAGGAGTTTCTGAGTCCCAGGATGCCGAAAACGATTTTGATAGAAGCTCCCCAAATGATTTCAATTTAGACCTTACTGATGCAGCAGCACTTGCAACCCCGGTTATTCAATCAAATTCAGGAGACTCTGAAGTTTCTGTTTCTATTGATGACGACGTCGAATTGGATCCTGAGGTTTCATTAGATGATGCTACTGACCAAGATTCTGAAGATATTGAAGGGTTAGGGTTTGATCTTGATGATTTAGATTCTGATATAACTGGAGACCTCGATCTGGACCTAGATTTTGACGAGGATACTTCACTTGACTCAGATGATTCAGATTTTTCTTTTACTGAAGAAAATGAAGAGGAACCTACTTTAACCTCTGAATCCCAAATCGATACTTTTGAAAAAGAACAAGAACTCGACTTATCCTCAGATGAAAAAAATTCAGATGAGGAAGTTTCATTTGAAGAAGATTCGGTTGATGTTGTCGCTCACCATGAAGAGACTACAGAAACAAGCGATGCCTCTGAAGAAATTAATGAAGAGAATGAAATAAATTTCGATATGAATACGATGGATTTAGAAGAAAAACCTGAACCATCCAATCTAGATTTTGAACCTCAAGGTGAAATAGAGGATGAATCCCCTGCAGAATCTTCAGATGATGATCTGTCATTAGAATTGGATGGATTAGAGTTAGAAAACGAAAAAGATGAAAATAAAGAAAAATAATCCTTTCCTATCTTGCCCCCTTTTTCAATAAAAATTTCCTTTTTGTGACCCCAAAAACTTATTAAACAGAAACTTAATGGGCTATTTCTTTATAATAAGAACCCATTTTCAATTTTTAGTCTAAAAATTTCAAAAAAGCCCGATTTTGTAGTGATTTTCCTTGAAAAATCTGATAAAAACTCCAATTTGGATTAAAAAAGTTGGCATTAAAATAGCCTCCAGTTCTTTTTTTAATCAGCGGAAGTCATTTCGTCGTCCAAAAATCCATTCTCTGATATCTTCCATGAAAAAAGCCGGTTTGTATCGCCGATACCTTGCACTTTTGGTAGATATTACTATTTTGGAAATACTGGGGTTAATGATGACCCCTTTCTTTGCCTTTGAAAATGAGTTCCCTATTTGGAGTAAAATTTTTTCATCAAAATCTTGGGACAATGGTTTCTCTAATGAACTCATCCTTTGGTTAGGAATTTTTTTTATATTTAATACTCTAATATGGCTTATTTATTTTGTTAGTTTTTTAGGGAATAATGGGCAAACTCCCGGAAAAAAACTTCTGGGTATTTTAGTTAAAAATGATAAGGGAGATCCTATAAATTATTCAACGGCTTTTATCCGATCATTTTTGGGTTATTCGATTTCCTTCTTAACTTTGGGAATAGGATTTCTCTGGGCCTTATTTGACGAAAATAATCAAACTTTCCACGATAAGTTGGCTAAAACAATCGTGGTTCAAAATTCATAATTAAAAATTTTTTACAGGAAACTTTACGACATGAAGAAGACTTATTTATTAGCTCCTGGTCCTACACCGGTTCCAGAAACTGTTAATTTAGATATGGCTGCACCCATGGTCCATCATCGGACTCCTCAATTTAGCCAAATTTTTGCTGAAGCGGCTGAAGATGCAAAATATTTATTTCAAACCAAACAAGATGTTTTGATATTAGCCTCCACGGGAACAGGGGGAATGGAAAGTTGTGTGACTAATTTATTTTCGCCCGGAGATAAATTATTAGTAATTAATGGCGGAAAATTTGGAGAGCGTTGGGGAAAAATTTGCGAAACATTTGGTATGGAACCTGTATGGCTGAATGTTGAATGGGGACGATCCGCCGATATTCAGGAAGTAAAAAAAATCCTTAGCGAACACACTGGCATTCGCGGAATATTAACCCAAGCGAGCGAAACCAGCACGACCGCTGCTCATCCCATTGAAGAGTTATCTAAGTTAACTCGAGATCGAGATGATATTTTATTAGTCGTAGATGGAATTACAGGTGTAGGGGTTTTCCCGTTACCCATGGATGAATGGGGAATTGACGCGTTAATAACCGGATCTCAAAAAGCATTACAACTTCCCCCGGGCCTAGCCCTGGTGGCCTTAAGCGAAAAGGCCTGGAAATTTGCAGATCAAAGTAAGTGCCCACACTTTTATTTTGATTTAAAAAAAGAACGGAAAAATTTAAAAAATCAAACCTCCGCTTATACTCCAGCCGTTTCCCTTGTTATTGGTTTGCGGTCGGTACTCAAGAGCGTCAAGGAGGAAGGTATTGAAAATGTTCATAAGCGCCATAATCGTTTAGCACGAGCCACTCGAGCGGCTGTTAAAGCTTTGGGGTTGAAAATTATCGCCACAGATAGCCCTGCCGATAGCGCAACAGGCGTTTTTGTTCCTGAAGGAATTGATGGCGGAAAAATGGTTAAAGCCTTAAGAGATGGGTTTGGTGTCACCATGGCAGGGGGACAAGATCAATGGAAGGGAAAAGTTATTCGCATTGCGCATCTTGGTTATGTTGATACTTTTGATACCATTATAGGAATATCCGCTTTAGAAATGGCTTTGAAAAAATTTGGTCACCCAGTCGAATGGGCAAAGGAGTGGCCGCAGCCCAGGAAATTCTTTTAGAAGCCTATTAAACAATACGCCTTAAAAATTGAATCAATATCTTTATTGAATATATACCCTTTGGAGTTTAAACATGAAAGTCCTTGTTAGCGATAACCTTTCCAAGCTTGGAGTTGAAATATTACAAAAAGAAAGTGGCATCGATGTTGATGTTAAAACCGGAATGCCAAAAGAGGAATTGATTAAAGTTATCCCAGAATATGAAGGTTTAATTGTACGGAGCGCAACCAAAGTAACTGCCGATGTCATTGAAGCCGCTTCTAAATTAAAAGTGATCGGTCGTGCAGGTGTAGGTGTGGATAACATAGACTTAGATGCTGCCGGGAAAAAAGGCATCATAGTTATGAATGCCCCGGACGGAAATATGATCACTACTGCAGAACATGCATTAGCTTTAATGCTGAGTATGTCTCGTAACATTCCTCAAGCAACAGTTTCTTTGAAAAAAGAAAAAAAATGGACCCCTAAGGTATTCATGGGAGTTGAGCTATATGGAAAAACTTTAGGAATTGTGGGACTCGGCAGAATTGGTTCGGTTGTGGCAAGTCGGGCCAAAGGATTTGACATGAAAGTTTTAGCTTATGATCCTTTCATTTCTAAAGAACATGCAGAAAAAATGGGCGTGGAAGCGGTAGAACTCAAGGATCTGCTAAGCCGATCAGATTTTATTAGTTTACACACACCTAAAATCGGCGGAAAACCCCTACTCGGAAAAGAAGAGTTCGACCAAGTAAAACCTGGGGTTCGAATTATTAACTGTGCAAGAGGGGGGCTTATTGACCCAGATGCTCTCATACAAGCCGTCAAGGATAAAAAAGTCGCACAGGCAGCTTTAGATGTTTACGATCAGGAACCCTTACCTGGAGACAGCCCTCTCCTGGAAGTTGATGAAATCATCTGTACTCCGCATTTAGGGGCTTCCACCGGAGAAGCGCAAGACAAGGTAGCAATTGCGGTGTGTGATCAAATCATTGATTTTTTAAAATACGGAAGTATTCAAAATGCAGTCAATATGCCTTCAATAGATGAAGAGCTTTTAAAGCAAATCAAACCGTTTCTTAATTTAGGAGAGGATCTGGGAAAAATTGTTGCACAATTAGTAGACAGTCCTATAACCAAAGTAAAAGTGCAATACAATGGCGAGGTCGCAAATCTAAATGTCCAGCCGGTTACTATTTCTGTTCTCAAAGGAATATTCACCGGAACCATTGAAGGCATCAATATGGTTAATGCTCCTTTTATTGCAAAGGAAAGAGGCATTGAAGTTCAAGAATTAAAAAGCAATGAGATTAAAGAATACACCAGCACCATTCAAGTGGCAGTTGAAACTAAAAGCGGCAAACGCCAAATCACAGGAAGTATTTTTGGTAAAGGAGACCCACGAATTGTTGGCTTTGATGAATATTCCTTTGAGGCTGTTATTTCAAAACATATGCTCATCACAAGTAATAAAGATGTTCCGGGAGTTATAGGTAACTTAGGTCAAGTTTTAGGAAAGAATAATATCAATATTGCGGGTTTTCATTTAGGACGGCTGGAAAAAGGCGATGCGGTTTCAGTAATCAACATCGATTCTCCCCCGACTAGTGAAGCTTTAAGAGAGCTTCGAGACACCTCAAATGTGTTGGAAGTATTTTCTGTAATCCTTTAAACAAAAAAATCGCCTAGACCTTTACTGATTTAGGCGATTTACTTTTTTACAATCAATTCTATTTTTTCCCCTCTTCAGACTTTCCTGTTTGACCAAAAACTTTCGCTATAACTTCATTGATGACTTCTTCACCTAATATGTTATAGACAGCATTTGCAGATTTGAAATGACTACTTGTAAACAAACTCAAAACTTTTTTACTTGAATAACCCAACATTAAAAATTCATGTGCATAATTCTCTGCAACTAAGCGTAGAGTTTTCTCATCTGCATCCTCATCCCCGGTAGGAGGCCCAGAATCCGGATCAACATCATCTTTGATTTCATAAACATAAATAAGATGCCAGCCAAACTCTGTTTTTAAAGGACCAACAATATCTCCTTCTTGCGCAGAAAACGCCGCTACCTCAAAAGGTCTTACCATTGCGCCTTTTCCAAACCAACCTAAATCACCACCTCGTTTTTTGGAAGGGCATTCGCTATGTTGTTCAGCAAGTTTAGCAAAGTCCTCCCCTTCGTCAATTTTAAGCTTCAATTCTTCTGCTAATTCTTTAGTTGCCACTAAGATATGGCGGGCTTGAACTTTTTTTACTCGTTTCTCTTTGGTACTCATAATGGTCTCGCTTTAAAATTATCGTTAAAATCTCACCGAATTCAAATTTATATTTTTTAATAACAAGAATAAAAATACTCTTAGTTAATTTTTAACTCACAACATTTTTTATATTTTTTTCCAGAGCCACAAGGACACAGATCATTCCTTGAAATTTTATGAGGTTGAAATTGCAATTTAGGCGAAGAATTTAAAAGTTCTTTCCCAATACCCTTTGTTTCTTTGTACCGTTTTTTTAATACGTCATTCAAATTAGGAATAAAACCATTAAACACCAACAACACATCACTTTTGTCCGCATCAAGTTTTGCGTCTTCCTGCTCTCTTTCCTTTTCATCAAAATAATATTTATAAGAAAATAAGGGAGGTGTTTTTTCATCCCCTTGTTCAAATTTATAAAAAGTAAGTTGGACACTTTTGTTGTCATTTCGCGGATCTAATTCATAAGCATCCTCAGCAAAATATTTTTCCTCTTTATAGGAAAAATCTAAAAGTTCACTTCCCCTAGGGCGTACTTCAATATAGTTCACATAACGTCCTGGTTCAAAAACCAAATAGGACATGGGATTCTTTTCCCCAAAGGCTTTCGCTTCCATATACCGCTGCTTAAATAAAATCAATAACTCATCTGGAAGCCCTTCAATAAATTCTTGAACAATTGCTGACTGTTCCGTTGTCAATGCAGGTTGATTAGGTAAAGTTCCTATTTTTTTATTAAAATTCAACAAAAAGGAAAACCGGTTATCAATGTTCTCTTTATCACTAAAAGAAATAGTCACATGGTTGCAATCGCAAAATGGATTAGTGCAATAGTAATCCTCCAATACATACAGGTTGCGAAAGTTCTCCTGTTCGAATCTGTATGTAAGCATCGCATTCAGGCTTTCCTCTCTATTGATTACATGATAGCCTTCGATGACAAACCTCCTTCTAAAAAATATTGATTCGCCTACTCTTCACTTTACATTTCGCACGGCCCGAATGGAGTCCTTGGACGGATCATCCCGATTATTCACATTGGCATGTCCATAGCGGAAATAAAAAATTACTGCTCCATTATGCGGTTTCAAATCGCAAGTCCAAGTCGTGTAACCCCCTCCGGGAGAAAAAGCCTCATCAATGAAAATTTCAAACCGATCACAATCACGGATTGAATCATCCTCATTAAATAAAGTTTCCGCTTCCTTTAACGTTGGCATCCTCCAATCGTTATACCCGGCGAATTTATTTAAATTTAATTTACGAACATAATCTTCGGCCTTGAACCAAGTATGAAAAATACTTTCATCTTGAAAACCATCCGTTTGCTTCCACATTAAGTGAGTTTCTTTATCAGATACCGTTCCATCTCCATTATCAACAAACCTTTTGCCCATAATTTATTTCTCAATCTCTCTTACAAATCGAGTTGCGCCACGAGATACTCTATAAATATCATCATACATAATACTTCCTTTTCGAAAGCTAAAACGGATGGCCTGAACTTTATTCCTAACATCTTTAGTCCAACAGAGAAAACCAAATCCTTCCGGAAATACTTGCGGGACCAATGCTTTTTGACCCATATGATCCTTGTTGGATTGAGTTTTATCAAACAAAGTACGGGCTTCCTCCACCGTAGGCATTCTCCAATTTTTGAAGCCTCCATAACATGCGGAATTTAATTCCTTTGCATAATCCCTGGCCTGGACCCAGCTAAGCCATTTCCCTGTCAATTGCCGAGTATCTTGCTTTAACCAAATCAACCGTTTCTTCAAATCAATGACTGAGTACTCATCTGCTTCGGCAAAACGCATATTTTTGATTGACTCAGATTTCGTGGGAGAAATTTCACTCATGACTCAATCCTCCGGGTTTTCCTTGATATCCCTAACAGGTCGGACACCATGACTTCTCAAACCTTTTTTATGGAATTTATAATCCCCGCTATAAAAATTAAAACGAATTGCTAATGAATCGTCAGTCTTATGTAAAGTTTTAGTCCAGGTAGTTTGCCCAGCTCCAGGAGAAAAGGCAGGTACGATGAAATTGGTATCCCCGTATGTATCTTCTACAGGGCTGGAAGGGTCATGAATTGATTGCGCTTCTTTTCGGGACGGCATACGCCAATCAGAAAATCCCGCAAAATCATCTTTATTGAGTTCTCCTATGAAGATTTTTGCCTCTTGCCAACTGATCCACTTATCAAGATCTAAAAATGAATCATCTTTTTTCCACATCAATTTTAATTCTAAATCGCTAATAGTTCCGTTTTTATTATCAATAAAACGCTGGTCGCGAGGCAACTTTCCATCGGCTTCAATGTTTCTAACCGGACGCAACCCACTGGGGAACCCATCATTTTCCCTAGCAAGCCAAAACTCATAATCGGCTCGGTAATCATAACCCATGGCAGCTTTAGCCCCCCGAGTTTCAGTTGTCCATGTTGAATAACCACAACCCGGAGAGAAAACCGGGTCAATATGAATTTCACAACCCTCCATATCAATGTTACTTAATCCCGGGTCATAAAGTTCTCTAGCTTCATGTGCATTTGGTATTCTCCAATCGGAAAATCCTGCAAACTTTTTTGAGTTCAACTCTTTAACGTATTCTGCCCCATCCCACCAAGTGATTAAACGCCCAAGCTCTAACCAGGTGTCTTTTTTGACCCACATCAGGTTTTTACGAAGGTCAGTTACGGTTCCATCACCATTGTCTAAATATCGAGGTTTAACTTTGGTTGCTGTCATAGCTCCCTTATCTCCTTCGCTGCCGCCGATCATCTTTTTTTACAGGATCTTTTCTACAAATTCGCACTGAGCCAAAAGCATATTCATCCGCATGAACAACTTTACCTTGGTGAAAATCAAAGCGTGGTCTTTTGGTAGATGTATCTGCCATAGTCCATTGCACCTTAAAAGAACCTTCTGGAAACAAAGGGTCAATATGAATTTCGTCGCCACCTTTGGCAACGTTTTTTAAACTTTCATCATACAAGGTAACTGCTTCGTCCGTGCTAGGCATTCTCCAGTCATTAAATCCACCAATTTTTCTGACATTTTTCATTTGGGCGTATTCTTTAGATTCATGCCAATTAAAAAATTTTTGTTTTTCTTGCCAAGAATCTTTTTTCAACCAATACAACCCGGTTTTTGTATCATGAATCACCCAGGGCCCCTTTTCGACAAACCGCTTAGGACCTTCATCTTTTTTTTCGATTGCTTCTTGATTATCTGGAACCGTTTCCAGCGATTGCGATTTCTTTTCTTCCTCAGCCATCAGATTTTTCCTTATTAATTAATCAGTGTAACCAATTTCGACATCACCTTTATCTACATCAACAATCACCGGCACCACATATTCACCATTGGAATATTCCAACATTTTTTTTAGGCCATGCTGATTCTTATCCACATCAATATAGACAAAAGGCCGACATTTCTTTTTAAAATCTTCTCGGGCTTTTTGTGTATGTGGACAATCTTCTTTTCCGAAAATCATATAGTGTCCCATTAAATTCCTCTAAAAATGTTTATAGACACAAGCTTTAGTTTTCGAATTTTTTTGTTTCGCTTCTCCATTCTGGCTCCCATTCCTCTTTTTGTTCTTCACGGACGGCTCGGACATGGCAATATTCGTTATCTTTATGCTCCCACTTTTCGTTTCCCGTCACATAACTAAAAAGCATTGCATATTGCTGGTAATCCGGTTTTTCTTCATATGTCCAGGTATTATGGCCTCCACCCTCTTCAAAAAGTGGGTCAATATGAATTTCCGCTCCATCTTTATCCCGATTTGAAATTGTAAACATAAACAGGGATTTTGCTTCTTCAAAGCCACATAATCTCCAGTCATCATAACCGGCAAACTGTTTTTCATTTAATTCTTCAATATAATCATTGGCTTCATACCAATTGATTCCATATTTAAATTGAGAAAAGGAATCGCTTTTTTTCCACATTAAGTTATTGGTAGAATCACTTATAGTTTCATTGCCATTGTCTACAAACCTGGGACCTTCAGGGATAAATTCTTCTTCCTCATCCTCTATTTCATCCCAGTTATCATCACCAAGCCATTCATCAACTTCGTAGGATTCGTCTTCAAGTAAATCCTCAGCCGGTATTTCACCATTAGGTTTAGATTTTCCTTCGGCTTCATCATTCATTTCTTCATCAGACATAACGCACCCTCACCAAATTAAATTTTAGCCCGGTACCCGTCACACTTAAGCATCACGAACTAAACGGACAGATGTTCCTGTTGTTGAGACCTGTTGATCGACACACACTTCCTTACCAGAGGGGAAATAACATTTCCAAGCATAAGAATCATAACGTGTATCCGAGGTCCACAAACTCCATTCCCCTCCAGGTTGATAATCGGATACATTCCGTTTCTTTTTAGGGGGAAGGTTCATAAATAATTCGTAATAAGCATCCTTTATTTTTACTAATCCGCGAATTTCACTTTTAGTAGGTAGTCTCCAATCATCAAAACCTAAATATTTTTGCTCATTACAGGCATCTTTATAAGAATTCGCTTCATCCCAATTAAGCCACTTTCCTAATTCCTGCCTGGAGTCTTTTTTTGCCCACAATAAATCGGAATCAAAATCAGAGATCGTTCCATTTCCATTATCTTTAAAAATTTCTTTCCAATCTGCCATATTAAACACAAAAAGGGCTCATCCATGGAGCAGGTTAAATTCCAAACCAAAACTGACCACGGGTCCGGCCCGATTTAAAAAGGTCTAACCTTAAGTTTTAAATAATTTATTACAGCTACAATATCATTCGACTAATTATTTTTCAATACTAAACCTATTGATTGCAAACACTTAAATTCTGCCTCTATAAATGGAGTTTACCTCTGATCGGTAATAATCATTCCTTTTTTTGAGGGGATTTTTGTTAAAGTCTCTGCAAACTTAGGATCCATAGCCCCACGCACTAACCTTACGCTAGTATTCAAGGTATCATCAACTTCTTTATGTCCACCGGTTCCACTACCAAATGAATAAACATAAGCAGTGATCTTTCCCATAGTATTACTGGTCCAAGTATCAAATCCTCCTCCTGGAGAGAATACAGGATCAATATACAACTCTAATTCATATTTATCGATAACTGACTTTTCTTTATCTAGATAGTACAGAGAATGTGCTTCCTTTTTATCGGGCAAACGCCAATCGCTATAACCTGCAAAAGACTCCTCATTTTTTTTAGCTAAATACTTCTTAGCCTGGCTATAAACAAGAAATTTACCAAGTTCATTAAAAGAATCATTTTTCATCCACATTAGTTTAGAATGGTTGTCCGAAACTGTACCATCCTCATTATCTATAAATCGCTCTTCCATACATCCCTCCAAATTTCACTTGCTATGAATTTAGATTTAGCTATGAAGGATAAGTTTCAAAAAAAAAGCCGGAAGGAAAACCCTTCCGGCTTTTAACAAAAAAAATCTAAAACGAATTAACGATTAGCTTCTGATCGATGTCCAGTAACAGCGCCAATACCACGTTCGGTACCAGTTGGTACACCCATTCCAGGCTCAATATATGTACCAGGTTGAACGTGATCCATGTGGTAATTGCTCTGGTAGGTTTTACCGGAACCAGCATCAATTTTCCAGTCATGGCGGTCAAAACGCTGTCGTTGACAGTTAACTACAACGTCTGCAGGACCTTGATTTTTAAAAGTAGTTTTTCTTTCTAAAGCATTTGCTTGGTATCCTCCGGGAGGAATTTCTCGGGTGGTGTCTTTACCCCAACCATAAGCTTGTGGACCAATATTAAATGTCAATTTAGTATTCTCTGATTCGCTAGTGTTATAAGCGATCCAAGAAGCATTCTCACAAACTGAAGTCCCTCCTGCTTTCAAAGTGGTTTCGTTGGCAGTAGCCATGGAGCTAAAAACCACAAGAACCAAGCCTGCAGCTAAAACAGCAACAGCTTTCTTTAACATGTGCTCCCCCTTTCAAAAATTTTAGGTGATGGAAAAATTTTTAAACTATAAATTAAAAGCCAATAGACTTGAAATTTATTGATAATGCCTTCCAAAGGAAAAAGCGAGTCTTACAAATAATCTTGATTTTTTCAATAAGGCCCCTAGTTCGGACAACTCCAAAGTGTATTATCCTTCACGAGGTTTAGCAAAAATTATCAGAACCCGCAAACTAAGTCAAGACTTAAATTCCCAATAATATTCTTATCGCAACTAATTGATTTTAAATAACTTATTCAACCCCTATCTAATCTTCCGGAAAATCTTTAAACCTGAAGTTTCAATGATGTAAGGTTTATCAGTTGGGTCGAATTCATGAGAGCACGCTCACCCTCCTCAGTAAGGTTATTTACAACCAACTGAATGCTCCGTAAATTACTCAATGTTTTTGAGTTTGCCAAGTATTCTGCTCCTTCATCTGAGATTCTATTTGATTTCAAATTTAAGGTTCGCAAATTTTCAAAAACCTCTGAGTTTGCGATCGCTTTCACACCCTCATCGCCAATATCATTTTGAGATAAATCTAACGATCTCAGTTTTGACAATTCCTCACACTGGGCTAATTCTTTCGCACCCACTTCTCGAATAAACTTCGCTCTTAAACTGAGCACCTGCCCATCTTTGCTTAAATGGTCTTTAATTAATTTTTTTATATCTGCCATAAGTTTCAGAAATTTTTATTTTTTTAACTAATCTAACCCCTCAATATGCTTAGCCTCAAAACCATACTCATCATAAACTTTCCAGCCTTCTGCCAACATTTTTTTCGCGTATTTAACTGTCAAGCTTGCTTGAGAGTGGTTAGGATCAACTTCAATTGTTTTCTTTAAAAGTTTTAACGACTGCTTCACATCTTTGATCTCATCACCATATTTGTCAATTTGCCTTGCCTTATCAATTAAATCAGAAGCCCATTTATAATAAATATTTCCCAATAAAGCCGGAGCCTCTTTGCTAATAAAATCTACAATATCATCATCCGCTTTAAGCAAGGGAAGGTATTCTAAAGCTTTTTCCAAATTCTCAATGGGAATCGAATAATCTAAATCGTTTACTTCTGTAATGTTTCCACCAGGTTTATGTGATGAGTGCAATCCTACAGAGCTTTTTACCACCACCGATTGGATACCTGATAGTAATGTTCCGTAGTGAAAGTTCCCTAATCCATAATGAATGATAGAATGATATTCCTTTTCTTTATCCAAATGAAGGGCTAATTCATATTCTGATTTCGCCTCCTCATGTTCTCCAAGTTCTTCTAAGGCCTCGGCCAAGTTGTAATGATGAATACAGTTTTCAGGTTCTTCTAAAATTTGTTTGCGAAATTCATCAATCTGGGCGGGAAGATCAAACTCGGCTTCTTCACCACCTTCTTTTTGAGCTCTTTCAAGAGGATCATCTTCCATTTCCTGGAAGTTTTTACTTAAATGTTCTTCCTCTCCTTGTATTTCCTGCGTATCTTCTGATGAAGACTCTTCAGGATTATTCTCATTTTCAGCATTCATTATTCAACCAGCCTTATAGGAATTACTTTTTCTGGCTTGTCATTTCTAATTCTCTAACAGCTCGGATTACTGTTAAAGATAATTGATTTCCACCCTTCTTACTCAAATAGGCTTTTCCTCGAATAAAGTTAAAACCCCAAGCCATATCTTTTTTATACTCTTCGCCTGTCCAATAACAACAATGACTATTTCCAAAAATTGGATCCAAGTGCACCTCATTTTTAGTCCAATAATAATTCCAAGGGATAGAAACATTTTCATCAAACAGGCTCGCCAACTCTTTCCGGGATGGCAATCTCCAATTATCAGCCCCACCAAATTTTTTTTCGTTAAGCTCTTTTATATAATCCTGAGCCATATCCCAGTTAATCCACTTTTTCAAACGTTGATAAGAATCAACTTTGGCCCAAATAAGTTTCATATTTAAATCAGTAACAGTGCCATCCTGATTGTCCTTAAAACGCGGGTTCTTCGATTGTCCCACTTCGGCTTTAGGCTCGGTTAAGGTAAGAATCTGCCCCATAAACTCTGGATCTTTTTCCATTGTTTTATCTTCTGCTTTGGCAGAAATATCAGCAAAAAAAACACCTAACCCGAAAAGAACCATTCCAACAAAATATTTATTCAATACAAATTTTCGCACTGGACTCAAAATTACTCCAAAAAATCCTAATCCGCAGGTGCCCAATCTGGTTCCCATGACAGACAAAGCCCTGAAGGATTTTTAAATTGTTTCTCTTCACCACCTACCGAACCCCATTTGGACATAAAATTTAATTCAGGATCAAACTTTTGAATACGGTTATTCAAAGTATCTACTACAAAAACAAAACCATAGGGGTCTTCTTCAATCGCCATGGGGCAATTGAACTGACTGTCTCTTTTTCCATATTCTCCAAAATAACCTAAATAATTTCCATCTCGATCAAAAATTTGAACTCTATTTTGACTTTTTTCAGAAACCAGTAAAGTACCATCTCCTCGAACGGTTATATCACAAGGAAAATTAAACCGTCCTTCTTCAAACCCATATTCTCCAAACTTTGACAGAAATTGTCCGTCTTCATTGAAAATTTGGACTCTTTGGTTATCTCTATCTGCAACATAAATATTACCTTCCCCATCAACGGCAACACCCGTAGGGAATTTACAAAACCCATCAAAATCACCGGCAAAGCCAAACCCAAGTAAAAATTCGCCATCTTCATCAAATCGTTTTAAGCAATGGTTGTGAGTATCAGCAACTAAAATGGTACCACCCGGTTCTGCGATTAAGGATTCAGGCCAATAAAATTTGTCTTGACCATATCCTTCAGTTCCAAACTCTAAAATGAAATCTCCTTCAGGGTCAAATTTTTGGATACGATGACAACCTGTATCTGCTACCCAGACGTTTCCTTCTTGATCCACAGCTATGCCAAAGGGTCCTTTAAAATGACCCGACTCATAAGGAGGGCGAGTTCCCGCTGATCGACCAAATTCAAAAAGAAATTTACCATTTCCATCGAACTTTTGGATTCTATCGTTTCCGGAATCCGCAACCCATATATATAGTTTGGAATGGTCAACCTCTTTCCATTTGGGTTGCTCTTCAGGAAGAGTCTCTGCATCCTTTAATTCTAAAGCAGACTCAGTTAAATCTTCTTTTTCAGAGTCAATCTCGTTTTCACTATTTTCTAAGTCACTTTGCATTGCACCCGCTCGATTAATTTCAACTATTAAACTTCTTTAAAAAACAAAACCCACCCAAAAGCACACAGGCCTGGGTGGTTTTATTGAAAAAAAATCCTAACTTATTAAATGAGGTCCAATTAATTAAACTAATCAATTAACCCAAAATTTCTTAACATCTAAAACTTGATACTCAAAGTCACAAGCATTTTGAAGATCTTCTAGCCTTCCATTCCATTCGCGTTTAAAATCTTCCAAGTTATCCATTTTGGGTTTCTTTTTCATTAGACCGACTTCTTTATAAAGAGGTTTGACCAAATTTTTATGGATTTCCTGAACAACACTTCGCAGGCGGATAATACAGTCTTTTGTTACAGCTTCACGTGTGATGCCATCTACTTTTTCCAAAAGCCTTAAAAACCCTTGGATCGATGCAAGATGTTTAAGATAACTATCAGCCAATTTATGATCGTATTTCAATCCACAATCAATATAGCCCGCCATCAAATAAACACCGACATGATGATCAAATTTCACAGTTAAATTGATGAGTTTTTGTAAAAAATCTACTTCACGTAAATCCTCTTCATCCTCCTCACCTTTTTCGAGTTCCTGAGCGGCCTTTGCTTTTTCAGCTTCTAACTCTTTTTTTATTTTTTCCAGGTCAGAAAGATCTCCTAGAGGATCTTCAGATCTTTGAGAGTCATCCTCTGGACCTTTCCCTTCTTCCGGAATTTGTGTTTCTTCTTCGGGATTTGACTTAGTTTCTTGCTCACTCAAGGCATTTTCTCCTTATATTAATCAAACACAAAAATATTTCTCAAAAAACGGTTCTTTAACCCTTTAAGAAGTAAGGAGTTATGAACTTTTCCTGGGATTTACCCGGCATTATATAAGTTTCCCTAATGGAGTGTCAAGAGCATTAGACTCTGAGAAATAAAGAGATGGCCCTTTTTACCTATTTATGGTTTCCATAAAGGTAACTTAACGTTTTTCCTATTCTCATAAATAAAATAAAATTTGCCAATTATTGACATGCTAAATCAGTAATTCTATGATGTGTTTTAAGAATTTTCCTAAAAAGAAATATTTTCAATTGGTTAATTGTAAATGAAAACAGCCCTTGTTTTTCCTCCGCAATGGTTTCCAAGTCAACCCTACTTGGCCTTACCTACCTTGACTGCCTTTTTGGAAGCCAAGGGTCATCCTGTAGATCAATTTGACTTAAATATTGAAAGCTACGATACTTTTTTATCGCGTCCTTACCTGGAAAAGTGTTTAAAGATTATTCAAGATCGCTTGCAAAAACCCGCCTACACCCAGGAAGAGAGCCAATTAAAATCTACCTATCGTGAAATTTTAAATGACACAGAATATCTAGATTCAATCTTATCTTCTGTGGATCAATCTAAGGGAGTTTTGAGAAGCGAAGAGCTTTTTTTTCAGTTTCCTGTTTACAAACAGGCCTTCACAACCCTGAAAGTTGCCATGCAGCTCATTTCTTATGCCTATTATCCAAGCCGCATCGATCTCGAATCTTTTTTTATGAGAGGAAACCCTGAAGAAAACTTAGAAGGAATTCTAGCCGAAACAGTGAACTCAGAAACTAATCCCTATTTAGACCTGTTTAAAAATAGTTTAGGTAATCGTACCGATTGGAGAAAATACGGACTTGTTGGTATTTCCATTATCCATGTTGGGCAAGTAATACCAGGTTTGACATTAGCAAGGATATTAAGAGAAAACTTTCCTAACTTGCACATAGTTGTAGGAGGTAGCGTATTTACCCGTCACCTCAACATCATTGAATCTAAGAAAGCATTATTTGAAAAGTTTTTCCATAGCCTAATTCTTTTTGAAGGCGAACTGCCCTTACTCCGGTTAGTCGAACAGCTAAAAGCAGGGGGAAGCTTAAGTGAAGTCCCCAACCTTATTTACTTAGAAAATGACCGGGTGATTCAAAATCCTAAGGCAGAATCTCTTCCTTACGATCAGCTAACCCGACCAACCTTTGATCAATTGCCATTAGAAAAATATTTAATGCCCTACCCCGTATTACCCTACATGGCAAGTCGTGGTTGTTATTGGGGCAAATGTACTTTCTGCACGCATAGCCATATCTACGATTCATTTTATAGAAAAGAAAATGAGGATCGTGTTGCAGAGGACCTTGACTTTCTCAGTAAAAGATACAAAACAAGGTATTTTACCTTTTCTGATGAAGCTATTTCCCCTAACGCCTTTAAACGAATGTCTCGAGCAATCTCAAAAATCAAATTGGATATGCGTGCTTTGGGGATGCTCAAATTTGAAGCTGACTCGGTCGAATCTGTAGATCTTTTTCGAGAAGTTTACCAGGCAGGATTTATCATGCTGTTTTTTGGGTTGGAAAGTGCCAATGATCGGATTTTATCCATAATTGAAAAAGGGTGTGATCAAAAAACCGAACAAATCGTTTTACAAAATAGCTCAAAAGCTGGCATTTGGAACCACCTATATTTGTTTTTTGGGTTTCCCACAGAGAAACGTGAAGAGGCAGAGGATACTATTGAATTTACATCTCGAAACGGAGAATTAGGATCTGGAATCATTCATTCTGTAGGTCAATCGATTTTCACATTAGAAAAAGACTCCGCTATTTACCATAACCCTGAAAAATTTTTCATTGACCGAATTATTCATGATCCCAAGCGCGATATGGCCATCATGTTTGATTATGAAATTCAAGAAGGGATGCCTAAGGATGAAGTAATGGATGTTTATCAGGAATTCGATAACATTCTCGATAAAAACTTTCCATCTCGAAAAATATGGAATTATCTATCTCGGGAGCACTTTTTATTGTATTTAGACCATTTCGGACGAGAGGGTATTCAAAGTATGGTAGAAAACGAAACACGATCCCCCACCCTGCAAACCTAGTCTTGTTATTTTAGAGTTTGACAGATCATTAGACATTTGCCTACAATCTACATAAATAAAAAATGAGCAAAGCTTTTTGATATATTATTAGGAAATTAAGATCCTTTTGTTTGGAGAGTTAAGTTAATGGCTGATATAGATGTAAATGAAGATTTTGACGTTGAGGGTTTTCGCGACCGTCAAGACAGCAAAAAAGAATCTGATTATATTACTATGAAAATCGATCCCGAAATTTTTGAAGAATTGGGAGTTCGGGACCCAGAGCAAATTAAACTCGAAACGGCCATAATGAAAAAAACTCGCCAAGTAAAAAAAGAATTGCGAGATGATCCAAACAATGCCGAATTGTTAGTAGAACTGGGAACTCTGTATATTGATGGCGGCAATTATGATGAAGCTATTAAAGTTATTAAACAAGTGACCAACAAGGATCCCCAAAATGCACGTGCTTTAAAGGTTTTGGGTACCGCTTATGCATTAAGTGATCAAGAGGACGAAGCCATACGGGAACTGAACCGGGCGGCTGAGCTTTCTCCTGATGATGCGGAAATTCATTTTAATTTGGGTGGCGTTTATATGCTGCAAGATTATTTTGAAGGCGCCACCATGGAATTCCAAAAAACAGTTGAGATTAACCCCACCGATACAACTGCCTACGCAAATTTAGCAGCCGCTTTAGATATGCAAAGCAGGTTTGCCGATGAAATTAAAGTTTTAAAAAAGGTCCTTATGTTCGACCCTGAAAATAGAGAATTGAGAGCCGCCTTAGGAAATGCATATTTTCGCGATGGGCAATTCGATGAATCTCTTACCTGCGCCCAATGTGTTGTTGAGCTAGATGAAAAAGATCCGCAGGCCTGGTGTAATTTAGGTAGCGCATTTGCTGGCAAAAATATGGTTGAGGATGCTATTGATGCTTTCAAAAAAGCCAATGAAATTGAGCCTGAATTTTCCTTACCTCATACCAATTTAGGAAGTCTTTATGCATCCTTGGGTAAGGTAGAGTCTGCTATTAAGGAATTTAAAAAGGCTACTTCACTCAATCCGGGAGATTCCAGTGCTTGGTTAAACCTCTACAATTGTTACAAAGATATTGGACGACACGAAGATGCATCTAAAGCATTCGAAACTTATAACCAATTAACCAACTCTTCTTCCTCCCAATCTAAAACGGACCATGCGGGTATTCCTGGGGGAGTTTCTACTTCCGGAAAAACCATTGGAGATAGTTAATCTAGAGTTATATTCCAGTAAAAAATGAAAAATCCCCAAAATCATTTGTTACCCTTAGGGGATTTTTTGCCCACCGACGAATGGCAAACTCACGTCAACAATATTTTCTATGGAATTAAAGGTCCTGATATTCATCACCATTTCCAAACCTACGTAAGCCTAGATTATCGTCTGGCTCATGCATTAGCCGACGAATTCTTTGAAAAAGCAAAAGGCAACTCCGAAAATTCTATTTATTTAATGGAATGGGGAGTGGGGAATGGGAATTTGGCGGCAAGATTTTTGTCTCGATTAAAAGATCTGGATAAAAATAATCAAGTTTATCCAAGAATTAAATATATCCTATGTGATTATTCTAGCGAAATAATCCATGGTGTTAATTCCAATCGAAACCTTGAAGCACATAAAAATCAATATAGAACTGTTCGCACCCACGCTGAGAATTTAAAAGGGTTTAAACCTCATTCTATAACTAAAATTATCTCTAATGAAATTTGGGATGATTTGGCAACCAAAGTGGTCCTAAAAAATCAAGGTTTGCTTTATGAAGAATTCATCCAACCTTTAATAGATCCTGATTCGCTTAATATCGATTTTAATAAATTTATAGATGCATTCTCTTCAAAAAATTTGGAGTTCTTAAAAAATCTCCGTCCATTTTTAGATCAAATCTATTGGGAGCGAACCTTCCAGAGAGTTGATATTTCGGATTGGCCTTTTGCAGAAACAATTGCTCACCACTTAGAAAGCTTAGCTGATGAAATACCCACTCCTATCAATATTGGAGCTTTTAGCACGATGCAATGGGCTAAGGAATTATTAATTTCAAATAATCAAGGGTACAGCTCTTTTGATTACGGAATGCTTTCTCTTGATTATTTAAACCAGGTGGGGCGCCCTTATTTTAAGCTTTATGGTGGACAATATACTTCAATGGTCAATTTCCCTTTACTCGTTGAGATAGCTAACAAGATTGGCTTTAACGATGTCAATTTAGAACCACAACAAACTTTTGTTGAAAAAAACTTAGGGAGAAAAGTGGTAAGCTCTATAGACTTAGTACAAAGTCATCCCAACATCACACGGCTGGATCCCTGGGATGTGGATATCCTCATGTTACAAACATTGCATGCATTAAATACAACCTATAAAAGTCCATATATACAAAAAATGAAATATCCACCCATGCCTGGAACGCCCAAAAAACCGAGAAAACAAATTAATCAACTCACAGAAAAGCTTAGCCCTAGGGGTGTTCCCGATACGGTCGCTTATGTTACAAAGGAGGAGGTGTTTTCCTCCTTAAAACCTCTTCGAAAATTAGGATACCGTGAAAAAGATTTAGCCCAGGCTTTTTTACTCCCAACTTCTCCAATACAATTTGGCTACATGAATCTACGATAGTTTTTAGAGTGGATAAATGTCTTGGGAGGAATTGGGAAAAATTATATCGTCGAGAATTGACAAAAAAGTGACAATTTACCAACCTGTCCGGTCGGAGAAAATGAATATGTTTCCAATTTTCTCCTGTTTAAATGAGAGCGGCAAAAAATTTCTATATAAATTCAACGAGGGCTAAAAAATATATTAGGCAATTTCCTTTGGAGTTTCTTCGTCTTCTTCATCCTCAAAGTCATCCATAAAATCGTCATCGGACCCCATTAGAAGTTCTGGATCTTCTACTTCTTGGCCTTCTTCTTCTTCATCCTCTTCGACCTTAGGTTCTGGCAATTCTTGCCAAATCACAACCCGAGAATTCCCACGATCACAAATATAAAGTTTTCCAGGATCTTCTTCGTCTTCAAGGTCTTCTTCTAAAAACATACCGTAGGGATCATTAAGAGTGGAAGCCGTACAATCGCCACCACGATTGAATTTGGTTTCGGAAAAATTAACCTGACCTATTACCAAATCTGCCGGTTGCCCGTTTTCAGTGGGGAATTCTTTCCATACTAATATACGGCTGTTTCCTGTATCCGAAACAAATAGTCCTTTACGTCCAAAAACCACATCCGTAGGGAAATACATTCCTTCAGCAGATGTACGTTTTTCTCCCAACCCGGCATTTACATCCCTACTATAAAAATCTGGTTGCCCTAAAACTAAATCTGCTGGAGCGCCATTGTTAGAGGGAATTTTATTCCAAATTAGCACTCGATTGTTTCCTTGGTCTACTACAAATATTTTTTCTGTTTCAGGGTCAAAAAACACTCCTGTGGGGAAACTTAAAGTTTCCGGAGTGACATGATCAAAATCTCCACGATTTGGTTCTCTCTCATCAAATCCAGCTTGCCCCAAACAAACGTCTGCATTCCACCCATTATTAAAGGGAATTTTATTCCAGATCAAAATTCGATGATTGTCCTTGTCTGCGACAAAAACATGCTGATCATTTCCAGAACGAACCGCAAAAGGAAAAAATAATGACCCGGATCCTACGAACCCCCGGCGATTTGCTTCACCACATTCCAGGTTATCCTGTCCCAAGACTAAACCAGGCTCTTCACCGTCATCTGAAGGTAAACCATTCCAACGTAACACTCTATGATTTCCACTGTCCGCAACATAAAGCTTTCCATCTATCACTTCAATTCCAGCGGGCTGCGACAGGGTATCTTCTTCTGGTTTACTAATTGTAAAGCCTTCCAGGTTTTCATCACCTAAACCTGAGGTCATTTCATCCAGTGTGGTGGTAATCCCTCTATTTTCTAAACAATCCGAAAAATCTTCTTGGCCGAGAACAATACTCGCAGGTTCTCCCATTTCTTCAGGGAGGCTATTCCAAACTAAAACTCGATGGTTTCCACGGTCAGCAACAAATATCATATCTCCAAAACGAGACACAAATTGAGGTTCACTTAAAGTATTATCTCCAGGGTCATCGGCCCCTCGATTAGATTCCCGCATAGAAAAATCACCTTGCCCGAGAACCATTATCGCACCTACTTCAGGTTCTTCTTCCTGCTCTTCAACCTCATCCACTTCATCCATTTCTTCTGCGGTAAGAGCATCTTCTTCTATTTCTTCTTCAAGATCATCATTTTCAGCAACTTCCAGTGCTTCTTCATTTTTACTGATCTCGTCATCATTTTCGAACTGGTCTTGAGCCATCTAAGGGACCTCCAAACAATCAAAATATTCAATACATCCTAGCAATTAATATTTTTTCAATAGTCTCAATTTCAAAACATCATTGCTGGAAATTTTTAAATTATGAATTTGATTCTATACCGTATCTTATTAAAAGGGAAGGATCAAGGCAAATTAAGTCTTTGCCACATAGAAACCATTTTTCTGCCATTCCGATCCTGGTGGGCTCCATCCCAAACCGCAAATGCAATCAATATGGGCTGTTTTTGGGAAAGTTTTACATCCCATTTATTAAGGGACTTTATCGGTCTTTCAAAAACTACACTCCATTTGCCATTTTTCCAAACACCTTTCCCTGTAATATTTTGCTTAGTTTTAGGTTGGGGGGTCAGGGTTCCAAAGCCTTCGGCATTGAGCTCTTCAATAGGAACTTCTCGGAAAGGGTTTAAAGATTCTACCGGATTAACCTCGCCACCAAAAATCATTACATCCATATCCATTCCTTTAGTGGCATATTCCAGTTCTTTTTTAGTTTCAATTTCTTGTTGCCAATCCGCCCGCCATTGCCAAATATTAACAGGTTTCGCACGGTTCCCCATTCCAAAGAAGGGCTCATTATGACCATGGGTATGGAGCAAAACATCTCCAAGAGCAAATTCTAAAGCAACAGCATCTTTAAAATCCTGATGACGGCTGGAAGATTTATTAGGTGTGGGGTCATCCCATTCAACACGAACAAATATCTTTTTTTCGTTTATTATGGATTGAAATTTTATTCGATTGATTTGTTGTTTGCGAGCATTGAGCGCAATCAATTGTACGTTTTGACTAGACACATCCACCCAAATTGGGTCATCAGGATCCACCTTTACATCGCCATCAACTTTTTTAGAATACAAATCAGTTTCATATTTTGCTTCTTGAAATTCGTCAACTTTTATTTTTGAATGCACAAAAGTGGCCAGGTCCCATCTTTCTTTATCTGTTAAATGACTATATGTTTTCATAGGAGTGCCATCCAGGCCCGTCGAAAGAGTCATATAAATATCTTTTTTTTCATAACCAAACTTAATCGTATTCGGATTGGTTAAATCATAAACAAATGCTCGATGATCCCAAATATCATAAAGACTACTAGCCATAGGACCGCTTCCCTTCAAATCTGTACCATGACAACGAGCGCAACGCATTTCTTTATAAATTTGTTCACCATGCTCTATCGCATCTTTGGTGGTAGAGGGAGGAGTACCCGGAACAACGGGTTTTTTGGGTTTTTCCGTTTCGAATCTCTTAGAGAAACTTTTTAAATAACTCACCACTGAAGCCATTTCATCCTCAGTCAATGCACCCTCCCACGCAGGCATAGCAGTGCCGGGAATACCACGCGCAATGGTACGCATAATATCTCCATCTAAAGGAAGCGAACCTGAAGGAGTAGACCTATGTTTAAAAACTCCTTTTCGAAAATCACGTGGCCAAGGGTATAGATAGGCCATTGCCTTACCTCCACCATTGCCGTCTTCTCCGTGACAAAAGACACACATATGCTTGTAAACTGTTGCACCTATGGTTTTAGAAATTCCCTTACTTCCGTGACTGTGCCCAGAATGTTTTTCCTGAGAAATTGTTTCTTCTTCAAAAACGGATTTTTTATTGGAATGGGCAAACACATGGGTTGCCACCAACCCCATGAATCCGCAAAAGATAACAATTAATTGGAATGTCCAGAATATTTGTTTTCTATCGGACAAAAGGGCGGGGCCGAGATAATGTATATAACGTTTCATTGCCATTTAGGCCATCCTCTGCAATATCAATCCAAATGTGGTCACAATTTTTCCGGAAATCTAAACCTTTACAATAAAAAAGAGGATTTTTATTTGTAAAATAAATTACCGGATAAGAAACATAAATTGCTAAATTATCAAACTTAGCTATTTTCACAGCTTCTTTAATACTTAATTCTTCACCAGAAGCTTTCCGTATAATTTTTCGAATTACTTGATAATCTAATTTACCATCCAAATTTAAATCATAATAAGTGGATATCAGCCCTGGAATACTTACTAATTCCCAACCGCGATAAGTAGGGTCTTTCCAACCAGGTTCTTTAGGAATTAAATTATTTGAAGCATTGGGAAGATGGTCGAATTGCGGAAAGTCTTCAGCCAAAATGGGCTTGTTATTTAGCACTGACAATAACAGGAAAATCCCACAAAGAAATAAAGGAGCAGTTTTTCTCATAAGGCCCTCTTCTTAAACCGTCCACCCATAGTGAAACTAAAATTATACCTACATATTTTAAACTATCATAATTTCACAAACATTGGAAAACTATTAATTTGCAGCAAAAATCCAGAAAATAAGGTCTTCAAATGTATTGCCCGGGCTCCGGGTTTACACATAATCGGTCATCCTAACCAAAAATATTTGCTCAAGATCAAAAAACCCCATTAACTTTTCAGAATACGCCTTCCAAAGATAACTGAGGTTCTTAACAAATTTAATAGGATGGAATAGGTTTTTTAACTTAACAAAAAGTTAGGAGATGTAGGAGCTTCTAAGATTCTAAACTTAAATTGAGTTCTGTGAATACAAGCTAGAAATGGTTATTCCTTTATTCTGACAAAATAAAAAAGGTTCTTTAATAAAAAATGTTTCTGAAAACCTTTTTGACAATTGGTCACCAGGTTTTATTAAAAGAACTTTCTTTTGTAGATGATTCGCGGACTTTATTTTCCGGGGCAGATTTTTCAATAGCAGGCTTCTCTGAAACCGACCTTGTCGCTTTGGGAGTAGCAAGAAAATATCTATTTTGGATCAATAGTTGTTCGTAGATTCTTTTAGAGTAAACTTTATTTCTCCAAATAAACCATAGAATAAACAGGTTGATCAGTGATAGGAACCCTATGACTGCATAACCATTCAAAAGAAAGGAAGCTAATAAAGCGGAAATTTGTTGTAAAGGATCGTCCATAAAAGTCCCCCATTAAAATGACGGTCCGCTAAAGATATAAGAAATAAAGTTTGTTGGTGAAATTACTTTCTGATTGTATTACAAAATTAGCCAGAAAAAACAGAAAAATCTTAGTCACTGGCATAAAATTTCAAAAGACGTTCCTCTGAAATTTCATCCGGGGGGCCATTGTAGGCTAACTTCCCTGATTTCAACGCTATCAAACGATTGCCGTATTGCAGTGCCAAGTCAGGCAAATGTAAATTGCAAATAATTGTGATCCCTTCTACTTCATTTATTCTCTTTAGAATGTTTAAAATAGTCCTAGATGTGGCTGGATCTAATGCCGAAATTGGTTCGTCTGCCAAAATTAATTTTGGTTTCTGCAGTAATGCTCTTGCTATACCAACTCTTTGTTGTTGCCCTCCACTCAAACAATCAGCTCGAGCGAAGGCCTTATCGGAAATTTCTAATTGCTCCAGTTTTTCAAACGCATTTTCCCTATCCTCTTTAGAAAAGTGATTCAACAATACTCCCCAGGGAGAACAATACCCCAGCCTACCGCTCAAAACATTTGTTAAAACCGACGCTCGCGGAATCAAGTTAAAATTTTGGAAAACCATTCCAATATCTCGGCGTAGTCTTCTTAAAAGCTTTGATCCAGCACGTGTTAAATCTATGCCTTCAAAAAAAATTTGTCCACTGGTAGGTTCTACCAAACGATTAATACATCTCATTAGTGTGGATTTCCCGGAACCACTTTTACCTAAAACCACTATAAAATCCCCCGGGTTTACTTTTATAGAAATATTGTTTAAAGCAGTCGTTTTACGGTTATAAACTTTAGAAACATTTTTCAGCTCTAACACCATTAAGTCTCCCAAAATTTAAATGCTTTGAACCAGGGGAACTCAAATACTCACTCCTCAACAAGGTATTGCTTATCAGGCCCCAAAGAACCTTATAATCCTTATTGTGAGTGTTTATTAAGGTTTAACAATTGACCCGCCTCACGAACAGGATCATAAAAAGCATCTAAATCCATTAAATCACTTACGCCATAAAGTTTTTTCAAAACTCGAGCACCTTCTTTGGACTTTACTACTTTTTTTAATCCCAGTTTTATTTTTTCTTTAATTTTTGAGTCCAAATTTTTCCGCGCACTAACTGTATCATTAGGGATATTTTGAGTGTAAGCAATCACATTAACTTTTTCGTAAACTTTCGGGAAACTTTTAGCTACAGTCGCTCTTGCATCATCATAAGTTGCTCCTGCATCTACTTCTCCCTTCAGTATTGAAAAAATTACTGCGTTATGTGATCCGGCAAACACAGTTTGAGAAAACAATTTTTCAGGGTCCATCCCTTTCTTCGCAAACAATGTTTTAGGATATAAATGACCCGAAGTCGAAGCAGGATCAACATAAGCAAACCGCTTTCCTTTAAGGTCTGATAATAATTTAATTTTGGAATCGGCGTGAACCACTATTTGGCCTCTATAAAAGGGGCTTCCAAACCGCGAAACAATTAAAAGCAAATCCACATCATATTTATCTTTAGCAAGAACATACGAAAAAGAAGCTAACCAACCAATATCCACTTTGCCGGCACCCATGGCCTCAATAACAGCAGCGTAGCTTGTAGCAATGGATGATTTAAAGCTTAGTCCGGTTGCTGTTCCTAAAAGATTAGCAATGGCTTCACCTTCTTCTAAGATGACTTGAGCTTCACCGGAAGGGACAAACATCATATGAATGGGATTGTTTTTACTTCCCAATCCATTTTCAGCCACCGCAAAAGAAATCCAACTAACCAAACCTAAAAACCAAATGATTTTTAATATCACAATGCTTTTTTGAATCATGGTTACCCCGAAGAAGGCCACTAATTATCCCAAAACACCATAATTACAATTGCAGAATTCTAAAATCACAAAAAAAGGGGTAAAGCGTTTAGCGCTTTACCCCTTTTCCCTAAAACCTTGTGAAAACTTTTATTTCATTAAGTCAGAACGAATGTACTTAATTACATCCCAAATATCATTGTCTTTTAATGTTTTGCCAAAAGGTGCCATACCGGTACCCTTAGAACCATTTTTAATAATCCAGAACATTTGCCCTGGAGTAACATCTTTCATGGTATCTGCACAAGCAAAGTTTCGAGGAGCAGGTTTCAACGCTTTACCTAATTTACCGGTCCCATCTCCTTTATCACCATGACACATTTTACAGGCCATAGGCTTAGCTTTTTTCATAAAAATTTCTTTACCTTTTGCCGCATCAGCACCTTTGGTTTTGTCAGCACCATAAATATTCGCTGGAGCTTTTTTGGTTTTTCGCGGCTGAGGACATTTAGCACCTGCAAACGCTTGGTTCGCTATAAAAAACGTCAATACCATGAATACTAAAAAAATTACTGATCTCTTCATTGTGGTTTTCCTTTCCTAAGGACATTAATTATCAAAGACAAACGGTTCCAAAATATATACCGTAAAAAATCAAATCGAATTTCTAGGTTCCTAGTCGCAGTCCTGCCGTTATACTAGAATTATGACAAAAAAAGAGCCAAATTATATTCATTCTCCCGGTTGTGTCAATAGAAATTTCAACCTTAGTCGGTTATCCCATTTTTACTAATTGCAAATTGTCGGAAGCAAGCTCCAGAGAAAGTTCCCCTAATATACACTTGAAGCTATATGTTCAAAATTAATTTTTTTTAACAAACTGAGCCCAAGAGCATAAAACATTGTTTTTATTTGATTTAATTTTAGCCATTCTCATCTTTTTTGCCTGTTTTCTTTTAGGAGAAAAATGGGTCAAACACATAAATATTGATTTCTATTCTTTTGGTGAAAAGTTTACGTTTTGCTCTCTTTTGGGAATAGTGGCCATTGGTTTAATCACAACTCTCTTAGCTTTTTTTCATTTAATATTTCCGCAAACGGGTTGGACCTTACTGACCTTAATCTTCCTCACTTCGATTTCATCTATTAAGCATTTATTCAAACAGGCTTGGCAGAGGATGCTATCCTCCCGGCAAAAGGAAGAAACCTATAAAATCCCATTGAGTTTTAAGTGGTTTCTTTCGGTGGTGCTGACTTTGCTAGTACTATCATCCTTGTCGCTTGCCTTAGCCCCACCAGTAAAAACCGATGCATTAGTCTATCACCTAGCCATTCCAAAAACTTATTTTGAGTTTCATGGCATCGTTAATCTTCCAAACAATATGTATTCGTTTTTCCCCATGTTGTTTTCGATGATTTTTTTATTTGCCATGACCTTTGGGGTAGAAAGTCTTCCGGCTTTACTAGGTTTAGGTACTGGGTTTTTATTGTTAACAGGCTTGGTTCTCTATTATAAAAATCACCTCAAAGGTAAATTCTATCTGTTGGTTCCAATATTATTTTTTTCCATTCCAACTTTTTGGGAAATCTCAGCCTCAGCCTATGTAGATATTCCTTTAGCAACATTAATCTTTTTTGCTTTTTATGCCTGGGATCTTTGGATATCAACGGATCAAAAAGGTTGGTTTTATTTAATGATTATATTTGGAGCCTCAGCTTGGGCGACAAAACTAACAGCAGTTATCGTACTTCCTCTAATTGTATTAGGGATTGCCTGGAAGGGGAAAAACCATCAAAATCTGAAAAAGGTGCTTTATCAGTTAGGAATTTTTGCAGTTGTCGTCCTTATATTCATGGGACCTTGGTGGATGCGAAATTATTTTTACTCCGGAAATCCTTTTACTCCGCTTTTTATGCAATTTCTCGGAGGCTCAGACCAAGTGAACTGGGATTCAAACCGGGCCTTAATGATGAATCAATACGTCAAGTCCTTTGGGATGGGACGCAGCCTGACGGATTTTTTTCTTTTACCTTACAATCTCACCTTCCATAGTGAACCCAATTCCCTAAAATTTGATGGTTGGATTGGAAAGGCGCACTTTTTGCTTTTTCCAATGTTATTCGGTTTATGGGGAACTTATTCACAAAAAATAAAATCGATGGCTGCAGTATTTGGTGTCTTAATAATTTTTTGGTTTTCTTATTTCCAATATGTACGCTTTCTCACTCCTTCCTTTACCTTACTAACATTGATGTTGGTTTATGGGCTTGAAAGCACACTTAGAAGCGTCAACCTATTCAAAATATCTACCATTATTCGAAGTACCGCTTTTATCCTGACGATCTTAGGAGTTTCATACAATATCAGTTTGGTGGGTGAATTGTGGTGGAAGATAAACCCTGTAAATTTTTTGGCTGGTAAAGAAACCAAGGAACAATATCTGACGAGGAATATTTCTGTATTTCCCATGTACCAGGAAATGAATAAGAAAATATCACCTAACAGTAAAGTATTATTTATTTTTATGCGAAACCTAGGTTATTTGGCTGAAAGAAAATTCATTAGCGACAGTGTGTTTGAAGCTCATACCATGCAGAAACTCCTACAAAGAATATCCACACCTAAGGATCTTGCATCACGTTTGAAAAAAGTCGGGGTGACCCACCTCATGTTCGATTATCGATATGTCTGGGGTAATAATTCTGCTTTTTCTTTAGAGGAACAAACTCTTTTAAGGCAATTTTTAGATGATTGGTGCAAAAAATTGTCCGAAACAAACAGCTTATTCCTATTTGAGGTTATGCCAAACCCCTCCCACCTGCCTCAGATCTAAGGGTTTTTAAAAATTTTTTCTTCAAATAGTCGAAAACTCTTATACAATTAACAAAAAATTTTTAGCTAATTTCAACAAGGAAAGTCCATGGCACGCTTGGAAGATAAAAATATACTCCTTATAATTCCTAAAGACTATTATGACGAGAGTCAATTAGATCCTTTAAGGGAAATATTAACTAATGAAGGTGCCGAAGTTAAGGTGGCCTCTTCAAAGTTTAAAGAAGCCGTAGGAATGAAAACGGGAAGGCATATGCCTGATATGCTGATTGTAGATGCCATTGAGGGGATAACAGGAGACAGCTACGTAACCGCTGGAAAAGGAACACGTCAAGTCAAAGGGGTTTTTCATGGAACCGTGGTTATAGGGGGTAAAGGCGCTCGTAAATATTTGTGGGATGATCGTTTAGTTCGTCTGCTTATATCAGACCGATATAAAAGCAAAATGGTTGTGGGAGCCATTGGTAGTGGAACTCCCTGCCTTGGTGAGGCCGATTTAATTGCAAATACCGAAGTGGCTGCAGCAGATGACAAATACACAACCGCAGCCATTGAAAAGGCTGCTGGAGTACTTTCTGACCAAGATGTGGTAGTTCATGAAAGAATGGTTACAGCAAAAGGCGGAGAAGCAATTGAAAAATTCGCCGAAGAGCTTATTAAGCTAGTTTCCGAAACTAAAGTAAAATAAAAAAGGAGCCTCACCTGAGCTGGGTTGTTTATATTTTAGAATGTGCAGATGGGAGCCTATACACCGGCGTAACAAATGATTTAGAACGTCGACTTAAGGAACACAAAAGCGGGAAAGGGGCAAAATATACAAGAGGCCGCGGCCCCTTTCAAATCGTCTATAAAGAAAAACGAAAAAACCGAGCTGATGCCTGCCAACGTGAAACAGAAATCAAATCCTTAAAAAGAGGACAAAAAATAGATTTGTTTGAGCTAGACCATGGATTCAATGAAAAGTTCCCAACGGCAATAAAACCTTCACCCCTCAAATACTAAGCTCATCCCTTTCCCGCTCTTTTTTAGATGAAATGATTTTTAGGCGAAGCTTGACAGCATTATTCAATTCTTTCACCATAGCTTCTTTGGCATCAGGAAAGTAAACTTTATTGTTAAATTCCTCTAAAGAACGGGTCTCCATGATCTTTGCAAACGCCTCATCCACAAACGTCCGCGTCATTTTAACTATGGAATCCAAGGAAACATTGAGCTTTTCATACTTATCCCAATTATCTAAAATGTGATTCCTGAGAGTTTCTGCGGAAGGGCTGCCATCCTCCGAACTCCTGCCTTGAGGATAATCTGTACCTAAAAATTTATACACGCTGATGGTCAATTCACTTTCCATTTCAAACTTTTCCCTTAATAATTCAAAATTTTTCTACTCAAAATTTGCCGCGGCCTATAGTTAAACTTCTTTTATAGTGACGGAAACCATTTCCATTCTTTGATTAGGATTATCATTTCCATCTCGGGCTTCGTTTACAATCTTGTCCGCAACATCCATTCCATTAACCACTTTTCCAAAAGCTGTGTATTGGCCATCTAAAAAGTGAGCGTCTTTAACGCAAATGAAAAATTGGGAACCCGCACTATTCGGATCCTGTGACCGTGCCATAGATAAAACGCCTCTATCATGTTTAACGTCGTTAAACTCTGCATCAATCGTATAACCAGGTCCACCCATCCCGTGTTGTGATTTGTCTTCGCTTTTGGAATTAGGATCGCCTCCTTGAATCATAAATCCGGGAATGACGCGATGAAAAGTTGTTCCATTATAAAAACCATCTTTAGCTAAATCTTTAAAGTTTTTAACATGGCCGGGAGCTTTATCTTCAAAAAACTCTAATTCTATATTTCCATGAACGGTTTCAATAACCGCATTTTCATTTGGCATTTTACTCTCCTAAATGAGGAATTATTTTACATTTTTAATGGTAACCTTCATTTCAATTCGCTCCAGCGGATTGTCATTACGGTCACGCTTTTGACTTACAATTTTATCAGCCACTTCCATTCCCTGGGTCACACGCCCAAAAACTGTATACTTCTTATCTAAGAAGTGTGCATCTTTTACCACAATAAAGAATTGGCTTCCAGCGCTATCGGGGTGCCCCGCTCTCGCCATGGATAAAATCCCTCTATCGTGATGAATATCATTAAATTCAGCTTTGATATTGTAACCGGGTCCTCCCATTCCATGCTTGGAACGGTCTTCACTTTTAGAATTGGGATCACCCCCCTGAACCATAAATCCAGGAATCACTCGGTGGAAGGTCGTTCCATCATAAACTCCTTTTTTCGCCAAATCTTTAAAGTTTTTAACATGTCCCGGTGCTTTATCTTCGAAAAACTCAATTTGAATGTTTCCAAATTTGGTTTCAATCACCGCGATTTCATTGGCGAATACTAATGAAGCACTGAACCACGCCGCAAAAAAGAATGAAAATCCCAAAATGATAAGTTTTCGCATGTGTCTTCTCCATATTTAATTTAAACTATTGATACAGTTCTCTTTGATGACGCGGATCAAATAAGTCATGACCAGTGGAATTATTTATTTGGAGCCATTGTATAAAAAGGTTTTCTAGATTGTCAATTCGCTTCCCATAGGAATATGAACCTCAGGACCAGTTTTATCTCACTTAATTATGTTTTAGCGAGTCTGGGTATTTCCTGTCTCATCATGGCAGAAATTCTATCCTATTTCCCTGGAATTGCGCTATTGGGAATTCTGGCAATATGTTGTGTTTTAGAACTTTTGAAAAAAATACCCGTGAATCCTCCTAATGGACTTACTTCCTGGAAGCTATGGTTGGTCATTCTTCCTTTAATCTACTATCTGTTTCAGCCCCCTATTATAGGTTTTTTGATCGGAATTTCACTTTTTCTGTTAATTACAAGATTTATATTTAAAACAGAATTTAATGATTACCTTTATGGCTATCTAGTTTCAGTTATTTGCTTATTAGTTGGAGCCGTTTTTGTTCAGGATATTTTCTTTGGTGCACTTTTCTTGATGTTTTATTTTTCTCTTTGCTGGTGTTTCATTTTTTATAACGTGCTCGCAGAGAGAGTAGGAAGTACCAGTCCTCCAAAAGTTTTCAGAACCGTTGGTGAAAATGAAACCATCGGGTTTTCACTTATTGGAATCTCCACCGGTGTGGTTGTATTGAGCTTAGTTCTCACGGGGATTATATTCACAGCATTTCCTCGATTAGGTACAGGGTTCATTAATTTTTCTGATTCCAAAGGTCCCCTAAGTGGATTTTCCAGTAATGTTCAATTAGGAGATGTCGGCCGCATTAAACAAAATAATGAAGTTGTCATGAGAGTAATGTTTAAACGTAAAGGCAAACCTTATTACCCACCATTTAAGGTTTATTGGAGGGGCGTGGCACTGGATCATTACGATGGGAAATCCTGGTTGTCCACCGTTCCAGCAATAAATCCTTTAATCAACCTGAACAATAAAGGTATTGTTTTATTCAAACCGCAAGATCCCAAAACCATAGTGGAGCAAGAAGTATTTATTGAATCTCTAAATGCTCCTATTATTTTTACTTTGGGGATCCCCAGCTACATTAATGGACCCATCCGTTGGCTTAGCAGAGACCAATCTTATAATTTAAAAATTCCCGAACCTATTGCAGGACCCCAAAAATGGACTCTAAAGTCCCAATTGAACTCTACCAATCAAAGTTTTATTAGAACAACACCTAAGCCCTCGGCTCATCTATTTCCAAATCGATATTTACAATTGCCCAATTTAAGCCCGCAAATTAAAACTTTGGCCAAAGATTTAGTAAAACTCCAAGATTCTGAATATACCAAGGGTGAAAAAATTCTTAAATTTTTCAAAAGCCAGTTTGGCTACACCTTAAATATGGAAAGACATACGAAACTTTCTCCATTGGATGAATTTCTTTTTGTAAACAAGGAAGGCCACTGTGAATACTTTGCCTCGGCAATGGTAATTCTTTTAAGACTAAATGGAATTCCCGCAAGAATTGTAAATGGTTTTCTTGGAGTAGAAAGAAATGAGTTGGGAAATTACATGGTGGTGAGACAAGCGCACGCGCACTCTTGGGTGGAAGCCTATATATCAGGAAAAGGATGGACAGTATTTGATCCTACCCCTTCTGCAGGTAGTACTTTTGATGAAGAAATTAGTTCTTTCGAACATAACTTTGATAGGATCAAGTTCTTTTGGCAAAAATACGTTTTAAAATATTCTTTTAACGATCAATTAAAAATTGTTGAGTTTTTTGATGAGAAGACAAATCAAATTATGAAAGATTTTCAGTCATTTGATCAATTTAAAAAGGATGGGATACAAAAGATCTTAAGTAACAATAGTTTTTTAATAATTATTTTTATTATCTCGGTTGTTCTTTTATGGATTCTCTCAAAAAGTTCATTTTGGAAATTCTATGGGGTTAACTCTTCAACACCGTTTTCAGTGAGAGCCTATAAGAAAATGTTACACAAATTAGATAAACAAGGGTTTCCTAAAAAACAGAATTGGACACACCATGAGTATTTATTTCACTTAAACCAACTACCTTTGGAAAAACTTCAGATAGTTAAAGAAATCGGACAAATATATGAAAAAAGTCGATTTGGAACTTATTCTATTTCTTCCTCTGAAAAACAGTACATTTTAAAACTGGTAGAACAAATTTAATTTTCGACATTGTTTTTAAATACCTTTGCAATCATTGACAATTGCCAACGACTTAATTATGATTCTAAAATTCTAATCGTTGAATATTACTCCATATGAAACGTTTCCTACCTATTCTCATTCTTTTTATTATTTTATCCACACCAACTCTTATTTTTGCAGAGAGTGGAGTTTATATAGCAGGTTCAGTTGGTCTATCAGTTCGTCCGTCAACTGATATCACTAACAACTCTACCATGGCAGTTATTCAACAAAGCTTCAATCCAGGTTACAACTTTGGGGTTGCAGTTGGGTATAAATTTGAAAACAACCTTCGCCTGGAAACAGAAATTGGATTTCAAAAAAATTTATTTGACCCAGGCATCGGCGGAAGGTCCTTAATGAGTGCTTCCAATGTTTTATTCAATTTATGGACAGACTTCGATGTGGAATGGCCCGTAAAACCTTATGTCGGATTAGGCGTTGGTTTCTCCAGGGTGAACCTGGATGCTATGGTGTTTGGAACTCTTATAAACCAAGATGATACCGTATTGGCTTACCATATTGGGGGAGGTTTCATAATACCTGTTTGGAATGGTTTTTCGCTTACCTTAAGTTATCGCTATTTTGGCACTTCAGAACCGGAATTTATGATTGCCACCGGTCCAATAGAAGCAGAATTTGAAAGCCATCAAATCAATGGTGGATTTCGTCTCTTATTTGAGTAATATTTTTCTTTCCAAACTGAAAATCAACTCCCCTCTTTTAATACCTTTTGAAAAATTTTTGTTGTTGAGAATTCTTTTCCCCTTGCATAACCATTTAGGGGTATTTCTATATTGACAAGATGGGATAAAATATTTTCTAATAAAGGTCTCCTTACAATTTCACCTTCATCCATCGGGGGATTTATGAAAAAAATGCCTAAGCTCTTCTTTGTTTTATTAATCTTATTTTTATCCAAGAGTGCCTTCGCACAAGGTATGTACTTTTCGGCCCATGTAGGTCCCAATTTTAGGGCGAACTCAGATGCCATTCTTTCCGGTGGAGCAGTTCCTGGTAGCATTGGTGCAGAACTAGATCCCGATGTCGGATACGTGCTGGGGGGTGCAGTGGGAACTTTCTTAAATGATTTTAGAGTGGAGGGAGAAATTTCATTTCGTGATAATGCAGTGGACCCTGTCCCAGGCTTACCTCTAGGAAGCGACATAAGCGCTTTGGCATTTATGGTAAACGGTTTTTACGACATTCATATAAGACAAGAATTTACACCTTATGTGGGTTTTGGAATAGGTTTTGCCAGAGTAGCTCTAGCCCCGGATGGAACCCTAAACAGCGATAGCGATATTGTGTTTGCCTATCAATTCTTTTTGGGGGTATCAAAATCTATCAGCTCCAGTGTTGATTTATTTATGGATTACCGCCATATTTCTACAACAGATCCTTCATTCAGCTTTGCAGGTTTAAGGGTAGACACGGAGTTTGGAAGTAGCGAAATTTTGTTGGGTGGGAGATTCAAATTTTAATCCAACACCTGTTCCTGAAAAGTTTGATCAAGACTTAAAAACTAAATTTCAAACCTCATGATTTCACCCTCCTTTCGAATAATATCTCTATCCCGATATAGATTACATTGACAATTTATGTATATATAATTACACTTTTTTTATAACTCAAATTTTACCTTAGGAGAATTTATGAAAAAGGCAGCCTTTGTGCTTCTAGTTGCCCTTTTTGGACTTTACCCTGCAATGTCATTTGCAGATGGGCCATATGTTTCTTTAAGTGGAGGATTAAATAAGTTTTCTGATGCTGATCTTTTAGATTCAGGTGCCGGAGTAACTCACAATTTAGAGTTCGAATCCAATGTAAATGCTGCCGCATCATTAGGCTTTAAAATGGGGGCCTTCCGCGCCGAAGGAGAATTTCACTACAAACTAAATAAAGTTATAAGATCCAACCAACCCGTCCCTTTAGGTGGAAATTTTGCAGCTAATGGGGAATTACAAACATTTTCCATAATGGGAAATCTTTTTTACGATCATCAGGTAAATAATAATCTTTCTTTATATCTGGGTGGTGGCGCAGGAATTACAAGGGTGGATTTAAAATTTTTCGATTCTACTCCCTCTTGGAACAAAACTATTGATGATAAAGAAGATGTCTTTTCCTTTCAATTTATGGGAGGACTATCTTCAAGTTTTGATAGTAATCCAAGTTTGATCTTTTCATTGGGATATCGATACTTTAACACGGCAAATGGAGACTTCTCAATTACTCCAACTGCTGCTCCTCCATTTACGGCTGGAGGGCAATTCGTGGATGTTTCACTTGAGGCACACGAACTAAATTTTGGGGTGCGGTACCAATTTTAATTGTATTCGGCCAATATAATTAATCTGTTCAATCACTAACTATTTCTATTCTTTAGATCTTTTAAATTCAAATCCTTTTAAGGGTTCCTTTCTCCATTCATTGATAGATTTAATTTAAAGACCTATATTTAAACAAGGGTCATTATTTTTTTTGCAAAAGCTTTTTAGCTATTTTGTTGAGGCTAACCTCAATAGAAAATCATGGCTTTTTCTTTTTCCCATTGAGGTTGAATCAATCCACACACTCATGGGAGGTTGAAATAGCTATGTTAACTTTCCGTACAAAAATTCAAATTTTTTCTTTTATACTTTTAAATTTAAACTTTCTGCTGACCGCGCACACTTTTGCCAATCACTTTAACAAACAGGGAGGAATTCCTGCACACCTTGCTGCAGATTACATCCATGGTGTGATTGAAGCTGGGAGAAATACCTACTCCAAACTCATTGTGGATAGACTTCAAAACAATAAACAAATTGTCGCGTCGGAAAATTGGCAAAAAGATAATTCTTTGTTACTTCCCGCTCAATTTCTCCGTAAATCCTCGGAAATATCCAACAATCGTGGCATAGGCATGAGGTATCGATTGATGAGCCTTTGGCCTATTAATGAAAATAATCGAGCTATCTCCGAAAATGAAAAAAGAGGTTTAGAAATCGTTGCAGAAAATCCCCAAGAGCCTTTTACCTGGATCACACAGACAGAAGGCCTTTGGTATTTCCAAGCCATTTATCCTGACATTGCGGTCACCGAATCCTGTATTGCATGCCACAATTCACATCCGAAAAGTCCTAAAACAGATTTTAAATTGGGTGATGTCATGGGAGGGATCGTTATCGATTTTCCTCTTGGAAGGCGTTATCAAAAAAAGGACCACTCAAAGATTACCATTCCGCCAGAAGTGGTAGCGGATTATGTTCATTCGATTTTGGAATCCGACCGCACAGTTTATTCAAAATACATAGTAGACCGGTTTAAAAAGGAAGCCATGCTTCAGGCAAGAGAGCATTGGAAAAAAGATAACTCTTTAATGCTACCCGCTCAATTCCTAATGACAACAAGTGAGTTCATTCGAAATAAGAAACTGGGGTTAGATTTCCAATTAATCAGCCTTTGGCCCATTAATTCGAGAAATGGACCTGCCAACGAATTTGAACGAACAGGGCTGGAAACGATTAGTTTCCATTCCGTCAGACCCTTTATTGGGAAAATTCGTGTTGGAAGGAATCAGTTTTTTCAGGCTGTTTATCCTGATTTGGCGGTAACAGATTCATGCGTATCTTGTCACAATTCCCATCCCAACAGTCCAAAAAAAAATTATAAACTTTTCGATGTAATGGGCGGAATAGTGGTCACTCTCCCTATGAATTAAAGGAGTAGTAAGAGCCAGAATTAAAGTAAATTTCGTTTAAATTGAGCTGCGTTTTTAAAAGACGCCCAATTTGTTGCATTTTTTATTGCAACAATATATTATGCCCTCCTAAAATCAGTCACAAACTTTTCTTAAGAAATTTTGCTATGAACCAGCCACTAAACCATTTAGATCAGGCTCTTAATATTTTAAATGAAGCTGTATTTGTTTATAACCAGGATATGGAAATTATTTATTTCAATAAAGCTGCAGAAAAAACTACAGGATTATCAAGAGAAAGTGTACTTGGAAAAAAATGTGTGTCTATTTTTGATAAATCCATATGCCTAAACAACTGTGAGCTCTGCCTCACGGTCAAACAGGGTCTAAATGAAGAGATTCAATTTCAATCTCCTTTCCTTACCAAAGAAGGGAAAACAAAAATAGGGATTTTTCGAGGAGGACTTTTAAGTAGAAATAAAGATGGTCAAACTAAAGTCCTGGTTTCAATAACGGACATTACGGAATTAATGGACCTAAGAAAAAAAGTTCAAGAAAATCGTTCTTTTAGGAAAATCATTGGAAAAAGTTCACCCATGAGGGAACTATTTCAAACTATTCAAAATGTAGCTCTTTATGACTCTACAGTATTTATTCAGGGAGAAAGCGGTACCGGGAAAGAATTGGTAGCTCATGCGATCCATAAGGAAAGTCCAAGGGCTAAACAAAGCTTTGTAAAAGTAAATTGCTCTTCTTTTTCAGATAATTTGCTGGAAAGTGAATTATTTGGCCATGTTCGGGGTGCCTTTACTGGAGCGGTTCGAGACCGAATAGGAAGATTTGAAGAAGCTAATGGAGGCACTATATTCCTGGATGAAGTTGGAGATTTGAGTTTAAATATTCAGGTTAAGTTACTTCGAGTCCTTCAGGAAAAAGAGATAGAAAGAGTGGGTGAAAATAAAACTCGAAAAGTAGATATTCGAATTGTTACCGCTACAAACAAAAATATTTCTCAGGAAATCAAAAAAGGATTGTTTCGAGAAGATCTATTTTACCGTCTCAACGTAATCCCTATTTATCTTTCTCCCTTAAGGGAAAGGAAGCTGGACATTCCCCTTTTAGCAGATCATTTTGTTAAAATATGGAACCAAAATAATTCCAAAACAATAAAAAGTTTAAGCGAGCCGGCTCTACGCAAACTGATGGATTATAACTGGCCAGGCAATGTCCGTGAATTGGAAAACGTAATAGAACATGCCAGCGTAAAGTGTATGAATTCGTTAATTGATATTGAAGACTTACCATTGCCTCTTCAAGCTTGGCAGGGAAATATTCCAAAGAGAAAGAAAAAACGGAAATGGTTAAACAAACAATTAATTCTGGATGCTTTGGAACAATGCAGTCAAAACCAATCTCAAGCCGCTAAAATTTTGGATGTTCACCGAATCACACTTTGGCGAAAGATGAAGGAACTTAAGATACCTTTAAAAGCCTCTTAACAAACAAAAATTAAATTAAACCATAAAAAAGAGAAGAGACTTGGAAAATTCCAAGCCTCTTCCATTGGTATGCACAAGGAGGGGCTTCCCGTGCAACCATATCTAATTTTTTAATTAAGTTACCTTGACATTAAAAAGTTATTTTACAGATTTATAAATCTTAGGATCTTCCTTCCCTTCAACCACTAATTGCCCAATTGCTCCCTTAGCAACACGAAAAATGCTATGATCCACCAAAGTATAGGCTCCGGGAACATCCACTTTAAACTCAACAATGGTTGAACCCGCTGAAGGAACTAATGTGGTTTGAATTCCTGTATTGACGGTTCCTCCAATTCCACCCTCGACATAAACCTTGTCAAATATTTCACCAATAATATGAAACGAGGAAACGCCGTTTGGGCCAATATTGCCAAAATACATTCGAATGGTTTCTCCCACTTTTGCCTTCAAAACGTTTTTTCCCATTAGCGCATCTTTCTTACCATTAAACACCACGTAACTTGGGTTTTCGTTTAATCCTCGGGTAATATCAAAATCTACAACCCCATCCTTAGGTTCTGTCGTAAAAAATTCGCTTTGCATTACATAAAATTCACGGTCAACTTTCGGAAGACCTTTTTTGGGTTCCACCAGAATAAGTCCATACATTCCATTAGATATGTGATCCACAATAGAACCCGCAGCACAATGATATATATACAACCCTGGAGCAAGAGCTTTAAAAGTGAACACTTTGGATTGACCAGGTGAAACGGTACTTACTGCCGCTCCTCCCCCGGGTCCATTTACAGCATGGATATCTATATTATGCGGCTGAGTATTACTTGCTGGATTAGATAAGTGAAACTCAACCGTGTCACCTACCCGCACTCGGGCCATCGGTCCAGGGACCGTTCCGTTATAGCTCCAAAATTGGTATTTAACTCCTTCTTCAATTTCACCCTGAAATTCTTTAGCTTCAAACTTTACAATAACAGTTTTAGCTTCCGAACGGTTCAAAGGGGAAGGCACATTCGGAGCAGTAGTCAAAGAAACAGGCTCCGCATAGAGAGAGTTTGCCCAAACCAATGAAAACCCCATAATCCCAATTATCAAACTTCTAAATTTCATTCAAAATTCTCCCCAAAAAAATATAAAAAGTTTCTATTTCAATTTTCATACCTATTTCATTAAATAGAGAAAAGCTAGAGAACACCCTATTTTTACTAGTGTTTAACTTCCACCTTAATTAAAAAAAAATTGGATTAACTTAAAGAGTATTGCATAAGGGTATTGCAATGATTTTTACAACGTTGCATTAATAGCAAGATGGGTTATTAGAAAATTTATTGACACCCTTGGGCTTATTAGAAATAATACAAATAATTCTTGAAAATTTAATAAGTTAACTTGTTTTCTTTGGAAAAGAGTCATTCTTAGAGAACTAATATTCCTTTAAACACACAATTACTAATGGATCGATATTGGGAACGCTTCAAAACTCCTTTTTTATGCTTCGCTGGCTATTCAGGAGTGGGTAAAACAACAATTTTGGAACATTTAATAAGATTATTCAAAGCGGATCAAATTCGTGTAGGCTATTACAAACATGATGCTCATCGCTTCCAAATAGACAAAGAAGGAAAGGATACTTATAGAGGCTCTCAGGCTGGAGCAGGTGTAGTAACCATTAACGACCCCGCTCATTTTGCGGTTGTTGCTGAAAATCCTTTTAAGAAAAGAACGATCACCCATGCACTGGAACAGTGCGACTGCATTCTCATTGAGGGCTACAAACAATCTCCATTCGATAAAATGGTATTTCTAGATGAAAATGGGAAGTTGCCGATTCCTGAAGATCCAAAGGGGATTCAAGCTATCATTCACCAAGGCGTAGTGGATAACAAAAAATTAATTGAAGCAGGAATTCCTCATTTTCATCGAGATGAAGTCACAAAAATATATGACTTCGTAAAACAATATTTCTATAACAAAACCTGCCCGTTATATGGTGGAGTGTTTGTGGGTGGACAGAGTCGGCGAATGGGTCGACCTAAATTTTCACTTTCATACAACGGTCAAAACGAATCTGAACGTATGATTCATCTTTTAAATAAATATTGTGAAACGGTATTCATTTCCGCCAGGCCAGAGCAGGATTTAGAACCCTTATCCATTCAATGCGAACGAGTTAATGATGAACATTATGGTTTGGGACCCGTGGGTGGGTTGGCCACTTTAATGGGGAAATTTCCAAATAAGGCTTGGCTAATCGCAGCCTGCGATATGCCGTTTTTAAACGAAAATAACATCCAATATATTATTGAGCAGCGAGATCCATTCCGCTATGGAACTTGTTTTTTAAAAAAAGGGCGTTTGGGAGTGGAACCCATGTGCGCAATCTACGAACCCAAATTTATTTTGCCTCTATTTGAAGCCATGTCTCGAAGGGAATTATCACTTTCTCGTATCATTTCCGATTTGGCATTTAAACGAGTGACTGTACCTGAAGAACTTCGCGAAAACTTCACCAATGTGAACACCCCGGAAGAATATAAAATTGCCCAAGCCAAACGACAACAGGAGGTTTAATTAGAATGGGATTGATTACGGTTGATGAGGCGTTACAAATTATTTTGTCCAAAATTGAACCTAAAGGAGTTGAAAAAGTCCCTTTGAGCCAAGCCCTGAACCGTGTTTTAGCAGAGGATATTAAAGCTCGCAGATCCAATCCTCCTATGGACAATTCAGCCATGGACGGTTACGCAGTCATTGCAAAAGATATTTTATCTGCAACACCGGAAAATCCAGTAAAACTGGAGGTGGTGGAAAATGTTGCTGCAGGAGAAATTGCTCAAAAAAATTTAGCATCAATGCAAACCATTCGTATCATGACTGGTGCCCCCATACCTCTTGGGGCCGATGCCGTCCTCATGCAAGAAGATACCGAGAAAAATGGCAAATTTATCCTGGCAAAAGATAAAGCCGAAGAAGGTGAAAATATTCGTTTGGCTGGAGAGGATGTTAAGGAAGGCGAGACTGTGATTAAAATGGGGGTAACGATAACGCCTGCTCATATTGGAATGATGGCCGTATGTGGTCGCTCTCATGTTTTTGTTGGGCATAGACCCACCGTTGCAATTTTGTCCACTGGAGATGAACTTGCAGAACTGGACGAACAACCCCAAGGATCTTGCATTTATAACAGTAATGGCCACATGCTTTCCGCTCAAGTAAAATCAGCTGGGGGTATACCTAGTTATCTGGGAATTGCATCTGACGATGAAGCAGACCTAATGCAAAAATTTGAATGGGCTTTGCAATGCGATGTCATTGTTTCTTCAGGTGGAGTTTCTGTAGGGGATTATGATTTAGTCAAAGCCAGCTTACAAAAAATGGGAAATGAAATGGCATTTTGGAAAGTTGCAATGAAACCAGGAAAACCTCTTGCATTTGGGAAAATTGGAGAAACCCCCATCTTTGGTCTTCCTGGAAATCCGGTTTCTTCTTTTGTTTCTTTTGAACAATTTGTTCGCCCTTCACTTAAAAAAATGATGCGCGCAGCAGCCTTAGAACCCCGAACTGTGCAGGCTCAACTCACCCGCACCATTCGTAAAAAGCCTGGCAGACTCCATTTTCTTACTTCTATAGTTTCATGGGATAATGGAGAATACATTGTGACCCCTGCTCAAGAGCAAGGTTCCGGCGTGTTAAAATCTACCGTTTATGCGAATGGGTTGTTAGTTTTTCCTTTGGAAAAAGAAGAAATTCAAAACGGGGAAAAAGTCACAGTCCAATTATTGAATACATAATAATACCTATTCATTCCAGTATGAAAACCAAACCACTTTTTATTACCTCGTGCTTTATAATATTTGCAATTATTTTTGTAAAATCTTTAGCTTTTGCACAAGGGTCCAATACCACGAAGGTTGATCTGTCGCGGATGGTAAAACAAATTGAATCCTTATTTCCTTACTTAGAAGGATATGTCCTTTCGGTTGATGGCGACATATTGACTATTGATCTTCATCAAGGCCAAAACATAAACCCTAAAGACCAACTAAAAGTGATCCGCTATGGCAAACCCCTCACTCACCCGGTCACAAAGAAAGTAATTGGCAAAAAAGAAATTGATATTGGTCAAGTTGAAATCCTGGAAATTCGTAGAGATTACTCCCTTGCCAAAGTTCTATCTTCCAAACAATCCCCTTTAAAGGGCGATGTTGTTCGTAGTCAATTTAAAAAAATTAAAATTCTTGTTGCACCCATACAGAGCCAGATGGATGAAAATGTTAATACTAAAGGGCTGGTGATAGAAATTGAATCCTTGTTGGACCAGAGTTCTAGGCTCCAAGCGCTACCTTTTGACTTAGAACTTTGGATGTTGGAAAATGGAATTGGCTTGCAGAATCTCGAACAACCCGGTGTATTAGCTCAATTAAAAAGAGAAACTAACCCTGACTACATTCTTTTTTCAAATTTAGAAAAGATCAAAAACAAAGCCTCTCTAACCTACAAATTAATTTCTACAGAAGATGGCACTATTGCCAAACAATCAAAAGTATTAACAGACATTCCAAAAGATTTCGAACCGACTCCAAAAAGAGATCAAAGTGTTCAAACAGATCTCAAGGCCAAAGATAAATTTTTTAAATTTTTGGCGAAACAAGAGTTTGATTTCGAATTAGTTGATATGGACTCAGGTGACCTGAACGGAGATGGTAAAAAAGAATTTGTATTCATTGATGACCATAGAGTAATGATCTACGCTTTTGAAAAAAATCGATTTCGGAAAATTGGCCAAAAAGTTTTTCAGTCTACAATCAATAATTTTTTATCCGTAGATGTTGCTGATATCAATAAAAATGGAAGAGCCGAAATTTTTGTCACGAATGATATTAGCGAAAGATTAAGCTCATTTGTTTTGGAAATTTTACCCGGCCAAAGCAAACTTTCTATGATATGGGAAGAAGTTAATCTGTATTTCCGAGTCTTACGTACTTTAGATACCCCCCCAAAACTCATTGCTCAAAAGCCTAGTATGGACGGTCCCTTCAAAAAAGGCCTGTTTTTTGTAAAAAATAGGAGCAAAAAATTCACTCTGGAAAGGGAACTTTCTTTACCTAAAATTCGAGGAGTCGATTTTAACGTTTACGGTTTAAATTTGAGTAACTTAGACCCGAAACCCGGACCTGAAATAATAATGCTTGACAAGGATTACAAGTTGCGGGTATATTCTTCCCGCGGTAGGCTTCTTGTAAAGTCGGACGAGTATTTTGGGCACGACCCGCGGATGATAGATGTTGCAATCAAGGATCAAGTGGATGGCACTTTCAATCACCCAGACGAGCCCCAGCCCGTTGGCTTTAAAGGAAGGATTCTATTAGCCCGCCACCAGGATCAAAAGTTCCTTTTGCTCCCTAAAAATCACCGATTTGGAGGCTCCTTATTATCCAACTTGGTGGTCATTAATAACTGCAGTCTGGTGGTGTTAAGCGTTAATCCTGATGGTTTAGAAAGAATTCACGAAACTAAAAAGCAAAAAGGTTACTTGGCAGCTTTTTTATTACAGAATTCTAAAAACTCTAAAAAGCTTCATTTAGCGTCGGTTAGTGACGCCGGTGGTATTTTTAAAGGAAAAAAATTAACGACTATATTTACCTATTTGTGGTAAATCCCTTGAGCCAATAGGGAGTTTGGAGGAGGGCCAAACGCAATCCTGCCCTATTTTCTTAAAAATTCTGCAATAAGCTATTGATTTTATTAGTTTTAGGTATATAATAATTGGCAATTTGTTAGTTTAATCTAGAATTATTGGAGGAGGTAAGCATGAAGAGGAGATTTTTTACCGTGGTCGCGGCCGTGGTTTCCTTCCTAATGGTAGGAACTGTTGTAGCGCAAGCGGCAAACGTAACATTCGGCGGCTTAGTTCGCCCCCGTTGGGAACTTTGGGAGCAAAGAGGATTTAACACTACTTCTAACGCATCTACTTTTATCAATATGCGGGCTCGGTTGAACGCCAAAGTTGAAATTGATTCAAAGACTCACGCGTTTTTTCAACTTCAATCTAACAGCCGTTTTGGTTCTGGTTTAGCAACCCCTGCAAATCCAACGGACCACAACCCAACATCAGCTAATTCAATTACAAACGATGTAGGATTCCACCAGGTTTACATGCTGTTAAAGGACTTCTTTGGAATGCCAGTTGATTTATTAGTTGGTCGAAAAGAAGTGGTTCTTGATGGACATCGATTATTCGGTAATACCATTTGGACCCAGGGTGGTCAATCACATGACTTAGTTATGTTGTCCCATAAACATGGCAATCATACTATTCATGCCATTTATTCCAAATCTGTCGATAATGCACGTCAAGGTCCTGGTGCATTTAATGGAACATCGTTAAATGACAATAATGATTTCACCAATTGGATTGTTTTCGCTAATTTTCAAGGGCTTGTTCCTGGAGGCAATTCATCTACTTCCTTATACTTCGTTTATTCAGATATTGACAATGGAGCTGCCGGTAATGTTACTCAAACTACCGCAGGTGGACCACCAGTTGCAGATAATGACATTTGGACCATAGGTGTACGCCAAGCAGGTCAAATTGCAGGCATTGACTACCGTGGTGAATTTTACTACCAATTTGGTAACAGCTCCCTATTTGCCCCAGGTGGAAGTTCAGGTCGAAGCGCCTATTTAATTGGTATTCGTGTAGGCAAAACCTTTACTAATGTGATGTGGTCCCCAAATATTACCTTATGGTGGGATTACCTCTCAGGTTCCGATGCAGCTGACCGTGCGGCAGGTGCAAATAAAACTTTTAATACTCTATTTGATACCGGCCATAAGTTCTATGGATTAATCGATACTTATTTGAATCCTGCCGGTGCTAACACTGCTTTCTTAGGTTTGATTGACTGGGCAGTTAAGGGATCCATTAAGCCTATGGCTAATTTGACCTTAAAAGCGCATTGGCATTTATTCCAAACTGCCGAAGATTTAGGTAGTGGTTCAAATGCAGGATTAGCTGCTGCCATAGGTGCTGCTGCTGGGCCATTTGGTGGATCTACCGGTCAAACATTAGGCCATGAGTTGGATTTAATTGCAGTTTATAAATACAGTGCCAACACTACAATCAGTGCCGGTTATTCTCGTTATTTTGCAAATGAGTTATTCTATGCAGTTAGCGGCTTTGATATTGGTGGTGGATCAGCCGACCCAAACAATCAAGATGCTGATTGGGCATGGGTTATGTTCACCGTTAAGTTCTAATAATTATTTCTTAATTAGCTTTATTCCGGAGTGGGGTTATCCCGCTCCGGTTTTTTTTTGCTCTACCTTTCAATCCCTATTGTTCCCCTCCCTCAACTCATCATATAATGAGAAAAAAGCAAATAAGACCAACTCTAAAAAAATTTAATCTAAATAGGAGAAATCACAATGACTAGACAATTTGTGCTTTCCTTAATTTTCATAATGTTTCTTATCCCAATGGTACACGCCAATAACCAGGCTGAGTTGCAATTGTTCAAACGAGACCCTTTTCTTGTGGGACCTTGTGAACCTTGCACCGACCTTTTCTCGGTAGCTGAAAACAAAAATCTGAAAGACCTGACCACTTACAACTTACATTCGCAAACCGGTTTTTATTACATGCACCTTTTAGGCAAAGCAGGTACTACTGTCACTGTATTTGGACAGGACAATCATGAAAAAAATCAGGGATATTTAATCGTATACAAAAAAGACGACTCTCCGGTAATCATTGAAGATATAGACCAGTTTTCTCCTAACCAATGGACGTTTAATAAAGGGATAAAAGGATATTCAGGAGATTATTTAGCCTGGTATGAACCTTATCCAAGCTTTAAATATCATGTTTCCTCCATACAATGGGGAAAGTGGTATAATTCACTATTACCCGCTCCCCCTCAATAGATTAAGGAGACAAAATCTAGATGAATTTTCATAAAAAGGCTTCTTCTTCGTTCATTATTGCAATGAGACTCTTCTTTTTTATTGGAATTATTGTTTCATTACCGAATTTAGGGCTTGCTGAACCTGCAGAATCCTTTTCCATAAATGGTCAAACCGTTCCTAAAATAGTGGCCACAGTTAATGGAAAGGATTTAGGGTCTGTAGTTTTAAAAAATCAATTACAAACCTACCGAATGGTTTCAAACCAACGTGGTCATCAAATCACTTCGCAAGAAGAAGCCAAGTTTGCAAAAGAAGCATTATCCAAAATGGTCGATCAGGAACTCGTTTTTCAAGAAACTCAAAAATTGAACATTCAGATTGAACCAAAAAGTATCGACGATGAAATTCAAAAAATCACCAAGCAATTTCCTTCAGAAGAAATGTTCCGGATCGCTCTCAAAGCGCAGGGTTTGAATATTCCTCTTTTAAGGAAAAGTTTAGAGCGACAGCTAGCAGAAGAGGAGTATATACGCAAACAGGTAGCTCCTAAGGTCAATGTAAGCGATGAAGAAGCTAAGGCTTTTTACGATAAGAATTCAGACCAATTTCAACAACCAGAGAAATTTACGCTCTATCATATTTTTGTCGTTTCGGTTTCACCGAAACCTGAAGAACTCCCTAAAGACCCTGACCTTCGAAAAAAGGCAGAATCTTTTCATGCAATGATGGATGAAGACGCCAAAACTAAAATTGAGAAGATTAAAACTCAATTAAAAGAGGGTAGTGATTTTGAAGCCCTGGCGAAGGAGCTTTCAGAGGATGATCGATCCGGAAAAAATGGCGGTTTATTAGGGTCTGTTACTCCTGGTGATGTATTTCCCGAAATGGCAAAAGTAATGGTAACTATGAAAACCGGGGAAATCAGCGATATTGTTAAAACTTCCTATGGATATCACATATTGAAACTCAAAGAGAAAATTCCAGAAAGTTTGGTAGAATTCGACCAAGTTAAAGCGGACATTCTAAATGTTCTTTTTAAAGAAGCCGTTGCAAAACAACGTGAAGAACAACTGAAAACGCTAAGAAAAGAAGCAAAAATAAAAATTTTTTATAAATAAGTCCTCGTAAAACCCTTCTAATTTTCACATTCGTTTTAGTTTTTAAGTTATCTAAAGGAAAGTTTCCTTGTTTTTATTTCAACAACTGCAACTTTTTTTTTCAAAATGAAAACTCTTGTAACAGGATCAACGGGTTTTTTGGGATCAGCAATTGTCCGTGAGTTATTAAAGGATGAACGACCCGTAAAGGTATTGGTCCGGAAAGATGCCGACTCATCAAACATAGAGGGGTTGGATATTGAAGTCGCTATTGGCGATCTACGCAACCCGGAATCCTTAAAAAATGCTTTAAAAGGATGCAAGGTTCTTTATCATTGTGCGGCTTTTTACAGCCTTTGGAGCCGCGACAAACGATTTATGTTTGATATTAATGTTGGTGGAACACGTAATATTTTACATATAGCGCAAGAATTAGATATTTCGAAGGTTGTTTACACCAGCACAGTGGGGTGCATTGGGTTGAATCCTGATAGTAGCCCCTCCAATGAAGAGACTCCTATGGATCCCTCTATTTTATGCAACGATTACAAACTGTCAAAATTTCAAGCAGAGCAAGTTGCTCTTGATTTCAGTAAGAATGGGTTACCCGTAGTTATTGTTAACCCTAGCACCCCTGTCGGCCCCCGAGACATAAAACCCACCCCAACGGGAAAACTAATTCAGGATTTTTTGAATCGAAAGATGCCGGCATATTTAGATACTGGTTTAAATTTAATCCATGTTGATGATTGCGCCCGTGGTCACTTATTGGCAGAATTAAAAGGGAAAGTGGGAGAACGCTATATCCTGGGCAATCAGAATATGTCCTTAAAAGAAATATTGGATGCATTGGGAAAAATTACAGGCTTACCCGCCCCCACGGTGAAGATGCCATATTTTATTGCTTATGCAGCGGGTTGGGCTTGCGAAGCAATTTCTCGATTAACTCAAAAACCACCTACGGTTCCTATTGATGGTGTGAAAATGGCAAAATACCACATGTACTTTGATGCTTCCAAAGCAGTTAGGGAATTAGGAATACCCCAAAGACCCGTCGAAAAAGCCCTCGAAGAAGCAGTCCATTGGATGCGCGACAATAACATGGTAAAAGCAGAAAAGAGTTCATCCTAAATGGAATTTTTTTCTTTACTCATTGGCACCATTTTCCTTAGACCCTACGTATTTATTTTTCTGGCATGTTATTTAACTATTGCGATTTGGCAAATGGGGCTTAAGCGTTCTCTGCTTTTCACTCTTCTCGCCTATACAATTGCTTTTCTTTCAGAATATTCTTCAACCCGCAATGGATTCCCTTACGGATTTTATAGCTACATTGACAGTACCAGAGATCAAGAGCTATGGGTATCCAATGTTCCATTTATGGATTCCCTCTCTTACTCATTTCTATCTTTCATCAGTTATACTATGGCTTTATTAATCTGGTCTCCCCTAAAAAAAAATGGTTGGGATATTCGTCTTGAACCACAAGAAGAAATTCAAAATTCGCTGAGGGTTGTATTTACAGGAGCCACATTCTTCATGCTATTGGACGTAGTCATAGACCCGGTTGCCTTTTTAGGAGACCGTTGGTTCTTAGGAAAAATTTATACTTATCAAGAGAAAGGTGAGTACTTCAACATTCCTCTTACAAATTTTGGAGGCTGGTTTCTAGTAGGGAGCACGATCCTTTTTTGCTGGACCTGGATAAATCGATGGATAACCTTTAAAGGCCCTCGTAATGATTGGGGACAACGCGAGGTTCCCGCTCAGGCTCTTTTAGGACCCGGAGTATATTTTGGTGTCCTGTTTTTTAATTTAGCGGTTACGTTTTATATTGGTGAAATAATTCTAGGATTATGCGGGACTTTTTTAACCTTAATACTGTTGAGTTTGATCCTATACAAAATTAAGAATCCCGGCTTTTTGCTTATAAATAATTAACGGTAATTCGTAAAGGACATGGCAATACCAAAATCCTTTTGTTTCAGTGCCCCAATCACTCCTTGTAAATCATCTTTATTTTTTCCAGTGATTCGGACTTGATCCTCCATCACCTGGCCCTGCACCTTGAAATTTAGCGTCTTCACATATTTTACGATTTCCTTGCCTTTTTCCTGTGGTATACCTTGCTGTATTTTAATGCTTTGCCGAACCGTGCCACTTGCAGCAGGCTCCACTTTTCCATAATCTAATGACTTTAAGTCAACACCTCGCTTAACTAATTTCCCCTGTAAAATATCAACTACAGATTTCATTTTATGGTCATCATCAGAAATTAAAGTCAAACTACCATCTTTCTCTTCTAATGAAATTTCACTTTTACTATTCTTAAAATCGAATCGTTGCCTAATTTCCATGGTGGCTTGATTCACTGCATTTTTTACTTCACTTAAATCAACATTGGATACAACGTCAAAAGAAGAAGATTTTGCCATAAGCCTCTCGAAATGATTAAAATGGAATATTCAATTAATTGGGTTATTAAGCAATCATAACTTTCTAAAGTCAGTGCATTTTGGTATTCATATAAAAACCATAAACAAACATAACCAAAACTGCAATAATAATGGAATCATCAATTAAAATTTGTTTCCAACTGGGAGATCCATCATGCAACAACCAAGGTACCGCAATAAACAATACACTGATAAAGCCAACTGCCAACAACCCGATGATAGAATATATTAATAGTTTTTCATTAATGGGTGGTTCAGGATTACTCATTATATAAACACTTCCACAATAAAATTAATTAACGGCTAACAGGAGCTACTTAATGCCCAACTCGAATTATACAGTAGGAGACCCAAAAGCAGAGCAATTGATTCAAGATTTAGTAGAATATTGCAAAAATCCCGATGTTGCTGATCTTCTCAATCAAATTTTTACCTCCATAGTAAAAATGGGCTGTGAACACAAGGATCGAGGAGATTTTAAGCTTACAAACACAACATTAAAAGAGTTCAGACACGCATTCCGCGTATTTTACCCTTACCGAAAAACCTCAAAAGTGGTTATGTTCGGTTCCGCGAGAACCCAGAGCACCGAAGCCAATTATATAATGGCTCAAGAGTTAGCGAAAGCTTTAGTAGACGAAGGATACATGATAATTTCCGGGGCCGGCGGCGGAATCATGGAAGCTGCAAATCGGGGTGCTGGAAAAGGAAATAGTTTTGGGATTAATATTAAGCTTCCGCAGGAACAATTAGCCAATGACTATATAAAAGGTGACTCCAAATTAATGACCTTTAAATATTTTTTCACCCGAAAATTAATGCTAATTAAGGAATCAGATGCCACGGTTCTTTTTCCTGGTGGATTTGGTACTTTGGATGAAGGATTTGAAAATTTAACCTTGTTTCAAACCGGTAAAAGTAAGCCTCACCCAATTGTTATGGTTGAGCCAGAAAAAGGTACTTATTGGCAACACTGGAAAGAATATGTGGAAAAAGAATTGCAAGGCGGCAAATATATTTCAGATTTTGATTTAAACCTCTTCTATGTGGCTCACTCAATCCAAGAAGCTGTCGAATATATAAAGCTTTATTACCAAATTTTTCATTCACTGCGTTATGTTGGCGACTACACTGTTATTCGATTAAAAAAGAAACTGACTGAAGCTCATGTTCAGTATTTAAACGAAAATTTTTCTGATTTATTGAAAAAGGGTAAGTTTGAAAGCTCGTCGGCGATGGAAACTGAAGTTACCAACAATGAGTTTACTGATCTTCCAAGGTTGAAATTTAAATCTGATAGAAAACACTTTGGACGATTAAATGAATTAATATTATGGGTGAACAAAAATGTATAACCATAAAAACCGTTCTAAAGGGTTTTTTATTAGAAATTATCTTTTTTCATCCAGGGGTCTAAATTATAGTTACAATCCACCCCTGAAATAGGAATCTAATAAATAAACCTTCCAAAAATTTGCCTCTAAAATTACGTCTATTAGGTAATAATTCCTCGTTCATCCTTTATCTGGTTAAGTTCTTGCACTTAAAAAGGTATACCAACATTCCTATTTAATTTAAAAGGCTCGCAGTTATGAGTGTGTGTGTAGGACTACAATTTATAGCCTCTGGACAGGTAATTATTCATGAGGGACGCCACAGTGATTTCGCATTTTTCGTTGAAAAAGGCCAATTTGAAGTATACAGATTGACTAAGAATGGAAATAAAGAAGTTTTAAACGTTTTAAAAGCCAATGATTATTTTGGTGAAATTGGACTATTATTTGGCAGACCACGCATAGCTTCTGTTAAGGCTTTGGAAACTAGTCAAGTAAGGATATTTGATAAAATGCATTTAATTTCTTTTATCAAACAAGACCCTAATGGAATCCAGCAAATAATGAAAAACTGTTCAAAACGATTGGGTCGCTCAGTAAACTTAAAGAATTTTGAAATAAAAAAATAATGACTTTTGAAAATTAAAATCATTTGATTATTTTCTCTCCTACTATCCTCCTACTTAAAAATAAAACTCCTTTGAATGTTCAAGTTTTTTAGGTAAACAGCCGTTGGTATAGTCAGGGTTTTTCAGGGCTATCTCAATAAAAACAAAAGCTTTATTTAAGTTTGGAGGCAAAGATTTCAAAGTCAATGAGTACTCCCTCTATTCAAAAAAAAGATTCAATGGGACATCCCATTAAAAAAAATATTGAGCACTCTGCTTCCAATAAAACTGAAAAACGCCCCTATAAGCCACTTATTTTATTACCGGCCTATAACGAAGGCCTATATTTAGATAAGGTAATTAGAGGAATTCAGAAAGAAGCTCCAGGTTTTCCAATTCTCGTTGTTGATGATGGTTCACAAGATACTACGGTGAAAACTGCGAAAAAATTGGGAGCTAAAGTGATTTCATTACCTTTCAATTGTGGCTATGGAGTCGCTATACAAACCGGTTTTCGTTATGCAATGAACAATGATTATAATCTGGTCGTCCAAATGGATGCAGACGGCCAACATGACCCTAAAAGTATAAAGTTTTTATTAAAAGAGATTATTAATAATCCAATAGATGTTGTAATTGGGTCCAGGTTTTTGACCAATGAAAGTTACAAACCTTCGCTTCCTCGAAGACTTGGAATAAAATTCTTTGCCCTTTTAGCCTCAATAATAATAAGGCAAAAAATTACTGATCCTACTTCCGGCTATCAAGTTTTAAAAAACGATGCCATTCGATTTGTAGCAAGCGATTGGTATCCACCTGACTATCCTGACGCAGATTTTATTATCCTTTTGCATAAATGCGGCTTTCGCATACAAGAGGTTCCGGTAAAAATGCATTCAGGACCAAAACATAAATCTATGCACAATGGCTCCAAACCTATGTACTATATTTTTAAAATGTTTCTATCAATATTCATAACTTTACTTCGACAGAAACCTAAAAGCTTTTAAATATGCCTCCAAAAATTCAAATCATTTCAATTTTAATTTGCATATTCCTCGTCGCATATGTTTTTGAATTAGTTCGAAGGCGATATCTAAATGAAGAGTACTCCTTCACCTGGCTAATTACAGGAGTACTGATGTTAACACTATCGATTTCTGATGAGATACTACAAGGAATATCAAGTATCGTTGGGGCCACCTTACCAACATCAACATTATTTTTCTTTGGTTTATTGTTTCTTGTTGTGATTTGCCTTCATTTTTCAATTCGTATTTCTTCTTTAACAAATCAAGTTCGATCCTTGACCCAACATATAGGAATCCTGTACTATCAAAAGTCAGAATCTAAAGAAAAAACCCAATTAAGGGATCTGCAAAAAACTCCTACCAAAATAAAGCCACTTGAGAATATTAAGAACAATTGAAACCTTTTTACCTAATATTACCGGACCGTCCAACCAGGCATACGAAATCTCGAAACACTTAGAGCTTCGTGGAATTTCATCACCTGTTGTAACAACCTATCTGGATGTAGATAAATCTCTTCCCAAAAAAGAAAAGATGGGCCCGGTTTCAGTCAAACGAGTTCCAGTTCAATTTCGTATTATGCGATACGCGGTCAGCTTAACCATGTTCTTTCAACTCCGACGTTACGAATTAATGCACTGTCATAATTATCGAAATTTTCAAACAGACTACGCTTTTTTTTTGCCCATTTAAAAAATAAGCCCCTAATTTTAAACTCTCATGGCTCTTTACTAGGATATAAACGTTACCTACCTACAGGGTGGCCGCAAATTCCCTATAAACTTTACGATGTCCTTACCCTGCGACGCTCTGTTAAAAAAGCCAATGCTATTGTTGTTTCATCAAAGGCAGAATATGAGGATGCAGTAGAATTTGGAGTGAGCAAACATAAAATTCGAATAATACCTATGGGCACGGATGTTTCCAACCATTCTCTAGAAACGCAATTTAATCATGACGGGCCTTTGCGAATACTATTTGCGGGAAGAATTGCTAGAGTCCGGAGGGTTGAATTAATATTAAGAGCTGTTAGCAAATTAACTATACCCTTTATATTAACTATTGTAGGTGGAGAAGAGACTACTTCCAGCACTTCTAAAAAAGGCTATATGATTGAACTGATTCGCCTGGTTCAAAAGTTGGGCATTGAAACCAAAGTGGTTTTTTCCGGAAAAAAATCTAGAGAAGAAATGAAAAATTATTATAAAAATGCTGATGTGTTTGTTTACCCCTCGACCTATGAAAATTTTGGACAACCCATTCTAGAAGCCGCAGCCTATGGGTTACCGATCATTTCAACTCCCGTAGGTGTAGCACTAGAATTAATCACTTCCGAGGAAACTGGATATACCATTCCGGCTGACCCCAATGCTATTTGCGATCGAATAATTAAATTGAATGATAAACACACTCGGTTGGATTTTGGATCCAAGCTTCGTGAACGCGTTCGTCAAAACTTTGGATGGGAGCCTATAATTGATCAATATATAGATCTTTACAGATCCCTATTGTGAAAAAGGCAATTCACAAAGTATCCACTGATTTTTAAAATTTATAATTTTATTTTTCAGATTACATTTTCGCTTATAGTTTTTATGGATAAAATAATATTGGCTACTTTGGGTTTGCTTTTTTGGTTCATTGATACTAGGAATTTTTTCATTGATCCAAACTATTTTTCTCGGGTAGAGAACTTGTCCTGCTACTGATTTATTAATTATTTTTTTTTCTTCTGACTCAATCCAAATAATGGAATTTTCAGGAGTCCAATCTTTTATTTTGTAAGCCAACTGATAATCTTTAATAAAAATATTAGGGATATCCTTAGTTCCGGAGTCTTCTTTAATTTGCCGTTCACTCCACTTTGAATGTATTTTCATATACTCGTTTCTTGGCTCTATAAACATTACATAAAGTACTGCTAAATTAAGAAAAATCACGACTCCTATATAGGCCGAAACTTTGTTCAATGGAATCATTTGAAAGACCTCCGCACTTTAGGCAATAAGCTTAATAAAAATAAAAAAGCGGGATAGATTGCCAAAAGCTCACGGGTATCTGGACTATTAACAGCATTTCCAAGTGAAATTAAAGGGCTATCAAAGTATTGAACGATGGTTTCTGATCTCATTGGTAATAGGGTATAAAGCATAAAGTGGAGAGTTATATACCCTAATAAAAGACAGCAAAACATTTTCACTGAAGAACTTAATTCACTCCACTTTGGGACAAATACCAAAACTAATAATCCACTCGTGAACATAAAAAAGATTTGGAAACTGATTGTTCTATAAAACCCCATCCCTAAGGCTGAAAATGGAGACAATCCAGTCGAAGATGGCAACCATAATGCACTAAAAAAACTTACACATAATAGTATTATACTTGCCAACCATATCTTTTTTGATTTGGGGACCCAATCTAATAATGAAACAACCACCAAGAACCACATTAATAAACAAAAAATAGACATCCCTAATGAAGAAAATGGAATTTCTTCTATAAAAATATTCATCCACAAATACCATATTGAAGGAATTCCTAAGGCTGGAACACAAAATTTAAGGAGAGTTTCCGATCTTTCTATTTGTGAAGCGCTCTTTGATTGCGTTAATAAATAAGTCAAAATGGCGATAGGTAAGGCCGAATACAAAATAAATTCGGGTCTAGTCCATGCAGACATTCCAAAACAAATTCCACTTAAAACTGTGTAGTTGACTTCATTAATTTGAAAAAAATTATTCCTTAAAGATGTATTCAACATTTCAAAAAAATAAATCAACCCTAATGCATAAAAAGTTCCCGCCACCAAATTCAAAATGGGTTGTACGCTATGCCACCAAAAGTATGGCGTAGTTCCTAATACAAGTACCATAACACTTGCCAGCTTTATGTTTGTGCTGCTTTCTCTAACTCTATAAAAAAATAAAATAAGCAATAGTAAATAAAAGACTGGGAATATCCAGGTTAAATGTTGGCTTTCAAAAGATAAAAGCCAAACATAAAGTAATGATAAAAAAGGAGGGTAAGCTCTATATTGTGGGTTAATCAAATTACTATTTAAATCTGATTCATAAAAATAAACCATTCCTCTAAGGTGATACCATATGCCATCTGGCTCGGTGATTGGAAAGAAAAAAACATTTTTTATACTATTGTAGACCAATACTCCCAAAATAAATATTGTAATTGTTAAATACCATATATCCTGTGGTTGAAAAATATAACTTTTTTTTAATTTCCAATTTTTCCGATTTTTTAAAAAAATTATTAGTGTAAACCCTAAACCAATCCAGACTATTAAAAATTGATTTACTGAATTTAATTTAAAACCCAAAATAATCAGAAAGAATATTTCGATACTTTTTAAGGCAAATGCAAAAAGAAAAGATAATCCCAAGTGTTCTCCTAAAGAAGGAATCACCTTCAACATCGAAATTAATCCATATGCCCAAAAAATATGAAGGCAAATATCAAAAATCAACATTTAAAAAATTAAGGTCTAAAATTAGACTAAGTTATTCTTGATTTCGAAAGGCTGCTTCAGCTTCTTGATAAAGCCGTTCAGTTTGGTGAGAATGCCGAGATGAAAAATGAAATATTTTGAGTTGACCGACACCTGCCATTCGGGCCAGGTTACCGGCTTGCTCTGTTGTTAGGTGGCACCGGTCTCGAGCACGCTCTGTTTCTTCAGCAATAAACGGAGATTCACAAAATAAAATATCCGCACCTTTTATCAAAGCAACAATCTTTCGATTGTTCTCTTCAGTATAAACGGTGTCCACAATATAGGCGATTTTTTGTCCGCGGGTGATAGTAATTAGTTTTTCTTTTAAGTTACCGACGGAAATGTTTTGAAAAGTTTGATTTCCATTTTGCTCTACTGGAATAGAAATCAAGCGTTCATTTTCAACCTCTTCAAAAACAAATTGCTTTAACTCATCTAACCATGGACCTGGAGACCAGCTGTTTGCTGCTAATTCTGCCTTATTAATATTTATATGATAATTCTCATTAATAGCAAAACCGAGACATGGAACCCTATGTTGAAGAATGGCACAATGGACCCTTAATGAAGGTTCCTCAAAAAGCAGCCCATCTTCCAAGGATTCCTCAAATTCATTCGTTTTTTTAAATCGATCAATCGCACGAAAAGTAGCTGTTATTTTTTTATCCTCATTTATCTCTGTAACCAATAGTGTAATGGACTCATCATACCTCTCAACCAAATTCCAAGTAAACCCCGCTAATTTTCCTTCGACATTATTTATGAAATTTTTTGGTCCATATAAACGGATTGTTTTATCTCGACCAAATACAACGCGCAAAAACCGATCAAAACCAATAAAGTGATCAATATGTGTATGACTTATAAAAACATGACTCACTTTTAAAAGCTGAGCATTGGTCAAAGGAGCCAAATCCCCCATATCAAATAAAAAAGCTCGTCTTTCATGAAGGAAATCAACAAAAAGACCCGGATCACCTAAGGGATCATTAACTAATGAAGGATTTAAAATAGATTTCATATTATTAGAACAATGTCGATAAAAATTTAACTAATTTTCTTTTAAAAGGTAAGCTTCAATAAATTTCTGTAAATCACCGTCCAAAACTGCATCCACATTACCGCTTTCCACCTGGGTCCTTAAATCCTTAACCATCCGGTATGGATGAAGGACATAAGATCGAATTTGACTGCCCCATTCAATCTTTTTCTTTTCTTGTTCCTTTGATTTTCGCTCTTCGTCTTGCTTTTCCCGTTCAATCTCATGCAACCTCGATTTTAATACTTTCATACAAGAAGATTTATTTTTGTGCTGTGACCGTTCATTTTGACACTGCACCACAATACCAGTAGGAATATGTGTAATGCGAACAGCAGAATCGGTGGTGTTTACTCCTTGCCCTCCCGGACCCGAAGCGCGATAAACATCAATTCTTAAATCGTCTTCTTTAACTTCTATATCAATGTCTTCTTCAATTTCCGGATAAACAAAGACGGAAGCAAATGATGTATGGCGTCTCTTATTAGCATCAAATGGAGAAATTCGAACCAAACGGTGAACCCCACTTTCAGCTTTTAAATAACCATAAGCATAATCCCCAACAAAATTAATTAATGCACTTTTAATTCCTGCTTCTTCCCCATACTGCATATCTAAAATTTCAAATTTATATCCCTGCCGATCTCCCCAGCGAGTGTACATACGTAATAACATATCTGCCCAATCTTGGGATTCAGTGCCTCCGGCTCCCGCATTAATGGCTAGAAGGGCATTGTTGGAATCATTTTCTCCGGACAACATTGCCTTTAACTCTGCTTCAGATAGACTTTTCTCTAATCCTTTAAGAGAAGTTTCACACTCTGTAAGAAGAGATTCATCGTTTTCCTCTTCAATTAGCATCAACAAAGCTTCCAAATCCCCACTTTCTTTTTCTAAATCTTTCCAAAGTTTCACACTTCGCTGTAGTGAAGCTCTTTTTTGGAGGATTTTCTGTGCAGATTCATTATCATTCCAAAAATCAGACGCAGATACTATTTGGTCCAGTGCCTCAATTTCTTTTTGTTTATTATCAACTTCAAAGAAACCCCCTAATCCGTTCAATCCTCTGAGATAAGTCACTTAAATTCTTCTTAAATTCATCCAGCATGAAAAACCTCTCCTTTTCAAAATTTTACTTTTCTTTTAAGTAAGGGTTCCTTAAATTATTAATTAGAAACTATATTTACAAGTACTCCAGGGTTTCTATTATACAAACTTTCAACGTTTTTGGACCAACCTATATAAAGACAGGGCGCTTTTTTTAAAAAATACCCTTATTGCTGTTATCTAAAGAAATTATCGTTCAATACCGAATTTACAATTAAGGGAAATAACAATTCCCTATTCTCCAAAACCCATACTTCCCATCGGGTCCTAAGTTTTTTTTATGGATATAACTTTTTTCTCAATTTCTATCTTAGTTTTTGGAATAGCCATTCTTGCACGAAAACCCTTCCTGGATCTCCCTATCGACGAAGATTTTGCAACGTTTACCTATATTGCTCGATTTCAAAAAGAGGGATTGAAATGGAAAAAAGATGCTTTTTTATTTTTGTATCCTGTATGGCGAATGATTCTCATAAATCACTTGTATGGAAATTCACCAGAAAATGGGATCCAAAGAATCCGAAAGTTTTTAGCTTATCAACATGGGATTACTTCTGTCTTGGTTGTATTAACTACTTTTCTAATAACAGAAAATGTATGGGCTAGTGGAGTAGCAGGAGGCTTTTTTGCATTTTTTGCCAATGTTCCAACGTTAGAATCAGAGTCTATTAATTTCGAACAGTGCTATTTGCCTTTCCTTCTGGCTTCGATAATTTTTTATTTACTTAGTCCCAATTTCTTCCTTTATTCCGGATTATGCTTGGGACTCACAATTGTCACAAAAATAACAACAGCTATTTATCTGCCAAGTTTTGCCATTATCATCTTGTTTTCTCACGGATTTGAGGAAGCTATAAGCTATTGCGTTTATTCCATCATCCCTTTGGCGATTGCCCTCAGTATTGATGCATCGTTAGGATACTTCGATTCTCAATCTCTTCAACAAATGAAAACAAGAATGATATCCTCCTTAAGATGTGCCGGTCAAACTTCAATGAAAAAACGGATTCCTCATGATTTAAAACTGATTATTCATCAAACGCTTCCTTTGTGGATATTTGGAATTCCTTCATTACTATTTGTCTTAAATTCAAACCCAATGTTTTGGACCTTTTTTATAATAACTTCAATTGCCATGACCCTCTTTCAAAAAGGCTATTCAAGATACCATTATTTACCATGGATATGTTTTCTGTCCATTGCTACGGGAGTGGGTATTGTGGAAATCGTCTCCTGGTCGTTTCCATTCAACTTGATAAGTCTGGCAATACTGGTTTTGTTTTTAGGCTTAACTTTCAAGCGGTTATTTTCCTTTTATTTTAAACCCAAATCCACCGCATCTCTCGCACAATACAGTAAATTTGAACAATTGATTTATATTCCTTATTTAGGAAAAGTTATTTACCGGTGGTTAAGAGTAAAAAAATGGCAAAGCAATAGAATTTTTATCTGGGGAAACTTTATTCAAATCTATCATTTTGTAAATTGCCCTGCAGCGGACAACTTTATACATACTTGTGTAGGTCCTTGGACTCATCCTATTTTGACCAACTTTTTCGACAGTATTATTGGGGGATTAATAAAACATAAGCCCAAAGTCATCATTCAAGTATTTCATGACTTAGACCTTAATTTCCTGGGAAAAATTACCGGGCTAAAATATCAATTAAAAAAGGTCCTCCTCGCGCGTTACCCTATTTACGAACTAAAATCCGCCACTCCTCAAGAAATTGATCCATTAACCTGGTCCAAAAAGGATAAGCTGGAAGCTTTAGATCAACTCACTCAAGGAAACCATACCACTGGAATCAACTCCTTAGACGTCCAAAATGGGAGAATCAATAAAGCGATCTCCGAGTGCAAAAAAATGCTGCGGCTGAATCCTTATGATTTGGAAGGCAACAAATTTTTAGCCGAATTGATATCTGAGTCGGGCAACATTAACGAATCAATTCAGATTGCTAAAGAAATGGCGGTACATTCAACAAAAACTCCCGGGATCAATGCTCTGATTGCCAAACAATATTTAAAACTTGGGAATTTAAGTGAAGCTGAATCCTATGTTCAAAAAGAAATAAATCAACATGGCTATAATGCCACCAGTCATTTTATTCAAGGTCTTATCTTTTCTGCCAACAAACTTAATAATGAAGCAGCCAAGCATTTTGAAAAGGCCTTAAAAGAAAACCCAAAGAACTGGGAAATTTATTACCATCTGGCATTAACCCAAATTAATATGGGCGATACCTTAGAAGGTCTCACAATTCTTGAAAAAATAAGAAAAGAGGCAATTCACCAAAGTTTTTCAGGTCTTCGCAACCAAGCTTGCATTCAGTTAGCTCAGTTACGATCAGATACCATCCCAGAATACGAATCACTTCGAAACTACTATATAGAAGATTTAGACAACCAATATTTAATGTACTCCCTGGGTTCTGCTTTTGAGCGCCACGGTAAGAAAAATGAAGCACTTAAAATTTTTACCGAATTGACCGATAAGTTAAAACCAGGGCATTTTTCCGCAGCCGCATGGTTCCGAAGAGCTCGTTTATCCCCCTTAGACGAACAAAAATCCATGCTGGAAAACTGTTTAAAGCAAAACTCCAACCATCAAGAAGCACGACGAATGATAAATTCATTGGAGGTCACCCATGCCCAGACGTAATCGCGTTGTAGTTTTTGCTACCGAACCGGTCACAGGTAAGATTGGTGGATTAGGAATCCGACAATTACAAGTCGCACGAACTCTAAACAAGCACTTTGATGTTCGTTTACTCACTCCTTTCCGTGTTGACACCCACAAAGAATCTTTCCTTATCAGGCAAATCTTTTATGAGCAAACATCGACTTTTGAAAAACACATACGTTGGGCAGAAACAGTATATTCCATTTCTCTGTCTGTCATTCCAGTTGCCCAAAAATATAATAAACCTTTAGTCGCGGATTTACTTGTTCCTGAATATTTTGAAAATTTGGAAAGCATGCCAATTGGAGAGTTCAATTCTCAAGAAAAATCTGACCGATTTGCCAACTCTATATCGAGAGTCACTCGGCTTCTTACGTCAGCAGACTTCTTTTTATGCCCCAATGAAAAAATCCGAGATTTTTATCTGGGTATGCTTACTCAATTGGGTCGATTACGCCCCCATGATTACCCCAAAGATCCTCAATTTCGAAATTTGATCGATGTAGCCCATTTTGGACTTCCTCGACGTGAACCCAAAAAGGGAAAGACTCTTTTTCGAAATAAAATACCTGGAATTGAATCAGGGGATTTTTTAATCGTATGGGGTGGGTCACTGGCCAATTGGTTTGACAGTTTAACTCCTATTCGGGCTATGGCGAGATTGAAAAAGCGTCTTCCCAATGCAAAGTTGGTTTTCACCGGAAAAAAACATCCTGTTTGGAATAAACTTCCACCCGCTTATGAAGAAATTATTCGACTAGCAAAGCAAAAAGGTATCTATAACAAAAATGTTTTTATTTATTCCGATTGGGTCCCCTACGATCAGCATGAATACTATCTAACTGAAGCAGACGCAGGAATTTCCACCTTTTATAACCATATAGAAAATCACTTTTGCTTTCGCATTCGGGGGATTGATTATCTATGGGCCAATTTGCCAATACTCACTAATCCCGGAAACTTTCAAAGCGAATTAGTAAAAGAAAAGGATTTAGGATGTGTTTTTCCATTTGGGGATGATAAGGCGTTGGCAGATGCCATTGAATGGATGGCCACAAACCCAAAAGCCATGAAAAAAATGCGTAAGAATATTTCAATGGAAAAGAAAAACTTTTATTGGGATCGTGTATTGGATCCTTTAATTCAATTTTGCAAAAACCCTAAAATATCATCTTCCCTTTTCAACCATGATGGAATTAGTCAAATACGAAAACAGAATTCTTTCACTTACCAACCAGAAAAGTTTTTGGAGGTTATGCCAAACCACCCTCATCTATTATTAGAAAAAGCACGCCAACAACTTAAGAAAGGTAATAAATCTAAAACAACTAAGTATATTGAAACCTACATGGATCTTTTTGGTAATGGCTTAACTTCTCATTTATTTCGCCAACCTTTATTTGGTTTAGATGCCGAGTTCAATTTTAAAGAGCTTATTGATCTTATTCCAAACCACTCTCATTTGAATTTATTAAAAGCCAAATTAGAACTTGACGCACAAAATTTTCAGAATGCTTTCACTTTAATTAAAAAAGAGGAATCGTTGTTTGGAGAAAGTCTAGAATCACAGTTTATTAAGGGATTAGTCTTTCAAAAGATGAAAAAATATTCTAAAGCCTTTAAGCTTTTTAAACTTGTATCGGAAGCTATGTCAGAACACGTGGCATTTTGGCTTCCTATTGCCGACACTTTGGCTGCTCAAAAGAAATTCATTCAAGCCAGAAAAATTTATGTTCAAGCTTGGCGAACCTCTCAGAACGGTCCCCATTCAGGTGAAGAATGGATCCGAACCCATTCGGCTCAGGCCATAGCTAAAATAGATTCAGATAAACGATCAGAACTTGAAACACTGAATTTGTATTTTAATAAAGACTCAACAAATGAAACCCTGGCACAGGTTGTTGCAACCAAGGTCGAACAGGAAGGACAATCGTTGCTTAAAAATAAACAACATAAAGAAGCAAGACGTTTTTTTAATAAAGCTTGGAGACGCAGTGGGAAAACCGCCGGCGAAGGATGGATCCGCGTTTCAGCGGCTCTTGCTTTAGCGAAACTCGATAGTGATAAGCGACCTGAAATCGAAACATTTAATAATTTGATAGAGGAAAATCCGGAAAATGAAAGATTGGCTTATGCCATTGCTTCCTCTCTAGAAAAACAAGGGAGATCAAAAGAAGCCAAAACACTTTTTCAGAAATGCACAGCTACCTTTAAAGCTAAATCCCTATTAGGAAGCGCATGGTATCGATTAGCACTACTTTCCTCAAATGAGGAAAAGAAGATCATGATAAAAAAATGTCTGGAAAATTATCCCTCTCATAATGCAGCGAAAGAGTTATGTAATCAATTGAATGGGAATAGTGACGCTTGTACATCACATCAGCCATCCCTCAAGGTTTAACCAGAAAAACCGATATAGCTAAATAGCAAAATATTATTCTAATATTTTATAGTCAAATTCCATGAAAGAGATTGAAAAATGCGTATTTTAGTCTGCAATCCTCCTGGTCGTTTCCCAGGAAACCGTTACGTTTGCCCATTTCCCAGCCGGTGGACCAGTATGTTCAAAAATTATCCGGTTTTTATATATTACCCTTATGAATTAGCTTATTTGAGTACTCTTTTAAAACGCGAATTCCCAAATGATTACGTCAAAATGGTAGATGGAACCTACTTGAGGTTTACCGCAGAAGATTATATTCAGTATTTAGAAATGGAAAAACCTGATTGGATTGTTTTTGAGGTGGATACAGTCACCTATCAGGAAACTTTGCGCATTGCCAAAGCTATCAAAAGTAAATTAGGTACAAGAATTATCATCACCGGACAGTATCCCACAGCTTTCCCACAAGAAGTTCTGGCCGATGGAATGGACTACGCCCTAATCGGAGAATTTGAAGAGGCAGTTTGCGACATTTTGAATGGTCAGGATCCAAAAACAATTTCAGGAGTTTATCCTAATTCTTATCGCAAGGTTTTAGATATCGACTGGTTGCCCGACCCGGAAGATGAAGATATTCGACGTATTGATTATAGTTATTGTGGAGGCCATCGCTGGACAAAATACCGAGAGATTGAAGTCCATGCTTCGCGTGGATGCCCTTACACCTGTGACTTTTGTGTAGCTGGTACTGTTTATTATGAAAAAGAAAATTGGCGATTTCGTAAACCCGAGCGAATCGTTGCCGAAATAGAAAACTTACGCCGTAAATACCCGGAAATGGAAGGCTGTTGGTTTAACGAAGAAACCCACATCATCCGTAAAAAAGATATTATGACTTTTTGTAATGCATTGGTCGAGTCCGGAAATAATGATCTTCATTATGAAGCCATGGCCAATCATCAAAGAATCGATGAAGAAATTCTAGAGATGCTTAAAAAGGCAGGATATTACAAATTGCGACTTGGTATTGAAACTGTCGATGAGGCCACCGGACAAAGTATTGGCCGTAAGACCAAAGCAGACAGATTACATGAATTGCTAAAAGCTGCAAAAAAAATGGGGATCGAAATTTATGGCACTTTTATGATCGGAGCCTCCGGATCCACCAAAGAGGGAGACAGAAAGACTATCGATTATGGGAAAAAGCTGATTTCTGAAGAATTAATATCTAGCTGGCAAGTTTCAATTTCTGTTCCACACCCGGGAACCACTTTCTACAAAAAAGCCTTAGACCATGGATGGATTCAGACCAATGATTTAGAAGATTTCAATGGTAGTTTCGGAACGACGGTTAGTTATCCGAATTACAGCAGCGATCAAATAATGGAGTCAGTAAAAACTATGGCTACCGAGTTTCGTGAGGCTGCTCCCTATGAAACTTTACGACCTAAGCGGTCTATCATTTCTGAGAAAACTGCTATTCTAAAAAAGGATAAACCCCTTATTGACCAATTGCTTAAGAGCTTAAATGACCTTTTCGAATCCGGCGAATATGAAAAAACTCTTGAAGAAGGACAGAAAATTGTTGATCAATTCCCTAATGTATTAAGTTCCAGGTATGTAATGGGAAAAGTATTTATGCAAATGGGTCAATTGAAGAAAGCTCAAGAACTTTTTGAATACATTTATCAAACCGCAATGGATTATGATGATGCCCTTCAGTTTGGTCACGGTGCTCACTATAGATTAGGAATGATTAATCTAAAAGAAGGCAACCCTACCCAGGCACTCCAACATTTTAAAAGCTGTATGCATTTAAATCCTGACCATCTGGAAGCCCGCAAACAATATTGGGAATTAGTTCAGAATGAAATCCAAGAACCAAAAACAAGTTCAGTGGCCTGATTTTCCTGAGAATAAGAACTGGGGAATTATTTTTTGCACCGCTCCAGAAACTCAAATTTTAAAGTCGCTGGAATCAGATAAAAATGAAAACTCTTCCACCAATTGGCTATTTGTAGGCTCAGATTCTTCTCCATTAAAAAATAACAAAGCCTATAAGTTTGCCTCTTGGGGCTCTGGCCCTTTTACGGTTAAGACCGGTCTGCAATTATTTAAATCTTTAAAAAAAATACAGCCGAATATTATTCTTTTACCGCTCAACAATAAGAATGGTGAAGGATACTTTTGCTTAAGATTCTTTGCCCAAATAATTGCTAAAGAAGCGGTTTGGGAATTTCCTAGGGAAGGCATAAAACAATTACTAACATGGAAAAAAATTTTCCATGCATTTCATATTGAGGAATACTTTTACTCTGGCCTAATGAAAGTTTTTGATTTGTTTATCCCACTTTTTCATATTTGGTTAAAACCTCAGGTGCCAAAATCTGAACAAAATAAAGATAAATTTTTGGAGCCTCAAGAACTTAAACAAATATCTTCAAATTTTTCTCCAGACGTATCCATTATTATCAGAACATATAATGAAGAGAAGTTTATTGCTCAAACTCTTGAACAAATTTTAAGACAAAATGAGATTCATCCAGAAGTCATCCTAATTGACTCAACCTCTACAGATAAAACCATAGAAATTGCTAAAAATTACCCAGTCCGGATTTACCAGATAACAAAAGAATCCTTTCATTACGCAGCAGTTTTAAACCTTGGAGCACAGTTAGCCAAAACAGATGTCCTGATCAATTTAAGCGCTCACGCTGTTCCTGCTAATGAAAATTGGTTAAAAAATTTGGTCGAACCCTTAAAAGAAAATTCTGAATTATGCGGCGTTTTCGGCCAAGAACTCCCTCTTCCCAATTGGTCTAGTTGGTTCGAGAAAAAATTATTGAACGACACGTTTTCATCTGAGCCAATTGTTAGACATAATGACTTTTTTTTCTCGAACGCCAATTCTGCCATACCCAAAAATCTTCTTTTGGAAAACCCGTTTGACCAAAACGTAGATTGGGGAGAAGATCAAGAATGGGTCCACCGAATGCAAAAAAAAGGATATAAAACTTTTTACCAACCCCTAAGCCCAGTTTATCATTCTCATAAACTCAGTTTAAAAGAATGCTTTTCTCGAACTCTAAAATTCCAACAAATGCTGTTTCAACGCATGTTTCGGAATCATGCTAAAGAATCAAAATTATCTGCTCGCAAACAGTTACCTGGACGCGCAGAATCCTTTCGAAAATTTATTTTTGAGAAAAAAGGCGGCATTCCCATTTGGGCATTTATTTATTCGCCTTGGTGTGAATACATAAATTACTTAGGTTGTGAAATTGCTTATCGAGAAAGTCTGTCGTTAGCCAAAGTCACTCCATCTCAGGAGCTTTTACAACAGAAAACCTCTTCAACATCAGTGGAACTAAAAAGGAAAGTTGCAAATTAAAATTTGGTCAAAAAAGTAGTTTATCAAAAACAAATAACGAGAGATTTTGTTTCAAAGCTTGGGCTCTTCTGCAAACACTAAATGTTTCATTTTTATTATCCGATACAACATTTAGAGGTGTATTTTAAATTTCTCCTATAATTAAGGAGAAAAACTTAGTTCAGATTTTCGCTAAAACGTTCCAATTATAAATTGTTTAACTTAAAGGGTTATGCTTAAATGACACAGCAAGTTTATTTGGAAAACTCATCCGAAACCCTTCTTGATATGCCTTCCCCTGGCTTTTCACCCGCTTACCAATCTTTTCTTAAAACCATTGAATCTGGTTTTGAAGAGCATTTTGAAAATATCACAAAGCCCCAATTCCAGAAATTTATTCAAAAATTAGAAACCTTTTTGCAGAATATAAACGAAGAGGAAAAATCTCTTGCGAAATCTAAACTGGAAGCCCTAAAAAATGTTTTTTCTATCCTACTTTTGAACTCTTTCAGGAGCCAAAACACTGAAGACTCTCTATCTCCATCTTCTGGATTGGCGGAAACTCCGGAAGGAGACTTGGTAGTCGTAGATGATTTTAACCACAGAATTCAAATCTATGATTCCCAATACAATTTGAAAATTACTTTTGGAAGTAAGGGAAAAGAAACAGGTCAATTTTTATATCCTAAGGGTGTGGCAGTTGATGCTGATGGGTTTATTTATGTGGCTGATAGTTGGAATCATAGAGTTCAGAAGTTTAATCGACGGGGAGAATTTCAATTTACTTTTGGAAATTATGGAGAAGGCAAAGGTCAATTAAACGAACCCTATGATATTTCAATTGATGAGTCTAAGTCTCTATTAATAGTAGTAGAACGATCAAACCATAGAGTGCAATTTTTTCGTAATGATGGATCCTCTTTGGGATGGATTGGCTCACGAGGAAGCCTCATAGAAGATCAGTTAGCGACCATCTACGAAACACCTTTGGAAATTCTTTCCAAACCCACATTTGAATTTCCTTCCAGTATTACTTTGGACTCATTAGGAAATTACTACATCACAGATAGCAGTAATCATAGAATTCTCAAATTTGATTCTGAATGGCAAAATATTTTAACCATTGGAGAAAAAGGTCAAGCCTCCGGTCAATTCCTTTATCCAATGAGCATTACTTGCTGTCCTAACGGGTTATTATATGTTGCAGACCAAAACAATGACCGCATTCAAGTTTTTACTCATTTTGGTCATTGGCTAATGTCTATAAAATATGCTGACAAAGAAACTCCCTTAAAAATGCCCAGCAATTTATTAGTTGACTCAGAAGGAAACCTTATTGTTGGATTGACTTTCAATACAACCCTTTTTAAATTTCAAACTCCTTCAAAACCTCTTACTGACATTTACCAAAATTTAGTCTTACTACAACCCAAGAATTTAGAATTCCAATTTGGATTGGGTCAATGCTTTCTTGAAAATAAAAATCCTCAAAAATCTTATGATGTAATTCGCTCCAAATGCCTGCCACTTATTGACATTTCGGTAAACCTGGAGAAATCCCAAAACTTTCGTGATCTACAATCAATATCTAAACATTTATTAAAGTTGATCCAAAAATTGAGTTTTGAAGAAAATAATGAGACTTTATTTTTAGAGTTACAAAATCTATGGAATGTGCCTTTAGAATCTTTGCGCGATAAAATTCTGGATTATAAAAATGAAGTGTCAGAGTTAACACAAAACCTGATAAAAGAAGAGCAAGAAAAAAACAGATTAGTTATGGAAGACAGGCTAAACCCCTTATCCTATAACGAAAAATTACATGACTTAAATATTAAAAGCAAAAAGCTCTTTTATTATTCCCGAAAATTATTTTTTGATTATAGAGAACATGCGCAAAATTTTAATAAATTTTATCTTCAACTCATAGAGTTAGAACTTTCAGATACAAGCATAAAAAAAATATTAGAAGAAATAGGCAACAACTATCGAACCATTGGAAATCTCATAAAAAACCTATTAAAAGAAAAAGAAACAAATGAGGAAAAGCTGGTTCACTCACTCCAAGAAATTGATGAAGGAAACAAAAAGCTAATCGAATTTCATACCAAAAGTGAACAGAATATAAAAATTAATGAAGTAATAAAACATTTCCTTTTTGAGTTTCAAATTACATCTAATAGTCTCCGTACCCTAACCCAAATGTATAGTGACAAGAAATTTGTAGGAGAATGGTTTAAAAATTTAATATTAGAATCCAAAAGCTCGACTTTATTTCCAAGAATTATTTTAGGGTTTCAGGAAAACCCAGATACACAAAAGGTTCTTAGCAGAGAATATAAAAACCTTCTCGACATTTGGATAAAAAATTGGGCTGATGAGATTCCTTTAAACCTTAATGATGTTTCTGAATCTCAGTTCATCCCAATTCCTTATGACACTGAATCATTAGACTCCAAAAAATTCATGGAAACCCAGTTAAGTTGCGAAATGCCTATTCAAACTGAGAGTAACGGTATTCAATGGGGGGCAAACTTTTTCCAAAATTCTTTTTTAGAAAATAAAAATGAATTTTTAATTAAGTTAGAAGGAATGCTGGGAAACTTAGTTATTTATCAAAAGCAAATGGAATCCATATTTCCTCAATACAAAGAAATCACATCACAAAAACCCGATTTGGAGGAAAAAGCTCGAAGGGTAGACGTCCGAGATTCAAAAACTCCTATCTTAATGCGGAATAATATTCTAATCCTGGATTTTCAGGCTCAATTGCTTTTACGCATGTACCATACTTTAGAAGTTAACGAACTTAATAATTTAAATTGGCTGATTGCAGGATGCTCTCTGCTTATATCAGAGCACCCTGACCAAAAAACTTCATCTAATTGGATAAGCAATCTAAATAAAAAGAAATATTTTTATTTAGAGAAACTCAAGGAATATTCTCAACTTTGGAAAACCAGTGGGCTCAAAAAAGTTGAGCTTGATTCCCAATATATCAAGGCATCTCAATCTAAAGATTTAGGCCAAATTGGAGAAATGCAAAGTTTACAGAAAGAATTAGTAGAAACAAATACAAGTCTCTTACAAGCAGAAAAAATGATTTTCCGATTCTCCAACATTATCAACTTATTTTGCCAATTTGACTCTTTCTTGGACAAGAGTAAATTATCCCATACCCCCACAAATAAATCTTTAGCTCCATGGAAATTCAGCTTTTCATTTGGGTCATTCGGACACTCTCCCGGGTTTATAATATTACCTTTTGGAGTTACTCATTTAAAGAATGGGGATTTTTTGGTTGCAGATCATGTTAAACATGAATTAATTCAATTTTCGCAATCCGGATTATTTCTTAATTCTTTTGGAAGGTTTGGGAATGGGCTCGGCGCTTTGAATAAACCCTACTCAGTTACACAAGACATTGACAACAATATTCTTGTCGTTGATTTTGGCAATCAAAGAATTCAGAGATATGATTCGCATGGAAAGTTTTTAAACTCCCTTGGGCAAGGGAATTCCTCAGAGCATTCCATTGGAACAATATACTCTTGCTCGACTGATCCGGAAGGTAATGTTTGGGTTGCAGACTTTTCAAACCATCGAATTCTGGTTTATTCCGGATCTGGTCAATGGATAAAAACTTTTGATGCTTCCCAAAATTCATCAACAGATTTAAAAAATCCTATGGCTATAAGCTGTTTAGCTAATGGAAATTTTGTGGTGGGTGACCAATCGAAACAACGATTAAAATTATTTGATTCACAAGGAAATTTATTACATTTGGCAAATCTTGACATCTGTTCATTAGATGAGTTTTTGTTTATCAATTACGATCCCAAATGGGGAATTTTCGTTTCAGATGCATGGAACTGCCGGGTGGTTCAATATAATGACAAATTGGAACTTCAACAAATTTATGAAAATAAAGGAACCCGTATAGGACAAATGCTTCGCACCGGGAATCTTTCAATTTATAAAGATCAACTAGTCGTTTCCGATTTTGATAATTCTCGCCTTCAAGTTTTTAATCTTACTTAAATTTTTTCATAAATTTCAACTGACTGGTTTAATAGGGTATTTTCTGGCTAGAGAATTATCATCCAAATTATTTTCATCAATTTTTTTTTTCAATTCTTCACTGCTGAACTCATCCTGAAACACCTGACCCTCATCGCTTTGAATCAAACCTTCTCTATGAAAACTTAAAATTTCATCAAAAGAAAAGTTTAAATCTGACGGAATAGTTATTTCCTTTGATTTCTTTTTCATTTGCTCTCTGGAAAACCGTTCTTTTTCTAAAGTTGCTATGGAAACTGTCGCAACTTGATCAGAGTCTTGAAAATAATATACTTGAGGAAAAACATTCTGCAGAGTCTTATCATCACTGGATTTAAGAGAGTTACTTTTTCCGTAAAGATTAGATCCAATGATCCCTTGAACCGTCAGAGCAGATTTTAGCTCTTGGTAAAATTGAAGAGTTTTTAAGTGAAATGGGACTGATCCACTTTTAAAAGCATCTAAAAAAATAATATTATATTGCTCCTTATTTTTTTTAAGGAACCAACGCCCGTCATCCTCGAACACTCTGCAATTTTCAGATTCTTTAAAATAGAAAAATTTTTTTGCAAAATCGATCACCTTTTTATCAATTTCCACCACATCAATTTGAGCCTCAGGAATAATTTGCGATAAGACTCTGGGAAAAATCCCAGCACCTAACCCAACAACTAATATTTTTTGTGGAGAACGATTAAAAAGAAGTGCCGCTAAACTCATTCGCGAATAAACCAGTTGCAAAGCAGACGGGTTATCCACATTAATACGACTTTGCAGAAAAATTCCATCGCTCCCATTGAACCAAAGAGCTCGCAAATTCTTTTCCTGAACAACTAAAATATCGTTATATAGAGTTTTAGAACGAGCAAGTATTTTAAGATTTTGAGAATTTTGGGAAATTTGGGACTGAGAGGGTTTTGCCATCCTTATTCACACTCTTATGGACAATTGGAAAGACGTCCTGAAAAACCCGTGCGTTTGATTCAAAAGTTTTTTTGATTTATTAAAACTTTTAATTGTAAGAAAATAGCCCAATTAGGAGATCGAATCCGCACAAACGGTACAAAATAATCGGCTAATATGATAACATGGTGCTTAATCAAAATTTTGGTTAAACGTTCCAAAAATTTAGAGGATTACCTCGAAAATTTTAAATTAATAGTCAAACGCCTTTAATAGGGAGTTTAAATAATGCCTGAGAAAAGAGTTTTGAAACACAAAGTGAGTCTGGAACACCATGGAATAAAAAATGTCAAAGAAATCTATTGGAACCTGACTACCTCTGAACTCTACGAGCATAGCATTCGTAATCAAGAAGGAATTATTTCTCATCTTGGTCCCTTGTGTGTCACTACCGGAGAACACACGGGTCGATCACCCAATGATAAATTCATTGTTAAAGAGCCTACTAGCCAGGATAATATTTGGTGGGGAAAAGTAAATAGAGATTTCCCCGTGGATAAATTCGATGCACTTTACGCTCGTGTTCTTGCGTATCTTCAAGGCAGAAGTCTTTTTGTTCAGGATTGCTTAGCAGGCGCCGACCCGGATTATCAACTGCATATCCGAGTAATCACAGAAACCGCCTGGCATAGCCTATTTGCTCGAAATATGTTTATTCAGATTAATGACCGGGAAAAACTTGCAAATCATACACCCGCTTTTACCATCATAAATTTGCCGAATTTTAAGGCTGTCCCCCAAATTGATGGAACCAATTCAGATACTTTTATTATTGTTGATTTCAGTAAACAATTGGTTTTAATTGGAGGAACTAAATACGCTGGGGAAATTAAAAAATCTGTTTTCTCTGTACTCAATTATATATTACCCAGCAAACACCAAGTACTTTCTATGCATTGCTCGGCAAATATTGGAGAAAATGATGAGTCCGCCATATTTTTTGGACTCTCGGGGACGGGTAAAACGACTCTATCCACTGACCCCAGAAGGAAACTCATTGGTGATGATGAACATGGCTGGAGCGATAAGGGTGTATTTAATTTCGAGGGGGGTTGTTACGCTAAGGTTATCAAGCTAAACCCTGAATCGGAACCGGAAATCTTTCAGTGCACTCGAAGGTTTGGAACCGTTCTGGAAAACGTGGTCATTGATAGAAGTACACGTCGTTTAGATTTGGATGATTCCAGTCTTACAGAAAATACTCGTGCAGCCTATCCCCTGACACATATTAATAATTACGTGCCAGATAGACGAGGCGGACACCCCAAAAACGTCATTATGCTTACCTGTGATGCTTATGGGATTATGCCACCAGTATCAAAACTCACACCAGAACAAGCCATGTACCATTTCTTATCTGGTTACACAGCCAAGGTTGCAGGTACGGAAAGAGGAATGAGTCGAGAGCCATCTGCCATTTTCAGCACCTGTTTTGGGGCTCCTTTTATGGCATTGCATCCATCCGTATATGCAAACCTGTTAGGTGAAAAAATTGCCAAACATAATGTAGATTGTTGGCTGGTAAATACGGGTTGGACTGGCGGTCCTTACGGAGTTGGAAATCGTATGAAGATTAGCCATACCCGCGCTATGATTAACGCTATTCTCGATGGAACCTTGAATAAGGTTACAACAACAATGGATCCTATATTTGGTTTGAATGTACCGACATCCTGCCCCAATGTTTCGGAAGATGTTTTGGATCCAAGAAAAACCTGGAAAAACCCTGAAGCTTACGATGAAAAAGCGAAAGAGCTAGCTGCTCAATTTATCGAAAACTTCAAGGAATATGAACCGAGTGTAGGCCCTGAAATAATTGCCGCAGGACCTCAAATTCCTCCGGCCAAAAAAGCCAATATAAAGAAAATTAAATAATGTTTGGGTGGGCATTGCCCACCCAAGTTACCTCATCTAATTTACGCATTTCCTCTTCCAAAATAATATTAGCCTAAAAATAGGGAAAATTGACTTGAGAAATAGCCCTTCTATTGCAATCACCATGGGAGACCCTGCTGGAATTGGGCCCGAAATTATCGTTAAGAGCTTACAAAAATTACCTGCACATTGTCACATTCTTATTGTTGGAGATTTAGGCCATCTCAAGAAAATTGCTTCCCGGTTAGCTCTTAATTTGAATCTCGTAACCGTCAATTCAGTCGCTGAAGCTAAGCTTCTTAAAAATCAAATAGCAGTTTTTGATTTAAAAAATGTTCCTGATAGCCTTCCCTCTGGGAAAGCATCTGTTGAAGGAGGCAAAGCTTCCGTGGACTACATACGTTTTGCAGTTGACCTCGCTATTCGACAGGAAGTTCAGGCAATCACCACCGCCCCTATCAACAAAAAAAGTATGCATTTGGCAGGGTTCAAATACCCCGGTCACACTGAACTTTTAGCTGAATTAACTAATACACCTGAGGTCGCTTTAATGCTTGCGGGAAAAGACTTACGTGTTGTATTAACCACAACACACGTCGCTCTTGAACAAGTAAAAAACCTTATCACCAAAGAAAAGGTGGAAAGAACCATTCGTTTAACAGATCGATGGCTCAAACAAATTGGAATCGAAAATCCTAAAATAGCGGTAACCGGGCTTAATCCGCACAGTGGAGACGGTGGAATTTTTGGTAACGAAGAAAAGGAAATTATTCAACCTGTCATTGAATCTGTCCAAAAAAATAATTTCAATGTAAGTGGACCGTTTTCAGCAGATGCCTTATTTGGTCGAATTTATGATTACAATTTTGATGCAGTGATTACCATGTATCATGACCAAGGTATGATCCCAATTAAAATGGCTTCCATGGGTCAGGCAGTAAATATAACTTTGGGATTGCCTATAATTAGAACATCCGTTGACCACGGAACAGCCTTCGATATTGCTGGAAAAGGAGTGGCATCCTCCAATAGTTTGCTGGAAGCCATTAAAGTTGCTACCCAATTGTCAAGCTCAACTGTTCTTGCAGAATGAAAAGACGACGGCCTCTAGGACAAAATTTTCTGTGCGACCCTTCCATTGCAGATGAAATCATTAACTTGGCTAACATCGAGGAAAATGGAAATGTATTAGAAATCGGCCCGGGAAAAGGAATTCTCACTGGTAGAATATTGGATCGTTCTAAATCTCTACTAGCATTAGAAATTGACCCTAGATTGTGCCAAGAATTAAAAAAAAAGTTTGGGAAAAACCCTGCATTTAATTTAGTCCATCAAGACGCTTTAAAATTTGATTACAGTTCTAATGGTCATGGCTATCAGGTAATATCCAACCTACCCTATTATGCGGCTACCCCAATTTTAAAGCGATTGATAGAGTTCAAGTCCTATATAAAGAATATGACTCTAATGTTCCAAAAGGAAGTGGTTGATCGATTAACAGCCCAACCATGCACCAGGGAATATGGTTCACTTACAGTATTTACTCAATTTCATTGTGAAGTCCAACGTTTGCTAAATGTCGAAAAAGATGCTTTCTCCCCTCCACCTAAAATTAACTCTGCCGTAATTAAAGTAACTCCACGACCTACCGCTCCGGTTTCAGTGAATCACCTAAAAACATTTTTTCAACTGGTTCATTCTGCCTTTCTTCATAAGCGAAAAACTTTAAAAAATAATCTTAAAACTATGAACAAACACTATAAACTAGACCTGAATAAAATTGAAAGAGAGGGGATTGACCTCTCGCGTCGCGGTGAAACTTTGACATTGCAGGATTTTGCTAATCTATCCAATTTAATTGCACAAAATCATGACGAACCCCAATAAAAAACTTGGTAAAGTGATTCTGGTCGGAGCAGGACCGGGTGACCCAGGTTTAATCACTGTAAAAGGGAAGTCTTGGTTAGAGAGAGCTGATGTAATTGTCTATGATTATTTGGCAAATGTTCAGTTATTACAATTTGCCCCGAAAACAGCAGAAATTATTTACGCGGGTAAAAAAGAAGGCCAATACACTTTAAAACAAGAAGACATAAATAAACTTCTCATTCAAAAAGCCAAACAAGGCAAAACGGTAATAAGATTAAAAGGGGGAGATCCATTTTTATTTGGGCGTGGCGGTGAAGAAACTGTAGCTTTGAATAAAGAAGGCATCCCTTTTGCTGTTGTTCCGGGGGTTCCTTCTCCGTTTGGGGTCTCAGCCTATTCAGGGATCCCTCTAACACACCGTGATTTTTCTTCGATGATTACTATCGTCACCGGTAGTAACGAAAAAGGAAAAGAAGATTTGCATATTGACTGGGAAAAAATCGCCAGTCGATCAGGGACTCTAGTCTTCCTAATGGGGGCCAGAAAACTAGGCCGCATTACCGAAAACCTTATAAAATTTGGCAAAGACCCAAACACCCCTATTGCAGTAATTCAATGGGGAACCACCTTTAAACAAAAAACCTGGACAGGTACACTGAGCACCATTGTTGACATTGCCTACAAAGAAAAAATCAGTCCCCCAGCGCTAACTATTGTGGGAGAAGTGGTGCAACTTAAACCTATGATCAATTGGTTTGAAAAATCACCCTTGTTTGGAAAAGCAATTGTCATAACACGAGCCGAAAACCAATCAGAAGAATTCACGAACATTTTAATTGAAAAAGGCGCCGAGCCGGTTCACTGTCCTGTGATCGAAACAATTGCTCCCAATAACTGGGAACCTTTGGACCAAGCAATAAACAGTTTAGAAAAATATGACAATCTCATATTTACAAGTACTAACGGGGTTCGATTTTTTATAAGGCGCTTGCAGGAAATCGATAAAGACATTCGCGAACTTAAAGGGCTTAAAATTTATTGTATAGGACCTAAAACCGAGGAAGCCGTAAACCAATTAGGCATTAAAGTAGATTTGGTTCCTGAAAAATATGTAGCTGAATCTCTTTTGGATAGCCTGGGAAAGGAAAACCTCCAAGGGAAAAAGTTCCTTCTTCCCAGGGCTGCTGTAGCTAGAGAAATTTTGCCCGATAACTTACGTAAACTAGGTGCTGAAATCGATGTTGTTCCTGCCTACCAAACGGTAATTCCAGAGCAGGGAATTGAAAGTATTCTAAATAGATTAAAGGAAAAAACTATTGATGTAATCACCTTCACTGCATCCTCGACCGTCAAAAATTTTATGGAAAGAGTTGGAACAAACTCAAAAGAACTCTTAGAACCAGTCACCATAGCGTGCATTGGACCTATCACGGCTAAAACGGCCCAAGACCTGGGTCTTCATGTAGACATGATTGCGAAGAAGTTTACCTTAGAAGGGCTAATTGAAACTATGGAAACTTATTATCAAGAAAATCAAACTCTTTCCTAATTTTTTTCAAAAAAAAATTAAACCCTACAACTCCTTTAAACCAAATAATTTATAGGGTTTTTCCTACATCATCTCATTATAAAAGCTGGATTTTTTTTCATAAAGCCTTATATTGTTTAACTGTAATTGTATTACGCCGTCTTATCTTTAAGCCCACCGTTTTAAAAGAGGATCTCTAACCATGATTCCAGGCTCTCCTGAGCACAAAAACTTATATTGTCGGTTTTTCATTTACTCACATAAGGTTTTCAAACCATCTGATATAAACTGGCCTGATTTACCTTCCTCAATGATTGAAACCCTGGAAGCAATACCTGTTTGGAATCAATTGATTCAAACAGGTCATCGGAATTCTAGACTCATTAAAGCTTATTCAGAAAAAATTTCCGATCCTTTGGCCAGAGAAGCCGTTGCCCTATTAGCTTATGAAGAAGGCAGACAAGCGGAAATTCTTGAAGACTTTTTAAATGTCTATAAAATTCCCTTAGCTTCGGACAAAGAAGAGGAATCCCTTCCTGAAAACTTGAGGTGGGAATTTTTTAAATACGGGTCCGGTCAGACTATTGACATTTTTTTTGGACTGGGGTTGCCCCTGGTGGTTCAAGCTACAAAAGAATTCCCACGCGAATTTTTAAAACTTGTTTCTGCACTTAAAGAAGAAAAAGCCCGTCATCTATTATTTTTTCAAAACTGGATTATTCATCATCGTTATCAACGATCCGTGCATCAACAGTTTTATCATATTCTGCAAAATCTTTTGGCATTTGGAATAGCCGGAAAAACACGACTTTGGGATCAAGCAAAAAACGAAAGTAAAATTCCACTTTTCCTTGTGAAAAGATACCTGAAATATTCCAATATCGGATTTCGTGAATTCATTGAAACCAGTCTCAAAGAAAATAAAAAGTATTTAACTCCCTATGACCCTAGATTAGTCCGCCCCAAACTAGTCCCTCACCTTATGGGATTTTTGCGATATTTCTTTTAATCACCCAAAGGCAAAATTAACTTTTCCCTTCGGACAAAATATATTTTGGAAAACTCCACCCAGACTGAACCAGTATTCCTATAAGCATCAATCCAACCCCATAGAATAAACAAAAATTCATAATATCCTCAGATTTTTCCCTCCATAAAGCTTTCTGCTGTTAGGACTTGTCAATTTCAGCAAAAAAGGTACAATTTCCTCTAGAAACTCCATCAAAATTTATGGGGAAGCCATTTAGCCATATAAGGAAATTCGGCCGTGAGATCCATTCGTGTCAGCCATATTGTTTTAACTACCAAAGATTTAGCAAATATGATTTACGAAATGTTAAGAGAAATTCAAGAACCAGAATTAAAAAAGAAAACTTTTGAAAAGCTTGCCAAAAAATATAGCGCCTGTGCTTCCCGAAAACAGGGTGGTGATTTAGGATTTTTAGAATTTAATACCAACGCCAAAGAATTGGAAGAGGCAGCTATGGCAACCCCCCTGGGACAGATTGGTGGACCTACCCAAAGCAAGTTTGGATATCACGTTTTTATGATTACGGAAGAAGAACAAATGGGCGATACCGGTGTCGATGGTATTCACGCTCCTTCCCTGAGATAACTTTCATTCACAGAGACTGATGTTAGAAACTGTATTGCAAAAAGCGCTGGCAGGTGATCGCCTGCAATTTGAAGAAGCCGTTGAATTATTTTCTTGTCAAGACATGGCATTGCTGGGAAACGTAGCTACTCGTTTATCCAAATCCCGCCGTGGGGCAGTAGACAATACAATTACCTATATTATCGACCGCAATATTAATTACACAAATGTTTGTGTTACAGACTGTCTTTTTTGTGCATTTTATAGAAAGGAAGAAGACTCTAGTTCCTACGTTTTACCGATTGAGACCATTTCCCAAAAAATTGAAGAATTGGTCGCGGTTGGCGGTCAGCAAATATTGATGCAGGGTGGTCATCATAAAGATTTAAAAATCGATTATTTTGAAAATTTATTTAAGAAAATAAAAAGCCGATTCGACATTCACCTGCACGCTCTTTCTCCCCCGGAGATTGTTCACATTTCTAAAATATCCAAACTCAGCTTAGAAGAAACATTACAACGCCTTCAAAATGCCGGCCTGGATTCTATACCCGGTGGCGGCGGAGAAATTTTGGTGGACCGCGTTCGCAAAATCATAAGCCCAGCCAAGTGCACTTCAGATCAATGGTTAGATGTAATGGATGTCGCTCATGGATTGGGTCTACCTACCACGGCAACTATGATGTTTGGGCACATTGAAACTTTAGAAGAACGCGTAGAGCATCTGATTCGTCTCCGGGATCAACAGGATAAAAGTGGTGGATTCACTGCATTCATCCCATGGCCTTTCCAACCCGGAAACACAGCACTAACTCAACAAATTGGACCCAAAACGACAACGGGTTGGGAATATTTAAAAACATTGGCCATTAGTAGAATTGTTTTAGACAATATAGATAATTTTCAATCCTCCTGGGTCACTCAGGGACCGAAAATAGGACAAATGGCTTTATTCTTTGGTGCTAATGATATGGGGAGTACCATGATGGAAGAAAATGTTGTTTCGGCTGCGGGAACGGTACATTACATGGATGAGAAAGAAATTTGTCGTTTAATAGAGGATAGTGGTAATACTCCCAAAAGACGCAATATGCGTTATCAATATGTCTAGTTAGGAAAAAACAGACGATTTTTTATAGACTAATAGACCTCTGCGTAACAAAACATTAAGAACTGCAGCTACTGGAACAGCTAACAAGACCCCTAGAAAACCAAAAAGTTCTGCTCCTATCAATACGGCCAACATGATGGCAACCGGATGTAATCCCAATTGATCTCCGACCACTCGTGGAGTGATTACCATTCCTTCTAAAGCTTGTACGACCGCAAAGACAACTACGACACCAAGCAAAGGCATAAGTTCTTGAAACTGCAGAAAAGTAAGTAAAGCGGCAGGAACAAACCCAACAACCAATCCCAAGTACGGAACTAAATTCGCGTAACCTGCCATCATTCCAATGAACAAACTCATGGGTGTTCCGCATATAAATAGACCGATAGAATATAAAACTCCCATTAAAGTAGCTACCATCAATTGACCGCGTACAAAACGCGATAGCACTTGATCAATGTCCTTAAAGATTTCAATTGTTTGTTTTTGAAATCGAGGAGGGATGAGATTCTTTAACTTCTCTACAATATAATCAAAGTCACGTAGCAGGTAAAACATGGCCACTGGAATAATAATTGTATTAATCAAAACAAAGATCAAGTTCATTAAGCTGGCTAAAGAGCTCCATACAATGTTAGAGGCAGAACCAAGAACTTCCAGCGGCAAGGAACCAAGCTTATCACCGGCCATTTTGAGAATCTCTTTTATTTTAGTTTGATCCAAGCCGGCAATATTCTCAACAATAGGATGAAACCAACTTTGTAAAATACCCATATAATCTGGTAAATTTTTAGCGAGATGTTCCACCTGTACTTTCAAAAGCGGTAATAGAATTATCCCAGCTAAAAACACCAACAGGAAAAAACCTACCATTAAAATGATTACTGAGGGTGTTCTAGAGATTTTTGCTTTTTCCAATCGATCCACTAAAGGATCCATTAAATATGCTAAAGCAAAGGCAATAAAAAACGGAGTGACCACCCTCCTTGAAAAATATAAAAAAACAAACAGTAAAATCGTGGTTATTAATATTCCATAGAACAATCGTTTATTAGCTATTTCCATAGTTACAAATCATCCATCATTTGGGGAGTGACTTCTTGAATTGGTGCTTGCGGAGTTTCTGGTTGTTCCGGCTCTAAAGAGTTAATATCATTTCCTTCAGAAAACTCGTCGACTTCCGGCTCAATCACCGGATTCCAATATCGATTCATGGCACCCATTAAAAACTTAGCCATTTTTTTTGATGCTAACTCAAACGCCTGCAGTTCCCCCTGGAATTCATCCTTAGCATTCACTCTCGCCATTTCACTTTTAGCGGCTATGATCATAGATTTCAAGGCTGAAATCGCTTTAATATTCAAACTTGACTGGATGCCGCTTTCTAAGGAACCCGGAGAGTCTCCAATTCGGCTAGAAATAGCGTTTCCAACTATTACTATATCCGCACCCACTTTAATTCCAATATCTACAGCTGAGCTAATATCTCCCTGGGCCGCATCAATCACTGATTGCTCATCAATTAATTCTCTTGCTTTGTTTCGATTAACGACCTGAATCCCCGAAGCGGTTAAATTTTGCAATAAAGCCACTTCTGCAATTGGAGTGTAATCCCAAAAATCAGGAGGTGACTCAGTCGATAAACTTTTTTCATGAATCAAAATAATAACAGTACGCTCTTTAATTAGGGATTTCATTACACCCAAAGAACTCAGTTGCTGATTTATTGCTTTTGTAAACAAGGTTACCTCTAACTTAACGCGGGTGATTTTTTCAACCACACTATGGGTCGTTTCCAAAAAACGGTAACTTTTCACAAAATGCCTTGCCTTTTTTAATAGTTTATTGATTTTTTTTTGGTTAGACTTAACAACGGATTTACCTAAAATTTCATGGAGAGCTTTTTCCAAAGCGTTTTGAAAGGCATATTTAACCGCTTGCTTTCTAGCGCGCATATAATTCTCTTTATATACGGTAGCCTCACCAGTGATCTCATACTTAAATCCCGTTTCCATTTCTGCATAACTAACTCCTGGATTCCCCCAAACACAAAGATAAAGGAAAAAACATCCTAGGAAAGGATTGGAAATGGATAACCATCGCAGAGCAGTCAAATACATTAATCTTTTTTCTTTGAGACTAGAGACTTTAATGAACGAATTTCCTGGGGACTCAAAAACCGATAAGCCCCAATAGGTAAACCGGTTAAGTCGATAGACCCAAATTGAATTCGGTTAATCTTAACCACAGGGTGCCTTACTTTTTCACAAACTTTACGAATATGGCGGTTTTTACCTTCCCGCAGGGTAAGAGTTAGAATAGAGTTTTTCCCGGTAACTCTATAGATACTAGCTTCCATAGGTTGCGAGGGTTGACCATCTACTGGAATTCCTTTAGCAAGCTTTCCTAATACCTTTGCGTCCGGAATTCCTCGAACCTTTACTCTATAAGTTCGTGGTACTTGGTAACTGGGGTCCAGTAATTTTTTGGATAAGTTCCCGTCATTGGTAAGCAATAAAAGGCCTTCTGTATTAAAGTCTAACCGTCCCACGGGAAAAATCCGGCCAGATACCTTTTTAATAAAATCCATCACGGTAGGTCTATCTTGATCATCCTTTGTAGTAGTAAGACAACCACGAGGTTTATTCAATACCACATACACTTTCTTTTCAGGCATTGGGACCAACCGTCCCATCACTTTAATTTTATCTTTATTAGGATCTGCTAAACAGCCTTGCTGGCGAATAACCGCTCCATTGACAGTAACTTTACCCTGGTCAATAAGCTTTTCAGCCTCACGTCGGGAAGCAATTCCCGCGAGGGCAATTATTTTCTGTAATCGCATTGCCATAATATTTTTGAAAAAAGAGGAAGCGTTATTGGCTTTCGGTATCACCTTCTGGATTCAGTTCTTGCCGCAAAGGGGTTCCCGACTCTACCTCTTGGCTTTGGCCATTTCCTGAGGTTTTTTGAGGTTCATTTTCATTAAACAATTCAGCTTGAACAGGACTGTCTTCGCCTTCAATTTCTTCATTAAAATCATCTAAGGTAGGTAGTTCGTTTAAATCTCTTAATCCAAAGTATTCCAGGAATTTGGGTGTGGTTTTATACATTATGGGTTTTCCCGGCACATCTTTACGTCCTGCTGTACCAATTATCTTTTTTTCCAACAATGTTTTAATCACACCATGACAATCTACCCCACGAATTTCTTCGACTTCTACACGAGTAATGGGTTGTTTGTAGGCAATAATGGATAAGGTATCTAAAGCGGGTTGAGAAAGACGAAATGTTTTATCTAATTTAAAAAATTTACGAATCCATTCGGAATATTCCTGGCGAGTACAAAGTTGAAAACCTTCAGCCACTTCAATTATTTGCAAATTATTCCCATTGTAATCCTGCTGCAGTTCATTCATTGAAGCCTGCAGTTCCCCTTTATCAACCCCATTTAAAAAAACTTGCTGTAAATCATCAGCGCTAATAGGACTATCAGCCGCCAAAAGGAGGTTTTCTAGGATTGCTTTAATTTCGTTTCGTTCCACAGTATATTCCTCTGTCTGGGTTTCATTTTATCGGGATTATTTGAGGACCGCAAAGATTAATTAATGGCTTAACTCTTAAAATACTTACTTAGAGCTAATTCTTGGGAATGATAGTGAGATGAAATTTTCCTGCCATAAACTCGGTTCGGTTTTGATAGAATTTTTTCAAATTTTAATCGACAAAATGTTTGGCCATCCTCAATCATAAATGGCACATCATGCGGCCTGACTTCCATCACTGCACGGGTTCCCTGTCCCTTTATTTGTGAACCACCATGCCACCCAAACCCAGGATCAAAGAATCCGGCATAGTGGGTTCGTAATTCCCCGCTATTTGGCTCATAAGCAACCATTTCACCAACAAGGTCAGGCCAAATACATATTTTTTCTTGAGACATCATAATATAGAAACTTTCCGGCTCCAATATAAGCCGATTTTTCTTTTGAAGATGCACCGGCTCCCAAAAGCCCTCGGGGTTATAATAATTCGTCCGCGTAAGATCAATAACGCTACTATTGGATTTGGCCTTATAGGCTACCACCGGATTCTTCCCGCCTCCCTTTAAATCCACACTGATATAAAGCCCATTTTCAATTTTAACCTGATCCACCTTTATAGGTGCACCGCTTTTTTCATATAAAATAGGTTTCTTTTTGTAATACGCCTTAAATTTTGCATCAGAAAGGTCTGGGTCTCCCTGAACCAGGCGTAATTGATTTAAAGTTATGCCTTCTTTGACACGAACGGGAAAAGATCTACAGATTACTTCCAAAAATAACTTCCCTTTATATCCAGGAGTAATTTCATCGAATCGATGCCCTCTGTCAATGATTACACGGGTAAACATATCCAATCGACCGGTAGAGCTTTTCGGGTTGGTACAACCATAAACCGTAGGAGGAAGTTCTAATTCTTCAGCAAGAGGAATTAAATAAATAGCTCCTTTCTCTAATATACCTCCATCCCGAATATCAATCTCATAGAGCATAAGATCCCGAAGCTTGGCATCTACCGTTTCATTTTCGGGCAAAAAACTACTTTGAATACGATAAGCCCTCTCACCCAACCGTAAATCTAAACTCACGGGTTGAATTTGGCTATCCCATAAAGTACTTTCGGTTCGTATTAAACCTTGATGGCAAGCCAACTCAATAATGTGATCCGGAATATATCCTGATTTACCTTTTATTTTTTTTTCGAAAGATTTATTGGCTAATGATTTAGCTGTCAAAGTTTTCATGGAACCTTCTGTAAACCCGGAAAGTATTGAAATTGGGAAATAACGGCTTAAAGAAGCCTTGCCGACCTTCAATCTAGAGGAAAATACAATTGACAGGCCAATTGGAGCTATGATTAAATCCTAATATTCAAAACTTTGCAACTAAAGATTTTTATAGAAAAGACTTATTTAATGCCTTTATACGAATATTTTTGTGAAGATTGTCAGAAGCCGTTCACTCTTCTGCAATCCGCTTCTACAAATAAAGAGGAAACGACCTGTGAAGTTTGCGGGTCATCGCGGGTAAATTACCAGTTTTCTACATTTGCCTCAAAAGTTCAGGGGTCTTCAAAAGACTCTTCTAATCCCGCGACCATTAAAGATTATCCAAATAAAGATATTTTTAAATTACCCATTCCTCGGCTTCGGTCTGAACTTTAATTTTCAACCTAAATTTTGCTCGAGGTAGAAGCAATAAATCAATTTTGCGGGAATATTATTTTGAAAACCCACTCTATTTTATTCTTAACTTATTTTGCAATTAGGGCCAATTAAATGGGACTTAACAGAGAATCTAAAAATACTTCATCACCTACTTCCTTGGTCAAGGTGGTTTTGGGCTTGGTTGCAACCGGTCTCTTGGTTTGGGGGCTGATTACTTTTACGCTCCCCAAAAACAAACTGGAACCCTACAATAAATTCAAAAAAACTGCAGCAACCCTTGAAAGTACCAAAAATGAAAAACCTTTATCCTCAGATATAAAGAGTGAAAAATCTTCCACAAAAACGCAACTAACAGAGTCTACGAAAAACCTAAAAGATAAAGAAGAACCAAAAACTCCAGAAAAGCCTTTTGAGGATCCAAAGTCAAAAACCGCAATTTCTCCTGAAGCATTACAGTTTATTTCAAAAGGAATGGAACTCACAGAAAAAGGCAAATATGAATTGGCTGATGTCCAGTTTGAAAAAGCCGCTGAATTAAGTCCAAACTCTCCTGAAGTTTATTCGATTTGGGGAGCGTCTCTTCGAATGCAAAAAAAATTCAAAGGCGCTAATAAACGCTTCGAGAAAGCGCTACAATTAGCCCCTAACGATTCAGAAATTACTTTTAATTGGGGCCTATCCCGTTTACATGAAAAAAAATCTGATGAGGCTATCAAACTGTTTAAAAAAACCGTCGAACTCGATCCTAAACATTATCTTGCATATAATTATTTAGGAAAAAGCTATGGATTAAAAAAAGATTTTAAGAATGAAGAAGCGAACTATGTGAAAGCTTTAAAAATTAAGGACGACTTTGCGCAAGGCCATTTCAACCTTGGAATTGTCAGAAGTTTACAGAAAAAATTTGAGAAAGCTGCTCCCCATTTTCAAAAAGCGATTGAGCTAGACAAACAGTATGAAAAACCTTTTGTTGTTCAGTTTTTAACTGCCATGGGATTAAAAAACCCCGGAAAAGGAATGAAAAAAGCTCCTCTCAAACCCTCTCCTAAGAAATCTGATAAGCAAAAAGAAACAACAACAGCCAAGCTCGACGAAAAAACGAAAAAGGAAGAGGGCTCTGACCATAAACAAGAGGGATCGGATGGATCCGCAGCAAAAATTGTCAACCCCATTACAAATATAAAAGGCACTGCAACTATCAATGGGCAACCGGTAGACTCTCGCGGCGTAATTTATCTCGAAACAACCAACAAACTAAAAGTTCCGGATCAAACATCGCAAAAAATTAAAATCTTCCAGCGAAATATGCAATTCGTCCCCAATAATTCTGTGGTGATGGTTGGTTCTACCATTACTTTCATAAACGATGATCGAGAAGTACATAACATTTATTCTAAGTCTCTAAACAATCAATTCAATCTAGGCGCCATGGCCGCAGGAACCGGGAAAGAAATCAGGCTGTCACAACCCGGACCCGTAATTCTGCGCTGCAATATGCACAAAGACATGCTTGGGACTTTATTTGTAGCTCCTAATGGGTATTTTGCTCAAACGAACGAGAAAGGAGAATTCCATTTTGATAAAGTAAAAAGCCAGGAATACATAATGACATTATGGCATCCTCGACTGTTTCCTGAAGAAGTCCAAAAACATGCTAAAGGAGTATCTTTGACCGGAGTGGACCAAACCTTAGATATTGCTATCGAATCGATTTCCAAACCTGACGAAGTACATGATTTAGTGGATGAAACTGATTATAATCTGGTAGTCGATAATATTGAGGAAGAAGTCAGCAAAGCAATTCGAGCCTGGAAAGATGGGAAAAAATATCTGTCAAGAAAACGAATGCTAATTGCAATCACCAAGTATTATGATGGTGCAGGCCTTAAAGGAGCTATCTCTAAAAGTTTTAGTGAAAAACGGAGTGAACTCATAGAAAGCCAATTAGACTCTATCCGCAAACAAATCTCGGGTTTAAATAAAAAACAAAATCCCAGTGAGGAGTCCTTAAAATTTGAGGCCGATCGAGTGATCGCACAATTACGGAACAATGTTCAAGAATTAAAAAATCGATTAAATCCCACCCCCTAATCAAAATTTTCATTATTTAACCGATTTGATTTTACTAATGAGGAATGGTAATTTGTGACTCATGGGCTTGCGTATATTTAACACTCTCACCTTATCCAAAGAAGACTTCACCCCCATTAACAATGGAAAAGTGAATATGTATGTTTGTGGTGTCACGGTTTATGACTACTGTCATGTAGGACACGCAAGAGCGGCAATCGTATTCGACACTATTTTTAGGTATCTAAAGCATTTAGATTTCAATGTTTCTTATGTTCGAAATTTTACAGACATCGACGATAAAATTATTAAACGAGCCCAAGAAGAAAATATTACTTGGAAGGAAGTGACAGAAAAATACATTGAAGCTTTTTATCAGGATATGGGCCAATTAAATATTGAAGCTCCTACTCAAGAACCTAAAGCGACTGAACACATTAATACCATGTTAAAAATGGTTTCTTCTCTTGTGGATCAAGGAAAAGCTTACGAATCAGACGGAGATGTTTATTATTCTGTTCGCTCTTTTGAGGATTACGGTAAACTATCAGGCAGAAACCTCGATGATCTAGTTGCTGGAGCACGTGTTGAAATTGGAGAACACAAGAAAGATCCTTTAGATTTTGCTCTTTGGAAACGCAGTAAACCTGGAGAACCCTCCTGGGAAAGTCCCTGGGGGCCTGGACGACCAGGTTGGCATATTGAATGTTCCGCCATGAGTTATGAATACCTTGGTGAACAGTTTGATATTCATGGTGGAGGTAAAGATTTAGTATTTCCGCATCATGAAAATGAAGTTGCACAATCTTGCGGTTTCACCGGCAAGCCACCGGTAAATTATTGGATACACAACGGCTTCGTAAATATCAACAAAGAAAAAATGTCAAAATCTCTGGGAAATTTTTTCACCATTCGTGACATTTTAGAAAAATACCATCCTGAATCATTGCGTCTTTTTTTAATCAGTAATCATTATAGAAGCCCTATAGATTTTTCAGATCAAAATTTAGAGGAAGCTTCTAAGGTACTTAATCGTTTTTATGAGTTCTTTGCACAGGCTGAAAAAATTCGAGGTGAACTAAACTTTGCATCTACCCCGGAGCATCGGGATTTACTCCGGAAACAACCCTTAACACAAAAGTTAGAACTTGCGATGAACGATGACTTTAATACAGCAATTGTATTAGCGCATCTCAATGAAGAATTACGTAATTTAAATAAAATATTAGCTAAAAAAACACCTGGCGAGGATGAATGGGAAACATTTGACCTATCAACAAAAACACTTAAATACTGTGGCCAACTCCTTGGACTGTTTTTACGAAAACCAGGAGACTATCTTGCAGATACTTTAGAGTTACGAATTAAATCAACGGGGTTAGATGTAAATAAAATAGAATCTTTAATCGAACAAAGAACCACCGCTCGCAAATCAAAAGAATTTAAAAAAGCAGACCAGTGCCGAGATGAATTGACAAAAATGGGAGTCATTATAGAAGATTCTCCTTCCGGTACGACCTGGAAAATAAAATGATTTCGCCTCAGGTCTACTTTTCCACTCTATACCATAAATTTACACAGCTTTATTTATATTCAGAAGTCCAGGAAGAGGAAGAATCCAGAGTTCCTGAAAAGGTCATCCGTTGTGTTTGGAATGATCAACTATTAAAATCACAGGAGCTTAAAACTACGGATGGGAAGTCATTGGAAGTCGTTTTCCCGGGATATTGGAACTTTGGAAGTGGTCCTGATTTTAAAAGTGCCGCTATTCGAATTGAAGGAGAACTATATGAAGGTGACGTTGAGTTGCATATTTATGGAACCGATTGGAAGTCTCATGGACATTCTAAAAACAATGAATATGATAATGTCATCTTGCATGTATTTTTATGGAAACAAAGAAATTCATCTTCCAGGTTACCTCGGAAAAAAGAGAGCAAAGAAAATCTATCGCGTCCACATATCTTTGAATTGGAGTTAAAAAGCTACTTAAAGAAAGGCATCCTCCAACTCAATGAAGAATTAGACTTTGAAAGCTATCCCCTTTTAAATCAATTTAACTATGGGTTATGCTACAAACCCCTTTCACGACTTTCTCAACAAAAATTTACTTCGTTATTAAATAATGCCGGGGATGCACGCATTCAAACTAAAATGGATCGTTTTCATGACAGAATCATTATAAAAGGCTACGAGCAGGTTTTTTATGAAGGTGTCGCAGAAGCCATGGGTTATCCCAATAATAAAATTGCCTTCCGAACTTTAGCGGAATCACTTCCCTTAGAAGAATTGAAAAGGAGAACAGAACTCGCTAAAACCAAGGAAGAAAGACTTTTGCAAATACAGGCCTTACTATTTGGAGTGTCTAATATTATAGATTTTTCTCAAGAGCCTTCAAGGTCATTTGATACTGATGCCAAAGATTATTTTTCACAATTGAAGTCCGTTTGGGAAAATCACTCCTCGGACCTTGAAGATAAAATTATGCAGTTTAAGGAGTGGAAATTCGGGAAAATGCGTCCCGCTAATTTTCCTTACCGACGAATTTCCGGATTCAGTCATCTTCTTTTAAGGAACTGGGAATCAGGTTTATTTGCTAATTGTTTGGAAATCCTAAAGGAAGTGGATCCTCTTAAGAAAAATTCCAAAGAAAAAAAAGCTGCAATTAATAAATGTTTCACTTTTTTTTGTATTGAGGCAGACGATTACTGGAGTCGGCATTATATTTTAGGAGGAAAAAACCTAAAAACTTCGCAAAAGTTAATCGGTCCTGACCGTTCTCGGGAAGTAATAATTAATATTTTACTGCCTATAGGCCTCATTTATGCTCGTGCAAGTAAATCAAATGTACTGGAGGCCATACTTAGCGAAATATTTTCTACACCAAAACCCCCTGCAGACAATAAGTGGATTCGATTTATGAAAAGATTTTTATTGGGAAATAAAGAACAAATGTTGAAACCGCTAACAAGCGACCGCCAGACTCAAGGCTTAATGCAAATTTATCAAGATTTCTGTACCAAAAATGAAAATAATTGCATGCGCTGTAAGTTCCCACAAATCGTTGAAAAGTTTCAAGATAATTAAAAACAGAATTTTTAATTTCTTTTTAGTCAATTCCCTTGATTCTATTGGCTTAAAAGGATAAAGTGTGTGCATACAAACCCATGAAATTTAGGAAAACTTTGAAACAATGGATCATTTAAGCGAATTGGAAAACCAAAGTATCTATATTTTGCGTGAAGCCTACAAAAACTTCAAAAATCTGGCCATGCTGTGGTCCATAGGAAAAGACTCCACAGTTTTACTTTGGCTGGCCCGCAAAGCTTTTTTCGGCAATTGTCCGATCCCGCTTGTTCATATCGATACAAGTTATAAAATTCCCCAAATGATTGAATATAGAGATCGTTATGCTAAAGAATGGAAGCTGAATTTGGTGGTTGGCCAAAATAAAAAGGCTCTTGAAGAAGGGATGAACCACGAAATGGGCCGTATCGTCTGTTGTGAGGCTTTAAAAACCCAGGGGCTTCAAATATGTATGGAAAAGGAAGGTTATACGGGCCTAATTTTAGGAATTCGTCGTGATGAGGAAGGAACACGAGCTAAAGAACGTTACTTTTCTCCAAGGGATAAAAATTTTGAATGGAATTTTAAGGATCAACCTCCAGAATTATGGGACCAATTTAAAACTACCTTTGCGGATGGAACCCATATTAGAATCCATCCTTTATTACATTGGACGGAAGTTAATGTTTGGGAATATATCGAAAGAGAAAATATTCCTATAATTGACCTATATTTTTCTAAAGAAGGTCGTCGCTATCGATCTTTAGGCTGTGCCCCTTGCACAGGGTCCATCGAATCCAATGCCAAAAACGTGAAGGAAATCATTGAGGAATTAAAAGCCACCACCGTGTCGGAACGATCAGGTCGGGCGCAAGATCAAGAGAATACTTATGCAATGCAAAAGTTGAGGGCCAGAGGTTATATGTAATGGGAAATAACGGCCATCAACAGCTCATTGCCAAACAAATGCGTTTGGTCATCGTCGGTCATGTCGATCATGGCAAATCCACTCTTGTGGGTCGCCTCATGGCGGATACAAACAGTCTGCCGACCGGAAAATTGGACTTCGTCAAGGATATTTGTGATCAACAGGGCAAAGCTTTCGAATTTGCCTTTTTGCTCGATGCTTTAGAAGAAGAGCAAGAGCAAGGAATCACCATTGACACCTCACAAATCTTTTTCAAAACCGAAAAAAGACCTTATGTCATTATCGATGCTCCCGGCCACAAAGAATTTTTGAAAAATATGGTCACAGGGGCAGCCAACGCCGAAGGTGCTATATTGCTGATCGATGCTTATGAGGGTGTCCAAGAGCAATCTCGTCGGCATGGATACATCCTTCATTTATTGGGCTTAACTCAAGTAGCAGTGGTTGTCAATAAAATGGATTTAGTGGACTATGATGCTGAAACCTATTTCAAGATAAAAACAGAATATACCAACTTTCTAAATAGCATTGGCGTGGAGCCCAATGCTTTCATTCCCGTATCAGCAAAGTTAGGTGAAAACATTGCCAAAACCTCAGAACATATGGATTGGTATAAGGGGCCGACTGTTTTGGAAAAGTTGGATCAGTTTGAGGAGAAATTACCTCAAGTTAATCAACCCTTTCGTCTCCCAGTCCAAGATGTTTACAAATTTGATGACCGACGGATCATTGCCGGGCGAGTCGAATCGGGACAGGCTAAAATCGGTGACAGAGTTATTTTTTTTCCGTCACAAAAATCCAGCATAATTAAATCAATTGAGGCTTGGAGCGTTCCTAGTTTACCTACTTCTGTACAAGCGGAGCAATCCGTTGGGATTTGTCTTCAAGAACAGATTTTTGTCGAGCGCGGAGAAATTGCTTCATTAGGGGAAAATCCACCCCAAGTAACCACCACATTTGACGCGAATGTGTTCTGGATGGGCAAAAGGCATCTTGAATTAGGAATGACCTATCAAATTAAATTAACGACACAAAACGTAGAATGTGAAGTCGTAGAATTTAAAAAAGCCATTGATGCCTCAACATTGGAAACCTTACCGGACCAAAACTTTATTGCAAAAAATGATGTTGCTGAATTAACTCTAAAAACTCGCCAACCTATTGCTCTGGATATTTTCAATGACATTTCCGAAACAGGAAGATTTGTTCTGGTTGATGAATATGATGTTTGTGGAGGCGGTATTATTACAGGTTTCACACCTTTAGATGAAGTTGATCGAATCCGCGACGAGGCGGAATACCGAGATTCCCATTGGGTCAAAGGGAGCGTCACTTCTGATATGAGAGCCTATCGCAATGGCCATCTCCCCGCTATGATATTGCTAACCGGGAAAGCCGGAGTTGGGAAAGCACCTTTAGCAGGCCAATTGGAGCAAAAGCTCTTTCATCAAAACTTTCAAAGTTATTTACTGGATGGTCGCAATATACAACTTGGAGTTGGGGCTGACATGGACCGGGAACAGTATTTTTCTGGCGGTGAAGCTGTCCGAAGGTTTGGTGAAGTTGCCAAGCTCTTTGTGGATGCTGGTCATGTGGTAATTTCAACGTCCAATGTATTTAACCAGGAGGACCATTCTAACGTTGCTCTTTTGGTTCATCCTGCTCCTTTAATTGAAGTACAAGTTACCGATGACCAATTTCCAAAAGGAAAACCAGAAATTGTGTTGACCCTGTCGGAAGCGGCTGATCCCGAAACCGCTGTAGAAAAAATCCTCGCTTTTCTAAAAGACAAAAAAATTCTCACCGGTCACAATTACTCGATTTAAACTATTTTTAAATCAAACTTTTTTGGTTAGCCTTCCAAAATAATTCATCAAGCATTCACAACAAAGCTCGCATAACCTATTGAAAAACAAATGCATTTCAATTGCATTATTACATTAACCATTAATTTCTATATTACTAATAAAGGCACCCATTCATGATTAAAGCGAAGTCAATTTCAGAAATTAACACCGTAGAACATGAGAAATCGATAAAAGGTGAACTTCTTTTATTCGCTTGTGGAGCTGCCATTTTATTTTGGGAGCTTCTTTTAATTCGCTGGATGGGGTCTTGTATTCGAATTGTAGCTTATTTCAGTAACTTTATTTTGATCGCTACATTTTTGGGATTAGGGGCTGGTGCCTTATTGGCCCGTTATAAGTTTTCCCTTGAAAAGCTTTTGTTTCCTATTTGTTGCCTTTGCTTAATGCTTGGACCTATCTTGGGAGCCTTTTCCCACGACAATCCAAATAGCACTTCAGAATATATATGGCAATGGGGTGTCAGTGGTGTAGGCACTCCAGACTATTCTGAAAATCTCAGGGATTGGGTTCCTACTGGAAAAGCTTCTTATTGGATTTTACTGGCGACCAGTTTCATCTCCGTAATTGGGGTTTTTTTAGTTTTGGGACAAATGTTAGGAATATTTTTTAAAAAAACTTCCCCTTTGAAGGCTTATTTCCTTGAAATTGGAGGAAGTGTCTTAGGAATCGCTTTGTTTGGCATATTATCATTTAATAATTTTCCGCCAAGCCTTTGGTTTCTTACCGGTTTCATTTTGTTATTTATGATTGTTCAACCAAATGTGAAAATTTATCTTATCTCAGCAATTCTTTGTGTTTTCACTTTGCTTGCTGGTTCAAAGTTTGAACAAAACTACATATGGTCCCCCTACTACAAAATTCAGTTGCTAAAGATGAATGAATATCGTGATAATTCAACCGGGAAAATTGTTAACTTAGATGATAAATTCGGGTATCACGTTTCGGTCAATAATGACTACCATCAATTAATCATTAACCTGGCCAACAGAGATAACGAAGAAGAGTTTTTTAAATCATGGAGATGGCTTTATGAGTATCCTTATAGAACTGATAATAACTCTGTAGAAGGACCCATCTTAATTGTTGGAGCAGGAACCGGTAACGATGTTAGTGCAGCACTCCGAAAAACTCATTCTCAAATAGATGTAGTTGAAATTGACCCTCAAATTATTCGGGTTGGAAAATTGTTCCATCCTGAAGAACCCTATTCGAATAGAAGGGTTACTATTATCAATGATGATGCCAGGCATTATTTTGCTATAACGAAAAAAAATACGCCAAAGTCGTATTTGGTTTTTTAGATAGTCATACCTTACTTTCATCATTTTCATCGGTAAGATTGGATAACTTTGTTTATACAAAAGAATCTTTGGAAAGAGTGAAGGATATTTTACTTCCAGATGGCCAAGTTTTTCTTACTTTCGCCACCAATAGAGATTGGATCCATAACAGAATCTTAAATATACTGGACACCGTATTTGAACGCCCTTCCCAATTTATTTTAGAAAAAAAGTTCAAATATAGTAATGGCATCATTTATATAAATAAAAAAGAAACAAATCCAACTGCTTTGGAAAAAGAAAAGCTAGAAAAACAAAATTCCCAGGTTAAAGTCTCCACAGACGATTGGCCTTTTTTATATTTAGAAAAACCAGACATTCCAACCTACTATATTGGGTTTATTATCATGGCAATTTCTTTAAGTCTATTTTCTTTGCAACTATTACCCAAAGGAAAAAGGCAAATTGAAATGAAATATTTCTTTATGGGGGCTGGATTTTTTCTAATTGAAACCAGCAATATTATCAAACTGTCATTATTATATGGTTCTACCTGGATTGTAAATATCACCGTTTTTTCAGGAATCTTAATTCTTATTTTACTCGGAAATTTAGTCAGTACATTTTTGGATAAAAAATGGTTAAAAAGCCTATTTGTAGGCTTGTTATTTTCTTGTCTAATATCTTATTTTCTTGAACCAAAGTATTTGCTCTCCTTTCACTCCCCTATTTTGCAGGGATTGTTAGCAGTGGTGCTTTTCCTAGCCCCAATATTCTTTGCAAGTATCATATTTGCCTTACTTATTCGACAAGAAAAAGATTTTTACGCAGCTTATGGTTCCAACCTTCTTGGTGCTATGGTAGGGGGTGCTAGTGAATATCTATCTCTTTTAATGGGTTTTAAGTTTTTGATATTAATAGCTATGGCATTTTATGCTTTTGTTTGGTTATTCTCTAGCTTTAACTCTTTGAATGGTATTTTTGTTAGCGGCCTTTCCTCCAAAGCTAGAGGATAAAATTAAGTCCTGATTTTTTTTGCATGATATTGTAAACCCTATAGTTCCAATTAAATTTAGCCTTTTATTCCTCATAATTTTTCCAAACATATAAAAGAAAGTTGACTTTACAGTTGAGTTATGTAATTTTCTAGGTTCATTTTTTTCCAAGAAATTATTAAATCGACGTCAGTAAGGAAAACATTCCTATGCCAAAAATCACAGTTCAAGATTCAGAAACTGGAGAAGAAACTTACTTCCAGGCGGGTTACGGTGCCAACCTGCGTAAAGCTGCTGAGTTTAAAGACATCGGCTTATACAAAGGGTTAAATGCCCAACTCAATTGTCACGGCATGGGATCTTGTGGAACCTGTATGGTCGAAATAGAACCTATGGAAAACGTCAATGACCACACATTAATTGAGAAATATGCCCATAAATTGACGGGAAATCAAAAACTCAGTTGCCGCACAAAAGTTTATGGGGATATTACCATCAAAACAAAATTAATAGGTTAGAATCTTCTTTTCGACCCACCAACTTCATTTGCAGTTCTTTTTTATTTCCTTAAAAAATTTGTAATAAAATCAATAACGGCAATAAAGTCAATCCAACAATTGTTATTAAAGCGTGAACCATAATATCCCAACGACGGGAAATGGGAATAAGAATAAAAAAGTAAAGACCAACCAGGTAATCCCAAATAGAATTTTTGGAATGGATTCCGTTAGTGATCAGAAAAGTTGCTAAACAAACCGTGACCCCTAAGTAAATTATTAAATGCACTCTGCGAAACTGCATTCGCTTTTGCAGAAATGCCATGGCCAAACCTAAAAAAATATTTATAATCTGTAAACAAATGGCACCCACAATCCAAGATAAAGACGGAGATTCCGATATTTGTGGGAAAATAGAGGTGGCCATGGTTTAAAACTCTTCAATTCCTAATTCATTAAGGAGAAAATTGTAGCATGGATTTGAATCTAAAAAATCGTAAAGTCCTTATAACCGGAGTTGGCGATGGAATTGGACGAGATTTTGCCTTGGCCTTTGCTCAAGAGGGCGCGCAAGTAGCCGGCTGTGCCAGAACCCAAACTAGATTGGATAGTCTTTCAGAAGAAATCATCGGAGAAAACCATTTGTTTCGTTCTGTAGACGTCACACAACTTGAAAGTCTCAATGATTTTTACCTAGAAATCATTTCCCAGTTTAAAGGGTTAGATATCCTGGTTAATAATGTTGGAAATATCGGGAAATTAGCTAACTTTTTTGATTTAACGGATGAAGACTGGAAGGAATCTTTTGAGATAAATTTACTTTCTGCTGTTCGTTTATGTCGGATATGTATACCGGATTTGAAACAATCTAATCAACCTAGAATAATAAATATTTCTTCTATTGCCGGCAGTCGTCCCATGGAAATATTCCCCCACTACAGTGCCACGAAAGCAGGACTTTCAAACTTAACGTCTTCTCTTTCACAAACTTTGGCGCCGGATAAAATACTCGTAAACTCTATTTCCCCCGGTCCTGTTTGGTCTCGATCTTGGGAAAAGGAAGCTCAGGAGGGAGCCAATCAATCAGGAAAATCAAAAGAAGCTATGGCTAAGGAAATCAAAGAGGGCACATCTTCCAATATTCCTTTAAAACGAATGGGAATTCCAGAAGATGTTACTGGCTTGGTGTTATTTCTTGCGTCTAAACAAGCAAGTTGGATTACAGGAACCAATTTCACTGTAGACGGAGGTATTTTACAAAATCCATATTGAACTAGAGTTTATACTCTCGCTGTCAACCCATTGTAAATTTCAACAAACAATTTCTTTAAATCGTATTGATATTCCCAATCCGGGTAATCATTTTTAAAGCGATTGACATCACTTATCCACCAAATGTGATCACCGATACGATTTTCTTCGCTATAGGTCCAATTCAGTTTATTTCCTGTAATTTCCTCACAAAGTTGTATCGCCTCCAACATAGAACAATTACTATGTCTACTTCCACCAATATTGTAGACCTTCGCTACACCGGGTTTAAGATAAAACTGGTATAAAGCATTTACCAAATCGTAGCTATGAATATTATCTCGGACTTGTTTTCCTTTATAACCAAAAACGGTGTAAGGTCTTTTCTTAATAGCGCAAATCATAATATAAGAAAGAAAACCATGCAGTTCAGTTCCAGAATGTCCAGAACCGGTTAAGCACCCCCCACGAAAACAAGCTGTTTTAATATTAAAATAGCGTCCATACTCTTGGACTAACAAATCTCCAGCCGCTTTTGATACACCAAATAAACTATGTGTAGTGGCATCAATACTCATAGATTCATCAATACCAAATTTAAAATAAGGGTGGCTCTCATCTATTTCCCATCGATTTTCTAACTCCACCAATGGCAATTGGTTCGGTTGATCCCCATAAACTTTGTTTGTAGAAATATTTATAAAAACCGCATTAGGACAAAATCGACGAGTCATTTCTAACAACACTAAAGTTCCATTCGCATTTACACTAAAATCTTTGAATGGATCCTTTGCAGCCCAATCATGGGAAGGTTGAGCAGCAGCATGAACAATTAATTTAATATCTTTGTTTAAACTGCTAAAGATTTGCTCCATCTCACTTTCAGATCGAATATCATTAGCGTGATGACAATATTCAGGACAATCTTGCTCTAGCCGCAGTCGATTCCAGTCGGTAGATGCTTCATCTCCAAAAAATTCTCGGCGCATGTCATTATCAATTCCATGCACTTTCATTCCCTTCTCTGTTAAAAACCGGACCATTTGAGATCCAATCAAGCCAGCCGATCCTGTTACAATTGCAATATCCAACTGAATTATCCTTTAAAAAATTTAAATTAATTTTGACTTAACAAACTAAATTCAAACATTGCCATTGCAATATATATGGCTTATCCTTATTCAAATCGTTAAATTAATCAAATATAACAAACATTTTCAATAGCGTAACTATGAATCCACAAATTTTTCGCGAATATGATATTAGAGGTTTGGTCGAAAGTGACCTAACCCCGGACAACGTAAACTTAATTGGCAAAGCAATCGGAACTTATTTTCGCAGACATGGCGGGAAATTAGTAACCTTAGGCTGGGATGTTAGAGAAAGCTCTCTAATATTTCGAGACATAATGATCCAAAGCTTAAACTCTACCGGTTGTGATGTGATTGACATAGGAATGGTTCCAACACCAATAGCATATTTCTCATTGCATCACCTAAAACCCGACGGTGGAGTAATGATAACGGGTAGTCACAATCCCCCAGAATATAATGGGTTTAAACTCAGCCATGGATTAAACAGTATTTATGGCGAAAAAATTCAACAAATAAAAAACTTGATTGAGCAAAATGACTTTGAAACAGGACATGGAACCATAAAAAAACAAGATGTCCAGGAATCTTATATTGAAAATATCAAAAACTCCATCCAAATAAACAAACCTCTAAAAGTGGTAGTCGATGGGGGAAATGGTTGCTTCGGGATTATTGGGCCCAAAGTATTAAAAGAATTGGGAGTAAATCCTATAGAACAATATTGTGAACCAGATGGAACCTTTCCTAACCATCACCCGGATCCCACCATTCCTGAGTATATGAAAGATCTTATGGACCGGGTGAAATCCGAACAAGCAGATATTGGTCTTGGTTTTGACGGTGATGCCGACCGCATCGGAGTGGTTGACGATAAAGGTAATCTTCTATGGGGGGACCAACTTTTAATTTTATTTGCCAGAGATATATTGAAAAACCACCCTGGTTCGGCTGTAGTCGGAGAAGTTAAATGTTCGCAAAACTTATTTGACGATATTAAAAAGAATGGCGGTATTCCTGCAATGTCTGCAGCAGGTCATTCATTAATTAAGAAAAAAATGAAAGAAACAAATGCTTTATTAGCTGGGGAGATGAGTGGACATGTCTGCTTTGCAGACAAGTACTTTGGGTTTGACGATGCCATTTATGCTGCATGCAGAATTTTGCAAATTGTAGCTGATTCCAATCAAAAAGTATCGGAGATGTTATCCGATTTACCCAAAACCTACAATACTCCAGAAATTCGGATTGACTGCCCGGATGAATTAAAATTTAAAATCACTGAGGAATTGACGGATCATTTTCGATCCTCTTATGAAGTGGTTGATATTGATGGAGTGAGAATAAATTTTGAGCACGGCTGGGGGTTGGTTCGCGCTTCAAATACTCAACCGGTTTTAGTTTTACGTTTTGAAGCAAAATCTTCTGATAAATTAAAAGAATACCAATCCATAGTCTACAAACAGTTGGGAAAATACAAATCAAATTTAAATATGGAACAACTGTGTCTGTGAAAAAATTTTTGCACACTCGGTTTCGAGTGTCCAACATGGAAAAATCTCTAGAGTTTTATTCTGAAGTTTTGGGACTAGAAATCACTGAGCAGTCAACGTCTCCACGAGGCTCCAAACTTGTGTATTTGAAATTACCAGGAACTGATTGTGAACTTGAACTTTGCTCTTTTCCTTCAAGTGGGCAGGTCCAAGTCCAGGAGGACCTGGTCCATTTGGCATTTGAGGTAGAAGACATTAACGAATGGATGAACCGATTAAAACAAGCGGGGGCTCCAATCACTGAGGGCCCTATCCAGTCCAAAAGTGGTTCTTCATTTATATTTACAGAGGACCCCGACCAATATGAAATTGAATTAATTCAACCGTCACCTGATAAATAATCCTTAACTAATTACAATTCCCGCATATCCCACTACATTGTCCATATCTCCACAAGCATCACCTGATGTCATATAGTTAGCAAGTTGAGTATGCGTAGCTCCCATCTCTAAACAACACATAAGCATCACAGTAACAGGAACAACACCGCACATAGAAATTTGGTTTACACGAACTATCTCTAAAAGACCCTTTGGATCAAGGTCTAAAACTTTATTAATAGCTTTATAATCTTTTTCTTTTGCACTTCCATGAGATTCAAAGTGAGTCAAATCTGAGCTGGCAATTATTAGCACCCTGCGCTTTAAGATTTTTATTGCCTTAAAGATTGCATTCTTGATGTTTTCACATTCTTCGTAATTGAGCCGCATTAAGCAAATTGGAACAATTTTAAATTGGTTTTTATGGTACTGAAGGAAAGGAAGTTGAGTTTCTAAAGAATGTTCTTCTTTATGGGCTAGAGGGTCCTCCTGAATTTCAGGATAAAACTCCAATATTTTTTTGCTGAGAATTTTATCTACTTCAACCAAACCTAGAGGAGTCGACCATGCCCCCTGAGCTTCGATGGCCATACGTTTTCCCAATCCCGTATGGTTTGGTCCAATGATAATTACTGTTTCAGGTATATGGATTTTCGAATAAACTGACCCAGCTACATCCCCTGAGTATCTATACCCTGCATGAGGAGACACTACACCAAGAGCATCCATTTTTTGTGTTTCAAAGGAAAGATGACTTTTTATCTCGGTCACCAGCTCATCTGTTTTTTTAGAGTAAAACTGGCCAGCGACCGCAGGTTTTCTAACAGAAATCACTTTATTGCCTCCCTAACCTTACCCGTCATAGGAACAAACCTGACGCCTGTAATAATTTCTCTCTTTATACCTTCCGAGGTTTTTGTTAATTTAACTAAATCCTGGCCCAGAATATCTTCCAAGGGCAAAACCATTATCCCACCCACTTTTAATTGATTCCAAAGAGGTGGAGGAATTTTAGGGGTAGCGGCGGTAATTAAAATGGCATCAAAGGGTGCAAATTCTTTCCACCCTTGAAATCCATCTCCATGTTTTACTTTGACATTTTTATATTCTAAGGATTGAAGACGCGCTTTAGCTTCCTCCGAAAGTGATTCGATAATTTCAATGGTATACACCTCGCTTACTAATTCCGAAAGAACCGCTGCCTGATACGCTGATCCTGTTCCTATTTCTAACACACGATTGTTCGGTTTTAACTGCGCTGTTTGAGTCATTAAAGCAACAATGTAGGGTTGGCTAATTGTTTGGTTCTCAGCAATTGGCAATGCAGAATCCCTATAAGCAAAGTTTGAAAATTTTTCATCGATGAATAAATGCCGAGGAACCTTAGACATGGCCGAAAGAACCCGGATATCAAAAATACCTCTACTTTGGAGGTCTTCTTTGACCATTCGCTTTCGTTCAACTTCAAAGTCTATTGTTTGGGCTGCTTTAGGGAATAAAAAAGTAGGGAGGAAAGTGGCAAAACAAGAAATAAGAAACAGTTTAAAAAATGAGACCGTTCTTCTTAAGCCATTCTTCTGGATTAAAGCGTTCGTTAATGAACTCCTGGAATTGGATTTCTTTTTTAGAAAGTTTTTCACCATCAATATACTGTGATTGATCTGCCATTTTTTTCTTCGAGCGCCGAATTTTTTTCTTCGGTTTTTCAACCGACTCTTCGACTTCCAAATCAAAACCTTCAGTTAAAGATTGCAACTTTAAAACCAGAACCATAAAACTTTGGGCACAGATTTCATCTTTTTTTTGGATTTCAGAAACTATTTTCCGAACCTTCTCCGAACTTAAAACGGCTTCCGTTATTGCTTTAGAAAGTCTTTCATAATCTCGATCTGGGTTTTCGGCCTGGCTCACAGAACCCCCTTTCAACTAAATAAGAAGGAAAAATCCGCAAAAAAATTAAAAATCTAAAATCTTACTGTCTTATCCACGATATAACGGTTAACAATCAAAGTCAAGTTAGCAAAATCTTCTTTTGAAAAATCAGTATTTCGGTATCGATGGATCTATTTTATCAGCCCACTCTTCAATACCCCCGCGCATACTTTTTACATTGTTAAACCCGATTTCTTTCAAAGCTTTCGCTGCTTTTAGACTGCGTACTCCAGCTTTACAATGTAAAACAATTTCATCGGAGGTTTTTAATCCATTGAGTTTATCTGTTTTTTTTTCTTGAATAACATCCAGGGGAATTAATAGAGATCCATCAATTTTACAAATTCCATACTCACTTTCGTTACGGACGTCAATTAACTTAAAATTAACTTTGTTATCCAACATTTGTTTTACTTTTTCTGGTTCAATCTCTAATTGCTTATCCTCGGCTTCTTCTTTGGGAGGTAATATTCCGCAAAACTGTTCGTAATCAATGAGCTCTTTAATAGTTGGATTCTCTCCACAAATTGGACAGTTCTTATCCTTTTTTAATTTCATTTCCCGGAACTTCATTGCTAACGAATCAAATAAAACGAGACGACCCACCAAAGTGTCCCCTTTTCCAAGAATCAACTTTATAGTCTCATTAGTTTGGAGTCCACCCACAATTCCACACAGAACTCCCAACACTCCTCCTTCTGCACAACTAGGAACCAGACCAGGAGGTGGAGGCTCCGGGTATAAGCATCGGTAACAAGGACCAGTTTTAGCGTCGAACACAGAAGCTTGACCCTCAAACCGTAAAATACATCCATAAATATAGGGTTTGCCCAACAAGACACAAGCATCATTGGCCAAATAACGTGTGGGGAAATTATCAGTCCCATCGACTATCACATCCCAATCTTTAAAAATTTCCATAGCATTTTGAGATGTTAACCGTTCATTATAAGTGACTACATCCACATCAGAGTTTAAATCAGCAATTCGATTTTTTGCAGATTCAACTTTTAAAGTTCCTACTGTCGACTCACCATGCGCAATCTGTCTTTGCAAGTTACTTTTATCCACCACATCAAAATCGATTAATCCCAACTTGCCAACACCCGCTGCAGCTAAATACAACGAGACTGGGGACCCTAAGCCTCCGGTCCCAATACATAAAACCTTTGAGTTACAAATTTTTTCTTGGCCTTCAACCCCTACTTCTGGCAATAATAAATGGCGGCTATACCGATTGATCTGGTCTGGATTTAAACTCATTGTAAATTCTCAATTAAAATATTAATGTTTAGGATAATGATGCCATTTTATCGAAAAAGATTTATTCTGTTCAACCCCTTGGATTGAAACACTAATTTGTAGCTTCCTTAAAAGCTGCTTCCAATCCGGGGATGGCCCCTTCAATTACTTGATCCGGAAAACAATATGATAATCGAAAATAACCGGGGGTTCCAAAACCACGGCCTGGAACCACTAAAACTTTCTTTGAAGCAAGCAAACGGACGAATTCTACTTCATCTGAAATAGGGGATTTAGGAAAAAAATAAAACGCTCCTTGAGGTTTTACAACATCATAACCAATGCGGGTTAATTCCTTAAATAGCAAATCTCTTCTTCTTCGATACGGTTCAATATCTACAGTAACATCTTGAACTTCTTTCACCACTCTCTGAAATAATGCGGGAGCATTCACAAATCCTAACACTCGATTGCAAAAAATGAGACCCTCTAATATCTCTTTTGAAGTTGGGCATTCCGGATGAACTGCTACATATCCTATTCGCTCGCCAGGGACCGCCAAATCTTTAGAATGGGACGTGATATATATACTATTCACATAGAAATCAAAAATGTTCGGCGTTTCCACTTCATCAAAAACTATTTTTTTGTAAGGATCGTCAGAGATTAGATAAATAGGGTGCCCGATTTCCTGTGATTTTTTTGTAAGAACGTTTGATAATTCACGCAAAGATTCTTTACGGTAAACCACACCTGTAGGATTATTGGGTGAGTTTATAATCACAGCTTTAGTTTTAGAGTGAATTGCTTTTTCCAAGTTATTCAAGTCAATGGAAAAATTCTCTTTAGTTGGAACCGCTACCGCTTTACCGCCATGATTGTCTGCATAAAAAAGATACTCGACAAAATATGGAGAAAAGACAATAACTTCATCGCCAGGATCCAATATGGTTTTCAGTGTTATGTTCAACCCACCTGCTGCACCACAAATCATTACAATGTCATCGCCCCGGACCCCTGCTTTGCACTCTTTGGACAAGGCAATCGCAACTTTTTCTCTTACTTCATGATAACCTGCATTCGGCATGTACCTGTGCCACCCTTCAGATAGATCTTGGGCTGCAGCAATCATGGCTTCCACCACTGGTTTAGGAGGTTCAGCCACTGGATTTCCAAGGGACAAATCAAAAACGTTTTCTTCCCCAAATTCCTTTTTTAAACGAATCCCCTCTTCGAACATTTTACGAATCCAGGAGGACTGCTCCATAAAATCATGAATTTTTTTAGAAATTGTCATTAAAATCCCAAACCATTTTATCCTTCACCGATTTCAGTGGCGTAAAATCACTGGAGTAACCCTAGTTTTAAATTTTCCTGAGAATAACATGATCTAGAAAAAATTCCACCTCCGAAGCTTACTAATTATAGATTTATCCAGTTCCCTCAGTTCAATTTTTTGATACCATTCATCTTTAAGTAACTTCCACTAAGGAACAAAATGTCATTGAATCCCATTATTCGCTTAAAAAACGTTTCTAAATATTTTCAAGCAGGATCTTTACAGGTTACAGCTTTATCCGGTGTTAATCTAACCTTGGAAAAAGGTGATTTTGTTTCGGTAATGGGTCCAAGTGGAGGAGGAAAAACTACCTTATTGAACTGTATGGGAGGTTTAGATACCCCTGACCAGGGTGAAATTTTTTTGAACGATAAGTTAATCTCCCGAATGGATGACCGAGAATTGACCGAATTACGGCGTAAAGAAATCGGATTTGTTTTCCAATTTTTCAATTTATTACCCACACTCTCTGTTTGGGAAAATGTTGAATTACCCTTGTTACTTTCTCACGCCAGCAGAAAGGGCCAATCTAGAATTCAAACTTTATTAGATTACGTCGGTTTACTTGATCGAGCCAAATCCTTCCCAGCAGAATTGTCCGGTGGAGAAATGCAGAGGATCGCCATCGCAAGAGCTTTAGTTCATCAACCTGAAATAATTTTAGCGGATGAACCCACTGGGAATCTGGATTCTAAAAATGGTTATCGAATTTTGGAGCTTTTAAAAAATGCATCTAATGATTTTAAAACCACAATCGTAATCGTCACCCATAATCCGGAAATTGCACAATACGGCAACCGACATTTTGAAATCCACGATGGTACTTTAACAATTAATGATAATTCTCAGTAAGCCTCAAAAGAGATATGAGCTTCTTAGTTTATTTTAAAGATCTATTTAGTGCTCTGATTTTAAGACCTTTGTTACGTGATCCTTTTAGAACGTTCATCACCATTTTAGGCGTTGCTATTGGCGTCTCGGTTTTTCTAAGCATTCAATTAGCCAACCATCAAACCCTATCTTCTTTTCGCGAAAGTGTGGACCTAGTTTTAGGTCGTGCAGATGCGGTGATTTATGCAGAAGGCACTTCCTTTGATGAAAAGTATTTTCGCAATTTGAGCCCTTTAAGGAAGTGGATCAAACCGTATCCAATCATTGAAGGTTATGGCGTTGAAACCAAATCCAATGAGGTGGTAGAAATCCTTGGAACCGATCTTCTGCAAGATAGTGGTATTCGAGACTATTCACTTAAAACTAATCAAAAAGGTTTAGCAGGATTGATTTCCCTAATATTAGATCCCGCCAGCATCATTCTTCCCGAAAAATTCATTCCCAACACTCAGTTTAAACCTGGAGAAAAAATACAATTTCTAATAAATGGAAAAGAAACAGAATTGAATATCAACGCCGTTTTAGAAAATAAAGGGATCGCAAAAGCTCTCAATGGAAATTTTGCTTTAATGGATATTGCTGGAGCACAAAAGACTTTTAACAAAATCGGTAAGCTGGATCGAATTGACATAGAGTTTCTTGGGGATAAAAATTTTGATCGAATGAAAGAGAAAATCTCAAAGACATTGCCTGAGTTTTTAAGAGTGGATCGTCCGGAAAGAAAAACACAACAGGTTGAAAAAATGCTGCGGGCCTTTCAATATAATCTCTCTGCTCTAAGCTTTGTGGCATTACTAGTCGGCTTGTACCTTATCTATAATATGATTTCTCTTTCCGTTGTCCGTCGACGAATGGAAATCGGAACCTTAAGAGCCCTAGGTGCTACTCCACTATTAATCGCTTCAATATTTTTATTAGAAGCCGGAGTCATTGGAACCGTTGGATCATTTTTAGGAATTTGGTTTGGATATTATTTAGCTCAATTCTCTTTGGACGCAGTGGCACTAACGATTAACAACCTTTACGTTCCTACAAATGTAGCCGAAGTCAGCTTTCACCCGGATCAAATGGGTCCATACTTTTTAATGGGCATTGGCCTTTCGTTCATTTCAGCCATCATTCCTGCTTACGATGCAGCCACCACATCTCCTAATATTGTGATGCGTCGCGGAAGCTATGATCTTAAAATTTTTCGTGGCAACAAAAAACTGACTCATTACGCATTAATTGTACTTCTACTGGCTGGATTTTGTTCTTCGCTTCCTCCTATTAACAATTTTCCCTATTTCGGTTTTCTCGCAGTTTTTCTAATTATCTTAGGAATTTCATTTTTAGCCCCTTCAGCTTTATTACTCACACGAGACCTGTCGAAAGGACTTTGCCGAAGATGGTTTCAGGGGGAGGGCCTTTTAGCAAGCTTAAATCTCGCACAAAATGTAGGTCGAAACTCCATTGCTGTTTCCTCATTAGCGATTGCTTTCATGATGGTAATAAGCATGTCGATCATGGTTCATAGTTTTCGACAAACCGTAGTGGTTTGGATTGAACAAACTTTAAGGGCTGATTTATTCGTCCGCGCTGCATCAGGAAAAAACATCGATTACCAATACACACTTCCTATTGACAAAGTCAATGCTCTCAAACAAATTCAGTATGTAAAAGGAGTGGATTTATTTCGCACCATTAATATTTCATATAATGATGAACCGGCAATTTTAGGGTCAGGTGATTTTGAAGCACTTTCCAAATTCGGAAATTTGGTTATAAAAGAAGGCCCGCCAACTGAAGAGCTTGCAAAATTAATGGTGGGTCAGAATCGAGCCATAATATCAGAAGCTTTTTCTGTCAAACATAAAATCAAAACAGGAGACCAAATAAGTTTGCCAACTCCTTCAGGCAAAATGGATTTGGCTATCGTGGCCATCTATTATGATTACTCTCAAGAACGGGGTTATGTGATTATTGATCGCCAAACTTATTTAAAGAATTTTCATGATCCCAATGTAAATAGTTTTGTAGTTTATTTAAATGACAAAAGCAAACTTCCAGAAGCACGGAAAGAAATCATACAAACTATTGGAAACTCAGATAAAATTTTGGTTCGTTCTAATTCAGAACTAAAAAAAGAGGTCCTTAATATTTTTGACAAAACTTTTGCCATCACTTATTCGCTCGAACTAATAGGAATTGGTGTCGCCGTCTTGGGATTATTTAATACCCTGATATCATTAATCATTGAACGACGACGGGAGATAGGGATACTTCGGTTCGTTGGGGCCTTTAAGGGACAAATCAAAAAAATGATTCTAATCGAAGCTGGTTTATTAGGATGGATTGGTTCCTTATTTGGATTGGTGGCTGGGATTCTAGTTTCTTATCTTTTAATATTCGTCATTAACAAACAATCCTTTGGCTGGACTATTCAGGTTTTCTTTCCTTATGAGTTCATAATTATCGCAACTCTTTTATTTTGGGTGATTGCCTGTTCTGCGGGTTGGTATCCTTCAAAAATAGCAACACAACAAAACCCAAAAGAAGCAGTTCGAGCAGAATAAGACATCTTAACCTACTTTTTGGCTGGGTTTTATATCGATGAGTTTCAGTTCCAGATTAAGCCGGCCATTCCAATCATTAGGATGAAGTTCATAGACAATATCCATCGGTTGCTCCAAATCCAGCTTTTTAACCACCGGGGCCAATTTAAAACCTATTACATTAATACTGTTTTCTTTCTGGCACGCACGAAAACGGACATGGTTCTTTTCTTTACCAATCCATCGTAAATCGCGAACTCGAATCTCTTTAGAATGAAAAATAGGATGCGTGTTAACTTGACCGAAAGGACCTAAACTTTGAACACAATCAAAAAACTCAGGAGTTAAATCTCTAAATAAAACAGTTGTATCCACATTAATTTCAGGAATCAATTTATCATCCGTTAAAAATTGATGGCCTACTTCATTGATGGCATTTCGAAAATCCTCGATTTTGCTTTCTTCAATATTTAATCCTGCAGCGTACGCATGGCCTCCATATCTAATTAGATGTTCAGAGCAATTAGTAAAAGCTTTAAACAAATTAAATGTTGGTATACTTCTGGCGGAACCCTTTCCAAGTCCGTCTTTCAAGGCAATCAAAACAGTAGGCCTATAAAACATTTGAACGATTTTTGCCGCAACAATTCCAATCACACCCTGATGAAAGTTTTCTGAAGCCAATACAATGACACGATCCTTTTCTAAATCAACTTGGCTCTCAACTAAATATTCCGCTTCTTTCTGAGACCATTTTTGAGTTTCCTTACGTTCTTCATTCAAACAATCTAACTGTTTCGCAATACCCATTGCATCGTTTAAATTCGAAGAAACCAATAAATCCAAACCATGGTCGGCTTTGCCCAGTCTACCCGCAGCATTTAAACGAGGCCCCAATCCAAACCCAATGGAAAAAGAATCTACTTTCCCATTAATACCTGCAATGGATTTCAGCGCAACTAAACCTGGTTTCGTCGAAACACGCATTTCTTCTAATCCATGGGAGGTTAAGACATGATTCTCACCTGTTAGAGGTGCCATATCCCCAATAGTTCCAAGTGTAAACAAATCGAGGTGTTGTTTCAGATTGGGCAGATCATTCGCATTCCAACCTGCATCTAACAGCCCTCTTCGAATTCCTAATGCCAGCTTAAAAACAATACCCACACCACTTAAAAATTTATAGGGATAATTACATTCCGGTTGATGTGGATTTAAAATTGCTAAAGCTTTAGGTAATCCTTCATCGCTTATTTGATGGTGATCAGTAACTATCACATCGAGCCCGATGGACTGGGCATAGTCTACTTGCTTAACCGCGGTAATCCCACAATCGGCAGTAATAACAATAGAACTACCACGGGATTTAATTTCATCTAATGCATCCTCATTAACCCCATAACCTTCTTCCATACGGTCCGGCAAATAATAATCAAATGGCGTATTAATTTCCCGCAAGAAATGAATCATTAAGGCTGTGGAAGTAACTCCATCTACATCGTAATCACCAAAAATTGTAATTTGTTCACGGTTATTTATTGCTCGAATAATGCGTTCCACGGCTTCTTTCATTCCACGCATTTGAAAAGGGTCAGGTAAGTTATTCAACTGCGCATCTAAGAAAAATTTACCCTCTTCAATACTTTGGATTCCCCGATTGACCATTAACTTTCCCAAAGTATGAGAAATTTTTAAGTTTTCTGCTAAATGGTCCACCATATCCTTTGCGGGATTAGCAAACTTCCACTTTTGACGTAATGGAGAATTCATATGCTTTACTGTGAAATCCTTCCTTAACTAAGGGAGGAATTCCTTAACACCTTTAAATGTTTTTCTGTGAATGGGGCAAGGTCCCCATAGGCGAATTCGCTCTTTATGCAACTTTGTACCATAGCCTTTGTGCTTAGCAAATTCATATTTTGGGAACTTTTTATGATAATCCTCCATTATTCGATCCCGTGTCACTTTTGCAAGCACCGAGGCTGCTGCAATGGATAAACTGCATCCATCTCCTCCAACAATAGGTTTTTGGGTTACAGAAGAGTCAATTGTCTTATTCCCATCAATTAATAGTAAGTCAGGAGCTAAAGGAAGATTGTCAACCGCTTGCTTCATTGCCAAAAGGGCCGATTGCAATATATTAATTTTATCAATGACTTGCTGATCTACAATGGCAATTCCATAACCCAGGCTGGATTTTTGTATTTCTATAAAAAATCTATCTCTCTGACTTGGAGATAATTTCTTGGAATCAGTTAAGCCTTTAAAATCAACGCCTGAGGACAAAACTACCGCCGCCGCAACGACCGGTCCTGCAAGTGGTCCTCGACCTGCTTCATCAATACCGGCGATACAATGGTACCCTTCTTTTTCAGCTTTAGTTTCGTGATCTAACATAGGAAAACCCTATGTAAATCATATGGTATATCCCTAGACCAATCAACTCAAAACTGGTGTTGCAATTTTCACCCAAGGAGTCATATAATTGGGGCATGAAAACAACAAAATTAATCTTAATAGGTTGGATTGCGCTCCTAATTGTCTCCTGTACCACTACACCGGTTTCGAAAAAACAGGCTTTTATTATTACGTCCCCAGATCAAGAAAATAAAATGGGGGTTCAAGCCTTTCAAGAGATTCTTCAAAAAGAAACTCCTTCCACAAATGAACAATTGATTCGAATTGTGGAGCGGGTCGGTAAAAGGGTCCTTGCCGCTTCTAATAAACTTGTAAAAGACCCAACATTTAAAAATATGCCATGGGAATTTAGGGTGATCGAATCCAAACAATTGAACGCCTTTGCCCTTCCCGGTGGTAAAGTAGCTGTTTATACAGGAATATTACCGGTATGTGCTAATGAAGCAGGCTTAGCAGCAGTTATGGGTCATGAAATTGCCCATGTGATTGCCCGCCACGGCGGTCAACGCATGACTCAACAAAGTTTAGTTCAAGCGGGTTTAGCTGCTGCTGCAATATCTTTAAGTGGCAGTCCTTACCACAACTCAATTATGGGTGCATTGGGTGTTGGGGCCAATGTTGGTGTCATATTACCTTTTGGTAGAGGGAACGAATCTGAAGCGGATGAGATTGGGATGGCATTCATGGCGGAAGCAGGATACGACCCTAGAGAAGCCGCACGATTTTGGAAACGGATGCAATCGATGAAGCAAGGACAAGCTCCACCAGAAATTTTATCAACCCACCCTTCTGACCAAACTCGTATTTCTGACATCCAGAAGCTGTTGCCTAAGTCCATGGAAGTTTATAATCGCAACCCGAATAAATATGGTCTGGGCGAATCTCTTTTATTAGCGATCAATAAAGAACGGTTAAATAATACCTCTGCTCCTTCCAGTACACAAACACCAACAAAACGGAGTCAACCCAATCCCGAAATGCGAAGAGCCTTAACACCAAAATAAACTCAACCCCATAAAGAAACTCAAATAAAAAAGGCCTGGCACAAACTGCCAGGCCTTTTTTTGTAAACTAATATTACGCTTCTTTAGCCGCCGCTTTTTTAGCTTTTGCTTTTTTACCTTTTTTCTTGGATTTTTCTGATTTTGGGGGTGAGATTTTGATTTCTTTTAAGCGAGCCGCTTTACCACGCCGTTCACGTAAAAAATATAATTTCGCACGACGAACTTTCGCATGTTTGGTAATCTCCACCTTTTCAACCCGTGGAGAATGTAAAGGAAAAATTCTTTCTACACCCACTCCAAAGGATACCTTACGGACTGTAATGGTTTTGCGATTCTGACTCCCCCGCATTTTTATGACAACGCCTTCAATGACCTGAACCCGTTCCTTTTCTCCCTCAACGATTCTCATATGAACTCGAACCGTGTCTCCAATTCGGACTGGAGAGGTTTCTTTTTTCATTTCTTGCTTTTCGATTTGATCGACCAAATTCATGCTTTTCTCCTTGGATAGAACTTGGGATGTTACCAGATTTTGAGTCCTAAACTCAAATAAAAATATCAAATGCTCTTCATTTAAATAATGTTTCTAATGGCCTAAACTTGAGTCGGTTGAAAATAGTCGGTCTAAAATAATAGCCACAGCAGCTCTTACCGGTAAGTGATTGTAACCATTTAATCCCTCAATAGGTGCTAAAACATAATCCGCGCGTTCCACCAAACCACGCTCCAATCCCCAACCTGTTCCAAATACAATCAAAATTGGATGGTCCTTGGATATTTCTTTTTTTATCTGTGAATAGGTTTGGCTTTTAGGAAATGACTTTGCATCGGGGATCACAACTAGAGGCTTTTTGCCATCCTTTTCGAAAACTTCTTGAATTACTTCATCTAGAATATTAACCACGCGAGTATGGAGCAAAGCCGCTTTACGAGTCGGGTTGTATTCTGCTCCGTAGCCGGACAACCAATGATCCATCATTCGCTGCACTAAATCTTGCTGGGTTTTTAGTGGGGTCACCACATAAAATGCATCAACAGCATAAGTACAACAAATTCGAGAAATATCATGCACATCAAGAGTCGTCACTGAAGAGGTGACTATATCACCAGACTTGTTATAAACCGGGAAATGCACAAGAGCTACATAGACTTTGTTTTTAGTAATTTGGGACAAGGTTCCAAAGGTCCATTCTTATTCGGTTTTATCGGACTGGTATTTTTTAAATAAATCCGGTCGATTTGTCTCGGTTTTTTTTAGTGACTCTTCACGCCGCCAGTTTGCAATTTCCTTATGATTTCCTGAAAGAAGAACCTCTGGAACCTGCCACCCCTTATAATTTTGTGGCCGGGTATATTGAGGGTACTCTAACAAACCTTCACTAAATGACTCTTCATTTAAACTTTCTTCATCCCCTAAAACTCCGGGAACTAATCGGGACACTGCATCAACAACTGTCATAGCCGGGATCTCTCCTCCAGACAAAACGTAGTCTCCAACAGATATTTCATCATCCACTAAGAGTCGAACTCGTTCATCCACCCCTTCATACCTACCGCAAATTAAAACTATATCTTTTTTCAAAGAAAGCTCCCAAGCTTTAGTTTGGCAAAATAATTTACCGGAAGGGGTCAACAGAATAGAATGGGTCTGCGGCCGAATTTCTTTTATTGCGGTCAGAGCCCTATCAATGGGTTCAACATTCATCACCATGCCTGCACCACCGCCAAAAGGATAGTCATCCACATTTCTATGCTTATCCAGCGTATGCTCTCGAAGATCGTGAAAATGCAAATCAATTAACTTATTTTCCTGAGCGCGCTTCAGAATACTCTCAGCGAATGGGGAGTCAAACATCTTTGGAAAAATGGATACAATATCAAACCGGATGGTCTTCAAGCAAACCCTCGATCACATGAAAAATTAAAACTTTTTTTTCCAAATCGATCGTCTTCACCACAGAATCAATCATTGGAAGAAGTAGTTCTTTATCTTCATTCTTTACCACATAAACATCATTGCTTCCTGTCGCAATAATCTCTGTGATAATTCCATGGTACCGTCCAGATTCGTCAAAAACCTTTAAACCTTCAATTTCGAACCAATAAAATTCGCCTTCCGGCAAAGGGGGGAAATATATATTGGAAATTTTTAAGGTGTGTCCCACAAAGGTTTTAGCGTCGTCAATAGAATCGCACCCCTCAATTTTTACGATCCACTTCTTCCCTTGAGTCCTTATTTGTTCGATTTGAATTTTAGATTCTAATTCGCATAGATTCTTAAGAAGGCCTTTTTTGATCTCCGTTATAATCTCAGGATCATCCCAAAAGAGATGAAATTTCAGCTCGCCCTTCAACCCATGAGTCTTAGTAAATTTTCCGACAGAAACCCATTCCATGAATTATTCAATGATCTCTAAAACGGCTCTTTTCTTTAATTTAGTTGCTGTCGCGTTTAATATAGTTCGCATAGCTCTCGCGGTTTTCCCCTGTTTCCCGATCACCTTACCCAGATCTTCTTTAGCCACTCGTAATTCTAAAACGGTCGTTTTTTCACCCTCAACTTCACGGATGTCAACTTGATCAGGAAAGTCCACCAAAGCTTTTGCAATGTAAGAAATTAGATCCTTCATGCCCGATTCCTCCAACAAGCTCAATATTAGGTGTCCGCACTGGTTTCAATTCGAAATGTGCTCTAGACTCGAGTCACGAAGAGATCAAAAGATCCCAAGCTTAAGATAGCCCTACCCCGGCTTTTTTTAGTAAAGAGGCTACAGTCCTGGAGGGACGTGCACCTTTTTGTAACCAACTCTGAGCCTTTTCCGCATCCACTAAACACCCATCTTCTTCTTTTAAAGGATCAAATGTTCCAATTACCTCCAGAAATTTACCATCTCTTGGTGACCGCGAATCAGTAGCCACAATTCTATAGAATGGTCTCTTTTTTGCTCCTCGTCTGCTCAATCGAATTACTACTGCCAAAATTTCCTCCCATTATTAAGAAAAAAGTTAAAAATAAACGCCTACTATATTCAAAAAAATACAAAAATAGAAATTAAAAAGGGCTAAAACCTCTTCCACCCATCATATTCTTCAAATTAAACCCTTGCATTCCCCCTCGGGAGAATTTCTTCATCATCTTTTTCATTTGGGCGAATTGCTTTAATAGTTTATTGATTTCGCTTACTGTTGTTCCGCTTCCCCGGGCAATTCTCCGTTTACGGCTACCATTAATGACATTGTGATTAGCCCTTTCTTTAGGAGTCATGGAATTAATAATAGCCACTACCTGGGTAAAAGCACTATCATCTATTTTTAAACCTTTCAATTTTTTGCCTCCGGGAATCATACCCAGTAAATCTTGCATAGAGCCCATTTTTCTAACTTGCTGAAGTTGATCCCGAAAATCTTCCAAATCAAAAGAGTTCTTTTTTATCTTTTTCTCTAGTTCTTCTTTTTGCTCCAAGTCATAAGCCTCTTCTGCCTTATCAATAAGGCTCATGACGTCACCCATTCCTAAAATTCGAGAAACAATGCGATCAGGATGAAAAGGCTCTAGGGCATCTAATTTTTCTCCAGTTCCAATAAATTTAATAGGTTTTCCGGTGACTGATTTAATAGACAACGCTGCTCCACCTCGTGCATCACCATCCATTTTCGTTAAAACTACACCATCAATTCCCACCGTCTCGTTGAAAGATTGAGCAACATTTACAGCCTGTTGACCCATCATAGAATCAGCAACAAATAATACTTCATCAGGCTGTATCTTTTCCTTAATCGACCGTATTTCATCCATTAAATCTTCATCAATTTGATGACGGCCGGCAGTATCCAAAATTACCGCATAACGCAATTCCTTTTGGGCCTGCTCAACTGCCTTTTCACAAATTGCTACGGGATCTTTTTCATCTCCCGCTTGGAAAACATCAATTTCCAGATCTTTTCCTAAAATATTTAATTGTTCGATTGCCGCTGGGCGATAAACATCAGCAGGGACCAATAAACAATTCTTCCCCTGCTTTTTCCACATTTTTGCTAATTTGCCCACCGTAGTGGTCTTCCCCGAACCCTGAAGTCCAACCATTAACACAATGGTTGGGGGTTCATTAGAAAAGCTGATATCGGTCACTCCATCGCCAAGTAGTTTTTCTAAATGGTCATTGACAATTTTGACCATCTGATGACCTGGTGTGAGGCTCGTTAATACTTCCTGACCAATGGATAATTCACGAACTTCTGCCAAAAAAGACTTAATAACTGGTAAACTCACATCAGCTTCGATGAGAGCCATTCGGATTTCACGAAGGGCCTCATCCACATCGGATTCTTTTAGTTTTCCGCGGCCTTTTAACTTTTTGTAAATTGCTTCCAAGCGGTTGGATAAATTGTCAAACATAATTTATTCTATAACCTTTGATATTGTGGGGGTTTAAGCAAAGTTAACAAGCTAGTATATAATACAGTTGTTTATTGTCAATTGGTTTTAAATTCATGAAAAAAACTGCAATAGTCCTTTTAAGTGGAGGTTTAGATTCTACTACTTCCCTGGCAATCGCCAAAAAGGGAGGGTTTTCGCCCATTACTCTAAGTTTTGATTATGGGCAGAGACATTCTTTAGAATTAGACCGGGCCCAAACCATATCAAAGCATTTGGGAGCAATATCACATAACGTAGTTACAGTAGATTTAAGACAGTTTGGAGGCTCGGCATTAACCGATGATATTGAGGTCCCTGTGCAACGTTCAGAAAAAGAAATCGCGGGTGAAATTCCCATCACATACGTTCCGGCCAGAAACACAATATTCCTTTCCTATGCATTAGCTTTAGCCGAAGTAAATAATGCCCAGGATATTTTTATAGGAGTTAATGCTGTGGATTACAGCGGGTATCCCGATTGCCGCCCCGAATACATCCAGGCATTTCAAAACCTTGCCAATCTTGCCACTAAATCAGGAGTCCAAAGATCTGCCAAATATAAAATACACACTCCACTAATTCATCTTTCAAAGGCCGATATTATCAGAAAAGGACTGGCGTTAGGAGTTGACTTTAGCTGGACCCATAGTTGTTATAATCCAGATGCAGAAGGGCTAGCGTGCAGAATTTGTGATAGTTGTTTGCTTAGATTAAAAGGGTTTAAAGAGGTTGGAGTTAAAGACCCTATCCAATATCAAACAATAAATTAAACATAAACATTTGTTAGTCCTTTATAATAAATATAGTCACAAAATTTCATTTTGAAAAAAGTTTGCTTTTTCTATTCACTCCCTGAGGGTTAACATGTTTATTCAAAGAATTATTCTTACTATATTTCTCATAAGCTTCCTGGGGTGCGCTTCCCAACAAACTCCAAAAACTCCAAGTTCAGCTAGCAAAACAAAAAGCAAACCTGCGCTTCAAACCCAAACCAAAAAAAATAATGTGCAAAGCTTGCTCAATCGTGCTTTGGTTTTAACATATGGCTTCAATCACTCAGAGGCCAACAAAGTTTTCAAGGAAGCCGCAAAAATAGATCCCAAATGCGCTATTTGTTATTGGGGAGCCGCATTAGTTTTGGGACCAAATATAAATGCTCCCATGGATGACAACGCTGTTCCGGAGGCCTACTACCTGACTCAAACAGCAGTAAAACTATCAAGTTCTGCAACTCCCAGAGATCAGGCTCTAATAAAAGCCCTCTCTAAACGGTATTCTCCTAAACCGGTTAAGGATAGAAAACTATTAGATCAGGCCTATGCTAACGCAATGAGGCAAGCGGCAAAAGATTTTCCAAATGACTCCATGGTTCTCACACTTTTAGCTGAAGCATTAATGAATTTACATCCATGGGACTATTGGGATAAAACAGGCGCTCCTAAAAGTTGGACTCCTGAAATTATCAACACTATTGATTCGGCATTAAAAATTGATCCTAACCAATTAGGCGCTAACCATCTACACATTCATGCGGTAGAGGCTTCGCCTAATCCACAACGGGCTGAGGAAAGTGCTGACCGATTAAGAGAATTAGCACCCGATTCCGGCCATCTTCTCCACATGCCAGCACATATATATATGCGTATTGGCCGGTATGAAGATGCCGCAAAGGTGAATGAACATGCCATAATCAACGACGAATCTTACAAATCACAAAAAAACCCCAAAGGAATTTATCCTTTAGCTTACATGCCTCATAACCGACATTTTTTATGGATAGCAGCCGCGAACATTGGCCAGAGCAAAAGAGCAATTCAAGCCGCTATTCAACTTTCTCAAGCGGTAGATCAGAAAGAAATGCGCAAACCTGGTTATGGCACGTTGCAAAATTATTGGGTGATGCCTTTTTATGCATGGTTACGATTTGGCAAATGGCAGGACATTCTAAAGGCTCCCAAACCAGATAAGGATATGATCTTTCCTCAAGGAATTTGGCATTATGCGCGCGGACGAGCTTTTACTGCATTAGGTAAACTTAAAGAGGCAAAAGGGGAATTAACCAACTTAAAGAAAATCATGCAAGATCCCTCCTTAAAAAACATCTCACTTTGGGATATCAATAACGTTTCAAATTTACTGGTAATTGCTGACCATCTTTTAGAGGGTGAACTTGCATACAAACAAAAGAAAACTCAGTCTGCTCTTTCCCATTTAACCCAAGCGGTTAACGCTGAAGACAAATTAAAATATGACGAGCCCCCGGCCTGGTATTACCCTGCAAGGCATTCACTTGGAACAGTTTTATTGGAATTAGGTTATGGGGATGAAGCGGAACGAGTGTTTCGAAAAGATCTGGAACGTCATAAGGACAATGGATGGGCATTATTTGGTCTGATGAAAAGTTTGGAAGCTCAAAAGAAAACCAAGGATGCCTCAGCAATAAAAAAACGTTTTGAAGCTATCTGGGGAAATGCTGATATTAAGTTAACCCGCGCACGTTTTTAAATTATAAACTTTTAAATTATTCCTGGCTGCGCCTTCCCTTGGATTCACCTCCATCAATGAATAGAACTTCACCATTTACAAAAGGGCTTCTTAGTAAATAATCGAGTCCCTGAACAAGGTCTTCTAAGTTGCCGTGTGTCTTTGTAGGAATATTTTTAGCATTTCGCGTAAGATAATCTTCGCTTTGTCCTGCAGGAGGAAGGATTAATCCTGGAGCAATGCCATTAACTCTCACGGTTTCCCCCCATTCAATGGCAGCCAATGACGTAACATGAGCTAATCCCACTTTAGAAACAGAGTAAGCTGCAAAAGTAGGTATATTCTTACCAATCCTTTCATCCAGAATATTAATAATCATTCCGCGATTAATTCTCTTTTTATAGTCCCGCATAAGTAAAAAGGGCGACATTAAATTCAACTGTAGCGTGTCTACAATGGTTTTTGTAGAGGTATTCTCAACATTTTCCTGAATAAAGTTTGCGGCACAATTAATCAACAGCTCAACGTCAGAAAAGTCTTTACACACCCTATCAATAAATTGACCTGCAAAGTCCAGATCCATAAGGTTTCCCTGGTAAGCTTTACAAGCCACTCCTAATTTTTGAGCCTGGTTTAATACCGGCTCAGGGGACGAGGTGTTGTAATGAATTGCCAAACTCCACCCTTCTTTAGCCAAATGGCAGGCCAACGCTTTACCAATCCTAACGGCTCCTCCTGTAACAATTGCAGTAGGCATTTCTTCTCCTTAATAAACAAAGAGATATTTTATATCACACACTGTAATTTTAGGCTACGGCAAGCATGATACTCTCTTTACACAAATTCCCGAGGTTGATACTATTCTAAAAACATTTCAAATTAGGAGAAATTTATGGATGCTCCAGTAGCCAAAAGTGTGAACATTGCAATCATGACTGTATCTGATACCCGAACAGAAGCGGATGATAAGTCCGGCAATACCTTAGCCGAACGAGTTAAAAATGCAAGACACCGGGTAGTAGATCGTGTGATCATAAAAGATGAGGTTGATTCCATACAATCTATCTTGAAAAAATGGATCGCTGATAAAAACGTTGATGTAATAATTGCAACTGGAGGTACTGGTGTTACCGGAAGAGACGTCACCCCAGAAGCGTTTGAGGAATTGTATGATAAATCCATACCCGGATTTGGAGAGCTGTTTCGGTGGCTTAGCTATCAAAACATTAAGACCTCTACAATGCAATCTCGTGCTACGGGAGGCGTAGCTAACGGGACCTTTATGTTTGCTTTACCCGGCTCTACAGGGGCCTGTAAAGATGCGTGGGACCAAATACTGGTTCACCAGCTCAACAGTAATAATCCTCCATGTAATTTAGTGGAATTGATGCCACGACTATTAGAAAAATAAGAGCTACTAATTAATTATTTCACCAAAATAGTCGGATTGAGAATGAATATAGTGACCTATAAAGAAGTTTGTGGATGGAGATTCTCTCAAGGGTCACCTAATCAAATAAAAGCAGAAAAGTAGAAAAAAAATCTGCGATCTTTTCCTCCTCCTTAAAATGGAATGCTGCATTACGATTATAAAATCAAAACCGATTGCGAAAAAAAACGTTTGGACCACTTTTTAGTGGAAGTCCAAAATGACCTGACTCGTTCTTACATACAAAAGCTCATTGAAGAAAACTTTGTAAATGTGAATGGATGTCCTGCGAAAGCAAAGTATAAATTAAAGATTGATGATATAGTTGATCTAACTGTTCCCGATCCAAAGCCTTTGGAAGTAAAAGCAGAACCAATTCCATTAAATATTGTCTATGAAGACAGTTCTATTTTAGTTATTGATAAACCTGCCGGGATAGTTGTCCATCCAGCTCCAGGTCACACTAGCGGAACCCTGGTCAACGCATTGCTACATCATTGTAAAGATTTAAAGGGAATAGGAGGAGTGGAGCGACCTGGGATTGTCCATCGACTGGATAAAGATACTTCTGGGCTACTTTTGGTAGCGAAGTCTGATTCGGCTCTCCAATCCCTTAGCCAACAATTTAAAGAACGGACCATCAAAAAAATCTATTTAGCGATTACCAAAGGAAAGGTAAAACCTTCGAGGGGAACAATCAACGTTCCCATTGGCCGTCATAAAATAAATCGTAAAAAAATGTCTTCAAATATTTCACAAGGACGCGAAGCAGAAACAAAATACGAAGTTATAAAACAAAATAATAAGGCGAGCTTAGTACGGTTATTCCCTAAAACTGGACGAACCCATCAAATCCGAGTGCATTTGGCTTCCCTGGGATACCCTATTTTAGGAGATTCTTTGTACGGCGGGAATCCTGGGAAAGAATTGCCTTCTATACCTCGACAAGCACTTCATGCTTATCAAATCGAATTTGAGCATCCACAAAATAATAATGTGCTTCAATTCCAATCTCCTTTACCCCCAGATCTCGGAAGCTATGCCCGCAAAATTCTGGCTCAGGAAAACCCCTGAAAATTGCTTAATTTAAAATCTATAGTTACGAATTTTAGAATTCCGTTTTGCTAATTTAATGTAACGGGTAATATTTTTATTAAATTGTGAGTAATCTGTGGATAAATGGAAAAAGAAAAGGAAATCAGTAGAAATATTTGGGTTGATGGATAATAAAATTTTTAAGAAAACGCTCTAACTCAATATTTTCAAATACTTTTGCAATATAGTTCGTTGGTTTTCTTTAAAATTTCAACCAAATTACTGGTCATACAAAGTTTTCCACAGGTTTTCTGGGATTAAAAAATAATTCTCAAAAAACCAAAACTTATTTCAATAATTTGTTTTCAATGGTTTAGGCATAACTTAATTCTAAACTTTTGAACTCATTATTTGTTTAATGTTAGACAATTATTTGCATACCCCTGAAGCCTTTATATTTAAAGGCTTATCAGTGGGATTACTTAATTAACACCTCTCATCCTTTGCTATTATTGTGCAAGGAGAGCATGCAAAATTTAATAGATGGTTTTTGCCTTACTTTTAAGGCGAATTGATGGGGGTAGGACTTTAGGGCTTAATTTGATAGGGTCAAATTAGTCAGTTTTTATTAACGGGTTCCACCTCTATTCTCCAATCTAACTGAAATAATAGAGCTTTTATCCACATAGACTGTGAAAAAGTTGTGGATAACTTTGGGAATTACTTTCCAAATTAATAAAAATTAAGGGGTAAAGGGACTTCGATTAGTTTTTATGCAAAAAATAACGACCCTTGATTTTTAAGGAGATATTTAATCGAAATCCAAGCTTTGTTGATTAATTATGAAATGAAAGTGATATACTTTTATATAACTAGGGTTAAACTATATAAAATTAATTAAAATTTAGCATCGATTTATTAAAATTATCACTAAATTTAAACAAATTAATGTAAATTAATAGAAATTTACTCATTAAGAGAATTTATGGACCGAAGGATGTTGAGCCATTTTAGTTGGTGGTATTTGCTTTTAATTTTGACCATTTCTATGGTGGGCGTGGTTGTAATTTATAGCGCAAACCACGCACGGCCCGAAGCTTTTTACCAAAGCTTATATATCAAGCAAATTTATTGGATTCTATATGGTTTAATTGCAATGTTGGCTGCCTTATTAATAGATTATCGATTACTCAACCGATATGCCTATTTTATTTATTTCTTTACAATTTTAGCCCTAATATCTGTCCTTTTTTTTGGAACAGGCGCTTCAGGAGTTAAAAGATGGATACATATAGGATCGTTCTCCATACAATTTTCTGAGTTTGCTAAGTTTTCTCTTATCATTGTTCTAGCAAAATATTTTGACCTATCTCGAACTCAACAACCTAAATACACGATTAAAGACCTTATAATTCCAGTTATACTTACGGGATTGTTGGGATGGCTCATCATTCGGCAACCAGATTTGGGCACTGCAATGATTATTTTTTTCATTTTCTTTGTTTTGGTAATGGCCATAGAAATCGAAGGTCGAACATTAGCTAAATTAATATTGACTGGGGTGGTATTAACCCCCATGACTTGGTTTTTCTTGAAAGACTATCAAAAAGCTCGCGTTAAAACGCTTTTTAATCCAGAAATGGATCCACTAGGAGCGGGCTACCACACTATCCAATCTAAAATAGCTGTAGGTTCAGGGGGGTTTTGGGGAAAAGGGTTGATGGCTGGAACACAAAGTCGCCTTAATTTTCTTCCAGAAAAACATACTGATTTTATTTTTTCAGTATTTGCCGAAGAACTGGGATTTGCAGGTGTTATATTCCTAATGATCTTGTATTTAATCCTAATTTTAAAAGGGCTCAATATTGCTTTCCGAGCTGCAGATCGATTTGGATTACTTCTTGGGCTGGGCATTGTAGCCTCTATTTCCTTTTACATAATTTTTAATATTGGAATGACGGTGGGTATCTTCCCGGTAACCGGACTGCCCCTTCCCCTATTAAGCTATGGGGGGTCCTCACTTTTGACAAACTTTTTTGCACTCGGGTTACTTTTAAATATTGAAATGAGAAGGGTTGTCCATTGACAAAAGAACCCCCTCTTAAATCAGATATCCTTAAACAAATCATTTACATGGTATAATTAATTTCCGAAATTTTTCTAAATTAGCAAATATTTTTATTAAAAAGAGCAATCCTCATGCCATCAGAAATTATTATCAATTCCAACCCGAGAGAAATTCGGGTGGCCCTGGTAGAAAAAAATCAGCTTGCTGAAATTTTTATAGAACATAAATCCAAAAAAGGAATCGTTGGAAATATCTATAAGGGAATTGTCACCAAAATTCTTCCTGGAATGCAGGTGGCTTTTGTAGATATCGGTTTAGAAAAAGCGGGGTTTCTTTATGTGGGCGATATTGATGTTATTGATCTCAATGATTTTGATGAAGATGATTCTGATACAGTCAATATTGATGAAGATCAAGATTCTTCATCCGACAACAAATCTCTAAAAGACCAGGGTCCTAGCATTCCTATTCAAGACCTACTCAAAGAGGGACAAGAAATTGTAGTTCAAGTTGCTAAGAATCCTCTTGGAACTAAAGGTGCCAGAATTACTACATTTATAACTCTCGCCGGTAGACATATTGTTTATATGCCTACCGCAAATCAAACCAGTGTTTCCCGCCGCATTGAGGATGAAGAAGAAAAAGAGCGCTTGAAAAACCTAGTGGCAGAAATTGCAAGGCCAGGAGATGGCTACATTGTTCGAACTGCTGGGTTAGGGAGAAAAAAGGAAGATTTTGAGTCTGACCTTCGGTTTCTTCACAAATTGTGGGACAACTTGAATGGACGCTCAGAAAAATTACAGGCACCTTACTTACTTTATGAGGATCTGAATCTTATTTTTCGGTCCATTCGCGATATTCTTAATGAAGATGTAGCCCGACTAGTTGTTGACTCCAAAGCAGACTTTGAAAAATGCATGGAATTTTGCTCGAACTATCTTCCACATTTGGTGGACAAAATAGAACTATATAAAGAGCCAGTGCCTATTTTTGATTTTTATGGGATAGAAATCGAAATTAATAGAGCCCTGGGTAGGAAAATTTGGCTGAAGTCAGGAGGATTTATCACAATTGACCAGACTGAAGCCCTGGTGGCCATTGATGTTAATACAGGAAAATATGTAGGTCACAGCGACCCAGAAGAAACCATTCTGAAAACAAATTTGGAAGCCGTCAAAGAAATTGTTTATCAACTGCGTTTACGAAATATTGGCGGAATCATTATTGTTGATTTCATTGATATGACCAAAGAAGAAAGTAAAGAAATTGTTTGGAATGCACTCACTCAAGAATTGAAATTTGATCGATCCCGGACCAATATTCTCAAAATATCTGAACTTGGCCTGGTTGAAATGACTCGTAAGCGCGTTCGCGGAAGCTTAAGTCAGACCTTATGTGACCCATGCCCCTATTGCGAAGGTAAGGGCCATATCAAATCTACAGCTACCGTTTGTAATGAAGTTATACGCACCCTCCAGAGATTGGTTGGGAATAGCCTTACAAAAAATAATATTACAGTGGAAGTTCCTCCTCCCGTTTACGATCTTCTTTTTGAAGAGGAAACTTCTTTTCTTAATGAACTCGAAAAGCTTTATAACATCGAAATTAACGTTAAAATCAACCCGAAACTTCATGAAGAGAAATACAATATTATTTCTTGATTTTTACTAACTACCTTTAATTAGTTTGAAATGATGTTGGGAATATCGGCTTACTCATGATAAAATTCTTCAAAAATTAGAGGGGAAAATAAGCTAACGGCATGGGTATTGTGATCCTACCTAAATTACGAACTTCCTAAGGAGAGAAATTATGAAACGACTATCATCCCTTGGCGCAATCATTTTGAGTCTGTTTTTATTTGCGGCATGTGGGACTGTCGGCCAAGATTTTGACATTGACTTGGCAAAAACTATCGTAAATGGGAAAACCACTAAACAAGAAATTGAAGATATGTTTGGAGATCCCTATAAAACTGGAATTCAAAATGGACACCCCATTTATGTCTATGAACAGAATAGTTATCGAGCGTTTGGCGATGATACATCAAAAAACCTAATTGTCGAATTTGATGCTAATGGCGTAGTACGTAATCATCAGATCATGTCGAACATTCCCAGATCTTAAGCCCAATTTTTAACCAGGTAATGTTTGGGTTTGATAGGAAACAAAAGGCTATCCTTCATTTAACTTGGATGGCCTTTTTTCTGACTTTCCTTACCTGGTTCAATATGGCTCCCTTCAATACAACCCTGCAAAATTATTTATCCATATCATCAAATCAAATCAAAATTCTAATGATTTGCAATGTGGCTCTTACTATTCCTGCACGTATTGTAATTGGGTCGTTGGTGGATCATTACGGTCCTAAAAATGTTTTCATATCAATTTTAATTTTTGCCGGTGGAATCAGTTTCTATTTTAGCTCAGCACAAACTTTTACCGATTTAATGGTTTCGCGATTATTAATGGGAATTGTAGGTGCTAGTTTCGTAGTAGGAATAAAAATGATAGCAGAATGGTTTCCACCAGAAAAAATGGGAATCGCTCAAGGTTTATACGCGGGTTGGGGAAATTTCGGTGCCGCAGCGGCTGCTTTCACTTTACCCTCGATCGCAGCCATTTTTTCTCCTGAAGAAGGTTGGCGAATTGCATCGGGAATTTCTGGAGGTCTCTGTTTTTTTTGGGCCTGGATATATCATAAATATGCCCATGAAATTCCCAGCCATGCTGAGCAATTTCCCGTAAGTTTAGAAAATTCCGTTGAAGTCACTTCTCAAAAAGATTTGGTTTTGCAAATGGTTTTAATGTTTCCTTTATTCTCGGCTTTCACATTTTTCATTTGGAAATTATCTACACCTCCAACTCAGCTAATTTCTCCGCTTTTATTCTGGGTTATTCTCACAGCTATTTTAGGATTATTTTTTCAAAATCTTTATCGTTGTTATCGATTTAATATAACTCGTTTAAAAAATACCATCCCTAATGAAAAAAAATATGAGTTTCGGCAAACAGTGATATTAAGCTTAGTTTATGCACTGACTTTTGGATCAGAACTCGCCGTTATTTCAATGTTCCCTGAATTCTTAGAAAATACTTTTAATCTTTCCGTTACCATTGCTGGAATATTAGGATCCTGCTTCGCATTTTTTAACTTAGTTACCAGGCCCAGCGGTGGGTGGCTTTCCGATAAATTAGGACGCAAACCAGTGATGTTAAGCTTGGTGTTTGGATCAGTTTTGTGTTATTGGTTTATGGGAAATATTTCATCTTCCTGGTCTTTATCATTGGCAATTGCCCTGGCTATTTTATGTTCCATACTCATTCAAGCAGGGAATGGCGCTTGTTTTGCAATGGTGCCATTAATCAGGAAAGACCTTACTGGGAAAATGGCGGGTATTGTGGGTGCTTATGGTAATGTTGGGGCTGTATTTTTTCTAACTTTGCTTAGTTTGATGGAAGATACTTTATTCTTTAAAATTATTTCCGGTTACGCTTTTTTTGTTTTTATAAGTTTGTTATTTCTTAAACCCTTTAAAACTTTGCATCCTTCTTTTAAATAAAAACGGAGTCATTCCTTATGGGTTTCACTTGTGGTTTGGTAGGTTTACCTAATGTCGGCAAAACTGTCATATTTAACGTCTTAACTCAATCAAAAGCAGAATCTTCTAACTACGCCTTCAGTACCAGTAAACCCAATATTGGCATTGTAAACGTCCCTGATTCCCGCCTTGATAAAATACACGAACTGATTGAGGCAAAGAAGAAAGTTCCCACAACCATGCACTTTGTAGATATCGCCGGTCTGGTTAAAGGAGCCTCAAAAGGAGAAGGAATAGGCAATCAATTTTTAGCTAATATTCGAGAAATGGAAGCAATGGCCCATGTGGTCCGTTGCTTTGAAGATGAAAATATTCCACATGTCAACAAGACTATTGATCCTGCGGTTGATATTGACGAAATCAATACAGAGTTAATGATTGCTGATTTAGAAACTATCGAAAAAAGAAAGATGAAACTAGAAAAACTGGCAAAGAGTGGTAACAAAGATGCACGGATGCAAATGGGTGTGTTGAGTCAACTTATGGAGGCTTTTGACAATGGACAACCGGCCCGTGCCATAAATTTTCAACATCCAGCGGAGGTAAGTTTCGTTAAATCACTCAATCTGCTTACCATCAAACCTGTCTTATATGTCTGCAATATTGGAGATCCCACAGAAATTGATGGAGACCATGTCAAAAAAGTTAAAGAAATTGCAAATGAAGAATCTGCGCCTGTTGTAATTGTCGCCGGAAAGCTAGAATCCGAATTGTTAGAAATTGAAGACTCTGAAGAACGAGCCGTATTTTTAGAAGAAATGGGTTTATCTGAACCAGGACAAAATCAAATGATTCGCGCCGGTTATGAATTATTAAATCTAGAAACTTTTTTTACCGTTGGTGATAAAGAGAACCGCGCCTGGACCATTTCAAAAAACTCGAAAGCCCCTCAAGCGGCAGGGAAAATTCACTCTGATTTTGAAAAAGGTTTTATCAAAGCCGTGGTTTACCATTTCGATGATTTGGTTCAATTTAAAACTGAAGCAGCTGTTAAAGAAGCAGGGAAACTAAGGTTGGAAGGTAAAGAATATGTAGTTCAGGATGGTGATATCATCACTTTTCGATTTAATGTTTAATCCATATTAAACTCCTTCTACATTTTATTAACTTGTCGCCAATGTAATATTTTCCACAAATTCACCGCTATTTCTCGTTCCTTCTCGGAACCACCATTATAAATTTGAGTTAAACTTTCTCCTGTAATTTTCATTAAAATTGCAGTCATCACATCCGTTACTACTTCGGGCCCATAATGAACTATTTGAGTTTGACCTGAATCCACAAACTCCAAAGATATTTTGGGAATGGTTAAACGACGGCGATCATCCATGAGCTTAATAATTGCCGGAATAGCTTCTTTATCTAAATCAATAACGGCATCATAAACCGCCTGAGCATTTCCCGGGGGAAGTTCAGGGTGAATCATAAAATCAACCAACTCTGCAACTTTCTTTTCATAAGGAAGAACACTACCTTGGCTAAATCGATCAAAGTTTTTAACAAACTGCTTTTGGGTTACGACTTCTACATTTATTTTGTTCAATAAACCGTCACTTACGGTCTGCACCGTTTTAGGTGAATTAGCTGCTAAATAATAATTTTTTTTGTTATAAAGAAATACAATAACCTCTTTACCATTTAACTTAAATAGCTCCTGACTCGAAATCCCTCCATAAGCTAATGCGTTTGTAAAATAGCGAAAGCTGAGTTCTTTAGAGTCGTAATTTCCTTTTAATATATTTTTTACATCAAGTTCGATTTCTACGAACTTGTGTTCCCCTGAACTAATAACCTGATTAATTTCTTCTTCAGGTACTTCCAGGGTGCCTTGAACAATTATGTGACTTTTCCCTACTAATTTCCAAAATGGTAGATCTGCGGCATAGGTCGAGAAAGGTAAAAAATAAACCAGACTGATAAAGAACGAAACAACCCAAATCCTAATTTTAAAATTCATTTATCCACTCCTATCACCAAGAAGGCACTAAAGACCGAGGGGTATTTCCATCTAAAGCATCAAACACATTGTCTACGACCAACAACGCCATTTTATCGCGAGTTTCCACACTCGCACTGCCTATGTGCGGGAGTATCATTAAATTATTTAATTCAGTCATCCCATCAGTAAGCAACGGTTCATTTTCAAAAACATCCAAAGCAGCTCCCGCTAATTTTCCAGTTTTTAATGCATTAACCAAGGCCTGGTCATTCACAACTTTTCCACGGGCTGTATGTATTAAATAAGCAGAAGTTTTCATTATATCTATTTCTTTGTCACCAATCATGTATTTGGTCTCATCGGTTAAAGGGACATGAAGAGTGACGTAGTCAGATTTTTTTAGCAATTCTTCTAGTGATACGAATTTAGCATTCAATTCTTTTTCTTTTTCAGGAGTCAACCGGTTTCTTTGATGATAAAGAACTTGCATATTGAAGCCTGAAGCCCTACGGGCTACTGCACTTCCAATTTCACCACATCCAATAACACCTAGAGTTTTTCCATAAACATCACACCCTAAAAATAATTTTGCTTGCCATCCAGTGAACTTTCCATCACGAGTGTATTGATCCGCTGGAATAATCTGCCGTGCCATTCCCAAAATCATGGCCCAAGTCAGATCCGCAGTGGTTTCGTGAAGCACACCTGGCGTATTAGTCACCCAGATTTTTTTTTCCTTTGCGCTTGTCACATTAATATTATTAAAACCGGCGCCATAATTGGAAATAACTTTCAAATCTCTGGCTTGATCAATAATGCTTTGATCAATTTTATCCGATAAATAAGTGATCAGCGCTTTACAAGATGCAACCAAAACTCCTAATTCTTCGGCAGTTAGCGATTTTCCCGAGTCATTATAATGAATATCGCAGCGGGTTTTTAATTTTTCCAAAGCAATTTCTGGAAAAATATTAGTTATGGCGACTTTAGGTTTCATAGTTTTCTCTTTTCCGGTTGATTGATGAATAGGTTGCTTTTAACCTATTTTTATCAAATAAAAATTCTTATCTTATGAAAATTCTTTTCCTAGTTCCACCAGAGACTTTATCAATTGAATCTTCCGTGCCCAAGATCCTGGAAGGTGGAAAAGGCTATTATCCCAAATTAGGCTTGTTGTATGTGGCCGCTTATTATGAAAAAATCACTGGTCACCGCCCTACCTTTATCGATTGTCCTGCAGAAAAAATATCTCAAACAGAACTAATAAAAAAATTCAGGGAATTAAAGCCAGATCTCGTTGCCATGAGCATTATGACATTTAATTTATTAGATGCCATGGCTTCCGCCAAGGTAATTAAACAAGAAAATCCTAATGTAAAAGTTTGTTTGGGTGGCCCCCATGTCAACTTATATCCTCAGGAAACGCTAAAATTGCCTGACATCGATTTTGTTGTATTTGGGGAAGGAGAACCTATTTTTGCCAGGCTCATCCAAGCTTTGGAAAAAGGTGGTCAAACAGAATCTTTAAAGACAATTAAAGGATTAGGATTTAAACAAAAAAACCATATCCAAGTCAACCCTGCTGAAACAGAGTTATTAAATTTAGACTCGCTTCCACAACCCGCCCGCCATTTAGTGGATGTTTCAAAATACGAACATATCATAGGTGAAGGACAGCAATTTTTTACCATTCAAGCGACAAGAGGCTGCCCAGCCGCTTGCACCTTCTGCGATATACGTAAAACTAAATTTCGAGAACGGTCCCCTGAAAACGTCGTCCAAGAGATTGAATCAATCATGGATATGGGAGTAGACGATTTATTTTTTGTTGATGACACAATAACGATCAACAAAAAAAACTTAATGAGCATTTGTGATTTGATTGTTAAACGTGGGCTTAAGATCAGCTTCAAAATTTCAGCTCGGGTAGACACTATCAATCCTGAATTATTAACCAGTCTCAAACGTGCAGGATGTTACAGGATTCATTTTGGTATAGAGTCCTCTTCACAGAGACATTTAGATTATTTGGAAAAAGGACAAAATGTTCAAAAAATCGAGCGTGCTTGTAAATGGACCCGCCAAGCAGGAATTGGTTTCTTTGCTTATATGATGATCGGCATTCCCTATGAAACTAAGAAAGAAATGTTTTCAACTGTCAACTTTGCCAAAAAACTAAAACCCGATTATGCACAATTTTCGATTTGTACCCCCTACCCCAAAACTGAGTTGTATTTTCGTATGTTAGAAGAAGGAATTGTTGGTGAGGACTATTGGCAAAATTTTGCTGAGAATCCGTCACCTGACTTTAAAATTCGTTTTTGGAATAAAGACTTTTCAGAGGAGGAGTTGCGTCAGATCCAAAACGAATGCCACTCGCGGTTTTACAGAAGCCCCACTTATTTAATGAAGCAAATCACGCAATTAAAATCTTGGTCTGACTTTACAGCCAAGGCTCGCATGGGGACTAAAATCCTCACCCAACGAATGGGTATTTGATCCCTAACCCAATTTAACCAAATTTCTTCACTCTTAGAATCAGATGACCTGGATTGGTTATTTAGTGTACAATCTCCCTATGCTAAAGGTGAATGAAATTTTCAAAAGTATTCAAGGGGAATCCTCCAAAGTGGGTTTACCGTGTATTTTTATTCGTTTGACCGGGTGCAACCTGCGTTGCACCTGGTGCGATACGGAATACGCGTTCTATGAAGGAAAAGAATTTACTGTAGATGAAATCGTTAATACAATCCAACCCTTGGGCATTTCTTTGGTAGAAATCACCGGTGGAGAACCTTTGTTACAGGAAGAGGTTTACCCATTAATGACAACTC
>CBDCVY010000012.1:0-7884 GCA_965223245.1 Nitrospinaceae bacterium | reverse complement strand
TTCCTTATTATATGCGAGAAGATAAAGCAGCTTATTGTGTCTCTGCTCGGCCAGGGCGACTTGCAGGTCGCGATTGATTCCGGCGAGTGCAGTGAGGTCCGGTGCGGTTTTGGAGATCAGCTCGTACAGCTCATTCTGGTAATGAGTCTTGGCCTCCAGGTAGTCTGCGGAAATTTCCCCGGCGCAGTCTGTCCCTCCGGAGGCAAAAGTGGAAGTGCTGTAGATAAGACTGAGGATACAAAGTAATAGGTAATCGAGTTTCATTTTTCTTCCTGATTTGTTGGATGTGAATTCATTAAGAGGTCAATCCCCCCGGCCGCGGTCCCCGACCGCTGGGAGGATTTTATTCTCGATTTAACTGTATCCTCAGAAACTTTTCCCAACCTAGCGGTTGGAGGCAGCCTACATTCTCCATAAGTTATCCTTGATAACTGTATCGGTAAAAAATTTTTGCAAAGTGTCTTTCATTTAATCTAAAAGCCCCGGTTGTCAATCCCCCCGCCAGGCAACGCCTGGAGGAAGCAAGAATTTCCTAAGGTTCATTTCAGTTCATCTATCCATCAACTTCTGAAAATCCCTTTTGCCTCCAACCGCCAGGTTGGCAGGCCAACGCCTGCAGGTAACGACTTTTCTCCTTGGGTCTCTAGGATTCTTTTCTCCAATAGACTTTGAAAATCCCAGTTGCTTCCAATCGCTAGATTGGAAAAGAGGGCGAACATCAACTTCTCCTTTTAATATTTTTTGTGTTTCATTCCATATTTTCACTTTTGTAAAGATCTCTTTAGGAAAGATGGAATACATTGGTCTCCCATTCAACGTTTATTTCATAAAGTAAACTTTACTTACAAAAGGTTCTGTGGATTTTGCGTTCACATCAACTCATTGGGAATTAAAGTTGCCTCTGGCGGCCAGCCAGTCATCGCAAATCAATGTTGCGCCTCACGGCGAGTGAGTTTCTTTTATGTTTTGAGCGTTGCGGCAATATCACCAAACGAAAGGCTCTATTTAAAATTTAAAGGGTGAGGCGTGAGGATGCAAGGATAATTCGGGGAAAAGGATTTCTTTCATGTGAGTCGCAATTTTGTATTTTGGAACTGTTGAAAAACACCTGTATTAATAAAGTTTGAAAAGTTAAGGGATCGGTGGGGACCGCAGGGTTTCAAAAACCCGAAGTCAAAGTTGGCTGGACCGTGATTTAGAAACAAAAGGATTCCCACAGTCCCTTAAATTTTAAAAAAATGCTTTAACTGCACGGCTGAACTTCTCTTTTTAATTTCAATAAATATCTCCGGATGATTTTTTCGCTTCGTCTTTCCATTTTGTACATTGGCGCTTCATTTGGGGGGCACCTGAGGGCATTTTCCCAACTTCAACATTTTCCCACTTAAGACAATTACTATCACCACCACTATCCCCACTGGTTGCGCAACCCGTTAATGCGATACCTAAAATTAATATTCCCGACAGGATCATAGACGACTTCATAATGACCTCCATGAAATGTTGTTGATTAATTATTTCGTATTGGCATTGTAACCCATAGATGCATCTCAATAAAAAAAGCAGTGTACAAAATTAGTGAGAACTTTGCACGAGGAATCGGAGGACCTTTGCATAAGGTATCTTTTTATAAAAGTCCCTGAAGGTGAATCACCCTATCCCTCTTTAGGAAAGAGGGAATACATTAACCTCCACTTCAATATTTTCTTCTAAAGGCAAACTTAACTTACGAATAGTTTCTGAAGACTCTGCGTTCGTCACCGATCATCGCAAATAAAATTTACCTGCGGCGGTTGCGCCGCAAAGTCCCTGAAGGTGAATCACCCTATCCCTCTTTAGGAAAGAGGGAATATATTAACCTCCGCTTCCATATTTTCTTCTAAAGGTAAACTTAACTTACGAATAGTTTCTGAAGACTCTGCGTTCGTCACCGATCATCGCAAATAAAATTTACCTGCGGCGGTTGCGCCGCAAAGTCCCTGAAGGTGAATCACCCTATCCCTCTTTAGGAAAGAGGGAATATATTAACCTCCGCTTCCATATTTTCTTCTAAAGGTAAACTTAACTTACGAATAGTTTCTGAAGACTCTGCGTTCGTCACCGATCATTGCAAATAAAATTTACCTGCGGCGGTTGCGCCGCCGAAAACCCTCCACGTAATTTTCCACTGTGTAAAATAGTTATGATAAAATTTCCGCGTTTTATGAATCAGGAGACGAGTGTGCCTAAAACAATTTTGATCACCGGTGCGACCGATGGCATTGGGCTTGCTACTGCGAAGACGCTGGTGAAACAGGGTCATCAGGTTTTGCTGCATGGCCGCAATCCGGAAAAATTAAAGCAAGTGGAATCGCAACTCTCGGCGTTAGGAACCGTGGAGAGCTACCTGGCGGATCTGTCGGACATGAAAGCGGTGACGGCATTGGCAAAGGAAGTCGCCGGCAAACACTCTTCGCTTGATGTGCTCATCAATAATGCCGGCGTGCTTCAGGTGCCCAATTCTATAACACCGGATGGGTTGGACGTTCGATTTGCTGTCAATACCATTGCACCTTACCTGCTCACTCAAGAGCTGTTGCCGCTCATGGGTGCTGAGGGGCGAGTGGTCAACGTTTCTTCTGCGGCGCAGGCGCCGGTCAATCTAATGGAGTTGTCGGGTGAATGCGAAGAGTTGGAAATGATGTATGCCTATTCCCAAAGCAAACTAGCCATTGTCATGTGGTCCTACGCGATGGCACATACGCTGGGGCAGGAAGGTCCTGTGGTAGTCGCGGTGAACCCGGGCTCGATGCTCGCCAGTAAAATGGTGCTGGAAGGGTTTGGGGTGACCGGCAACGATATCCAGATCGGCGCAGACATCTTAACCCACGCCGCCTTGTCCGAAGAGTTTGCCCAAGTGTCCGGACAATATTTTGACAATGACCTGGGACGATTTGTCATCTCCCATCCCGATGCGGTGGACCTTGAAAAATGTAAGGAAGTCATTCGCGTGATTGAAATGATTTGGGATGAAATAAAAAATAAAGCCTAAGAAACTTTCCCAATCTAGCGATTGGAAGTAACTCACTGCCGTGAGGGTCAGCATTTATTCTCGATGACTGGCTAGCCGCCAGGGGCAACATGGATTCGCGATGATCGGTGGCGAACGCCGAATCAATAGAATCTTTCAACAAGTGGAGTTTGCCTTCAGAAGAGAATATAAAAATTGGAAGTCGATGTATGCCCTCTTTTCCAACCTGGCGGTTGGAGGCAAAAGGGATTTTCAGAAGTTGATGGATAGATGAACTGAAATGAACCTTAGGAAATTCTTGCTTCCTCCAGGCGTTGCCTGGGGGTGATTGACAATCAGGGAGTTTAGCGTTGAATGGAAGAAGACGTATAGAAAAATTTCTGAGCGTTCGGTTTGCAAGACAACACATCAAGAATAAAATTCTCCCAGCGGCCGGGGGGCGCGGCTGGGAGGATTGACCTTAGTGGAAATTTAATAATAAACTTTGCCTCCCTCGCTAGAGGGTGAAGGATGCTGGTGGGATTAGAGACTATTTATACTTTTCGTGAATCCGCTTTTTAAGGTCAATAGGAGATTCAAAAATAAACGCTTTTCCTGCCTTTTTTTTGATTAAAAGTTTATATTTTTCTGACATTGCTAATAAATCCCGACGAGCCGTATCATAATAAATATCATGTGAGTTTTTGTAACCTGCAATGGTGTAAGAATAGCCAGGGTGATCCAGAGCATGCTTGAGTAAATTCATTTGTCTATAATTTAACTTCCCTTTGAGTTGCTTCTTAGCTTCCAGCAATTTTTTTGTTTCTGCTATTTGTATAGATTTTTTCTTTAAATAATCATTGAGTTGATCGATAGCTTTTTTGATTACTGACAATTGATGGATAATGAAATAGGTTAAATCATTATCATCTGTTTCCACAAACAAGTAAGAGTTCTTATATTGGCCGAATTCATTTTTTAGAACTTTAGAAATGGATATGTATTCAATCATCCAATATTTATTTTTTGCAGCCATCCAATAAAACAAGGCTCTTGCGGTTCTACCATTTCCATCAACAAAGGGATGAATATAAGCGAGCATGAAATGTAGGATAATTCCCCTTATGAGGGCCGGTATAAACGGTTTTTCGCTATTAGCGAATTGGCATATCTGGTTCATTCTTGCGGATAGTTCTTTGGCGCTTGGGGGAACGTGCAACACCGTATTGTCTCTGGAATCTACGACTCGAATATCGTCTTTCGAGGTACGTAATCGGCCTTCGTCGTTCGGGGCTGTTAATGTATTTTCAGTTAAAGTTTTATGCAGTCCTTTTATCAGCTCAGGGGTTAGTTGCTCATCCTGAAAATCTTGGATAAAACGCATAGCACGATAATTGTTGAGAATCATTTGTTCACCCTTGTCTAAAGGGTCTCGTCCTTCGCGCAGCATTTCTTTGGCATCATTATAGGTTGTCGCTGCTCCTTCCATTTGGCTGGAGTGAATCGCCTCCTCGAATAAAGAACTGACTAAATACGTATTTCTCGACTCCGGATCAGTTATGGCGTGATCCGCGTTTATGTTTCCTGCAGTATATTTCTCCAGCCAAAGTAAATCCTCAAACATTGGATCGGTAGTTGCATACTTGAAATAATTATTATTTTGATCCGAAAGTTTTAACTCCTTATATAATTTTTGCCTTGCCGTTTTAGTTCCCGCCCACCATTGCTTGGAAGTGAATCCGGTTGGAGGAGTTAGGTATTTTAGTTTTTCCCAGTGGAGGTATCTTCCAATTAGATCGACCGCCTTAAAATTGCTGATCATTTTTATGGATTTTTGGGGGTCTTTTTTAAAAGTTTCCATAAATATTTCTGTGATATCCGGAGGGACTTCAGGAATTTTCATAAAGGCGATTAAATCCTATTTTAAAGTTTAATCGAATTGAAGATCGAATGTTTAAATTACAAAAAATCAATGAATTACCTCAAAATACCAATTTTTTGAAATTGGTATTAAATTGGTATTTTAATACAAAAAAAGCCAAATACCAATTTTAAAAAATTGGTATTAAATTGGTATTTGAGCAGAAAAATTGTTAAGAGTTTTGTTTTTCACTTTTCAAACCCCTGAAAGAAAATCATCCCAACCGCGGCCCCCGGCCGCTGGGAAATGAAATTTTTGTAAAGTTTCTGAAGATAAATAATCAACAAAACTCATCGGGAATGAAAGTTTTCCTTCAGTCGTTGACTGGAAGAGGGAGTGCATCGTCTCCCGTGATCTTGTTTTTCTCTGAAGGTCAAATCTGTTTCTGTTGTGCCCTAACTGGACTGTGGGTTCAGGGAGCGTTCCAGGGAGAGGGAGCCGGTGAGGTCCTGGATCTCTTCCATTTCGTCCAGGGCGCGGGACTGCTGACGTTTCATCCATTCGCTGATTTTTTTCTCATCGATGTTATGACATTTGAGCACAGCGGTGGCGATGTCCAACCCTTTGGGAAAGCTTCGGTCAATGATCGCGTTCAATCCCAGCGCTTCAAACTGCTGCTGTTTTTCTTCGTTCTCTACCGATACAATTCTTTTCAGGTTCGGGTAACGTTTCTGTGAGATGGGTGTTAATTCCTTGGCGACTTCGATCTTGGGTTCGGTCACCACCAGCGTGTTGGCGTGCGCGATCTCAATCGTCTCCATCAAACGGAGATCGGTGCCATCGCCAAACACCACGGTGTAACCGTCGCGGGTGGCCTGAAGGAATCGGTCGTGGTCAATCTCAATAGCCTTGTAAGAAATTCGCTGCGCTTCCAACGCATCGGCCACGCAGCGGCCAATGGCTCCCATGCCTATAATGATGACATTTTTTTCTTCCTCTTCCTTTGTTTCTTCAGTGCCGGAACCGGGTGCCGGTTTCTTGTTTTCCAGTTTTTCTGCCAAACGATATCCCCAACTAGCCAATGGAGGCGTCAGCGCCATGCTGAGTGCCACGGAGGAAATTAAAATGGAAGCCGTCTCGGCTCCCATCGACTGGTTCACATGCGGTAAAGAAAACACGACGAACGCAAACTCGCTGCCCTGCGAAAGTAAAAACCCCAGTTGCAATGAAACCCGGTGAGAAGAACGTAACGTCCGCGCCGCAAGATAAATGAAAAGAGTTTTGATTAAAATGAGTACTGCTACAATCAGAAGAATCTGCCACCCCTCTTTCAACAAGGTCATGGTGTTTAAGGACATGCCGATGGTGATGAAAAAGAAACTGAGCAGCAAACCGCGAAAGGGTTTGACTTCGTTCTGAATGAAATGTCGGTAAGGCGTTTCGGCAATCATCATGCCGCCCAGAAACGCACCGAGGGTGAGGGACAAATGCAGAAGGCCCGTCGCCGCGGCAGTGGCTAACACAATCAGCAGCGCGGTGGCGGTAAAAATTTCTTCGTTCTTAAGATTGGCCACGCCTCTAAAAATTGGCGTCGCGAGAAACCGACCAATAATGATCGTGATGATAAACGCGCCCAACGCTTTTAACGCGGCGGTGCCCATGGTTGAAGCCAGAGAGGCGCCGGCGTTGCCGAAGGAGTCTGCCAGGATCAAAAGAAAAATGGCGCAGATGTCCTGGAAAATCAGAACCGCCATCGCGGCGGAACCAATGGGACAACTGTTTTGCTTGTACCCCGCGAGAACCTGCGCCACCACGGCGGTGGAAGACAACGCCAGGCCCGCGCCAATAATGAAAGCCAAAACGGGATCATAACCCAAAGCGATGGCCAGTCCGCCCAAAGCGCCGGCACAAAAGAGAACCTGGATGGGACCAAGTCCTAAAATTTCGCGGCGTGCATCCCAGATATGTTCGAGAGAAAAGTGCAGTCCAATATCGAAAAGCAAAAACACCACACCCAACTCGGCAAGCAGATGCGTGGTTTCATTTTCTTCCATCAGCCCTAAGCCATCGGGTCCAATGAGGATTCCCGCCAACAGGTAGCCGACAATGGGGCTCATTTTGAGAGGCCGCATCAGCGTGACCGCTAAAATTCCCGCCGACAGTAAAATGATGGCGGGTTCTAAGGCATGTATTTCTTCCATGTGGTGTTCTTCTTTCCTAATCTAGCGATTGGAGGCAACTCACTCGCCGTGAGGGGCAGCGGACCAGCGTCCGCAGGCAGAATGAATTTCCAAAAGTTAATGGACAGACAACATCATAGAAACCTGGCAAAAATTAAATGCTCCCACCGGCCGGGGGCCGGGCAGCGTCACGCTGCGGATGATTCGCCACCAGGGGATTTTGCCTTATTCTTAAAACCCCTGGAAGTGAATCACCCCGACTCTTTTACCTAAAGAGACCTTTGCATACATATGAACTCTATACAAAACAAAAAAATTTTAAATTTGGATCCATGCTCGCCCTCTTTTTAAAGAGGGCCGGGGTGATTGACCTTTAGGGCTTTTATTTTTCAATTTCAATAAAAAACGGGAAAAGGAAAAATCCCCCCAGCCCCCTTCATAATAAAGGATAAAAGGGGGAGCACACCAATCTCCTTTTTAATATTTTTTGTGTTTCATTCCCTATTCTCGCTTATGCAAAGATCTCCTTTAAAAAATATTTAGTTTAAACCCATGTGATTCATTAGATGTTGTTCAGCTTCTGACTTTTAAACTAATCCTCGGGTAAAGCTTCAAATTCTTTTTTGATATTATCGAACCAGGCTTTCATCTTTGCCGGGTCCTGCATCTGTTCCTGCATTTTGGCCATGGCGACGAGATGCGCTTCATCTTTTTGATGGAACATTTCCAAGCCATGCTCTTTGCTCATTTCGGCAAGCTCTTCAAAAGAATTCGCCTGAAAGGCTTTATCGCATGGGCCTCCAAGCTGTTTACAGGTCATCGTTTTCATAAGTTTCCTCTCATGTGATGATATT
>CBDCVY010000011.1:0-11588 GCA_965223245.1 Nitrospinaceae bacterium | reverse complement strand
GGGTGGCTGAAGTTTGTTTGACTGTGAAATTCATGATCACTTCTTTTTGTGCCTGCGGTTGAATGGTAAACACTTCGCAGGCTACGTTTTGAGGTGTGTCTTTACAACTGCCAATCGATACGGATTTAAACTCGATCTCCGGTGTGATTGTGCTCACCAATCGAGCTGACCCTTCCTTGGTGCCCACGTTTTTGATCGTGTAGGTGTAGGCCACATCCTGCCCGGGAGATACCTGGCTGGGACTGCCTTTCAACTCCAGAGACATATCCGCAGTATTTATGTTTCCGCCAATAGCCTGTGAAGCTTTGAGAATATCAATGCGAGGTTTGGTCACGTTATTGCGGTTATCGTTGACAGGGGTTCCTGTGGATTTTAAAACTTGCTCAATTTCAGAAACTTTTGCCGAAGGCTTCTGGGACATCAGCACGGCCCAAGCGCCTGCGACCATGGGAGTGGCCATAGACGTACCGTCTTTATTCAAAAAACTGACCGCCGGGAATAGAGGATCGCATATTCGTGCCTGGAGCCAACAAGTCGATTAGCGGAGAGCTATTGGAAAATTCAGCGACGCTGTCGACAAATTTTGTAGTGGCCCCAACCGATATAGCCGTTGAGATGCAGGAAGGCACTCCCAACACCATCGGTATGGAATTCATTTCCCGACCGCGATAATGGTTGCGATATCTAAACCTCGCAGTTCATCAATGGAATCTTTCATAGGGTGGAAATCACAATGGGAAACAAACTTGGATCCGCCCAAACTCAAATTGGCTGACGAAATTTCCATCGTATTGGCCAATTCGCGCACATGCTCCAATGCCTTGATCTGATCGGAAGGGAAAAGTGAGCATGCAGGGTGACGGTCTATCACTTTCCTGGCAATTGGAAGGACCTCCCGGTTGATCTGTGAACTTGGAAAACACCTGAATGGAAATTATTTTGGCATCTTTGGCCACTCCTGAGAAGTCACTGCCTTTTCCTGCAGCAATCCCTGCGACATGGGTTCCGTGTTCACAAGCGACTAAGTTGGAATCGGGGCAGGGGCACTCCCGCACCGGAACCGATTTGTTCACCTTGGCCATTGGGGCAAACTGAAGCAGAGCCCTCATCTGGGTCGGTACTGGAAAAACAGGCTTCTTTTACGACTTTATTTTGTAAAAACGGATGACTGCTGTCGACCCCGGAATCTAAAATGGCGATGGTCTGTCCGTCTCCCGTAAAACCCAAATCCCAGACTTTGTCTCCTTGAATATGCGGCACGCTTATAAATAAAGCGGGAGGATAGGGTTTGTCCTCGAACACCTGGGTCACTTGTCCGCTGGCTTCCAGTGCTTGGCGTTCCTGTTCATTAATAGTCAAAACCATTAAAATCCGAACCTTTAATAGCTTGTGCGTTTTGGACTCCGGCGGCAGACATGGTAGAGGAAAAGGCCGACCGCGCCCCTTCCAATGTGGTCTCCGAAGATTGTTTAAGCCGTACAATGACTCGAACTTTCTTTCCCGATTGAGTGGCTTCCTGAATAGATGCCATTCCGGAAATGGTTTGTGCCCACGAGTGGGTGGACACCACTAAAAAGAAGAATTCCGGCAACCAAAATTGCCGCTGAAAATTTTAATGACTTCATATTGCCCCCTTAGAAATTTCGATTATTTTTTTTTCGGTGAACCTGCACGATGTGTTTTTGCAGCCCCTCATCTCACCCCTGAAACGCTTTACTTAAGTACCGAAAAGCTATTATGAAAATACCACATGGGGAACTGTATTCAATATCGTTTTAACTATATTTGTGTTGTCATTCAATATAGTCCTTTTTGTCATAGAATGCTCTACAAACGAAGGATTATTAATGTTGAAGCCTTCTCTCATAAACCGGTTTTATGTGATACGATTTGGGGTAATCCTTTTATTTTAGGGATTGGGATATAATTTTTCCGCATGCGGGGTCTATAAAGATTTTAGAATCAATAGCTTCTGTTAATTGCTGCGAGGGGGACTTGGCCGAGGACTAAAATAGTGGAAGAAAAATAGAAAAGTAACGAAGTTTTCCCGCGGCTGAAAAAAGCCTTCCTCAGCAAAATGAGGAACCCCGGGACTCGAAGAAAACGATTTCTAAACACGGAAAAAATCATGAGTTGATTCTTTATATATAGAGGCAGTTTTGGCGTGTCTTTGGAGTGGGTATTTGTAGGAGGTGAGTGCCAGGCCCGTGGCCACTAAACCGGAGAAATCATTGATGTCGATCAGGGAAAAGGCGGTTAGTAGATGATGCGTGCCCCTACCACTGCTCGAAGGAGATAGATTAAATTTGAGTGCTGAGTAAAGGGTCAGGAGAAACTCTGCTGAGTGGCTACAACTTCTTCTCATTAGGGAATGGAATATCTTCCATAGTTCTGATGAGTAGAATCTCACCTGTTTTCGCATCGATAAAAAAACTAAAACCACCATCCAACCCAAGTGGTATTCGATGAAAATCTACTATCCAATAAACCTTATCTTTAAGCAGGTTTATTCGTTCGAGGACATATTCTATATCCGCCGGATCACTGAGTGACTCTATTTCATATTCAGACGGAAAATAAGGGCTGTAGGGGGTGTCAAACTTTTCAGATTTTGCTCCAAACTGTTTTAAATCATAACCAAATTTTCGCAATTGATTTTTTGCGATGTTAATGGCTTTTGTTTCGGAAATTTCTTCTTCACTTGTTCCTGCAATGCCGGCAAAAGTAAAAATAAAAATTAATCCTCCTGAAAAAAACGGAAGTATAAATTTCATAATGTTTTTTAATTTGCATTCGTGCATATCTGGAACTCCTTTGGTTGCCGTTGGGTCAGTATTCTTTATCAGATGCGGTAGAAGAATCTGTTGAAGGCGGTTTGTCCGGGCTTTTGAGTTGTGAGGATTCCTTTGAGATAGGGTTGGCGGTTTCATTCATTGTTGCTTCTTCGATTTCCATTTCATCCTTAGCCGAGCTTCTATTTTCCCACATCAGTTCCAGGCAGAGAGCAAATAGAACGAGAGTTATTGGGTTAATACTCCATCCTACCGGACCATGTTTTAATCCAACATATATATTGATACCCACGGAAAAATTATAATAAAAATCAGGTGCTTGGACCGTCAGGATTTGTGGAAAATGGTAGACGGCCAGGATAATAAGTCCCCAAAACTCTCTCTTTATTAATAGAATGGATCCCGCCAAACCCAGACAGGCTAATACAAAGACAATCTGCGACCATCCTTTAAAATATAAATCTGATGTTACGGAAATGGCCAAAAATAATGAAACCCAAGCGACTCCTTTAGCGTATTTCGAATCTTTTATTTTTCGCGATTCCATTCAAGCTCGGGTTAAAATTTTCTTATTTATAAAACCGGGTTCCGGCGAGGCCCTGTTGTTTATTTTCGTTGAGTCCCAAGTTATCAAAGACGTCATAATCGCTCATACCCTCAAGGCTACCTAATATTCCTAACCCGGATTGATATTCCCAGCACCCGGGACAACTATGAATCGATTCCAGTTTCCCTTTTCTCAGAAGGTAAGCCAGATCCGGTTTGTAAGCCAAAACTATCATGAGATTTCTATAATCATTATTCGCCGCAAACCGGGGAACGCCCTTGGCGTAAAGGATTTGATAAATGTCGTCGCCTTCAGCCACTTCATGCGCGTTTAGTCGGCGAATGGTTTCCGGATCCCAATTCTCTTTTCTTTCCATGGTAAACATTCGCCAGGCATAAGCCGTGTGCTTGGGATTGCGCACGGGGGCACCATTTGAAAGAGCATTTTCCAAGGCTTGTTCCACAAGAAATTCCGGAAAGGCATCATAAAAAGTGTTCCACTCTTTTCCCGTTAGATAGTTTGCTAAAAATTCTGTTATGAGTCTATGGGCCATATAAGGGTGAATTTCTTCAATTGACTGGAAACCAAATTGTTTATGTTCTTCTGAGTTGTGAGAACACCCCTGGAAAAGAAAAAACAAAAAAATAATCAACAACAGGCGCATAAAAAATTTTCAAAATAAGTTTGTAAAGTTAATTGGTATCGAATCCAATTACATCTCTGCGAAATTATAATTTATTTTGAGGGTATATCAATAAAAACCCGCAGGTTGTAGAAGGAAATATTTATTTTAAAGGGGTGAGTGTTGCCAATGCATTGGGATGATAATTAAAAATCTCAATGGGATATATCCAGTTTCCGGAATAAGGTTAGTAATAAAAACAAGAATCAATTCGCTGTGGATAAAGAAATACTGAAAGCCTTTAAAGGTGTAAGCGCTGTCATTAGGTTTATTGTATAATTCTTATTTTGTTATCAATCTGATTGATGCATTGAAGAATGAAATTTGTTGGGATTTTAACATTACTATTACTGTTGTCCGGATGCGCCGGGTTGCAAGATACAGAAAAGGTCACTAAAGAGCCGCCTTGCCCCGGGGAGTATCAGATTTCCAGAAATTATGCAGAAACTAAAAGTGCGCTTCGATATATTTTGACCTGCGACGGATGTATTGATAAAGGACCGCTAATTTTTGTTACCCCCATCGTAATGGTAACCAACACCGCTATCCTGCCGGTAACAGCTTTGTATCAAATGAAATACGGTAACATCTGCGTGGATAGCCTTCCTGTTGATAACGAAAGAAATAACAACCGTTAACATTGTGAAATTCCGAATGATTTCATAATGTGTAAAACTTCAAGCAACCCTCTTTTTCCTCCAATCACTCGCTTACTTTTTAGGATGGGAAGAATTCTCCCTGTTAGGTTTTAATCAATAAGGTATTGCGAAAATAATTTGCACCTCCTTATTCCCTCCATCCGTAGATGGGCTACTTGAGGCGGGACCAGGGCGGGTCTGCCGGTTTTGGAGGGTCGATAAAAGTGTAGGGATGCGCCACCCAGAGGGGGATGTGTTTTGTGTAATAGGGTGGATAATGTGCAGAGGAGGATACGGTTTCTCCGAGGTGCGATGGCGGTTTCCATTTCAAACGTGGCGGGTGAAAACCGGTTGTGATTATCAGGGTGAGGCTGACGAGAAACGCCAGGCCTAACCAAGTAGGTTGACACGCAAAACTGGGATTCGCTGTTTTCAAACAACGGTCTTCCTCCGCTTCCGGCTTCCCCTTTGGGCGTAATTGAATGATTTTGGGACGGTTAGCTTTTACGGTCTTGGAGCCACGCGGCTTTTGGACCAACCCCATTTTTTTAGCGAACTCACTTGCGTCTGCAAAAACAGGTTTTCCCGTTTCAGAGTCGCGTTTTCTTCAGAGAGAGCCTGAATCATCTCTAACATCTTTCGAATGCCTTCCACAGTCATCTCCTTTTTTTTAGGTAGATGGTTGTATTTTACAAATAACCACGTCATCCGCAAGGGAGTCATGCCGATATTTAGAGATTAGTTTTGATCTAGGTCTGCATAAATCAATAAAGTTTCGATTCAATTATTAAAAAACCCAAAACCAGCAACTTCGATCTTCATATATTTTTTCGATTCAAATTTAAACTTCCAAAGCGCAATAGTTGGGTATCGCAATAAAATTTTGATTCCTCTCACCAAAACGGGTAGTGTGAATGTCAAATTACCGGTGCAGGAGGGAAATTTTTAAACCCCGTTGGGGTGGAGTGCCTCGGTGATTTTGTTTAAGAAAAATTTTATTAGGGATGATGATTGTATGAACTCGATGAGAATGAATCTTATTTTTTATTTGATGGTGGCGGCGGCACTTTTTTTCCATGGTTGTGCCGGAACGCAAAAGGCGAGTTATATCGGCGACTCTGATTCTTTTGACAAACTGGGGGTCCAATATTCGAATGAAGGTCGCTATGACCAAGCCATCCGGTGTTTTGAACAAGCGCTTGCCCTGGACCTCCAATCCTTTGGTGAAGTTCACCCTAAAGTTGCCCGAGACAGGAACAATCTGGGACTGGTTTGGAAACGGAAAGGAAACTATGACAAAGCGATTCAGTTTTATGAAAAAGCGCTGGACAGTAATATAAAAACTTTTGGAGAGAATCACCCGGGTGTGGCCACGAACTGGACCAACCTGGGAATGGTTTGGTTGGCTAAGGGAAAATATCCACAGGCGAAGGAATATATAAAGAAGTCTTTAGCCATCAATATAAAAAACTTTGGTGAGGGTCATCCGGATGTCGCCAAGGATTGGAATCGCTTAGGAATGGTTTGGAAGAAACAGGGAGATTTTGATAAAGCGATTGAATACTATGAAAAAGCTTTGGCGAATAACATTAATTCCTATGGTGAAAACCATACCGAAGTCGCCACTCTTTGGAACAACCTGGGCTCGGCCTGGCAGAATAAAGAAAACCTCGACATCGCGCTGTTTTATTATTCAAAAGCGGAGGCAAGTTTTCGAAAAACTTATGGAGAAGAACATCCTAAAGTGGCTATCTGTTGGAACAATTTAGGTTCCGTGTGGACCGAAATGGGAAACTTTAACCGAGCCATCAATTATTATGAGAAGTCCTTAGCGATTGAAGTCAAAACTTATGGCGAAAGTCACCCCAGTATTGCAGCGGGTTTAATTAACCTGGGCACGACTTATGAGATGACTGAAAACTATAATTTTGCTTTGAAGATTTACCAAAAATCAAAGTCTATCTATGAAGAGTTTCACTTGGACCATATGGTCAAAGATGTGGAGCATCGCATCAACTCACTCCGTGAAACCATGCACCTGCAAATGAATTTATGAAATTGAAACCTATTATTACATTATTAATAACGACCGCTCTATTGCTTTACGGAGGTGCCAGAGTACAGAGGGCAATTGGGGAAGAATCCTCCGCAAAATCTTTAGGTGAAAAATATTTAGCCTGGGGTCATATTGACCTCGCCATTTCACAATTAGATAAAGAACTTGTCGAGCACCTTGAAGCGTTTGGAGAAGGCCATGAAAACGTAGCGCGGGATCGGAACAACCTGGCCTTGGCGTGGCTCCACAAGGGCGAATATGAAAAGGCGACTCAATTTATAGAGAAAGCGCTAAGCAGTAATTTAAAAAATTTTGGTGAGGATCATCCTGTTGTGGCGAGCGATTGGTTGGTACTGGGAAGGATTGCGGATAAGAAAGGGTTGTATGAGCAAGCCATTGCGTATTACGAAAAATCATTAGCCGTACGTATAAAGCATCTTGGGGAACATCATCCGGAAGTTGGAGGTGTTTTGAATAACCTGGGTGAATCGTTGAGAGGGCAGGGTCAATACAACAAGGCCATTGAATATTATAAGCAGGCCTTGCAAATTTGGAGAATGAATTATGGAGGAAAGAGTCCCCGTCTTGCTGTTGTTTGGAACAATTTAGGTTTAGCTTGGAAAGCGAAGGGAAATTATGATAAAGCCATTAGGTATTATAAGAAAGTGATAGATTCAATTCTGGAAGAAAGAGGGGAAAATAATCTTCAGATGGCTTCCACCTGGAATAATTTGGCCGGAGCTTGGAAAGACAAAGGAGGTTATGATAAAGCAATTCATTATTATAAAAAATCTTTGGACGTTAGTGCTAAACTATTGGGTCGAGACCACCCACAAGTTGCTATTTCATGGAATAACCTAGCCACGGTTTGGGGTTTAAAGGGCAACTATGATAAAGAGATTGAGCTTTATGAAAAGGCTTTAAAAATTTTTGAGAGCACCTTAGGCATGGATCATCCTCATGTGGCCGCCAGTTGGCATAATATTGGCTTTGCTTGGTATAACAATGGAAATTACGATAAAGCCATAGATTACTATGAAAAAGCCCTTGAGAATTTGAAACAATCTCTAGGTACAGATCATCCTCACTTAGGCAAAAGTTGGGTCAGCCTGGGGAGGGCTTGGCAAGGAAAAGAGTTTTATGATAAAGCCATTAAATTTTATGAAAAAGGATTAAACAGTTTGCAAAAATCATTGGGCGCGGATCATCCGGATGTGGCAACGGCTATGAATTACTTAGGTGATGGTTGGAATTCTAAAAAAAATCACGACAAGGCAATAGAATATTATGAAAAGGCGATTCAAATATTAAAAAATTCTGTGGGAGAGAATCATCCCAACTTTGCTCAGGTTTGGAAAAACCTGGGAAAAGCCTGGTACGATAAAAATGACTATGATCAATCGTTGAGATACTATGAAAAGGCCTTGGGGGTATTAAGAAAAACCTTTGATGAATACCATCCGGTAGTTTCAGAGATTAAAAAAAGCATTGTTGATATTCGCTCAAAACTTGGTAAATAAAATTTATGAAATATTTTATTGTATAAAAATAAGAAAACAAGTGAGGATGCATTGCCTTTCATTCTATAAGGAATACTAGTATGAGACACAATTTATTTATTACATTATTAATCACTGCCGCCTTTCTATTGAACGGGTGTGCGGGGACGCAAAAAACATCTAACACGAATATGACAGTACCATCGGCTAGTGACCAACAGGTTCCGGAGGAAGCGGCGCCGATCACGGATCCTCCCGCGAGTGATATGCCGAAACCTGAAAACAAGAGTGACCGGGGAGGCGCTCCGCAGAATGCGGTGGCTCAAATGAATCATTATCATGATCTGGGCATGGAGTCGCTGGAGCAGGGCGCGGATGCCAAGGCGATTGAGTACCTCGAAAAAGCGTTGTCCCATGGAGAACCTGCTTTGGGAACAGAGCACCAGGATGTGGCGCATCTCTACAATGTTCTCGGAACCGCCTGGGAGAACCAGAGAAACCACGATAAAGCCATTCACTATTTCGACAAAGCACTCGCCAGTGATCTCAAAACACTGGGTCCCAACCATCCCAGTGTGGCACGCGATTGGAACAACCTGGGAATGGTTTGGAAGCAAAAGGGCAATTACGACAAGGCGATTGATTATTACCAGAAGGCTGCCGACAGTTGGCGCAGCACGCTGGGCAGCGATCATCCCAACGTCGCGATTGGCTTAAACAATTTAGGATCGGCCTGGCAGGACAAGGGCGACATCGACCAAGCCATGGCCGCTTATGAAAAAGCGCTGGCCATCGACCTGGCCGCCTTTGGCCGAGAGCATCCCAGCGTGGCGATGGGGTGGACGCACATGGGACAGGCGTTGCAAAAAAAAGGCGAGACGGAAAAGGCGATGGAACATTTCGAACGCGCCCTCGTCAGCAATCAAAAAACTTACGGAGAGTACCATCCGCGCGTCGCGGAAGATTGGATCCACATCGGCCAACTTTACGAACAGCAAGGCGATAAACCTGCGGCACTGAAAGCTTACCTCAAAGCACAAATCATCTACCAACACCTGCCAATTCATCAAAAAGTCCAGGAACTGGAACGCAAACTCGATCAAATGGGAGAATAGAAAAACAATCAATTGATATTCCGTTTTTTATAAAATTTACCCGAAACTTTATTTTTACAATTCTAAAAGCTGTGTTATGATGTTTGAATTATTCATAAATTCTTTGAGGTGACCCATGCAACCTATTGCGACAGCATTCATTCAATTGGTTCCGCCTCTTTCTTCCAGAGACTGATTCTCGTTCAGGTTTTTCCTTCCGAGCCTCTCCGGTAGAAACAGGCCGGACTCTTTCTATTTTTAATTCAACTAACAATCACCGATAGCGTGTAGGTCGGAGTGGTGCGCGTGCGCCCGGACTTGCTGCTGTCTATGCATATGAGGATTTATGAATTCAAAAATTCATTCTAAGAAAAATTTAAAATCGTTGTGCGCGGAGATTGGGCCGGAAGATGGCGTGAACCCGCGGAAATTTTTTAATAAAACCACAAACAGGAGGGCGAACCGCAAAGCCCATCAGCTTTGCAAACAAATTCAATTGGCAATAAACATGACTTTGTCCGGAGAGTTGGACGATCCGGCTCTAAGAAACCTGATCGTGGATCGCGTGGAGTCTGTTCCCGAAAGCTCGCATTTATTGATTGTTTTCACTTTCGCAGATGCTTTGGAAAGCTTTAATCCGGTACAAACCATGCAGTCTCTGCAAAAAGCGTCCGGGTTTTTAAGGGCGGAAGCGGCGAAGGCGATTCATCGTAAACGAGTGCCTGAGTTTTCGTTTCGGTTGTTGAACCCGAAGGAGGTGAAACAATGAGTTCATTGAGACCAGGTAAGAAAATTCATCAATGGCTGGATGAACCGTTGGGTGCCGAAGTGAAGCGTGCACTGGATCGGTTATCGAACGCGACGGGAGTCTGCCACATTGCCGTGATGCCGGACGTGCATTTGAGTCGGGAAGTCTGTATTGGAACCGTAGTGGCCACCGAGGATCAATACTATCCGCAAGCGGTGGGTAATGACATTGGGTGTGGCATGACCGCGATCGGGTTCGATTGTGATGCGCATCATTTTATGAATGAAAGAAACGCAGCGCGAATTCTGGAAGAGTTGTCTCAGCGGATTCCGACCATTCGCCATTCGCGAAAGACGATGCAAGACCAGTTGCCCAGTAACTTGATGCAGTTCACACTCAGTCATGAAAAACTGGAAAAGGCGAAGTCAAAAAATGGCCGAGCGCAGTTGGGAACTTTGGGAAGTGGTAATCACTTCCTGGAGTTTCAAGCGGATGAACAGGGAGCGCTTTGGGTTATGGTTCACAGCGGGTCGCGTGGTATGGGGCAACTCATCAATGATCATCATTTGCCTTTAGCTATTAAGAGTAAATGGGGATTAAAGTTTTTCGAATCCACCAGCAAAACCGGTAAAGCGTATTTCAATGATGTGGAATGGGCCTGTCTTTATGCTGAAAGTAATCGAAGTGCCATGATGGAAGAAGTCCGAGCCATGATGCAAGAGCTGTTTGGTGTTTCGGCATGGGAGTCTTCCATCATTTCCTGTAATCATAATCACGTTTGCCGTGAAATGCATTACGGAAAGAATATTCTGGTGCATAGGAAAGGTGCGCTCTCTGCGAAGGAGGGAGAGCCGGGAATCATTCCGGGTTCAATGGGTGCTCCCAGTTTTCATACTGAAGGTCGTGGGCATCCGGCAGCTTTGAATTCCAGTTCGCATGGAGCGGGTCGGGTGATGAGCCGAGGCGAAGCCAGAAAAAAAATCACGCTGCGCCATTTGCATCAACAAATGGAGGGCGTGTGGTTTAATCATAACCTGGGCCATCAGTTGCGCGACGAAGCACCGGCCGCATACAAAAATATAAGCGTCGTTATGCGAGCACAAAAAGGGTTGACTCGAATTGTTCGGAAACTGCAGCCGCTTCTCAGTTATAAAGGAGTGTGAAACCATTTTTACGTTGAGATTGCTTTCCAGTAGGTGAGAGAACTATCAATCCACCAGACCGTTAGCCCGGGCCGTAATTCGCATGGCTCGGGATTTAATTTTCACGGATGGGTTCTCTCAAAACATCGGCGTGGGGAACTCATTGAAAGTGATTGAGACGCTGAGGGTTTCAGCCCCTATCGCCCGGAATCTTAATAAAATCATTGACTTAATCCAAAAATGGTATATGGTTTAGGCATAAAAACTTATATGAATTATTATGCCGAAACTAATTTTTTTCGAGAGTGGTGCACTGAGTACGAGTCTCTCGAGTGAATAAAAGTTTCAAGCAGAGGGTTCCAAAAAATGAATAGGGAAATCCATTTGAGA
>CBDCVY010000010.1:0-12054 GCA_965223245.1 Nitrospinaceae bacterium | reverse complement strand
GTGTGACGTGTTCGAAGAAGAAACCCAAGTCATGAAGTGGTTATCCCAAACAGCAATTCTCAATTAATCCTCAAACAATTCCCCAAACGAAGACTTTGAATTAAAAAACCCCTCCCTGAAATTCAGGGAGGGATTTAGGATTTGTAATTAAACTAATTAGGCTCGGACAAACTCCCTGCCACCCATTCATTAAATCCTGAGGCTGTACGATGGTCTCCTCCACTCACAGTGGAAGTATGACCTGTAGCCTGATTGGAATGACCGCCATTGACACTTGATAAGGTTCCGGTAGCATGATTATTGGTTCCTCCGTTTACACTAGAACTATCACCAATAGCTTGATTAATTGAGCCTCCACTCACGCTGGATAAGCTTCCACTTGCAACATTTCGCGAACCCCCGAGCACACTAGATAATGGCCCGGAAATTATGTTGTCAAGCCCTGCAACAAATCCCCCAAAACTTGGATATGAGTGACCTGAGCCCACAATCAGATTGTTAGACCCTGTTTTATCTGATCCATTGAGACCTACTTCATTGTATCCAACGATTAAATTACCGAGACCGTTCACTACGGGATCCGGATTTATCCCGTCGCTACCATTAGTAGACCCTAAACCACTGACAATTTGTAAATTCACACCTTCAAATTGAATGGTATCGCCAATGCGTTTGACGCCAGCGAGGTCAGCTTTCAATTGATTAAGTAGAGCCAACTGCCCTTGCATTTCCTGGATCATCGCAAACAATTCTTCCAGAGACGGTGGATCCACGGTGTAGGTGATTTCCAGTTTGGGTTTAAAGGATGAAGATTCGCGGGAAGACATGTCAATACCATCATTGGGTCCCGGAATGCCTGTAGCAGATCCACGACTAATTATTCCAATTCCAAGGAATTCTAAAGTTCCATCAACATAAGGTTGAAAGAAATGAGGTGCCAAATTCACTGTAGTGATCCCCAAACTTCCGGCAGGAATTGATCCCACGAGAGGACTTGAAACAAAAAAATCATTCCAGGTGACTGAATTTTCTGACCAGGGACTTTCTTGCTCAACAATAGTGTACCCTCCTGAACTGGAGTTTGTGATTTCCAGGGTTAATGTAACTGAAACTATGGTAACTCCTGTCGGAATAGAAGAAATATCCCAGTTTAACAAGGTGGCGACTTCCCCATAAACTCCATTATCCGGATCCTGGTCAATTCCATCTGCCAGCAATACCGTCTCTGATCCATAATTGGTTGTTGGAGAAGATTCACGGACATAAGCATCTTCCGTTCCGGAATAGCTGGGATCCGGAGAAACACCATCCTGAAAACTCACAGTAGTTACCGCATGAACGGAAACACTAAACAAACCAATTAAAACAGAACACAACCATAAACTCAAAATCCGTTTCATCTCTCTCTCCTAAAATTATTTTTAACTCGAATGGGAATTTCCCCTGACTCTATACTGTTTCGAACCCAATCCCTTTGGGGGGATATTAGACAAAATGATCTGAGCTGTCAACCTTAGAAAAGTAAGACGGAAGAGTACAATTATTTTTATCGAATTTCCAAAATGCTCCAGCCCAACCCAAAGGTTTCTAACATCCCTTTTCCTTTAATTAGACTGGCAAAATCCTTGTTTTTCCCCTTCCTACCTTTTTTGTAGTACTAACGATGACAATAAAAACATCGCTTCTACGATATAGCTCCTATTGCGAATGAGGCACTATGCCCCCAATTAAAAGGTTTCATTTCATTGAGCTACTTTTTTCAAATTATACGAAAGAAACGATTCAACTGAATACTGCTCAACAAACGATTTTCAATTTAATTCATTTCCGGGGAGGAAACATCATGCGAAAGGTTTTAAGTTCACTCACTCTCTTTCTATCCACCTTAATTTTTTATTCGTCTGCCTTTGCGGTTACGGATACGTTCATTAATCCGGAAGACAGTTATGTACGAAGCACTTCTCCATCTGCCAATTACGGATTCGATACGCGCCTGCTTGCGGACGGGGTTGCGGAAGATCCTGACAATGGATTGTTCGGAGAAGTGGTGACAATGGTTCAATGGGACATATCTTCTATTCCTGCATCGGCAACCGTCACCGGAGTTTCAGTCACATTTAATTATGGGAATTCGAGTTCGGGTCCTTACAATATTTATTCGCAGGATAGTTCCTGGATTGAGAACACGGTGGATTGGAATGATTTGGATCAGGGGGCTAACGTATTAGCCACCGTGCCTCCCTCGACTTTGGGTTTGGGAACTCATGTTTTGAATGCCAGTGGGGTGGCGTTGGTTCAGGGATGGGTGGACGGTTCAATTCCAAATAACGGCATCATGGTTCGCTCCGGCGGAACCAACGATGGAATCGCAATGGAATCCGCGCAGTCTTCAGGACGGGTTCCAACCCTGGTTGTGCGGTACACCAACGTAGAAACTCAGTTCTACACCCTTTCACCCTGTGCGTTTCGCGCCAGGGACACCGTGGACACCACTTCCTGCGGGTTGGGGCAAGGTGGAATCAAGTATGCGGGGAGCGGCTTTGGAATTATCGCCCCGGTAAACTTACCTCACGGTGCGATCATCCAAAAAATCACAGTTTACTTTAGAGATAACGATAGAAACGTAAGACTTTGGTTCCGCTTTTTGAGAGAGACATTGAATTTCGGTAATTTCTCACCCATAGGACAAGAGTTTACCAGTGGTGCCGATCCGAATTACCGGTCCGTTAGCTTTGCCCCTACCACTCCGGCCTTGGCCAGAGTGGATAATTTGAACCACAGTCTTGTTTTTACAGCCACATCTATTAATGAGACAGACACAAACAGAGCCATCTGGCCCGTGGACAATTCCATACTGGTCAAAGGTGTGGTCATTGCCTATCAGGTGCCTTAAGTATTAACACACATCACATTAATTTTTCTCATGAATTGGAGGGAGTCATGAAAAACATTCTTTTAATCAGCAGCATGATCTTTGTTTTTAGTTTAAGTTTATTTGCAGAAATTTCTTTTGGCAGCGAGCAGGGCTTTTCGTCTTGCATTCCAAACGACACGTATACTCTGTCCAAAAAAAAAGGAGTAAAGTGGGAAGGCAAATCTTTGGACTGCAAGAAAAAAGATGCGGAGTCTCTTGCCATGATTCGCTTAAAGAATAAGAGCAAAGCCGAATGTAAGCATGTGGATTGTTCGGCCCATTGCGGTTCCTGGAAAGCGGATTTGAACAACTCGCCCTGTATTCCCAAAGAAGCAAATATTACCTGGAAGGATTTATATAGAGACAAAGTCGAAGACAAAGAGTGTGGAGTGTGGCCTGCCAGAACTCGTAAGTGGCACGCTAAAGTGGTATCGGATCCGGTTTGTGGCTGCCTTTGCGACAAATCGCCGATCAACCCAAAGTAAAGTTACAGTTTCAATACTTTGAATCCATTTTAGAAGGTGCACACACTTATTCACAAAGGAGATCTTTGCATAGCAGCTAATAATTTGAAAAACGCAAAAAAAAATTAAAAAGAAGGTCGATGTGCTCCCCCTTTCATGAAGGGGGCTGGGGGGATTTTACCTCCAGGGATTCTTATAAAAATTCATGTTATGCAAAGCTCTCTTTATAAAGGGAGGTTCTATGCGACACATAAAATCATTTTTCTTAGCATTATTCGCTTTAATGTTCACACATAGTGTGGCCTCGGCCACACTGTGTAAAACTGAAAAAATCAAACAACGCCACCGCAATGAAATAAAAGTCATGGAGAGCGAACCCTATGCCTCCGCCGAGTACAAAGGGTTCCCTCAATATAATTCGAGAGTGCTGGCCTGTAACCGGGAACGCGACTCGAATGGCAAGGGAATAGAGCAGGTTTTTAAATCTCCGTATACTTACCCGGAAGATTTACCGGCCAAACTCATTACCGGAAAGATCCATTACCACGGAGTTTTTCCCTTTCGTTATTTCTACGAACTGAAACGCGCCAAAGGCCATTGGACGCTGACCTCTTATCTGCAAATGCACTACCCTTCCCTGAAGCATGCCAAAAAACTGGAAGTGAGCGAATTTCTTTTGGAAGACTTAAAAATCACTTGCGCTAAAGATAACATCGTGCAGCGCAAAAATAAGTTCGGTTACACCGCCTGCCGCATGGACCGCGATAAAAAGATTGACGGAAAAACCATTGTCTATCACTACAAAGAGTTTTGGCGGAGGAATATCGAAAAATTCTGGAGCAAGGCCGGCTTTACCGTAAAAGTGAAGTTTGTTCCGGAAGAAGTATCCGATCAAAAATATAAAGATTTAAAGAAAGCCAATGCGATTTGGCACGTGCGGTTGAATCATAACAAATCGTCGCGGGCCATGTATAAAGGGTCCACCCTGTTGGGACGACCGCATCCGTTATACGCGGGAATGGATCGCGAAACGATTATCCATGAGTACGGCCATACGGTGGGTTACGATGACGAATACCAGGAGAACATTATCGGCGATTCAACAGTCCTCGGAAATAAAATCGATACACGCATTGATTTGGGAGACGACTGTAACGCGATTTTGAGTAAGAAACGCGGCACCGGAGACGTCGCCAAAAAAAACGATGCAAAGAGCCGGTACATCATGTGTCAAAACAACAGTTCCTACAGCATTAACTACGATGCCAATTCCGACACGGATGATTTCGACTACTTTAAAGATCATTCCAAAGGTGTGTATGCCTGGATCGCCACGTCCCGTTACGGCACTTCCGGATACTGTAAAGAGGATGAAGACTGCCCGGATAAACAATTTTGCGATAAAGGCGGAATTGCCGGAGTGGGCACCAACCAGTGCAAACCGGGACATAAGGATCATTACAAAGTGTGCAGCCGCGGCGAACAGTGTGCCTCCGGACATTGTAAGATGGGCACCTGCTATACGCCAAAATCAGCAAAGATGAATGAAACTTGTTACGTCAATGATGAATGTTCGATTGGCAAATGCAGCAGTACCGGCGGACTTAAGGGAACTTGTGTTTGTGATGACGACAAGCAATGCGGAACCGGAAAATATTGTGACAAAGGCGTCGACTTTACTAAAAACTCATGTAAGTCGCTTAAGGATGATGGCGAGGCCTGCCCGGCGGTGGGCGGTGCACATACCTGTAAATCCGGCAAATGCTCTTACGGACGCTGTTACACCAAGGGATCGGTTCCGATGGGCGGCGATTGTTTCGTCAGTGACGCCTGCGCCCAGGGAAAATGCAGCAGCATTCCCGGTGTGAAGGGCGAATGCGTTTGTAATGACGACAACCAATGCAGCAAAGGGTATTGGTGTAACAAAGGATTAGATTTGAAGATGAACCGTTGCGAACCCAAGCTCAAAAAAGGAGAAGTGTGCGGTAAAGTGGGTGATATAGGCGTCGGCCACCGCTGTAAATCCGGCAAGTGTAAAGCCGGCTTCGGGGTTAATCTGAAGTGCAAATGATTTGCATATAACCTCATCCTGTTCTTTTTTCGGGTTGAGTTGGTTCTATATTATATAGGCCAACTCAATTCCCGAGAATTGAAAAGTTTTTTATCTAACGTGCACCCTGTAAATCTGTCCATTGCCCCGAAAACACTAGATATCACTTCTCAGTATATTTTCAAAACTAATAAATTTTGTCTAAATATTAAAAATTTTTAATTTTTATGCTAACCTTATTAGTCTAACCAGTCTCAATCCTATGAAAGGGGCACCCATGACCACCCAGAAAAATTCCATTTTTCTTATATGTTTCATTTTATTTTTTGTATTTGCTCAAACTTCCTGGGCGACGACTTTTAGCAAGCCCGTCATTAATGTAGTCGACACCAACCCGGATCCTAAAGTATTCGAAGCCGCGATCAGTGCTGATGAACAAGATGTCGTTATTAACGGCACCACGGTCCACGCTTTAATTTACAAAGATGATAACCGAGTGGGCGGCTACCCGGCTGTGGAAGCCAACGGCATTCCTGTTCCGCAGATTGTGGTGAATGTCGGGGATGAAGTCGTTGTTCAATTGACCAACAATATCGCCCCCGGATGCCCGGCAATCGCTTGCGATTCCAGTATTCATTGGCACGGTATTGAATTGGATCAGGACAGTGACGGCACCGGCGTCACACAAAATCATTTAACCGCCGGGCAAACGTATACCTACCGGTTCATCGCACCCCGACCCGGTGTATTTTGGTTTCATACTCATATGTTACCGGGACCACAAACTTTTGCCGGTATGTACGGGGCATTCATCGTAAGAGACCCGGATGAAGAAACCCTGCAGACCAATAACACCATTCCTCCGGCGAATAGCACACACACGGTCGTACTGAGTGACATAGAATTCGACGATGACGGCGATGTGGGTTTTCTAGATTCGAACACTCCGCCGCAAGCGGTTCCCTGGGCGACCGTCGAAATGGATTGTGCAAACACCGGAGCCTGCGCACATCCCTGGAATGGCAATACGGTTTTAGTGAATGGTCAAAAACCGACCACCAGTGTCCCGTTCATTACTGCAAAGGCAGGCACGGGAATTCGCCTGCGCTTGATCAACACCGCGACCAATCGTTACTTCCGGTTGCAACTTACAGGAAATGGTACGGACAATAACATTTACCGCATAGGCGGTGAAGGCGGCTTTCTGGAAAAAGTGAGACTGGAAGGCGGAACCCTTGGAACCTGGGATACCGACCACAATAAAGGAGAGATTTTGCTGAGCTCATCTCAAAGGGCCGATGTCGTTGTCGTGCCGCAAGGTAACGATGGAGACGTCATCACTCTTACCGGGCTGGGTACTTCCCGCGGAGGAACAGATAATAATGTCTCCGCCGGTGATTTACTTTTTATTGTGATCGATAACAGTCTTCCCGATCCTGCCTATACCATTGCGGAAGGCAATGATGTTTTAGGTGCAGGTGGTGTGGAAGATTTAAAATCCGTTGCTATTTCTGATTTCTATATCAATCCTCCACCGGTATTTGATACGAACCCGGGTGCAGGTAACGGATCTTCGGGTCATATCGTCAGTATGGAACCTATTATGGCCGGCCAACTTTCAATCGATGGCGTGCAGGGTCACTTTGAAGACAGTGGTCCCGATTATACGCAGATTCCTTACCAGGGCGCCACGCGTTATGCCTTAACCGGAGACACGATTGAGTTCACCATCACCAATAAAACCAACCAGCACCATCCTTTTCATCATCATGGATTTTCGTTTCAACCGGTTCGTGTTTTAGACAATGGTGCCGACCCGGATGACACATCAGATGATACGGTTTTATATAATTACGATTACAACGAGTTTGTCGATGTGATTGACGTGCATAACAATCAAAGTATCGTGGTGCGCATCCGATTGGATGACCGTCCTAGAATCACCGACAACCGGCAGGAGTTAGGCGCTCCGGCTCCGAACCAGCGTTTTGGAAGCGGCGGCGCGAAAGGTCGTTGGGTATTCCATTGTCACCTGTTCATCCACGCAACTATTGGGATGATTTCGGAATTGGTGGTTTTAGACACCGACCGCGATGGCGACGGCGTGACCACGGAATTCGATTGCGATGACTTTGATCCAATGATCACGGGTTGTAATCTTCCCCCTCAGGCCATGTGTCAAGATCAAACCGTCAGCACAGACGCGGGTGTATGCCAAGCCAGCGGAGTTTCCGTCGATGGCGGTTCCACTGACCCGGATGGTGATGCACTGACCTTTTCACAAGACCCGGATAACCCATACCCATTGGGAGATACGGTGGTGACATTGGAAGTATCGGATCCGGACGGTCTTACCGATTCCTGTATGGCTACGGTGAGTGTTGAAGATAATGAAAACCCAACCATCACCGCCCCTGCAGACGTGACGGTTGAGTGTTCTTCGCCGAATGGTCAGGCGGTGGATATTGGAACAGCAACCGCTGCGGACAATTGTAGCGTGTCGGTTTCCAATGATGCACCTGCGTTGTTCACCCTGGGAACCACCACGGTGAACTGGACCGCATTGGACGGCAGTGGCAATACCGCTATGGATACTCAAGATGTGACTGTGGAAGACACCACACCACCCGAAGTATTCTGTAATGCACCGCCTAAAATCACACCCTCGGATGCACCGGTATCTTTCACCGCAACTGCGCAAGATGCTTGTGACGCCACGGTGGATTACTCCATCACCGAGTTTAAATGTTTTGAGATTAAGCAAAACGGCAAGGTGATCGATAAAGGCGAGTCCTGTGTAGTTAGTTTTAATAACGACACAATTACAATTCAAGATTCCGGTGGAGTCAATGACCATATCCAATGGACCGTTCACGCGTCCGACGATAGTGGTAATGAAACCACAGAAACTTGTGAAGTGCTAGTTGTGAAAAAGAAAGATCTGTAATTCGCAGGAATTATTGATTTTTGAAATACCACGGGGCATCGCTTAACCGCGATGCCCTTTTTTATTTCCAAACTAAAATTATTTAATGGGATCCCGAAGATTTAGAAGTGAAGTCCCACCCTCACTTCATAAAGTGTAAACACATCATTTTTCCTCTGAGCAATTTGCTCTAAAGATGCCTTCTATATTTAGAACCCACTTGATACGGGGAACTCTTTCTTGGCGCAATGTTTCAAGGATTATTTTTGGTCCGGTAGGGAGCAATTCAACTGTTGGATGAATCACTTTTCCCTCCAATCCATCAATTTCTCTAAATTCTCCTAAAATTAAATTCTTTGAATTTCGCCTCATTACCTTTCCAGCCTTTATTTTCGAGCTTCACGTAATTGACAACCCCCGTAAAAACAGGGTATTTTCCGGTGGATTCCAATATCGAATAACCTATAAACTTAACGGGGGTGAGTCATGAAGAGGTTTTTTGCGTTTTTCGTTATCTTATTTTTATTCTTATCAATCCACTCAGCAGCCTTTGCAGTAACCGATATTTTTTTCAAACCTGAGGACAGTTATGTAAGGGAATCTTCTCCGGGCCAAAATTATGGCTCCGATACTATTTTAATTGCGGATGGGGTTGCACAGGATCCGGACAACGGTATTTTTGGAGAAGTGGTGACTTTGGCGCAATGGGATCTTTCATCCATTCCGCCTACCGCAACCGTCACCGGCGTCAATCTTTTGTTCCACTATTCCAACTCCAGTTCCGGCCCGTACAATATTTATCCGCAAAATTCTGCGTGGTCTGAAGGCACTGTCACCTGGAACGATTTAGATCAAGGAGGACCGTTATTGGGCACCATTCCTCCCTTTAGCTCCGGCCAGGGAATTCATCCGCTGAACGCCGACGGAATCGCCTTAGTGCAGGGCTGGGTGGATGGTTCTATTGATAACAACGGATTGATGGTTCGCAGTGGAGGTACCAATGACGGAATTGCTATGGACTCAAGAGAATCCGGAGGGCGACCGCCTACGCTGGAAATCACTTACAGGGATATCAAGTCGCATTTCTATACCGTTGGCCCTTGCCAATTTAGAGGAAGAGACTCTACAGAGAAAACATTATGTGGCATTGGAACCGGCGGAGTGAGTTATGACGGAGCAAGTCGATTGGGGATTATTGCTCCCGTCAATCTACCCCATGGAGCAGTTATAAAAAATATCACCGTTCATTATTTAGATACGAATCCATCCGTTAGACTTTTTTTTGACTTTCAAAGGGAACGTTTAGCTGCGGGCAGCTTTCAAACCATCGGTGAAGGATTTTCCAATACCGGCTTGGGTTTTCAATCCATAAGTTTTGCCCCATTACCTGTGATTTCTCCGAGAGTGAATAATTTAGTCGACAGCCTATCCTTTCAGACTGTGGCGGTCAGGGAAACGGATCGAAGTTTACTCCCATGGCCGACAGACAGTTCGTTACTTGTTAAGGGTGTGGTGATTGAGTATATACTGCCATAATAATTTTTCGGCATAAGAGTACAAAACTTGCGGGTGGATCCACTCTGGTTTGTCACCCGCAAGCTTTCCCTTCTATACTTCCGGTTGAGTTAGTTCTATATATAAAACCCACTTGATTCGGGGAACCATTCTATTTGCGCAACACACCCATGGTTGTTTTTTGAACTGGTAAGGATAGTCCCGCTACCGGCAGAGTCGATATTTACTCCCACCCATTCCACTTTTAAAACCATTCAGGAGGCAAACTCCTTGAATTTCGCCTCGTTATAATCACTGTTCTTTTTACCCCCCAAATACCCCTTTCCCGGGTTTGACTTAAATCCCCAAAAAGGATAGCTATGTGGAAATTTTATATTTTCCACAAAATATTCTATGGGGGATTTATGAATAAATTATTCTATTTTTTTTGGCTCAGTTTTGTTCTTTTGCTGTTTCAAACGCCGGCTTTTGCCGTCACAGATACCTTTAACAATCCACAAGACAGTTATGTACGCGAATCTTCTCCGGATAAAAACTATGGAAACGAAGGTATCTTAATCGCGGACGGAATTTCTCAGGATCCGGACAATGGAATTTTTGGGGAAGTGGCCACTTTAGCGCAATGGGATCTTTCTTCCATTCCGGCAACCGCAACCGTCACCGGGGTTAATGTCATATTCCATTACTCGAATTCCAGCTCGGGCCCTTACAATTTCTACTCGCAGGATTCGCCCTGGGCGGAAGGAACCGTCACCTGGAATGATCTGGATCAGGGCGGCAACCTGTTGGGAACGATTCCTCCACTCACCTTCGGACAGGGAATTCATCCGCTAAACGCCGACGGCATCGCTTTAGTGCAGGGTTGGGTGGACGGTTCCATAGACAATAACGGATTGATGGTGCGCAGCGGCGGCACCAATGACGGAATTGCTATGGACTCGAAAGAAGGTGGACGCAGCCCTGTTTTGGAAGTCACGTACACGGATGTTAAATCCGAGTTTTATGCGCTAGCCGCCTGCACATTCAAGGCGCGAGACTCTTCTCAAAGAACTATCTGCCCTACTTTCGATGGAGGAATGCGATATGAAGGATCTTCCGGAGTGGTGGCTCCTGTAAACCTGCCTCATCAGGCCACCATAAAAAAAGTCACTTTTTATTATCGAGATCAATCGAATGCAGCAAGACTTCGGGTACGATTTTTAAAAGAAGATTTATTGAGTGGCTTTTTTCTAATAGGCGAGGGAGTATCCATTACCAGTCTGGGTTTCCGGTCAACCAGTTTTCTCCCGACGGGAATCCCTACGACTTCCGACGTCAATAATGAATCCGAAAGCCTTCTTATGGAAGTGCTACCGGTTAACCAACTAAATTTAAGTCTCACCCAATGGCCTACTGACGATTCTTTATTGCTTAAGGGAGTGGTCATTGAGTATACGTTGCCGGAAAACTAACTGAGCTACGAATCGTTTTAACACTTGCGGGTGGAGGAAACCCGATTCACCACCCGCAAGCTTTCCCTTCTTTATTTCCGGTTGAGTTAGTTCTATATATAAAGAAACGGCTCCATATCCAAAACCTGATGAGTTTAATCATCTCCCCGATACTTGAAAGAAAGATGAACGCGTGCGCGGTATTCCACCACTTTATTATTATCCACTCGCATATCCAGTTTATTGACTTCTGCAATGCGCAGATCTTCTAAAGAATTTCCCGCCATTTCTACCGCATTTTTTGCCGCCTCTTCCCAGGACGTTTTGCTGGTTCCGACTAACTCGATGATTTTGTAAACGCTGTCTGACATAGTTTCTCCTTTGATTGAAGGGTTTAAACAATTCGCGCACTTCTCCAAAAACAATCTCTACTAGTAATATACTCCCCGGCCATTGAGTCTGCCACGCGCTGAAAAATAGATTGGAATTGGTATGAAGTTTTCCGAGTTTACGATCCCTTGAAATTTTTAAAACCTAAATTTAAAAATGGGAGCGGCTTCGGAGTGGGCCTGTTCTTTGGTGGCGTGGTCGTACGGGTCCCACTTATCATCGGTTTCGATGGGATCATAAAGAAACAGCGAATCTTTTTTGATCCGACTTTTTTCAACTTCCACTTTTTTCTTTTTCGTATCTCGCCAGGTTTTGGTTTTTGATTTTTTGGGAGCTCGCCAGTCTCTCGATTTTTCCATCATTTT
>CBDCVY010000009.1:0-15978 GCA_965223245.1 Nitrospinaceae bacterium | reverse complement strand
GATGACGTGTGAAGGCACACCATACATATCCGCCAATTCGTCGACCAGAACATCGAAATTAACTTTGCCGGTCGCACGTGGAAAAAGCTGACTGATAGAACCGACAGAACCCAGCAATCGCTCAATCCCGTTGATGCCTACCGACTTTTGCGCCTGCGCCAACATGCCGACAAACTCCACGGTGAGGTCCATGCCGGACATCTCCTGTGGGATCGGCGGGAACAAATCGTTCTCCATGGCCAACTCAAACGCAATGTCGATGAGCGGACCCCCGATCTCATTCTGCCCGCGTTCCAGCACCGGACCCAGGATCAATAATTTTTCCGAATGCTTCTCTTCGATTTCGCGAGCGGTGACTTGTCGTCGATCCGACAGCGCAATCATCTGAAACAAATCGGTAAAAAATGTAGTTCGGATGCGATCCCGTATGTCCTGAATGTCCAGGAGAATGGGATTCAGGTCCACGTTCACTTCGAACGCAGTGCGAATCCCTCCTGCCGGGTGGTTCTGGTCATAAAATGTTTTGCCCCCAGGCAAAACATCGCTCGAATCCTTCAACGAAGAAGGAATCTGCAGCGGCGGATCAGTTTTATAATCGATGGCATTGCTTTTCTTCAACTGGTCGAACTGCAACTGTTGAATACTGCCCAACGCCTGCATGCCGGGACCGTGGCCATAAATATCCTGCCCACGCGTGACCCATCGGGGAACCAGACCGGGAAAATTACGATACCCGCTCTCCCGCAAAAACTTGTCCTTCTCATTGGTCTTCGCTTCGTAGTGCACCGACAGGAAGGGCATGTTTTTATTGTCATGCTTTTTATGATCGCGCTCACGACGCGGTTCGATGGCATGGATCACCGTCACCCAATCGTCATAGCGACCGTTGTTGTACCGGTCTTTGACGCGTTGGCTGACGTTTTCCAATCCATATTCCTGGACCAGCGCCGCCACCTGCATATCAAACTCGCGGTAAAGCGTGTCCACTTCGCCGCGATTGTTGTTGGCGATGTAGTACTCTCCCACGGTTTGTGGATGCAGTCGGATGACATCTTTGAAGTCGCGTGTCACCACAGCGCTGGCGGTGCCGAACGCACCGCGCTCTTCATACATTCCATGAAGAACGCGATACGTATTGGATCCGTTGAATATGGCCATCAAAACGTCGCGAGCCGCATCCATCCATTGACGGATGGGCCCGAACTTTGCACGATCTTTGTCCGGAGAACCCAGGCGGAACCAATTTTTTGCAGGGCTGGTTTCTCCGGCCATTTCCCCCGCTGCCAACACTCCTAACGCATGGCTCGCAGTTTCATCGATAATCTCGTTGAAGTCTCGTTTCTTATTCCGTTCGGTGGTTAAAAACCGACCGCTCACCGGAAGAAGGTGCGAGCTGATACTGCGATACACACTGTCGAAGGTCGACCGTTCCGTCTTCATCGATTTCAAACGTCTGTTATGGTACTCTCGTTTTGATTCTGCCATTAGGGTGCCAATATACTTTTTCCCGTATTGAGTGAACTGTCATCAATACCGGAAGTTCCGGTTAATAAAGTGGATCGTTGTCCCTTTCCGACTCTTCCGCGTCGCCGTCTTCGTAACGAAGTGCCCAACTCACTGGAGGGGGCTTTGGCCAACTGCGGCGGAGGGGGAGGGGGAGGAGGAGGGGGAGGAGCGCCACCACACATAATGTTATCTCCTTGATTTTAAGAGCGAGGAATCGCTCGGGTTAGTATTGGGATTGTCTATCCCGGTAGGACTACTGAGTAACGTGGGCCGAGGCGTTGCCAATGATCGGGCCCGCGTTTTGCGTTTTTTTAATACGGCTTGCACATCCGGATTCGGAGTTTTATTTTGTTTTTGAGTCGCGCCTACTATATTTTGAAAAGAGGAACTGTTATCGGTGCGCGGTCCTCTTACCACATCGACAACGGTTTTCACCTGAGAAAACGGGTCTAAAGGCATCCCTGTCGCGCGACTGACTTCTGAAAGCCCACCGGTTGCAATTCCTGCGCCCACTCTAAAAATTGTTCCAAACGTGCCACCGCACATATTTTTTTCTCCTATGGTTTAAAAACGTTAGCGCCCTTTTCGATTGTCATTTAAAGGGACAAACTATTTTGAATTTACTGTTGCTTCCCGCCGCCAATTATTATAAAAAGTAGTTATGAGACCGATCTTGATGACATTTGTAGTTGTTGGCTTGCTATTAGGCAGCGCTTCATTGGGAAGTGCCGCCGATCAGAATTACATTATCGAGAACTGCGATCGCGAACAACTTTGGGCGGAAATTTTGAAGGATATTCGTTGGCGCGCCCCGGAAGAAGCCAAGTTCATTGAAGAACATATTCAACCAACCAAAAATCGCCCCAAGCTGAGTCAAAAGGACTATCAGGACATCGATAAAATGGATAAAGAAATCCGTTGGTACGCCTCCGAATGTATTTTGCTGATGAAAGAGATCAATGAATTTTTGGGGGCGATTCATTCTAAAAACCCCAATATGGGTTCGCGGTTAGCCTTTACAATTGATGGGACCTTAGTTAAATTTGAAATCCCATTTGATAGATCCTTCAATCGACAAAATAACCTTAAACCTTTCTTTGAATTTAAATATTACCTTTATATGCCTTTCGGAAAGCTTTAAGGTACTCCGCTGGCGACAAATCATTAGGACTCGGTCGTGCTTGCATTCTTTTAAGTTTTAAAACTTCTTTTATTTTATTTCCAGCCCCAGTTCCAAATTTACTTTCTGCTTCCTTTCTAAATTTTTCAACTAATGGAGCCCCTACTTTATATTCTAGGACTGCAAACGCCAATTGATCATTTGTTCTTTTATACCTTTTCCAGCCATCAAAAAATAAAGCTTGCCCTGCAATGATATTTTCTACATTCTTATCTAAAATATCTTTTTGGGTAAAACCAAGATGTAGATTTTTGGCGATTAAATTCGCTGTACTCGGAAGAATTTGCATCAATCCTGAGGCTCCGGACTGATTATTTTTCACCTTCGGCCTATAACTGGATTCAATTTGAATGATGGATTTTGTGATACGACTAGCTTCTTTACCCGGGACAGGAAAATTAATTAATTTATTCGCATTTTGAGTGATCAGATCCACCGAATGTTTAACCTCCTTCACCGTACCAAATTTATAATTTGCATTAGGTTGACCTTGTTTAGTGGGAGGTTGGCTCGGACCTTTCGGTGCGTTGACGATTGCCTGCTGCATAGCCCAGTCCATTTGCGGGTTGCCGCTGCCGAGGGCACTGGGACTTAACGGATGCGGTTTTGTATGATCCTCGGTGTTGTACAAAATACTTGGGTCTATGGTTCTCTCCCAGGCTGGCAGACTTTCCTGTGCCGTTAAGTCTTGACCCAATAGCGTCGGTCTTCGATTTCTTCGTCTTCCTCTTTGGGTGCTAACCCGGCGGTCATCCTTTTTGCCGGAGCCATCTCCGTAAAGAATTTCTGCCATCTCTTCCCATCTTTTCTGACTCTGCAGATTTGAATTTCCATATTCACCTAAATTGATTCTTCCCATTTCTTATCCTTATATTAGCGTTCACTTTTGAACTATTTCTTTTACAAAAAATTGATGTGATATAATATTTGGTTATGAGACCGATCTTGATGACATTTGTAGTTGCTGGTTTTCTAATAGGCGTTTCTCCCTTTGGGAATGCGGCGGATCGGAATTACCGCATTGAAAACTGCAGCCGGGCTCAACTGTGGCCGGAAATTCTCAAGGATTTGAAATGGCGTGATCCGGAAACCGCTGAGTTCATCGATAAAAATATCAAGCCTGCCAAAGAACGCCCTCAACTGACTGAAGAGGACTATCAACAAATTGAACGGTTTGATAAAAAGATTCATTATTTTCTTTCCGAGTGTATGCTTTTGATTAAGGAAATTAATATTCTTATAAAAGAAGTTCATAAAATTGATCCCGATAAAACTTGGGCAGTTGGAATAGAGGCAACCAAGACTTTGAATAAATACGAAATTCCTTTTAATTACAAATACACAAAAAAAGATGAATTTATTTTGTATTTTATTTTTGCGCCTTTAACGCCAGGCGAAACTTTTTAAGATAATTCTGTGTTTCCTGTGGCATAAACTGTATTACCTTATTAATCTTATTTTCTGCTCCCGGCCCAAGTTGTGTGCTTGCTTTTCCTTGTGCCGCTTGAACGGTTTTTGGACTTGAATTGTATTCAATGATGGAAAACTCCAGTTGATTGTCTACATTAGAGTAACGTCTCCAAATATCTCTAAACAGCAACCACTTGGTTGCCCGAATGTTTGAAGCAGAGTCATTTAATATTTGTTGTTGCGATAAATTTAATCCGCTTTGATTGGCAATTCCCTGAGCCGTTCCCGGCATGATTTGCCCCAACCCCTTAGCACCTTTGGAACTCGTTTGACCCGGAACAAAACTGGATTCTAACTCCACGATGGTTTTAATAATTCGGGCTGCGTCTCTATTAGTAATACCTGTGGGAACTTTTACATCCGGCTCACCCGTTATAATCTCAATGGATTTCTTAACCTCTTTCACCGTACCAAATTTATAATTTGCATTAGGTTGACCTTGTTTAGTGGGAGGTTGGCTCGGACCTTTTGGTGCGTTGACGAGGTTTTGCTGTATGGCCCAGTCCATTTGCGGGTTGCCGCTGCCGAGGCCACTGGTGGGAAGGGGTTTATCCGGATCCTCCGTGTTGTACAAAATACTTGGATCAATCGTTCTCTCCGAAGCTGGAAGACTTTCCTGTGCGGTTAATCCTCCATTCAATAATGTTGGTCTTCGATTTCTTCGTCTTCCTCTTTGGGTGCCAACCCGGCGGTCATCCTTTTTTCCGGAGCCATCTCCGTAAAGAATTTCTGCCATCTCTTCCCATCTTTTCTGACTCTGCAGATTTGAATTTCCATATTCACCTAAATTGATTCTTCCCATTTCTTATCCTTATATTAGCGTTCACTTTTGAACTATTTCTTTTACGTATAATTGATGTGTAAAATTTTTGAAAGACCCTGGTTGGCGTGTGTGCAAATGTATATTGCCGATGAAATGTTCAATTAACTTATTGAGATCTATTCATTCTTAAATTCCCAAATTTCCTTAGGGATAACCATTTAAAAATGCAGGAATTACCTTTATAAGCCTTTCGGATAGATTTAAGGGATTTTACAGGTGACATCGGGTTGGGTTTGGTTGGGTGCTAATTAATTTAAGTCTTCCTCATTAAGTTGAGTACGCAATTGAAATTGAAGTGGACCTTCGTGCGGTTACTGGATTAAACTGGATGCATCATTTCAGTTTTCAACACTCACAGTTATCACATTTCACCTTCCTGCCTTCGTGGGTGGGTCATTCATTGCAAACAACCCTGGAGTTCGAGCCTATTGTTTATGAAGGAAGATGCCGCCAATCCGGCCCTCCACCTCAATTCAAGTTACCTCCGAAACCTCATATTAAAAATTCCCAGAGACCGATTCTACCGAGGCGGACATTAATTTTTTGGTTGTCCTAACTAATTAGTTTTTATACCTTATTATTATACCAAGACTTAATCCATTCGTCTGCATTTTTTTTAAAATTCAATTTAAATTCGGGGTCGTTATTTGAACCGGGCAACAACCGTTGCCTTTTTTACCGTTCCGCAGTTGGAGAGAACTCACTTGCCGAGTGAAGAAGAACCCATTCTTAACTCAATTTTCAAAGGCAACGATCCCAGAAATTTAAAAATATCGGTGCCTCCCTCACTTGAGGGAGTTACTGTGAATCCTATTGAAAAAACTTGGGAAATAATAAATTATCAAAACACTACAAAAACCTTTTGGTAGCCATCCGAAATAGAATCGCATTAAATATTGACTTAACCAGAAAATGGTATATGGTTGAAAGAATTCTTAGAAGAGGACATTACTATAACGAAACTATTAATTATTCCGGAAGGTTTAACGCGGGGATTTTGATTTCATTTAAATTTTATGACTAAGATTTCGGAACCTAAGAAATTCTCACTTCGATTTTTTAAATAGGAAAATGGAATATGCAGGAAATGAACTCTGGAGAAGCACTCTTTCTTTTTATTTTTATGACCGTGTTTTTTCTTTATCCCACCTGGAGAATATTTAAGCGAGCGGGATTAAATCCATTAGGAAGCCTCTGGATAGTTATCCCCGGATTAGGAATCTACATAGCCGGTTTGATTTTGGCGCTTTCAAACTGGAAGTTAAACAAGAATTCGATAAAGGTAGTAAATGATGAAAGATAGTTCTTATCTAGAATTTATTCTGGTTCCGTTATTTGTAGTCGGCTTTCTTTGGATTGTTTTAATGATATGTAAAAAAGCAGGGTTTTCTCATTGGTGGATTATTTTGTTGGCAATTCCCTTTGCGCAAGTGATCTTATGGTGGGTGTTTGCTTTTGTAAAATGGTCTGCTGAAGAATTGGATTTAATTTCTGAAGATGAACCTAAATAAGAAAGCTGAGCTTTCACTTCAGTTCAAATTGAATAGGTAATATCTATGAAAAAAAATCGATGGGTTTTGATTGGCGCGCTGTTGATAATTGGAGTTTTTGGTCTTACAGATATGACATTTGGGGGAAGGATATCCGCTCCTGAGATTGAATCAAAAATAGTGGAGGTGGACCGGTTTATCCAATTAGGAGCTAAGGCATTTAAACAAAAAAATTATGATAAAGCGATCGATTACCTGGAGAAAGCACTCGTTCTTTTTGAGAAGAATTTAGGTGTAGATCATCCCAAAGCAGCTGAGGTTTTCCGTTACCTGGGAAGTGCCTGGCATCGAAAAAAAAATTACGATAAAGCCATCTCCTACCATGAGAAAGCATTGACTTTACATTTAAAACATTTTGGAAAAGAAAGTGACCAAGTCGCTGAGGATTGGGATCAGCTAGGAGCATCATGGTATCAAAAAAAGAATTTTGAAAAGGCTATTGTGTATTTTAAAAAAGCGTTGACGAATTATATAAAAATTCATGGCAAGAATCATATAAAGGTTGCCCAAACTCAGGACCGGTTGGCCAACGCAATTGGTTTCACTGGTAATCATGAGCTTGCAATTGTTACTCTGGAAAAATCACTCAAAATTTACCAAAAAATTTATGGGAAGAATCACCCTAAAGTAACTGACAAGTTAAAATCGTTAAGCGCTGCCTGGTTTATTACTGGTAACAGGGAAGTAGCCAAAGAATATTTAGATAAAGCTGTGGACAGTAAAATTCAACTCTATGGAGCTTCCCACCCGAAAGTTGCCGAGGAATGGTATTTCTGGGGAAGACTATTGGAAAACGAATCGGAAACTCATGAAGCCGTCCACTATTATGAGAAAGCGTTGGATATCTATGTAACGGCATACCCAGCCAACCACTCCAAAGTTATAAAACTTTGGGAAAAGCTGGCCAAGACTTTTTCCGAAGGAGGTCTCTATGATAAAGCCATTCTCTATTATGAAAAGTTATTGGCCTACAACCAGGAAAAACATGGGAAGGGTCATAATAAGGCAACTTCCTTTTTAGTGGAACTTGGACATAATTGGCGCTTTCAAAAGGACTACAACCAGGCGATTGAATATTATGAGAAAGCCATGGCCAGCTATGTTAAAACTCATGGTAAAGATTCTCCCGAAGTAGCTGAAATTTGGAATTATCTGGCTATAGTTTCGGAGCAGAATGGAAATACCGATAAAGCTATTGAGAATTATGAAAAATCGCTGGCGATTTTTCAAAAAACCCTGGGCAACCATGATGAAAAGACTGTATTGGTTTGGGAAAAACTTGGAAAAATTTGGAAAGCAAAGGGGAATTATGACAAAGCTATGGAATGCTTTCAACAGGTGGTGGCAAAATATAAAAATATTTATGGCAACGACAGTGAAGAGGAAGCCATTTATACGAAATTCATGGGAGAATTATGGGACCTGAAGGGGGATATCAACAAAACCGTCGAATATTATGAAGCAGCGTATGAAATATTTAAAAAAGTATACGGCAAATCCAGTTTATATTTAGGCTATATTTATAAAGATTTGGCCGATGCCTGGAATAAAAAAGGAAACCCTGAAAAAGCAATCTATTATTATGAAAAAATGTTAATTCGGGATGCAATTCGGCTTGGTGTTGATGATTCCGATGTCATATCTCTGCATAATACTGTTCATGATCTGCAACGAACCATCGATTCCCGGGAATCCCGGACCAAGTCCAATAGGGGCGAAGATCTCAATCCCTCCTCTTCCAAAAAAGATTCGGATCAATATCATCGACTGGGACGTCAGCATTATTATCAAAAACAATATGATAAGGCGATCCCCAATTTTGAAAAGGCTTTGGCAATCCATATAGAATTGTTTGGGCAAGACAGTGCTGAAGTGGCTGTCAATCGGGAATACCTGGGTTCCTCCTGGAATTCAAAAGGTCATTATAAGAAAGCCACTGGTTATTTAGAAAAAGCTTATACCGTTTATGAAAATTTTCTGGGAAATGACAGTCCAAATTTGGCTTCTCACTGGAATCGCCTGGGAGAGATATGGGCTCAAGCGGAACATTTTGACGAGGCCATTGTGTATTATGAAAAAGCACTGAAAATCAACCTGGATATTTTTAAGTTAACCATTTTCGATCATTCTAGAACTTGGCAAAACTTAGGGTTGGCTTGGAAAAGTAAAGGAGAATACAAAAAAGCCGCAGAGTATTTTAAAAAAGCTTTACCAACCCATATCAAAATCTTTGGTAAAAATCATTTTAATGTAGCATTTATTTGGGACCAGCTAGGTCAAATTTCCTTTAAAAGTCGTCAATACAAACAATCCATTGAGTACTATAAAAAAGCCTATCCGATTTTTAAAAAAGAATTTGGCCCGGACCATTTTTTAGTGGCCCTCCTTCATCATAGAATGGGAATCTCCACAATGCTAAAGGGAAATCGTGATCATGCCATTACGCATTTTGAAGAATCCCTAAAAATCCTGGAAAAAAACCCGGAAAAGTATGCTTCCCAAATTGCAATGGTTAAGAAAAACTTGGCGTTTGCCCGACGGTCCCCAAATCAAAACAATTTAGACCCTTCACAAAAGTTCCAGAGTGAAAAACACAGCAAAACCACTGAGCTTCAAAATGATCCTAGTACGATACCGCAATCCAAGCATGAAAACGAACTCACAATGGGGCGGTTTTACAGCGATTTCGCAGCACGGTTTCAGGAACAGGGTTTCTACCAACAAGCCATTGAGAATTTTAAAATTGCCTTAGCTGAGAACATAAAAACCTATGGCAAAGGTCATCCTAATGTAGCCACCGATTGGAACAACCTGGGTATGGCTTTCCATTTGAACGGGAACTATGGGCAAGCCATAAAATATTTTGATCTGGCATTGGGGAGATGGCTGAAAACTCTGGGAGAGAATCATCCCAATGTAGCTACTGGTTTGGCAAACCTCGGAATGAGTTGGTATGAAAAGGGCTTCTATGATAAAGCGCTCCAATATAATGAATTGGCATTAGAAACTCATTTCAAATCAGATGATTTGAACATTCCTCAAGTTTCTAAAAGTTTAAACAATTTGGGATTGATTTGGTTCTCTAAGGGAGACTACAAAAAGGCTCTCTCTTATCATGAAAAATCATTGGCTGGCAATCTAAAATCATTTGACTTAAACCATCCTCAAGTCGCTTTAAATTGGAACAACATGGCAATGTGTTTATATGGATTAGGAGAATACGACAAAGCGCTTGAATTCTTAGAAAAATCCCTGACGAGCAATCTAAAATCCTATGGGGAAAAACATCCACATGCCGCTTTAAACTGGAATAATATTGGATTGAACTGGCATGAAAAGGGAAGCTATGACAAAGCCATTGAGTATTATGAAAAAGCCCTTTCGAGCAATCTGGAACTATTGGATAAAAACCATCCGTATATAGCTTTGAATTGGAATAACCTGGGCGTGGCCTGGTTGGAGAAACAAAACTACGATAAAGCAATTAAGTATTTCGAAAAAGCTATGGCAATCGATCTCTATACTTTTGGGGAAAACCATCCTCATGTCGCGATAGTACGAAATAACCTTGGAATGGCTTGGTTTCGGAAAAATGACTTTAGCAAGGCTATCAATTTATTTGAGAAATCATTAGCAAGCAACCTAAAAACTTATCAAGAAGATCATTTTCAAATCGCCAATAATTGGGCGAATTTGGGACATGCCTGGTACATTGAGGGCAACTACGAAAAAGCAATTTACTTTCTGGAGAAAGCAATATCCTTTTATGAAAACCATCCTTCTCACAACGATTTCCACCTTGTAGGTCTACGTCTGGAGTTGGGAAATGCGCAGGAAATTATAATTCAAAAAAATCTTCAAAACCCCGCTGTCGGGGACTCCTCTCAGACCTCCGAAAATTCAGAAGACGAATTACTCAAACAGATGGTAGCCGAGGATCTTGCCAGAAAAGAAGCATTTTGGAACGAAATGAAAACCAATCCCGATGCGCGCGACCAAAGAATTGCTCAATTTGAAAAAGATTTAGCGGAAATGAATGCAACCCCCGGTGAGGACGAAACCATAATTGCTATAACACAAAATCACCTGGGCGAATTATTAAAGATTAAAGGTGACTTGAACCAAGCCATTGAATATTTCGAAAAAGCTTTACCTGTTTTTGAAAACAGTTTTGGAAAAAAACATCCTCACACAATGAATCTACACAAAAACCTCAACGAGGCAAGACAAACTATTGGCAACAGTCAACAGACATTTAACTAGATGTTAAATATAGGATGAACAGAATTAAGGAAATAAAACAAGAGTCAGCAAGCTCTAATGCGGAAGGTATATAAAATGAAGCAAAGTCAATTCGGTTTGATTTATGCACTATTGATAATGGGAGTATTTGCTTTTTCGTCAATGATATTCGAGGAAAAGGCAATCGCTGCTGAGACTGAATCAAAAATAGATGAAGTAGACCGGTTTATCCAATTAGGATCTGTAGAGTTTAAACGTAGAAATTATGAAAAAGCGATCGATTACCTGGAGAGAGCATTGATCCTTTCTGAGAAAAGTTTAGGCACAGATCATCCCAAAGTGGCCTTGATTTATAATTATCTGGGGACAGTTTGGTTCGAAGAAGGACGCCACCATTTGGCAATGGACCTGTTTTTGAAAAGCTTGTCAAGAAACCTTAAAACTTTTGGTGACGAACATATTACGGTTGCCAATGATTGGTTTAGCATTGGAAAGTATTGGAATGCTCAGGGCAGACACGACCTGGCCGTTAAATATTTTAATAAAGCTTTACTTTATTATGAAAAAAAACTAGGTAATGAAAATTTGGAAACAGCAACGATTCGGAAATTTTTAGAAAAAGCAAAACAATTACAAAATCTAAATAACCGGACAGGCATGAATTCCGGAAAACATCCTAACAACAACGCGGCTCAAAATTCTTTAAAAACTAATGACCTCGAGGAGGCTTTAAGTAGTTTTTATGAACCTTACTTAGAAGGGTTAGAAGAGAGTATACAAATAAAAAAAGAAGAAAAGAAAAAGAAGCGGCTGGCGGAAATTGCACGTCTGATAAAAATATGGGAATCCGATCTTTCTCCTGAGGAAGTATTAGAAATGCACCGTGTTACAGGCTTTCCCGTTTCTAGGATTTTAAGCCTCCCTGAAAAAACAAAAGAAAAGTATAACTCCATGAAAAAAAACAAAGGCAAATAGTGAAAAAACGAGCAATTGATTAAATTGCCCAAGTAACGAAAAGCGTGTACAGATTTTGACTTTTTGGGGTTGAAAAGAGTCATGGTAACTCGGTTAAGATGAAGTTTGACAAATCTTAATCTATAAAGGAGAAAACCATGACTCAGGAACAATACCTTATCAAAAGAAAACTGAATATACTAGAGTTAGGTGAAACCCTCGGGAATATTTCTGAAGCCTGCCGCAAATTGGGCGTCAGTCGTCAGCATTATTACGACATCAAATCGGCGCTTGAGGAAGAGGGCTTGGAGGGACTGCTGGAGAAGTCGCGGAAGGTTCCTCGCCCAGCAAACCGCGTCGCTCCGGAGGTGGAGCAGAAAGTATTAGACTATAGTTTGGAGTATCCGACGCAAGGGCAAAAACGAGTGTCCAATGAACTGAAGAAGCAGGGGATCCAACTGAGTGACGGCGGGGTGCGCAGCATTTGGCTGCGACATCAATTGCAAAACGTTTCTCTTCGTTTGAAACGTTTAGAGAAGTGGGCGGCGGAGCATCAGGGCATTTTAACGGAATCGCAAGTCCAGGCGTTGGAATCAGCGAAACAAGAGAAGCAGGCTCATGGAGAAATCGAAAGTCTGCATCCCGGATTTCTTCTCGGTCAGGATACCTGTTACATTGGCTGTGTCAAAGGGATCGGTCGGATTTACCAACAAACCGGGATCGATACCCATTCCAATGTCGGGTTTGCCAAGGTGTATGTGGACAAAACATCTTTGACGGCCGCTGATTTTTTGAACGACAAAGTGCTGCCGTTTTACGATTCGATGGGGATCGGGTTACTTCGGATACTGACAGACCGCGGCACCGAGTACTGCGGCAGAAAAGAGACTCACCCTTACCAATTGTTTTTGCATTTGAATGGCATCGAGCATACTAAAACCAAAGCCCGACATCCGCAAACCAACGGATGCACCGAACGCCTGAATCAAATCATTCAGGACGAGTTTTACAAAGTTGCGTTTCGAAGAAAAGTTTATAAAACCTTAGAGGAAATCCAAACCGACTTGGATGAATTTATGCGCTACTTCAACCAGGAAAGGACCAATCAGGGAAAATATTGTCAAGGCAGAACGCCGCGACAGGCTTTCAATGACAACTTGGAACTCTATCAAAAATTTGTCTTTGAAAATCACGAACCCGAGGATACAATCGCTGCATAATATCCTCAACTAATTTTCTTGACCGATTTACCCACTCGTACACGCTTTTGTTACGCAGGGCATTTCATTGCCAATCCAATAGAAAAGGTTTTATTGAAATTAAAAATCCCAGTCATATGGAACTCAAAAGGAGTGAACGATCTTGCGGTTTTCTCTTTTAACCTCGCTCCCTTTTCTCCGGAAGAAACTTTTTAATGATTTTCTGAAACTCTATCGGTAATTTTTTTAATACCAAATCAAAATTTATTTTTGTTCCTTTTTCCTTTTCTTCTGCTAATTTTTGAGCTTTTTCAACGCCACTTTCTTCTATAAATAAAGCCATCAAAGCAAACCCAATCGGATCACTAGTGTTTTTATATTTTTGCTTATAATACTTCTCAATTAACCAAACCGCGCCTTCGACGTTTTCGAAGTCGTTGTTGAGGAGATCTTTCTCTGAATAGCCCAGGTCACTTTTAGTGGCGATAATCTTCGCCTGCCGTGGGGTTAAGGCCATCGGCCCGCGCGGTATCTCCTTATCCCGCACCTTCCATTTCACTTCCGACCGGTCCATTGCTAACTGTTCAAACAATTTCCGTCTTTCTCGAGTGACGGGTTTCGATTGATATGAACTCCCACTCAAAGAAACTGCCACCGCTTCGGCCACCTGCTTGGGATCCGTTACGTCCAGCTTCACCATCAACCGCGACCGTTTTTCCGGGTCGTTATTCTTCGCCACCAGCGCCTGAGTTTTTTCTTTCCATTGTTTTTCCTTACGCAACTCCCGCAGAAAGTCCGCGACTTCCGTTTGAATTTTGGGATTCACATCCGCCATCAGCTCCGGTGACTGCTTTTCTAATTCCTTAAAACTCATCCCGTGAGCCCGGTTCAGTTTCTCCGTCAGGTCATACACTTCACCGCCCTTGATGAATACGATTTGATCTTTTTGCAAACTCTTATACTTTTCAGGATCCTTTTGTTTCAGAGAATCCACTGCTGCCTGATCTAACTTGGTCAGCACCGATGCGGCGGAGTTTTGAAACGAATCTGCAAACGCCGTTTGAATGAGTTCCGAGGATGATCCAAACGGATTGTTGAGACTCGTGACAGGGCGTTCGGTTATCAGGCCGGTGAGACTTTGATCCGCCGGGTTCTCCACAAACCGACTGGAGGAAAAATCCCCCTATCCCCCTTCATAAAGGGGGAACACATTTACTTCCAATCCCAAGTTAATTTTGATACAATAATTAGTTATGAAACGAATCTTGTTTACATTGCTATTGGCTGTGGTTCTAATGAGTGGGATTGTGGTGGAAGGTGTGCTCGCTGCAGATCGGAACTACAAAATCGAGAACTGCAACCGCAAAAAATTGTGGGAGGATTTTTCAATTTATCTTCAAATTTATGACCCTGAAACAATTGAGTTTCTTGATAAAAAGATAAAACCCAATAAAGAGGCTCCAAAACTAACTGAATCCGACTACGAAGAAATTGAAAAGTTTGATAAAAAGCTTCATTATTATATTTCTGAATGTATTTTATTGATGAAAGAAATAAATCAGTTAACTCGCAATGTGTCTGATGTAAATCCTAATAAGGCTTTTGATATTACAATCCGGTTTAAATATATTTTGGTTATGAACGACATCCCCTTCCTAAGCAAATGGAATAAAAGGGAAAACAGACAACTTTTTTCTATTAACTTTGCCCCTTTAATGCCTGGAAAAAGTTTTTAAGTTTTAATTTTGTTGAATTTTTTAAGTACTTTTTTACAAATTCATATTTAGTTTCTGAACCTTTACCATCCTCTTTGATGGTCAATTGTATTATATTGACCATAGCCTTTTCACCTTCCACAAATTCTGCAATTGTTAGAGCTAATGGATTTTTGGTATCTTTATGTTTTTTCCATATACTTCCAAACAAATACCATTCCACCAACTTGATTTGGTCCACCGGGTTTTTCATGACATCGTCAACGTTCAAATTCAATCCCTTCGCATTCCAAAACTTCGCGGCGTCCACCATGGTCTGCACCTTCGCCGGGGTGAGTTGGAACAACCCTTTAGCTCCATTGGCACTCACCAACTTCGGGTTGAGTCCCGATAACGTTTCTCCCAACGCTCCCATAGCCTAACGGTGACCGATGTGCTCCCTCTTTTCTAAAGAGGGCTGGGGTGATTCACATTCAGGGGTTTAAAGAATAAGGGGAAATCCCCCTAACCCCCTTCATAAAGGGGGAACACATTTACTTCCCCTTCATACCAATTTTTGATACAATTGGTAGTTATGAAGCGAATCTTGTTTACATTGCTATTGGCTGTGGTTCTATACGGTGGGTTTTGGGTGGAGTGTGTGCTGGCGGCGGACCGGAATTACAAAATCGAAAACTGCAACCGCAAAAATTGTGGGAGGATTTTTCAATTTATATTCGAGTTTACAAACCCGAGTTGATTGAGTTTCTTAAAAATAATATTAAATCCGATAAAGAAAGGCCCAAATTAACGGAATCCGACTACAAAGACATCGAGGAATTTGACAAAAATATTCAATGGTACGTCTCGGAATGTATTTTATTCATGAGAGAAGCCAATCAGTTAATCAATTCCCTTTATAAAGTGGACCCAAAGAAAGCCACCAGTATTTCTTTTGGTTTTATAAGGTTGTTTTCAAGAATGGATATTCCCCACATTAACTTCAGAAATAAAAATACGAATAAATGGTCTTTCACCTTCAACTTCGCTCCTTTAAGGCAAGGAAAAACTTATTGACCTTCTTTTGCTGATCCTGAGATAAATATTTGTTTACCAATTCAAACTTTGTATTATCTCCAACGCTTCCTTTTTTCGCAGTTAAATCCATTGCTGCATCCATTACTTCCGTCCCGAGGAGAAAATCGGCAATCACAAATGCCAGCCGATTTTTGGTTCCATCATAATCATCCCAAAGCCGTTTAAACAAATACCATTCCATGAGTTTGATCTGGTCCACTGGGTTTTTCATGATATCGTCGACATTCAAATTCAAACCCTTCACCTTCCATAACTTCGCGGC
>CBDCVY010000008.1:0-13939 GCA_965223245.1 Nitrospinaceae bacterium | reverse complement strand
ACACTTAAACAAAAAGGTGATACGGTTGTAAAAAATTGGATCGATACTCAACTTGATGGGACTTCTGTTACTGTTGTATTAGTCGGAGAATATACTTGCAACAGCCGATGGGTAAAATACGAAATTGATAAAAGTATTGAAAGAGGAAACGGATTACTGGGAATTGATATTAGCAAAATAAAGGGAATAAATGCGAGAACAACTAATAGATGTGGAGAATTACCCAAAGGATATCCTTTTTATTTATGGAAAAAAGATGATGGCTATAATAATTTAGGCAATTGGATAGAAACAGCCGCAAAAAAGGCAGGCAAATAATTTAATATTATAATGGGTGAAGGGTTAATAGAATATAAAATTTCAAGTATACAATGTCTTCTCTTCTATGTAGGTTTAAAAAAAAAGTGTAGGGTTCGTATAGATTGTTTCAATATTTTCGAGTCAATTTCCTGGTCAAAAATAGCCCGTGTACTTGTGGAAAACCGCTTCGCGGTTTACACACAGGGTTCACAGGCTCAGCTTCTGCAAAGCAATCCTTTTGATGGCTAATTCCATTGAAAGTTGCTAAAAACCCGGTTCTAAAAATGTTTGAAGTATGGTTTAGAGAAACAAATTGAAACCATGTCTACGAAACCCACAGTTAAAGTGATTTAAAATATAAACACTCATTGTTCCGGTTTGGGTTTTTGGCGGTGGATGTGTTCGAGGTTTTTTTGGATGGCGAGGACATTGGGGTGGTCTTTGCCAAACGCGGTTTTGAAAATTGCCAGGGCGTTTTCAAAATATTCCGTCGCGATTTTGGAGTTGCCTTTCATATACCAGGCTCCTGCCAGCGCGCTCCAATGGAATCCCATCTTCGGATGACTTTTGCCATAGGTGGTCTGATCGATCTCCATTGCCTTTTCATAAAACTCAATGGCTTTGTCCTGATCGCCCTTACTGCTCCAGGCCACTCCCAGATGGTTCCAACGCGCGGCCAGGTTAGGATGATCCTTACCATAGGTATTGAGATCACTGTTCAGGGCTTTCTCTAAATACTCAATGGCCTTATCAAAATTCTGTTGAGCGCCCCACGCCGATCCCAGGTTGTTCCAATCGGCGGCCACATTGGGATGCTCTTCGCCAAAATTTTTGAGATCGCTGGCCAATGCTTTTTCATAGTAATCGACGGCGTTTTTATAATTCCCTTTATCCTGCCATGCGGTCCCCAGGTTGTTCCAACTGGTCGCGACCCGAGGATGGGTCTCTCCGTATGTTTTTAAATTCACCGCCAGGGCTTTTTCGAAGTACTCGATGGCTTTATCGTATTTTTCTTTTTTGGCCCACACTTCTCCCAGGTGATTCCACTGTATCGCCAGTTTAGGATGATCCTGATCATAAGTTTTAAGGTCACTCGCCAGCGCTCTCTGGTAATACTGAATGGCTTTATCGTAGTTGCCTTTTTGTTCCCAGGTAATTCCCAGGTTGTTCAAGTTGGCAGCGATTCGCGGATGGTCTTCGCCATAGGTGTTGATGTTACTGGTTAATGATTTTTCAAAAAATTCAATCGCCTGATTCAAGTTGCCCTTGTCTCGCCAGGCTTCCCCCAGTTTGTTCCAGGCCATAGCGATGAGCGGATGATCGGCGCTATGAGTTTTTTTCAAATTTCTAACGGATTTCCCATAGTACTGAATGGCTTTATCGTAGTTGCCCAGTTTTTTAAACAAAAACCCGTTGGCATTGGCGTACAGGGCATTGTCCGGAGCCAGTTGGGCAGCACGTTCCAAATGGTCCAACGCTTCCGCGTATTTAACCTGTTCGCCGGAAATTTTTCCCAGGCGGTAGTGCACTAAAGCCTGATCATATTGACTCGAAATCTCCGTGGGAGGTTCCACTAATTCTAATAACAACTTTTTTGCTTCGGAGAGATCGCCTTTTCTTAAGGCGGCCTCGGCCTGCTGCATTTGTCTCGATGAAAATTGCTTCTCGAATTTTTGAAGATCTGTGTGAGTGTCTTTCAGCAACTGAATTTGATCGTCAAGTGAGTTTTTTAAATCCACCTGTTTGCTTTGAATTTCATACAATTCCAATTGCAGTGTTTTGATTTGCGCACGGTTTTTTCCGCGTCGCTGGTTTATCTCCGCCCGGATTTCGGATTCACGCTTTTTGAGATAAGCCAGGTGCTGCCCCAAAGTCAACTCATAGACCATTTGTTTTTCGACGGCGGGGTCTCCGTCTATGGGATTGCCCCTTAAAGAACCGCCGGGTCCCTGAGCCCACGAGGGATGGGTTGCTAAGAACAAACCCATCACAAAAAAGAGAAGAGGTAAAATCCCCTGAGTGTGAATCACCCTAGCCTTCTTTAGGAAAGAGACCGTTGCATAAGTCAGAAAACCTAAAACCCCTGGAGGTAAAATCCCCCCAGCCCCCTTCATAAAGGGGGAGCACATCGATCTCCTTTTTATTAGTTTTTGCATTTCTCTCATTATTGGCTGTTATGCAAAGCTCTCTTTAGGAAAGAGGGGATGCATCGGCTTCCATTTTTATAGTTTCTTCTGAAGACAAACTTAACTTTTAAAAAGGTCCTATTGATTCTGCACTAACCACCGATCATCGAAAATCAAATTTGCCCCTCACGGCCAGTGAGTCATCGCGAATTTAATTTGCCTCCACGGCGAGTGGCAGCGTCACGCTGCCGGCCCACGGCCGGCGGGAATAATTTATTTGCGATGTGTTGGCTTGCTAAAAGAATCTTCAGATAACTTTTCACTTGTTGATGTTTTCTTCAGAATAAAACTTCACACGAGGACCGATGTGTTCCCCCTTTGTGAAGGGGGATAGGGGGATTTTTCCTTATTCTTAAAACCCCTGAATGTGAATCACCCTAGTTCTCTTTAGGAAAGAGGGGATGCATCGGTCTACCCTTTCACACTTTTTTCTGAAGACAAACTTAACTTTTAAAAAGGTCCTATTGATTCTGCACTAACCACCGATCATCGAAAATCATTTTTGCTTGCGGGCGCTGGCCCGCTGCTGCCCTCGAGGATGGTGGCTCGACTCCGTAGCGATTATTGAGATGAGATCATTTTTTCGGGAGGCGGTCAAGGTAGTATTTCACATCGTCCAGTTTATGGGTAAGCCCGAAGTTTTCGTATATGGAAGCGGCTTGCTGGTAATTCGTCCTGGCAGAACCGTAATCTTTTTGCAGATCGTAGGTGTAGCCGAGATTGAACCGGCGATCCGCAACTTTGGGGTGATTGTTGCCAAAGGTATCGACATCGCTGGCCAGGGCCTGTTCAAAATAATCCAGGGATTTCGGATAATCTTTTTTATCTCTCCACACCGCGCCCAGGTTGTTCAATCCTACGGCGACGAGGGGGTGCCCCTCACCGAGAGATTTTCTCCAACTCACCAAAGCTTTCGTATAATAATCGATGGCTTTATCATAATTTCCCTGAAGTCGACACACTTCTCCCAGGTTGTTTTGATTGGTCGCTACCTGCGGATGGTCATCCCCATAAGCTTTCACATTGATATCGAGTGCAGACTGATAATATTCCGTAGCTAAATCGTATTCCCCTTTCGCTCGATACGCATCGCCCAGGTTGTTTCGATTCAATGCGACTGCAGTATCTTCTTCTCCCAAATGTTTCACATTACTATCGAGGGCTTTTTGGTAATACATTACGGCTTTATCGAGGTCGCCTTTATCCTGCCAGACATCGCCGAGGTTATTCCAATTGATGGCAATTTTAGGGTGGTCTTCGCCATACACCTGGATATTACCGGCAAGCGCTTTTTCATAGAACTCGATGGCTTTGTCGTATTGGCCTTTACTTTTCCAGGCCAACCCCAAATTATTCATTCCGGTCGCAATGTCGGGAAAATCTTCCCCTTCATGGATTCTCCAGCTTTCAGTGGCTTTCTCATAAAACTCGATGGCTTTGTCGTAATGACCCAGCGTCGAGTAAAGGATTCCCGTTTCGTTGGAATACACACCTTCCTCCGGGTCCAGTTGCGCCGCACGTTCAAAGTTTTTCAAAGCTTCCGGATAGTTCACTTCATCGTCGGCCATTTTTGCCAACCGGTAATGCCCTATGGCCAGCTTATCCACGGCAGCCAACAGGTTTTCGTTTTCGACCACTTCTTTGATAAGTTTTTTGGCTTCTTCGAGGTCGCCTTTCTCCAAAGCCTGAGTGGCACGATCCATTTGCCCGGATGAAAACAGTTCTTTGAATTTCTGCAGGTCCTCGTTAGTGTCCTGAAGTTGCTGGATGCGCTGCTTATAAGAGTCTTCCAGGTTTTCCTGTTTCGATTGGATACCACTCAATTCCATTTCCAGGCCTTGAATCCGAGCGCGGTCTTTTCCATGTTCGCGTTCCAGTTCTGCACGAATCTGGGCTTCCCGTTTTTGCAAAAACTCGTGGTGTTGTTCCAGGGTGATGCCGGTATAAATTATTTTGTCGCGGCCCACCTTATCTTCCCCGACTTTATCACCTCCTACCTGGTCTCCCTTCACAGAGTAGCCTAAAGGCGGAACATTTTTTTCTGAGGTCTTATCGTTACTCATTCATTATCTTTCAGAACCGAGTATTCACGCAGGGGATCCAGATACGTTTTCACGTCTTTCACTAAGTGATCCAGTCCGTATTTTAGATAGGTGGTCAACGCTCTCTCATAATACTGTAACGCGGTAGGATTTTTTTCCAGGAACTCATACATAAACCCAAGATTGAAACAACGGTCCGCAACCTTCAGGTGATCTTCACCGAAGTTTTTGAGATCGATAGCCAGGGCCTTCTCATAATATTTAACGGCTTTTGCATATTGGCCCAGGGCAAAGAAAAGGTAACCTGTGTTTTCCAGATATAATATTTTCTCCGGAACCAGTTGGGCGGCGCTTTGAAAATAATCCAGGGCTTTATGATAGTCGAAATCGTTCTCGGCCAGGCGTCCAATCTGAAACGCCACATCCGCCGCCTGCAGTTTGAACTGGTCTAACGGTTTATCCGGGTGAGCAATAAACTTTAAATAATGATCTAAAGCCAGTTGGAACAAAGCTTCTGCCTTTTCGGTTTTGCCCTGGTTGAGAAGCGTTTCCGCTTCGTTGAGCTGTTCCTTTGGAATAGACGGTTGCCGCTCTAAGGCTTCCATCGCTTCCGCCAAATAAGTTTTGGTTTTCGGTAAATCGTTTTCTATATGTTTGAGGCGGTCTTGAGTCAGGTTTAAAATATTTTCCAGAAACTCAATTTCTTTCTCATCTCGGAGTTCACCTTTATCGTACTCCTTTTCCAACTCCATCTGCACCAGGCGAATTTCTTTCTCCAGTTCCTTCTTATGACCGGCCAGCGAGACTCCGGTAATGTTATTCCCCAGGCTCGCGTCTCCGCTATAAATATCTTCCTGGACATGATCTCTATAAAATTTAATCCTTCGGGTAAGAGAAAGGGTGGCCCTTTTCTTGGAAGGAGATTCGATATTTCGGGATTTCATGTTTTTTGCCATGACTGATTTCCTAATAACACTTTCATACATTAATAACTCACCGCCCACCCGGTGGATGAATCATTCTCACGACCGGAGGTTCTTAGTAATGCCCGGATCCAGCCGACGAGCTTTCCAATTTTCTTTGCAATGGGGCAGACTTTTTGTAAATACTATTTTACCTTGTCGCCGGTGACTACTCTCTCCTGAAAAAGTTCTTGATAAAAACATTCCTTAACAAAATCCTATAAGGGAAAGCCAAACGTTTACAGGGTTTCACTTTTAAACGTATAGACCCTCTACAACTTTAGTTGCCAGGGTTCGTAGCCCCCGGCACCAAACTACGGGCTACCTAAAAAGGCTATTCCCCTATTCGATATTTAACAGAAACATACTCCTTTCGAATTTGCGGCGCAAGTGTAAATTCTTGAATTGGGTTGTCCTATGGGAGTCTGTTTTTTGATGGGTTAGCGTAAATGCAACATTGTCAGATACTTTTCCTTAAAAGTAGGATGACTTCTATTAGAAGTTTATTTCCGGGCGGGAACCGAGGAGGAAAGCATGCTTTTTGGATTGGAAGGGAGGGATGGGAAAAACCAGACTTTCAAACGTTTTTGAGTATTAGGGAATCAATTCTTTCCTGCTAGAAAGACTTGATGGCTTTTTTGCTTTTAATTTTTCGATTTTTTTTGGGGGTTGGGAGGGGGATGATGCGGCGGGTAATGTTAGTTTGGGTTTATTTCTTTATCCTGTTCCTCAGCAGAAAATTTTATCTCGTCCCAATGATCAATGATTTGGTACGCAATACTTTCCAGATCTGCATGCGGTCCATACCCACCGGGGCATGACCATAGTCGTTTTTTTTCGCCATGAAGGTAAGCTTCGAATTTCACCAATCTGTCAATATGAACCTCGCCCATTTTCTGGTATTCATAAATTTCCACCTGGTGTCCTTTATAAGCAAATAACTTTTTATTCATAAATCCTCCCTCATCAGGTTTAACCGGCGCACTCACTAAAAAAATGAACTCGATGTTTAGTTTCAAAAATTTCTTACGAACTTCTAAAACGTTTCCTATAAATTAAGTTCAAGCTGATAATGGTCTGTCATTTGCCAACAAACCGGGGCGCCTCCCAAAGCGTTCATTGGTATTTATCATGCAGGTTTAATATCGCTAGAGCGAAGTCAATAACTACGCCAATTCAAATGAATAATTGAAGCTTTAAGGCCTTTCTATTTTTTTGATGAAACGAACATTTAAAAAAAAATATCGGAACCTACTAGGTTTATACCACAAAAAGGGCTTGTGTGGCGCCTTAAATTGATAGTTTTTTTATTCCGTTGATTAAGTTATTCCGCGATATAAACAAGTTATTAAATTTCAAACACTTGTAAAATTGCCATTTAAAGCAAATATAATCTAAAACCGGTAACGGGTGATTGGGAGCTTGCAGAAAATTACTCTGATTCAAATATAGGAAATATCCCTCGATAATAGTAGGAGAATACCTGAGCTTAAATTTTTGAGCTCTTGTCACATAACCCATCTGTTACAAAAGAGAGCTTTGCGTAACAGTAACTATGGAACAAAACACCATAAACTTAGAGAGGGGACCGATGTGCTCCCCCTTTCATGAAGGGGGCTGGGGGGATTTTTCCTTATTTTTAAACACCTGAAAAGGTGAATCACCCTGACCCGCAGGCCAACGCCTGCTTGTAAAATTCATTCTCGGTAAATTTCTGAGATGACAGAATCATAAGAAACTTTTCGAATATTTTTCTTGCTTCCAACCGCTAGGTTGGGGAAAAAGGGCAAACATCAACTTCCTTATTTTTAAACACCTGAAAAGGTGAATCACCCTAGCCGCGGCCCCCGGCCGCTGGGAACATTCATTTTCGATGTGTTGGCTGGGTAACTGTATCCATTAGAAACTTTTCGCAAAGTACCTGTCATTTAATTGAAAACCCCAGGTGGTCAATCACCCCATCCCTCTTTAGGAAAGAGGGAATGCATCAGTTTTCGCTCTTTAAGTTTTTTCTAAAGGTAAGGAAAATTTATGAGAAGGTTCTGCGGATTCGGGGTTCCCACAAACTCATTGAGAATCTAATTTGCCTGCGGGCGCTGGCCCGCTGCCTCACGGTGAGTGCCATCCCTTAAAAGTCCTGAAAAAGAATCGGTTGGGATTTATTATTGTTTTTATCCCATCCTTAATTTAACCTGAATTCATAGCAAAAACTGAATGGAGTTGCCCGGGTGAAAAAGAGGGATTCGGGTTTTCAAAATGGTTCCGGATTTTGCTCGACCAATTAACCTGACCTCATGGCAAAAATTATATTGGGTTGCTAAATGAATAAAAAGGGATTTCGTTCTTCAAAATCGTTTAAGGTTTTACTCGTCGTTTTGATCCTGGGGTTACTTTGGTTTTACCCCTACTACAGCATGTTCGATCATGAAATTGGAGGGGGCCGTTTTCGAGTATGGGAGGGACGAGACACTTTGCATAATATCCACCTGTCCTGCCGGGCGTTTTGGGCAGACATGCGTGGAAAGGAGAAAGGCTCGACGGATTCGGCTTGCACTTTGGCCAAAGTTCATAAGGAAGAATACGGGTTGCGACTGCCTGAGGAATGGGACTTTACAATAATGAGCGGGACGGAAGGAAGTTTTCGTGCGGTGGCGCGAGGCGAAGAGGACGATTTTATTCATTGGGTGACCCTTTCTCAGACCGGAATGGAAGATGAAAAAATAGAAACAAGAAGGATAAAAAAGGATTTTGACGATAAATTAAAAGCTTTCAAACGGTCCATCTTTCAGGAACCTTTTGAAAACTTCCCTGAAAAATGATTTTAGTCATTTTGATAATTTAAGTTTCGATTAGAAATTAACTGTTGTTTTGAAATCCGGTTCAGGGGCGGCCCTTATAACCGGGGGAGGTTTGCATAACTACCAAACAGGAAAAGCCCTGGAGGTGAAATCCCCTCTCTTCATGAAAGGAGACCTTTGCGTAAGTCAGAAAATATAAAACCCCTGAATGTGAATCACCCCGACCCTCTTTAGGAAAGAGGGCGAATATGGGTTTCCGGTTTTTAATTAGACCTGTTTGTTCAATAATTGTTGGTTATGCAAAGCTATTTATACCGATGGACATCCCAACCGATCTCCTGAAACGCGAAAGGGAAAATAAAATAGATGAATTTTCACCTGGTCATTAATGTTTCGATTGTGTTGATCTTTGGCGTGCTCGGTCTGCGGGCCGGTCAACGGCTCCATTCGAAAAACCAAAACGTTAAACTGGAAACTCTGCATCACCAGGCCAGATACATTTATTTCATCATTGCCATCCTTCTTCTGGTGTTCATCATCATTGGGGCTCCTATGGTTAACCGAACCCTGAGGTGGCAGGTTCCCGTTTGGTTCGACCTGTACGCCAATGACGCCGGATTCCGAATTGTCATCGCGTGTTTTGCTTTTCTATACACCCTGGTTTCCATGATCGCCTTCAAAACCGGGCACAAGGAAAAGCGGGCCATCGCTATGGCTTCCGTGATGCTGATCGCGATTTTCCCCATTCTCCATTGGCAGTACTCGGACTCGGTGGTTCCGGAACTAAACCATTTAAAGGTCAAGGGTGTCATTATCCAGAGTCATCCGTCCACTTGTGTCGCCGCCTCGGGGGCCAACATTGCCGGTTGGCTGGGGATCGAAAAAACGGAAAAGGAAATGGCCCTTAGAATGCGCACCACGAAGATGACCGGCACCAACGCCGGCCGCGCCATCCATGCATTGGGCGAGGTGGGTGTGAGCTGTTCGAAAAAATGGGTGAAGGATTCAGACATCACCCAACTGACCGCACCGGCGATGCTGTTCATCGACAATGCTCAACTGGGGCCGGAAACTCACGCCGTGGCGTTCATGGGAATGCAGGAGGGGAAGGCGGAGATCTGGGATCCCCTGGATGGCAAAACTCTGCATTCAGTGGAGAAAGTCAAAACCTTCTGGCAGGGCAAAAGCCTGCAATGCTCTAAGAGCGGAAACGTTTAAGCAGGGAATCCCCTCAGCGGTCCCCAACCGCAGGGAGCAATTATTTGCGATGGCAGCGTGACGCTGCACTCAGAAATTACTTTCGATGGGATAACTTGCAAACAAGTCCTTTAAAGGTTATCCCAACGTTTTCTCCCATTCAACTTTACACCCCTGATTGTCAATCACCCCGGCCCGCGGGGTAGGCCCCGCTGCCAGAATTTTATCTTCGATGGGTTTGCTGGCTAACTGTATCATCAGATACTTTTCCTAACTCTATATTCTATTCAACTCAAAACCCCTGGAGGTGAATCACCCTATCCCTCTTTAGGAAAGAGGGAACGCATCGTCTTTTCTTTTGAATTTTGTCTCTGAAGATTTTCTTTGTATAAAGAGCAAACTCAATTTAGGAAAAGTTTCTGGGGTGAGACCCACACTCAAACTCATTGAGAATCTAATTTGCCCTTGGCGCTAGTCAGTCATCGAGAATCAATTTTACCTGCGGCGGTTGCGCCGCAAAACCCCTGGAGGACAAATCCCCCCACCAGGCAACGCCTGGAGGAAGTATAAATTTTCAAAGGTTATTTTCTGTTCGTCTCTCCATCAACTTCCGGAAATCCCAGTTGCATCCAATCGCTAGATTGGAAAGGGGGAATACACCGTTCTTCCTCTTTGTATTTATTTCTAAAGGCCAACTCCACTTGTTCAAAGACATTTACCATTCTGAATTCACAAGTACTCATCGCAAATATTAGTTGCCCCTGACGGCAAGTCAGGCATTGAAAATATATTATTCCCACCAGGCGGGGCCTGGTTGCCTGCGGGCGCTGGCCCCCGGCCGTTGGGAGCATTCATTTGCGATAAAATTTTGTACGATTGTATCTTCAATGGGTTTTAAATATTTCGAAATCCTCTAATTGGAAAATAATCGGCCAGGGCCCATCTATCAGGTGAGTCGAGGGAAGTGCCGGGAATTTAAATTCAGTCTATTCTTAACCTGCTTCCGGAAATAGAACCTTTCTCACTTAAAAAGTCTGGTTTTCCTTTTTTTTAATTGTTAAAGTTTGGGATTCCGAACTTTGTGTTGCTTTGCTTGTCTGAATTCGATACCATTTTAAAAAAAATTTCAGGGATAATTTAATTTCCAAAAACACGGCTGGGTGCCGGGAAAACGATCTGAAATACAGTGACCCCATCGGTTTCAAACACTGTTCTTATCAGAAGGTTTCGTTTCCCGACCTGGAAAGAATAATAGTCTGTGACAGTTTTTTCTAATTCGATTAACAGTTTTAGAAATATAAAAAACTATGAATCCTGACCGAAACCCTCAGCTTTCTGCAGATGCCGCTAAAGAGAAGTTACACAATCGCGGCATACCTTTTTCTGAAGAATACTTCTTACGCTACATTCGAAGCGGTAATATGGATGTCATCACTCTCTATTTGGATGCAGGTATTTCACCGAATGCCACCATTGACGGGGAAAGTGCGCTCGCGGTTTCAGTGAATTACGGTCATAAGCCCTTAACAAAAATGCTTTTAGATGCCGGCGCTGAACCCATGGGAATTTTAGAAGGATTAGAAATGGGTAAGCCGTCCCGCGACAACTGGGATCGGTTATCCAGTTTATCGGGCGTCTTCACGTTCATATCCAGTTTATTGATTGCAATAGTAGGTTGGTACTTCACAAACTCCTATAATGAGCGACAGCTAAAATGGGAACAAACACAAGCCCGACAGGAACAAGCGACGAAGGTGCATCAAAATAAACTTGCCGAAATGCAAACGGTCGAAAAAATGATTCCACATTTGACTAAAAACGAATCGAGTAAACAAGTGGCTCTCATTGCCATTAGCGCTTTAGCGTCACCTGAAATTGCCGCTCAAATAGCTGCGGCCTACGGTGGCCAGGGTTCCATAAATGCGCTTGCTCAATTAGCAGTTGCGGATACAGAAAAGGCCGCGGCCCCGGCGATATCCGCCCTAACCCACATCGCTTCCCGCGAACCGAACAGCTCCGGCAAACCGGCCCATCAGGCTCTGGCCAACATACTTGAAGTGAGGGAACGGGCCATCGTGAAAATCATAAGAAGTAAAAGGGCAATTTGTAATGGCTTCGTTGTTGATGGGAAACGGGGTTGGATTGTGACAGCTAACTATTGTGTCAATCAGAGTATCGGAGGAGCCATCTCCGTTCAATTTGGGGAAAACCCACCCATGCCTATATCCAAACAGCAGACCGGGTTGCAGGGATTGCTGGCCTTCCTGAAGATCGATGCGGATTCCCTTCCGGCTCTCAAACTTTCGGACAAACAGTTTATTGCGGGAAGCTCCATTTCAAAAACGGCGTTCAATCTTGGGGCCTCGCTCAAAGACCGGAATAAATTGAGAGTAGTTATCGGTAAAGTTATCGAGGCCGGGGAAATGAAATTCCCGGGTCCCGAGGGAGCAGGTATTAAAGTGGATGGATTGAATGTTCTGATAGATAGCCCTGCAAAATCTCAGGATAGAATCCATGGAAGTGGAGGTGGACCTTTACTGGACAGCGAAGGCAATGTCGCGTGCATGACATTTTCGTCCACTTTTGGAACAGAGAAAAAACAGGAGCAATGTATTTCTGCAAGATCCATTTCAAAGGCATTCCGCACAGTTTCCGGCTAAGGTTCCCCCATCAACGGTAACAGCAGAAACTTTCCCAATCTAGCGATTGGGGGCAGTATTCCTTCTAGAGGTATTTAATATTTTGTCTTTAAGGTGGGGGATGTTAAACATATCTTTAGAGTATCTACAGAGTTTTATCTGCAAAAGTTAAAAGTAAACGTTCCGGCCAAGCATTGGAACGCCTTGGTCTAGATTCCGGATCATCGTAATTTGTTATAAGTCCTTTTTCCCATAAATTTTCCAGTTCTATCCTGGCATGAGAATCAAGATAACTGGTTTCTTCGATCACCCATTTAAATATTTCTTTCACGGAAACATTCTGACAACCACGAAATTGTTTTTGAATTAGAACAGCAAGTAAATGCGTTTGTGGGCCAATTTCAAATAAGTTTGCTTGTGATTGGATTTTAGACGATTCTCGATAAACTGAAAATGAGTTTCCATATTCATCATCCACATTCCACATAGCTTCCTTAATTTTTTTAAATCCTGTGGCGTTATTACTGCAAAAAAACAAAGCATTATCCCGAACATTCGTTTCATCCCTCATTAAGAATTTCAAAGTGAATTGGCCGATATTTTTTAGCTTGTTCTCAAAAATTTGACAAAGCGTTCCTATCGAATCCTCATTATTTTTAATGTCATCCAGGTTATCTTCACCAATAATATGCTTAATTTTTTCTATGACATCCTCATGTTCATGATTCATAAATCGATTCAAAAAACCGCACATGAGATTGACAAATACTTCACTGCTTTTGTTGTGCATGAGTTGTTTAATTTTTTCCAATGGACTGTGGCCAAAACCAAAGGGATCAATAAAGCTAAAAGTTGGGCAATTTGGATTTTTCTTAAAGTTTCCAAAATATTTTCAATTTCATTCGAAAAATAACTTTTTCTGATAACGATTTTTGTACGAGAATGACAATTTTTGATGGCTTCTAAAGTCTGAAGATGTTTTATGGCTTTGGAATTTTTATCAATAAATATTAAAGTAGAAGAAAAATTTTTATATTTTTCTGCCGTGCTATTTGCAAGACGTGCGGCTATTGCTGGGGAACCTTCCTCCCCATTTTTATACTCACCTGGCCCACAAAATCCATCAATATAATAAACATGATCGAAACCGGAACGCGCTAGAATACCAAACCAGGCACCCAGATAATGGTTTAAAATTTCCAGTTTTGCTTTTGTTCTGGGTTTGCATTCCCAAAGATGATTTTCTTCAGCCATTCATTTGCTCAGTAGCTACATATAGGTCCTGAGGTTTTGAGTTTTGATTGGACAATTGAGGAAATTGGTTCCATTCTTTTCCATCTAATTCCCTTCCTCCGGATTTAGGTCGGGAATCCGCCCCCATTGTTTAAAAAAGAACGGAACACTTTGTTTTATACATTGGTCGCGAACAGAACGTACCCAGGATAAATCCATGGGTCTTGCTTTAGGTCCGCTTTCACCTCCAACAATTACCCACTGAATTTTTTTCAAGTTCAAATTTCCGGGTGGACCAATAAGCGGTTCAATCGATAAAAACCGGACGCTGGCATTCGTTTCCTGAATATGCTTAATACGAGAACGTTTTGTATAATCTTCGATAGACGTTCCCAGCCCAAATGTGCTCCGGTACCAATTTGTTTTTATATCGGTGGTTGATGAAATTTCTCATAAGGGAACTGCGTTTTGTGAGTACCTGGAAAATATGCCAATCTGCTTTTTCCATTGTTTCAAAAACGCGCGTTATGTGATCTTTAGGAATATTTTTATGAAACAAATCACTCATGGAATTTACAAAAA
>CBDCVY010000007.1:0-10164 GCA_965223245.1 Nitrospinaceae bacterium | reverse complement strand
AGTCCTTCCTTGACAATCCATTTCACTCCGTGTTTTTCTCCTACCTGAATGGGCCGCTTTTGTACTCGGTTTTCGCCATCGACCACCAGAACAAACTTGCCTTGTTGGTCTTCCTGAATGGCGATTTGCGGAATGACTTTTTCAGAGCGAATTTCATCCCGCTGAACGATGACCTTCACGAACTGCCCCGGTAACAGAATCCGAATTTTATGCGGTATGTTGGCCTGGCCCGGGACAACGTTCTTGCTGGGATTCTTAAATATGGCGCGGATGGTGATGGTCCCTGTTTTTTCATCCACCATATGACTGACAAAATCTTCTACGCCTTTAAAGGGATATTCGGTTCCATTGGGCAGTAAAATTTTTGGAGTGAACGTGGTGGCCTTGCCTTTTTTAATTTGGTTTTGTAATTCGGTGAGTACTTCCGCCGAACCCACGGTGAAGAGAACATACATAGGGTCCATTTGCACAATGGTAGCAAGCGTTCCGGTTTCGGGTGACACCAGGTTGCCTTCATTCACGGTGACACGACCGATGCGTCCGGCGATGGGAGCCCGGATCTCGGTATAGCTCAGGTCCAGTTTTGCCTGTTCCAGATTCGCTTTGGACTCTGCCAAGCTTGCCTCGGCTTTAAGAACATCACTGTGGGCTTTATCCAGATCGGATTGGGAAACTCCTCCTTTGCGAACGGATCGCACCCGCTTTAAATAAGTTTTGGCGTTTTGCAATGTGGCTCGGGCCTTCGCCACATTGGCTTTGGCCGCATTCACGGCAATGCGATAAGGAGCCTGTTCAATAATAAAAAGCAGATCGCCCTTGGCAACGTCTTCTCCTTCTTTAAAGTTTCTTTTTTCCAGGTTTCCCAAAACTCGCGCAACCAGGTTAACGGTCTTAACGGCTCGCGTTCGCCCCACCAGTTCATGGGTTCGGACAACGTCTTCCATAATTACTGGAGCGACAGTTACCGCCGGGGGAGGGCGCTTGGGCGGAGCGGCAGCCATCGGATCCTGCTGGCACCCGCCTAAAATTGCAGCCAGGAGTAAGGCAGTTAAGAAATGAAATTGTTTTTGAATATTCAACAAAATTGTATCCTTATTATATGAACCTTATGAACTTGCGTTTTCTTTGGGCGCGTCGACCATCATCGGTTTCCAACCGCCGCCCAGTGCTTTGAACAATCGGATCAAGTTGGAAACCACTTTGCCTTCGCTTAGGGCCAGCTTATCCTGAAACGTAAACAGAGATCGCTCGGCTTCAAGAACACCCAGAAAGTCGGATAACCCGGAAGTATACAACTCCCGCGCCAAACCCGCAGCTTTTTCAGCAGACTCGATGGACTTGAGCAGAGAGTCGCGACGGTTTTGTTCTTCTGCATAATCGATCAGTGCATTCTCAACATCCTTCACCGCGTTTAATACGGTAGATTCATATTTAATCAGGGCCTGCTCCTGAATTTCACTTTCGACTTTAATGTTTTGTCGAACCCGACCGGCATTGAACAGATTCCATGATATTTGGGGGCCGATCTGAAAAGCCGCTGCGGGTCCCGCTAAAACACTTCCCATAGAAATGGATTCGAGTCCGACCGAACCCAGGAGCCTGAGCTTGGGGTACAACTCCGCAGTGGCCACACCGACACGTGCCGTTTGAGCGGCCAGTTCCCGTTCGACCTGCCGGACGTCCGGCCTTCTTCGTAATAAGTCCGCCGGAACGCCCACGACCACTTCAATGGGGGTGACCGGAATTGGAGAAAACTCTTTAAGGCCCTGGCTGAGTGCTCCGGGAAACTCGCCTAATAAAACCGAAAGCCCGTTCTTGGCCTGTTCAATTCCTATTTTTAAAGTAGGAATTTCGGCCTGGGTGCTCTCCAGGTTATAGCGTGCCTGTTCCAGCGTCAGCGTTGTGGTCAGTCCCGAATCCAAACGATCCTGCACAATCTGTAACGAATTTTTCTGCGAATCCCGATTCTTTTCCGCCGCCTGGAGCCGCGCTTGAAAAGTGCGGATTTCAATATAGTTGAGCGCCACTTCCGCGACCAGGGTGACCAGTGTGTCGTTCAACTGTTCTTTTCGAGCCTGCAGGTGGCATCCGCCGCTTCAATGGACCGTTGAATTCCACCGAACAAATCGATTTCCCAACTGGCATCAAACCCGGAAGAGTATAAGGTGCTGGTTTGACTTTCACCGGCGGGGCCGAGGGCTCTTTGATGCGTGGTGCCGCCAACGCCGCTGACCGTAGGGAATCGGCCGGCTCTGGCAATCCCGCGTCGGGCCCGCTCTTCGCGTACTCGGGAGAGGGCTAACTTAAGATCCAGGTTTCCTTTAACTGCCTTTTGGACCAACTGGGTTAATAGAGAATCTTCGAGCGTTTTCCACCAGTCGGCCAGCATTTCCTGTGTCACCAACTTGACCGGCACCTTCAAGACTTCGGGTTTTTTGCCTTTGGAGCCCGGCTTCACCCGGTTGGTGAATTTTTTTTTCTTCACGGCCGTGCTGAACTTTTTAGGCACCTTTTTTTTCGGCGGAACATAATCCGGACCCACGGTTGTGCAACCTGCGAAGACGAAAAGGAAAGCCAAACTCATCATATATAGAAAACGGCGTTGCATTATTTCTCGTGAATTATTTATTAAGTAATTAAATAGCTGTATAAGGATTATATTATTTAATTCAATATTAGCAAGCGAATGATCGATCATCCTGAATTCATGACAATTGAGTGTTTCAGCTTTGCTGGTAGAATTAACAGAGAATGTGTTTTGCCGTGTGGAAAATTCCATTTGAAGAAAGCGGGACCTGAGAATGAAAAAAACGACAGGATATATTTTGCTGGTGTTATCGTTCGTTTTTTGGGCGGTCATTGCCGGACTTCCTTTTTTGGATTTATCGAAGGGGCAAATCGCCGGCGCCACCACCCTGTTAATCATTCTTGGCGAAGTCGCCTTCTTCGCCTCCATTGCACTGCTGGGCAAAGAAGCATGGCAACATATCAAAGCCATCTTTAAGCGTAAGAAGTGAACTTAAAATTGGATTGCATTGGATAAGCTTTTGTTTAATTTTTGTCGTTGAATTTCAAAAATGACATTCACTTGATGTATTTATTTTTTGTCATAATGATCTCCTTTATGTTTTCCCGGTGTTGTCAGACGTCAAACATCCAGGGTTTGTTTTATAAAATCTGCAATTTCATCCAGGCGGTCCTCGTCTTTAAGCAGATCGAGATGCTCTTCCGTCCGTTTTTTTATTTTTAACTCCGGAAACATGCGGGTAAAACTTTTAGGAGGTTGTGCCGCTTCCACGGTGACGGTGCCGTCTCCCGACCTTAAAAGTTTTGCCGGATCGTAACCCGGAAGCACTTCCTCTAAATTTTTCTCCGGAAAGAGGAGTTGGCGTTTTTGCTTCATGCCACAAAGCACCGTGCAGCGTGGGCTCTGTGTCTCCATAAAAATATAGAAACGGTAAATTGTTTTTCAAATCCTCAGAAGAGGCATTCAGTTTTTTATGAAACGTTTTGGCACGGGCAAGCTGGGTGCTTGTATATCGGACTCGGTTTTTACGGGTCGCTTCATCCGTAGTGGGTTTCATTAAACTCCAGTTTCCCTCGTCCCATCGTTTATCATTCAACATCCAATCGGAAACATCTGTTTCTTGAAGTGTCGATAACGCCTGCGGATAATTCGGAAGGATCTGGTAACTGGCCGGAAACGAGGCCACTGCCAATCCTTCCAACGCTTTCGAATTCAAACCGAATTCAATTCCAAACTGCATATTGCGGAACACTGCCAGCGTACCTTTATACGGGACACCCGCCATGACTACCGCATGTATTCTTTTTGCTCCGGATAGATTTAACCGAGCATTAGTTAAATCCTGATTGCCATACAACAAATAGTAACTGGTGACCAGACCACCCATGCTGTGCGCCACAATCACCATCTTGGAAGCGCCTGCTGCGTAGAGTGCTTCCACTTGCTCTGCCAGTTGTTGCGCAGAACTTGCAATGTCTTTGCGCCAGTCATAAGCGAAAGGAACCACCTCGGCGTGTCCCGCCAACCGAGTGTTTAAACCTTCGATAATATCTCCGTAAATGTCTTTGGAAATTACCGACGAAACAAAGTCTACGGACCGTAAAACTTCACCTACCTTGAACGAAGTGGCTCCGGGAATATTCAGTCCGTCGGTATCCAGCGCCAGAGTTTGACTGCCCCATAGCGATTGTGCACCGGTAAACCAAATGGTTTCGCCGTCAGCTTCCCTTGTGAGAGTACTGCCGTAATACCCGGGAACAAAAATCACCTGAACCGGAGCGATGGTAGTTTCTCGCGGTGGAGCAGACGTGGTGCATTGCCAACTGAACAAACAGATGAGAGCTATTAATAAGAATCGATGCATGTGTGACTCTAAAAATTTTTCAATCTAGTAACACTGTTAACTTGATATTGAGCATTTTCACAAAATACAAACTAAAAGTAAAAAGAAAGCTCTATGTGTTTCTTCTTTCTTGTCGTACTAAAATTTTCCATTTTGGTTTTTCCATTCGCTTTGTGGAGGGATGGTTTCAATCACATCCCAGTGCTCTACAATTTTTCCCTGCTCCACTCGGAATAAATCATAAAAGGATGTGGGTTTCCCTCCGAATGATCCTTCGCTGATGGTGAGTACAAAGTTGCCTTCGCCGAGCACTTTATGAACTTTGCTGTAGGACATGGTGATGCCTTGTTTGGCCATTGCTTCCAACGCCTGGCTCAGGCCCGACAATCCATCGGCGATCGCCGTGTTGTGCTGAGTGTAATTATCGCCTTCAATATAATTTCCCAATTGATCCATGTTTTCGTTAGCGAGAATGGTTTCCACAAAATTTTTAACTAAATTTTTGTTGGACTCGGTATTGGCGATGTCTTGAATCTCGGTAGGACCATCTAATTGAGTGTGACCACTGGGATTGGGTGCCGTTGCTTTTTCTGTAAGGTTGTCCCAATGCTCTACGATCTTTCCATTTTCAAAACGAAACACATCGAACCCGACCTTTGGGCCGAAAAAGTTATAGTCCGTGTGCGTGAATACAAAGTCACCATCCTGAAACGAACGCACGACGTTCACTTTGGCGCTCCCAGGCGGAAGCGCTTTCATTAGCTCCCCAAAACCTTCCAGTCCGTCGGCCACGGCCAAATTGTGCTGAGTGTATTGACTGGGATTGATGTAAGACACCGGCGCGGAGTCTCCGGTTTCAATACTGTTTAGTAACGCTACCGTTTTTTTCTTTGTTTGAAATACTCATGGGTTCCTCCGGGTAAAAGGATTAATTGTTTGCTTGCCTTCAACAGTCAAAGCTTATCGAATCGCAAACATTAACCACAGGTCATTCCCATCCAAAAAATGGTAAATGTCTAACCGCTTATGGTTTCTTTAAATTTGCTGGGGGTGAGGGAGGTGTGCTTTTTAAAGTATTTGACAAAGTTGCTGACTTCTTCGAATCCCAGGTCATAAGCGAGCTCAGACACCTGAACGTTTTCGATAGCCAGACGGCGCTTGGCTTCGAGGATGGTGTGGGCATCGATCAGTTGCTTGGGAGTTTGGCGAGTCGCCTGTTTGCAGAGTTGATTGAGTGTTTTGTAAGTGATGCTCATTTTCTTAGCATAGTCGGTAGCATCTCTTACCGACACAAAGTGTTTTTCTACCAGAGATAAGAAATTCGCAAACTGTTGCCGGCGAGATTCGCTGGGGGAGGGGTGGTTATGATCGGATCGCTCGCGGTGCAGTTTCAGAATGAGTGAGGTGAATAACAGTTGCATAATGAGTGGGTCGTATTGTTTTTGACCGTCGAGGTTTTTCATTTCTGAAAGTAAAGTTTCACAGCTTTTCTGCAATTCGTTCTTTACCTTAAGGACAGGCTGTACCGAAGGAGAATAAAATCCGGTGGAAAAGACAGGGACTCGGATGCTGGTTTGAATCGAGTCAATAAATTCCTGGGTGAATAAAATCATTATGCCGTCGTGTTGTTTTTTTGAATCAAACGCATGCACCTGGTGCTGATTGATAAAAATAATATTTCCTTTCTTGAAAGGGTATTCATGAAAGTCGATGAAGTGAGTTCCGGAACCTTGAGTGATGTAGATCAGATGATGAAACTGAACCCGATGCGGAGCAAACATATTAACTTTAAGTTTGGACGATCTTTTGTAGACGGACTTCAATTGCAGCAGTTCCACGCCGGCGTTGGTTTCCTGTTGAGGTGTGAATTCAACGGTGGGTATCTTCACAAGGGTGTCTCCGGAAACAAGCTTGGATAAGTGTAGTATTGGGTCTAAATAATTTTCTTTCATTATTATAGTGGAATTCGCCAAATGAAGGAACAGAGGAAGGGCAGGCCGGAGATGGCCACACCCTTCCCGGGGGGAGGTACGTCTAGATTGTGCCGCCTTTGTTTCCGGAAAAATTTAATGCCGTAAGTTATACGCTGCGTTTGCAAACTTCGCATTTAATTTGGGCAAAGTTATGTTTCCATACATCATAAAGGGTTAAAGCAAAAATAAAGGTGGCTCCTAATGACACGGCAACGGTTTTTTCCAAAAAAGAAGAGGCGACTGATAGGATCAGGAAATAAAATAAGGAAATTACCAGAAGGCCTACAACCACTCTCTTTACAATTACCAATAAACCTTGAGGTCCGCATTTTTTGCAAACCAGGTTAAGTTTTAAAGCAACGCCTGTTGAGTTTTTCATGTTCCCCCTCCGATGAAAAACTTTCGATTTTGTTTGAATGACTCCTGCGTTAAAGCCCGGCAGTGAGGTCAAGATTCAATTCATGTTTCTTTCGAGCCCTCTCTGGATTTCGTGTTCCCACTCACTTATCGAAAATAAATATTCCCTCCGGGCGTGGCCCGGAAACTCCTGCTCCCAGTAAGACAGGAAACGCATGGTGATCTATCCTCATTCTCCAAAAGTAGGTCCTGTATTCTCAATTGACAAGGTGATTCCTCAAAAAATACCGTTTTTATTTCTCCATAAATACTCAATCTAATGGATAGGATCATTATATTGATATTGATAATGAAAATCAATAATAAAATAAAACGAGATTTTTGTCAAGCAGAACTGCGAAAAATTGGGGGTGACCGTCAGGTAGGGGCAGGCTCGCTAATCATTCTGGAATTAAAGAACCCGGCAGTTCACGAGTTTGTTCTATATATATTGAACTTTTTGAAATTACCCGGGAAGGAAAAGAGCCGTTTTCTTCTTCCAGTCTTCGTGGTAGTTCAGCCCCCGGCCGGTGGGAATATTTTATTCTCGATGACTCACTCGCCGTGAGGGGCAGCATGAATCCCTGATGATCGGTGACGAACGCAGAATCCGCAGAAACTTTTCCCAGCGTGACGCTGGACTCAATATTTATTCTCGATGATCGGCGGTCAATGGCAACATAAATGTTGGATGACTCAATTTCCGCGAGAGTCCGAGTGAATATTTGAAGTTATGTGAAAATTCCAGAAACTAGAGAATTCGGGTGGATGGTGGGCGCGGATGAAGGCTGTCTGCCTAAATCTTTTAGATTTGAAACAAAACTAAAAAAACTTTATCAAAGCCAGAATTTTGGAAAAGGAATTATCGGTTTTAAAGGGTTTTTAGTCTGTTCGTGAGTTAAAATCCTGTTTGCCGATGATGGCTATGATTCTAACTAATTCGCCATCTATTTTGTAATAGATCGAATGAGAGCCATAAACACTACGCCTATGCCCTTCACGTATATAATCAACGGCTGGATAAAGTAGAGGTTGGTCTGCAATCTGAATAAAATGTTGTTTCATTTCCATTTAGGTACTGGGTTGCTTGGTCTAAGCCAAAAGTATCAATTCCATATTCGAAGATGTTATCAATATCTCGTTCCGCTTCTTTGGATAATTCATAACGTGCCATTTTTCTTCTTTCTTTCAATGACATCTTTCATGATTTGATCCGGAGTTTTGTCACTGATACCACTTTGTTCAGCTTTGATGAGCTTGGCACGTAACCATTCGATTTCCTCCTCTTGCATACGGGCTTTTCTGATTAGGTCGTTTACAGCCTCACTATTGCTTTTATACTCCCCTTCAATTTCAACCTTTGTCTTGAGCCATTCGCTATTAGGATCAGTAAAAGAAATACTTTGCCTCGACATGATTAAACCTCCAATAAATTAACTATATGATGCATTATCGCACCAAAATAACACCATTGTAAAGAAATCTTCTGTTTTTTCTCCATTTCTTTGTTGAGACAAAAAGGGCAGACATTCCTCTGTTTCAGAACATCGACACGTGCGCGGTGAAAGTCAAAAATGTGGTGGGCAGGATCAGGCCCGCGCGTAGAAATCAAAGGCTTCGAGCATGGCGAGAACCCACTTTTGGACGAAGGAATCATGTTGATATTGTTTCGTGGAGGGCGGAATAAACGTCTTGATATTTTCTTGACCGGAAATCCAACGAATCTCATGTACGTTTTGGCAAACAACTCGACCAAATCGAAGGAAAATTAGATAGGAAATAACCCAAAACCTAACAAACTTTACCCAGAATACCCAATTCTGTGTAAGATTATGGTTTGTTCTTTGGCTAACTATCCTCAGCAAGTAAAGCTTCGATGTAGTCCTTTTGCCGCAAAAACTCCTCCTGCGTCAGGAGTTGTTGACGGTAATTCTCTCGAAGAAAGTTAACCGCGTCTGATTCGCCTCTCCGGCGATTACAGACCTCGCAGGTAGCCATTAGATTATGCTTCCGATTCGTCCCGCCCTTCGCAACGGGGACAAGATGGTCAAGAACGAAACTCTCTTCAGAGAGTGCCGCAGTGCAATAGACGCAGGCGTGTCTGTCTCGTGAAAGGATCATCAGCCGACGATCGGGGTTTGTGTAATAGTCTCGTTCGTCCTTCTCCTCCGGTTCAACCCGGACTTCTCGCTTCTCTTGATCTATCAGTTTTTGACATTCGGGGATATCGCTCGGTAGGTGGACAGATATCTCGTTCGCGGTTCCGCGCTAATTCGTGCGATGAATGGTTAGATTGATCCGCATAAGGTTCAAGATGCAGACATTTTTGCTATATTAGACCCTTCAGTTCTAATATTCCGATAGTTATAATCGGCAGATAATATCACATCGGTAAAAGTCTGCGTGAAACAGAATGGCCTAATCTGGGTAAATTTTCTATCCCAGGCCAATCCGAAAGCCCTTTAAAATCCAATACCCATTTTCTCGAATTGACGATTTTTACCCAGAACTGTGCAGTTCTGTTTCAAATTAAAAAACTCTACGAATTTAACGACCCACTCAACCACATATAAGGAAAATTATATAATAAAACCTAAGTCTATTTAATATTAAATACTTTAAGTCTTAGTCGGATACTCGTCAAACGTGGGGACGTTTTCCAGGTGTTCGTCCCAGGCGGCTTTATCCGAAACAAAAATATGCGCCGTGGGTTTCATGGAGAACTTGCTATCCAGACTTCCTGCCGGAACCATCAAAAGTTTGCCCTGTTTTAACAGGTTGGGCATGGCGGAACCGCAGTTCAAGCAAAAACTTTTAATGTGTTTGGTGGAGGGAGGAATATAAGTTTTTATATTATCCTGCCCGGAAATCCATTGGAATTTTGCGGTGGATGAAAACAAATTAGCGGCATGCGCCGATCCGCTATCCTTGCGGCAACGGTCACAGTGACAAAGAAAGAAACGATCAAAGTCTCCCTCGATTTCAAATTGAACTTTTTTACACAGGCACGAGCCTAATAATTTTTCAGCCACAAGACACTCCCGAAGAATATTCCTGAATCTACTTAATCGAATTTGAAATAGAAAAATTATATCATGCTCTCATTTGTCAAAGGGGAGGTCATGAGATAGTTTAAGGAGACTTGCAATCCATGGCCAACGCTTCCTGGTCGACAAGGGTCAATTCACTCATTGGTTTCTGTTTGATTTGAGCACACTGGCGTTTCGCTTTTTCCAGATAATCGGTATACGCCTGGTTCCATAAAGTCATCACGAGAGAACTTTGATATCTTCCGCTGATCCCGACGTTCCAATTTTTCGTGGAGACGGTTAAGAAGGATTGGCCCACCTTCCATGTCGTTTGTTTTCCTTCTTCTGCTTCTGGTTTTCCCAACTGTTGGTTCAACCAGTTAAGAACATCTTGAG
>CBDCVY010000006.1:0-7935 GCA_965223245.1 Nitrospinaceae bacterium | reverse complement strand
TGTCTGAGAAGCTTTTTCAATCAATTCTTTTCTAAAATAGGTTGAACGAGTCATCAACCAATTTTTTACGTACTTAATCCATTCCTCTTTTGACTCTCCCAACTCACAATCGCTTGTTTGGCACTTATCATAAATATCCTTGATTGTTTTATAAGAGTTTTCATTTTCTTCAATAAAATCTCCATATAATAATTCATCAAGAAAATAAGGAAATTTTTTTAAATTTGCTTTAATCCGATCTTTTACTTTTTTTGAGGCTGTTTTCCCATCTAAATTATTTTTCCAGCAGCTCATGAATACTTTTATTGGAGCAGAAATATCACATTTTTTCCTCCGCATATTTTCATAATATTTATTTGGATCAGAAAGTTTAAAATATTCTGCTTTTGGAGTTCCGGGAGAAGGGGATTTCAACGAAAGTAAACTCTCAATCAAGGCATTTTGATTGGGTACTCGATTTTCTTTGGCAGTAATCGAATTTCCTGACAAGAGAATGAAAAGCATAAAAACCAAAAAATTATGTTTCATTTAAAATTTTTCCTAACCATAAAAGAACTTATAAACATTTTTATTGAGATTCTACACCGTTAATTGATGCGACTCTTTTTTAAATACTTTTCCTCGGGATGAAAAAATAAATATTGGATCAATACTAGTATCCTTGAATTGACAGTTCATTTCAACCAACAATTTTCTATCCTTAATCAAACCTATTTATGTATCGACTAAATCTTTTCTATTTTTATAAATTTTGATATCATTATGCCATGGACCAAAACAAACTTAAAAGTGACTCTATAAAGCATGGCTTTAATTACTACCGTGATGATAATTTGGGCGGGAATATTATTGAATTAAATGAAACTGACTACCACAAATTATTGAAAGATGGCTCCATCCAATATAACGAAAAAATATTTAAAGAAAAAAATAGTTCTGGGAATTTACGAGAAGGACGTAGTTATATTTTCCTCGAAGATCCAGAGCATTATCTATACAGTTTTGATCCAATTAAAAGCATAATTCCATTTTTAAAAAACTCTACGCTAGGTTTTTACCACAACCAAAATGACCCTAAATTGGTTTTAGGGTTGAATCGCAATATTTATGAAATCCTTCTTGGATGGTTGTCAGATGAATTAATTCTTAAATTACCCTATTTTGAATCCTTAAACGAAGATTCTTTTAAAACAGACATACCTCCTCCTTTAGAATCTAAAATTCTTCAATATCGTGATTTTGATGGCCGTATTGGAGGGTGCGGAGCGAAAGGGGATATTTACAAAAACGTTTCCTATATGTACGTTGAACCCGGATGCTCTTCCGAGTTTGCTTGGATTAAAGATGGCGTGTGTAATTTCTATCTTCATACAAGTTGTACTAGTCCAGACAAAATTTCTTTTTTTCCATTTCAACTTTAAAATTAAATTCATGGTATTTTGATTTAAGTTTTATTTTTTTTGTTACTTTTCACAAAATACTTCTACTATTAGTTTTTTGAATGAGAACTAAGCGAAAGCAAAATGTCTGAGAAAGTTCTCAAAATCAAAGTTAATTTAATTGATAAATTTATTGGGCTGATATAATGGAAGGAATCATATTTATTGGAATACAAGGGAGTGGGAAATCTACATTTTTCCAACAGTATTTTACAAAAACTCATATTCGATTGAACATGGATATGCTAAAAACTCGGCATCGCGAATCAATATTAATGAAGGCCTGCATAGAGGCCAAGCAGCCTTTTGTAATTGACAACACAAATCCATCTCGATCTGATCGAAAAAAGTATATTGATATTCTATTGGCAAAAAATTTCAGCGTAAAAGGATATTTTTTTCAATCAAGAATCCAAAATTGCTTAAAACGCAACCAGAAAAGGTCCAAGGAAGAAAGAGTCCCAGATATTGGAATAAAAGGAACTCACAGTAAATTGGAGCTTCCATCTTATCAGGAAGGTTTTACAGAATTGTATTTTGTTTCTTTGAAAAATTATGAATTTATTGTTCAGGATTGGAATGATGAAGTTTAATGAACTGGATCAAACCATGCGTACGTTTGAGACTAGCAATGATCAAAATGTCCTTCCCGGCATATATATTGTTGCAAGAATTGATGGTCGATCTTTCACAAAACTTACCAAAGAGGTTCATAAGTTTGATGCTCCTTATGATGTGAGGTTCAGAGACTTTATGGTCGAAACCGTAAAGCACCTAATGAATTGCGGATTTAAAATAATTTTTGGTTACACTCAAAGTGATGAGATCTCCCTCCTTTTCGATTTAGAAGACAATACTTTTAATAGAAAGGTAAGAAAATTAAACTCCGTTCTCGCTGGGGAGGCTAGTGCTAAATTCAGCTTATTACTAGGAGATATTGGAGCATTTGACTGTCGTATTTGTCAGTTACCCAACAAAGAATTAGTTGTAGATTATTTTAGATGGAGAAATGAAGATGCGAATAGAAATGCCTTAAACAGTCACTGTTACTGGAGCCTTCGTAAAGAGGGAAAGTCTGAAAAGGACGCAACTCAATTTTTATCTGGAAAATCGGTATCCGAAAAAAATGAATTTTTGTTTCAGAAAAAAATTAATTTCAATGAGTTGCCAGATTGGCAAAAAAGAGGGATTGGTCTTTATTGGGAGGAATATGAAAAAGAAGGATTCAATCCTAAATTAGGAAAAACTGTATTTACAAAAAGGAAACAAATAAAAGTAAATTATAATTTACCAATGAAAAATGAATTTGATGTCTTTCTCACAAAATTAATTACCAATCCCATTATTCCCATGAATAAGATAGAGCGAGACAATACATTCCTTTGAATTTCAGAACTCCTTTTTGGGTTCATATTAAAGATTGATTCCACGAAAAATCCCTTTTAATCTAAAGATAATAAGTCTACAAAAATCTTAAGGAACAAAACCCCTAGACGAAGATTAAAAAGTTGGCAATGGAATGGTAAAGTGTTACTTTTTAAATAGATAACAATTTCAACCTTTGGCCGCAATTACACACCAAAAACCATGCAAACTAACCCATTACATTTTTTTAAGATGAAACCCTAATTTGCCTTATCACTTTTCTTGAGCAAGAACTTTTCTGATGCCACCATATTCGTCACCCACCATTGAGAAAGAAAATCCGGATGGATTATCCAGGTCCTCTGAAATCGCAATTCAAGTTGAAAACCTGAGTAAGTGTTACCAGATTTTTAATAAACCTCATGACCGCCTTTTACAGATGCTCTATCGAGGACGCAAAAAGTTTTCTCGCGATTTCTGGGCTCTCAACAATCTTTCCTTTGAAATTCAAAAAGGAGAAACCATTGGGATCATCGGCAAAAACGGCTCAGGCAAATCTACGCTCCTTCAAACCATTTGTGGAACTTTAAACCCAACTTCCGGAACCATTCAAACACATGGACGTATTGCCGCGCTATTGGAACTAGGCTTTGGATTTGACGTCGAGTTTACCGGCCGGGAAAATATTTACATGAACGCCATGTTGTTAGGACTTTCAAAAGAGGAAATCGAAACTCAATACGATAAAATTGTAGATTTCGCCGATATCGGGGAGTTCATTGATCAACCTATTAAGACCTACTCAAGTGGGATGACCGTCCGTTTAGCTTTTGCGGTGGTGGCTCATGTAAAGGCAGATATTTTGATTATCGATGAGGCTTTAAGTGTGGGCGATGCTTTTTTTGTGCAGAAGTGTATGCGCTTTCTTCGCAATTTCATGAAAACCGGAACCATCCTATTTGTAAGCCATGATATGGGAGCTATATTAAATTTTTGCAATAAGGCCATCTGGATTGAAAACGGTAGTATCAAAGCCCAGGGCAAACCTAAGGAAATTACTGAACTCTATCTAGAAAAACAATACAAAGCAGAGTCTGGAGAGAAACCCTGCACAACAAATGTAAGTAACAACCTAGACAAAGACCATAAGAGCACTCTACCTATAGAAGATAGTGAGAAACAACCAAGAGACATGCGGTTGGATTTTATCAATCAAACCAACTTAAGAAACGATATTGAACTGTTTCCTTTTACTCCTGATTCCTCCGAGTTTGGAGTTGGAGGTGCAAAAGTCCTTAACGTCCAGTTGATGGACTCAAAAAATCAACCTTTGTCTTGGGTGGTAGGCGGAGAAGCAGTCCGGTTGGTGGTTCACGCTGAGGTAAATAAAGATATCGAAAATGTGATTATTGGGTTTCAGGTAAAAGACCGATTGGGCCAAGTCGTATTCGGCGATAATAGTTTTTTGAAATATTTATCCAATCCCGTCCATGCCAAATCTAATGACCGTTTGGAAGGGATTTTTGATTTCCAAATGCCACTGCTGCCTAATGGAGACTATACCATCATGGTCGCCATTGCCGAAGGAACTCAAGAAAAACATCTCGTTTTAAACTGGATTCATGATGCCCTCGCCTTCCGGGTACATACTACCTCCGTGGTTCATGGTCTCATAGGTGTTCCCATGAAAGACATTCAAGTCCATTCAAAAAAGTGTCGCTAAAGAGAATATGGAAAACAATTTGCACTTAACTGAAATGAAAGAAAATTTTTGGCGAGACGGTTACGTAAAGCTTGGAACCATATTTGACACAGATGAAGTTTCTATTCTTCTCAAAGTGATCGCGAACTTCGAGGGCATGAAGCAAAGACACCATGAAGTGAAACAAAAATTTGATCAAGGAAATTATCCTTCCTTTGAATCCATTTTTGTAATGGATGATGTGTTTAGTGACAATATTTTCGCCCTCGCTACTCGAAAAAAAATAATCCTGGATAGCCTCTCTCATTTTTTTAATGACGATACTTACCTCTATCATTGTAAGGTTCCCTTAAAGTATCCTTCGATGCCGGGTTTTAAATACCATCAAGATTACTACTATTGGTACCAGATGGGTTGCATTTATCCGGATATGGCTACTTGCTTTATTGCGCTCGATCCTTCAACAAAAAAAAATGGATGCCTCAAGTTTATTCCCCAATCACATAATTGCGGACGGATGGATCATATCCTTCACGATGGTTTTTCCGATAGCGAAGCCAACCCGGAGAGGACCCGGATTCTGAAAGAACGAAACGGAGAAGAATTTATGGAATTAAATCCCGGAGAAGCCGTGGTATTTCATTCTAACTTGTTACACGGCTCTTCGACTAATGACTCCCCTGATTCTCGAATTGCATTAATCGGATGTTACAACACAAAACACAATAGCCCTATAAATCGGGACTGGACACATCCCCCTTACGCAAAGCAAGAAAGATTCGATGGGAAATTAGATGAATCTTATCTGAATAAACTTCCAGACATGTCCGTCTCATTCAAAGAAACCCTTCCCTCTTCCACATCTTTTTAGTTCACAACAAGTTCCCTAGTTATTAATGAGATTCCAACTAGATATGTGTACAAGTAGTTTGTTAAGATCGGCATCATGTGGTGGACATGCTGGATTTCAGTGAGGTGGCTAACCCCATAGAAGCGTATAAAGGATACGACAATGATGACCGGGTTATCGCCTTGCTGGCACATGGACTTAGAAATCAGAAAATGTCGTCACTGATAAAAGACCGATGCGAATGGATTGAGCTGGCCCAATAGATTTAAATAATGTCTTATACTGTTATGAAGGGCAGAATATTTATCTTAATTAACTCAATAAAGAATGAGAAATCCTAATAACGTATTCCACTTAGCTATTCCTTGTGCTTCTTTAGATGAAACCGAGGATTATTATGTCAACAAACTTGGAGTAAAGTTGGCACGGCGATATTCAGACCGAATCACTTTGGACTTTTTTGGTGACCAAATCGTTTGCCATTTATGCCCGGAAAAAGTGGATCCTGTTCCACAAATGTACCCCAGGCATTTTGGAGTAACTTTTAAAGATAAAAAAGAGTTTGATAGTTTATTAAACCTGGCTCAACAGCAGAGGCTAGAATTTTTCAAAAAACCTTTTGTCAGATTTGAAGGGATGGAGGAAGAACACCACACTTTCTTTTTAAAAGATCCTTCCAATAACCTTTTAGAATTTAAATACTATAAAAATTCGAAGATGATGTATTAATTTAGTTTTTCTAATACTCTACCCAGATTTCAGAAAGAACTTTTCTCTCAATTTTTATATGAATTTAATATAGAGATTTTTTGTACCGCAGTTATCCAACCTTGAAATTTGTTCCGGTTAATTCTTCAGACTTATCCCACAAGCGGCGAGCAACGTCTTCCCTTTGAGAATATTTTGTTCTTGTGGCAATACCAGGAGGCCCTTTCATCTCAAAAAGACCTGTTGGACCAAAATATTCACCGCCTTTAACATTGCTTTCAAGAGCAGCCAATAAAATAGGTTTTGCAGCGCTTTCCTTTGAATGTAAAAAGAGAGGCACAAAGGTGTATCTGAGAAGATTCATGAAAAGTTTGGGCATGTGTTCAAACAATCCAGAGTCAGTTCCACCCGGGTGTGCAGAAACTGATAAAATCTTTTTGCCAGCCAACTTAAGTTTTCTCTGCAGTTCGTCTGCAAAAATGAGGCAAGCTAACTTCGACTGAGCATAAGGAATATCCCATTTAGTTTGTGATTCGCAATTGATGTCATCAAAAAATATTTCGGATTTCTTATGCGCCAAACTACTTAGTGACACCACTCGAGAGGTTTTTGAATCGGGCATTAGTTCAATTAATAAAGAAGTGAGTAAAAAGTGACCAAGATGGTTCGTCGCAAACTGCATTTCAATATTGTCTTTGTTTTTTGTGGGTTTGTTAAATAATACCCCAGCATTATTGACCAAAATATCTAAGCGTTGAAACTTTGATTTAAACTCTTGGGCAAAAGTTTTTACCGATTCAAAATCCGACAAATCAATTATCATAACTTCGAGTTTGGATGATGGAAAATCGATAAGAATTTTTTCTTTAACCTTGCTCCCGTTTTCAAAATTCCGACAAGCCATCACAACATGAAAGCCATTCGTCAAAAGTCCTTTAGTTACTTCAATACCAATACCGCCATTGGCTCCAGTTATAATGGCCACTTTATGGTCATTTTCCATTTCGACCTCCCGTAAAAATTCCTTGTTCTAGTGCTTAATTCAAAGTACACTCATTAGTGTAATATAATTATCGGGAAACATCAATATAAATTACACTCTATGGTGTAATTTATTAATAAGAGATTGAAATGACTAGGAAAAAAAGGGATACCAGCGCTAAGCGAGAGTCCATTTTAAATGCAGCCATCGATGCTTTTATTGAGTTTGGTTTTGAAAAAACGAGTATGGATTTGATAGCCGAAAAAGCGAATTCGTCCAAGCGTACTGTATACAATCACTTCTCCAGCAAAGAATCACTAATTGAAGAAGCATTTAATCGATTTCTTCGAGATGCTTTTGAAAGTAAAAAAATAGAATATGACGGAAAAAAATCAATTAAAGATCAATTGGGTAATTTCGCAGATTCAAAAATGAAATTAACCGAAGATCCGAAAAAACTAGGACTGATGCGCGTAACTCTAAGTGCCTTTATTACTCATCCGCAAATGGCAAAGAGAGCTGTATTGTTTTCCGATTCTCAGGAAGATGGACTGGTGAAATGGCTAAAAGAAGCGACTCAAGAAGGACGTTTGAGTGTAAAGGATCCAAAACTTGCAGCTGAATCTTTTTGGTCTTTATTTGCTGGAACATTCTTTTGGCCACCCATTGTAAGAGGACCGATTGAAAAACAAAAAGGCCAAAAATTAAAAACAGAGTTTATTCAAATTTTTTTAGCGAAGTATGGTAAAGAGTAAAAATTGATCTCTAAGCTCAAATTTTGGCGGGGACTACCGAATAAACTTTGTAAACCCAATCAAATAAATGCTTTTAGTCAATTCAATTTTTCCAACTTGCCCCCAAAGTTACCCCATTTAAATTACTCTCTTCA
>CBDCVY010000005.1:0-11539 GCA_965223245.1 Nitrospinaceae bacterium | reverse complement strand
TTCTGCGCCTTCAAAAGTGGCGTTTTGCAAATCGGTATTTTCGAGCCTTGCTTCAGTTAAAATTGCCTCCTTAATTTGTGCATTTTTTAAATTACCCCCGTTTATATTAGCCGCTCTAAGATTTGCCTTATTAAGATTTACCCCTTCCAATTGAGCCCCTTCAAGATTAGCTAATAACAAATCGACATTTTCTAAGTTTGCATTCGATAAAAATGTCATTTTCCCATTTAAATGCCTTAAGTTTCTACCCTCCAATTTTGCTCCTCGTATTCTCTTTAAAGGATCATCCGAAATATATGACAATTCCTCCCCTTCAATATCAGCAAAAGGGTGAAGATTGATTAACTTAAACAAACAAGCCCCTCCCTTTTTAATATTTATATTCTCAAAATTAAATTGGAATAATGGTTTAAGGAGTTCATTCTTAATACATGAAAAGGGAGTTTGATCTTTTTTATGATGGTAGTGATAAGGGTGACCAGTTAGCGCTGTATATGAAAGTAACCATAAGGGAAAGGAAATGACAAAAAATCCAGTTATCCAAATTAGGGTTTGAGTTATCTTTGAAAATAGAAAAGTTGCTTTCCATTGGGTGGGTTCTGCCGTTTTGCGCCTAAAAACGTTTTTAGCTTCTAGAAAGAATTTTACTCCGCAAAAAATACTGGCCAATATAGTTAATACGTGAAGAATTGATAAATATTCATCATGCCTTGAAAGAGCCCTTAACCAGAAAAAAATTTGAGTTAAGGGAACTAGAAACCATGCCAATATAATGGTTATAGTGACCTCCAATTTAAAAAAAGCAGGAGGATTTTCTCTTAATCTTGGAAGAAAAACCCTTATTAAATAATTTGATAGCCAAGGATATATTTTTTTATCCAAGGATTGACGGTCAGTAAAAACAGCTGGATAGTTTGATATTCTTTCCCAATAACGCTGAAGGTAAAGATGGAAATAAATGTATAGGCCAAGAAGAAACAATGGGGCCGCCCAGTAAAAACCAACTATAGGAATATCTGCTCCAACTACAGGTAAGGCAGATGAAGCAGAATTCCCAATTAATTTAGAGTCTGTAGTTGTTCCAATAGTAATCCATGAGTAAACACATCCTAACAACAAAAAAAGGAAAACATTCCGAGTATTTTTTGAAATTTCCTCATGTGACTTGAGCGATTCAAATTGAATGCATTCAGGTAGGTTTAGGATGCCATTAAGATTTGTTCCTGCAAACTGATCAGAAGAAGTCAATTGACAATTATTAAAGTTTGAAAACTTAAGGTCGCTATTTTGGAAGCATGTTTCCAATAAAATTGAATTTTCAAATGAGGCTTCAGAAAGTTTCGCTTCGCTTAAATTTGTTTCAACGAGTATTGCCTTGTTAAAATTAACTCCGTTAATGTTGGCATTATGGAAATTTGCATTTGTTAAATCTACTTCCTCAAAAGTTGGAGGTGTTTTTTCAGAAAATACGCATTGACTAAAATCCGCATTTTTTAATTTTGCTCCGTCAAATACAGCTTTTTTAAAAATTTGGCTTTTCTAAAAATAATCTTACCAACAAATTCTGCTCCTTCAAAATTAACAACATTATTAAACTGGAATTTACTAAAGTCTATATCGCCAATTTTTTGACCAGCAAATTCCTTTTTGTGCATATCACCTTTTTCTAATCTATTAAGGATATCCTTCTGGGTCAGCTGTTTTCCCATTGAGATGCTCTTTAAAAATTTTTTTCAGGAAAGTTTTTCGATGACTTATATTTACTCAAAAGAATTTTATTCCCTTATATTAAATTAGTCAAAAGAGTTTAAAATTGATTTGTGGATACTTTTGCCTTTAAAGCTAAAAGCCTTATTTGGTGTTTTGCTGACTTAACCTAGAAGTGTAGACTAATTTCAATGTTTAACTTCTGTCCTCACGATTTATCTAGTTTCCATATAAGTATTTCTGTACACAACAATGTTTCTCTATTTGCTGTCAAATCACTTGCCCCCGTTTCTTTGACGCTGCTGTCTCCATTTGGAGTAATTCCCCTGACGTAGAAGGTCATCATATTGAAATGAAGAATTTGAAGAAAAAAATCTTTAAACTTCAAAAATTAAGACAGAAAACTTGATTCAATTTTTTATCAGATAATTTTAAATTTAGTAAGAGTTTGAGTATTTTAATTTTTTTGAAAAATATTTTTTTTAAACTGAAATATATAAAGATTATGAATTAAGCTTTTATAATTTTTACGTTGGTTTTTTAAATCTTTTTTGAATAAAATTTTTCTGCAGGTCATTTTTCGAATAAACTTTTTGAAAAGCATTCTCAACCATTGACTCATTACATCTTTTTATAAGCTTATTTTTTGTAAGCTTATCAATATTAAATATAGTTTTTTGGTTTTTAGTAGCAAAAAAAATAGAATATGGACTTAAGGGTAGCGCAACCAAGCATCGCATATCACCAAGTCCACTAAACATATATAAAGGATTGTCCGAGGTAAGCAAACTATAATTTTCTCCATTTAGAGGTATGACTTTCCAAAACATCTCTGAGAGAGTTTGAATTGCTGGGTTATTGGTAAACCAATTTGAAATTGTTGTTAATCCAAAGTTTTCTTTAGCACCTGGGTATATAATATTTACAAACTCTTCGAATGATGGAGGATCATCCTCACTTCTTAAGCTTTGGTATTCCTCTTCTGTAGATTCTATCATTTTGGAAAATTCGTTTTTCCCATCTTGTTTGATTTTCTGAATTGATTGTGGCCCCCTATATCGAAGTGCAATTAAAAATTTTGCCCAATCATTTCTTTGCTGCAAAGACAAGTTGTCAGCCCCAGTATTGTTTAAGGTATTAAGAACTTTTGAAGCAGGGTCATCAATTTCGGTATTTAAAAATTTTTCAATTTTTTGAGCTTCTTCGTTTGAAACGTTTTTTAAGGAATATAATTCCCTTTCAAATGCAGTTGATTTAGGAGATATTCGTTTGGTTATTAGTTTGTTATTTAACCAATAAAAATATTGCACCTTTTTATCCTTTCCAACCCAGCCCTTTAAATAAAACTTTGGAACATAGTGATGTTTAATCGGTTCATTCATTATCAATTACAAAATAAAAAAATTAATTAAAAGGAATTATTAAAATTAAAACATTAAAAAAATGCAAACACATCAAAAGAAAAGATCGCATCCTGGAGTAACCTAGCTTGGTTAATTGTACCAGCTACAATTAATAATGTTGTCTTGGAAAAAACAGCCACTGGTGTTAGAACACCAAAACTCAAGGGATAGTCCAGCCGAAACCCCAAAAAGTAACGCTATTTAAATGACAAAATTACTTCCCTACAAAATCAAAAATAGACAATTTGGACTTCCTACATTAATATTCGTCCATACTATCCAAAACATTTGAAGCAAGGGGGAATTATGGAAGGATTTACTGGCCCAATTTTAATAAGGAGAGTGGGGGAAAAGGGTACTTGGTTCGCTGATTGTAGTTACAAGGGAATTCGACTAAGAGATAATTTAAAAACGAGTGATTTCTGGAAAGCGCGAGGACAGTTGGAATATTTAAAAGCACTTATTGATAAAGGAGAATATAAAAAACATAAGCAATTTTTCTGTAAACTTTCAAAACAATATTTGAATTTAACTTCTGAGCGGTCAGTTCAATGCAAAGAAAGAATAGAAAGTATTATTCGAATACATTTGGACCCCTTCTTTGGAACAATGAGGTTACAACAAATAGACAAAGAAGAGGAGATTAAATATAAACTCTTTCGAGAGAAAGTAGGCGCCAAGGAAAGTACATTAAAAAAAGAATTGCGGGTATTAAAAAATATTATTTTAATGGTGGATCCTTATTGGAAAAATCCAACTTCTCATGATTCAGATCTAATGAAGTTTCAAAACAAAGGGAAAAAAATTAATGGATTTTTAGAGGAAGCACAAGTTTACGAAATATTAAAATACGTTCCAGAAAAATACAAAAGAATCTGCTTAATAGCTGCATACTCAGGACTTCGATTAAAAGATGTAGTTGAACTCATTTGGGGAGATATCGACCTGGTTGAAAATTGGGTTGTGGTCAACCAGAGTAAAACAGGTCATAAAGTAAGTATACCCATTTGTAATAAGTTAAAAGAGGTAATTGAGTCCATAGAATTTAGGTCAGCCAATGACGAGGGAAGACTATTCCATGGAATCAGCAGAAAGGCAGTTACGGCAATGTTTAAGAGGGCCTGTAAAAAAGCAGGATATGATGGTTTTGGGTTTCATTCTTTGAGGCATTTCTTTGGATCTTTTTTGGCCAATTCGGGTAAGCCACATGAACTCATTGCAAAAGTGCTCGGCCATCAAGATTTAAGAAGCACTGAAATTTATGTTCATTACAAACCAGAGACTTTAAAGCACGTGGTTGAGCCATTTGATTCAATAGGATTAAAAAACAATTGTTCCTAATCGGGATTTTTCCAAATCCATCAAAAATTAATGTAAAATTTGTTCATGCTTGATACTGAAGCATATACATTTACTGATTTCGCAGCATGGTGGGGTGCGGTACTTGCTACCCTTGTATTTTGTTGGGATATTTTCAAGCATATGCGTTCTGGACCTAGAATTAATATTGAGGCTATATCGGATATGGGTAGTGTCCCTAAGGCTTCACATTTACCTGATACCTTTATTTATATTACGGTTTCCAACAATGGTAACGCTCCCTCAACATTTAAAAATATTGGTTTTTTTCACTTTAAGTCATTACGGGAAAAGGTTTTTGGTAAACCAAGGACACAAGCGGTCCTCACTCATCCCCATCTTGTACACCCACTTCCATATATTTTAAAGCCAGGCGAAACATGGAATGGATTCATAGACCAAAACAAAATGGATCAATTTTTTGAATCTGGCTTTCTATACATTTGGTGTCAATTTTCTAATCCGAAAAAACCAATATTAGCTAAAATAAAAAAACAATCTTCGAAAAAAAAATCAGGACAAATTATTACAGGATAGAGAATCAATTGATTCAAAATAACCTAATATTTAGATTTGATGAATTTGAGAATGTCCCTTTTACCCATATCCTAAAACATCCACGAGAAAGATATCTTTTTGACATTACGTGGAAACGATTGGAAAAACAGTTTCATGAGGCGCAATGTAATTGTGGCAAAAAATACCTGAACGTAACTTTTGGTTTTAGGAATTATGAAGGTTTTTTATATTTTGATTCTCGTCCTTGTTGTAAAAACTTATGGCACCAAACAATTGGAAGTCAAAAAGTCTGGATAAAAGCATTTATTTTAAGGACGGAATGTAAAATTAAATATGCCAGATTTCACTTAGAATATCTTTGGAAACCTCTGAATAATCCAAAGAATTCGAAAGATATTTTAGATTCTTTCCATGAAAGCTTTTTATTTCACTTAGTTGGAATTAAAGATGCTTTTCTTCAAGAACTAAATTTCTATTACAGGATTTTTTTAAAACCTTCTAAAGTAAGTATATTAAATTTAAAAAGAAAATTAGACCTCAATGAAGTATCTAGCCCCGAAATTGATGAAATGATTCTATTGGAAAAAGATAAAGCCCAAAGATTAAACCTCGCATTTTCATTAAGAAACTATACTACCCACAGAACAAACTTTCCCTACGAATTTTGCATATCCCCTGGAGAGGAAAGAGGTCGAATCATACTTTATCATCGACGCCCATACACTTTGGAGAAATGGCCTGAAGAATCTCAAGAGTTTTACGAAAATTGTTTAAATGATATTACGGGCTACATAACTAGATGGAGAGAGTCCGCTATTTGGAGACATATCAATCCGGAGTTATTTGATAACTAGTTCTTCCCCTTAAATATAATACTCGCAGGAAGTGGCAAAAGAGTGGTAAATTTATCGTGATTGAAAAATTTCCATGCAGAAATAACTCAATAACCTATTGATTTTATTGGTGAGCCGTGAAGGAATCGAACCTTCAACCTACTGATTAAGAGTCAGTTGCTCTGCCAGTTGAGCTAACGGCCCATCCTCTATTTTTTTCTATGAATTAGGTGTTTGATAAAAGTAATCGCTTTAATTATTGTTATGAACCTCTCTTAAAGATCTCTTTTGTTCTTAATTTCCTAATAGAAATTGAACGGATTTAAAATGGAGTGCTCCTATGGAAGTTGAAAGCCCTCCTAAAATTAGCGAAGCAAACAAAAATAGAAAAGCTTTGTTTCTGTCTAATCGCATTTGAACGATATCTATTAGCACCCCAATTCCAAGCAATCCGAAATATAGAACCCGCTCCATTTTCCACAAAATCTCTTCACCTTTTAAGGGCTGAATGTGTGCTCCCGGAAATTTATATTCATTATAAAAACAGAGCGCATACAGCCCGATCAGTAATACAACCCAGATTTTCTTTAATAAAGTCAGTGTGTAATCGTATTGTTCATCAAAATTTGCTTCGTTACTCATGATTTTCAATAGAATGATTGTCTTAATTGTGCTTTAGAACCCAACTTAATTACTTTTTTGGTATAATCCCTCTTAAAAGCTAACAATTTGCTTGTATTATTGGACGTTGAATCTTCCCTCAAGGTTTCAGATTTTACGTCCTTAAAAAATAGTAAGAATCATTGCAAATATTTTACATTTATTAATTTAATAAAGAAAACCTGATTTAGAAAGGACCCAAATCATGGCCATAAGACTTGGAGACACTGCACCGAATTTTACCGCCGAAACCACAGAAGGAACTATAGATTTTCATGAATGGCTGGGCGATGGCTGGGGAATCTTTTTTTCACATCCTAAAGATTACACCCCGGTATGCACCACTGAACTTGGCAGAGTTGCCAATTTAGGAGAAGAGTTCTCTAAACGTAATTGCAAGGTAATTGCCTTAAGTGTGGATTCAGTAGATGACCACAAAGGCTGGATCAACGATATTAATGAAACACAAAATTGCACGGTCAACTATCCCATCATTGCGGATCCCGACAAAAAGATTGCCACTACCTACGATATGATTCATCCCAATGCTTTGGATAATTTAACGGTTCGATCCGTTTTCATTATTGGACCTGATAAAAAAGTAAAGCTCACCTTAACTTATCCGGCATCTACAGGTAGAAAATTTTAACGAGTTACTTCGTGTTCTCGATTCACTACAATTGACAGCCAATTACAGTGTAGCTACCCCTGCCGATTGGAAGCATGGTGAGGATTGTGTGGTAGTGCCTGCAATTAAAACTGAGGATATCCCGGCGAAATTTCCTAAAGGGCATAAAGTGGTCAAGCCTTATTTACGCATGACTCCTCAACCAGATTTATAAAATACTTAAGAAGCTTGGGTTTGATATTCTCAAACTCAAGCTTTTCTTCAAATCATCCTATAAAAATAATTCATGGAAACTTCTTCGGAAAACTCAGAAATCTTCTCTTTAATTAGGCTTTTGGAAGACCGCGACCCGGAAATCAGGGAAAAGGTGAGCCAACGGTTAATTGATTTAGGAACAGATGCCATTCCATTTTTAGAAATGGCTCAGAGAGAAGAAAATTTAAATCTACGGTTTCATATTTTAAATATTTTAAAAAAAATTGCACCTCAGCAAATTGCAGAAAAATTTCGAGAACTATCGAAAACCAAATCCGGACAAGAAATTGATCTCGAAAGTGCTGTCCTCTTATTAATGCAATACGGCCATCCGAATGCTGATCCTAAAGCAATCAAAGACACTTTAGATAGTTTTTCAAAAGAATTTTCCAACAAGATTTCTTCAAAGGACCCTAATGAAATTATTGTGTCTGAATTAACAAAATTCTTATGCGAAACAAAAGGATTCAAAGGTAATAAGTCAAATTATTTTGACCCGGACAATAGCTACTTTGACACAGTGATAAAAAATAAAACCGGAATTCCCATTTCTCTCTCGGTTATTTATATTTTAATTGGTCAACGGCTAAACCTTCCCATAGTTGGTATTGGTTTGCCAGGACATTTTATTTTGAAATATAATTCTCTAAAGGATCCAATCTTTTTTGATCCCTTTAATGACGGCAAAGTTCTTTCTACGCAAGACTGCGCGGATTTAGTGCGAAGTTTTGGGATCGAATTTCAGGAGCATTACTTGTTCCCTTTGACCTATAGAGATATCATTGTCCGCATGATGTACAATTTAAATAAAGTCTACCAAAAAAATAAGGAAGACGAAAAAGTCAAAGACTTAGAAAATTTTATTGAAGTCATTCTAAACCGTTAACAATTATCGGATATCAATGGAAAACAAAGTTCTTATTACCGGAGCAGGCTCGGGAATTGGATTAGCCATAGCAAGCTTATTAGATCAAAGAGGATATCATCTAATTCTTTTGGGAAGAGATAAGACCAAACTGGATCAGGCGATTCAAAATTTTAAAAACCAACACCAAACTTTTTCTTGCGATATTCGCAAACCTGAAGAACTAAACAAAGCCTTACAATCAAGCAGCCCAAAGAATTTATATGCTGTGATCATCAATGCGGGAGTGGGCGGAGAAAACCAATATGGAGAGGCAGACCGATGGCAGGAAATTATCGACACAAATCTTTCAGGAAGCTATTTTACGGCTCATGAAACTATTCCCTTCTTAAAAAAAAATACCAATGGATTTCGACATATTGTATTTATATCCTCCATATTGGCCAGGCTAGGAGTTCCAGGGTATTCTGCATATTGTGCTTCTAAAGCAGGAATATTAGGTTTGATGAGGTCTCTATCCAATCAATTAACTCAAGACAAAATCCTTGTCAACGCCTTATGCCCGGGATGGGTTAACACTGAAATGGCGCATGAAGGTTTGCAAAGCTTTGCGGACTTTCTTAAAATTTCAAAAGATGAAGCCTTTAAGCAGGCTATGAATGATGTTCCGCTAGGAAAAATGTCGGAACCTGAAGAAATTGCTCAAATGATCGCTTTTCTTATTTCCGGAGATCAAGTCTCAATTACAGGGCAAACCTTAGATATCAATAATGGCGCCTTAATGCCTTAAAGCGATATTGCCTTAAATGTTGTTTCAAGAAACGGCATCCCCAAATCCACTCTAAATAATTATCAATCAAACTTCGATAGCAATTTCAGGTGCATTGGGTTGAGATTCTGGGGTTGGACTGAGTGGATTATCCCCCGACTGAGAAAGGTCATTTTCATTGCCAGTAAAAACAGGAGATTGGTTTTGGTTAGCCTGCGTTTCAAAAGGAAGTTGCCCTACTTTTGCAAATGCAGTTAATCGCTCACGTAAGAAATTAAAGAACTCCCTCAGTGTTTGGATAATTTCTTTTTCCTGTAGAACCGTTAAAGCTTGTTCTGCAAAAACAGTTTCTGTTGTGACATTGATCAATTCTACCGGGTTTCGTATCTCAGCAAGATTAGCCAGGGGATTATTTTCACCTGGAATTTCTGAGGTGCTATTTGCAGGAACTTGAGTTGGAATCCTAGAAAATGTTTCACTCGAAAATACAGCAGTCACACTTTTTTCCAAATTTAATTCTAAGGCTTGAATCACCTCAGAGTTATTCGAAAATGAGGATGTCAATTCTTCCAAATTGATCTGTTCAGAGTTAAAAAATTTAGAAGCAATGGGATTTATTTTTTCTGCCAATTGCGTGATAGCTCGAATCTCTTCTTCATTTAAATCACCTTGCACAAATAAAGAATATTTTGAAGCAGCAACCGCTACAACCGATAACTCCTGATGGACACTACCATTTGAAAATTGGGTGGTGGTTTCCGATTCAGCAAATGATTTCTCGGACCCTACAGAAATTTTAACAACATCCCCTTCCTGGGTTTTCAAACTGATATCACCAGATAATAAGGAATCTATTTGGGTTTCTAAAGACTTTTTGCTTACTAAGTTTACATCATTTGTAGTCGTTGGAACTTCCATTGTATTTTTCCCAATTTGCCATTACTCTAAAGTTAATTGCTTTTAATGCTTATGTATAAATAATCGGTAACTAGACCATTAAACATAAGCAGTTTTTAGTTACTTTTTCCAAAGATATTTTTCATTTAAGACACTAAAATTCCCTTTTTCAATGGTTCAATAGTGAATAATTATAATCCATTATTTCCAGACGAATCTAAGCGCACGGAACAATTCCGGAGAGTTATCATTCGAAAATCTATACAATTAGTTAGGGAAAACCCAGGTATGGAGGAGTCCGAGCTGCTAGAAATCGCTGAAAAAGAGGCAATTCAAGTTTGCGATTTATGCATTGAATCCGCTTTTGATGACCAATGCCCAAAATTAGTGAATCAATATTTTATTAATACGGAAAAGAGTCAACGAAAAGACCACGTAGGGCGCTTATTCGTACACAAATTAGAGCCTTACTTCAAAAAAAGTCAAATTAGGCAGACTATTTATCCCGCCTTAGCCAAATCCGTCGTCATCCTTCTTGGAAACGATTTGTGGGAAGAATACAACCAAAAAATTTACAGCTTATTAAAAAATGCCAATCAAAAAGGGTTTTCTTACGATACATTTCTAGAAAACCCATCAGCTCAAAAAATAATGAAAGAATTAATTTCTCTTTATTGGAGTGAAATGCAAAGCACTCCTGCCTTTCAAGATCAAATTATCAATCAAATTGACGATGCTCTCATCCGGTTTCAAGCTAAAAACCCTTCAAAATGCTTTGATATTGAGCAGTTTATTAGAGAAATTTATAACGACTTTATTCAGGCATTAAAAGAAAATTTACAATAAAGTTAAACGAGAACCGGGTAAGAAATATTTTTTAATTCAGGAAGATTCGAATCTTTTTTTGAGATAATCGGATTTTTCACTGGCCAATCAATATTTACTGTTGGATCGTTCCATATCAATCCTCCCTCATCCTCCGGATGATAATAGTCCGAGCATTTATATTGAAATTCCGCAGTTTCTGATACCACACAATACCCATGCGCAAAACCCTTGGGAATGAATAGCTGTCTTTTATTTTCTGAGGATAATGTAAACCCTTCCCACTGGCCAAAGGTTTCAGATTCTTTACGAATGTCTACCACAACGTCAAATACTTCTCCTTGTGACACGCAAACCAACTTTGCTTGACCAAATTGAATTTGATAGTGCATACCCCGCAAAACTCCTTTTGAGGATTTGGCATGATTGTCTTGAATAAATGAAACATCAACTCCTAAAGATTGGTATTTTTTTTGGGCATAAGTCTCCATAAAAAAACCTCGCTCATCTTTAAAAATATCGGGTTCAATCAGGAGTAGGCCTTTTAATCTTGTAGAATATGTTTTCATAACTCTAAAAATATTAAAGTAATTTCTTATAGACCAACTGATTGTACCTTAAACTTTTTAAAGTCTCCAATCCTTAAAAACTTATTAAGCTTTCCCATAACTTGGTCGATACAACTTGAAAAGTAGAGTTACTTTTTTATCCCAAAGAGTTACTTTTTTATCCCAAAATAAAACCATCTGAAAGCTATAGGAGCCTCCCTAATGAAGACTGTTTCTCTCGACAATCAAACGCATGCAGAATTCAACCCCC
>CBDCVY010000004.1:0-13476 GCA_965223245.1 Nitrospinaceae bacterium | reverse complement strand
AACCGCCCAGAAACTTTTCTTAAGCGGATATTTTCTTCAGAATAAAACTTCACCTGAGGACCGATGTATTCCCCCTTTATGAAGGAGATCTTTGCGTAACTATGAATTCTGAACAAAACAAAAGAATAAAAAATTTAGAAACCCATGTTCACCCTCTTTCCTAAAGAGGGTCGGGGTGATTCACCTTCAGGGTTTATTTCTTTAAAGAAAAATCTCCCAGCTTCCTTCATAAAGGAGGAGCGCATCGTTCTCCCTCTTCGTATTTTTTCTAAAGATAAATTCTGTTTTATATAGCAGTGAGTGAAATTTTATAGGTGAGGGTGGAGTGGGTGTCGGTGCCGCGGAAGTGGCCGGTGGTGGGGGCGGCGAGTGCGGGGTGGGCGGCGGAGGCTAAGGCGATATGACGGTCGGCCACGGCCAGTCCGTGTGACGGGTCAAACCCGCGCCATCCGCCTCCGGGAAGGTACACCTCAGCCCAGCCGTGCAGTTCCGGCGGTTCGGTTTCGTCTTCCACAAAATAGTATCCGCTGGTGAACCGGCTGGCCAGTCCGATGGATCGGCACGCGTCCATGAACAACACCGAGAGGTCTCGGCAGGCGCCTTGTTTTTCCTGTAAAACGGTTTCGGGTGCTTCCGGATCGCCTTCGTGACGCAGTTCCAGTTTAAAATCTTTATGAATCACTTCCGCTAATTTTCCGAGAAACAATAGCGGGTCCTGCGCCACATCATTAAAAAGTGTTTTCGCAAACGTATCGACGGCGGCAGACGGCTGCGGTCGTGTTAAGTAAGGAGCCAGTGTTTCTTTATAAGGTGTTGAGTAGGTTAAGGGGTCTTTGAGCAGTTCCGGGTCGGTCAAAATAAAATCGTAGGGATTGGTCTTCAGGGTTTCGACTTCGGCGGTGGTGGTGATGGATAAGGTGGAGGTCAAATCCTGAAACCACAGACACGTGGCGGCGGTTCCGTCGAGTTCGGTGATTTCCACTTGGCCCTGCGGTTTCGGGTTCACGGTCATCTTGAATTGGTGGAGTTGTTGCCAGACGTCGGTGCGCGGGCACAGGCGCACGGTGAACGGTTCGAGAAAAATTTCTTTGCTGTAGCTGTAGTTCACTCGGTGTTCTATTTTAAAATGCATAAGAAGTTTTTTATCTAAGGTTCTGTGGATTCAGCGTTCGCAGCCGATCATCGAAAATTAATATTCCCTCCGGCCGTGGGCCGGAAACCCCTGAAGGTGAATCACCCCAGCCCGCGGGGTGGCCCCGCTGCCAATATTTCATTTGCAATGTGTTGTCTTGTAAACCGAATGCTCAGAAACTTTTCTATACGTCTTCTTCCATTCAACGCTAAACCCCCTGATTGTCAATCACCCTGACCCTCTTTAAAAGAGGGCAAACATGGGTTTTCAATTTAAAATTCTTTTGTTTTGTATAGAGTTCATATGTTATGTAAAGGTCCCCTTCATAAAGGGGGAGCGCATGGGTCTCCATTCAAAATTATACTCTGAAGGAAAATCGGCTTGAAAAGTTTTTTAACGATCCGGCAAAAACAAAAACTCATCGCGAATCTATTCTGAGTCCAGCGTCACGCTGGGAAAAGGTTCTGCGGATTCGGTATTCATACTCACTCATCGAATATAAATGCCGCCCTCACGGCTAGTGACTCATCGCAAATCTATTCTGCCTCTCACGGCGAGTGAGTCCCTCCGGGCGTGGCCCGGTTGCGGCGGCTGCGCCGCTTAAGACTTCCCGAAAATGTCGTCGATCCAGTCGGAAGGGAGTTCATCGAGAGAGTGGCGCACGCGACTCTGCCACCATTCGGACACGTTCAACAAATCTTCTTTTTCGTATTCATGCAGAACCATATGATTGGAATCTTTTCGATAAAACACGACATTGATGGGAAAGTCGACGTTGCTGGAGCAGCGGCGCGTGGCGTCGAACGCGAGGAACGCCGACTTGACGGCCATCACCATACTGGAATCGTAGTTCAGCACCAGGTCGAGCAGCGGTTTGCCGTAACCGGATTCGCCGATGATCTGATACGGCGTTTCCGGCGTGACTTCCACCCAGTTGGCCTGCGGATACAACAGATAGAGCTTGTGTTCTTCATCTTCTTCCAGTTGTCCTCCGACAATGGAGTTCAAATCGAACACCATCCCGCTTTCCCGAAGGGCGTCTTTGTCTTCGCGCGCCACTTTGCGGAGTTGTTCCGACAGGTGGTTCACGGCCTTGTAAGTTTTTTCAGATGCGGCTCGGAATCGTGAGGGTGTTCCTCAAAATAGGTCACGGCTTTATCCCGAACGGAGCGCAGCCCGGAGGTCATCAAAAATAACTGGTGCTGCCCCTGTTGGTGCAGGGAAACCTTACGGGCGGTAGCAACTTCCGATCCCGTAGTTAAGCGGCTGTCAGAAAGGGCAACCAGGCCGCCTTCTACTTTAATGGCAATACAAAATGTCATGAGAGCACTCTCCGAAAATATCTATTTAGATATGTATAGTTTTGGAACGAAATAGGTTTCGTGAATGGCATCGAGGACGGAATTCAAATCTTCCTGAATTTCATCAATGTACTCATGTAAACCGGTTGATATGATTTCTTCGACTACAGAATAATTAAGTTTCGCGCGCAGTTTTCCAAGTCGGCGTTCCGGCAGATTTTGCTGCGGACCTCCGGAATGTGCCACTACAGAATAAAGCGAACGATACGCCATGGCAATACAATGCAGTATGGATCGGGGAAACTGCGCATCCAGCATTAAAAATTCCACTACGTCGCTGGGGGCAATTTGACGATATTTTTTGCGATAAGCTTCCAGGCCGCTAATGGATTTCAAAAGCGCGGCCCACTGAATTTTATCGAGCGCCGAACCGACCAGGTCCACCCGCGGCAGTAACAAAAAATACTTTACGTCCAGGATACGCGAGGTTTTATCGGCCCGTTCCAGGTAACGTCCTAATTGCACGAAGTCCCATTCTTCGCCGTGGTTCATGGTGGCGTTGGTGACGCCGGCGAACAAATGACAATCCATTTTGATCTGTTTAAAAAAGTGCGGGCTGTCTTCAAACCCGCGATTACTCGTTTCTGCCGCCTTGCGAACCATCAGGTAAAGTTTATTAATTTGCTCCCACATTTCCGAGGAAATGATCTCGCGAATGGACCGCGCGTTTTCCCGGGCCGCGATCAGGCAGGACAGAATGGAATTCGGGTAGTCTCCATCGAACGTGTGAAAGTGAATCACGTTCTCGGCGTTCGCCACCTCATATTTTTCATTGAACAGGGCTTCGTCTCCGGTGATGTTGACCAGCGGTTCCCATGGGTTTCCAAACTGAGACTCCCGCGGCAAATCCAGAAGCATGGAAAGGTTGACATCGATGAACCGAGCCGCGTTTTCCGCCCGCTCTAAATAAGAGCTCATCCAGAATAAAGAGTTTGCCACACGACACAGCATTTAAAATAAGACTCCTGCGAAATTTTTCATTTATACAATACCCACGTATCTTTACTGCCGCCGCCCTGAGAAGAATTCACAATCAGCGATCCTTTTTTCAAAGCCACCCGCGTCAGGCCGCCGGGGATCACCTGAATTTCTTCCCCGTAAAGTATGAAAGGTCGGAAGTCGACATGCCGCGGTTCAAAGTGGTCGTCCACAATCACCGGCGCGCGGGAAAGCGAAATGACCGGTTGTGCAATATAACCTCTCGGATTGGATTTAATTTTTTCAACAAACTCGTCTTGCTCTTCTTGAGTAGAACTCGGACCCATGAGCATTCCGTATCCGCCCGATTCCGCCACCGCCTTGACCACCAACCGGTCAAGGTTTTCCAGCACATGTTGACGTTCGCTTTCAATCACGCAGCGGTAAGTGGGAACGTTGGGGATGATGGGGTCTTCTCCCATGTAATACTTGATGATGTCCGGAACATAAGAATAGACGAGTTTGTCATCGGCCACGCCCAACCCCGGGGCATTCACCAGAGCCACGCGGCCTTCTTTGTAAACCTCCATCAATCCGGGCACGCCCAGTAAGGAATCAGAGTTAAACACTTCGGGGTCGATAAACTCATCGTCCACACGGCGGTAAATCGTATCCACCTTAACGAGTCCTTTGGTGGTTTGCATATAAACAAACTTGTCTTTCACGACAAGGTCTCTGCCTTCCACCAGTTCTTCGCCCATGCTTTGCGCCAGAAAGGAATGCTCAAAATAAGCGGAATTGTAAATTCCCGGAGTGAGCACCACCGAACTGGGATGGGTAGAGATGTCTGAAGAAAGAAAATATAAAAGGTCCAGCAACCGGCTGGTATAATCCTCCACCGGTTGAATTTGTAGCGATTCGAATACTTTGGGAAACGTCTGTTTTTGAATTTGCCGGTTGCCGAGCACATAGGAGACCCCCGAAGGACAACGCAGGTTGTCTTCCAGCACCATAAACTGACCCTGGCGATCGCGAATGAGATCGATGCCGCTGATGTGACACCAGATTCCCTTCGGCGGGTTGAGGCCCACGCATTCGGGGAGGTAGCCTTTGCAGGACAAAACAATTTCCTTAGGGATGACTTTGTCTTTGATGATTTTTTGCTCGTGATAAATATCGTTCACGAATTGGTTGAGGGCATACACCCGTTGTTTCAGTCCGGGCAACAACTTATCCCAGGTGGCTCCGTCAATGATGCGCGGGATAATATCGAACGGAAAAATTTTCTCGACTCCTTGGGAGTCCGCGTACACGTTAAAGGTACTGCCCAATTGCATGAGAGCTGACTCTGCAGTGGTTTGTCGATTGATTAATCCTTTAACGGGCAGATCGTTGATGCGCTCCACCAGGGGAAGCACCCAGGGATAAGGTTTTCCCGGAGATTCAAAAAATTCATCGAAAAAATCTCCTGGGTCATAAGAATTGAAATTCATAAATATTCCAGATTAAGGTCCGGTGCAAGCGGAACCCTAGAGCCAAACGAACAAAAAGAGGTGTGTGTTCTCTTAAAAAAAAACTATTCCATTATACAGGATTCGTGAATCTAAAACCTACAATATTAAGTTAGAAAGACTCTAAAAAATTAGTGAATCTCATAGAAAATAGGGTGTAAGCCGTGCCGACCGGTCACCTCATAATGGGGGTCTTTGCCAATTATCTGAATGCCGGTGAATTTTCAGAGAAGTGTGCTAGAATTCGGCCAGTGAATGACCAGCCATTGGAGTTCTACCATTTACTATATGACTTTTAAAATGAGGGGAGAGTTGTATGGACTTACAAAGTGTACTGAATCAGTATGGACCGGAGTTTGAGAAGAACGCGCCGGTGCTGGATCAGGAAAACAAATTTGCCGAAGAAAATTTTCTTAAACTGCAGGAGGCGGGAGTTTACAAGGCGCTCATTCCGGCCGACCTGGGCGGAGGCGGCGTTTCCTATGGTGACCTTTGCGTGTTTTTAAAAGATCTCGCAAAGTTTTGCCCCTCAACTGCTTTAACTCTTTCCATGCATCAACATTTAATCGCGGTCCTGACCTTGAAACACCTGAAAGGCGACGGGGCTTCCACCAACACATTAAAAGCCGTTGTGGCAAATGATTGGATTTTGGTGAGCACCGGCGGCGGCGATTGGGTTTCGTCTAACGGCTCGGCGGAGAAAGTAGACGGGGGTTATCGCATCACCTGCCGCAAAGCGTTTTGCAGTGGTGCGCCTCTGGGGAATGTTGCCGTTATGAGTTGTGCTTATGATGATGGAGAAAGCGAACACGTACTGCATTTTTCCACTCCACTGTGTGCAGAAGGCGTTGAGATTTTAAACGACTGGGATGCGATGGGCATGCGCGGCACCGGATCGAATTCCATCGATTTCAAAAATGTGTTTGTCCCCAAAGAAAAAGTGGGTCTCATTCGCGAGCGCGGGAAGTGGCATCCGGTGTGGGACGTGGTGAGCACATTAGCCTTTCCTATTTTTATGTCGCCATACGCCGGGGTGGTGGAAGCCATTCATGACAAAACGGTGGACTTATTTGCCAAGCGTCCTAAAAAGGATTCTATCTCTGTGGCTTGCATTGGCAAAATGAACAACCATTACCAAATCACCAAATGGGCCATCGAGGATATGGTCCGCCGCGTGAACAATTTTGACATCAATCCCGATACCACGAGCGCCAGCAAGGCCATTCAAGGGAAATCGATCATCTCCTCACACGGAAGACAAAGCGCACAGTTGGCGATGGAAGCTTTGGGCGGTTATTCCTATTTTAAGAAAGTGGGACTGGAACGGCTCTACCGCGATTTACTCGCCGGCGAGTTTCATCCATTACAATCGCATAAGCAAGAGTTTGCCATCGGCAACTTCCTCATGGGCGGTCCGTTTGTGGAGTAGCGGGCCACTCGCCGTGGAGGCAGCGGGCCAGCGCCCGCAAGCAAAAATGATTTTCGATGATCGGCGGTTAGTGCAGAACCCATAAAAAATTTTCAATCCTTGAGTTTTTCTTCAGAAGAAATTGTGGAGAGAAAGAACGATGTGCTCCCCCTTTCCAATCTAGCGATTGGGGGCAACTTTAATCCTCGAAAACTTTGTGAAGATATAGCATCGAAATTAAATCATCGCAAAAGAATGTTCCCGCCGGCCGGGGGCCGGGCTGGGGGGATTTTACCCTTATCTAATTAATGTTATTATATAGACCCGATAATTTGATAATCCTGTGTTTAATAATTATATTTTTTCCAAAATGATACATATATTCTTAGTTTTATTCATATTGATTTCCGGGTGCGCTACCCAACCGAATCCAAATTCTAAAATCCATCTTCTTGATCAGGCGCAGGCTATTTATAAAATGGATGATGAAAAAATTACAGATCTACTCATTGCAATGGTGCAAATAGGCGTTTTGACTAGGCCCAAATCACTTTATATAGGTGAAGTTTTGTTAAGCTTAGTGCCTGTTAGCCGTGAATCCTATTTTGATTGCGAACGGTTCTATGGAGAGATTGGGGTGGAACTAAAAAAGGTTGTTCTGGAAAAAATGAAGCCTTACCTTTTCAAATGTAAGGATGGGACATTCACTGAAAAAGCTGCCCTTGAAAAATTTTCTGAGGCAATAAATCCAACTATAGTTGAACCCTATGAAGTAGACGCAACCTGGGCTTGGTTTTCAGCAACCGGTAATACTGAGGCGCTTCACAGGTTAATTACAAATTATTTGCATTATGACGAAGCATGTCGTCATTGTATTGAGTGGACCTATTCATCAAATTGTCGTCAAAATAAAGATGTCTATAACTACTTGAGAAAATATTCCCAATCTGCAAAAACTGAAGACAAAGTAAAACTATTCCGGCTTGCTCCACAAATGAAATAAATCCTATTGAGTAAACCTAACCATTTCTATTGGCTGATTGGTTTCTAACGAAGGAATTTAAGAACCGTAACACTTGTTAGATGGAAGACGGGTCATGGTTGAGAAAGGTTTAAATGTTTTCGCGGGATGGGCCACAGAGAGTGTTCCCTCCTTGCCGAGTTCTATCCAGTAAGCTCCATCTTTTGGGTTCACGCCCACCAAAAACCAGCGCCCGGTGCCGTCGGGATAGATGTCATAGGGTTCGATTTTTTCCTCGCCGGTGGCATAGCGTTTGGTTAACTTTCGTTCGGGTGCCGCTGAAAAATTCCAGGTGTCACTTTTATTTTGCCAGTCGCCTGCCAAGTGGGTAGGCTTTCGGCGCGGCACAACATCCAACCCGTCACTGAAGAGTTTCCCCTGAGCAAAGTCAACGACGCTATGGAGCCCCTCCGCCAGGGCAACGCCAAATATCGGTTGGTATTGGAAAACGATACAAAAAAATAAGTGTCCGAAAAGTAAACTGGCGTCGCTTAGGGTCTTCCGGTTTTTACGATCTCAAGGCAATTTGGCTAAGGCACTTTCAATATTCTTAGCGTTTTCATTTGCAATTTGCAGCATAGCCTCCAACCGCTGGCGGTTTTCTTTTAGGATGTTTTCTTCATAACTCAGACGTTGCATGGCACTTTCCAGGGCCAACTCGGCATTGGGTAACCCTGCGCCCTGCCGATGTTTGGGCAACCCTAAATTCGTCGCGGTACTCTTGAGAATTTCACTGGCATAATACGGTTGATAATTATCTCCCGTTCGGATTTCCGGGTACGCTTCTAAAATCAATGCGACCAAGCCCGAGACAATGGGGCACGCCATGGAAGTTCCATCCCAAGCAGCATAGCCACTCGGCACCGAAGAGAGGATGGCGACTCCGGGAGCGCACACATCAATTTCAGGTCCTATGTTGGTGAAGTTTGCTGAAAATAGTTTCCCATCAGGACTAAACTGGTTTCCGACTTTTAATTGGTGACCACTGTCTTCCGGGAAAGTCCCCACTTGTCCCATGGCGGCAACGGCAATGACATGATCATATTTTGCGGGGTACGATACGGGTTTGCCTCTGTCGTTCCCCGCGGCGGCGACACAGGTAATTCCCCGGGCATTGGCTTCCAACAAAGAATTTTCAATTTGAATTGAGGGGGCACGGCTTCCCAGGCTCATGCTGATCACATCGATATAATTTTCAATACACCATTCAATGGCTTCAACGAGATCACTGAACCGACCTCCGGGAAACACTTTCAGTGAATACATTTCAGCTTCAGGCGCCATACCGATCACCCCCAAAGAATTTTGTTGAGAGGCGATAACTCCCGCGCAATGGGTTCCATGGCCATGGTCATCCTGATTCCATTTTTTGGGGTCCTCACCGTCCAAAGTATTGTAGCCACCTTCAGTTTTTAAATCTTCGTGATCTCCAATGCCCGAATCAATCACAGCCACTTTAATACCTTTACCGGTAAACTTGTCTCTTACTTTGTCCACTCCCAACAATAAATGGCCCCAATCGTAATTACCGGCCACGGGGATTTCTTTAAGTTTAAATTGGATTTCCTTGTCGCTTTTGGCTTTCACAGAGTTCTGAACCTGGGACCAGTAAGTGGCTTTTGGAGAAGCAATGATATGCTTGAAATTCGATTCGAACACTCTAACCGTGGCAATACCGGATTTATTGGTCTTTCCTCTATAAGTGACCTGGTTGCCCACGCAGAAAATAGTGACGTCACTGATGGGTTTTTTATTTTCATTCACCACTTTAAATTTGAGGGAGAGCTCTTCGTCGGCAGAGACTAAGGGAGAGAGGCCGGGCATCGGTAAGAACATTTCTAATTCTTGATCTTCCTCAATAATGATATCTCCTCTTTGCCGGGCCAGTTGTTGAGCTTGCTCCTCGGTCATTTCAAGAACGCATTGTCCGGACTTTAATTTGCGGACACATTTGATATCTTTATTTTCTGTGACAAAGCTTTCTACATTTTCGGTTAAACTTTGCGGCATCACGGAGCTGCCTTGGAACCCAATTAAATAACGTTTTTTTGAACTCATTTTTTTTCTCCCATGGTACTTTAATAAGCCTCACTATAGGCAAACTCAGATTGTTCTTCTGCGGAGATGGCCAAGCTTAAATATTTATCCTCCTCTGTAACAATCAAATTCAAGTCAACCATTTCATTTAGGAAATCTCTTAAATCTCTAGGTCGAATCGGATGTTCAGGAAACTTTTTACGAATATATTGAAGAATTGCCGTAAAGCTGCGAACCGTATTGCAGTATTCATACACCGCTTTTTGTTCATCATTCAAGATCATTTGTGATACCTTTGAATTCGTTCGGCTGTCTTCAATCAGAATGTTTGCAGGATCCATTTCCATTGAGTAAAGCCCTTCACCATTATTATAACAATCCCGCCAAAAGTCGACGGCTTCCATCAATTCATCTTTGTTATTTACAGGTTTAAAATCATCAACGCATTCATACTCGAAAAAGTAAGCTAATCTGGAAATTCGTTCTTCTTTAAATGGATAAATTAAACTATAAACCTTTTCCGGTCTTAAATTGGTAATACCATAGAGATCCGGGTTCATAAAATAGGGACTGAATCTTTGCATAGAAAGTGGAATGACTGCTTCAGTGGGAACCAGATGGGTGATTTTATAAATCATATCCACCGTTTGGTGATAATCTACTTGCTTCTCTCCCGGAAATCCAAAAATAATATTCCATGTAGGGTAAACATTAAATTGTTTGCAATATTTTAGAAACTGGATGTTTTGCAAACTGGTGATGCCCTTTTTCATCAAACTAAGAATGTTGGTACTGAGACTTTCAATTCCTGGTTGAACAGATGTGATTCCGGCCTCGCTCATCATTTTGATTTGATGCTCACTTAAGTTGGCTTTCACTTCATAAAAAAACTCCGTATTAAACTCCTTTTTCTTAAGCTCCGGAATCAATTCCTTAAAATAACTCATGTCTAGAATATTATCGACCATGGAAATGCGTCCGATATTATATTTGTTCGCATACTTCTCAGTCAGTTGTTTGATTTGTTCAATCACATTGTCTTTGCTTTTGGCCCGAAATCCCATGGTTTCCGCATTTAATCCACAAAATGTGCAATGGTGTTTTGCTCCCCACCAACAACCTCGTGAGGTTTCCATATGTAATTCCTCACACTTTAAAAACGGAAACTTTTCCATTTGAGAAAAATAATCATCATAATTGGGGCAAGGCAATGCATCCATATCATCAACCATAGGGGCAGGGGGATTTATTATAGACTCCCCATTGAAACGATAAATAACTCCCGGTATTTCTTCATAGGATTCCTGGTTTAGGATTCGTTTCACCAGCTCAGGAAAATTAAAATCGGCTTCACCATTGCAAATTATATCAATGAAGGGAAAGGAGCGGTGTAACTCTTCTCCCATTTCATCGCTGCAATTGGCACCCCCAAATACAATCGTTTTATCCGGATATTGTTTTTTGATTCGGCTTGCGAGTGAAATTGAAGATAAGTTTTGTTCAAACATACTGGTAAAGCCAATGATCTTATAAGACTCCCATGAAACGGTTTCCATGCATCGGTCTAAAAAGGGTTTTATGAATTTATTAATTCCAAAAATCTTGTCCACGTAGCTTTCAGGTCCCGTATAAACCTTTCGCAGATGCGCTTTATACTGTTCCTGGTCGGCCAGTTGACTACCGAAATAATCCTGAGCAAACAGTCTTTCTCCAATTAATTGTGGAGGTACCAGACTGATTTCTTCATATAAATCGATTCCGATCATTTCCGCAAAATCAAAATTAAAATATTTTATATCACAAGAAATGCCTTCCTCTAGAAGCCGACCTTTTAAAATGCTAATGCCTACTACAGGCCATTTTGTTGTAGAAAACGGCATATTAATTAATAAAACTTTATTCTTATCCATATTTCCCCTCAATTCTTACCGACCTAAATATTTTCTAGATATTAGGTTTAGTTTGATCTTGAAATAATATTGAACAGAAACATAATAACTAAAACGGAATTGGTATATCATATTAGAATTGCCTATAAAATTTGAATTCCGTTTCCTCTTCAGAAACTGCCAACGCTAAAACTCGAACAACTCTTAAATATTTTGCCCTCTATCTCCGGACTCAAGCGCACTGCTGGGGTCCGGAGAACTTTTGGGTAAAGAGTTGAAAGTTACCTTTCTTTAGAAATGATCTCAGGAGTTCAGGCTGAAAGGTTCTTTATCTGAAACACATTCTCTAATCCTCTGATCTATTCACACTTCTCAAAAAACCATCTCTTAGTTGTTTGCTTTAAAGATTTATTTCCTCCTTAAAATGGTCCAGCCGGTCTCGTAAGCGGTCGTGTCAATGGCCGCATCACGGGCCTTGTAATCGGTCTTGTTAATGGACGCGTCACGGGTCTTGTGATCGGTCGAGTAATAGGACGAGTTATGGGCCTGGTGATCGGTCGAGTAATAGGACGAGTTATGGGCCTGGTGATCGGTCGAGTAATAGGACGAGTTATGGGCCTGGTGATCGGTCGTGTGATAGGACGAGTTATGGGCCTGGTGATCGGTCGTGTGATAGGACGAGTTATGGGCCTGGTGATCGGTCGTGTGATAGGACGAGTTATGGGCCTGGTGATCGGTCGAGTAATAGGACGAGTTATGGGCCTGGTGATCGGTCGAGTAATAGGACGAGTTATGGGCCTGGTGATCGGTCGTGTGATAGGACGAGTTATAGGCCTGGTGATTGGTCGTGTAATAGGACGAGTTATAGGCCTGGTGATCGGTCGTGTGATAGGACGAATCAGAGGCCTGGTAATGGGGCGGATTATAGGACCTGTCACATCAGTTGGATGATCCAAGGGAGAAAACTCACCTTCTTGTTCTTCTTCCGTTAAGGACAATTCATAGTCCGCCATGCCTTGGTAATACGCTTCTTCTTCAGCGGATGCTGCCTCTTCGGAACATTCATCCCCGGTTAAGGATGCTTCATAATCGGCCATACCCTGATAATAAGCTTCTTCTTCTGCAGACGACTCTTCACCGGAGCTCTCTTCGTCCGCTAAAGCGGCTTCATAGTCCGCCATGCCCTGGTAATACGCTTCTTCCTCAGGAGAAAGTTCGCCCTCCTCACCTTCTTGTTCCTCTTCGTCCGCTAAAGCGGCTTCATAGTCCGCCATGCCCTGGTAATACGCTTCTTCCTCAGCGGATCCTGCCTCTTCGGAACATTCTTCCCCGGTTAAAGAGGCTTCATAATCGGCCATGCCCTGATAATAGGCTTCTAATTCTCGGTTTGTAGACATATCTCCCTCCCTCAATTTTTAGTTGGACTCTGTTTCGAGTAACTCCTTGATAGCATTTGTGAGTTGACTATTGGTTGCCAATAGACTTTGTAAATATTCTTTATACCCTTGAAGCTGAGTATTGCGTTCGGAGCTTTCAAGGGTTTGCAAGGAATCATGAACGGCATTAAATTCGTCTACAGCTTGTTCCATGGATTGCAAGCTTTGGTCGAATTCAGCTATAGCAGCGTCCCAGTCGCTGATGAGTTGATGGGTATAGTCAGATTGTAAATCAGTGAGGGTATTAATATTAGGTGGGGAATTCCGACCTGAACCAGGTCTAAAATTAGTTTCGGATAAGGAGGCTTCGTAATCAGCCATACCTTGATAATAGGCTCTTGTAACAGAATCCTCTTTCATAAGTTCGTCCCTCCACGATACTTACTGGGTCTTCTGGATGCACTAACACTAGCACACCGAAAAAATTTAATAAAGAAAAATTTTCGGTAAAAACATAAAAATATAATTTAATATCAGAACTACCTATTTTTGTAAAATTAGGAATGTTGCCTTCATGGCCTATAAATTATTGAAAATAGCCTGAATATAACAATTAAATAGAGGCTCCGGTCCTGTGATTTTCGCTTTTAAGCATTACCGATATCCAATAGTAAATATAAAATTTATTCTATTGCGGATAACCTAAAATGGTTACTACGGTAAACTATTCGCAGCCGAAAAGGGGATTTTTGCTTCAGATTAGAAACTTTTGAGGAATGCTGAAAACCATTAAACGGAAACCAGGTCAGGTAATAAATGGGTC
>CBDCVY010000003.1:0-5030 GCA_965223245.1 Nitrospinaceae bacterium | reverse complement strand
AGTTTGTTTTTTCCAAAAAGCAACTATTTTCTTAGCAGGTTGTTGAGGATAATACTGTAATCCTCTAAAGGTAGTTTCACAAGTTCATAGTCTCTACAATAGAAATTGTTTACAACAAAATTTTGAGCAGGATATTTTTCATGGTATTAATGGGCGTGTTTAGTGTTAATATATTGAAACTATAGAGAGGTTAACGAGATAAATAGAGGAAGCCTAAAGCATGAAACCTATTTCAAAATACTTTGTGTTGTTTCTGGTCGTTATATTAATGAGCCTTGCTGGAGAAAGTCCGCAAGCCCTGGCGGATGACGCCCCCAAACTTTCGTCATCCCTCGCTAAAAACCTGTGGCGGCAGGCGCATTTTTATTTTGAAGAAGGGATGGATGCCAAGGCGATCCGAGCCTGCAAGGAATTACAGGCGTGGGCCCGGGAAAACAATGAGCCTGCGGTTGAAAAGAAAATGACCGATATGCTGAAGGTGTTGCACGCAAGGAAGAAGGCGCCAGCTGCTCCGAAAACCAAACCTTCCAAGCCCAAAACTGCAATGAAGACCCATCTGCCCGCGTGCGGGTATGGATCGGTGAAAGCCATGCCTCCGCTTATCGTCCAAAAAATCATCACGCGCACGCCTGAAGAATTCCTGGAATGTCGACAGGATCAGGATTGCGTGGCGGCATACAATTTCTGCGGGACCTCCAAGGCAGTCAACAAGCCTTCAAAACAATGCTACGAGGCCGTGGCGCGGCATTTTGAGACCAGTACAAGCTGTTCGCCCATACATCCCTTTGATGCATCACCCGTGTGCCGAAATCAAATTTGTATGCTGCAGTTCCGGTGATTCAATCCGCAGTCTATGTGGATTTCCCCGGACGTCATGATTTCCATATGCAGACTCAAGCGGGCTCCCGCCGAATCGGGTGGGGCGGTAACCGCTGGGCCTGATGTTCTTTATTTCTTGTAACCGGAAACAATGCACTCGCCGTTGTCCAGGCTTTCCTGCATCGGGTTTCTTATTTCCTTGCCCTCGATAAAATATTTGTTTGTCGTTACCGGCTTGCCGTCGACAAAACGAGTCGAGGATTTTATACGGGCATTTTTGTAACGGGTACTGTTACGGAAATACTCTGCCATGTCTTTGAGTTTATCCTTCGGAAAGTTGCAATCCATCTTTCCACCCTTAGGCATGCTCACCACGTAATGGCATTTCTCATTTTTCATTCCGGTGATGCGCCGTTCCAGTTTTTCACCGGTAAACGGGTGGACATAGGGTTGTACGAAGGCAGTGCAATCCTGAATGCTGGTGGCAAGCACTCGCAACTCTTTCGCTTCACACTCGTCACTTTGTGAATCCCAGGCTTCATCCGAGAGGCTTTTGGATAATTCCATGCAGGCCGATGCCAACGGGTCCTGCCTGCTCATGCTAAGGCATTCACACACGGTGACTTTGGTTTTACCGGCCTCGGATGCCCACGTGGTTATAGGTAAGGATGCAATAAAAATCAGGACCATGATTGAGAATCGTTCCATAATCGTTTTCCTTCTGATAAGTGGTTTTCGGGGACCAGGTTATCCTTAAACAAACTCCGACCGAATGCAACTAAAATTCTTGGACCGGTTATTTTGTAGACAAATATTGAGCAGGTCGAACGGGTTAAAAGTTTGGGACAGGCAATCTCACCGCTTTACCCACGAGACCATTGCATAATGAAAGTTTATGGAGCAAAACACAAAAAATTTTTAAAAGGGGAAGTTGATGTTTGCCCTCTTTCCAATCTGGCGATTGGAGGCAGCAAGAATATTCGAAAAGTTTCTGAAGATACAATCCTCTCAAAAATTTATCGAGAATGAATTTTACCGGCAGGTGTTAACCTGCGGGTCGGGGGGATTCACCTACAGAGATTTTTAGAATAAGGTAAAATCCCCCCAGCCCCCTTCAAAAAGGGGGAGCACATCGATTTCCCTTTTAATAGTTTTTGCGTTTCTCTCATGATTGGCTGTTATGCAAAGGTCTCTTCACCCGCCCGACCGTTTAGCCTTCACGCCCTGCGTTTTTAAATAATCCAGTATGCGTTCAATATGGTCGCCCTGGATCTCGATGACTCCGTCTTTGACCGTCCCACCGGTACCGAACATCGTTTTGAGTTTCTTACATGTTGCGGCCAGAGTCGCCGCATCCATATTGAGTCCTTGAATCAACGTGACGCCTTTGCCTTTTCTGCCCTTGGTCTGACGCGAAACGCGTACGTTCCCGTCACCGAGCGGCGATGTCTGTTTGCGACAGGTGCATTGTTTCACGGGATTGCTGCAGCCGGGACACATTTTACCATGCTCGGTGGAGTAGACAATTCCATCTTGGGAGTGTTTGTTTTTCATCTCAGGATTTCTTAATCAGTTCAAGCTTTAATAATTTTGTTCCGATACAGGTGTTTTCATCGTCGATATGATGCGCCATCCATAAGGAGATCTTTGCGTAACTAGGATTTTTGAACGAAACATAAAAAATATTAAAACGAAGATCGATGCGCTCCCCCTTTCATGAAGGGGGCTGGGGGGATTTTTCTTTTCTAAATTTTTTATAAAAAGCAAAGCCCCAGGCGGTCAATCACCCCGTCCCTCTTTAAAAAGAGGGCGATCATGGATCTCCGTATTCTTGTTGGGTTTGTTTTTTTCATGATCTTTGGATAATAGTAACTTTGTCTCCAACAGATTTCCAATAATAATTCCTTATGGGGGAGTTCAGTATGTAGCGGGTGAATGCCCCTATCGGCCAAACGCGGACATTAAAGCTTCAAGAAGAAGTACGTTTTTTTGGTGCGTTCGTCTTTTTTGATTTGTTAGGCCCTCTGTTTGCTCTTTTGTACTTTAATTGGTATTTGCGCCTTTGCTTCGTGATTTCGTACAACACAATTCCAGTGGTAGTTCCAAGGTTTAAGCTCTCGATCATACCAAACATCGGGATGGACACACAAAACTCACTGTTATCTACAGCTAATTTGCTGATCCCTCGAGCTTCATTGCCAAACCAAACTGCGATCTTGGGTTGTGTGTAGTCCGCCTCGTGTAAGACAACATTTTTCTTTCCTTTAATGTGAGGGGAAGTCACTATTGAGATAAATCGATTTTTTTCAAGATGCTCCAGACATTGTTTAGTACTATCAAATCTCTTAACAAAGCTCCATTGAATTGCGGAGACAGAAGTTTTGAATAATGATTTTTGTTTTTTCATTTTCTCCCAGTCATCCCGTAGTGATTTCCGACTATCTACGATGTACGTCTTTTCTACTCCGAGAGCATTAACGTTTCTAATAACGGTTCCAATATTTTTAATATCCATTGGATTTTCGAGAACTGCAATCAGGTTTTTACAGCGATAGGGTTTAATTTCATTGGCTCTTTTTCTGACGGTGTTTTTAGATTTTTCCATGAATTCCTCGGATGGAGACTTAAAGACCAAAAAGTTTGTTTGGTAGTGTTCGAAATTTAATAAACCCGGTGAAAGACCATATCGGCCAATAGCGGACACTCAGCTAATAAAGAGGGTTGAGTTGTAGAAACTCCAGTTAATTGATTCAAAGCAACAGATTTAAGCGATATATTAATGAAGGTGAGACCAACAATGCAGATCTTACTTTAAATTAATTTATGAGTATCTTTAATATCATCAACCAATGACAGCCAGAAACCATAAGGCTTCGTTATATTTTTCTTCTTAATATCGGATTCAACATATAGCCAAACTCCTTCAAATAACGATGCCATTTCGCAAACCACTTCACCATCGGGGTTACTCCAGTAAATTTCAAACCGATCATTATCCCCAAAACCTTTGTATCGAGTGTTATTTGAATCTGACATTGAAATATATCGACAGTTATGGTTAGCGATATTTTTCACTAGTTTTTGAATAGTATTCTTATATTCATGATTTATAAAAAAAGAAAGCCCAACGAACCGTCTACTTTTTTCCTCATATAAAATATCAGGTAGAGAACACAACTCAACCGTATCCACACCAATAACCTTTTTGCCATCTTTTTGAAAGCGATAATGTTCGGAGTCGGCTTCTTCTGGATCGCCAGAAATTTCAAAAGGGTTGAAAAATATAACAATATCGTTCATCAATAACGGTCCTCCTTTTCCTGTTCCTGGTGGTGGTAAACCATTTTTTACTCTTTATGGGAATGCCCACTTCGGGTCAATAGCGAACCGTTGATAACTGGTTTTAAATTATATCCTATTTGAAAAATAAAGTTAACGTCGGGAAGTGGATCACTGGAATAGAAGGTAAGTTTTGTGATTTTTTAGGAGGTCAGTTTCTTTCTCGTGACGGGACTTGCCTTTCCTGCCCTTGGTCTGACGGGAGACGCGTACGTTGCCATCACCGGGGGGCGCAGTCTGCTTACGACAGTTGCATTGTTTCACGGGATTGCTGCAGCCGGGACACATTTTGCCATGCTCGGTGGAGTAGACAATTCGATCCTGGGAGGACTTGTGTTTCATTTCAACATTTTTTAACAAATTCAAACTTTAATAATTTTGCCCCGATACCGATAATCCTGCGGAGCTTTTTGCCATCAGGTTTTTGATAATAGTAACCCTGTCTTTGTCTGATTACCATTAATAAATCCTTATGGGGAAGTTCAGTTTGCATGCGGATGAATGTCCGCTATTGGCCAAAAGCGGACATTGCTCCTAAAACTGGATGAAAACGGGTCTGGCTTTATCAACATCGCCCTAACGAAAAATAATTTCGACCGTCTCACGGGGCGGTGAGGGTAAAAACGTAAAAGAGCATAGGGTAACTCTTACCGGACGCACCGGAAACCGCTAGCGTTGAGCCGAGTCGTAGGATCGAACCTACCGCGATTAGGGGTTCGCACAAATAACGGCTTATTAATCAAGGAACTGCCTCGAAGAACTTTCCAATGACCACTGGATGGCGTAAGCACCTTGGCAGGGGCAATATGGGGCCTGTGGAGGGTGAAAACAGGTTGGAAATGTGATAAGGTTTCATAAACCAACTCTATTAG
>CBDCVY010000002.1:0-19904 GCA_965223245.1 Nitrospinaceae bacterium | reverse complement strand
CTCCTCAGCCGTGGCCAGGGGAGGGGTGCCGTCGGCACTGCCGTCGAGCATGTCCAGTTTGTGCGCGAATTCGTGATAGACCACGTTGTGGCCGCCTTCGGGATGCCGCGTTTCTTTTTTAATCGCATCCCAGACCAGGATCACCGGACCCTGATGATGCGCTTCACCGAGAATGGGAAACGGACCGCGCACCGGGGACGTCGGAATATCAAAAAAACTGGTGGGACTCTCGGGCGAAACGACAGTGGTCGGGTAAACTAAAATAGTTTCTACATTACGGTAAAAATCGTTGGGCAAGGCAAGGATCAGCAAACAGGCATGGGCGGCAATAACGACGCGAATTTCATCGGTGAGTTCCAGGCCGTTGCAACCCACCCAATCTTTCTCGGCGATGAAGATTTGGACGAGACTCCGCAACCGCTTTTGTTCTTCAGCGTTCAGGTGCTGATAATATGGAAGGCTTTTTTGAATGTACGTTTCCCACTCGCCGGGGAAAGGCTCCGCCAGGATTTTCCTCCGCCGAAATTTCCGAAACCAGTTCCACATAATATTGAACCTTTATCGATGTTTTTCTTAATTATATAACTTCGCGGCAACGGGATGCAAAATTTCCGAGAGGAGTTTCAAGTTATTGCTGCATTCTACCAAAAGTGGATATTTTAATAACGTTTATCCTTGTTTTCATTCTAATGAATTGTGTTTACAAAAAAGTCCTTAAAGGGATCCATTTTGGAATCATTTAAAACCTTCAGTAACCGAACATCCATTTACTGTTGATTTTGAAAATTGTTGACCACGATTATTCCTCCTGAAATAACAAGGTCAGGGTACTCAAGAAGCTTTAAGTTGTGTGTGGGATCACCTCTAACGGCAATAATGTCTGCGGGAGCTTCCTCCTGCAGCGTACCCAGAAGCGGAATATCCAAATACTGTCCCGCCTTCGATGTTGCAGAACGCAATGTGTCGATCAAATCCAAATGGGCCATATGCATCAGGTACATCAGCTCCTGTGTATCTATTCCCCAGGGAATATCCGGGTGGGCGATTTCAGTGCCATACAAAAGTTCACCACCGAGTTGGTGCCATTTAGCGGCGTTGTGTGCAACTCCTGAGCATTTGGATAGTGTGTCCAGAGTGCTGATAATTTTTTACACTCTTTGATATCGCTTTTTTCAAAAGTGATTCCGGGATTGCGTTGCAGGGTACATGTGCCCATTCATCGACACCTGAATCAATGGCTATCTGCACTCCTTTTTCTTCTGAAACGTGTGCGATTACCTTGCGATTAAATTTATGCGCTTCATCCACAATAGACCTAACAATAGGTATTGGTAATAGTGGCCAGCTGTGTTTTAAATGTGAAGTCTTGTGATTTGAAGGTTTGTGTTTGGATGGGCTATGTGAGCTTCCATCTTTTCCCCCATGTGGATTACTTTTTCCATGACCCTCTTCAATGTGCAGATTGCTTTTTCCATGAACATGAGAATTAGACCAAGGTGCACCTTTGGTTCCTCCTGGTTCTAAAGCGATTTTAATAATGGAAGCTCCTCCGTTGACAAGATCACGTACAGTTTTTCGTGCCTCATCATTGGTGGATACGGGGATAGCAATATTTTTTGCTCCCATGTTGGGGATGGGGTATCCATTGGCTGCAGTTATAATCGGTCCGGATGTGATCACCCGCAAGGCTCCTTTGCCACCGTAGGGCTTGTGAACCGGGCCTCCTAAATCTCGAACTGTGGTAACCCCATGTTTTAAGACAACCTCACCGGAAACATTTCGAAAAGTGAGGTGAGAGTGCAATTCAATAAAGCCGGGTAATATAGTTGCATCCCCTAAATTCATAACCTTTACGTTTGGGGGTATTATTGAATCGGGAGAATAAACTTTTGCGATTTTTCCATCTTTCAGCAATATGGAAGTATCCTGTCGAAAATTCTTTCCATCAAAAATACGCGCCGCTTTAAGTAGAATGGCTTCACTTTCCTGGCTATTTGCATGAGAAGGCATCGACATTGCTAATGCCAAAAATACAGCAAGGTTTAAATTTCTAGTGAGTTTCAAGAGTTTTACTGATTTTGTATATTTCATAATTTTTTATAACTGTGTAAAACAGATTACGGTTTACCCGTATTTAAAAACAGACAACTGTTAATTCAAAATAGTTAGTTATTTTGCAATCGGCCTCGACAGAGAACCGCTTTATGTCCGTTACTCGTAAGTTCTGTCCATGTAGCGTAAATTCTGCTCCCGGTTCCGAGAAAAAGCTGTGGATAAGCCACACTTTCTCCGGTAAAGGGTATTACCTGTGGGGAGTAGGTTTCGCCGGAGGACGTAATTTTCGTGAGCCAGGGTCGAGTGGTACCCCAACCATCTTTCAGGTTCGGATCGCGTCCCTGAAATATAATCCAGGCTTCATTCCCATTCATTCCGATGGCCGGGTGATTAGCATCCAAAACGTTTCCCTGAATTTCTCCTAAATTACGAAAACTCTTGCCCGAATCTGACGAGATCGCCGCTTGCAAACTGGCCTTGTTATTTGCCCCTGTATACCAGACAACGAACAAATTTCCATTGGCATAAGCCATTGAAGGTCCTGAATGAGCGCAGCCGTTTATTTTCCATCCCTGCTCGGTGACTTTGATTTTTTCGGACCAGGTTTCTCCCTTGTCTTCGGAGGTGGCCACAACAATGATTCGATTATGACCTTCATAGACGTGACGCCAGGAAATATAAACTCGACCGGTTTCATCAAAAGCAAGAGCGGGACGACAACAGGGACAGATGGCTCCGGAAACTTTTATGTTTTTCCCGAAGGTCGCACCTTGATCTACTGATTTCGAAATATAGAGTGACCCGGTACCCGGTGGATTGGTTTCCTTATCTCTTCCATCCAACCAGGCCACATAAATAGTTCCATCCGGTGCAACTTCCATGGTTTGGAAGGAATGATACGCATGGCCCGCCTCATCATTCACAACGATCGGTTCGGAAAAACTGTGGCCGAAATTCATGGAACGCGCAAATTTGAGGTTACCGCTTCCACCCCAGAGCGCATACATTCCGATTCCCATTCCCGGTTTCAACAAGGGGTTATTTTCCCCATGGGCGCTGACTTCTCCGGGAACCTGGTTAATGGCATACGACTTGGAAAACGTGTCCGCCATATTATGAGAACTCAGGTACAAAAGGTCCTGTCCTCCTTTCTCCTTGCTTGCCGCGTAAATGAAACTCATTCCTTCCGATGCCTTCAACAAAAGTTGAAGTCCACTCCCTTGACCCACGACACGGGGTTGGGATTCCCATACGGCTAGAGGTTGGTTTGATTCCAGATCTGCTCGATCACCTGTTACTTCAGAAACGGGACTCGAAGTTTTTTTTATGCCACCTGCACAGGAAATGCACAGGCAAAGAGCAAATAGAGCAAGAACCAGGTGAATTTTTCCAGAAATTCGCATGATTCGTTTCCTTTCTTTTTTGAACTTGATGGCCATTGGAGTAATAATGACCTTCCAATGACCATCAACTTGTATAAATACAGTTAGAATCTAACTGTCACGCCACCAAAATAACGCGACCCATCACCGGCATAAAAAAGCGCCGAAGCAGCGGTTGCGGTTACTGCTGTTGAAAAGTTGGAGATATAAGCCTTGTTAAAGACATTGCGGCCGGTAACAAAAAGGCTTACGTTTTTGTTCACATCATAGCCTGCTGCAAATCCCATAATCCCATATCCCGGTGCTGCAAATGTGTTCGTAAAATCTACATCTACCTCACTTACGAAATCGGCGTTTATTGCAACAAACCAGTGAGCGCGATGGGTATAGCGCAGTTCAGTCTGATACACATGAGGGGGAATTCCCGGAATGGTGTTGTCCCCAAATTGCATATCCCCATCGAAATTGAAGTCACTGTAGGTGTATGAATTTCTCCATCTCAATTCATCTCCGCCGCTTATCAGATTTTGAGCCAGAATAACTCCAAATCCGAACTCAACGCCTTGATGAATGGTATCGTTAGCATTGAATCCTGTAGCCGGGATCCCTGCGCCTACGGTAAACTTTAATATTTCATCTTCAACCCATGCCCGGTAAAAAATCAGTTCCCAATTAAAAATTCCCTGTTGACCGCGGGTACCGATTTCGAACGTCCAGGCTTCCTGCGCATTGAGAGGGATAAACGCTGCCGTGCCGCCTTGCGTCAAATCGCTGAAATCCGGCGGTTCGAAACTTTTGGTAATGTTAGTGAAAAACTGGATGGTATCTGAATGCTGGTACAGAACACCAAATCTCGGGTTAAATGATGTGAAGGATTGACTGTTGGTTGCGAATGTAGTGAATTGATCCTCCACCTTGCGATACGACCAGGAAAACTGCGCCCCAAAGATCAGAGCCAATTTGGAGGTAATGAAAAACTGGTTTTCACCAAATACAACTACATTTCTTGCATCCTGGTCCGTATCACCGGTCAAAGCGCCGGACCGGCCTCCAACGTTGGCAAATACTTTTGCATCCGTTCTTCCCAATTGAGTGGTTACCCCCAACCGGTACTGATTCATAAAACCTGCGACGGTGTACGTTCCGGATCCTTGTATATTGATGCCATAATTGATGCTTTGCTGATCAATCACGCCAACAAAAGGTAAAATGGGATGAAACAGGTCTTTGGCTACCGCATAGACTGAAACGTCCAGAAGGTGCCCTCCTCCCAGATCAAACGTGGTTTTGTTGGCAAGCCGAAGAGAGTTGATATCCCGATGTTGATCACTCGTAATTACATTATTAAAAGGATTAGTACTTGCAGACCTTGGAGAGTTTAATGCCTGGGCAAGAGGTACCGTTCCGGGCAACTCCTGGTTGATATAGTTGGCCGATACATAAAACCGGGTTTCCGTGGATTGAGAAAGACGAATGCCCAGGTTTGAATTGAATTTCACATTCTCCTGATCGGCATGATCCCGATACTCGTCACTTTTTAACCCGGACAAACTGACAAACAAATCGGACTTATTGAAAAACTGACCGGTTTGAAAGACCGCCCGGACTGTGTCATCGGAACCCACTTCAAAACGAACTAAATGGCCGGGTTGGCTGTGGGCCGTCTTGGATATCATATTGATGGACCCTCCCAGAGAAGTTCCGCCAAACTGCAGTCCATTACCTCCCTTGAACACCTCGATTCGCTGGATAGCTATGTTATCGATTTCCTGAAAGTCGCCACTGCTGTCGGCGGCATTAAAGGGAATACCATCCTGGAAAGTTGCGAGTCCTTTTTGGTGAAAGTTCCGTTCCAGGCCGGAACCTCTGATGGAAATTCGCACCTCTTCCGCAAATCGTTTTCTCGCGAACACCCCGGGCACAAAGGACAACGTGTCTTGAAAGTTTACACTGAAATCTTTTTCAAAAACCTTGCTGTCTACCACTGCCGCGCCACCCGCAGTGCGCTCAATTATTTTTGCAGCTTCGTAGTTACTGGGAACCGTGAGTGTTCCTTTCTTTTGCTCATAAGTTCCAATGGCGGTTCCTTTGGTTTCTTTAAGTTCGGCTTTTTGAGCCTGAACAAGAACTTCCTTTAATTTCTGCGGTTTATCCTTTTCCTCCGTAAAAGCAGCCTGGACGATCAGAAGGTTGAATAAAGCACAGATCGCTATCAGTTTGATTGATACCCTCCCCATAGTTTTCATGAAACCAGCCTTTCTTCTTTCTATTTCGTAAATAGGAAAATGTTATTTGGGAATTAAATGAGTTGCAGGGCTGTCAGCCGTGGCAACCCATCTTTTCAAAAATTCCAGCTTCACGTTTCTTTCAGGTGTGGCCGACACATGAGAGCAATACTCCTCGAATGGCAATGGAGAAGGGTAATGGACTGCACTCATAGGAGTCAGGCCACTTCAGAAAACAAAATGAACCCATAGAATTTTTGGAAATAAAAACGAGAAGAAAACTAGAGAAACTTCGGGGGATGATCGATTGGATGAGAAAGAGAGAATGTATAGGTTGAAGTATAAAGAACCCAATCGGCTGAATTTTCATTGCAGCCAAATAAAGACAGGTTTAAATCGTAAAAGAGATTTTTGGAAAAATCTACAGAGATAGGAAAGGACCCGGAAGGCATTCCGCCACAATCGGTTCCGATGGCAAACCCTTCTCCTGGTTCGTGTCTTTTTTCATGCGGACAGGGCAGTCCCTTATGATGATGTTGTAATGGACAAAACCGCCGGTGGTCATTTTTACTTTCCAGAGCGGAACTGCTGTTATTGTGCTGATGAAAGGGAGAATGGATTTCCAGGGCAGAGCTCATGCCTTTATGGTGATGCAAAGAAGACGCAGCCGCTCCGGATGCCCAGAGAAGAAGTATTAAAAAAGCGCAGAAAATGTATGAAGTTACTTTTCGCATTGGCGGATTATATAAAATTTTCTTTTATTATCAAGAGTTAAATAGAAGAATTTCTTTCAGCGCATGAAATAGGGAATACCGTACTTTTTCGAACTCTTGTGAGTAGAAGTGGAGTGGTCGGATAATCGAACTCCTGTTTCCGGCGCGAGAGATCTGCGAATTTCATCGGTCAACTCCAGGCCGTTGCATCCCAACCAATCTTTCTCGGCAATGAAGATTTGGATGAGACTCCGCAACCGCTTTTGTTCTTCAGCGTTCAAGTGCTGATAATAAGGAAGGCTTTTTTGAATTGCCCAAGTAACGAAAAGCGTGTACAGATTTTGACTTTTTGGGGTTGAAAAGAGTCATGGTAACTCGGTTAAGATGAAGTTTGACAAATCTTAATCTATAAAGGAGAAAACCATGACTCAGGAACAATACCTTATCAAAAGAAAACTGAATATACTAGAGTTAGGTGAAACCCTCGGGAATATTTCTGAAGCCTGCCGCAAATTGGGCGTCAGTCGTCAGCATTATTACGACATCAAATCGGCGCTTGAGGAAGAGGGCTTGGAGGGACTGCTGGAGAAGTCGCGGAAGGTTCCTCGCCCAGCAAACCGCGTCGCTCCGGAGGTGGAGCAGAAAGTATTAGACTATAGTTTGGAGTATCCGACGCAAGGGCAAAAACGAGTGTCCAATGAACTGAAGAAGCAGGGGATCCAACTGAGTGACGGCGGGGTGCGCAGCATTTGGCTGCGACATCAATTGCAAAACGTTTCTCTTCGTTTGAAACGTTTAGAGAAGTGGGCGGCGGAGCATCAGGGCATTTTAACGGAATCGCAAGTCCAGGCGTTGGAATCAGCGAAACAAGAGAAGCAGGCTCATGGAGAAATCGAAAGTCTGCATCCCGGATTTCTTCTCGGTCAGGATACCTGTTACATTGGCTGTGTCAAAGGGATCGGTCGGATTTACCAACAAACCGGGATCGATACCCATTCCAATGTCGGGTTTGCCAAGGTGTATGTGGACAAAACATCTTTGACGGCCGCTGATTTTTTGAACGACAAAGTGCTGCCGTTTTACGATTCGATGGGGATCGGGTTACTTCGGATACTGACAGACCGCGGCACCGAGTACTGCGGCAGAAAAGAGACTCACCCTTACCAATTGTTTTTGCATTTGAATGGCATCGAGCATACTAAAACCAAAGCCCGACATCCGCAAACCAACGGATGCACCGAACGCCTGAATCAAATCATTCAGGACGAGTTTTACAAAGTTGCGTTTCGAAGAAAAGTTTATAAAACCTTAGAGGAAATCCAAACCGACTTGGATGAATTTATGCGCTACTTCAACCAGGAAAGGACCAATCAGGGAAAATATTGTCAAGGCAGAACGCCGCGACAGGCTTTCAATGACAACTTGGAACTCTATCAAAAATTTGTCTTTGAAAATCACGAACCCGAGGATACAATCGCTGCATAATATCCTCAACTAATTTTCTTGACCGATTTACCCACTCGTACACGCTTTTGTTACGCAGGGCATTTGAATGTACGTTTCCCACTCGCCGGGGAAAGGCTCCGCCAGTATTTTCCTCCGCCGAAATTTCCGAAACCAGTTCCACATGAGGATGGACCTTTATGGATTTTTTCTTAATTAAATAACTTCCCCGCCACGGGATGCAAAATTTCCGAGAGGGGTTTTTTTTATTTAAGTGGGTGTCAGCGTTTGGCCTAAAGCTGTCACCTTTAGTCGTTTTATAGCTACCTCACCACTTTGACCTTTACCTCGAAAAACTTCACCGAATCCGCCGGGAGAGCCCAATGCCATGTTTGTGTTAATTTGCCAAATCTGCTTGTTTAATTTAATAGTCTGCATAATTCAATTTATATGAATGTATTTTTCATTACCTTTCATATTCTTCTGCGATGTAAAGCATGACACCGCCTTTAACAGGACGAGTTACAACCACACCTTTTCTTTCTAATTTTTTAACTGCTTCCACTGGATCTGCATTAAAGTACTCTCGAAATTCTTTATTGAATCCACTGTAGACAACATGAATTCCCTTGTAATTTTCGGTTCGTAATCTTCTGATTGCATTGAGTATAAACTCTTCCTCATTTTGCCTATAAGTAAATGACATAAATTCTTTTACTTGTTCATTCACAAAAACATCATTAAGTTCCAATGGCGATGCAAGTATAAGGCCCTCAAGGGAAATGCATCGACTGAGAGCAACATAGGTTTGCCCTTCTGCAAAAGCGCCAGCCCCTAAATCCAAAAATACTTTTTCAAAAGTCTTCCCTTGCGCTTTGTGTATAGTTATTGCCCAAGCTGGTTTAAGAGGAATTTGTGTAAATGCTCCTGTCTTTTTAGGAATAATTTTCTTTTCTTTTTCGTCAAAAATAAATCGAACCGTCTCCCATGTATGAAACTCTATATCATGGCACAGTGTCATCATCAAATTCAACCAGTACAGAATTTGATCTAGTCTCGAGCACCTTCACCACATCACCATTAACCCATTTTCTATTGCGGTCATTATTTAATAACATAACTTGAGCGCCTGATTTCAGTTCCAACTTTAAATCTGTTGGGGCGTTTTCTTCTTTGAAATCTTCAAATAGTTTTCCTTGGTAAACAACCGATTTCGGTGGCAGGCGGCGCATCCGGTTATCATTAATTTCTTTTGCCATATTGTTGGTGGGTACAAGATTTACATAATCTTCCAAATCCTCAGGTTCATCTTGAATTACTGTTTGGTTTATCATTTCAATATGACTATCATTTGCAACTCCTTCGCGTATAGCATTTAATGCATCTATGAAATTGGAGTCCTTTTGCCTGTATACTGTATTAAGTTCAAACTTTTGGAAGGCGCCTTTATTATAGGCTTTGGCACTAAAAAAATATGGTGATGCATACATCCTTTCAAACATTGCGCGTTCTTCATTTTTAACAACAGGAGGCAACTGATACAAATCTCCTATGGCAACTATCTGCACACCTCCAAATGGCAGATTATGTTTGCCAGTATTTTTTCTTAGAAACTTGTCGATACATTCAAACAGGTCTGCTCGGACCATAGAAATTTCGTCAATAATTAACATTTTTAAATTTTTAAAGATTTTTGCTTTTTCGTAACTTAGCCTTTTTATTCTTTCCGGAGTTACATCGATATTCCAGCGAAAAAAACTGTGTATGGTTTGACCTTGTACATTGACAGCAGCCACTCCGGTTGGAGCTACCACGACAGGATTTTTCTTGGAAGTGGCACGGAAATAACTGAGTAGAGTTGATTTTCCGGTCCCAGCTTTTCCTGTCAGGAATATATTCTGATTGCTATTTTCGAGTGCATCGAGGACTTTTCCGATTTCCTCATTAATTTCAAAATTTTGAGGTTTGTCTATAGCTAATGAGTTTTGCGGTTGGCGAATTCTATTGACCTCTTTTTCTGTATCAAAAGTTTTAGGAGTTGAATAAGAAATCGAAAAATTTTCAGTATCGTTTTTTTTCCTTGCGAATAGCCACCACAAAAAAACTATTCCGACACCCCAGTAAAAAATTGTTTTTAAATCCATATTTTTATTCTTTATACAAATATTCACTTTGGGTCGATAGCAAATGTCTTATACCCAAAACAGGCTGATTAGTTGAATCTGATGATGGGATTATAGCATGGTTTGTCTACTGTACTATCTTTATTAAGCCCGTTTGTTCTATAGGGTTTTGCGGGAGAGGTGGGGCATTGTGGACCGGTTGGGATGGTTAATGTTCTTTTCTTTGAGTTGCGTGAATTGCTTGGAAAAACTTCTAGGTATTTAATTAACACATACTCTTAAAATCGATAAAGGATAATAATTTATTTAGCCAAGACGGGCGTTTATTTTTGGGCTGCTATAAAAGTCAATTTTATTTCCTATGAATTTATCTGACAATTTTCTTTATTTGAAAAAAGATTCTATAAGTACCTACTTCCCTTCCATTTCCTGAATATCCTAAATTTAATTTGCAAATCCATAAGTTTCTATAAAATTTCGGAATTGATAGCCTGCCTAGGGATATTAGGTATATTAAAGTTATTTTGTTTGTAATTTTTCAACGTCAATCACTTTTGAGCCTTTTGAAAGCCCATTATATCTCAATCTGTTCAGATTATTTGAGTTATTAAGTACTCAAAATTTAAACTTGTCGTGAACCTAAAATAAAATATTGAAATATTCGGATTTGGGTAGTAATGTTGAGCTATTTTCGGTTTTCCAAATAACTAGTGGTTGATAAAAATGGAACTATCAGATCATGGATATAGTTTTTATTAACAAGTAATTTGTGAAATGAGACCTGTTAATTAGATTTTATTTTCGGGAGGGATCTATGAAAAAGATTTGTTTTATTGCAGTAATATTTGGAATTTTATTAATCACTACTTTTGCAGCCGCTGAAAAGAAAAACAAGCTAATCGTAATTTCAGACTTAAAGCCAAACTCAATAGTCTCAAAACCTGATATAACCGACCCTGCAAAAAATCATTGCGGCGGACCTCAACAAGATAAGCCTACTTTTGATAAATGTTTAAATAACATGGCTGTTGCTTACTGCTTTATGGTAGGGATTAATTGGGAGGCTAAAGCCCATTCGCGTGCTCCAATAGGAACAGATTTGCAGTATTGGTTTGTTGACACAGTAGTATGTAAAAGAAAACAATAATAGTGCGTATTATTTTTTAATCTCTGAATCATGGCCTTGATCCTTTAAATTGGTTTTGTTTGATTTTATAAATAGACAAAAATTAAAAATTTTTTTGGGGGAAGAATTCTCATGAAAAAATTTTGTTCTAAATTAAATTTTCTGATTATTTTTGTTTTGTTCTCACACTTGCCAGCCTTTGGGCAAATGATTACATATGGTGGGTGTACTGATTTTAGAGGGATCCCTGTTGTGTCAATATCCATTCCAAGTCTAAATGATGTAGCAAAAGCAAACTTGGACCAATGGGGTAGACCAGTTATTTATTATAACCCTAATGTTTTGAATTGGTTAAGCCCTGCTTCCAGGCTATTTTGGTATGCCCATGAGTGTGCTCATCATAAATTAGCCCATATTGCTAGGATGGGGACCACATATCCCGTGCTTTTAGAGCAAGAAGCTGACTGTTGGGGAATTAGAACAATTTATTATAACCGTATGATAAGCGACAATGATGTTTATATCATTCAACAGGAAATTTCCAGATCACCAGGGGACTGGAGTCATTTCCCAGGCCCTCGAAGAGCCATAAACTTAATAGCATGTCTTAATTCTCCCCGTGGCCGATGATTATTTTTGTAAAAAACATCTCCTTGTTTTTGAATTTTAAAATTACTTTACCTACTTCCATTTTTCCCTTTTATCCGGGTATGATCTTTTAAGGAGAAATCCGATATGGAGAAATCAAAGTCAATTGAACAAGAAATAATCAAATATGTCGAAAGAGTTATAACCCTGGAGGCAAAGTTTGAAGTAGAAAAAAAATCTCTCCTAAATAAATTAGGAAAATGGGGAGGATTGATGGCTTTAGTTATTTCCTTGTTTACGGGAGGGTATACTGTTTATGACAATTTCTTTTTAAAACCTTCCGACAAAATGCAATCCGCTTTAGGGGAAGCAAGAAAAATTGTTACTCGTATATCAGACTTAAACTCTAAATTAATTGAATTACAATCAGAAGGAGAATTTCAAAAACTAAAGCAAATAGGAATGATTTTTAATGGAGAGAAAGTAGCTTTACTGAATCAAGCTGACAATATACTTAAAGAGTACTGGGAAAATATAGGTTATTCTGAGCTAATGGTTTTAGCTTTCGAGCATTTGAATATGGGAAATAACGAAAAATCATTAAAATTTTCGATTAGAGCTAGTGAGATTGCCGAAAATGATATTCTTAAAATAGAAGCACTACGATATAAAGCGAGAGTACTTTTTGTTCCCGGGTCTGTCCATAATATCAAAGAGGCTAGAAATGCTATTTCAAAAGCCCTCCAAATGGCTAATAACATTATCTATTATAATAAAGGATCAATTGTCTCAAATATTTATATGGACTACATTAATAATGAAATATATTTTGGTAGCTGCGACAAAGCTAAGAAATTAAAAGACGAGGCAATAGACCTGATCGACAATTTAATTATTAATTTGAATGAAAGAATGGCACTACTCAGTGCCATTAATCAATATTTTTTTCAACAAAGTAAATGTGAAATTTAGCGTTGGTTTTGTTAAGCCCGTTTGTTCTATAGGGTTTTGCGGGAGCGGTGGGGCATTTTGGATGGGTAGGGATAGTTGTTTTTCTTTTTTAGGTCTATATTCGGGAAGGGGTGGCGTTAACTCAAAATTTAATTTAATTTCAAATGATATTACGAGATCAGGCCAGCCTAGCTTAGTCTTTCTAGTTTTTTCTCATATATTTTTAATGCTTTTTCCTTCCAGGGAAGGAACGTGCTTTTTATCCAGTCTTTGTGGGGCGGTAGAATTTCGCCATTTCTTACTTTATCGACAAACAAAGGTCTGAAACCATGCCAATGGGCATGTTTTCCGGTTTCCAGATACTCATGGCCTTTTGCAATAGCATCTTCCAGGTGCTGGATGCGCTCAAGAACAGCCTTCCTTTTAAAATTCGATTTTGTATTCTTTTTCATTCAATTCAATTCCATTATTGTCTAACAAGTTTTCACAGTATACATTATTTGTGTAAATTATTTAAATTCTTTGTTTGTTGCGCGGGTTTCATTAAGCCCATTTTTTTCTATTCTTCTTTCCTGCTCACAGGTTCGGATTGGATCACGGTGCCGTGGGTGCGGGCTTCGGACATGAGGCTTTCCACTTTGATTGTTAACGCGGATGCGATGGGTACCCCTGCGGAACGGAGGGCCCGCGCGGTCCAGACGTTACAGGTTTTAAACCCGTGATAGGTCTCCTGCGAAAGATAAAAACGACTTACTCCGTACAATCCGGGACCGAGGGAAATGGGCTTACCGGCATCGTCCCTGGCATAACTCTGTGAAAAATAGCCGCACAATTTTTCGAATCCTGCTTCAGAGAGTTCGATCCTGATGATTTCGCGGTGGGCAAAGTATTTGGTCACAGACCCGCTAAAAGTGGCGATGTGCAGGACGCTCTCCGTAGGCCACAAGGCGGCTTTGAGGGTGACCCAAAAGTTTGGTTCCGAATCCTGGTAAAAATCCCGGTCTCCCCAGCCCAACTCCAGGTACTCGCTATCCGGTAAGTCTTTGTGCTCTGGCCAAACGCCGTCGGGGATATCCGCGCGTTTCACAATAATGCCGGCATGCCAGCCCTGGTTCACCAGATAAATGGAGCGGGTGGGTGCATTCTTCGCCGGAGGAAACAGGCCCGGATCCTGGGCTTGTGTTACGCAAGCCACACAAGCAGAAACGGCAACGATTAAAACCAATATTTTCAGGTACGTGGTTTTCATAGTTCAAAGTGGGTCTCTTCACTGGGTTTTTGGTTAATCAGGAATTTTTGAACAATCAAAGTTAACTCTGATGGGAATGCCCATGCGCTCCCCTTTCCCAACCTAGCGGTTGGATGCAGCATGTATTCTCGATGAGTTTCTGTGGATACTGTATCCTTCCACAATTTTCATTTCTCCTTTAGAAACCAATAAGAAAGCGGAGACTCATGTGCTCCCCCTTTTTGAAGGGGGCTGGGGGGATTTTTCCTTTTCCTGGTTTTCATATAAAATGGTAACCATGGAAAAACCCCATCCACCTAAAATAAAGATTAATTACGACCCGAATTCTGTAGAAAAAAGTCGAGATCTTCGTAACCACTCAACTCCGGCAGAAAAAAAGTTTTGGAATACACTTCGGAAAATGCCTTTTTATAAAGAAATGGTTTTTAACCGTCAAAAACCCCTGGGTCCCTATATTGTCGACTTTTATTGTCACCAGAAAAAACTTGTTATTGAAGTTGATGGAGATACCCATGGTTCTGAATCTTCTTCTAAAGATTTAAAACGTACAAAGTACCTAGAGTCATTAGGTCTTCAAGTTATTCGGTTTGACAACAATGATGTATTGCACAATATAGAAGGTGTTATGTTATTGTTGGAAAAAACCTTTAAAGACACGCTAAGGTAAAATCCCCCCAGCCCCCTTCAAAAAGGGGGAGCGCATTTGTTTCAAATTTTTATGTTTTCTTCTGAAGGCAAACTCAAATTTGGAAAAGGTTCTACGGGTTCTGCGCTCAACACCGAACATCGAGAGTCAATTCCGGGTCCAGCGTCACGCTGGAAAATATTCTGCGGATTCTGCATTCACCACTGATCATCGTAAATAAAAGTTGCCCCTCACGGCAGTGAGTTGCCGCCACGGCGAGTGAGTCAGAGGGGCCAGAAGAAGAGGATTGCGGGGACGGCAATGAACACGATTAAGATTTCCAACGGCAATCCCATTCTCCAGTAATCGCTGAACTTGTATCCGCCGGGTCCCCAAATCAGGGCGTTGTTCTGATGACCAATCGGTGTCAAAAACGCACAGGAGGCCCCCACGGCCACGGCCATGAGAAAGGCATCGACGTTTAATCCCAACTGTCCGGCAATGCTGACGGACACGGGAGCCATCACCACTGCGGTGGCCGCATTGTTCATCACGTCCGACAGGGTCATCGTCACGATCATAACCACCGCAAGTATCAATACGGGATCCAGGTTTCCTGCCAGTCCCGCAATGGATTTGGCGATGAGTTGTGTTCCGCCGGTGGTTTCCATGGCGCCCCCTAAGGGAATCATGGACCCCAGTAAAATGATGATGGGCCAGTCCACTCCTTCATAAATGTCGCGAATCGGTACAATATTGAAAAACACCATCAGGATCGCCGCAACCGAAAGGGCAATCGGAATCGAAACCCACCCCAGGGTGGCGCAAAGAATAGCCACGGAAAAAAATACCGATGGCCAGTCCGGCCTTTTTTGCGGTTCCAAAATTCAGGCCCCGTTTCGCCAGCGGGAGGCAGCCATAGGTGGAGGCCAATTCAAAAAGGCTTTCCGAAACGCCCTGCAGGAGAAGCACATCGCCTCCCTGAAACCGGAATTTCAAAAGACGTTTCTGAACAGGTTTCCCCTGCCGGGACACCCCGAGAAGGTGCACCCCGTAAAGTTGCTTCAGTCGAAGGGAGGCAAACGTCTGGCCTTCCATTCTCGAGCGCGGCGTCACCACCACTTCCATAAAGGTGATGTAGTCGGAGTGTAATAAAGACGCTTTCTTCTTGACCCCTTCGACAAAAACCAGTTGGCTGTCTTTAAGGAATTTATTCAGATCTTTGGCGGCCGCCTTGACAATTAAAATATCTCCAACCTGAATTTCCTGATGGCGCAGTGATGCCAAAATACGACGCTTTCCGCGGATCATTCCTACTATTTCGATATCAAACTTTTCCGCCTGCAGGTCCACTTCCTTGAAGGGAAACCCGATTAATTTGGACTCTTCTGTAATGCGAACTTCGGAAATATAACCTTCAATCCGGATCAGTTCCTCTTGGACGATTTTTTTTCTTCTGGTTTTCGGAATCATTCGCCACCCGGCAAAGGCTACGAAGGCTACTCCTGCAACGGCGACCAAACCCCCCACCGGGCTAAAATCGAACATGCCAAAAGGAGCCCCTTTCACCTCGGTTCGGTAATTGGCAATAATGATGTTAGGTGGTGTGCCGATCAAGGTGACCAGTCCGCCCAGGATGGAGGCAAACGACATGGGCATTAAAATAAGTGCAGGCGACCGCTTGGCTTTTTCCGAGGATTCCATGCCCGCCGGCATTAAAAGCGCCAACGCGGCGATGTTATTCATCACCATGGAAAGCAATGCGGCAATACCGGAGAGCGATGCCACTTGAGCCGAAACCTGCTTGGTCGGAATAATCATTTTGTTTAAGATGAGGTCGACCGCCCCGGAGGTTAAAAGCCCTCGGCTGACAATAAGCACCACGGCAACGGTGATGGTGGCGGGATGGGAAAACCCTGAAAATGCGTTTTGAGAAGGAACTAAATTCAGCAGAACGGCGAGAATGAGCCCCATAAAAGCAACGATGTCATAACGGATTCTTCCCCAAACAAAAAGAGCCAGAATCCCCGCAAGGATCGAAAAAATTAGAATTTGTTCCTGGGTCATGGGCAGCCTATTTTACGCAGGTAACTGTTGTTGGTCCGTTAAATTTATCCAGATCAGCCTTAATGAATTGCGCTTCTGGCGGGTAAAACATTATACGTCTTCAAACTCATCTGAATCAACAGGACAATTGACCTCAGGAGCAGCAGTCGGTTCAAGGCAATTGATCAATTTTCTCGAATCAAATCTGCTGGGCGAAAATCGTGGGAACGAGAAATCCAAGATGAAGAGATCCCAATGTCATAACCATAGATGAGGATTATCTGAATAAAGTCCACTTTTGGTGCCCTGGAGTTTTTAGTCGCTAGAATGGTTGCCAGTTTTTTGGCGAACGCAGTATCGGTTACGGATGCGTTGTCGATGAAGACTCTTGCACTGAAATACTTTGTGTTTTTTTTATCCTCGCTGTCTGTGATAAGGGACGTTATAGTGGAAGAAACCGCCACATAGTTTACCGCAGGTTGCTCACTTAGCATTTCTTGAGCCTCAATCAAGTCCTTGAAGAGTTCCTTTTGCATTAGTTTAGAAAGGAATACCGGTGCTATTGCGCTGGCCAGAAAGAGTATGCTCACTACTATTAAATGAGTTCGCCAAACTGGTCCGACACTGGTTTTTTCCACCTTTGAATTGACGACATAGGTGCCGACTGCCAGGTCGTGCAACGACTGACGCGTTGCGCGGTTAAAGACATAGAGATATATTGCTGAAAGCAAACCACCAAAGATGATGAAGCAAATCGGGTACACCCAAAATGATTTCATGGCTTCGGTTGTGAAGTGCGCTCCATTCAAAAAGTAGGGCACTCCAAAAATGCTGTACCTTGCGATTGACTGGATTAAGTCGATGGTTTGGTTGTCGTTATTTACGACACGGATGTTGAGAATTTTTTTCCCGATGGTTTGCCCGTTACCTATTTTGCTATTCAAGAGGCCAAAATAAAAAAGGGCAATAAAGAAACCAACAAATCGTCCCCAGCCTCCCAATTGTACGAATTGTTTCTCAAGAAAAAAGCCCAACCCTAAACCGACAGCACCTAACATAAGCGAATCGATAAAGAATGCACCAATCCGCCGCCAAAATCCCGAAATCCATTTTTTAGTTGTGACATCCATCACTTTGTCTTTGTTTGTAGAGTTTTCCATTTTAGCAACCTTTTCTTATGACCGTACGCTTTGGGTCGAAAAGAAACAACTTATACCTAAAACAGATTTGTAAATCAAGTCTGACAAAGAAGTGTAATCCTATTTAATGAATTTGTATCGATTCCTGTCTATGTTAGTTTAATGCTAAGAGGTGAGATGGGCAACTGGTTTTCAGGGCGGGTGTGGTTTTGGGTCAAAGTAGACTTAAGAAAGGCAGAGTGTCAAAAGTCGCGGGCATAAATTAAACCAAGCTCACCATTCAAAAACACGACTTCCTTCAACTTATGCCACCCTCTGCGTTCCAGGAGATCGCCCGGGACGGTTGTGCTCATATAAACACGTTTGTGCCCAAGTTGACGCGCAAGCGTTTCCGCTGATTTTATGAGTGCGGTGCCAATGCCTTTTCTTCGATGGGCGCGGCCTATCAACAAACCGATTATTGAGGGTGTAAGATTCGTGGCGGCATCCCAACCCAGTGCGATTGTTCCGCACACCTGGTCATCTTCGATAGCCACCAGGCCAATGGGAATCTTTTCATAATTGCAGCGAGACTCCAGATCTGCCTGTGCATTCCCGGGGCCATTCACTCCATAGTACGGTTCCCATTCGGAGCGGTACCAGTCCGTCAGAATGGGTAAAGCCTCTCTATGATCCGCTAAAAGTGAAATTTTCATTTTTGCAATGTTTCAGAACCGGCCTGTCGCTTACTATCAACGCTCCATTCTTCGGGAGTGCCAGTACCTGTCTTTCCAGTAATAGTCACTCAATTTGGAAATCGTAACACCTTTCTTTGTGGATGCATGAAAAAACTTTTCGTCTTCTATGTAGATTCCCACATGCCGAACCTTGATTCCTGTTTTAAAAAAAACCAGGTCACCGGGGCGAAGCTCACTGCGCTTGATCGTTCTTCCGGTTTTAACCTGCAATTTTGTGGTTCGCGGAAGTTGTATGCCCAACTGCTCACGGTAGGTGACATAAACCAATCCAGAGCAGTCGATACCTTTTCTGGAAAGACCTCCAATATGGTATTTGGTTCCCTTCCACCGCTCATACTGCCGATAGATTTTTTTTCGGACGGATCCGGAATCTGCGAGGTCGGCCTTTTTCGAATTTAGAATAATTATTTCCCGGGGAGGAGCGACCCTGGTGGACATAGAGCTACAGCTCGCCAACAGTGACGATACGAAGAGCACCATAAAAATCCATGGCAACCTAATCATGCGAAATCTCCCAAAATGTAGAAACGTTATGGAGCATAAGTAAAGCGAGTGATATGCTTTGCTTATCGGTTGATTGGTAAGTGAGTTTAATTTAGCGTTAATTTAATGAATGTGAATTAAATTCACCACTTCTCACATAGCGATGGGTTGGGGTCGGATCTATGGATTCAAAAGAAACTATCTATTGATATGGAAAGGAACGGTTGAGTTGTAGCCAAACCTTGATTTTTTTAAGATCCGCTATTGTAAAATTCGAAATCAGTATACCCTTCTTTCTCAAACGAAAACCAGGCGCCAACCTCAGCATCCGCCGCCAAGGGCCAGCCGTTACGGAACCGCTCAACCAGATCCGGGTTGCTGATAAAGGGACGTCCAAAGGCAATCAAATCCGCGTTTCCTTCCCGGATGGCTGCTTCCGCCGTCTCTTTTGTGTATCCACAATTCCCGATGATGGGACCGGAAAAAACATTGCGAAATTCCTTCAACGTCATCGGTTCTCCCAGTTCATGAAAACCAAATGCCAGGCCATCGACGACGTGTAAATAAGCGAGGCCCACTTTGTCGAGCTGGCTGGCGTAAAAGGTAAACGCCTCTCGAAAGTCTTCACAACCCATGTCATTATAATTTCCATTGGGACTGAGACGAACACCGATGCTGTTGGCCGGCCAAACTTCTGTTACCGCAGTGATAACTTCCTGAAGAAACCGAAACCGATTTTCAAGGCTTCCTCCGTAACGGTCCGTTCGGGTATTCGTTTTTGATTGCAGAAACTCGTCAAGCAAATACCCGTTGGCGCTGTGAATCTCTACTCCATCAAACCCTGCTTCTTTGGCTCTTTGGGCGGCCACTTTGTAATCATTGACGACTTGGGGAATTTCATCGGTATCCAAGGCGCGGGGAACTTCGAGATCCTTTTTGCCATCGGGAGTATGGACGTATTCCAAATTGGGTTGAATGGCCGAGGGAGCCACAGGAAGTTCACCGCCATGAAAAGCGCT
>CBDCVY010000001.1:0-9639 GCA_965223245.1 Nitrospinaceae bacterium | reverse complement strand
TTTAAAAACCAGGCTTGGCTCGTAGCAATTTTGAATTTTTAGAAGTCTCTTATTTCCATCCTGACACTAACCCATCGCCTGCGGGCTAAGCCCCATCACCCAATGGGTATTGGGGGAGGAAAACATGGGTTACTTAGCAGAGTTGGCGGTCTCCACTTTGCCATGGGTTGCTTCCCAATGACCTACAGATTGGGCGATGTCCACCGTGGCCGTCCGGAATCGGGGCACCCTCCGGCCACAGGTGAAATATAATTCCATCGGTTTTGCCAACATATTCCGCCAATTTCTTTTGTGACTCCGCATCCATGGGATTGAGTATGGCCACTCGACCCGTTGCAATCTCTTCCGCATGGTCGTGCCAATTCTTTTTGTGAGACCATTTCGGGATCACTTTCCTCACTAAATCTTTTGAAACAAAATACTCAACCTCGGTCAAACGAGCATTGGGATCCGTCGAGTCAAACAGGACGCACTGGATGATGTCATCATTAATGGGTTTACAATAATGATGATGCGGTCCGGACACTTCCCCGTTCAACATATGTGGCGCCGTTACATGAATCGTGTAACCGGCTAGAGGATTGGGAGGCGGAGTTTCATCCCCAAATGCCCGTCCAACCGAAATTAAGATTAAAAAAGTAAATGCCAAAGTCGTAATTAATGATTTCGTCAATTTCATGGTGCCCTCGATTTAAATATAGTGAATAAGTTGCCTTAATTATTTTTTTACCAGACATAGATTATAAAAACGGTAAGACCAATCAAATCGTGGGAATTGGGATTTTTGTGCCGTAATTCTCTGAAACCTTTGCCGTATTTTTACGACAGGCGAACCGCCTGGGGTAGGATTTATTTGCGATGAGCGGCGTACCGCCGCAGGCAACATTTATTCTCGATGACTCATTGGCCCGTGAGGGGCAACTTTAATTCTCGATGAGTACTTGTGAATTCAGAATCGTAAATGTCTTTGAACAAGTTGAGTTTACCTTTAGAAAGAAATTAGAAAACGGGAGTCAATGTATTCCCCCTTTGTGAAGGGGGTGAGCAACTGTGATAGAAGTCAAGAGTGAATATGCTGATTAGGGTTCCATAGAGTTTTATTTTTGATCATGGTATTGAGTATTGTGAGTAATTTTCGCATACAGGCGGTAATGGCCACTTTAAAAGGTTTTCCGCTTGCAATTAACCGCTGATAAAAGTCTCGGATGATGGGGTTGTATCGCATCGCGGAGACGGCGGCCATATAGAGGGCGGCTCGGACGTTGGCGCGGCCTCCCCAGATGCAGCGTCTGCCTCGAAACCGTCCGCTGTCGCGGTTGAGCGGGGCGACGCCCACGAGCGCCGCGATTTGACGTCGATTGAGAAAGCCGATTTCCGGAACTGCCGCCAGCAGGTTGAGAGACAAAATGGGTCCGGCTCCGGGAACGCTTTGAATGATCTGATCGTTTTCGTGCCAAACAGAACTCTTCTTGATAGTTTTGGAGAGTTCTTTGTCGATCCGTTTTAAGCGTTGCTGCAAGGAACGGATATGGTCCTTGATGTCTTTTTGGATCCATTGCGGCGCTTGCCGCAGTCGCGTTTTTTCAGCGGTCAGCATGCTGATCAACTGCCGCCTTCGTGTGACCAGAGCCGAAAGTTCCAGAGTGTTCTCGTCTTTAATCTTACGAACTTCGGGACGAACGGCACCGGCAAAACGGGCTAACACCCGGGCATCGATGGCATCGGTCTTGGCCAGGGTTCCGGTGGCCTTTGCAAAATCGCGGACCTGGCGCGGGTTAACCACCGCCACCGGCAACTGATGGGCAACCAGCGTGGACGCTAATGGAATCTCCAAGCCTCCCGTGGCTTCCATCACGATCAGAGTGGGTTGTATTGATAAAAAACTGTCTACCAGACTGGCGATTCCCGATTCGTCATGGGGCACCTGCCAGGGTTCCGGACGAAGGGAATCGGCAACATCGAGAAAGTTTTTGGAAATGTCGATACCAATAAAATGTGAAGATGGATTCATGGTTCTGTCTCCCAGCCTTGTGGATGCGGGCTCAAAGGCCCGGGGCAACTGTTCGGGTTCATCAGAATAAGAACGTGACGACCAACGCTCACCCACGGGCTTCGAGACCCCAGGGGGAAACGGTCTATCACGCTCAGAATTATAGGTCCTGTGGATTGTGTGGAAAACCTCAGGTTTCCCACACAGTCCACAGGTTCTACTACTACAATTTCGACTATCTTTCAATATACAAGGGGGATTTTACCTCCAGGGGTTTTAGATAGAATGAAAGAAAACGCGGACAAATGTTTTCTAACGATACCGTTTGTAAGTAAACCCATCGCAAATGAATGCTCCCAGTGGCCGGGCCACATTTACCAATCCTTCCCCCAAATACATCCCCAATACCCTATTCCCCATCTAAGAGCATTTCTTTCCCTGATAAACCAAACACCTGAAGGTTGATAAGAAGTCAAAATGATATCGGCTCGACGATAATTGTTTTTCAAAACCCTAAATTTATCAACGGCTTATTAAATAGCGTTTGACAAGGTTTGGAATATAGAATATTTTTTGGAGCACTAAAATAGTTTGGATTTAAAAATAATATAAATCGAACACAAACTGGTTTGAGGTGAGAGATCTCTAAGGCCGTATATCGCTCGTAATTGCTCACTCCCAAGTCTCGCCTTTTAGCCAATAATTTCAACGGCTCTTTTCTCGCACTCGGTGGACCTTATGAAAACGAATTCCTTTCTTTCCGTTCTCTGGACTTTTCTTTTTATATTAACACTTAGCTTTGTATCCCCTACACTCTCCGCCGCAGTGGTTGCGGAATTTCAGGAAGGGTTGAACGGTTACACAGGGACAAAAGACACTTTTGTGGCTGAAACTCAACCTACCGTTAATTTTGGGACAAACAACGGAATTCGTGCTGATGGAGAGAATAATGTCGGCTCAAATACTGGAGAAGATATCGGCTTTATCTCATGGGACCTCTCATCTATACCCAGCAATGCTGTCGTCCAATCCGCAGTAATCACTTTTGAGGTATTTGATACCACCACGGGCAGTTACGAGATTAAAGAAATGAGCGGAGCGTGGGATGAGTTTATGTTTACTTGGAATGACTTGAACACAGCAGACATCGGCTCCACCGTTTTTGCTACCATTACTGCTCCCCCGCTAAGCTCGATAGATGTCACTCTTAATTCTGCCGCGTTAACTCTTATTAGCCAATGGATTTCAGGAACAACCCCCAACAACGGTTTCGCCATTAGATCCGGAGGAACAAACAATGGTTTGGTTTTACATTCCAGTGATGAAACCGGGACGGCAATTCATCCTAAACTGACCATCACCTACACCACCGGCGGAAGCACAACTGCGGAATTTCAGAATGGGACTAACGGGTACTCCGGAACACAGGACAGCTACCTTCGCGAAACTTCTCCTACCACGAATTATGGAACCGAACTTGACCTCCTTGCCGATGGCGTAAACCAAGACCCGGTAAACTCGCTATACGGCGAAGTCGCTTCTGTGATTCAATGGGACGTTGGAACAATACCATCCACGGCCACCGTCACTTCGGCATCCATCGTTTTTAACTTCACCAACAGCAGTTCCGGAACTTACAGTCTGTTTGAACAAACCGGAGCCTGGTCCGAGGCCACGGTAGCCTGGAATGACATGTCTGCGGGCAGTACCGCACTGGGAACCGTTGCTACAGGAAGTTTTGGTATCACCACCATCAATTTAAACAGCACCGGTATTGACCTGGTGCAGGACTGGGTAGACGGCTCCGTCCCCAATAACGGCATCATCATAAAAACTGACGGCACCAACGATGGGATTGCTGCTCGTTCCAGCGAATTCGGGACCATCAGTTCACGACCAAAACTTATAGTGAATTACGACAACGTCGGTGGTTCTACCACAGTGGATTTTCAGGACAGCGTCAGCCCGGATTCTTCTTACGCAGGAACACGAGACACTTATTTAGACGAAACTAATCCCACTACAAATTTTGGGACGTCTGTAAATGTACAAGCAGATGGTTCTTCAGGGAACAACGATGAAGAAATTTCTTTAATATCATGGGACATTGGTTCTATCCCGGGCAATGCCACCGTGCAGGCGGTTGATATCAGCGTTAACGTTTTTAACGAAACCGCTGGAACTTATAATTTTCTGGAAGTTGAGGCATCTTGGAACGAGACCTCCGAAACCTGGAACAGTTTTGATACTGTTAATGACCTGGGATCTACTGTCTTAGGTACTCTCTCTGCAGCAACCACCGGAATTAAAACTTTTTCCCTAAATGCAGCAGGAGTTGCCTTGGTGCAAAGCTGGATTAACGGCTCTAAAACGAACCACGGGTTCGCCGTGAAAACAGCAGGAACCTCCGACAGCGTTCGTTTTAATTCTAGAATAGTTACCGGACTTTCCACCCGCCCAAAACTTTCGATCACCTATACCCTCCCTTCTGGTGGGAATACTTTTAGCGGACGGGTATTGGATGCTAATGATGCCAGTAATCAAATTGATACACCTATTGTTGGGGCGCAAGTCTCTTTACTGGGAACCAGTTTCACCACAACAACAGATATAAATGGTGATTTCACTTTAAGCGGGGTTGAAGTTGGTGAACCCGTATTTGAAATCGATTCTTCAAACGCAAGTCCAGCACCGGATGGCTCTAGTTATGCTAGCTTTCGTGAAAAAGTTACAATCGAAGAAGGTCAAAATATAGTTACACGTCCATTCTATCTACCTCGTATCGATGCTACAAGTGCCACTACCGTTGATCCCGCGCAAGTTACCGTAGTCACTAACACCAATATTCATAATGGTGTAACAATGACTATCCCAATAGGTTCTGCTAAAAATGAAGACGGGTCGGATTTTACCGGTCAAATTACTATCTCAGAAGTCCCCAGAGGTTTTGCGCCTGCAGAATTACCTGAGGAACTGGATCCTGGTTTGTTACTCACCATTCAACCAGTGGGAATCTCCTTCAATCCACCGGCTCAACTGGATTTTCCTAATATTGACAATCTTCCTTTAAATGCTCAGGCAAATCAATGGTCATTAGATCCTATTTCAGGAACTTTTCAAATTGTGGGCTATACACAAACAAGCACTGATGGAATGAAACAAGAGACTTTTTTTGGAGGAGTGCGGTCTTCGACCTGGCATTTAGCGGCGCCCACTGCTTCTCCAAGTAATAATAAAGGTGGTCCCTCAAAACCGCATGAGGAGGATGTTTGTCCAACTGGTTCAGAAACTGTAATTACATCCGGTAGCTTGAGAGAGGATCATACATTAGTAAGTTATAGATCCGGAAACCAATCTCGAGCTTTACGGTTTACTTATGACAGTTTAAATGCTAACCCCAAACCAATAATTGGTTCCAATCTAGTAACAGATGTATTAATTCAAGAAAGCACTTCTTCAAGGCTTGAATTTAATGGTGTGGATCAGGGGGAAACCTTTTATGAAGTTCCTTCCTTGCCAACATTCAGCATATATTCTTCAAGACAGGCAATCCAGGCCGATGCAAGTAGTTTAACTACTGGGGTGTACTCATACCGACTAAAAAACAGTTCAAATTTTTCATCTTCCATAATTTCAAACTTTGTTAATGGAGAAACAATTGTAAACAATCTTTCTGATAGTCCTTATGGTGCGGGTTGGTCTTTGGAAAATGTCCAAAGGTTACTGATCCAACCAGATCAAAGGGCACTATTGCTTGAAGGCGACGGCAGGCCTATACTTTTTGAACCTGAATTTAATGGAACAATATCCAATTTTGCACCTTCCATTGTTAGCTCTAATGTAGGTCAAAGATTAGAAGAGATTGCTAAAGGAGATTTAAATGGAGATGGGAATTTAGACTTGGTTGCATTTGGTGGATCAGAGAGTATGGATGTTTTTATTCTTTTGGGAGATGGAGCAGGAAACTTTTCTAATTCAAGCAATATTAGTGTAGCAGGGTTCTTTTCTTCCTTAGTAATAGCCGATATCGATGGTGACGGTTTTCAGGATTTTGCAGGAATTTTAAATGATGATGTCACTCCCGACAACGTGGGAGTTGGAAATACAGGGGATATTATCTCCATTTTCTTTGGGGATGGTACAGGTGCGTTTCCCAATCAAGTTGATGTTCAATTAAATACTCCAGCTGTTTCTTTAGAAATTATGGATGCCAATAAGGATGGAAACCAAGATTTAATTTTGGGGCAGGAAAACCAGTTGGAAGTGGTGTTTGGAGGTGGTGCACGAAATTTTTCAGGATCTGAAATCACCCCCGTAACCAATACCATTGTCTCAATTATCCAAGGTCGATTCGACACAAACAACTTTCAAGATTTAGTAGTAGTCACTTCTGGCACTGGAGAGTTGAAATTATTACTTGGAGATGGTTTAGGTAAATTTCTGGTAAGAGACATTGACCATGGTTCCTTAACCGTATCAGCCGAAATTGTAGCAGGAGATTTTAATTTGGATGGATACACTGACTTTGCAATGGAAGATGCTACAGTCGGAACAGCAAGCGAACTTAAAGTAGCTGTTTTTCGAAATGATAGTCAAGGCGGATTTCTTTCACCTGACGCCTTTTTTTCAGGGAGTACCGTTTCTAGTATATTTTCTGAAGACTTTGATCAGGATGGAACTTTAGACTTAGGAATTACTTCTAGCTTTCCTAATTCCGTATCTGTATTAAGAGGAGATGGACGAGGTCAGTTATTTCCTGCGGTTGGAATTGAACGAACCAATATGTCCCCTAGAGATGGAACAGTGGGTGATTTTAATAACGATGGTTTGCTTGATTTTGCCTTTGTTAATTCCGTAGCGGGTGGGCCAAATGAAGTGGGGACATTGTTAGGAAGTACAACCGCTGAGCGTCCTTTCCAATCTCCACCTGGTGAATTTTCAGTACTTGTGGAAAACACCGATGGGACTTTTGTGCGAACCATGAAAGATGGGACTGAAATTAAATTCGATGCAAATGGCTTACATATCGAAACTAAAGACCGAAACAATAACATGACTACCTTTGCCTATAATCCTAATGGAACACTAGACTCAATTACTGATCCATATAATTTATCAACTTCGTTTCTTTATGATGCCAATGGCAAATTAGATACAATCACTGACCCTGCAAATCGAGTCACAAATTTTGATATTGATGCAAATGGTGACCTAATCAAAATCACTGATCCTGACAATGAGTTCCGTGAATTTGGTTATGATACAGATCACCATTTAACCTCACAAAAAGATAAAAAAGGACAGGAGACCACTTATCCTTACAACTTTGCCGGACGAAATACGGGGGCCAATCGACCGGATACAACCTCTGTAAGTCTTAACCCGCAGGACATGTTTGGATTGGTTGATCCCACCAGTGGTGAAGGAGTACCGACTAATCTTGCTCCGGCAACTCTATTGGAAGACATTAAACCTACGTTTACAGATGGAAATACGCAGTCCACAGAGTTTACATTAAATGAATTTGGGCAAACTATTGGAAGGAGTGATCCCCTAGATAGAGATTCATCTGGGGAATCAAATGTAAACGGTGATCTAAACAGCACCACTTTACCCAACAATTCTGTGGTTATCACTGAATATGATACGCGGGGAAACCTTCTTTCCAGGACAGTTAAACCAAGTGCAACCTCAGCCACATTTTTTGATGTAACAACCACCTTCACTTATGAACCGGAGTTCAACAATATAACTTCTATTCTTGATCCTGAAGGCAACCCCACAGATATGGATTACGATGCGAATGGAAACTTAGAGGAAATTACCGATGCTTTGGGAACCATTACAAAGCTGGAATACACCGATACCAATTGCCCTGGCCAGGTTACTAAACGGACTAGTGCATTTGGCCTACCTGAGGAAACCAGTCTGGATCTTGAATACGATGCTACCACTTGTAACTTATTGGAAACCACACAGACTGTTGATGGTGTTCCGCAAGATACGCAATTGGAATACGACAACAAAGGAAACGTGGAAAAAATCACTGACGCGAAAGGTCGATCCACACGGATCTTTTACGATGCGATGAATCGGCGTACTAAAACGATAGATCCTTCAAATATTACAGTCACTCCAGAACCGGATTGTAGCACTTCCGGCGTAACTTGCTTCGGTTATGATAAAAATGGAAATACTGATTCAGTTACAGATGCTAAAGGCAACGAAACCCGATTCACTTATGATGAAAGAGATCGAACCAAGTTACGAATCGATCCATCAAATACTAATACAAATCCTGTTTGTGGAGACGCTGGAGTCGAGTGCTTTGATTATGATTCTGATGGTAACTTGAAATTAGTAACCGATCGAAAAGGTCAGGAAATTGAGTTTGAATACGATGCCGCCAACCAGTTAAAAAAGCGTATTTTAGATCCTAATGGCACCCCGGATGTAGCGGATTTTGACTATGATGCCATGGGTAATTTAACCGTTGCGGATGATTCGGATAGCCAACTCACTTTCACATACGATTTTCTCAATCGGCTGAAAACTGCCTCAACTTCTGGATCTCCAAACCAACCGGATGTGACTTTGACCTATAAGTATGACAAAAATGGAAACCGTGAAGAATTGGACGATGGAGTTAATACCACTGATTACGAGTACGATGAACTCAATCGATTGAAAAAACTGACCACCCATGATGGGCAGGTGTTTGATTTCGAGTTTGATGTACTGGGTAGGAGAACCTTGTTGTCCAGAATGAATCAGTTCGACACCCTTTATGATCCTGATGATATCGGTCAACTCTTAAAAATTGAGCATTTCATTCCAGGCGCGCCACCTACAGTGCTTTCCAGTTTCAGTTATGACTACGATAAGGTTGGTAGTCGTGACTTGATGAAGGACATTGTACGCTCAAACGTGCCGGGTGTGAAAGCCTTAATCGATTTTGATTATGATGCGCTCAATCGATTGGACTTTGCGGACCGACCGCTCACAACTGAAACACCTGAAACCTTTATTTATGATCCGGTAGGGAATCGTTTACAACGCGATGGCGAGATTGTTGATTCTACATTCAATAATTTAAATCAATTAACCAATGACAAAACTTTTACCTACATCTATGATGCGAATGGCAACCTAAAAACCAAACAAGAAATTGGAGAAATCCCATTTACCGAATTCACCTGGGATATCCAAAACCAATTGATCAAAGTGGAAGAAAAACCGGATGTGGGTTCACCTGCAACAAAAACTATTGAATATAAATACGATGCCCTGGGCCGTCGCATTCAAAAAGATGTCGATGGCACCATCACCCGTTATGTCTATGACGGGGAAGATATTCTGTTTGAATATGATGGAACCAATACCCAACTCGCGCATTATGATCACGGTCCTGGTATTGACGAACCATTGCGCATGGAACGTGGAGCTGATAAATACTTTTACACCGCCGACGGTCTCGGCAGCATCGCTGATTTAGTTGATGACACGGGTACCGTTCAGCAATCATATTTATACGATTCTTTTGGAAATACAAATATATATGACAATACAGGAGGTTTGATTTCCGCCTCGTTAGCCATAAAAAATCCTTATACCTACACTTCTCGTGAGTTTGATGACGAAACTGGGTT